>NZ_JAHRCU010000010.1 GCF_019083995.1 Roseococcus sp. SDR
GGGCGACAATGTCTCGATGGATGTCGAGCTGATCGCGCCGATCGCGATGGATGAGGGCCTGCGCTTCGCGATCCGCGAAGGTGGCCGCACCGTCGGCGCCGGCGTCGTCGCCAGCATCGCGAAGTAAGCGGGCCACCCACCATGGACAGCCAAAATATCCGCATCCGCCTCAAGGCGTTCGATCACCGCGTGCTGGATGGCAGCACGCGGGAGATCGTGCAGACCGCGAAGCGGACCGGTGCGCGCGTGCGGGGTCCGATCCCGCTGCCGACGCAGATCGAGCGTTTCACGGTGAACCGCTCGCCTCACGTGGACAAGAAGAGCCGCGAGCAGTTCGAGATTCGGACGCATCGCCGGCTTCTCGACATCGTCGACCCCACCCCGCAGACCGTGGACGCGCTGATGAAGCTCGACCTCGCCTCCGGCGTGGACGTCGAGATCAAGATCTGAGGACGGAATCATGGCCACCCAGGTCCGTACCGGGTTGATCGCGCGCAAGCTCGGCATGACCCGTCTTTTCAATGATGATGGCACCACCACGCCGGTGACCGTGCTCCACCTCGACGCCGTCCGCGTCGTGGCGCAGCGCACGGCCGAGAAGGATGGCTACACCGCCCTCCAGGTCGGCATCGGCAAGGCGAAGGCCAAGAACGTCTCCAAGGCCAATCGCGGCCACTTCGCCAAGGCTGGCGTCGAAGCGCCGCTGAAGGTGACGGAGTTCCGCGTGGACCCGGCCGCCCTCGTCGAGCCTGGCACGGCGCTGACGGTCGCCCATTTCGTGGCAGGCCAGAAGGTCGATGTCACGGGCACCTCGAAGGGCAAGGGCTTCGCGGGCGCGATGAAGCGCTGGAACTTCGCGGGCCTCGAGGCCTCGCACGGCGTGTCCATCAGCCACCGCTCGCACGGCTCCACCGGCAACCGCCAGGATCCGGGCAAGACCTTCAAGAACAAGAAGATGGCGGGCCATCTCGGCGTCGAGCGCATCACCACGCAGAACCTCGTGATCGCCGGTCACGATGCGGAGCGCGGCCTGCTGCTCATCAAGGGCTCCATCCCGGGCTCCGCCGGCGGCTATGTGCTGGTGCGTGACGCCGTGAAGCGCGCGCGGCCGGCCGATGCGCCGTTCCCCACTGCGACGGTCTGAGGTCAGGTCCATGCAAGTTTCCGTCATCACTCTGGACAATGCGCCGGCCGGCCAGGCCGAGCTGCCGGACGAGATCTTCGCCGCCGCTCCCCGGGCCGACATCATGGCCCGCGTGGTTCACTGGCAGCTGGCCAAGCGCCGCGCCGGCACCCACAAGGCCAAGGGCATGGGCGAGGTTTCGGGTACGACCAAGAAGCCCTATCGCCAGAAGGGCACGGGCTCGGCCCGCCAGGGCTCGCTGCGCGCCCCGCAGTTCCGCAAGGGCGGCGTGGTGCATGGCCCGGTCGTGCGCGACCATGGCTACAGCCTGAACAAGAAGGTCCGTCGCCTGGGCCTGATCTCCGCCCTCAGCCAGAAGGCCAAGGACGGCAAGCTCGTGGTGCTCGACGCCGCGACGGCCGACCAGACGGCCAAGACCGCCGCCATGGCCAAGCAGGTCAAGGCGCTGGGCTGGACGAAGGCGCTGGTGATCGACGCCGAGGTGAATGATCACTTCGCGCGCGTGCTGCGCAACATCCCGGGCATGGACGCCCTGCCGACGGCGGGTGCGAATGTGTACGACATCCTCAACCATGACGTTCTCGTGGTCACCCGCGCCGGCGTCGAAGCCCTGAAGGAGCGCCTGGCATGAGTGCTTCCATCAGCAAGCCGAAGGCTGCGCCGAAGATCAGCGCCGAGCGGATGTACCAGTGCATCCTCTCGCCGCTCGTGACCGAGAAGGCGACCGTGATGAGCGAGAAGGGCCAGTATGCCTTCCGCGTCGCGATGGATGCCTCCAAGCCTGAGATCAAGCAGGCGGTCGAGGGGCTGTTCGGCGTGAGCGTGCTCGCGGTGAACACGCTGGTCATGAAGGGCAAGGCCAAGCGCTTCAAGGGCCGTCCTGGCCAGCGCTCGGATTGGAAGAAGGCGATGGTGCGCCTGGCCGATGGCCAGAGCATCGATCTGACCACGGGGCTCAGCTAAGCGATGTCGCTCAAGAACTTCAACCCGACGACGCCGAGCCTCCGCGGCACGGTTCTGATCGACCGCTCCGCCCTGTGGAAGGGCAAGCCGGTCAAGGGGCTGACGGAGGGCAAGAGCCACTCCGGCGGCCGCAACAACCATGGGCGCATCACCGTGCGGTTCCGTGGGGGCGGCCACAAGCAGTCCTACCGCATCGTGGACTTCAAGCGCCGCGCCAATTGGGGCGTGCCGGCGACGGTGGAGCGGATCGAGTATGATCCGAACCGCACCGCCTTCATCGCGCTGATCAAGTACACGAACAACGAGATCGCCTACATCCTGGCGCCGCAGCGCCTGAAGGTGGGCGACACGGTGATCGCGTCCGACAAGGCCGACATCAAGCCGGGCAACGCCATGCCGCTGGGTGCGATCCCGGTCGGCACGGTGATCCACAACATCGAGCTGAAGCCGGGCGCGGGCGCCAAGGTGGCGCGTTCCGCCGGCACCTTCGCGCAGCTGGTCGGCAAGGATGCCGGCCTCGCGCAGGTCAAGCTCATGTCGGGCGAGCTGCGCACCGTGCGCAGCGAGTGCGTGGCCAGCATCGGTGCCGTGTCCAACCCGGACAACAGCAACCAGGATCTGGGCAAGGCGGGTCGCAGCCGCTGGCTGGGTCGCAAGCCGCATAACCGCGGCGTGACCATGAACCCCGTCGACCACCCGCATGGTGGTGGTGAGGGCCGGACCTCCGGTGGTCGCCATCCGGTGACGCCGTGGGGCAAGCCGACCAAGGGTGCGAAGACGCGCAACAACAAGCGGACGGATCGCAATATCGTGCGCCGCCGCAACGCGACGAAGGGCTGATCGCGATGCCGCGCAGTGTATGGAAAGGGCCGTTCGTGGACGGCTACCTGCTCACCAAGGCGGAGGCCGCTCGCGGCTCCACCCGCAATGAGCTGATCAAGACCTGGTCGCGCCGGAGCACGATCCTGCCGCAGTTCGTGGGCCTCACCTTCGGGGTCTACAACGGCAAGAAGTTCCTGCCCGTGCAGGTCACGGAGAACATGGTTGGCCACAAGCTCGGCGAATTCTCGCCGACGCGGACCTTCGGGGGTCACTCGGCCGACAAGAAGGCGAAGCGGGGCTAACCCATGAGCAAGCCGAAACACGCCCGCGGTCTCGCGGACACGGAAGCGCAGGCCATCACGCACAACATCCGCGTGAGCCCGCTGAAGCTCAACCTGGTGGCTGCGATGATCCGCGGCGCGAAGGCGCAGGACGCCGTCGCGACGCTGACCTTCAGCAAGCGCCGCATCGCGCAGACGGTGAAGAAGACGCTCGAGAGCGCGATCGCCAATGCGGAGAACAACCACCAGCTCGATGTGGACCGCCTTGTGGTGGCCCGCGCCGAGGTGGGCCGTTCGATCGTGATGAAGCGCTTCGCGGCCCGCGGGCGTGGCAAGTCGTCGCGCATCGAGAAGTGGTTCAGCCACCTGAAGATCGTGGTCGCGGAACAGCAGGCGCCGGCGGCGTCCAGCGAAGCGAAGGCAGCTTAACATGGGTCACAAAGTCAATCCGATCGGCCTGCGCCTGGGCATCAACCGCACCTGGGACAGCCGCTGGTATGCCGGCCGCGACTATGCGCGCCTGCTGCATGACGACCTGAAGCTGCGCGAGACGCTGAAGGACAAGCTGAAGTCCGCCGGCGTGTCGAAGGTGGTGATCGAGCGCCCGGCGAAGAAGCCGCGCGTGACGATCCACGCCGCCCGCCCCGGTGTCGTCATCGGCAAGAAGGGTGCGGACATCGACACGCTGCGCAAGGACCTTTCGGTCAAGGCGGGCGCCGAGGTGTCGCTGAACATCCTCGAAATCCGCAAGCCCGAGCTCGACAGCGTGCTGGTGGCCGAAAGCATCGCGCAGCAGCTGGAGCGCCGCGTGGCCTTCCGCCGCGCGATGAAGCGCGCCGTGCAGTCCGCCATGCGCCTGGGCGCGCTGGGCATCCGGATCAACTGCTCCGGCCGCCTGGGTGGCGCCGAGATCGCGCGCATGGAGTGGTATCGCGAGGGCCGCGTGCCCCTGCACACGCTGCGCGCCGACATCGACTATGGTGTTGCGACCGCGAAGACGACCTATGGCACCTGCGGTGTGAAGGTCTGGATCTTCAAGGGCGAGATCATGGCCCATGATCCGAGCGCGCAGGACAAGCGCGCGCAAGAACAAGCGCCCCAGCGGTAACACAGGTGAACTGACATGTTGCAGCCGAAGCGAACCAAGTATCGGAAGGCCCATAAGGGCCGCATCAAGGGCGTGGCCAAGGGCGGCTTCACGCTGTCCTTCGGCGGCTATGGCCTGAAGGCGCTGGAGCCTGAGCGCGTGACGGCGCGGCAGATCGAGGCGGCCCGCCGCGCGATCACCCGTGCGATGAAGCGCCAGGGCCGCGTGTGGATCCGCATCTTCCCGGATGTGCCCGTCTCCTCCAAGCCCGCGGAAGTCCGCATGGGTTCGGGCAAGGGCGCGCCGGAATTCTGGGTGTCCCGCGTGAAGCCGGGCCGGATCATGTTCGAGATCGACGGCGTCCCCGTGGACACGGCGCGTGAGGCGCTGTCCCTCGGTGCGGCGAAGCTGCCGATCCGCACGAAGATTGTCGCGCGTCTCGGCGCGACGGAGGCCTGAGGTCATGACCAAGATCGTGGACATCCGCACCAAGACGGAAGATGAGTTGGGCGGCCTGCTGCTCGACCTTCGGAAGGAGCAGTTCAACCTGCGTTTCCAGCGTGCCACCGGGCAGCTGGAAGCGACGGGCCGCATCCAGGCGGTTCGTCGTGATATCGCCCGTGTGAAAACCGTCCTGGCCGAGCGTTCGCGCGCGGCCGCCAAGGCCTGAAGAGGAGACCCCGGCCATGCCGAAGCGAGTCCTCACCGGGCGGGTTGTCAGCGACAAGATGGACAAGACGATCACCGTCTTGGTCGAGCGTCGCGTGATGCATCCGCTCTACAAGAAGTTCATTCGCCGCTCGAAGAAGTACGCGGCGCATGACGAAACCAACCTCTGCAAGGAGGGCGACCTCGTTTCCATCGAGGAGTGCCCGCCGATCAGCAAGCGCAAGACCTGGATGGTCGTCGCCCGCAACGGCGCGCCGATCGGTGAAGGAGCGGCGGCATGATCTCGGTCGAATCCAACCTCGACGTCGCTGACAACAGCGGCGCGCGCCGGGTGCAGTGCATCAAGGTGCTGGGTGGCTCGAAGCGCCGCACGGCGTCCGTCGGTGACATCATCGTCGTCGCCGTGCAGGAAGCCATTCCCCGCGGCAAGGTGAAGAAGGGCTCGGTCGAGCGCGCGGTCATCGTGCGCACCTCCTATCCCGTCCGCCGCCCGGACGGCTCGGCGATCCGCTTCGACCGCAATGCGGCCGTGCTGATCAACAAGTCGAACGAGCCGATCGGCACCCGTATCTTTGGGCCGGTCGTTCGTGAGCTGCGCGCGCGCAAGTTCATGAAGATCATCTCGCTGGCGCCGGAGGTGCTGTAATCATGGCCGCCAAGATCAAGAAGGGCGACCGGGTGCACGTGCTCTCGGGCCGCGACAAGGGCAAGCGCGGCGAGGTGCTGCGCGTGATCCCGACCGAAAACCGCGCCGTGGTGCAGGGCGTGAACCTGGTCAAGAAGCACACGAAGCAGACGCGCGTGGGCGAGACCGGTGGCATCGTCTCCAAGGAGGCGACGATCGACCTGTCCAACCTGGCGCTGATTGACCCGAAGACGGACAAGCCCACCCGCGTCGGCTTCCGCGTCCTGGAGGATGGGAAGAAGGTTCGCGTGGCCAAGGGCTCTGGTGAGGTGCTCGACGCATGAGCGGGACGAAGAAGGGCAACGCGCCCGGCAACAAGAACAAGCCCGCGGCGAAGAAGCCCGAGGCCGGCGAGGTCAGCAACCGCCGCGTGGAGGCCGTGCCGGCCGCCCCCGGCCCGGCTGCCGCCTCCTGGTCCGAGCCGACGCGCCTGCAGGTCGTGTACAACGAGGTCGTCCGCAAGAAGCTGCAGGACGAGTTCGGCTACACGAACCCGATGGAAGTGCCGAAACTCGAGAAGATCGTGATCAACATGGGCGTGGGCGAAGCCGCCGGCGACCAGAAGAAGCTCGACGCCGCGGTCGCGGACCTGACGATGATCGCCGGCCAGAAGCCGGTGCGCACGCGGGCCAAGAAGGCGATCGCGGGCTTCAAGATCCGCGAGGGCCAGGCGATCGGCTGCAAGGTCACGCTGCGCAAGGCCCGCATGTACGAGTTCCTGGACCGCCTGGTCACGATCGCGCTGCCGCGCGTCCGTGACTTCCGCGGCATCCCCGGCAATCGTGGCTTCGACGGTCGTGGCAATTATGCGCTCGGCCTGAAGGAGCAGATCGTGTTCCCCGAGATCAACTACGACAAGGTTGATCAGGTGCGCGGCATGGACATCGTGTTCGTCACGACGGCGAAGACGGACAAGGAAGCCAAGGCGCTGCTGAAGGCTTTCGATCTCCCCTTCGTCAACTGAATCATTGGAAAACCGCCAGCTTGAGGCTGGCAGGTTCCGGAGGACCACAGACCAAATGGCCAAGACCTCTTCTGTCGAGAAGAACAAGCGCCGCGAGAAGCTGACCGCGGCGCACGCCAAGAAGCGCGCCGCGCTGAAGGCGATCGTGATGAACCGCGAGACGCCGATCGAGGACCGCTTCGAGGCGACCTTGAAGCTCGCGCAGATGCCGCGCAACGGTGCGAAGAACCGCATCCGCCTGCGCTGCGAATTGACCGGGCGCCCGCGTGGCAACTACCGGAAGTTCAAGCTCAGCCGCAACCAGCTGCGGGACCTGGCCAACAAGGGCCAGCTCCCCGGTGTGGTCAAGGCGAGCTGGTAAGGAGCCTGGCCCATGTCCATGTCCGACCCCTTGGGTGACCTGCTCACCCGCATCCGCAACGCCCATGGCGCCCGCCAGACCCGTTGCGTCGCCCCGGCCTCGCGCCTGAAGACCGACGTGCTCGACGTGCTGAAGCGCGAGGGCTACATCCGCGCCTGGCGCGTGGAGGAGCTGCGCGCCGGCGTCAGCCAGATCGAGATCGAGCTGAAATATTCCGAGGGCGAGCCCGCCATCAAGGAGATCAAGCGCGTCTCGAAGCCGGGCCGCCGCGTCTACTCCAAGATCAAGGAGCTGCCGAAGTTCTACAGCGGCCTCGGGATCTCCATTCTGTCCACGCCGCGTGGCGTGATGAGCGATGCCGAGGCCCGCGCTGCCAATGTTGGCGGCGAAGTCCTCTGCCGCGTGTTCTGATCGGGGGCCAGCATGTCTCGCGTTGGTAAATATCCGGTCCCCGTGCCTGCCGGCGTCCAGCTCTCGCTGGCCGGCCGCACGCTGGTGGCCAAGGGCAAGCTCGGTGAGCTGAAGCTCGACCTGACGGACGCGGTGGATCTCGACATCCGCGCGAACGAAGTGGCCGTGCTGCCGCGTGGCAAGAGCGTGCGTGAGCGCACCCTCTGGGGCACGACGCGCAGCCTGGTCGAGGGCATGGTGCAGGGCGTCTCCACGGGCTTCTCGAAGTCCATGGAAATCACCGGCACCGGTTACAAGGCGGCCGTGGTCGGCAACGATCTGGTGCTGAACCTCGGCTACAGCCATGAGATCCGCTACCCGGTTCCCGCCGGCATCAAGATCAGCTGCGAGCGCCCGACCGCGATCAAGGTCGAGGGCGTGGACAAGCAGAAGGTCGGCCAGGTGGCTGCCGAGATCCGTGCCTATCGCGGCCCCGAGCCCTATAAGGGCAAGGGCGTGAAGTACGACAATGAAACCATCCTCCGGAAGGAGGGGAAGAAGAAGTAATGGCCGACAAACTCGCATTGCGGGATCGCCGTCGGGCGCGCCTGCGCTACCAGATCAAGGTGAAGGGCGGTGGCCGTCCTCGCCTGTCGGTCTTCCGCTCGGGCCGTCACATCTACGCCCAGGTGATCGACGACGCCGCTGGCCGGACCGTCGCCGCCGCCTCGACGCTGGAGAAGGACCTTCGTTCGAGCCTGAAGACGGGCGCCGACAAGGACGCCGCCGTCACGGTGGGCAAGCTGGTGGCCGAGCGTGCGCTCGCCGCCGGGGTTTCCGCGGTGGTCTTTGACCGTGGGCCCTTCCTCTATCATGGCCGCGTCAAGGCGCTGGCGGAGGCCGCCCGCGAGGGCGGCCTGTCCTTCTGAGCCGCGGGGAGATCGAATATGGCACGTGAACCGCGCAGTGGCGGCGATGGCGAGAACCGGGGGCGTGGCCGTGGCCGCGACCGCGACCAGAACCGCAACCAGCCCGAGCGGGAGCAGGGTGACGAGCTGCAGGACAAGCTGGTCACGATCAACCGCGTCGCGAAGGTGGTGAAGGGTGGCCGTCGCTTCAGCTTTGCAGCCCTCGTCGTCGTGGGTGACCAGAAGGGCCGCGTGGGCTGGGGTTCGGGCAAGGCGCGTGAAGTGCCGGAGGCGATCCGCAAGGCCACCGAGCGCGCCAAGAAGGGCATGATCCGCGTTCCGATGCGCGAGAGCCGCACGCTCCACCACGACGTGGTCGGCGTCTTCGGCGCCGGCAAGGTGGTGCTGCGTTCGGCCCCGGCCGGTACGGGCATCATCGCGGGCGGCCCGATGCGCGCCGTCTTCGAGACGCTGGGCATGGGCGACGTGGTGGCGAAGTGCACCGGCTCGACCAACCCGCACAACATGGTGAAGGCGACCTTCGCCGCTCTCTCGCAGGCGACCAGCCCGCGCAGCGTGGCGAACCGCCGTGGCAAGAAGGTCGCTGACCTGATGGGTCCGCGCAAGGATGGGGCCGCCGAGGCGGCGCCGGAGGCTGTGGCCAATGTCTGAGAAGAAGACGGTCCGGGTGACGCAGGTCGCGTCGGGCAACGGGAAGAAGCCCGGTCAGCAGGAGACGCTGATCGGCCTCGGCCTGAACAAGATCAACCGCTCGCGCGAGCTGGAGGATACGCCCGCGGTGCGCGGCATGATCCGCAAGGTGGCGCATCTCATCAAGGTGGAGGGCTGATCGCGGCAACGCGGTCATTCCTTCAAAGGACATGGTCATGAAGCTCAACGAATTGCGTGACAACGAGGGCGCGCGGCCGAAGTTCAAGCGCGTCGGTCGCGGCATCGGCTCCGGCAAGGGCAAGACCTCCGGCCGTGGCGTGAAGGGCCAGAAGGCCCGCACCGGCGTCTCGCTGAACGGCTTCGAGGGTGGTCAGCTCCCGATTTATCGGCGTCTGCCGAAGCGCGGGTTCAAGAACATCTTCCGCCTGGAATACACGGCGCTGAACATCGGCACGCTGGACAAGGCGATCGAGGCCGGCAAGCTCTCCGCCGATGCCGAGATCACCGAGGCCGCGCTGCGCGAGGCCGGCATCGTCCGCCAGGGCAAGAAGTTTGCCGGCGTGCGTCTGCTCGGCCAGGGCGAGATCAAGCGCGCGGTGAAGATCTCCGTCTCCGGCGCTTCGGCGGCCGCCATCGCGGCGGTCGAGGCGGCGGGCGGCACGGTCACTGTGCTGGCCGCTGCGCCGGCGGCGGAAGCCGCCGCGGAGTGATCCGCGGGACTTCGCCAGGCGGCATGGACAGGTCTCAGGAGGTTTAGGGCATGGCGTCGGCCACGGATCAGCTCGCGAACAGCCTGAATTTCGGCGTGCTTTCGAAGGCGACCGAGCTGAAGAACCGCATCTGGTTCACGCTCGGCGCCCTGATCGTCTATCGCCTTGGCACCTATATCCCGGTGCCAGGGGTGGATGCGGCCGTGATGGGTGAGATGCTGCGCCAGCATGGCGGCGGCATCCTCGGCATGTTCGACATGTTCACGGGTGGCGCGCTGGGCCGCATGACGGTCTTCGCCCTGAACATCATGCCCTATATCTCGGCCTCGATCATCGTCCAGTTGATGACGGCGGCGATTCCCTCCTGGGAGGCGCTGAAGAAGGAAGGCGAGAGCGGGCGCAAGAAGCTCAACCAATACACGCGCTACCTGACGCTGGTGATCGCCATCGTGCAGGCCTACGGCATTTCCGTCGGGCTCGAAGGGATTCGCGGCACGACCGGTTCGGCGGTGGCCGATCCGGGCATGGCCTTCCGCATCTCCTGCGTGATCACGCTGGTGGGCGGCACCATGTTCCTGATGTGGCTGGGCGAGCAGATCACCGCGCGCGGCGTGGGCAACGGCATCTCGCTCATCATCTTCGCGGGCATCGTCGCGAATCTGCCCTCGGCGCTGGTCTCCACGCTGGAGCTGGGCCGGACGGGCGCGCTCTCCACCTTCTTCATCATCTTCTTCCTGCTGGCCGCGCTCGGCACCATCGCCCTCGTGGTCTTCATGGAGCGCGCCCAGCGGCGGATCCCCGTGCAGTATCCGAAGCGCCAGGTGGGCAATCGGATGTTCGGCGGCGAGAATACGCATCTGCCGCTGAAGCTGAACACGGCGGGCGTCATTCCGCCGATCTTCGCCTCCTCGCTGCTGCTGCTGCCGGCCACCATCGCGGGCTTCAGCACGGATCGCACGGCGGATACCTGGCTGCAGAGCATGGCGAACATGCTGGCCCATGGTCAGCCCCTCTATATGGGGCTCTACATGGCGCTCATCGTGTTCTTCGCCTTCTTCTACACGGCCGTGGTGTTCAACCCGACCGAGACGGCGGACAACCTGAAGAAGTATGGCGGCTTCGTGCCCGGCATCCGGCCCGGGCAGCACACCGCCGACTACCTCGACCGGGTGCTGACGCGACTGACGGTGGTGGGCGCCATCTACCTCTGCATCGTCTGCATCATCCCCGAGATCCTGATCTCGAACTACGGCGTCCCCTTCTACTTCGGCGGCACGTCCCTCCTGATCATCGTGACCGTCACGATGGACACGGTGGCGCAGGTGCAGTCACATCTCTTCGCCCACCAATATGAGGGCCTGATCAAGAAAGCCCGTCTGGGCGGTCGCGGCCCCAGGCCGCGCTAGGGAGAGACGCATGAACCTGATCCTTCTGGGGCCCCCGGGCGCCGGCAAAGGCACCCAGGCGAAGATCCTGGAGCAGCGCTTCGGCCTGGTGCAGGTCTCGACCGGCGACATGCTGCGGGCCGAGGTGAAGTCGGGCTCGGCCATCGGGCTTGAGGCCAAGGCCATCATGGAGCGCGGTGCGCTGGTGCCCGATTCGATCATCACCGCGATGATCGCCTCGCGCGTGAAGCAGCCGGATGCGGCCAAGGGCTTCATCCTGGACGGTTTTCCGCGCACGGCGCCTCAGGCGGCCGCGCTGGATGAGATGCTGCGCGAGAACGGCATGGTCCTCGACCATGTCATCGAGCTCAAGGTGGATGACGCGGCGCTGGTGGAGCGCATCTCGGGTCGCTTCACCTGCGGCAAGTGCGGCGAGGGCTACCACGACCATTTCAAGCAGCCGAAGGTGGCCGGCGTGTGCGACGTGTGCGGCGGCACCGAGTTCACCCGCCGCGCCGACGACAAGGCGGAGACGGTGGGGGCGCGCCTGGCCGCCTATCACAGCCAGACGGCGCCGCTGCTTCCCTATTATGCCGCGCAGGGCAAGCTGCGCAGCGTGGATGGCATGGCGGACATGTCCGACGTGACCATCGCTTTGACGAGGATTCTTTCGCCGACGGCTTGACGCGGGGACAGCCTTGGTTCTATGTGCGCGCCTTCCACGGGCGCGGCGTGTCTCCAGGGCACTCTTCGGCCGCGTTTTGTTTTGCCTGTCCACTCTAGGGCACGAGTCGCCCGGGCAGGCGTTCGGGGTTTGAAAATTTCGCCGTAAGGCCGGGCAACCGGAACCGCGGTAACCATAAGACGGGCCCTCCCGGGGGCCACAGGAGCTAGAACGTGGCGCGTATCGCTGGCGTGAACATCCCCACCAACAAGCGCGTGGTGATTTCGCTGCGCTATATCTACGGCATCGGCCCGCAGAACGCGGTGGCGATCTGTGAGCAGGTGGGGATTCCGGCCGAGCGCCGCGTGAACCAGCTGACCGATGAAGAGATCGTGAAGCTGCGCGAGGTGATCGACCGCGACTACCGCGTGGAGGGTGACCTCCGCCGCGAAGTGGCGATGAACATCAAGCGCCTCATGGACATGGCCTGCTACCGCGGCCTGCGGCATCGCCGTGGTCTGCCGGTGCGCGGCCAGCGCACGCACACGAATGCGCGCACGCGCAAGGGCAAGGCCGTGGCCATTGCCGGTAAGAAGAAGGTGACGAAGTAATGGCTCGCAGCCCCGGCGGTTCCCGCCCGAAGAAGAAAGAGCGCAAGAACATCAGCTCCGGCGTGGCGCATGTTCTGGCGACCTTCAACAACACCATCGTGACCATCACGGACGCCCAGGGCAATTCCATCGCCTGGTCCTCCTCGGGCTCGAAGGGCTTCAAGGGCAGCCGCAAGAGCACGCCCTATGCCGCCCAGATGGCCGCCGAGGATGCCGGCATGAAGGCCCGCGAGCATGGCATGGAGACCGTCGAGGTGATGGTCTCGGGCCCCGGTTCGGGCCGCGAGTCGGCGCTGCGCGCGCTGCAGTCGGTGGGCTTCCACGTGACGGCGATCCGCGATGTGACGCCCATCCCGCACAATGGCTGCCGCCCGCGCAAGCGCCGGCGCGTCTGAGCTTCGCGCTTTGAGACCGCGGGTGCGCCGGTGACGGCCGCGCCCGCGGATTTTTGGTTTTGTGAGCATCCCGCCCGGCCCTGGCCGGGAGCCGATCCGCTCAAGGAGAGACACCCTTGCTCGAACGCAACTGGCAATCCCTGATCAAGCCCGAGAAGCTCCAGGTCGAGTCGGGCAGCACCGATCTGCGTCAGGCGACCCTGGTGGCCGAGCCGCTGGAGCGTGGCTTCGGCCAGACGCTGGGCAATGCGCTGCGCCGCATCCTGCTCTCTTCGCTGCAGGGCGCGGCGGTCACGGGCGTGAAGATCGACGGCGTGCTGCATGAATTCAGCAGCCTGACCGGCGCGCGCGAGGATGTCACCGACATCATCCTGAACCTGAAGCAGCTGGCCATCCGCTACAATGGCGAGGGCGCCAAGCGCCTGATGCTCACGGCGACCGGCCCCGGCGAAGTCACCGCCGCGATGATCCAGACCACGGGCGACATCGAGATCGCGAACCCCGAGCTGGTGATCTGCACGCTGGATGACGGCGCGAAGCTCTCCATGGAGCTCACGGTGCAGGTCGGCCGTGGCTATGTGCCGGCCGCGATGAACCGCCCCGAGGATGCGCCGATCGGCATGATCCCGGTGGATGCGATCTACTCACCGGTCCGCAAGGTCTCCTACAAGGTCGAGCCGACCCGCGTGGGCCAGGTGACCGACTATGACCGCCTGGTGCTCTCGCTCGAGACCAATGGCACGATCGTCCCCGAGGACGCCGTGGCGCTCGCCGCCCGCATCCTCCAGGACCAGCTCGCACTCTTCGTGACCTTCGAAGAGCCGCGCGAGAAGGCCCGCGACGAGGTGGAGGACGACCTCCCCTTCAACCGCAACCTGCTGCGCAAGGTGGACGAGCTGGAGCTGTCGGTCCGTTCGGCGAACTGCCTGAAGAACGACAACATCGTCTATATCGGCGACCTGGTGCAGAAGTCCGAGCAGGAAATGCTGCGGACGCCGAATTTCGGCCGCAAGTCGCTGAACGAGATCAAGGAAGTGCTGGCCTCGATGGGGCTTTCGCTGGGCATGCCCGTTATGGGCTGGCCGCCGGAGAACATCGAGGATCTGGCGAAGCGGATCGAGGATCCGTTTTAACGGCCCTCAAGCGCCGGGCGGCGGCTCCGCCGCCTTGGCTTCGCCGCGCCGCGGTCTCGCGGGTGGCTAGGGTGGTTGGGCGGCGCCGGCCGCGGTGCGGCCGGATCCTCTGGGTTGGGCGCTTGTCGCTGGCAGGCGCGGTTTGAATTGGTGATTGCGGCCCTGGCCGCTGATGGAGACTTGTTATGCGTCACGGTATGGCCAATCGGAAGCTGGGCGTCACCTCGACCCATCGCGCGGCGATGTTCCGCAACATGGCGACCAGCCTGCTGAAGCACGAGCAGATCACCACCACGCTGCCCAAGGCGAAGGAGCTGCGCCCCTATACGGAGCGCCTCATCACGCTCGCCAAGCGCGGTGGCCTGCATGCCCGCCGCCAGGCGCATGCGATCGTCATGGATGACGCGGTGGTCGAGAAGCTCTTCACCACGATCGCCGAGCGCTACAAGACGCGCAATGGCGGCTATTGCCGCGTGCTCAAGGCCGGCTTCCGCTACGGCGATGCCGCCGCCATGGCCGTGATCGAGCTGGTGGACCGCGACGTGGCCGCCAAGGGCCTGGACAGCGGCCCGAAGCCGGAAGCGACCGAGGAGCAGGAGGCGGCGTAAGCCGGCCTTCCACGGCGCGTCCCGAACAAGGGGCGAGGGGGCAACCTCTCGCCCCTTTTTCTTTTGCGGGCGCTGTCGAAATCCGGGAGGCTCGCGGCTCATGGCGTCGAGGGGATGATCCCTCACAACCCAGGAGACCACGCCATGCAATACGCCCTGCTCGTCGCCGAGCCGCCCCGCGAGGTGGCCAAGCGCCAGGACCCCGCCGCCGCGCCCGCTTATTGGGGGGCCTGGGCCAGCTACATGGGGGCGCTCGGCCAGGCCGGGATCATGCGCGGCGGGCAGGGGCTGGAGCCGGCCATGCTCGCCACGACGCTGCGCCTGCGTGACGGACAGCGCCATGTGCAGGACGGGCCCTATGCCGACAGCAAGGAGCAGCTGGGCGGCTTCGTGCCGCTCTTGGAGCAGAGCCCCTTTGCCTGGTCCCGTCGGCTGCTGGCCGAGGCGGAGGCGCTGCTGCGTGAGGCGTCGCGGGCGGCGACACTCGGGCGGTTCCAGATCGAGGCTGCGATCCAGTCCGTGCATGTGGAAATGCGGCTGACCGGGGCCGATCGCAGCGGGGCCTTGCTGGGCCTCTATGACGTGCCGGCGCGGCTTTCGCCCATGGCGGGCGTGCTGGTGGCGCGGGCGGCGGCACTGGCCGAGGCGGGCCAGGCGCATGCGGCCCTGCGCGAGCTGGACGGGATGGCGGAGGCGCTTGTTGGCTACCAGCCCTGGTGGGCGACGCGCGCCCATGTGCTGGACCGTCTGGGGGACGGCGATGCGGCGCGGGAGGCGCGGCGCCGGGCGGCCGGGGTGACGGAGGACCCGGCGGTCAGGGCCTGGCTGCTGGCTCGTTGAAGCGCATCTGCGCCGCCATCTCGGGGGCGAACTCCATCAGGGCGGGGCGCAAGGCGGCGGGCCAGGGCGCCACGCGGGGCGGGATGAAGAGGGAGGGCCGGTCCCCCTCCAGCAGCAGGATCACCACGGATTCCGTCTGGGTGTCGAAGCCCAGGAAGACGCGCGCCTCGGCTGTCACGCCGTAGCCGTGGATCCAGGGGGCGGTGACGGCGAGTGGCGGGCCGGCGCCGCGCAGCGTGTCGCTGACGAGGCGCTGCCGGCCGGCCGCCATGGAGCGCAGGCGGGGGCCGACGGCGGGGTGGCGAGCCAGCTCCAGCACGGGCTGGCCGGCGAGTTCCAGTACCTCGGGCGCCTCGGCGCGGGCGACCCCCGGCAGCAGCGCGAAGGCCAGGAGTGCGCGCCTATTCAATGCGGATATTCGCCACGCGCACCAGCTCGGCCATGCTGGCGCGGCCCTGCGTCACGAAGCGGGCGAAATCCTCGGGGCTGTTGCCGACCGGCACGGCGGCAAGCTGGGCGAGGCGCGCCTGGACCGGCGCCTCGGCCAGCGTCGCCACCAGCGCCGCATGGATGGCGGCGATGGGGGCGGCGGGCGTGCCGGCGGGGGCGAAGAGGGCGGCCCATTCGCTGATCTCGATGCCCGGCGTGCCGAGCTCGGCGAAGGTCGGGATCTCGGGGCGGAGCGGCACGCGCTGCGCGGCGGAGACGGCGATGAAGCGCGCGCGGCCGCTATCCACGATGGGCCCGGCCGAGAGCATGGTGATGAAGCAGCCATCCAGCGTGCCGGCCGCGAGATCGCGCGCCGCATCGGCACCGCCGCGATAGGGGACGTGCGTCGTCTCGATGCCGGCCGCGCGGTTGAGCTGGGCGAGGCCGAGATGGCCGGCTGTGGCGTTCCCCTGGGTGCCGATGTTGAGCGGCTGGCGGCGGGCCAGGGCGATGAACTCGGCCAGGTTTCGGGCCGGCAGGTCGGCCTTCACGGCCAGCACCTGCGGGAAGGTGCAGACCAGCGAGATGGGGGTGAAGGCAGTGGCGTAGTCGAAGGGCAGGCCGCGCAGCAGGCTCGGGTTCACGATGTGGCTGGAGGCGTCCATCAGCAGCGTGGTGCCATCGGGCGCGCTGCGGGCGACCTCGCCGCCGCCGACCGAGCCGCTGGCACCGGTGCGGTTCTCGACGACGATGGAGGTGCCAAGGCGCTCGCTCATGCGGGGGGTGATGCTGCGCGTCGCGCTGTCGGCAGCGCCGCCCGCGGCGAAGGGCACGACGATGCGGATGGGGCGGGCCTGCTGGGCGCGCGCGAGGCGTGGCGCGGCGAGGGCGAGCGCGGGCAAGGCGAGGGCGAGGCGGCGCGGCGTGGTCATGCGGGTCTCCCGGATGCTGGTGGCGAGGAGATCGGCCGGGCGGGCGGGTGCGTCAAGCCGCCTTCGGCTCGAAGCGCATCAGCAGCGCGTTGCGCCAGGTGGGGGGCAGCGCGCCGGTCACGCGGCTCATCGCATAGAGGCCCCAGGGATAGACCACGCGCAGCCTGCCGGCGCGGATGCCGGCGAGCGTGCGCTGCGCGGCCTCCTCCGGCTCCATCAGGCCGGGCATGGGGAAGGCGTTGCGGTCGGTGATGGCGGTGCGGATGAAGCCGGGGCAGATGGCGTGCAGGCGGATGCCGCGCTGGCGCTCCGTGGCATCGCGCGCCTCGGCCCAGCGCTGCACGGCGGATTTGCTGGCGCAATAGGCGGGCGCGGTGGGGCCGGCCACGAAGGCGGCGATGGAGGCGATGACGGCGACGCGGCCGCGCAGCCCATCGGCACCCGGCGGCTGTTCGACCATGGCCTCGATGGCGGGCAGGCAGGTGTTCAGCACGCCGGTCACATTGGTGTCGAAGATGTCGCGCACCACCTCGGGCGCTTCCATGCCGGTGCCCGTGCCGGCGCTGATGCCGGCATTGGCGATGACGAGATCGAGCCGCCCGGCGCCTGCGATCCAGGCCCGCATGCCCGCGGCGTCCCGGACATCGAGGCCGACCGGGTGCACCGTGGCGCCCTTCGCCGCGCAGGCGGTGGTGGTGGCGGCCAGGCGCGTCACGTCGCGCGCCGAGAGATGCAGGGTGACACCGGGGGCGGCGCATTCGCGCGCCAGCGCCGCGCCAAGCCCGGCCGAGGCGCCGGTGATGAGGATGCCCATATCCAGTCCCGCTGAGGTTCAGGCGGATTTGGCGGGCGCCTCGCTCCGTGTCGAGAGGCTGCGCGAGAGGATCGCGTCCTTGCTGCCGCCCATCACCTCGGCGGCGAGCGAGCCGGGGATGGCGGCGCGGCGCTCGGCGGTGACGAAGAGGCGGGCGATGAGCGTGCAGATCGTGTAGTAGATCAGCGCCACTAGGCTGTAGATCAGCAGCACGCGGAAGGTGGCGCTCGCCAGCAATTCGCCCGAGCGCATGAGCTCCAGCACCGAGATGGTGGCAACCAGCGAGGTCTCCTTCACCAGCACCGTCGCGTAATTGCCGAGCGCGGGCAGGATGGTGCGGAAGGCCTGGGGGGCGACCACGAGCGCGAAGGATTGCAGCGGGCTGAGGCCCAGCGCGAGGGCCGCCTGGCGCTGGCCGCGATCCACCGCCTGGATGCCGCCGCGGAAGAGCTCGGCCAGATAGGCGCCGAAATTGAGGCTGAGCGCGAGGACGCCCGCCACGAAGGCGGGCATGACGATGCCGAGCTCGGGCAGGCCGTAATAGATGTAGAAGATCTGCAGCAGCAGCGGCGTGCCGCGGATGAGCGAGATGAAGCCGCGTGCGGGCGCCGAGAGCAGCGTGACGCCGGACATGCGCGCGCCGCAGACGAGCAGGCCGACGGTGACGGCACCCACGGCCGAGCAGGCGGCGAGCGCCAGCGTCCAGACCGCGCCGCGCAGCAGCGCGGGCATGTAGAGCAGGATTTCAGCCCAGAGCTCGGCCATCAGCTCAAGGGATCAGCGTGTCGGGGATGTCCCAGCTGGTGAGGATGCGCAGCAGCTCGCCCTCGGCCTTGATCGCTGCCACCGCCGTGTTCACGGCGGCGAGCAGCGTCGCGTTGCCCTTGGCGACCGCCATGCCGATCTGCCAGCGATTCACGGGCGTATAGCCCTGGACGAGCTTGAGGTCGGTGAGGCGCCGCGCGCGGAGCTGATAGGCGATGCTGGGCGGGTCGATGAGGGCCACGTCAATGCGGCCGGCGCGCAGGTCCAGCAGCATGGTGGGCGCGTCGGGATAGGTCCGCACCTCGCGGATGCCGGGGACGGCGCGCAGCATCTCGAGCTGCACGGTGCCGACCTGGGCGCCGACATTCTGGCCGGAGAGGGCGTTGAGGTCGGGGTAGGCGCGGTTGTTGTTGCCGCGCGTCACGAAGCCCTCGCCCCAGCCATAGATGGGGATCGAGAAATCCAGCACCTCGGCGCGGGCGGGCGTGATGAAGAGGGGGGCCGACATGAGGTCGGCGCGGCCGCTCGTGATCTCGCCGATCAGGCTGCCGAAGGGCACTTCGGAGAAGGTGGCGCGCACGCCGATCCGCCGCGCGACGGATTCGCCCACCTCGAACATGATGCCGCGCAGCGTGTTCGTCGTCGGGTCCAGAAAGCCATGCGGCGGCGAGGCGGAGGTGGTGACGATGCGCAGCGTGCCGCGCTGGCGGATCGCATCCAGCGACTGGGCGCTGGCAAGGCCGGCGGGCAGGCCGAGGCCCGCGGCGAGAAGGAGGGAACGGCGGCTGGTCTCGACACTCACGGCGCATCTCCTGCTGTCTGGCGTGAGATTGACCGAGCCTCCCGCGATGCACAAGACTTGTCCGGAACTCTGCTGGAGCTGCGATCCATGGCCTCCCCCTTCACGCCGCCGCTGACCTTCATGGGCATGCCCGCGGGTGCGCCGGGGCCGGGCAATCGCGTGGCCATTCTGGGCGTGCCGTTTGATTGCGGCATCCACCCCTTCCGCATCGGCAGCCGCGAGGGGCCGGCCAGCGTGCGCGCGCAATCGGGGCTGACGCGGCGGCATCATCCCACGCTGGCGGATGTGGATATCCCGACGCTGCTGGGCGCGGTGGATGCCGGCGATGTCGCGGGCATCACGCCGGGGAAGATCGCCGAGGCGCATCCGCTGATCGAGGCGGCGGCGGATGCGATCCTGACGGCGGGCGCGGTGCCGATCGGCATCGGTGGCGATGGCTCGGTCTCGCTGCCGCTCATGCGCGCGGCGGCGCGGCATCATCCGGGGCTGGTGGCGCTGCATGTGGACAGCCACACGGATGCCTATCCGTACAATCCGGATGACCCCTTCGATGCGTCGAACCAGTTCACCCATGCCGCCGAGGAAGGCCTGGTGGACCCGAATTCCACCTGGCATGTCGGCATCCGCGGCTTCACCGGCGTGCGCGGCGTGCTGAAGCATGCGGACAAGCTCGGCTTTCGCGTGCTGACGACGGAGGATCTGATCCGCCGCGGCACGGCGCAGGCGATGACCGAGTTCCGCGAGGTGGTGGCGGACCGGCCGCTCTATCTGTGCTGGGACATGGATGTGTTCGACCCGTCGGTGGCGCCCGGTGTCGCGACGCCCTCCTGGGGCGGGCTGACGGCGCGGGAGGGGATCGAGCTGATGCGCAGCCTCTCCGGGCTGAACATCGTGGCGATGGATTTCAACACGGTGAGCCCGGGGCATGATGTGCAGGGGATGGCGGCCTCGCTTTGCGGGCACATGATGATGGAGGCGATGATCCTGCTGGCCGGGCGCTGGGGGCTGCTGCCGGAGGGGTGACACTCCCTGGACAGGCTGCGCGGCGCGGAGGACAAGCGGGGATGACCCAACGTCTCTGCAGCATGACGGGCTTCGCGCGTGAGGCCGGACTTCTCCCCGATGGCACCGCCTTCGCCTGGGAGATGAAATCGGTGAATGGGCGCGGGCTGGAGCTGCGCTTCCGCCTGCCGCCGGGGCTCGATGCGCTGGAAGGCCCGGCGCGCGAGGCGGCGGCCAAGCGCTTCAAGCGCGGCAATGTGCAGATCGGCCTGACCTTGAAGCAGGAGGGCCGCGCGCCGCTCTCGCCCGACATGGCGGCCCTCGACCGGATGGTGGAGCTGGCGGAGGCCTTGGCTGCGCGGCTCGGCGCGGAGAAGCCGCGGGCCGAGGCGCTGCTGGGCTTGCCCGGGATTTTCCGCGCCGAACAGCCCGAGCCGAGCGAGGCGGAGGAGGAGGCGCGCCGTGCGGCGCTGCTGGCCGCCTTCCAGCGCGCGCTGGCGGCGCTGTGGGATTCGCGCGCGGCGGAGGGGGCGCGGCTTTCGGGCATCCTCACCGCGCTTTTGGATGAGATCGAGGCGCTGTGCGCGGCGGCTGCGACGGAGGCCGCGACGCAGCCGGCCGCGCAGCGCGCGAAGCTGATGGAAAGCCTGGACGCGCTGCTGGGCGAGAGTGGACGCGCGCGCTTCTCCGAGGATCGTCTCGTGCAGGAGGTGGCGCTGCTCGCCGCGAAATCCGATGTGCGGGAGGAGCTGGACCGGCTGGGCGCGCATCTCGCCGCCGCCCGCGCCTTGGTGGCGGAAGGCGAGGGGGCGGGGCGGAAGCTCGATTTCCTGGTGCAGGAATTCGTGCGCGAGGCGAATACGCTGTGCAGCAAATCGGCGAGCGTGGCGCTGACGCGGATCGGGCTGGAGTTGAAGGCCGCCATCGAGCGGCTGCGGGAGCAGGCGGCCAATGTTGAGTGATGCCCCACGCAGAGGCGTTTGCTTGGTCCTCGCCTCCGCGCCGGGCGGCGGCAAGACCAGCGTCTCGCGCGAATTGCTGAAGACCGAGCCGGAGCTCTCGCTTTCCGTCAGCGCCACCACCCGCGCGCCGCGCCCGGGCGAGGAGGAGGGCGTGCACTACTTCTTCCGCACGCAGGAGCAATTCGCGGCCATGGTCGCGGCCGACGAGCTGCTGGAGCATGCGACCTTCCTCGGCCGCTCCTACGGCACGCCGCGCGCGGCGGTGGAGGCGGCGCTGTCGGCGGGGCGCGACGTGCTGTTCGACATCGAATGGCAGGGGCACCGGCAGCTGCGCGAGAAGATGCCGGCGGATGTGGTGGGCATCTTCCTGCTGCCACCCTCGATCGAGGAGCTGGAGCGCCGCCTGCGCGGCCGCAACCAGGACAGCGACGAGGAGATCGCGAAGCGCATGAAGGCCGCCCGCACCGAGCTCGCCCATTGGGACGAGTTCGACCATGTGCTGGTGAATGAGGATTTCTCGGCGACCGTGGCGGCGGTGCGCGCCGTGCTGCATGCGGCGCGCACGCATCGCAGCCGACAGCCCTGGCTGCCGGGCTTCGCGGCCCGATTGCTCGGCGCGTGAGGGAGGCCTTCCTCGTCCTGATCGAGGTGGTGGCGCCGATCTTCGCCATCATCGCCGCCGGGTATTTCTGCGCGGCGCGCAACATCGTGGATGCGGCGGGGTTCAAGGGGCTGAACGTCTTCGCCTTCTCGCTGGCGGCGCCCGCGCTGCTCTTCGCCAGCGGCACGGCGGGGCACCAGGGCGGAGGGGCGGCGGCCTTCGCGTATTTCCTTGCGGCGGGTCTGCTCTATGCCGTGGTGCTCTGGGGCGCGCGGCGGGCCGGCATGGGGCTGGCGGCGGGCGGGATGCTGGCGCTCGATGTCAGCTACGGCAACACGGTGATGATGGGCATTCCGCTCATCCTCGCCGCCTTCGGCACGCCGGGGCTTTCCATCCTGCTGACCATCCTGGCCCTGCATTCCATGGTGCTGCTGGGGGCTGCGACGGTGGTGGCCGAGATCGGGCAGAATGACCGCGCCGCACCCCTCAAGCTGCTGAAGACCACGGCGCTGGGTGTGGCGCGCAATCCGGTGGTGATGGCGGTGATCCTCGCCATGCTCTGGAGCACGCTGCATCTGCCGGTGCCGGGTGCCGCGCGGCGCACGCTGGAATTGCTGGGGGCCGCTTCGCCGCCCGTGGCGCTCTTCTGCCTGGGCGGCAGCCTGCGCGGCTTCGATGCGCGGCATGCCTGGAAGCAGATGTCGGTGACCGTCTCGCTCAAGCTGGTGGCGCTGCCGCTGCTGGTCTGGGCCATCACGGCGGCGATGGGGCTTTCGGAGCTGGAGATCGCGGTGGCGGTGGTGACGGCGGCGCTGCCAACCGGCGCCAATGCCTTCCTGCTGGCGCGGCGCTATGCGGTGGGGACGGAAGCCTCGGGCGCCTCCGTCCTGGTCTCCACGCTGCTCTCGCTGCTCACGCTGACGGTGCTGCTGGCGGTGTTCCGGCCGTAGCTTCGGCCTTGGGCGCGGGCTTCAGCTTCGCCTTGGCCTTCGCCACCAGATCCTCCACCCAGGCCGGCGCCTGCCCCTCCTGCCGGGCGCAGGCCATGAGGAACACCGCCACCATGAGGTAGGCGAAGGCGAGTGCCGGCGTCACCGCGAAGCCCACCGCCGGGCCATGCATCAGGCCGAAGAAGGTCATCACCGCGCCGGCCGCCGCGAAGCCCGAGGCCTTCACATAGTCGCGCTCGATGATGAAGACGGCGATGGCGCCGAGCACGAGGCCACCCAGGATCGCGCCCTCGCCCATCACGGCCAGGCCCGGATAGAGCACGCCCATGCCGATCAGCTTGTCCATGCCGACGGCGGCCGCATTGGTGCCGGCGGCCCCCAGCGCGCCATCGATCAGCGTCTTCGCCCAATGCGCGAGATGCGGCGTGAGTGAGAGGACGACGGCCGGCGCATGGCCCTTCGGCACCTCCTGGAAGGCCTGCGCGCCAATCAGCATGCCGATGTAGAGCAGGATGGGCGCGATCGCGACGACGGGCACCAGCGCCAGCAGCACCGAGGCGATGCCGAGCCAGGTGAAGACCAGCACCGCCACACCCGTCGCCGCCGAATAGCCGATGCGCCCGCCCATGGATTTCCAGCCCGGGTGGCCGATATAGACGGCGTTGATGAAGGGGTTGCCCATGCAGCAGCCGATCAGGCTCACCACGCCATCCGCCGTCAGCACGCGCGTGGTGGGGTAGTGGTCGCCGGCGGCTTCGGCGCTCTCCACATTGTCCAGCGCTTCCACGAGGTCATAGATGCCGAAGGGAATGGCGGTGACCAGGATGATGCCGATGAACTGGAAACCGCCGAAGACATGCCCGATGGCGGGGATGGGAATGTGCAGCCCCAATTGGCTGAAGGAGGCGCCGAGTGCCGTCAGCCCCACGCCGCCGAAGCCGAGGCCGATGGCCGCCGCCCCCCAGGCGATGACCAGGCCGAAGGCGATGGCCACCAGCCCCGCCGGAATGTTGCGCGGATAGCGGAAGCCGCCGAACCAGGCGACGAGGATCACCGCGAAGCAGATGAGGCCGAGGATCGGCGTCATGAACATCTCCAGCGCCGGGCGCATGGCGATGAAGGTGACGGAGACGCCGGCCAGCGTGCCGAGCAGGGCGGCGCGCGGCGTGATGCGGCGGATCCAGGGGGCGGCATGCGCGCCGAAGATGAGCACGAAGCTCTGGATGAAGACCCAGGTGAGCCCGGCCTCCCACCCCTTGATCGGATCGCCCGTCATCCGCGCGATGGGCATCATGATGACGAGGCAGACGACGAACATGTGCGGCACTGAAATGCCGGAGGGCAGGGCGCAGACATCCGAGCGCCCCGTCTCCTTCATCAGGCGCCAGCCGAGCCAGGCGTAGTAGCCGGTGGAGAGGAACATCATGAGGCCGGCCGCGGGCAGGATGCGGCCGAAGACGATCTCATCCGGCATGCCGACGACGAAGCGCAGCAGGCCGGTCAGCACCAGCAGGTTGACCAGGATATTGGTGCCGAAGCCGAACAGGGCGTTCCAGTCGCCCGGCGTCCAGAGTTGCGTGCGCATCATGCGGGGCTCTCCCTGAGGGCGGTGGTGGCGGCGGCGGAAGACGCGACCCAGCCGAAGATCCCGCCTTGGGCATGGATCATGGCGAGGGCGGCGGTGTGGAATGCGGGGAAGTAGGAGGCGCAGGCATCGCTGATGACGGCGCAGCGGAAGCCGCGGTCATTGGCCTCTCTGACGGTCGTGCTGACGCAGACCTCGGTGGTGACGCCGGCGACCAGCAGCGCCTCGATACCGCGGTTGCGCAGGATGTTCTCGAGGTCCGTCGCCCAGAAGGCGCCCTTGCCGGGCTTGTCCAGCACCACCTCGCCGGGGAGCGGCGCCAGTTCGGGGATGATGTCGTGCCCGGCCTCGCCGCGCACCAGGATGCGGCCCATGGGGCCGGGGTCGCCGATGCGCATGCCGGGCGGGCTGCGGGTGAGCTTGGCGGGCGGGCAATCGGTCAGGTCGGGGCGGTGGCCCTCGCGCGTGTGGATCACGAGCAGTCCGGCGGCGCGGCTGGCGGCGAGCAGTGCGGCGCAGGGGGCGATGGCCGAGTGGAGCTGTGACACGTCATTGCCCAGCGCCGCGCCGAAGCCGCCGGGCTCCAGGAAGTCGCGCTGCATGTCGATGATGATCGTGGCCGTGCGGGCGGGCTCGAAGGTGAAGGGGCCAGGCAGGGCCTCGATCCGACGCAGCATGCACAACCCTCCGGGTGTCGGAGGGAGTTAGCCCGGGCGCCGCAGGGTCTGGTGCGATAAAATGCGTGCGAATGGGGCGATTCCGCCGGGGTGACGGGTGGAATCGCCCTGAATCACGGCGTCATGCCGCGAAATTGGTCAGGCGACGTCCAGCGCCGGGTCCAGGCCGAGGGCGAGTGCCAGCACCTCCAGCCGGCGCAGCACGCTTTCGCCCGCGAAGACGCCGGCGCCCTGTTCGAGGCGCAGCACCAGCCGCCGCCCGCGCCGTTCAAGCTGCGTGGCATCGAGCAGGGAGGGCACGCCGCCCGAGAGGGTATAGGCGAGGCGCAAAGCAGCGCCGAGAATCTCCGCCCGCCGCACCGAGGCGGCGGAGAGCAGCAGCCGCGCGGGGGCGAGCCAGGGCGCCTGCGGGTCGGCCTCGTAGCGCAGGGCGGCCACCAGCGCCAGGAAGGCGCGGGCGTGGTGGTCGAGGCCCACGCCATGCAGGCGCAGCAGGCGGAAGAAGGCCTGTTCGGCGCGATATTCCGGGTGGTCCAGCGCGCCGCTGTCACTGATCCAGCAGGCGGCGATGCGCAGGCCGGGCTCGGCATCGCCCTCCTCGATCAGCGGCTCCGTCCAGCGCAGAAGCGCGGGCGGCAGGCCGGGATCGCGGCCGAGGCGGAGGCCGATCTCCTGCGCGGCGGCCAGCAGCGGGTCGCGCGCGCGCTCGGCCGCGTGCAGGCGGCGGCCATACCAGCCCTCCCGCAGCCCATTGGCCGAGAAGACGACGCGCGCGGCGCCGGAGGCCCGTAGCACGCGGCGCATCACCACGGCGGCGAAGGGCAGATCGCCCACGCGCTTGGTGGGTGCGGCGGGCATGCGCTCCAGCGATTTGCGCGGCGCGTTCATGACCACGCCCGCGAGGTCGCGCGCTTCCTCACGGCGGATCGCGTAGTGATGCACGATGGAGAGCGGATAGCCCGTCTGCGCGATATGGATGCGGGCCAGCGCGCGGAAGGTGCCGCCGACGAGGAAGAGGTCCTTCACCGGCGTGGCGCCGAGCCAGGGCACACGCTTCAATTCGGCCTCGGCGATGCTGCGCGCGCGCGCGATGTCGCCCTCCGCGCGGTCGGCGAGGCGGATGGTGCCGAGCGGCAGCGACGCCGTCTCCATGATGCGGCCCTGCACGAGGCGGACGAGTTCGAGCGAGCCGCCGCCCAGATCGCCCAGCACGCCATCGGCCTGGGGTACGCCGAGCAGCAGGCCCTCGGCCGAGAAGCGCGCCTCCTCATCGCCCGAGAGGATGGTGATGCGCGCGCCGGGCATCACCTGCTCCAGGCCCGCCATGAAGGCGGCGCCGTTGGTCGCATCGCGCACCGCGGCCGTCGCCAGCACCTCCACCGGATCGGCGCCCATGCCCTGGGCCAGCGCGTGGTAGCGGCCGAGCACGGTCAGCGTCTGCGCGGCGGCTTCCTCGTTCAGCAGGCCGGTGCTGTGCAGGCCGCGGCCGAGGCCCAGCACCGCCTTCTCGTTGAAGATCGCATGCGGGTTGCGCAACAGGCCCTCATAGACGACGAGGCGCACGGAGTTGGAGCCGAGATCCACCACGCCGAAACGGGGCGGGTGCTGGGGCGAAGTCGCCATCAAATCAATCCTGATGCAGTCGGTCCGTCTTGGGGCGGCGCGCCGGCGGGCGGGGCTTGGGCGCGTGGAGCGCGCTGCCCCGGCCGGAGAGGGAGGGGTTGGTCATGAAATACTCATGCGCCGAGAATTGGCGCGGATCGGGCGTGCGGCGGCGCCAGGTGCCATCCGGCTCCAGGTCCCAGCTCTGTGCGGCGTCGCGCAGGTTGACCACCATGATCTGGTCCAGCACCTGGGCATGCACGGTGGCGTTCTCGACCGGCACCATGGTCTCCACGCGCCAATCCATGTTGCGCGCCATCCAGTCGGCCGAGGAGATGTAGACGCGGGCGCGGCGGCTGGGCAGGCGGTGGCCATTGCCGAAGCAGTAGATGCGGGAATGCTCCAGGAAGCGGCCCACGATGCTCTTCACGCGGATGTTTTCGGAGAGGCCGGGCACGCCGGGGCGCAGGCAGCAGATGCCGCGCACGACGCATTCGACGCGCACGCCCGCCTGGCTCGCGCGATACAGCGCGTCGATCAGCTCATTATCCACCAGGCTGTTCATCTTGAGCCAGATGCCGCCGGGCTTGCCGGCCATGGCGAAGGCGATCTCCTGCTCGATCAGGCCCATCAGCGAGGGGCGGATGGTGAGCGGTGCGAAAGCGAGCCGTTCCATCGCCTCGGGCCGGGCATAGCCGGTCATGTAGTTGAACAGCTTGGAGGCATCGCGCGTCAGCACCGGGTCGGCCGTGAAGAAGCTGAGGTCGGTGTAGATGCGCGCCGTGATGGGATGGTAGTTGCCCGTGCCGAAATGCGCGTAGCTGCGCAGGCTCTGCCCCTCGCGCCGGATGACGAGGCTGATCTTGGCGTGGGTCTTGAGCTCGACGAAGCCATAGACGACCTGCACGCCGGCCGCCTCCAGCTCGCGCGCGATGGAGATGTTGCGCTCCTCGTCGAAGCGCGCCTTCAGCTCCACCATGGCGGTGACGGATTTGCCGGCCTCGGCCGCCTCGATCAGGGCGCGGGCGATGGGGCTGTCGCGGCTCGTGCGGTAGAGCGTCTGCTTGATGCCGACCACATTGGGGTCGCGCGCCGCCTGGCGCAGGAACTGCACCACCACGTCGAAGCTCTCATAGGGGTGGTGGACCACGATGTCCTTGGCGCGGATCGCGGCGAAGCAATCGCCGCCGAAATCCAGGATGCGTTCGGGGAAGCGCGGCGTGTAGGGCGTGAACAGCAGGTCCGGCCGGTCATCCACGATCAGCGCCTTGAGGTCCGCCACACCCAGCAGCCCGTCCACGGTGAAGACGGCGTTGCGGTCGGCGTCCAGCTCCTCGGCTACGAAGTCGATCATGTCGGACGGCATGCGCGCATCGACCGCGAGGCGGATGGCACGCCCGCGACGGCGGCGCTTCAGCGCCGTTTCGTAGCTGCGGACCAGATCCTCGGCCTCTTCCTCGAATTCCACGTCGGTGTCGCGGATCAGGCGGAACAGGCCGCGCTCGGCCGGGATGAAGCCAGGGAAGAGGTGGTGCAGGTTCAGCGCCACCACATCCTCCAGCACGACGAAGCGGATGCCGCCCTCCATGCTCGCCGGCATGCGGATGAAGCGGTCCACCTGGGGCGGCAGGTTGATCAGCGCCCGCATGGTGCCGCCATCCTCCTCGCGCACCAGCTTCAGCACCATGCAGAGGGCGAGGTTGGAGATGAAGGGGAAGGGGTGGGCGGGGTCAACCGCGAGCGGCGTGATGAGCGGGAAGATGCGCTCGAGGAAGTAGTGCTCCAGCCAGGCGACATCCACCGGCTGCAGCTCATCGGCGTCCAGCACGGCGAAGCCGGCGGGGCGGAGCAGATGGCGCAGCGTCCGCCAGGCCTCCTGCTGACCCTCGATCAGCGTCGCACCCCGCGCCTGGATGGCGGCGAGCTGCTGGGTGGGCGAGAGGCCATCCGGCGTCAGCGCCTGCACGCCCTCGCGTTCCTGCCCGACCAGGCCGGCGACGCGCACCGAGTAGAATTCGTCGAGGTTGGAGCCGGAGATGGCGACGAATCTGAGGCGTTCGAGCAGCGGGTGCTGGGGGTTCGCTGCCTCCTCCAGCACGCGCGTGTTGAAGTCGAGCCAGGAGAGCTCCCGGTTGAAGAAGCGGCCCGGATCGGTGAGCGGCTGGGGAAAGGGGATGGCTTCGGCGGTGGACATGCGGCGAGCCTATAGCAAGGCCGCGCCGGGGGGCACCGCTTCCGCGTCGGATGTCTCCGAACCGTCATCCATCAGGGGGGCGAGCACGGCCAGCGAGGCGGCGCGCGTCAGGCGGCGGCCGGCGGCGAGCGAGGCGCGGTCGAGGCGCGCCACGGCTTCCGCCATCACCGCGGCGCGGCGAGGCAGGCGGCGGCGGAGCGTGGTGAGGAGCGCCGGGTCGAGCGCGATCTGCCGATCGGCCAGATGCTTGGCGAGGAGCGCGTCGAGCAGCGCGTCCGAGGGTTCATCGAGCAGGGCGACGGCGGTGGCGGCGAGGCGCGAGCGGAGATCGGGCAGCGCCACGCGCCAGCGGGATGGCGGGCGGGCGGCGGCCATCAGCAGAGGCAGCCGGGCCTCGGCGCAGGCGTTGATGAGGTGGAAGAGGGCGGCTTCCTCGCCGGGGAGGTCGGCCTCGTCCAGCGCCACGCCGCGGGTCGGCGCCTCGGGCAGGCCGGTCAGGCTGGGGCCGCGCAGCAGGGTCCAGCCCTCGGCCTCGGCCGTGGCGTGCAGCAGATGCGTCTTGCCGGTGCCGGGCGGGCCGGCGAGCAGCAGGCGGCCATCGGGCCAGCGATCCGGCGCCGAGAGCCAGCGCAGCGCCTCGTCATTGCTGGCGTCGGGCACGAAATCCGCGGCGGCGTAGGAGGGCTGGGCCTCCAGCTGCAAGAGCAGCTGGGTCATTGTTTTCGGCCCTCAGACGGCGGGCGCCGGCTCCGCCGGCTTGCCTTCGCGCCGTGCCGGGTGCGCGGGTGGGAAGCGCGGTCTGGGCGCGCCGGCCGCGGTGCGGCCGGATTTTCCATGCGCATCGCGGGTTGGGTCACAATCCTGTCCTCGGCGGGTCGAGGTAGAGGGGGCTTTCCAGGTAGCGCCGCAGCCAGTGGCGGGCGAGGACGCCGATCGCGGCCGCGATGGGCACGGCCAGCAGCACGCCCAGGAAGCCGAAGGCCACACCGCCCGCGAAGAGCGCGAAGATGACCCAGACCGCGTGCAGCTCCACCCGGTCCCCGATCAGCCGGGGGTAGATGATATAGGCCTCCAGCACCTGGCCCACGACGAAGACGGCGACGACCATCAGCACGCCGTTCCAGTCGCCCCATTGGCCGATGGCGAGCAGCACGGCGAGCGCGAAGCCGGTGAAGGAGCCGACATAGGGGATGAAGGAGAGGAAGCCCGAGATCAGCCCGATCATCAGCCCGAGTTCGAGCCCGATCAGCGAGAGCGCGCTGGCATAGAAGACGCCGAGTGCCAGGCAGCAGAGCAATTGCCCGCGCAGCCAGGCCGAGAGCACGCGGTCCATGTCGCGCGCCAATTGCCGGAGCGAGGCGGCGGAGCGGCGGGGCAGCCAGCTCTCCATCCGCGCCATGATGCCCGGCCAGTCGCGCAGCAGGTAGAAGCTGACGACGGGGGTGACGATGGCCAGCGTGAAGACGTTGAACAGCGCGAAGCCACCGCCGATGAGGCGCGTGGCGGCGGTGCCGAGCCAGCTGACCATGGCGCCCGCCTGGCCGATGATGAGTTCGCGCAGGCGGGCATCCACCATCTCGGGGCCGGCCGCTTCCTCGAGCGAGAGCAGGAAGTCCCGCAGATTGGCGTTGATGGTGGCGATGTAGCCGGGCAGGCGCGCCAGCAGGATGCCGATCTGCGCGATGATGAGCGGGTAGAGCAGCAGCAGGGCCAGCAGGCCGAGCAGCAGCAGCAGGAAGACCAGCCCCATGGCGGCGACGCCGCGCGGCACGCCGAGGCGGGCGAGGCGCGTGGCCAGCGGGTCAAGGAAATAGGCGATGCAGATGGCCAGCACGAAGGGGGTGAGGATCCCCGCGAAGAGCCAGAAGGCGGAGACCAGTACGGCCAGCACGCCCAGCGTCAGCATGGTGCGCTGGCGGCGGGTGGCGACCATCGGGCCCGGGCGGCCGCGGCCGGGGGCGGGGATCAGGTCGCTCATGCGGGCATGCGGCGCGCGGCCTGCACGACATAGGCGATGCCCGAGGCGGCCGTGCTGGCCGCGACCAGCCAGATGAGCAGCGTGACCGCGGTTTCCATCGGCACGGCGAAGCCATGGACGAAGAGGGCCAGCGCGGCGAGCGCGATCTGCAGCAGCGTGTTCAGCTTGCTGATCCAGAGCGGCTTGATGGGTGGCCGGTTGCCCACCATCCAGAGCAGGGTGAGGCCGCCCACGATCACGAGGTCACGGAAGACGACGAGGATGGCGAGCCAGTCGGGCAGCACGCCGATGGCGGCGAGCGTGACATAGACCGAGACGAGCAGCGCCTTGTCCGCCACCGGGTCGAGCAGCGCGCCGATGGCCGAGCGCGCGTTGCGCACGCGGGCCAGCCATCCGTCCAGCGCGTCCGAGATTCCGGCGGCGAGGAAGAGCAGGAAGGCATGGTCCAGCCGGTGCTGCAGGATGAGCCAGATGGTGCCCGGCACGGCGAAGAGCCGCGCCAGCGTGATGACGTTGGGCAGCGTCAGCAGGACCTGTGGGGGCGGGCTGTCGCTCATCGCGGGTGCGGGCTCAGCCCCCGGAACCCAGCGCGACCTGCCAGCTGGCGCCATTCTCGGTGACGATCAGGCCCGCGCCGCCGAGCGCCGCCGCGGCCTCGCCCGCCGGTTGCCGCAGGCCGAGCCGGAAGCGCGCCGCATCCATGCTGAGCGAGATGATCTCCATGCTCGCCACGCTGCCCGAGGCGCGCAGCCGGCGCCGCAGCTCCAGCCATTCGGAGAGGGAGCTGTGCCGGCTGCTGGCTTCCATGAAGGACTGCGCCGCCATGGGGATGTTGAGCGCGAGGCCGCCGCCGCCCCCGGCCGGCGGCGTGAAGCTGCGCCCGGTTGTGGAGGCGACGAGGCCCGGGTTGAACTGCACGGTGAGCCGCCCGGAATAGCGCGTGGGGGTGGTGCGCTCCTCCTCCACGATGAGGGCGGCGACCATGTTTTCGAGTTGCGAATCCGGCGGGATGGGGCCGCCCGTGGCGCCCGTCTGTTCCAGCAGGCGCTGCCAGGCGATGCGCCGCGCACTGGCATGGGCGCGGTCACGGGCGAGGACGGCGTTCTCGGCCGTGGCCTCGGCCGGGACGCCGCGCTGGACCAGGGGGTTGTCCTGGGCGGCCAGGGGGGCGCAATACAGGAGGAGCAGCGCGGCCGCCGCCAGCAGATGTCGGGCCATCGATTGTCGGATTGTCGCGCCGCCCCTGACCATCTATCCCATCCTCTTCATTCCATGTCCGTGTAGCCCATCGGAGGCGGCCCTGAACAGTTCCGAGAAGCCCGAAGCCCCCGCGCAGGGCCTGACCTATGCCGCCGCCGGGGTGGATATCGAGGCGGGCGATGCGCTGGTCGAGCGGATCAAGCCGCTCGCTCGCAGCACCAATCGCGCGGGCAGCATGGGGGGCCTGGGCGGCTTCGGCGCTCTGTTCGACCTGAAGGCGGCGGGCTTCACCGACCCGGTGCTGATCTCCTCCACCGATGGCGTGGGCACCAAGCTGCGCCTGGCGATCAAGGCGGGCATCCATGGCAAGGTCGGCATCGACCTCGTCGCCATGTGCGTGAACGACCTGATCGTGCAGGGGGGTGAGCCGCTTTTCTTCCTGGACTATTTCGCCACCGGGAAACTCGATGTCGCGCAGGCGGCCGAGGTCGTCTCGGGCATCGCCGAGGGCTGCCGCCAGGCGGGCTGCGCGCTGGTGGGTGGCGAGACGGCCGAGATGCCCGGCATGTATCACGGCGGCGATTATGACCTGGCTGGCTTCTCGGTGGGCGCGGCCGAGCGCGGCGCGCTGCTGCCGAAGGAGGTCGGGCCGGGCGATGTGCTGATCGGGCTCGGCTCCTCCGGCGTGCATTCCAACGGGTTTTCGCTGGTGCGGCGGGTGATCGCGGCGGCGGGGCTGGCGCTGACGGATGAGGCGCCCTTCGCGCCGGGGATGAGCCTGGGCGAGGCGCTGCTGGCGCCGACGCGCATCTATGTGAAGCCGCTGCTGGCGCTGCATCGCGCGGGGCTGCTCAAGGCGGCCGCGCATATCACGGGCGGCGGGCTGCCGGGCAACCTGCCGCGCGTGCTGCCCGAGGGCGTGGGGGCGGAGGTCGTGGCCGGTTCCTGGCCGGTGCCGCCGGTGTTTTCCTGGCTGGCGAAGGCGGGCGGCGTGGCCGAGGCCGAGATGCTGCGCGTCTTCAATTGCGGGCTCGGCATGGTCTGCGTGGTGGCCGAGGCGGATGCGGAGGCCGTGCTGTCGCATCTCACGGCTTCGGGCGAGGCGGCGTTCCGGGTGGGGCGCCTCGTCGCCGCGACGGGCGAGGCGGAAGTGACCATGCAAGGTACGCTCGGCCTGTGAACCGGCCGCGCGTCGCGATCCTGATCTCCGGCCGCGGCTCCAATATGGTGGCCCTGCTGGAAGCGGCGGCGCATCCCGACTACCCGGCCGACATTGCTCTCGTCATCTCCAACCGCGCCGATGCGGGCGGGCTCGACCGTGCCAGGGACATGGGGGTGCCGGCGCTGGTGGTGCCGAGCCGCGGCCGCACGCGCGAGGATTTCGAGGCCGAGCTCGGCGCCGTGCTGGCGCGGGAGGGAATCGAGATCCTGGCGCTGGCGGGCTTCATGCGCGTGCTCACGGCGGGCTTCGTCTCCGCCTGGGAGGGGCGGATGATCAACATCCATCCCTCGCTGCTGCCGAGCTTCCCGGGCCTCGACACCCATGCGCGCGCGCTGGCCGCCGGGGTCCGCCTGCATGGCTGCACGGTGCATCTCGTGAGTGCCGGCGTGGATGAGGGGCCGATCCTGGCGCAGGCGGCCGTGCCCGTGCAGATGCATGATACGGAGGAGACGTTGGCCGCCCGTGTGCTGGAGCAGGAGCACCGGCTGTATCCGGCGGCACTCGCCTGGCTCGCGGCGGGGCGGGTGCGGGTGCAGGCGGGCCGCGCCTATGTGGCGGCGGCGGATGCGCGCGGGCGCCTCGTGAACCCCTTGCCGGCCGGCGCGGCAGTTTCTACACAAGCCCCACGCGATTGAGGAACAAGGGCATGGCCGAACAGCCGATGAGCATCGAGATGGTCGAAGTGAAGGCCGAGGACATCATGGGCGAGCGCCGTGACATGTTCGATGGCTTCATCACCGCCACCAAGTGGGGCATCGGCGCCACGGTCGTCTTGCTGGTCGCCATCTACCTCTTCTTCGGCTGATCCGGGCGCCCGCCGGTGAAGCGGGCGCTGCCGCGGGGCGAGCATGCGCTCCACCCGCTTCTGCTGGCGCTCCTTCTGCTCATGCTGGGCGTGAAGCCGCTGGTCGAGATGGGCTGGCTGCCGCGCTTCTCCCTCGCGCTGGGGCTGCAGGCCGTGATCCTGGCGGGGCTGTTCTGCCTCGATTCGGCGCGCAACCGCCGCCGGCACCTTGTCATCGCCGCGCTGCTGACCGGGGCGGGCCTGCAGGGGCTGGCGCTGGGCCTGCCGGGCGGCCCGCCGGGGCTGGTCGCGGCCGGGGCGGCGGCGCTTTCGCTCGCCGTGCTGATGGTGGCGATCCTCGTGCAGGTCTTCGCCGCGGGGCCCGTCACCATGCGCCGCATCGAAGGGGCGATCGCGGCCTATCTCTTGATCGGCCTGATCTTCGCGTGCCTGTTTGACCTGGTGCAGGGGCTCGACCCCGGCGCTTTCCAATACAACGGCCCGGCGCCGGAGGCCCGGCAGGTGGTGGGGCACCTCTTCTTCAGCTTCGTCACGCTGACCACCACGGGCTATGGCGATGTGGTGCCGGTGCATCCGGTGGCGCGGGCGCTCGCCATCCTCGAGGCGCTGATCGGGCAGCTCTACCTCGCGATCCTGCTGGCGCGGCTGGTTTCGCTGGAGATCGCGCATCGCCGGGACGGCGCGGGGGAAAGCCGTCGGGATGGCGGGAAGCCCGACCCCAAATGAAAAAGGCCGGGCGTTTCCGCCCGGCCTTTCATGATCGGCGCGGTGTGGCCGCTCAGCCGACCAGTTCGCAGCCCGCGAAGAAATAGGCGATCTCGATCGCGGCATTCTCCAGGCTGTCGCTGCCATGCACGCTGTTCGCCTCGATGCTCTCGGCGAACATCTTGCGGATGGTGCCCTCGGCAGCGTTGGCGGGGTTGGTGGCGCCCATCAGGTCGCGATGGGCCTGCACGGCGTTCTCGCCTTCCAGCACCTGCACGACCACGGGACCGGAGACCATGAAGTCCACCAGGTCATTGTAGAAGGGGCGGGCGGCGTGCACCTCGTAGAACTTCTTGGCGTGCTGGCGGCTCATCCAGATGCGCTTCTGCGCGATGATGCGCAGGCCGGCCTTCTCGTAGACGGCGTTGATGGCGCCGGTCAGGTTGCGGCGCGTGGCGTCCGGCTTGATGATGCTGAAGGTGCGTTCGATGGCCATGGAGGGCGTCCCTTGACGTGATGTGGGGGGCAATTGCCCAAGCCCGCGCTGGGACGCAAGCCCCGGGCGGCAGATTCGCGGGGCTGGGGCCGCATATCGGGCATGTCCCGGCGCCGTGATTCTGGGTAAACCGCGCGCATGACCGTGCTCACCATTCAAGACCTGACCATCCGCATGGCCGGCCGCCCGCTGATGGAGGGCGCCTCGCTGCAGGTGGACACCGGCCGGAAGATCGGGCTTGTCGGGCGCAATGGCGCCGGGAAATCCACGCTGATCAAGGCGATCCTGGGCGAGTTGCAGCCCGATGGCGGCGAGATCCGCATCGCCCAGCGCGCGCGGCTCGGCCATGTGGCGCAGGAGACGCCGGCGGGCGAGACGGCGCTGCTCGACATCGTGCTGGAGGCGGATACGGAGCGCGCCGCCCTGCTGGCCGAGCTGGAGGCCCATCCCGAGCCGGTGCGGGCGGGCGAGATCCATGAGCGGCTGCTGGCGATCCAGGCCGATGCGGCGCCGGCCCGCGCCGCGACCATCCTGGCCGGCCTCGGTTTCGACGCCGAGGCGCAGCAGCGGCCGAGCTCGGAATTCTCGGGCGGCTGGCGCATGCGCGTCAGCCTGGCCCGCGCGCTGTTCCTGGAGCCCGATCTGCTGCTGCTGGATGAGCCGACCAACCACCTCGACCTCGAGGCGGCCATGTGGCTGGAGGGCTGGATCCAGCGCTTTTCGGGGGCGGCCATCATCATCAGCCATGACCGGGGGCTCTTGGAGCGCTGCGTGGATTCCATCGCGCATCTGGATCGGCAGAAGATCACGCTCTACCCGGGCAATTTCGACAATTTCGTGCGGGTGCGGACCGAGCGCGCGGCGCAGGTGGTGGCGCAGAATGCGCGGATCGCGGCGCAGCGGGCGCATATGCAGGCCTTCGTGGACCGCTTCCGCGCCAAGGCCACCAAGGCCCGCCAGGCGCAGTCCCGCCTCAAGGCGCTGGAACGCCTGCCGGCGATCGAGAGCGTGATCGAGGATGTGGCGACCCGCTTCGAATTCCCGCAGCCCGAGCCATTGCCGCCGCCCATCCTGACCGTCAGCCGCGGGCGGGCGGGCTATGGCAATCATGTGGTGCTGCGCGACCTGGATATCCGCATTGACCAGGAGGACCGGATCGCGCTCTTGGGCGCCAACGGCAATGGCAAGTCCACGCTGGCCAAGGTGCTGGCGGGGCGGCTCAGCCCGCTCTCGGGCGAGGTGCATCGGGACCGGCGGATGCGCGTAGGGTATTTCGCGCAGCATCAGGAGGATGACCTGGATCTGGAGGGCACGCCGCTCAGTCACATGATGGACGCGCTGCCGAAGGCCACGCCAGGGCAATGCCGCTCGCAGCTCGCGCGCTTCGGCCTCGATTCCGAGCGGGCGGAGACGCCGGTGAAGGGGCTTTCGGGCGGCGAGAAGGCGCGGCTGCTGATGGCGCTGACGACGCGCGACGCGCCGCACATGCTCATCCTGGACGAGCCCACCAACCACCTGGACATCGATGCGCGCGAGGCGCTGGTGAAGGCGCTGGCGGATTACGAGGGGGCGGTGGTGCTGATCAGCCACGACCCGCATCTGGTGGAGCTGGTGGCGGACCGGCTCTGGCTGGTGGGCGGCGGGAAGGTCACGCCCTTCGATGGCGACCTGGATGACTATCGCGCGCAGCTGGGCGGCCGCACGGCGGCGGCGGCGCGGCGCGAGGAGCGCAAGGATGAGCGCAAGCAGGGGCGGGTCGCCGGCGTCGAGGCGCGGGCGGCGCATGCGCCGCTGCGGGCGCGGCTGAAGGGCATCGAGGTCACGCTCGAGAAGCTGAACGACGAGGCCAAGGTGATCGAGACGGCGCTGGCCGATCCGCGCCTCTATGAGCGCAACAAGACCGACCTGATCGCCCGCGCCACGGCGCGGCGCGCCGCCATCGCCAAGGAAGTCGAGCGGCTGGAGATGGAGTGGCTGGAGATCACGGAGAAGCTGGAGGCGGCGTGAGGGCGAGCAGCGCCTTGTCCAGCGTGATCAGGGGTGCATCCAGGCGGCGGGCGAGCCAGAGATAGCTCGCGTCGAAGTGGGTGAGGCGTGTGGCCTCGGCGAGGGCGAGGACCTCGGCGTGGTCCACGGGATATTCCTCGATGGCGAGGCGCGTGTGCAGCGCGTAGCCGGCCAGGAAGGCTTCGCGCAGCGTCGGCTGCCGCCGACACTTGATCTGGCAGACATTCGCCAACTCATAGCCAAAGAGGGTGGGGGCGGCGAGGCGATGGCCCTCGATCCGCGCCAGGACCTCCGGCCCTTCGGCTTCGTCGAAGACCAGCGCGGCGATGGCGGAGGCGTCAACGATCCGCAAGATTGTCCCGGTCGCGGTCGGCGCGGATGATCTCCACACTGTCGCTCGGCGTCTTGATGCCGAGGGCGCGGATCTCCGCCAGCAAGGCAGCGGTGTCCACGCCCGGCTTCTCCATCGCGGCCTTCTCGATGATGGCTAGGAGTTCGCCCTGAAGGGAGCGGTGGTTGCGGGAGGCGCGTTCGCGGAGGCGCTCGACCACCTCGTCGGGGGCGTTCTTGATGGAGAGGGTGACGGGCATGGTTCCACTTTGGCTCCAGAGTGGCGCCATTATGGAGCCAAGGGTTCAGGCTTTCAACGCCAATTGCGCGAGGCCCAGCAGGCCGGGCTGCGGGTGGGTGATGCGCCGCACCGGCACGCGGGCGAGGTAGCTCCGCATGCGGGGGCGATCCTGGAAGCGTTCCAGGAAGGCGGCGCGGTCGGTGGGGACACGGGCGACACCGCCGGCGAGAGATACGCCGCCGCGCGCACCGAGCAGCAGGGCCACATCGCCGCAGAAACCCGCGAGGCCGCGCCAGAAGATGGCCAGCGCCTCCTGCGCCACGGGGCAGCCGGCTTCGGCGGCGGCGCTGATCTCGGGGCCATCGCGGGGCGGGACGGCGATGCCGCGCAGTTCGGCGATGCCTTCATGCAGCGTGGCGAGGCCGAGGCCGGAGAGGAAGTCTTCCGCGCAGACGGCGCCTTGGCGGGCGCTGAGCCAGGCCAGCAGGGCGGCTTCGGTCGCATCGCGCGGGGCGAAGCCCATATGGCCGGCCTCGGTCGCCAGCGCGCCATGGCCGGGGAGGAAGCCGGCGACGCCGAGGCCGGTGCCGGGGGCGATGATGGCCTGGGGCGCGCCTGGGACGGCTTCGCCCGCCTGCCAGGTTTCAAGATCATCCGGGGTGAGGGCCGGCAGCGCCCAGGCCATGGCTTCGAGGTCGTTCACGAGGCGCAGGCTGGTCAGGCCGAGGGCGGCGGCCAGCGCGGGCGCGTCGAAATGCCAGGCAGCGTTGGTCAGGCTTGCGCGATCGCCCTCGATGGGGCCGGCGATGGCAAGGATCGCGCGCGTGGCCGGGCCAAGCACCGCCAGCGCGGCCTGGATGGCGGCGAGCGGTGTGGCGTGCTCCGCCACGCGCTGGGCCACGACCACGCCATAGCGGCCGCCGCTGGCCAGCGCGAAGCGGGCCTGGGTGCCGCCGATATCGCCGATCAGCGTGCTCACGCGGCGGCGGCTTCCTCGCTGAGGGCGATGATGCGCTCCATGCGCGGCACCAGGTCCATGGCGATGAATTCGCCATCCACCAGCGCCACCGCCTCACCGCGCGCGGCGGCCTGCGCGTAGGCGGCGACGAAGCGGCGGGCCTTTTCCACCTCGGCCGCATCGGGGGTGAAGGCGGCGTTGATGGGGGCGATCTGGTCGGGATGGAAGACCACCTTGCCGGAGAAGCCGAGCTCCTTGGCGGCCAGCGCATCGGCATGCGTCGCTTCCACGTCGCGCAGGCCGAGCAGATAGGGCGCGTCGATCGCCTGGATGCCGACCGCGCCGCAGGCGGCGGCGATGGTGGCGCGGGGGAATTCCAGCGCGCGGGCGGTGAGCGCGCCGCCGGTCTGCAGCGTGTAGTCGCCCGGGCCGAAGAACATGCCGACGAGGTTGGGCGAGGCATCGGCGATGGCCAGCGCGTTCAGCACGCCGCGCGGCGTCTCCAGCGTCGCGATGATGCCGATGTCGCGGCCCGCCAGCGCGGCGTCGAGCTGCTGGAGCTGCGCCGCACTCTCCACCTTGGGCACCAGCAGCGCGTCGAGGTGATCGAGCGGCAGGGCGGCGAGGTCACGCGCGAAATCCTCGGTGCCGATGCCATTGATGCGCACCGCGCGCTCGCGCCGGCCGAAATGCACCTCGCGCAGCACGGCGGCGATGGTGGCGCGGGCCTCCTCCTTGCGGCTGGGGGGCACGCCATCCTCGAGGTCGAAGGCGAGGCTGTCGGCTTGCAGGGTCGCGGCCTTTTCCAGGCGCTCGCGGCGGTGGCCGGGGGTGATCATCATGGAGCGGCGCAGGCGCCAGGGCTTGGTCATGCGGGGATTCCAGCGGGTGGGGTGAGGCCGAGGCGGCGGAAGCCGCTGTCCAGGATGACGCGGCGGAACTCGGCTTCCGCGCGGTCGGGGTCGCCCGAGCGCAGCGCGGCGAGGAGGTGGTCGTGGTTCTGCAGCACGCCGGCGCCGCCTCCCTCGAAATCCGGGTGACGGTGCAGAAACAGGCGCACCAGATGCGACATGGACAGCCAGGCGCGCAGCAGGAATTCATTGCCCGATTGGCGGCAGACCAGCTCGTGGAAATGCCAGTCGGCGTCGCGCCATTCGGCGACGCGGCCGGCGCGGGCGGCCTTCAGGATGCGCGCGTGCTGCGCCTCCAGCTCCTTCAGTTGCGCCGGTGTGGCGCGGGCGGCGAGCAGGCGGGCGGCCATGCCTTCCAGCGTGGCCCGCATCACCACCATCTGCGCCGCCTGCTCGGGCGAGACCTGGGCCACGCGGGGCGAGCGGCCGGGCTGGCGTTCCACCAGGCCCTCGCCCTCCAGCGCCTTCAGCGCCTCCCGCAAAGGCCCGCGGCTCACGCCGAAGCGGGCGGCGAGGCTCGCTTCGATGATCCGCTCGCCCGGCGCCAATTCGCCCGCGCGCATCGCCTCGACCATGCGCGCGGCCAGCGTCTCCGGGAGGGAGGCGCGGGGCGGCAAGGTCCAGGCGCCATCGGCCATTCAGATGACCTGCAGCTTGGTGAGGCGCTCGATCTCGGCCTCGTCCAGCTTCAGCCAATCCTTGTAGACCTCGTCATTGTGCTCGCCCATGGAGGGGCCGAGCCACTTCACCTGGCCGGGCGTGTCGGTCAGGCGCGGGACGAGGTTGGGGATGGCGAGTTCGCCGACGCGGGGGTCCTGCATGCGCAGGATATTGCCGCGATGGGCGTATTGCGGGTCCTGGAAGATCTCATCCACCGAATAGACCGGGCCGCAGGGCACCTGCTCGCGCTCGCAGATCGCCATGAGTTCGTCGCGCGTGTACTGGCTGGTCCAGTTGCCGACATATTCATCCACCTCGGCGCGCGCGGCCTCGCGCTGCTTGATCTTCCCCCACTTGCCCTCATTGGCCCATTCGGGAACGCCCATGGCATCGGCCAGGCGCGCGAAGATCTTGTCCGAGGTGCAGGCGATGGCGATCCAGCGCTTGTCCTTGGTGGGATAATGGCTGTGCGGCACGACATTGACGGTGCCCGGCCCCATGCGCTCGCGCACATAGCCGTTGAGCTGGAAGGAGGGGGCGAGCTCATCCAGGATGCGGAAGATCGGCTCATAGAGGCCGATATCCACGACCTGGCCGCGGCCCGTCTTCTCGCGCGCCTGGATCGCCAGCAGCGCGCCGAGCGCGCCATAGAGGCCGGCCAGATAGTCGGGGATGGTGGCGGAGCCGGGCGTGACCGGCGGGCGATCCGGATAGCCCGCGAGGTAGGAGAGGCCGCCAAAGGCATTGCCGATGCGGCCGAAGCCGGGGCGGCCGCTATAGGGGCCGGTCTGCCCATAGCCCGAGATGCGGACCATGATGAGGCGGGGGTTCACCTCCTTCATCACATCCCAGCCCAGGCCCCATTTCTCCAGCGTGCCGGGCTGGAAGTTTTCCACGAGGATATCCGCCTCGGAGACCATGCGCTTCAGCAGCGCCGCGCCATCGGGCTTGCGCAGGTCGAGCGTGGCCGAGCGCTTGTTCCGGCATTCGGAGAGCCAGGGGAGCGTCTCGCCGCATTCGGTGACGGTGCCGAATTTCCGCAGCGGGTCGCCGACGATGGGCAGCTCCAGCTTGATGACGTCGGCGCCGAATTCGGCGAGCTGCGTGGAGCAGAAGGGGCCGGCCAGGAAGCTCGAGACGTCAATGACACGAATGCCGTCGAGCGGCATGACCTTGGGGGTTTCGGACATGGTTTCCTCGGGTTGAATTCTGTTGACAGTTTGCACTGGCCAAATTTGTCCGGTCAAGCCAGGATGGGGAAAATCCTGGGAGGACGAAGATGATCCAGATCACCCGACGGACGGCGCTGCTCGGCGCGCTGGCGACACCTGCCTTGGCGCAGGGTTCCAACTGGCCGCAGCGGCCGGTGCGCATCATCGTCCCCTATGCCGCGGGCGGCGGGACGGACCTCACGACGCGCGCGGTGATGGAGGCGGTGGGCCAGCGGCTGAACCGGCCCATCATCATCGAGAACCGGCCGGGGGCGGATGGCGCCATCGGCAGCGAGGTGGTGGCGCGCAGCGCGCCGGATGGCCACACGCTGACCGGCATCAACCCGACGCATCTCCTGCTGCGCCACACGGCGGCGAGCCTGCCCTATGACCCCACGGCGGATTTCACGCCGATCGCCGTCTTCGCGCTTTATTCCTTCGTGCTGCTGGCGGCCGCCGATGCGCCCTTCCGCGACGTGCCGGGGCTGATCGCCGCCGCCCGCGCGCGGCCGGGTGCGATTGCGCATGGCACGGCGGATGTGGCCTCCGGTGTCGTCGCCGCGCAATTCGCCAAGGCCGCGGGGATCGAGCTGAACGAGATCCGCTATGCGGGCGGCGGCGCCTCGACGCGCGACCTGATGGGCGGGCATCTGCCGCTCGCCTGGGTGAGCACGGCGACGGCGATGCCGCTGATGCAGAGCGACCGCATCCGCATCATCGCCGTGACCTCGCCGCGCCCCTCGCCCTTCCTGCCGGAGGTGCCGAACTTCGCCTCGCTCGGGCTCGCATCGGCCAGTTATGAGGGCTGGTTCGGGCTCTGGGGGCCGGCGCGGATGGCGCCCGATGTGGTGGAGCGCATCAATGCCGAGGCGAATGCGGCCGCCGCGACCGAGGCGGTGCAGGCACGCTTCCGCACCCTGGCGGTGGAGCCTGGCGCGCTGGATGTGGCGGGCGTGCAGGCGCTGATGCGCGAGGATGCGGCGCGCTGGGCGCGGGCGGCGCAGGAAGGGCTGTTGCGCAGGGCTTCCTGAGGCCCGGTTGCCTCATGCCGCGTCGCATGCTGGCCTGGGGTGAAACAACCGCCCAGGAGCGCCGCAGATGAGCACCGAAACCGAGATCACCAACTGGCTCGCCACCCAGCAGCAGGCGATGCTGGATGCGCTGCAGGCCATGGTGAACACCGATGGCGGCAGCTACGACAAGGCCGGCGTGGATGCCGTGGGCGCCATCGTGAAGGAATTCTGCGAGGGCCATGGGCTGACCGTGGAAACCGTGCGCGGCGAGAAATTCGGCGACTGCATCCGCGCCATCCTGCCGCATGAAGGCACGGCCCGCGCGCGCGGCAATCATGCGCAGAACATCGTGCTGATGGGGCACCGGGACACCGTCTTCCCCAAGGGCGAGCCGACGCGCCGGCCCTTCACCATCAAGGATGGCCGCGCTTATGGGCCCGGTGTCGCGGACATGAAGGGGGGCCTGGTGATGAACATGTTCGTCCTCGCCGCCTTCAAGAAGTTCGGCGGCGCGCCGGGGCCGATGGTGGGGCTCTTCACCGGCGATGAGGAGATCGGCAGCCCCGAGGGCCGCGCGGTGATCGAGGAGGAGGCGCGCGGCGCGCGCGTCGTGTTCAATTCCGAGCCGGGGCGGCCTTCGGGTGGCGTCGTCACCGGGCGCAAGGGCGGCGTGTTCTCGATCTTCGAGATCGAGGGCAAGGCGGCGCATTCGGGTGGCAATTTCACCGCCGGCATCTCGGCGATCGGCGAGCTCGCGCACAAGATCGTCGCCATCCATGCGCTGACGGATCTGGAGCGCGGGATCACGCTGAATGTCGGCCTGGTCTCGGGCGGGCAGAGCGTGAATACGGTGGCGCCCTCGGCCGTGGGGCAGATTGACCTGCGCTATGTGAACCCGGCCGATCGCGACGAGATCGTGGCGAAGCTGCATGAGATCGTGGCGCATAGCTACGTGCCCGGCACCAAGGCGAAGCTCACGATCAAGGGCGAATTCCTGCCGCTGACGCAGGATGCCGCCGCCGCGAAGCTGTTCGATCTCTACAAGGGTGCCGCGGCCGATGCGGGGCTTTCGGTGACGGGCGAATTCTCGGGCGGTTGCGCGGATAGCGGCTTCACCGCCGCGCAGGGCGCGCCGACCCTCTGCTCGGTGGGGCCGGTGGGTGGCCTCGCACATAGCCCGGAGGAGTATCTGGAGATCGCCTCCTTCGTGCCGCGCGCGCAGGCGCTGGCGCGGTCGGTGTTCCGGCTGGAGCAGGCGGGGCTTTAACGCGAAGCTGCGATCGTCGCGGCGGGGACGGCGAGGCCGGTCGCCGTCTCGACCGCCGCGCGGGACGCGACACCCGCGACGGCCCAGCCGCCGGGCGCGGCGATCAGCAGGGGCGCGCCGCTGACGCCGCGCGTGCCGGCGCAGTCATGCAGCAGCATGCCGGCACTGGTGACGCCGAGCACGCGGCAGGCCGTGTCCGCCAGCAGCACCTCCGGCCGGTCCTGCTGGTAGCCGGCGAGGGTGAGCGGCGTGCGCGGGGCGGGCAGGGCATTCAGCAGCGGCAGCGTCGCCGCGCGCGGGGCGATGTCGCGCGCCAGCGTCAGGATCGCCCAGTCGGAATCGGCCGGTGCGCCGGGGCCGGGGCGATAGCCGGGGCCGGTGCGGAAGCTCACCACCTGCGCCTGCGCGGCCTGAGCGCCGCGCTCATAGCCGAGCAGGACATGCACGCTCCCGGGCTGGACCAGGTTCTCGGTGCGGCGGGCGATGAGGCAATGCGCGGCGGTCAGCACCTGGTTGGGGGCGATCAGCGCGCCGGTGCAGCGCCCGCCCAGGCCATGCTGCACGCGGGCGAGTGCCTGGAAGGGCATCACGCGCGCATCCACGGGGCGGCGGGGATCCTGCGGGCCGATGCCGGGCAGGATGTCGCGCGGGATGGGGCGTTCCTGCGCGTGAGAGGCGATCGGGACGAGCAGGAGCCAGGCGAGCCAGCCTAGGCTTCCCTTGTGGCGCAAGGTTTGCATCGCGCGCAGCATGACCCATTCCATCCCCCGCCGTCTCCTCCTTGCCACGCCCGCGCTGCTGCCCATGGCGGCCTCCGCGCAGGGCTTTCCGGATCGTCCCGTGCGGATGATCGTGCCGTTTCCACCGGGAGGTGCAGCCGATTTCCTGGGCCGCGTGGTGGGCGAGCGGATGTCCCGCGGCTTGGGCCAGCCGGTGACCATCGAGAATCGCAGTGGCGCGGGCGGGAATATCGGCACGGCCGCGGCGGCGCAGGCGGAGCGCGATGGGCAGACGCTGCTGCTGAACGGCGTGCCCATCGCGGTGAACCGGTTCCTGTTTGCCACGCTGCCCTTCGATGCGGAGCGGGATTTCACGCCGCTCGGCATGATCGCGGTCGTGCCGAACATCATGGTGGTGCCGGTCTCGCTGCCGGTGAACAGCGTGGCGGAGTTCGTGGCTTTGGCGCGGACGCGGCCGATGAATTACGCCTCCATCGGCAATGGCACCTCGCTGCATCTGGCGGGCGCGCAGTTCAGCCTGGCGACGGGGCTGAACCTCACGCATGTCCCGTATCGGGAGACGAGTGCGGCGAATAATGACCTGATGGCGGGGCGTGTGGAGGTGATGTTCCAGACCATCTCGGCCGCGGCGGAGCTGGTGCGGGGCGGGCGGATGAAGGCCCTGGCGGTGACGAGTGCGGAGCGTGCGCCGGGCTTCGCCGAGGTGCCGACGCTGCGCGAGGCGGGGGTGGATCTGGTCTCGGTGGGCTGGTTCGGCTTGTTCCTGCCGCGGGGTGTCGCGGCGGATCGCGTGGCGCGGCTGGAGGCGGAGTTGCTGGCGTCCGTGCGGGATGAGGCGGTGGCGGCGCGCATCACCGGCAGTGGGAGCATTCCCCGCGCGATGCCCGGCGCCGATTTCGCGGCTTTCATCGCGGAGGAGGTGCGCCGTTTGGGTGATCTGGTCCGCGCGGCGGGCATCCGCGCGGACTGAGCCGACAGAACCATCCGGCCGCACAGCGGCCGGCGCCGCCCAAGTGACCGCGCCGCCGGGCGATCCCGTGGCGCGGCGAAGCCAAGGCGGCGGAGCCGCCGCCCGGCGCCTGAGGGCGGAGACTAAGTCAGCTGCCGCTCGGCGGCGGGCGGCAGGAACCGATCCGTATAGAACCGATCCGGCGAGGGCATGTCGCCCAGGTTGAAGGCCGCCTTCACCGCTTCGATCTGGCGCGCGAAGCGCGGCGCTTCCATGACGCCGAGGCCGAGGCGGCGGACATTGGGGCTGTCCACGAGTTCGGTCATCGCCATGTTCTGGCGGACGGTTTCGATCGCGACGTCGGTCAGCGGTTCGCGGGCGCGGAGCGCCTCGATGGCGGCGGCGCGGTTGGCGAAGGCCCAGCGCAGCGAGCGGATCATGCCGTGGGTCACGGCGCGCACGGCGTCGGGGTTGCGCTCCATATAGGTGCGGGTGGTGAGCAGGACGGAGCCGTAGAAGAAGTCGAGCCCGTGCTCGCGGTAGCGGAAGATGCGCTGCGCCGGCAGGTCCATGCCGAGCGCACGGAGCGAGAGCGCGGTGGAGGTGACGAAGCCCGTGATGCCGTCGGCGCGGCGCTGCACCAGCATGGGCTCGCGCAGCTCGGGCGCCACGGACATCCAATTGATGGAGCTGACGGGGATGTTGTTCACGGCCGCGAAGGCCGGGAAGACCTGGCGGCCGCCGTCGAATTCGGGGGCGGCCAGTGTCTTGCCGGCGAGCATGGAGATGTTGGTGATGGGGCCATCGGCGCGCACGGTGACGGCGGTGGGCGCCTGGTCCCACAGCAGGCCGACGGCGATCAGGTCATTGTTCGGGTTCTGCGACATGAAGCGCAGCGTGGGCGTGGGGTCGCACATCGCGATGTCGAAGGTGCCGGCCGCCATGTCGAGCGGGATGCGGGCGGAGCCGAAGCCGCGGCTGATGGTGATGTCCACGCCGGCCTCGCGGAAGAAGCCCTGGCGCTCGCCCGCGATGCCGAAGGCGTAGGGGCCGTTCAGGATCCAGTCGAAGGCGAAGCGCACGGTGGGGCGCGCCTGGGCGTTGGCGACATGGGGTGCCGCGAGCAGCGCGGAGGCGCCGAGCAGGAGGCGGCGGGAGGGGTGAAACGCCATGCGGAGGCTCCTTTGCGCGGGGGGCGAAGCGGCCCGCCCGGATGCATGAAATCTCCGCATGCGCGGGGGGCGCGTCCAGCGCGAAGGGCGCGCGGCGGGGAGGGGCTGGACGGGTTCCGCCTGTGGCGCTGGCAACTGCGTCTTGGATTGCCTTTTCGTAAGGCAGCGCGGGCGGAACGATTTGGCGTGTGTGGGTTGGCCGGGCTGGCTCGCCGGGGCGCGCTTTTGCATGATGCGCGCCAGCCGAGGAGTTTGCCCGATGTCAGAGCCTGCCGGATTTGTGCCCGTGATCACGCGCGAGGCGGTCACGCTGCCGGCGCGGCCCGAGCCGATCCGGCTGAACCCGGCCGAGACGGCCATGATCATCGTGGACATGCAGAACGCCTATGCCTCGCCGGGCGGCTATCTCGACATTGCGGGCTTCGACATCGCGGGGTGTGAGGCCGTGATCCAGCGCGCGGCGGTGGCGGCGGAGGCGGCGCGGCGCGCGGGCATCCAGGTGATCTATTTCCAGAATGGCTGGGACCCCGACTACAAGGAGGCAGGCACGCCCGCTTCCCCCAATTGGCACAAGTCCAATGCGCTGAAGACCATGCGCAAGCGGCCGGAGCTGGCGGGGACGCTGCTCGCCAAGGGCGGCTGGGATTATGCGCTGGTGGAGGCGCTGGCGCCCAAGCCGGGCGACCTGGTGGTGCCCAAGCCGCGCTATTCCGGCTTCTTCAACACGAACATCGATAGCCTTTTGCGCGCGCGGGGCATCCGCAACATCGTCTTCACCGGTGTCGCGACGAATGTCTGCGTCGAGAGCTCGCTGCGCGATGCGTTCCATCTCGAGTATTTCGGCATCGTGCTGGAGGATGCGACGCATGCGGCGGGGCCGGATTTCGCGCAGAAGGCGGCACTCTACAACATCGAGACCTTCTTCGGATGGGTCTCCACCGTCGCGGATTTCTGCGGCGCGATCGGTCAATCGCCTGAATAGGAGAAAGCCATGCCCTTCAGCCCCGTGATCCCCGCCGGTTCCGGCAAGCCGTTGGCACCCTATTCGCCCGGCGCGCTGGCGGATGGCGTGCTCTATGTCTCGGGCACGCTGCCCTTCGACCGCGACAACAATGTGATGCATCTGGGCGATGCGGCGGCGCAGACGCGGCTCGTGCTGGAGACGATCAAGGGCGTGATCGAGGCGGCGGGCGGGACGATGGCGGATGTGGTGATGAACCACATCTTCCTGACCGACTGGGCGAACTACGCCGCGCTGAACGCCGTCTATGCCGAGTATTTCCCGGGCGACAAGCCGGCGCGCTATTGCATCCAGTGCGGCCTGGTGAAGCCGGGCGCGCTGGTCGAGATCGCGACCGTGGCGCATATCGGCAAGTGAAGTTCGATCTGACGGGCGCGGGTGAGGAGGTGGTTCTCCTCTCCGCGGGGCTGGGTGGCGCTGCGGCCTTCTGGGCGCCGCAGCGCGCGGCGCTGGAGGCGAAGTTCCGCGTGCTGGGCTTCGACCAACGCGGGACGGGACGCAATGCGGAGCCGCTGCCGGACGGCTACACGATCGGGCATATGGCCGATGACGTGATCGCCGTGATGGATGCGGCGGGCGTGTCGCGCGTGCATGTCCTGGGCCATGCGCTGGGCGGTCTGGTGGGCCTCGATCTCGCGCGGCGGTTTCCCGATCGCGTCGGCAAGCTGGTGCTGGTGAATGCCTGGGCGAAGGTGGACCGGCATTCTGAGCGGTGCTTCGACATCCGCATCGGCATCCTGCACAGCCAGGGGCCGGCGGCTTACGTGGCGGCGCAGCCGTTGTTCCTGCACACGGCGCCGTACATGTCCGCCAACCACGAAAAGATCAGCGCCGAGGTCGCGCATGGGACGGCGCATTTCCAGGGCGCCGAGAACCTGCTGAAGCGCATCGGCGCGCTGCGGGCCTTCGACGCGCGCGCGGATCTGGCGCAGATCACGGCGCCGACGCTGGTGGCGGCCTCGCGCGATGACCTGCTGGTGCCCTGGACGGCGTCCGAGGCGCTGGCGGCCGGGCTGCCCCATGCGGAGCTCTGGGTGACGCCGGAGGGCGGGCATGCCTTCAGCGTGGAGCAGCCGGAGGTCTTCAATCCGAAGCTGATGGAATTCCTCACCGCCTGACCCCGCCCATGTAACGGTCCTTGCGCGCGCCGGGATTTTGGCGCGAGGATGCCCCCGCCGGGAACAAGACCCCAGAGGAGGCACTCATGGGCGGTTTCCTGACCGATGACGACATCGCGGCGCTGCGCCCTGCGGAAGAGGCGATGTTCGCCTCGCCCATCCCGACCCAGGTGGTGAGCTCCGACGAATTCTGGCCCATCCCGCAGACCGAGCGGCAGAAGCAGGTCGAGGCGCGGATCAAGGACATGGCGGATACGATCGGCCCGAAGCAGGGCATGGATCGGCGCCGCTTCCTGCAGACCAATGCGGGCATGGCGGCGGCCTTCCTCGCGATGAACGAGGTCTATGGCCCGCTCTATGCCGTGAGCCGCGCCGAGGCGCAGACGGCGGGGGCGGCCGACATGCGCACGGCCGCACTTCGCAACCAGTTCGTGATGGATGTGCACACGCATTTCCTGCGGCCCGACACGCGCATCATGACCTTCGTGAACCAGCGCCGCGCGGTCGGCCAGGCCGGCTGGAACCCGGATCTGGTGGGGCGCGAGCAGACCATCCAGGACCTGATGGAGGCCAATTGGTTCAAGGAGGTCTTCCTCGACAGCGACACCAAGGTGGCGCTGATCTCGGGCGCGCCGTCCGAGGAGCTGCAGGACTGGTTCCTCACCAATGACATGAAGTTCGATGCCCGCAAGCGCGTGAACGACGCGGCGGGCAACAAGCGCGTGCTGAGCCATGCGATCTTCACCCCCGGCAAGCCCGGCTGGATGGACGAGGTGGAGCGCTGCATCGAGCAGCTCAAGCCCGACAGCTGGAAGGGCTATACGATCGGCGACAACACCAACAAGCATCTCGCGATCCATCCCTGGCGGATGGATGACGAGCGGGTGATGTATCCCTTCTATGAGCGCATCCTGCGCGCGGGGAACAACATCGTCTGCGTCCATAAGGGGCTGTTTCCGCCGCAGGTGGAGCAGCAGTTTCCGCACCTCACGCCCTTTGCCCGCGTGGATGATGTGGGGAAGGCGGCGCGGGACTGGCCGCAGATCAACTTCGTCATCTACCACTCGGCCTATCGCTTCGCCGGCGGCGGGCGGGCCGAGCAGGGCTGGGCGCAGTTCCAGCAGACCGGGCGCGTGGATTGGGTGAGTGATCTCGCCGAGATTCCGGCGAAGTATGGCGTGAACAATGTCTATGGCGATCTCGGGCAGATCTTCGCGCAGAGCACGGTGGTGGAGCCGCAGTTGTGCGCGGCGATGATGGGCATCCTCATCAAGGGGCTGGGTGCCGATCACGTGGTCTGGGGCACGGATGCGATCTGGACCGGCAGCCCGCAATGGCAGATCGAATCCCTGCGGCGCCTCGAAATCCCGGAGGAGATGCAGCGGCGCTATGGCTTCGCGCCGCTCGGCGCACCCGATGGGCCGGTGAAGAATGCGATCTTCGGCGAGACCTCGGCCAGGATGTACAACTACACGCGCCGCGCCGCCCTGGAGAATGACGGCGTGGCGCGGGTGAAGGCCGAATACGCGATGAACGGGCCGGGGCGGAGCAACCTCGCCTATGGGTATGTGGCTGCGGGTTAGAGTCTGATCGCCTTTGGCGCATGCCAAAGGCGTGAATCAGCCTCTCGGCAACGTCACGCCGGGAGCGGGAAGCGGTCGAGATAGGGCTGGTATTCCGGCTCCACGTCGATCGCGAGGCTCGCCAGCGTGCGGACGACGGCGCAGTAGAAGGAGGCGGTGACCGTCAGGTCCACCATCTGCTCATTGGTCAGATGGGCCTGGAGTTCGCGGAAGGTCGCCTCGCTCATCGCGCCGGCATAGACCTCTCGCGCGCCCTTCAGCACGAGCTTCGCCAGCGGCTCCAGGCTGTTGGGTTGGCCCGCCGTCTCGGCGATCAGGGCTTCGATATCGGCATCCGTCACGCCGAAGTCGTGGCCGATCTTCACATGGTGCGACCATTCATAGGGCGAGCGCGCGAGCCAGCCGACCTGGAGGATGGCGAGTTCGCGCAGGCGCGGGTCGAGCTTCGCGTCATAGCGGATGTATTGGCCCAATCCGCCGAAGGCGCGGGCGGCGCCGGGGCTGTTCACCAGGCAGCGATGCAGCGTGATCATCCGCTTGAGCAGCGGGCGGTCCTCCTCGGCGAGATCCTCGGGGCTGAGATAGGGCAGGCGGGCCATGCGTTTCCTCCTGGGTTGTGGCGGGAGGGTGGACCCAAGCGCCGTTCGTGGAAAGAATGGGGCAAAAGAAGCACGAGGAAGCCCCTTGCCCATCACCACCCGCCGCGCCGCGCTGATCGGCGCGCTCGCGGCACCCGGCATCGCCCGCGCCGCCTTCCCCGAGCGCAGCATCCGGCTGCTCGTGCCCTATGGCGGTGGCGGGCAGACGGACATCGTCTCGCGCGTCACGGCCGAGGCGCTGTCGCAGCGTCTGGGGCAGGTGGTGCTGGCGGATAACCGCCCGGGCGGCGCGGGCAACCTGGCAGCCGAGACGCTGGCCCGGGGGCCGGCCGATGGCTACACCATCATGGTCGCGACCATGGGCACCAACAGCGGCGTGAATGCGCTGATGTATCGCGCGCTGGGCTATGACTGGGAGCGGGACTTCGCGCCGATCGGGCATTTCTGCTCCACCAGCAATGTGCTGCTGGTGCACAACTCCATCCCCGCGCCGGATTTCCCCGCGCTGATCGCCTGGATCCGCGCCAATCCGGGGCGCTTCACCTATGCCTCGGCGGGCGTGGGTGCCATCACGCATCTCATCATGGAGGATCTGGGCGCGCGGCTCGGCCTCGACATGGTGCATGTGCCCTACCGGCAAAGCACCCAGGCGATGACGGACCTGCTCTCGGGCCGCGTGCATGCGCGCTGCCTCGGCCTGCCGGAGGGCGAGACGGTGCGCGGGCAGAACAGCATCCGCGCGGTAGCCGTGACGAGCGCGACGCGGCGGGAGAATTGGCCGGGCGTGCCGACCATGGGCGAGACGGTGCCGGGCTTCACCGGCTCCTCCTATTTCGGGCTGACGGCGCGGGCGGGCACGCCGCCGGAGGCGATCGCCCGCATTTCCGAGGCGCTGAACGATGCGCTGCGCGACCCGCGCGTGCGTGGCGCCTATGAGCGTGTCGGCGCCGATCCCGCGCCGCAGAATTCGCCTGCCGATTTCCAGCGGACCATCCGCGCCGCGCATGACCAATGGGCGCCGCTGATCCGCCGCCTCAACCTCGTCGCCGAATAGGGTTTGCCATGGATTTCGTGATCGCCATCGAGAAGGTGCGCCAGGATTGGCTGGGGCGCGTGCGCATCATCGAGGATGACGTCTCGCCCAGCATGCTGCGGCGGATCGCCGCCATGCTCGACCTGGACCCTGACGCCTATCCGCGCGGCACGGTGCTGCCGCCGCATTGGGTTTCGCTCTTTGCGCAGGAAAGCGCGCGGCAGGGGGATATCGGCGTGGATGGGCACCCCGAGCCGGGCGTGACGCTGCCGCCCATCCCGCTGCCGCGCCGCATGGGGGCCGGGCGGCGCGTGACGCTGCCGGGGCAGCTGCGCGTGGGGGATGCGCTCACCAAGCGTGCGGAGGTGGCGGCGATCGAGCCCAAGAAGGCGCGGACGGGCACGATCTGCGTGCTGACCATGCGGCACAGCTACCTGGTGGGTGGCGAGGTGATCGCGGTGGATGAGTTCGACGCGATCTATCGCGAGGCGGTGCCGCCGGGCACGCCCTCGCCGGTCAATCCGGGCACGCCGGCGCCGACCGATGCCGCCTGGACGCGCGAGGCGCAGGTCTCCAACGCGCTGGTGTTTCGCTATTCGGCGGTGACGTGGAATGCGCATCGCATCCATTACGACGCGGATTATGCGCGTGAGGCGGAGGGCTATCCGGCGCTGGTGCAGAATGGCGGGCTGACCATGCAATTGCTGCTGGATGCGGCGGTGGAGAACACGCCGGGGCATCGCCTCGCGGGCTACACCGCGCGGCTGACGCGGCCGATCTATGTCGGCGCGCGCATCACGCTGGCGGGTGGCGCGCTGGAAGGCGGCCGCATGCGCGCCTGGGTGGCGGATCAGGACGGAAAACTCTGCGCCGAGATGGAGCTGGACTTCGCATGAGCGGGCCGCTGGATGGCGTGAAGGTGGTGGACCTCACCACCGTGGTGGTGGGGCCGATCGCCACACGCACCCTGGCCGACCAGGGTGCGGATGTGATCAAGGTGGAGGCGCCGGGGGGCGATATCCTGCGCTTCCTCGCCGCCGGCAGCCGGACGCCGGCGATGAGCGGGAAGTTCATCAACTTCAACCGCAACAAGCGCAGCATCGGGCTCGACATCAAGCAGCCCGAGGGGCTGGCGGCGATGAAGGCGCTGCTCGCGCGCGCCGATGTCTTCGTGACCAATGTGCGGCCGCAGGGGCTGGAGCGTGCGGGGCTCGACTTCGCTTCGCTGCATGCGTTGAATCCGCGGCTGATCCATTGCGGCATCGTCGCCTTCGGCAAGGGCGGGCGCTACTACAACCGGCCGGCCTATGACCCGATCATCCAGTCGCTTTCGGGCGTCGCCGGCACCTTCCATCGCGCGACGGGCGAGCCGCGCTTCGTGCCCATGGTGATGACGGACCACACGACGGGGCTGATCGCAGCCCAATCCGTGGGCTTCGCGCTGTATCGCCGCGAGAAGACGGGTGTGGGCGAGGCCATCGAGGTACCGATGTTCGAGAACATGGCGTCCTTCGTGATGAGCGAGCATCTGGGGGCGGCGACCTTCGATCCGCCGGAGGGGCCGTCGGGCGATGCGCGGCTGCTCTCGCCGGATTACCGCCCGCTGCCGACGAAGGATGGCTACCTGACGGTGCGGCCCAACAACAACCGCCAGGCCTTCGCCTTCTTCGACGCCATCGGGCGGCCGGAGCTGAAGGAGGATCCGCGCTTCAGGACGGCGCTGACGCGCACGCAGAACGCGCCGGATTATTTCCGCGTGCAGGTGGAGGCGCTGGCGACGAAGACCACGGCCGAGTGGCTGGAGATCTTCGCCAAGGCCGATGTGCCGGCCGGGCCGTACAACGAAATTGATGACCTGCTGGAGGACCCGCATCTGGCCGAGGTGGGCTTCTGGCATTTCGACGAGCATCCGACCGAGGGGCGCATCCGCCGCACGCGCGTGCCCAACACCTTCAGCGGCGGCATGCGGGAGGAGGTGCTGCCCGCGCCGCAGCTCGGCCGCAACACGCGGGAGGTGCTGCGCGAGCTGGGGCATGACGAGGCCATGATCAGCGCCATGCTGGAAAGCGGTTCGGCCTTCGAGGGGTTGAGCTGATGGCCGCACCGAATTGGCGTTCGCTGCTCTTCGTGCCGGCGACGGCGGAGAAGTTCGTGGCGCGTGCGCATACGCGCGGCGCGGATGTGATCATCCTCGATCTGGAGGACAGCATCCCGCCGGATGGGAAGGAGGCGGCGCGGGCCGCGCTGCCGGCGGCGGCGAAGCAGGTGGGGCAGGCCGGCGCCGATGTCTGCGTGCGGATCAACCGGCCGCTGGAGATGAGCGTGCCCGACATCGCGGCCGCCGTGATGCCGGAGGTCTCCGTGCTCATGCTGCCCAAGGTGATGGGGGCGGAGCATGTGCGCCTGCTCTCCGAGGTGGTGGCGGTGCGGGAGGCGGCCTTGGGGCTGCCCATCGGGCATACGCGCTTCATCGGCGTCGTGGAGACGCCGCAGGCCTTGCCGAACCTGGTGGCGATTGCGGGGGCTGATCCGCGGATGGCGGGCTTGGGGGTGGGGAGTGAGGATCTCTCCACCGAGCTGGAGGCGGTGCCGGGGGCGGATTCGCTTTACGTCTTCGGGATGATGTGCGTGGCGGCGGCGCGCGGGGCGGGGATCCTGCCCATGGGCTCGATTGGTGCCTTTGCGGATTTCTCGGATCTGGAGGCGTATCGGCAATCCTTGCGGCGGTCGCGGAGGTTGGGGTTTGGCTGTGCCTCCTGCATTCATCCGGCGCAGGTGCCGATCATCAATGAGGAGTATGGGCCTTCGCCGGTGGAGGTGGATCGCGCGCGGCGTTTGATCGCGGCGTTTGACGAGGCCTTGTCCTTGGGTCAAGGCGCGGTCGCCTTCGAGGGCGCGATGATCGACCTGCCCGTCGTCGAGCGCGCCCGCAGGCTTTTGGCGCGCGCCCGGTAATGGGGTCTGGGGCCTTTCGGCCCCAGCCGCCGGAGGCCCTTTTTTACTCGGTAATCAGCTTTTCCTTGGCGAGCGTGACCAGCTGCAGCAGCGCCGCCGCGAGCGCCAGCCTGTCGCGCGGGTCATCGCCGGCCATCGGATGGCTTTCGGCTTCGCGGCGCATGCGGGCGGCGAATTGGTCGAGCATGCCGGCGGGGTCGGGCGATTGGCGGGCTTCGGCGACGAGCAGGCGGGAGACCACGGCTTCCAGCGCGGCGAGGCGGATATTCGGGTCGGGCTGGTGCATGGGAATCTCCTTATGGCGGGTGATGGTGCCGCTGAACCGGCCTCAGCGGCAATGGTCAGCCGAGGCGCGGATCGAGCCAGGGCTGCGCCATGGGTTGCCAGGGGGTGGCGCGGGCGTCGGCTTCGTCGAGGGCGAGGCCGAGGCCCGGGGTGGTCGGCAGGGGGGCGGTACCCGCCAGGAAGCGCTGGTCGGCGCCTTCAGTCATGGTGAAGAAGCGCTCGGTCTCGCCGAACTGGACTTCCAGGGGAAGCAGGTTGGGCAGCGTCGCGCAAAGCTGCACGGAATGGCCGTGGCAGATCGGGCCGGTCGGGTTGTGGGGCGCGATCTCGATGCCGGCTGTCTGGGCCAGGGCCGCGATGCGGGTGATCTCGCCATGGCCGCCGGCGTATTTGATGTCGGGCATCAGCACGTCGTAGCAGCCGGACTCGATGAGGGGGCGATAGGCGGCGAGGCCGGCCAGCGTCTCGGCGCCGGCGAGGCGCATGCCCTGTGCATTGGCGAGGCCGCGCAAGCGGCGGATCTCGGCGTGGTTGGCCTCGGAGACGGGGCATTCCAGCCAGAAGAGGTTGAGGGGTGCCAGGTCGCGGATGAGGCCCGCGGCACCGCCGGGCGAGAAGCGCCAATGCGCGTCCACCATCACATCCACGGATGGGCCCACGGCGTCGCGCACGGCGGCGATGCGGGCGAGGCCTTCGGCATAGGCGGCGCGTAGCGCGGGGTCTGCGGCGTCCTCCCAGACCATGGGCTCGAAGGGGGCGAGCTTCACCGCGCGGAAGCCGGCGGCCATGGCGCGCTGTGCGGCGGCGGCGAAGCCCTCGGGCGTTCGGGGCGCTGCGCCGCGGTTGATGTTGGCGTAGAGGGGCACGTTCTCGCGCAGGGCGCCGCCCAGCATGGCGTGGATGGGGCGGCCCGCTTCCTGGCCTGCCAGGTCCCAGAGGGCCTGTTCCAGGGCGGAGACGAGGCTGTGGGTGACGAGGCCACCCGGCGCATGCGGCAGCAGGCGGGCCAGGCGGTTGCGGGAAGCCGCGTCCTCACCCACCAGGCGGGGTGCGAGGCGCGCGGCCTCGGCGGCGAGGAGCGCCTCGTGATCCGAGAGGGTGCATTCGCCGGTGCCGGTGCGGCCGCACTCGGTGCGGACCTGCAGGAAGCACCAGTTGGTCTTGGGCGTGACGTTCACGCCCAGGAACTCGACCGCGGCGATGCGCATGCTCATCGCCCGCCGCTCACTGCGCCTGGATGTTTGCGGCCTCGGCCAGGCGGCGCCATTGGCCGATATCGGCCGTGACCCGCGCCCGGAGCTCGGCCGGCGTGGAGATGACGAGGGCACCCCCCAACAGCCGGATGCGCTCGGCCAGGTCATGGTTGTCGCGCAGCTTCGCCAGTTCGCTCCCCAGCTTTTCTCGGATGCCGCCCGGCGTGCCGCGCGGGGCGAAGAGGGCGTTCCAGGCCAGCGTCTCGAAGCCGGCCAGGCCCGCTTCCTCCATGGTCGGGATCTCGGGCAGGCCGGGATCGCGCGTGCGGGTGGTGACGGCGAGGAGGCGGACTTCGCCCGCGCGGGCCTGGGGCATGATGTTGACCAGGTTGGCGAAGGCGACCGGCGCCTCGCCCGTCACCACCGCCTGGGCGAGGCCGGCGGCGCCGCGATAGGGCACGTGCTGGATGTCGAGGCCGGTGCGGCTCAGGAAGAGCGCCATGGACATATGCGCGGAGGAGCCGATGCCGGCCGAGGCATAGCTGAGCTGGCCGGGGCGGGCGCGCACATAGGCGATGAGCTCGGCCACGCTGTTCACCGGGATCTGGCGGGGATTCACGAAGAGCGTGTTGGGGCCGATGACCAGCAGCGAGACGGGGTCAAAGGCGGTGAGCAGGTCATAGGGCAGGTCGCGGTAGATGGCGGCGTTGATGCCGTTGGAGCCGGCATTGCCGAGCAGGAAGGTGCTGCCGTCGGGGGCGGCGCGGAAGGCGGCCTCCACGCCGATGCGCCCGCCGGCGCCGGTGCGGTTCTCGACCACCCAGGGCTGGCCCAGGGCCGCTTCCAGCAGGGGGGCGAAGAGGCGGGCCGTCACGTCATTGCCGGTGCCGGGCGTGTCGGGGACGATGAGGCGGATGGGGCGGCTCGGCCAGCTCTGCGCGATCGCGGGCGTGGCGAGCGTGCCCATCGCCATGGCCAAACCCGTGCGCCGTGTGAACATCCCCTGCCTCCTTGATCTTGGGCCGCAGCTTGGCCGTGGCCGCGGGGGGTGCGCAAGCGCGGGAGGTTGAAAGGGCCTGCGCCGCCATACATATCGCGGCCGGCCCGATTTTCAGACTGGAGGCACAATGAGCGAGACGGTGGAACGGCACGAATTCGGCGCGGAGGTGGGGCGGCTGCTCGACCTCGTGGTGCATGCGCTCTACTCGGAGCGCGAGATTTTTCTCCGCGAGCTGGTGGCCAATGCGGCGGATGCGACGGATCGCCGCCGCTTCGAGGCGCTGACGAACGAGGCGCTGGCGCTCCCGGCCGAAGCCAAGCTGCGCATCACGCCGGACAAGGCCGCGCGGACGCTGACGATCTCCGATTCCGGCATCGGCATGGGCAAGGCGGAGCTGGCGCAGCATCTGGGCACCATCGCGCGCTCGGGCACGCGGGCCTTCGCGCAATCGCTGGCGGATGCGCCCGCCAGCGAGAAGCCGAGCCTGATCGGCCAGTTCGGCGTGGGCTTCTATTCGGCCTTCATGGTGGCCGAGCGCGTGGAAGTCACCTCCCGCCGCGCGGGGACGGAGGAGGCCTGGCTCTGGGCCTCCGAGGGCAAGGGCGACTACACGCTGGCGCCGGCCGAGCGCGCCGATGCGGGCACTGACATCGTGCTGCACATGAAGGCCGATGCGGAGGAGTTCCTGGAGCCCTTCCGCCTCAAGGCCATCATCCGCAAATGGGCGGACCATATCGCCATCCCCATCCTCGTCGTGAACGAGGGCAAGGAGGAGCCGGCCAATGAGGGCACGGCGCTCTGGCAGAAGCCGAAATCCGAGGTGAGCGAGGAGAGCTACACCGAGTTCTACCGCCATCTCGGCCACATGTTCGACAGCCCCTGGGCCACGCTGCACTGGCGGGCGGAGGGCGCGCTGGATTTCTCGGCGCTGCTCTTCATCCCCGGCATGAAGCCCTTCCAGGCGGTGGAGGATGAGCGGGTGAGCCGCGTGCGGCTGCATGTGCGCCGCATGTTCATCACCGATGAGGCGGAGCTGCTGCCGCCCTTCCTGCGCTTCGTGCAGGGCGTGGTGGACACGGAGGATTTGCCGCTCAACGTCTCGCGCGAGATGCTGCAATCCACGCCGGTGCTGGCGCGCATCCGCCGGGCTGTCACGAACCGCGTGCTGTCGGAGTTGAAGACCAAGGCGAAGGACGCCGAGGGCTATGCCAAGTTCTGGGAGAATTTCGGCTCGGTCCTGAAGGAGGGCGTCTGGGAGCCGGGCGAGCACCAGAAGGATGTGGCGGGGCTGCTGCGCTTCCGCTCCACCGCCGTGGAAGGCTGGACCTCGCTCGCCGACTACGTCTCCCGCATGAAGGAGGGGCAGGAGGCGATCCATGTCCTCGTCGGCGACAATGCCGAGACGCTGGCGAAGTCGCCCCAGCTGGAGGGCTATCGTGCGCGCGGGCTCGAGGTGCTGCTGCTCTCCGAGCAGATCGATGCCTTCTGGCCGGAGCGGCTCGCTGAGTTCGACGGCAAGCCGATCCGCAGCATCACCCAGGGCGCGGCCAAGCTCTCGCCCGCCGACGGGGAGGCGGCGCCCGATGTCTCGGCGCTGCTGGAGCGGCTGAAGACGGCGCTCTCGGAGCATGTCTCGGAGGTGCGGGCGACGGACCGGCTGGTGGAGAGTGCGGCGGTGCTGGCGGCCGGCGAATTTGGCCCGGACCTCGCCATGCAGCGGCTGCTGCGGCGCGCGGGGCGCGGCTTTGCGGGCGGCCTGCCGGTGCTGGAGATCAATCCGCGCCATGCGCTGATCGCGAAGCTGGCCGAGGGCGGGCTGGATGATGCGGCGCTGGCCGAGCAGGCGGGGCTGATCTTCGATCTCGCGCGGCTGCAGGATGGCGATGCGCCGCGCGACCCCGCGGATTTCGCGCGCCGCGTGGCGGCGGCACTGGCGGGCTGAGCCATCATGTCAGGCGCACGAAGGCCTCACCTTCGTGCCCTCGGACGCCGGGCGGGCCGCCTCCGCGGCGCGCTTTCGCGCGCTCGGCCCTCCGGGCCGCAGGCCGGAACCTTGTGCGCTGGGTCTCATACCGACACCCATGGGGACGACTGATGGAGTGATACCAAATCGCGTGGTCCGTGACTCACGCCCGCCGAAGGCGGGCGAGGCCGCGAATGCGGCCCGCCGGCAGTCCGGCGAAGCCAAGCGGCCGGAGGCCGCGCCCGGCGTCTGAGGGCAGGAAAAACATGGCACATCCCATGGATCGGTCACGATCCATGGGATGTGGTATCAGTCCTTGGGCGGCACGAAGATGTAGCCCACGCCGCGGACGGAGCGGATCGCCTCCGGCTTGGCGGGGTCGGCCTCCACCTTGCGGCGCAGGCGCATGATGCGGTTGTCGATCGCGCGGTCGAAGACCTCGGCCTCGCGATGGGCGGCCGTCTCCAGCAGCCATTCGCGCGTCAGCGGGCGGTTGGGGTGCTTCACCAGCAGGGCCAGCAGGTCGAATTCGCTGGCGGAGAGCACATCCTCCGTGCCGTCGGCCAGGATCAGCACGCGGCGCTCCAGGTTCAGCCGTGCGGTGCCGACGCGCATCTCGGTCAGCAGCGCGGGGGGCGGCGGCGCCTCGGCCGCGCGGCGCAGCAGGGCCTTGATGCGGGCCAGCAGCTCGCGCGGCTCGAAGGGCTTGGTGACGTAGTCATCGGCGCCGGATTCGAGGCCCACCACGCGGTCCACCGTGTCGCCCGCCGCGGTCAGCATGATGATGCCCATGCGCGAGGAGCGGGCGCGGGCCCAGCGGGCGAGGGCGAAGCCGTCCTCCGCCTCGTTCAGATGGACGTCGAAGAGCGCGAGGTCGGGCAGGCTCTGTGCGTGCTCGCGCTTGAATTCCGCGCCGGAGGCGAAGGTGGCGGGGCGAAGCCCGTGCTGGGCGAGATATTCGCTGACGATCCGCCGCTGGAGCGGATCATCCTCGACCAGAGCGAGCCGCGTCGGCCCGCTCATCGCAACGTCTCATGCGTGGAGCGAATCCCGTCCATGCGCCATTGGAGGCGCATCACGGGCGGAATGACAAGATGGCGCTACTGCTCGCCATCCGCCTCGGGGTGGCGGAGGTGCCAGAGACGCTCATGGGCGGCCACCAGCGTCTCGATGTTGCGGCGGCGGTTGATGTCGGGCGAGATGGGTCGGCGCGTCAGCATCATCTCGAGCACACGGAGCAGTTGCTCGGCCACTTCGAAATCGGCCTGGTCACAGGCCTGGTGGAAGGCGACCAGGATCTTGTCCGAGAGGCGGCGGCCCTGGCGGGGGGCGGCGCCACCCCGGGCGCCCTCCTCCATCCCTTCCGTGCGGTCATCATCTTCCGCCATGCGAAACTCCTTAGGTGGCCGGAACGAGGGCCACGATTCCGGTAAGGTTATGCGCCAGATCGGGGATGCTCGCCAAGGGTCACGAACCCGGGTTCCTCGGCGCGCGCAGCTGCGCCTGGACGGCGGCGGCGATGGCCTCGGGGCTGGTTTCCGGGCGGAAGAGGGCGCGCACCCGCGCATCGGGGCCGACCAGGTAGATGAAGCTGGAGTGGTCCATCAGATAGTCCGTCATCTCCGGCCGCTGCACCCGGGCGTAATAGACGCGGTAGCGGCGGGCGGCGGCGGCGATCTGCTCGGGCGTGCCGGTCAGGCCCTGGAGTCGGGGATGGAAGCGCGAGACATAATCCGCCAGCTGGGCCGGCGTGTCGCGCTGCGGATCGATGGTGATGAGGATCGGCGTCACCTGTTCGGCCTGCGGGCCGAGCGAATCGAGAGCGGCGGCGATGGTGCCGAGCTCGGTCGGGCAGACATCGGGGCAATAGGTGAAGCCGAAATAGACCAGCAGCCAGCGCCCGGCGAAATCGCGCTCGGTGACGGTGCGGCCGTCCTGGTTCACCAGCTCGAAGGGGCCGCCGAGCTGCATGCCGGCGGGCAGCTGCATGCCGCCGCCGCTGGCCGTGGGCGCGGCCACCTCCTGGCCGAAGACGCTGGCGAGGCGGTTGGCGAAGGCCTCGCCCAGGCTTTCCTGGGGCGATTTGCTGACCCAGGCATAGGCCCAGATGCCGGCGACCAGCGCCAGGAGGAAGATGCTGGAATAACGGATGATGCGAAGCATGGCGGGGAGTTAGCGCCCCCCCGCCATGTCTTCAATGCGCAGCGACGCCGGTCTGCTCAGTGCCGGGCGTCGATCTCGATCGCGCCCTCGGGCTGGGCGGAGGTGAAGGTGCCATCCGCGAAGGCCTCCTCCCAGGAGCCTTCCGTCGAGGCCTTGGAGTATTCCGTGGCGCGGTTCTCGAAGAAGTTCGTGTGCTCGATGGCGTTGAGCATCTCATCCAGCCAGGGCAGCGGGTTCTTCTCGATGTGGTAGAGGGATTCGAGGCCCAGCTGCTGCAGGCGGCGGTCGGCGATGAAGCGGATATACTTCTTCACGTCATCGGCCGTCAGGCCCTCGACGCCGCCCAGCTCGAAGGCGAGGTCGATGAAGGCGTCCTCATGGTCCACGATGGTGGCGCAGATCAGATAGAGGTCGCGCTTCAGCTCCTCGGTCCAGATCTCCGGGTTCTCCTGCACGAAGGTGCGGAAGAGGCGGATGACGGAGAGGCAGTGCAGCGTCTCGTCGCGCACCGACCAGCTCACCACCTGGCCCATGCCCTTCATCTTGTTGAAGCGCGGGAAGTTCATGAGGATCGCGAAGGAGGCGAAGAGCTGCAGGCCCTCGGTGAAGGCGCCGAAGGCGGCCAGCGTCTTGGCGATCTCGGTCTTGTTCTCGACCGAGAAGGAATGCATGTAGTCGTACTTGTCCTTCATCTCCTTGTACTTCAGGAAGGCCGTGTATTCGATTTCCGGCATCCCGATGGTATCGAGAAGATGGCTGTAGGCGGCGATGTGGATCGTCTCGGTGTTGCTGAACGCCGACATCATCATCAGCACTTCGGTCGGCTTGAAGACCTGGCTGTACTGCTTCATGTAGCAGTTGTTCACCTCGACATCCGCCTGGGTGAAGAAGCGGAAGATCTGCGTGAGCAGGTTCTTCTCACCGGGGGTGAGGTTCTTCTGCCAGTCCTTCACGTCATCGGCGAGCGGCACCTCCTCCGGCAGCCAATGGATGCGCTGCTGCTGCAGCCAGGCCTCATAGGCCCAAGGGTAGCGGAAGGGCTTGTAGACCGGGTTGGAGGTCAGGAGGTCGAACTTCACGGGAAGCTCGTCAATGGAAATGCCGTCAGCCATGGCTTTGCCCCGGATTGGATGGTGTTGAAGCCAGGGGCTCTGCCCCTGGGACCCCGGCAGGAAACTTAGTTTCCTGCACCTTCTTTGTATTTAGATCGGCCCAAAAACTCGCAAGGACCAAGAAAAAAATTTATTTGGCGAAATAATCAATCAGATGAAGGTGCAGGAAACTAAGTTTCCTGCTGGGGAGTGTGAGGGGCAAAGCCCCTCATGACCCCTTTACTGGCACGCCAGACACTCTTCATAATTGGTCGAAGCCGGCGGCGGTGCTTGCAGTGGGAGCGTCGCCTCGTCCTTGTGGCGCGTCATCACATCGCTCTGGCCCACCACCTTTTCGCTGACGGCGTCGGCGCGCTGGATGGAGAGGCTGCGGCAGTAGTAGAGCGACTTCACGCCCTTCTTCCACGCCATCATGTGGATCTGGTGCAGGTCCCGCTTGTGGACGTTCGCGGGCAGGAAGAGGTTGAGCGACTGCGCCTGGCAGATGAAGGGCGTGCGGTCGGCCGCGTGTTCCACCACCCAGCGCTGGTCGAGCTCGAAGGCGGTCTTGAAGACGGCCTTTTCCTGCTCGGTCAGGAAGTCGAGGTGCTGGACCGAGCCCTTGTTGACCGTGATGGTCGTCCAGGTGTCGCTGTCGTCGCGGCCGTGCTGCTCCAGCACCTTCTTCAGGTAGGGGTTGCGCACGATGTAGGAGCCGGAGAGCGTCTTGTGGTTGTAGACATTCGCCGCGATCGGCTCGATGCCGGGCGAGGCGCCGCCGCAGATGATGGAGATGGACGCCGTCGGCGCGATCGCCATCTTGTTCGAGAAGCGCTCCATGAAGCCGTATTCGGCCGCATCCGGGCAGGGGCCGCGCTCTTCCGCCAGCAGGCGCGAGGCGTTGTCGGCCTGGGTGCGGATGTGGCGGAACATCTTCTTGTTCCAGACCTTCGCGATCACGCTCTCGAAGGGCACGCCCATGCCTTGCAGGAAGGAGTGGAAGCCCATCACGCCGAGGCCGACCGAACGCTCGCGCATCGCGGAATAGCGGGCCTTGGCCATGCTGTCCGGCGCGGTGTCGATGAAGTTCTGGATGACATTGTCCAGGAAGCGCATGACGTCCGTGATGAAGAGCGGATCGTCCTTCCACTCCATCCAGGTCTCGAGGTTCAGCGAGGAGAGGCAGCACACGGCCGTGCGCTGCTCGCCATGCTGGTCGATGCCGGTGGGCAGCGTGATCTCGGAGCAGAGGTTCGAGGTCTTCACCTCGAGGCCGGCGAGCTTGTGGTGCTCGGGGCGGGCGTTGTTCACATGGTCAGAGAAGATGAAGTAGGGCTCGCCCGTCTCGATGCGGGCGGTGAGCATGCGGATCCAGAGCGAGCGGGCCGAGACGGTGCGCACGATGGCGCCGTCCTTGGGCGAGGTGAGCGCCCAGGCCTCGTCATTCTCGACGGCGCGCATGAACTTGTCCGACAGCAGGATGCCGTGGTGCAGGTTCAGCGCCTTGCGGTTCGGATCACCGCCGGTCGGGCGGCGGATCTCGATGAATTCCTCGATCTCCGGGTGGGAGACGGGCAGGTAGACGGCGGCCGAGCCGCGGCGCAGCGAGCCCTGGGAGATGGCGAGGGTGAGGCTGTCCATCACGCGGATGAAGGGCACGATGCCGGAGGTCTTGCCGTTCTGGCCGACCTTCTCGCCCAGCGAGCGGAGATTGCCCCAGTAGGAGCCGATGCCGCCGCCCTTCGACGCCAGCCAGACATTCTCGTTCCAGAGGCCCACGATGGAGTCGAGGCTGTCATTCGCCTCGTTCAGGAAGCAGCTGATCGGCAGCCCGCGCGTCGTTCCCCCGTTCGACAGCACAGGCGTGGCCGGCATGAACCAGAGCTTGCTGATGTAGTCGTAGAGGCGCTGCGAATGGGCGGCGTCATCGCCATAGGCCGAGGCCACGCGGGCAAAGAGGTCCTGGTAGGACTCGCCCGGCAGGAGGTAGCGGTCATCGAGTGTCGCGCGGCCGAAATCCGTGAGCAGGGCGTCGCGGCTGCGATCCACCTGCACCTGGAAGTGGCCCTGAAGCTGAACGGCATCGAACACGGTACTTCCCCCTCAATTCCCCGGCCCCGGGTTATGCCTGAAGCCCTGGCGCTCGGCAACTAGATATAGACAGCGGAGGGTTAATGGCCACCACATGCTGTGGTTTCCGGGCCGATCTTCCCCTCGCGGGAAAGTCTTGTAACTCTGCCGATGTTCTGGGTTCGTTCATATCCTGTCACGGGGCTGGCGTCCATCACGAACGCGGCCTGGGTGTGTCATGGCAGCCACAGGATATGGGGGGAAGCGGAATCCGGGGCTGGGGGAAAGCATCCCCCGAATCCACAGGAAGGGCGGGGCTGTGGATGGAATCGGGCCGAGGGGCCAGCCCCTCGGGCTCCCCGGCAGGGAACCAGTTCCCTGCACCCAAATCAGTTGGAAGATCCAAGAAACTCGGTTTCTTGGTGGGTGAGCGCGAGAGGGCAAAGCCCTCTCGCTATTCGACCGGCTGCAATCCACACCAGTCCGCGATGAAGCAGGCCATCGCCAAAGTCGTGGTCTTCAACTGCTCCAGATTGGTGCGCTCGTCGAAGCCGTGGTTGTTCTCGCCCTTCGGGCCGTAGCAGAGCGCCGGCATGTCGAAATAGAGGCCGTAGAATCGCGTGTCGTTCACCGCCGTGGTGATGCGCGCCCCCATCTCACCGCCCGAGGCCGCGCGATGCGCCTCGGCCAGGATGGCCTCCGCCTCGCTGCCGGGCTCGAGGACGAAGCCATCGGCCAGGAAGCCGTGCCACTGCACCTCGGGCGGGTTGTTGGAGAGGAAATTGTCGGTCCGCGCGGCCGCCGCCACGGCCTGTTCCACGCCGCGCTGGCATTCGGCCACATCCTGGCCGGGCAGCAGGCCGATGCGGCAATCCACCTCGCACCAGGCGGGTGTGGAGCTGGCCCAGTCGCCGCCGCGGATCATGCCCGGGTTGAACTTGATGGGGTCCTGCACCTGGGCATACCAGGGGTGGGTCTTGGCCACCTCGTTCAGCTGGCGCGTGTGCTCCTGCAGCGCCTGGATCAGGTGATAGGCGCTCATGATCGCGTTGCTGCCCGATTGCGCGACGGCGACATGCACCGGCACGCCGCGCACCTTGAGGCGGAACCACATGGTGCCGGTATGGGCGCGGGTGATGGTGCCGCCGGTGGGCTCGGGGATCAGGCAGGCCTCGGCGCGGTAGCCGCGCAGCAGGGTGGCGAGCGCGCCATTGCCGGTGCTTTCCTCCTCCGTCACGGTCTGCAGGTGGACGTCCGCCGCGGGGGCGAAGCCGGCCGCGCGCAGCGCCTCCATGGCGAAGCACATGGCGGAGACGCCGGCCTTCATGTCATTCGCGCCGCGGCCGTAGAGCCAGCCATCCTTCACCGTGCCGCCATAGGGCGGGTAGCTCCACATCTCGGTGGGGCCCTCGGGCACCACGTCGATATGGCCCTGGATGATGAGGCTGCGGCCGGTGGGGGCGGCGCAGCGCTTCGACGCCACCACCTGGAAGGAGCCGGCGGGGTCCACATCCACCATGGGGCTCGCCTTGGGGTGGTCCGCCAGCGGCACATCGGCGAGCGAGAACCGGTCCACGCTGTAGCCGCGCGCGGCGAACCAGCGGGCCATGTGGTCCTGCAGCGGCGCCTCGCGCCCGCGCAGCGAGGGGTGGCGGACGATATCGGCGAGGAAGCGGACCTGCTCGTCGAAGCCGCGCTCCACGGCGTCGCTCAGGCGGGCGAGAATGGACTTGTCCGGCATGGTCTCTCCTCGAAGGCGCTCAGTCCGCGGGCGAGGCGAGCAGCGCGTTGGTGTACCAGATGGGGCTCGCATCATAGCGCACACGCGCGCGCTGCGCCGCCCAGCTCACGCGGAGATAATGCACGGGGATCACGCCGAGATCATCGGTGGCCGCCCGCATCGCCTGGGCGGTGAGCGCATTGCGGCGCTCGGGGTTCATGGTGCGCAGCGCTTCGGAGAGGGGGGCGTCCACCGCCGGGTTGGAATAATGCTGGCGGTTGAAGGGGCCGAAGCCGGTCACCGGATCGCGCGTCGCGACCACCTGGCGGAGCATGTTGGCCGCCGTGGAGGTGGTGAAGGTCGTCATGAACATGCCGAATTCGCGGGCCGTGGCGCGGGTGAAGAAATTGGCGGGCGGGAGCACCTCCACGCGGGTCTCGATGCCGATGCGCGTCAGGCCCTGGGCGATGGCCTGGAGGATATCGGCATCGGAGGGGATGAAGCCGTTGGGGCCGTGGATGGTCATGCGGAAGCCGTCGGGGAAGCCCGCTTCGGCGAGCAGCGCGCGCGCCCGGACGAGGTCGGTCGCCATCGGCGGCAGGCCCTGGACGCGATCCGGCAGGGCGGGGGCGGCGAATTGCTCGGCGGCGCGGCCCTGGCCGACGAGAAGGCGGGTCACGATCGCCTCGCGCGGGATGGCGAGCGAGATGGCCTGGCGCACGCGCAGGTCGCGCAGCGGGTTGCGGGGCAGCGGGTTGCCCTGCTTGTCGGTCACGAAGGGCGCCTGGTCCCGCACCGTGTCGGGCATGAGGTAGGAGGTGGTGATGCTGTCCGCCGTGAAGACGGCCAGGCGCGGGTCATTCGCCAGGCGCTGGACATCCTGCACCGGGACGGCGTCGATCAGGTCCACATCACCGGCGAGGAGGGCCGCCACGCGCGCGCCATTGTTGGTCATGTAGCGGGTGATCACGCGGTCCCAGGGCGGGCGGGGGCCCCAGAAATCCGGGTTGCGGGTGAATTCGTGGCGCTCGCCCTGGGCGTAGCTGACATGGCGGTAGGCGCCGGTGCCGATCAGCGCGCGGCCCTGGTTGAAATCGCCGAGCTGCGCCGTCGCATGGATGCGGCGCGAGAGGATCATGATGGAGGTGATGTCGCGGTCGAAGAAGGGCGCGGGCTCGCGCGTGATCACATGGATGGTGCGCGGGTCGATGATGCGGACTTCCGCGATGGTGCGGACCATGGGGGTGAAGGGGCCGGGCGAATTGGGCACCTGCGGCACGCGGGCGAAGGAGAAGGCGACGTCCTCCGCCTCGAAGGGCGTCCCGTCATGGAAGCGCACGCCGTCCCGCAGGCGGAATTCCCAGGTGAGGTCGTCGATGTTGCGCCAGCTTTCGGCCAGCACGGGGAAGATGCGGCTTTGCGTGTCGAGATCCACCAGCGGGTTGAAGATCTGGCGGAGCTGCGCGTTGTTGTTGTTGGAGGAGTGGTAATGCGGGTCCATCCCCGTGGGGATGCCGGCCATGCCGATGGTGAGCGTGCGCTGGGCGGCGGCGGGAAGCGCCGTCGCGAGCAGGGCGGTGGCCAGGAGGGTGGCGCGCAGCAGCATCGGGGCTCTCCTTCAGGATGAACGTAGGTTCATCTTGAAGGGCGGGTGATGCGCGTCAAGCGATCATCGGATGGGCCGGCGATAGAAGGCGAGCGGGATGGCGATGGCGAGGATCACGGCGATGAGCAGGATGTAGGGGATGTTCTTCGCCGTCTCGGGCGCGCCGAACTTCTCGATGAAGATCGAGACCATCAGCGCGAGGCCGATGATGCCGAAGGCCAGGAACTTGCCGCGGCCGGAGACTTCCTTCCGGACGGGCATGGTGTTGTCTTGCATGGGTCGCGTCCTTCCTCGACGGCTTTGCGCGAGGCTAGACCCGGAGGACGGGCAGCGCCAATCAATTCAGCGCCGGCGCGTCACCGGATGGGCGGCGCGTCGTGCAGGCCGCCGCGCGTCCAGATGTCGTTCAGGCCGCGGGCGATGCCCAAGGGGGCGATGTTCGCCTGGCTGATGCCGAGCTCCTCCGCGTTGATCATGGCGAAGAGCGTCCAGCGCACGATGTCGAACCATTTCCAGTCGCCCTTGCGGACGACGGGGCCGAGCGGTTCGCGGCTGATGCGCTCGGGCAGGACCATGTAGCGCTCGGCATTGGCGCCCTGCGCGTGGCGGAAGGTGCCGAGCGCGGTTGCGTCATTGGTGTAGGCGTCGCAGCGGCCGGCGAGGAAGGCGGCGCGGATCTCCTCGATGCCCTCGATCACCACGGCACGGAACTGCACGCGGTTGGTGCGGAAATAGTCGGTCAGGTTCAGCTCGGTGGTGGTGCCGGGCGCCACGCAGATGGTGGCGCCATCGAGCTGGCGGGCGGAGGTGATGCCGCTCTCGCGCTTCACGATGAAGCCCTGGCCGTCATAGACATTGATGCCGGCGAAAGCGAGGCCGAGCGAGGCCTCGCGCCCCAGCGTCCAGGTCGTGTTGCGGACCAGCACGTCGAGCTCGCCCGATTGCAGCATGGGGAAGCGCTGGACGGCGGTGTTGGGGACGAAGCGCACCTTTTCGGCATCGCCCAGCACGGCGGCGGCGAGTGCCCGGCAGATATCGGCATCCATGCCGCGCATGATCCCGCGGCTGTCGGGGTTGGCGAAGCCCACGGAATTCACGGTGACGCCGCAGACCAGGATGCCGCGGGCGCGGATGGCGGCGACCGTGTCGGGCGCGGGCTGCGCGCTGGCCGTGCCGGCGATGAGGAGTGCCGCGAGGCCCAGGAGGAATGTCATGCACGCGCCCTTCCCTGCGTGATGCTGCGGGGAAGGCTAGCGGGGTTGCGCGCGGCGCGCCGTTACCTTGGCGTTAGTCGAGCGCCTTCGCGTAGCTCTCCGGGCTGAAGCCGACGAGGCGCGTCTGGCCGAGATCGAGCACCGGCCGCTTGATCATGGAGGGCTGGGCCAGCATCAGCGCCACGGCGCGGGCCTCGTCCAGGCCTTCCTTCTCGGCCTCGGGCAGCTTGCGGAAGGTGGTGCCGGCGCGGTTCAGCAGCTTCTCCCAGCCATGCTCGGCCACCCAGGCGCGCAGCATCTCAGGCGTGACCCCTTGGGTCTTGTAGTCGTGGAAGGCGTGGGCGATGCCCTTCGCGTCCAGCCAGGCGCGGGCCTTCTTCATGGTGTCGCAGTTCTTGATGCCATGGATCGTGATCATGGGCGGATGTGTGGCACCGAAGGCGCCCGGCATCAAACCCGGATCAGGCTCGCGATGTCGTCGCGCAGGACGGACCATTGTCCGGCGTCGAGCTGCGCCAGGCCGAAATGGCGGAGCAGGACGGCGCCCTCGATGGCGAGCAGGGCGAGGCGCAGCGCCCGGCCGGCCGCGCCCGCCTCGAAAAGGCCCGCGAAGCGCTCGGCATACCAGGCGCGGACGGCGTGGAGCTGCTCGGGGTGCTGGAGCAGGGCGGCGAGCAGGGCGGCGCCGCGCGCCGGGCTGTCATCGGTCGCGTCCAGCGAGAGGGCGAGATGCGCGGCCATATGGGCGGCGAGGCTCTCCTGCCCGTCCAGTTCGGCAGCGAGGCCTATGGCGTAGTCCTGGAACCAGCGGTCCAGCATGGCGCCGATCATCGCCTCCTTGGTGCCGAAGCAGGACTGGACGCCGCCCTTGCTGATGCCGGCGGCCTGGGCCACGGCCTCGATGGTGAGCGCCGCGGCGCCGCGCTCGGCCACGATGCGCTCGGCGAGTGCGAGGACCTGGTCGCGGTTGATGCTCGGGCGGCGTCCCATGGGGCGGCTCCAGTTTTTCCGTACGTACGTATTGCAATAATAAAAATACGTGTGTATGTCAAATCCAGGAGCGCGGCCCAGCGGCCGCCCTGGAATGAAGGAGTTGTCGTCGTGAACTGGATCTATCTCGTCATGGCCGGGCTCTTCGAGATCGGCTGGCCGGTCGGGCTGAAGATGGCGCAGGTGCCGGGCACGCGCGCCCTGGGCATCGTCATCGCCATCCTCTTCATGGGGATCAGCGGCCTGCTGCTCTGGCTGGCGCAGCGGACCATTCCGATGGGCACGGCCTATGCGGTCTGGACCGGCATCGGCGCGGCGGGAACCTTCCTGGTCGGGGTGATGGTCTATAATGACCCCGCCTCGGTGATGCGCTTCGCCGGTGTGGCGCTGATCATCGCGGGCGTGGTGACGCTGAAGCTCGCGCATTGAGGCGCGAGCCAGGCTCAGCTCAGCGCGGCGGCGGGTAGCGCGTGCCGCCCACCACATCGTCCAGCGCGACCTTCGACCAGTCGAAGCCCGTCACCTCGCGGCTTTTCCGCACCAGGATCTCGCTGTGGCAGTAGAGCTCGGTCACCGGCTGGTGGCGCAGATAGGGCTCGGCCTCGGGGCCGAAGAAGCCGGCGATGGGGTTGCTCATTCCCGCATCCACCAGGTCGAAGCCCAGCGCCTCGTTGAAGAGGGCGCGCAGGCCCATCTCGGAGAACTGGAAGAAGTGCCAGGGCCGCTCATGCGAGGAGAAGGAGAAATGCGTCTCCACGAAGACATGGCCGCCGAGCTTGAGCATCTTCTGGATCTCGACGGCGGCGACCCAGGGCATGTGCAGATGCTCGAAGACGGCGGAGCAGAAGATGAGGTCGAAGCGCTGATCGGGGGCGAAATAGGTGGAGAGGCGGTGGATGTCGCCCACCACATCCACATTCTCGCCCGCGTAGAAGTCGAAGCCGGTGTACTGCGCCTCGCTGAAATGGCCGCGCAGGTTGATGCCGGTGACGTTGCGCGCGCCGATCTCGAGAATATTGAGGCCGGGCTTGTTGAAGGCCTGGCTGAGATAGCCGATCCATTGGCCGTGGCTGACCCGCGCGGGCGGCGCGATCTGGCTGCGGCGCGCGCGGAAGGGCAGGGTGGCGAGCGCGCCGTAGAGGCGGGCGAGGCGGGCGCTCACTCCCACTCGATCGTCCCCGGCGGCTTGCTGGTGATGTCGTAGGTCACGCGGTTGATGCCGCGCACCTCGTTCACGATGCGGTTGGAGACGCGGCTCAGGAACTCCATCGAGAAGGGATAGACATCGGCCGTCATCCCATCCGTGCTGGTCACCGCACGCAGCGCGCAGGCCTGGTCATAGGTGCGGCCATCGCCCATCACGCCCACGGTGCGCACCGGCAGCAGCACGGCGAAGGCCTGCCAGATCGCGTCATAGAGGCCGGCGTTGCGGATCTCCTCGAGGTAGATCACGTCCACCTTGCGGAGAAGGTCGGCCTTCTCGCGCGTCACCTCGCCCGGGATGCGGATGGCAAGCCCCGGGCCGGGGAAGGGGTGGCGGCCCACGATCTCCTCGGGGATGGAGAGCTCGCGGCCGAGGGCGCGGACCTCGTCCTTGAAGAGTTCGCGCAGCGGCTCCACCAGCTGCATGCGCATGCCCTCGGGCAGGCCGCCGACATTGTGGTGGGACTTGATGGTCACCGAAGGCCCGCCGGTGGCGGAGACGCTCTCGATCACATCGGGGTAGAGCGTGCCCTGGGCCAGGAAATCGGCGCCGCCGAGCTTGTTCTGCTCCTCCTCGAAGACCTCGATGAAGAGGCGGCCGATGATCTTGCGCTTCTGCTCGGGGTCGGTGACGCCGGAGAGCTGGCCGAGAAACAGCTCGCTCGCGTCGCGATGCACCAGCTTGATGTTGAAGCGCTCGCGGAAGGTCTTCACCACCTGCTCGCTCTCATTGGCGCGCATCAGGCCGTGATCCACATAGATGCAGGTGAGCTGCTCGCCGATCGCCTCATGGATCAGCACCGCCGCCACCGAGGAATCCACGCCGCCCGAAAGGCCGCAGATGACGCGGCCCTGGCCCACCTGGGCGCGGATCTTGGCGATGGTCTCGGCGCGGTAGCCGGCCATGGTCCAGTCGCCGGTGCAGCCGCAGACACCATGGGTGAAGTTGCGCAGCAATTGCGCGCCATGCGGCGTGTGCACCACCTCGGGGTGGAACATGGTGCCGTAATAGCGGCGGGCATCATCGGCGATCAGCGCGAAGGGCGCGCCCTCGCTCTCGGCGACCACGCGGAAGCCGGGCGGCAGCACGGTGATGCGGTCGCCATGGCTCATCCAGACCGTCTCCAGCGCGCCCTTGGCCCAGACGCCCTGGGTCAGCGGGCAATCGCCGGTGACGGTGACGACGGCGCGGCCGAATTCGCGCGCATGCCCGCCCTCGACCGTGCCGCCCAGCTGATGCGCCAGCGTCTGCTGGCCGTAGCAGATGCCGAGGATGGGCAGGCCCGAGGCGAAGGCATAATCCGGCGCGCGGGGGCTTTCGCCCTCGGTGACACTCGCCGGGCCGCCGGAGAAGATGATGCCCTTCGGCGCGAAGGCGCGGATGCGCGCCTCAGGTGCCGCGTTATAGGGCCAGATCTCGCAATAGACGCCGCTCTCGCGCAGGCGGCGCGCGATGAGCTGCGTCACCTGGCTGCCGAAATCGAGGATGAGGATGCGGTCGTGCTGGGCGGGGGTGCTGGTCATGGGGCTGCCCACCATGATGCGGGCGCGGCGTCAAGACCGGATGCGAAAAGGCGCCGCCCTCTCGCGCTCTCCCGCCAGGGTGAAAGCCTGCGTGGCTTTCACCAGTTTCCTGGACCTTCGATTCCAGCCAGGAGGCGCGCGACATCGGCGAGCGCCGCGTCGCGGGCGGCGGGCGGTGCCGCGGACTCGGTGAGGAAGGCCGCCACCACCCAGGGCGCGGCCCCGGGCGGCCAGAGCAGGCCGACCACATTGCTGGTGCCATGCGCGGCACCGCCCGTGCGGTCGCCCACGCGCCAGCCGGCCGGCACGCCAGCGCGCAGCCGCGCGCCGCCCGTCGTGTTGCCCTCCAGCCAGCCGAGCCAGCGGGCGCGGGCCGGCGGCGCCAGCACATCGCCCAGTGCCAGGCGGGTGAGGGTGGCCACCATCGCCTCGGGCGTGGTCGTGTCGCGCGGATCGCCGGGCCGGGCCTCGTTCAACGCGGGCTCGGTGCGGTCGAGGCGCGTCACCCCGTCACCGATGCCGCGCAGCCAGGATGTCAGCCCGGCGGGGCCGCCCACCACGCCCAGCAGCAGGTTGGCCGCCGTGTTGTCGCTGATCGTCATGATGGCGGCGCAGAGCTCATCCAGGCTCAGGCTCCCGCCCGCATGCCGCTCCGTGACGGGCGACCAGGGCACCAGCTCGCGCGGGATGGAGAGGCGGCGGGCCATGTCGGGCGCCTCCGCCAGCACGGCGGCCGAGAGCAGCGCCTTGAAGGTGCTGGCCATGGGGAAGCGCTCGCCCGCGCGATGGGCCAGCACACGCCCGCCCTGGCGCGCCATGACGCCGAGCCGGCCGCCCACGCGGGCCTCGATGGCGGCGATCCCCTCTGCGAAGGCTGGGCGCGGGGCAAGGGCCGCCAGCAGCGGCAGGGCGCGGCGGGCCAACATGGTCAGCGCGGCAGCCGGGTGGTGGCCGTCGCCGTCAGCAGGGTGTGGATCGGCTCCCAGGCATAGGCGAGCTGGGTGGTGCGCTGGCCGGCGAAGGTGAGCGCCTCGCGCGCCACCAGCTTGGCGCCCAGCCGGGCGTAGAACCAGCGCGAGGGGTTGTCCTCCAGCACCCAGGCGAAGGCGGATTCGGCGCCGAGGGACGCGAGGTGCGAGGCCATGGCGCGCATCAGGCGCCGGCCCACGCCGCGGTCGCGGAAATCATCGAGCAGGTAGAGCGTCTCCACCTCACCCTCGGCGATGCCGGGGCGGCGGGAGAGGCCGCCGGTGATGAAGCCCACCACGCCGCCGCCCGGGATCTCCTGCCCATCGGCGATGGCGACGAAGCCGGCATGGCCGCCGCGGCGCTGCAGGATGGCGCGCTCATAATCGAGGCTTTCGCGCTCGGCGGAGAGGGTGGTGAGATAGGCTTCGGGCAGGATGCCGGCATAGGTGCTGCGCCAGGCGGCGAGGTGGACGCGCGCCATGGCATCGGCATCCCCCGGGCGGGCGCGGCGGATGGTGACCATCGGCCTAAGGCCGGGCGCTCACGCCGCCTTCTCCAGGACCGCGCAGAAGAAGCCATCCGTGCCATGCGCGGCCGGGGAGAGCAGCATGTGCTGGCCCTCCACAGGTGGCGCGTCCGGCAAGCCCGCCTCGACCCAGGCGGTGGCCAGGGGGACCGGGCGGAACGCCGGATTCCGGGCCAGGAAAGCCTCAACCTGCACTTCGTCCTCCTCGGGCAGCAGTGAGCATGTCGCGAAGACAAGCCTACCCCCGGGGCGGACGAGATGTGCCGATGTTGCGAGAATTTCATCTTGCTTGGCGAGCAGCTCGGCAAGGTCCTCCGCGCCCGTGCGGCTGCGGGCATCGGGGTTGCGGCGCCAGGTGCCGGTGCCGGTGCAGGGCGCGTCCACCAGCACGCGGTCGAAGGTCCCGGCGCGGCGCTTCACCCAGCGGTCACCGGCTTCGAGCAGATGCGTCTCGGCATTGTGGACGCCGGCGCGGCGCAAGCGCTTGGCCGCCCCTTCCAGGCGCGGGGCCGAGACATCGCAGGCCGTCACGCGGCCCTGATTGGCCATGGTGGCGGCCATCGCGAGCGTCTTGCCCGCCGCCCCCGCGCAGTAATCCACGACGCGCATCCCGGGCCGCGCGGCCACCAGGGCCGCGATCAGCTGGCTGCCTTCGTCCTGCACCTCGATGAGGCCGGCCTTGTAGGCGGCGGAGCCGGTGATGGGCGTGCGGTGCGGCAGGCGCAGGCCCCAGGGGGAATGGGGCGTGGTCTCGGAGATCAGGCCCTCGGCGCGCAGCGCGGCCTGTGCGGCCTCGCGCGTCGTCTTGAGCAGGTTCACGCGCAGGTCGAGCGGGGCGGTCGCCTCCATGGCGCGGGCCTCGGTTTCCAGCGTGGCGCCGAAGCGGGTGGCGAGGCCGGGGAGCGCCCAGTCCGGCAGGTTCAGGCGTGGGCCGTCCGGCATCTCCTTGCCCATGAGCGGCTTGCCCACGAGCTGTTCGGCGACGCCCATCTCGCCCGCATCGAGCGGGCCCGCGCTGTAGCGGCCGCCGTCAAACAGGCGCGCGGCCTCGTTCGGCTTGCGCTTCTCGGCCAGCAGAAGGAAGGCCAGCACCAGCAGGCGCGGCGTCAGGCGCGCGCCGGTCTGCCCGATCCACCATTCGAGGCGCAGGCGCTGGCGCAGCACACCCCAGGCGAGGTCCGAGACGGCGCGGCGGTCACCACCGCCGATGTAGCGGCGCGCCCGGAAGAAATCGGCGCTGATCGCATCCGCCGGGCGGCGCGGCTGGTCCAGGACCGCGTAAAGCAGGTCGATCGCGGCGGAGAGACGGCCCTCGGGTGTCATGGGATGAGGCCGGGGAGGCCAGAGAGGTCGGTCAGGCTGGGCACGCCCGCGGCGGCCAGGCCGTATTCATCGGGCGCGTTGGTGCGGTTCACGCGGATGGCGCGAAATCCCGCCGCATGCGCCGCCTGGGTGTCCCACGGATTGGCGGAGACGAAGGCCATGCGGCGCGCCGGCAGGCCCAGGCGCTCGCTGGCCAGCGCATAGACGCGCGGGTCCGGCTTGAAGATGCCGACGGCCTCGACCGAGAGCAGCATGTCGAGCAGCGTCGAGATGCCGGCCGCCTTGGTCGCATCGGCCAGCATCAGCGGCGAGCCGTTGGAGAGGATGGCGGTGCGCGCCCCTTTCTCCCGCAGGGCCTGGAGCATGGCGGGCACCTCGGCATAGGCGTCGAGCGTGCGGTAGGCGTCCAGCAGGTCCTGGATGAGGGCCTGGTCGCGCACGCCATGGCGCGTGCAGACGAAGGCCAGCGCCTCCTGCGTGCAGACCCAGAAATCCTGGTGATGCGCGGGGCCGGTCAGGCTGCGGACCCAGGAATATTCGAGCTGCTTCACCCGCCATTCGGCCGAGAAGGCGGCGGCCTGCGGCCCGATCCGTGGCGCGTGGCGCGCCACGGCGGAATGCACGTCGAGCAGCGTTCCATAGGCGTCGAAGATGACCGCCTCGATCTCGCGCTCGGGCCGCGCGGGCGGTTCCCAGCTCTCACCCATCGGTGCGGTAGTTCGGGGCTTCGCGCGTGATCGCCACGTCATGCACATGGCTCTCGCGCAGGCCGGCATTGGTGATGCGACGGAAGCGGGCGTTCTTCTGCAGATCCGCGATGGTGGCGCTGCCCGTGTAGCCCATGGCGGCGCGCAGGCCGCCCACCAACTGGTGGATCACCGGGCCGACCGGGCCCTTGTAGCCGACGCGGCCTTCCACGCCTTCCGGCACCAGCTTCAGCTGGTCATTCACATCGGCCTGGAAGTAGCGATCGGCGCTGCCCTGCGCCATGGCGCCCAGGCTGCCCATGCCGCGATAGGATTTGTAGGAGCGGCCCTGGTAGAGGAAGACCTCGCCGGGGGCTTCATCCGTGCCCGCGAACATGCTGCCCATCATCACGCATTCGGCGCCGCCCGCGAGGGCTTTTGCGATATCGCCCGAATTGCGGATGCCGCCATCGGCGATGCAGGGCACGCCGCGCTCGCGCGCCGCCGCCGTGCATTCCATGACGGCGGTGAGCTGCGGCACGCCGACGCCCGCCACGATGCGGGTCGTGCAGATCGAGCCGGGGCCGATGCCGATCTTCACCGCATCCGCACCCGCCTCGATCAGCGCCAGCGCGCCCTCTGGCGTGGCCACATTGCCGGCGATGATCTGCACTGTGTTGGAGAGGCGCTTGATGCGTTCGATCGCCGCCAGCACGCCGCCGGAATGGCCATGGGCGGTGTCCACCACGATGACATCGGCCTCGGCCGCGACGAGGGCTTCGGCGCGGCGCAGGCCGTCATCGCCGACGCCGGTGGCCGCCGCCGCGCGCAGGCGGCCCATGCCGTCCTTCACCGCGTTCGGATGCGCCTCGGACTTGTCCATGTCCTTGACCGTGATGAGGCCGACGCAGCGGCCGGCATCGTCCACCACCAGCAGCTTTTCCAGGCGGCGCTTGTGCAGGAGCGTGCGGGCCTGCTCGGCCGTCACGTTCTGGGGTGCCGTGACCAGGTTCTCGCGCGTCATCAGCTCATAGACGCGCTGCTTGGGGTCGGTCGCGAAGCGGAGGTCGCGGTTGGTGATGATGCCGACCAGGCGCCCCGAGCCGGGCTCGACCACCGGGAAGCCCGAGATGCGGTGGCGGGCCTTCAGCTCCATCACATCGGCGAGCGTCTGCTCGGGGTTCACCATCACGGGGTTCACCACCATGCCGCTCTCGAAGCGCTTCACCTGCCGGATCTGCTCGGCCTGGTCGGCGGCGGACATGTTCTTGTGGATGACGCCGATGCCGCCCCGCTGGGCCATGGCGATGGACATCGGCGCCTCGGTCACCGTGTCCATGGCGGCGGCGACGAGGGGGATGTGCAGGTTGATTTCGCGGGTGAGGCGCGTGCGCGTGTCCACCTGGCCGGGCAGGATGGTGGAGTAGGCCGGGAGCATCAGCACGTCGTCGAAGGCATAGGCCTCTGCGATGCGGATGGGTTCGGCGAAATCGGAAGCTGCCATGGCGGGGGCCTTTCGGAGGCGGTCACTCGACCTTGGCGCGCTCCCTTAACCGCGCGCGCCGCGCGCGTAAAGGAGTCTTGGTGCCCTCAAGCGCCGGGCGCGCGCTCCGCGCGCTTGGCTTCGCGCCGCGGCGGGTGCGCTGGATGGGAGGTCCGTCGGGGCGCGCCGCGCGCTTTGCGCGCGGATTCCGTGGGGTGTGTGCGTGATTTTGTCGGCCTGGTCTTGCGGCGGGCGCCCCTGCGCGCGGGGCTGCCCTGCGTCGGCGTCAGCCCTTGAAGCCGGTGGCCACCACGTAGAGCTCGCTGCTGTCCTTGCGGCTGGCCGGCGGCTTCGCGTGGCGGACCACCGCGAAATGGCGGCGGAGGTTTTCCAGCATCGCCTTCTCGCTGCCGCCCTGGAAGACCTTGGCGACGAAGCCGCCGCCCGGGGCCAGCACCTTCACCGCGAAATCGAGCGCCAGCGAAGCGAGGTCCATGATGCGGAGGTGATCCGTCGCCGCATGGCCCGTTGTGTTGGGCGCCATGTCGGAGAGGACGAGATCGGCCGGGCCGCCAAGGGCCTCCAGCACCGCGGCCTCGGTCGCGTCATCCTGGAAATCGCCCTGCAGGATGGTGGCCCCCGCCAGCGTGTCCATGGGCAGCAGGTCGAGGGCCACGACATGGCCGCGCTCGCCCAGCGTGCGGAGTGCGACCTGGCTCCAGCCGCCGGGTGCCGCGCCGAGATCCACCACGCGGGTGCCGGGCTTGAGCAGCTTGAAGCGCTCATCCAGCTCGATCAGCTTGAAGGCGGCGCGGGAGCGCCAGCCCTGGGCCTGGGCGGCCTTCACATAGGGGTCGTTCAGTTGGCGCAGCAGCCAGCGCTGGCTCGCATTGCTGCGGCTGCGGGCGGTCTTCACATTGGTGTGGGTGCCGCGCGGGGCGGCGCCCCGCTTGGGCGGCGGTTTGGGCATGGGCTGGGTTTAGAGCAGTTCCGCGGCCCTTCCTATCGGCCGGGCATCCGGTCCCCGCGCATCAGGCGCATCAGCATGCCCTCGCGCAGGCCGCGATCGGCGACGGTGAGCTCGCCGAGCGGCCAGAGCTGGCGGATGGCGGCATAGACGGCGCAGCCGGGCAGCACGAAATCCGCGCGCTCGGGCCCGACGCAGGGATGGGCGGCGAGCCCCTTGCGGCCCATGGCGAAGAGCTGTTCGAGGGCGGCATCCGCGGCCTCGGCGTTCAGCCGCGTGCCGTCCACCAGCTGGCGGCGATATTTGGGCAGCGCCATGACGACGCCGGCGAGCGTGGTGACGGTGCCGGAGGTGCCGATGAGGCGCACGCCGCCCGCGCGGATCTCCTGGCCGATGCAGTGCAGCCGGTCGAAATCGGCCAGCCGCGCATGGATGTCCTCCACCACCGCCGCGAATCCGTGCGGCGAGAAGCAGTCGCCGCCCTCGCGCTCGGCCAGCGTCACCACGCCGCAGGGAATCGAGATGTAGCCGATCAGCTCCGGTCGGGGGCCGGTGCGGATCCAGGCGATTTCGGTGCTGCCGCCGCCAATGTCGAAGAGGATGGCGCGGCGGTCCCCGGGCTCCAGGAGGGGCGCGCAGCTCTCCATCGCCAGCTCCGCTTCCTCGCGGGGCGAGATGATGCGGGGGCTGAGGCCGGTTTCGCGCGCGGCGCGGGCCAGGAAGGCCGGGCCATTGGCGGCGCGGCGGCAGGCCTCGGTGGCGACGGCGGCCAGGCGGCGCACCGGGCGGCGGTGCAGGCGCTCGGCGCAGGCCGAAAGGGCGGAGATGGTGCGCTCCATCGCCGCGTCCGACAGCGCGCCGGTGCCGGCGAGCCCTTCGCCCAGGCGGACGATGCGCGAGAAGCTGTCCACCACGCGGAAGCCGTGGCGGGTGGGGGCGCCGATGAGCAGGCGGCAATTATTGGTGCCGAGGTCCAGCGCCGCGAACAAGGCGGGGGGCGGGCCAAAGGACGGACCATGTGGGCCGTGGCGGGGGAGGAGGGCACTCATCGGGGGGATGACGGGTCCTGCGGGGGCGATGCTGTCATGATCGTGAAGCAGGGCTGTCATCGCAAGCGGGAAGTGCGCTTGGCAAGTGCGAAATGCGGTGGTAGGACGCCCGCCAGCCGAGCGAAGGCCGCTTGGGGGATAGTTTAACGGTAGAACTTCCGACTCTGACTCGGACAGTCTTGGTTCGAATCCAGGTCCCCCAGCCATCGCCCGCCTGATCTCCTGAAAATCGAGCGAAAACCACCACTTGGGGCCCCATGCCCCTAGCCGCCGGCCGTGTTTCCCTGCTTCCATGGGCGCAAGCAAGAACCGGAAGGAAGCACGCCATGACCCGCATCACCCGCCGTTCCGCGCTGGCCCTGGCCGGCGCGGCGTCCTCCGCCCACGCGCAGACCGGTGATTTCCCGAACAAGCCGCTGCGCATCATCGTGCCCTATACGCCGGGCGGGACGACGGACATCGCGACGCGCCTGGTGGCGGAGCCCTTGGCCCAGGCGCTGGGGCAGCCGGTGGTGGTGGAGAACCGGCCCGGGGCCAACAGCATCCTGGGCGTGGGGGTGGCGGCGGCCAGCCCGCCCGATGGCCATACCCTGGTGATGGTGCTGCCCGCCCATGCGGCCAATGCCACGCTGCAGGCCGGGCGCATGCCCTTCGACCCGCTGGCGCTGACGCCGGTCTCGCTGGTGGTCCAGGCGCCGCTGGTGCTGGCGGGCAGCCGGCATGTGCCGGCGCAGAACCTGCGCGAATACCTGGATTACGCCCGCGCCCGCCCGGGCCAGGTGAATTATGGATCGAGCGGCATCGGCGCCACGGCGCATCTGGCGATGGAGGATCTGCAGCTGCGCACCGGGCTGCGCATGGTGCATGTGCCCTATCGCGGCACGCAGCCCGCGCTGGCCGACCTCCTGGCCGGGCATATCGGGCTGATGTTCGACACCTATTCCACGCTGAAGCCGCAATTCGCGGCGGGGAATATCCGCCCGCTCGGCATCGCGACGGCCACGCGGCCGGATTTCGCGGCGGAACTGCCGACGATCATCGAGGGCGGCATCCCGGATTTCGTGGTGAGTTCCTGGTGCATGCTGCTCGCCCCCCCGCGCACGCCGCAGCCCATCCTGGACCGGCTCTCGGCCGAGGTGGGGCGCATCGTGCGTGAGCCCGCGATGACGCGGCGCCTGCAGGAGATCGGCTTCGTGGTGGAAGGGCGGAACTCGGCCGAGACCGGCGCCTTCCTGCGCGCCGAGGTGACGCGCTGGGCCGGCGTGATCCGCACGGCGAATGTGACGGTGGATGGGTGAGGGGCGGCGGGGCGTGATGGACGGCCGGCCCCGCGGCCTCATGCGCCGGGATGCAGGCCCTGCGCCTTCTCCCAGTCCGGCCGGAGGATCGCCATGATGAGCTCGTCGCGGTGCAGGCCGCCGAAGAAGGCGCTGCCCCGCGCGATGCCCTCCGCCGCGAAGCCCACCGCCTCATAGGCGCGGCGGGCGCGGGGATTTTCGGGAAAGACGCCGAGCCAGAGCCGATGCGCCGGCGTCTGTCGGAAGGCGGCCTCGACCACGCGGGCGAGCAGAAGGCGGCCCTGGCCCTGGCCGGGCGCCGCCACCGCGATGCGCTTGATGAGCGTGACGCGATCCTCCGAGGCCCAGTCGCGCAGGATGGCGAAGCCGATCGGCTCCCGCCCGGCCTCGCCGAGGAAATAGGCGTGCCGGCCATCGCGCAGCGCGGCCCGGTGACGGGCCTCGTCCCAGCGGCCAACCAGCGCGTCATAGCCCTCGCGCCGCTCGGTCGCCATGACGAAGGGGAGGTCGGCCTCGGCGGCGCGGCGGAGGGTGAGCGCGGTCATGGCCCAGCATAGCCGCGGTGGTGCCCGGGCCGAAGCGGGGCCTGGCGTCGGAAGGCGGACGTAAATCCTTGCATTCCGCAGGGAACTAGGACTAAATTCCATAGATGCGAAAGCGCGTCCCCTTCTCCGCCCTCTCAGACCGCCAGTGGGACGCCCTGCGCCCCTATGTCCTGGCGCAAAAGGCCAGCAATGCCGGGCGCAAGATGGTGGACCTGCGCGAGCGCATGAACGCCATCCTCTTCCTGCTCTCGACCGATGCCCCCTGGCGGGAACTCCCCGAACGCTACGGCCCCCCCGGCACCGTCTCGCGCCATTTCCGCCGGCTCAGCCATGGCGGGTTCTGGGAACACCTGCTGGAGGCGCTGCATGACCTCGGCCCGCGCCATCCGCTCCAGCAGCTCCGCCGCGTGATCTTCCGGGGCGCGCGACGGGCGGCGAAGCTCGTCGGATTGCGCATCATTGTGCTGGCGAGACGGTTGCAGCTTCTCGAAGCCCTGCCTGGGCCGCCCTGGCTGCTGCCCGATCCGGATTTGTCCAAAACCCTGGTCGAGCTCTTCAAACGCAAATTCGAAGATCCGGAACCCCGCCGCTTCCGGCGCTGGTGGCGCAAGATGGGCCGCACCTATATCCGGCTCTTCAGCGCCGCGACCGGCCGGCGCCACATCCCGCGCTCCGTCAGGCTCGCCATGCCGTGAGCTGGTTCTACTCGCGCTCGTAGAGCAGCCGCGCGCGGATGGTGTGCGGCAGGGCGCGGAGCTCGGCCAGGATCGCGTCGCTGTCGCGGGTCGCGCCGGCATCCACGACGACATAGCCGATCTCGCCATCGGTCTGCAGATACTGGCCCGCGATGTTCACGCCGCGCTTGGCAAAGACCTGGTTCACATTGCCCAGCACGCCCGGCGCATTGCGGTGCACATGCATGAAGCGCGTGCCGGTGGGGCGCGCGGGCAGTGCCACCTGCGGGAAGTTCACCGCGCCCTCGGTGCTGCCGGTGTCGGAATAATCGGCGAGCTTGCGCGCGACTTCCTCGCCGATGCGCGACTGCGCCTCCTCCGTGCTGCCGCCGATATGCGGCGAGAGGATCACATTCTCGATGCCCTGCAGCGGCGAGACGAAGGGGTCGCCATTGCGCTTGGGCTCCTCGGGGAAGACGTCGAGCGCGGCACCGGCGAGATGGCCGGAGCGGAGAGCGGCGGCGAGGGCGTCCACATCCACCAGCGTTCCGCGGGCATTGTTGATGAGGAAGGCGCCGGCCTTCATCTTCGCGATCTGCTCGGCGCCCAGCATGTTCATGGTGGCCGGCGTCTCGGGCAAATGCAGGGTCACGATGTCGGACCAGTGCAGCAGCTCATCGAGGCTGGCGCAGCGGCTGGCATTGCCATGCGGCAGCTTGGCCGCCGTGTCGAAATAGATGACGCGCATGCCAAACGCCTCGGCGAGGACCGAGAGCTGGCTGCCGATATTGCCATAGCCCACGATGCCGAGCGTGCGGCCGCGCACCTCGCGGTATCCGTCGGCCGACTTATCCCACTCGCCGCGATGCGCCGCGTTGGATTTCGGGAAGATGCCGCGCAGCAACATGACGATCTCACCCAGGGTGAGCTCGGCGACGGAGCGCGTGTTGCTGAAGGGCGCGTTGAAGACCGGGATGCCGCGCTGGCGCGCCGCGTCGAGGTCCACCTGGTTGGTGCCGATGCAGAAGCAGCCGATGCTCATCAGCCGGTCCGCGTTCGCCAGCACCTCCTCGGTGATGGTGGTGCGGCTGCGGATGCCGAGCATATGGACGCCGCGCACGGCCTCCACCAGCGCCTGGCCTTCCAGCGCCTTCTTCTCGCGGCCCACATTCGTGTAGCCCTCCTGGCCGAGCAGCTCGACCGCGGTCTCGGAGATGTTTTCCAGCAGCAAGGCGCGGATGCGCTCCTTGGGCAGGGAGAGTTGGTCGCTCATGGGGGCACCGCTGGTCAGGAAAGGCATGGGTCAGGAATTCGCGAGGTCGGTCAGAACCTGGGCGAGCACGCGCGCCCCGGCGGCGAGCTCGGAGGGCTCGGAGTATTCGGAAGGATGGTGCGAGACGCCGCCGCGGCAGGGCACGAAGATCATGCCGGTGGGGCAGAGCGGGTGCATGAACTGCGCGTCGTGGAAGGCGCCGGAGGGCAGGCGGATGGCGCGCAGCCCCTGGGCGCGGGCGGCGGCCTCGACGGCATTCGGCACCATCGGATGGAAGACGGTGGGCGTCGCATGGAAGCGCTCGATCACCTTCGCCGTGCAGAAGCGCATGGCGGATTGCACCACGCCCTCGATCGCATTGCCGCGCGGCTGGAGGATGCTGTTGTCCGGGTGGCGGAGATCGATGGTGAAGCGCGCGGTCTGCGCCACCGAGTTGGAGGAGTTGGGCAGGATCTCGATGGAGGCGACGGTGAAGCGCAGCGTGTCCGTCGGATCATGCATCAGGGTGTTCAGCGCGTTGATGGCGCGGACCATGTCCTGCACGGCGTCGCGGCGCAGGCCCACGGGGGTGGTGCCGGCATGGTCGGACTTGCCGGTGATCTCGACGAGGAACCAGCGGCTGCCCTGGATGCCGGTGACGATGCCGATATCGGCGTCCTGGCTTTCCAGCGTCGGCCCCTGCTCGATATGGGCTTCCACATAGGCGAAGGGGGCCGTGCCCTCGACGACGCCCAGCGGCCGGCGGGGGATGTCGGCTTCGCTCTTCAGATGCTCGGCCAGCGCCTGGCCGAAGGGGATGCCGTCCTTGTCCATGACGGCGTCCCAGGTCTCGGGCGGGCGATAACCGGCATAGGCCATGCTGCCCATGCAGCCCGGGGCGTAGCGGCCGCCTTCCTCGTTCGTCCAGGCGACGACCTCGATGGGGCGCTTCGTGCGCACACCCGCCTCGCGCAGGGCCTGCACGGCCTCGAGGCCGGCGATGACGCCCCAGATGCCGTCGAAGCGGCCGCCGGCCGGCTGGCTGTCCATGTGGCTGCCGGTCAGCACCGGGGCCAGCGTGGGGTCCGTGCCCTCATGGCGGAGGAAGAGGTTGCCGAGCTGGTCGATGCTGGCGGTGAGGCCCGCTTCCTCGGCCCAGCGGATCAGCAGGCGGCGGGACTTGCGGTCATTGTCGGTGAGGCAGGCGCGGTTCACGCCCCAATGCCCATCGGCGTCGCGGAAGCCGCCAAGCTCCCCCATCTCCATGAGGCGCTGCCATTGGCGTGCCTCGCTGACGGCGGCGACGAGGTTCGGGGCGACGGTATCGGGCATGGGGGAGCGCATTACGGCCCTGGGCCCGGGGGATCAAGCGCGGCCCTCTATGGTCTGGCATGCTGGGGGGCGGCCTCTCCCCTTGATCGCGGCGGGGCGGGGGGTCAGGCTTGCCCCATGTGGACACGTCGTCTCGCGCTTGCCGCGCCGCTTCTCGCCGCACCCGCCCTCCTGCGCGCCCAGGCTGCTGGCCCGCGCTTCGAGCCGGTGCACCGCTTCACCACGCCGGCCGCCCGCCAGGGCGTCTGCGCGGATGAGGAGCATGTCTATGTCGTGGATGACCGGCTGATCGTGAAGTTCACGAAGTCGGGCTTCCGCGAGGTGGCGCGCTTCGAAAGCCCGCGCGAGGGGCCGATCATCCACATGAACAGCCTCTCCCTGCATGAGGGGCGGCTCTTGGCCGCGCATTCCAACTATCCGGAGGAGCCGATGCTCTCCTCCGTCGAGATCTTCGACGCGGCGACGCTGCGGCATGAGGGCAACCACTCCTTCGGGCTGATGCCGGGCAGCCTCACCACCTTCGAATGGCAGGGCGGGCACGCCTGGGCGGTCTGGGCCAATTACTCGCGCGTCTTCGGACGCAACCAGCGGCCCTATGGGCACACGCATTGGACGCATCTGACGCGCCTCGCCCCCGACATGCGGCAGACCGCCGGCTGGTCCTTCCCGGCGGATATCCTGACCCGGGCGGAGCCGATGAGCATCTCGGGTGCCTCCTGGGGGCCGGGGCTGCCCGGCCATCCCGGGCCGCTGCTCTGGTGCACGGGGCATGACCACAAGGAGGTCTATGCGCTGCGCCTGCCGCGCATGGGCTCGCGGCTGGAGCGCGTGGCGACCCTGCCGATCGAGGCGGAGGGCCAGGCCATCGCCTGGGACAGGGCGGAGCCGGACCTGCTCTGGATGATCATCCGCAGCCGGCGGGAGGTGGTCGCGATGCGGCTGCTGGCCGCATGAATCCTTGCCAGGGGATGCGCCGCCGGGCAGTTTTTGCAGCGCAACACGAGGTGAGCCGATGAGCCGTCTTTCCACCCATGTCCTCGACACCGCCCATGGACGGCCCGGCGCGGGCATGCGCTTCGCCCTCTACAAGCTGGAGGGCGAGAGCCGCGTGAAGATGGCCGAAGGTGTCACCACCGCCGATGGCCGGGCGCCCGGCGAGCTTCTGCCGGAAGCGACCTACCAGCCCGGGCGCTACCAGCTGGTCTATCAGGTGGCCGCCTATTTCCGGGCGCAGGGCGTGACCCTGCCGGAGCCACCCTTCCTGGATGAGGTGACGCTCTCCTTCGGCCTGGCGAATGACGCGCATTACCATGTGCCGCTGCTGGTCTCGCCCTTCGGCTACACCAGCTACCGGGGCAGCTGATGGAGATCGATGCCGCCTATGTGATGGAATGGGCCAACCTGCTGCTGCGTTGGCTGCACATCATCACCGGCATCGCCTGGATCGGGGCGAGCTTCTATTTCATCTCCTTGGACATGAGCCTGGAGCCGCCGAAGGACGGCAACCCGCTGGTGCGGGGCGAGCAATGGTCGCTGCATGGCGGCGGCTTCTACTACAAGCGGAAATACAAGGGCGCGCCCGAGGCGATGCCCACGACGCTGCACTGGTTCAAGTGGGAGGCCTATTGGACCTGGCTCTCCGGCTTTTCGCTCTTCATGCTGATCTATTGGGGGCAGGCGAGCACCTATCTGATTGATCCCGCCGTGCTGGACATGGCCCCCTGGGTCGCGATCCTGGTCTCGGCGCTGATGATCGTGGTGGGCTGGGTCGGCTACGACATGCTGTGCAAGCGCATGGCCGATGAGCGGAAGCTGCTGCTGGCGGGCTCGGGCCTGCTGGTGGTGCTGGTGCTCATCGCCACGCACATCTTCTCGGGGCGCGGGGCCTTCCTGCTGATCGGCGCCATCACCGGCACCATCATGGTGGCCAATGTCGCGATGGTGATCATCCCCGGCCAGAAGAAGATGGTGCGCTCCATCGAGGCGGGCGAGGCGCCGGACCCGATCCATGGCCAGCGCGGCCTGCAGCGCAGCGTGCACAACACCTATCTGACGCTGCCGGTGCTGCTGCTGATGATCAGCCCGCATTACCCGATGCTGTATCAGCACAAATTCAACTGGCTGGTGCTGATCCTGATCGCGGTGGCGGGTGCGCTGATCCGGCAATTCTTCGTGCTGCGGCATACGGGGCGCAGCAACTGGGCGCTGCCGGCAGGCGGCGTGGTGGCGCTCGGCCTGCTGGCGCTGCTGGTGGCCCCGCGGCCCGATCCGCGCTTCGCGGGCGTCGAACTTCCCGCCTTCGAGGAGGTGCAGACGATCGTGGCGAGCCGCTGCGCCGCCTGCCACGCGGCGCGGCCGAGCTTCGAGGGGGTGGCGGCCGCACCCAAGGGCGTGCTGCTGGACAGCCCGGCGCAGATCCGCCGCTGGGCGGCCGCGATGCGTCAGCAGGTGCAGACCGAGGCCATGCCGCCCGGCAATGTCACGGACATCACCGATGAGGAGCGCGGCAAGATCATCGCCTGGGTTGCCGCGGGGGCACCCGCACGGTGAATGCTTGGGCGCCCGCGCGCCGAGGCGCGCCCGGGGTCAGGCCTCGGCGCGCAGCAGGCCGGTGAGCGGCGGAGCGTCGTCGCTCTCCGGGAAGGCGCGGGCCAGGGCGGCGGGGCCGAGGCCCAGATGCTGGGCGAGCAGCCCCTTGGCGATGCGCCGCTGATCCAGCGTCGGCATCAGGTCCCGGTTCTCGAAGAGGCGGCCGGGGCCGAGGCCGGGCCAATCGGCGATGACGCGGCCGCCGCGCACGGCCCCGCCGATGACGAAGGCGGCGCCGGCGGTGCCGTGGTCCGTGCCGCCCGTGCCGTTGACGCGGGCGGTCCGGCCGAACTCGGTCAGCACCAGCACCGCCGTTTCGGCCCAGGCGGGGCCGAGATTCTCCTTCAGCGCGGCCATGCCGGCATCGAGCGCGCCCAGCGGGCCGGGCAGGCGCGCGGCCTGGGCCGCATGCGTGTCCCACCCGCCCAGTTCGAGGGCGGCGACGCGCGGCCCGCGCGCCGCCGCGAGCAGCCGCCCGGCCGCGCCGGCCAGCGTCACGAAGGGCTGCATGCCAGGCGGCGGCGGCTCCTGGCCGGCCAGCACCGCGGCGGTGAAGCCCCGGGACCGCAGACCCTCGGCGAAGGCGGGGCCCAGCATCGGGTCGGCCGCGTGCCATTGGGCGAGCCGCGCCAGGACATCGGGCTCAGGCACCTGTTGGCCGGGCGGGGCGTAGCTGCCGACGCGCACCTCCCCGCGCAGGATGAGCGGCAGTTGCAGACCCAGGGCGAGGCCCCGGCGCGCGCCTTGCGCGGCCTCGGGCTCGGCGGCAAGGGCGCGGTTCAGCCAGCCATCGGGCAGCCGCCGCGTGGCGCCCATCTCCATGAAGTCCTGGGCGATGAAGTGGCTGCGGTTGCGCCAGGGGCCGGCCACCGCATGCAGCAGGAGCGCCTGATCCTGCCGGTAGAGCGCATGCAGGTGCGGCAGGGCCGGATGCAGCCCGTAATGCCCGCCGAGGTCGAGCACGCCGCCCTCCTGCCCTGGCTCGGGCAGGGCCAGGGGGCCGCGCAGCGCGGCGAGCTCGGGGTCGCCATAGGGCTGCACGGCGGCGAGACCGTCCAGCGCGCCGCGCAGCAGCACGACGACGAGGCGGCGCTCGCCCAGCGGCCCGGCGGCGACCGCCATGCGCGAGCGGCCCAGGGCGACGGCGCCGGCGAGGCCCAGCAGGAAGGAGCGGCGTTGCAGGATCATCGGCGTTGCGCCTGGTCTTTTCTCATCGGCGATGCGCCTGGTCTTTTTTCATCGGCGATGCGCCTCGGGGCATGCGAGGAGGAGCAGCACCGCCTCGCGGGCCGAGCCGGCGCGGCGGGCGGCGTCGATGGTCTCGGCCGGGGCGAGGGGGCCGAGGAAGCTCTCGGTGAGCGCCGGCGTGAAGGCCGCGCGGGAGGCCATTTCGTTGGCCCATTCGACCCGGCGCATCAGTTGCTCGGGCACGGCCCAGGCGGCCGCGTCATCCGGCCAGCCGATGGGAGCGGGCGCCAGCCAGAGCGGCTGGCCCAGCCGCGCCAGCGCGGCCAGGAGCGCGGGTGCCGCGGCCGCCCCAAGGCCGAGGCCACGCATCACGGCGAGCACGTAGTCCTGCGCCGAACGGAGCTTGGTCAGCGGCTCCCAGGCCAGCGGCTCGGCGATGACGGCCCGCGCGGCGGCGGCGAGGTCGCCGCCCGAATCCCTGAGCGCGGCCTCGATCCTGGCCACGGACCCGGCCGGGGGATCGTCCCGGATGAAATGCCGCGCGAGCTTGGCGGCGAGGGCGCGATGCGTGGCCGGGTGATTGGCCAGCAGGGCGAGCGCGGCGACGCCGCCGGCCTCGCCTTCCGGGAATTCCTGGCCGAGCAGGGTCTTGGGGCCGGGCTCATGCGCGAGGGGGCGGAACATGAAGCCGGTGGGCTCACTCGCCTCCGGGCCGCGGCCGATGGACCAGCCGGTGAGGATCCGGGCCAGCGCGCCGACATCGGCCTGGCTGTATCCGCCGGCCGGGGTGATGCTGTGCAGCTCCAGGCATTCCCGGGCGAGGTTCTCGTTCAGCCCCGCATTGCGGCGCCGCCCGCCGGGGCTGCCGGGGCCGACGGCGCCCGCCTGGTCGAGATAGGCCAGCATCGCGGGCTCGCGATAGGCGGCGAGCAGCATCGCGTCGAAGCGGCCGAAGACATGGGGGCGGATGCCTTGGCGGTGGTAATGGCCGCCGAAGGCGGTGGCGATGGCACCCCGCCGGCTGATCGCCAGATGGTTCGACCAGAACTCCGCCCAGCGCTCGGCGAAGGGGCGGCCGGTCGTCAGCAGGCGGGTGGCCCAGGCCAGCGCCTCGTCGCGGTTGAAGGCCCGGATGGGGTTGCTGGCCGGATCGCGGCGGCGGGCATCCAGGGCCGCGCGAATCTCGTCCGGGGTCGGTCCGGCTGCTTCGGGCAGGGGCGCGATCTGGGATTCGAGCCAGGCGCGCGGATCATCGGGGGGCGCGTCACCCGGGCGCGCGCCGAGGCCGAAGCGGATCGCGGCATGGGCGGCCGATGGCGTCATCCTGCCTCGATAGCATCGGCCCTGCCCAAGCCCGCGCCACAAATTGTTTCACCCCCCGGGTGCGGCCCGCGCGGGCGGCTTCGCAAGCGCGGGCGGCTGTGGACAAGATGCACGGCCCGCAGGGAGCGTGTGCATGACCGCGATCTTTCCCACCCGCCTGCCCATGGCGGCCCCCGATGACCTCGCCGCTTTCGAGGCGATGCTGGATGACGGGCGCCTTGATGCGGCGGACATCGTCTCGGTCTGGTGCAAGACGCGGGGCAACGGTCTGCGCAACGACTTCACCAAGCCCTGGGTGGACCTGCTGCTGCGCCTCGCCATCGGCCGGCGCCTGGAGCTGGATGAGGCGGCGGTGGCCGAGCGTGTGCCCATCCTGGTCTCCGGCGGGTCAGAGGGCGCGGTCTCGCCGCATCTCGTCATCTGGTCGCGCGGGCGGCCGGGCCGGCACGGGCTGCTGGCCGGCGTGGAGCGCGCGCTGGTCGCGCCCGAGGACCAGGGCGGCGTGCTGCATGCCATGGCGACGGCGGCGATGGTGCGGGCGGCGATGGCGGGCCTCGGCCTCACCGATCCCGCCCAGGTGGGGCTCGTGCTGGTGCGCGCGCCGGCCGACGCGGATCGGGCCGGGCACGACGCGCGGGTCCGCGCGGCCTGCGCGCAAGGGGTGGCGCTGGCGCTGGGGCAGATCGAGGCGCTGGCCCTGGATGAGCCCGAGGCCTTTGCGCATTGCGCCTTCGTGGTGGCGCGGCATGACGGACCCACGCAGCAGGTGCTGCTGCTGGCCCATGGCCCGGGTGGCGATGCGCGTGCCGCGATCGCGAGCGGCGTGCTGGAGGATCCGCTGGACTCGCCGGGGGCCGCGGCCATCCTGGCGCGCCTCGGGCTGATCGCCGCGCCGCAGCTTTCGGCGCAGGATTCGGCGCGGGTGCTGGCTGTGATCTCCAAGGGCGATGCGCCGCGGGACGGGCTGATCCGCGGCCTGCCGCATGCCATGGGCCTCGACAATGACGTGGCGATGCATCGCCACGCGCGCGCCGCCTATGGCGCGATGCTTGGCTCGCTGATCGGCCATGGCGCGGTCCTCGTCTCGGGCGGGGCCGAGGCGCAGGGCCCGCCCGATGGGGGCTTCGCCGCCATCATCGCCGCCACGCAAGGAGAGAGCGCATGAATGCCGTGCCCGTGATTGACCTGAGCCCGATCCGCGGCAACGACCCGGCCGCCATCGCCGCGCTGGGGCGTGAGGTGGATGCCGCCTGCCGCGAGATCGGCTTCCTCATCGTCGAGGGGCATGGCGTGGACCCCGCGCTCATCGCCGAGGTGCGGCGGCAGAGCTATGCCTTCTTCGACCTGCCGGAGGAGGAGAAGCAGGCGGTGCGCCCGCCGCCGGGCACCATGCTGCGCGGCTATACGCCGCCCGAGACCAATACGCTCTCGCGCTCGCGCGGGATCGAGACGCCGCCCGACATGCGCTCCTTGTTTTCCATGGGGCGGCCCGAGGCGGATGGCACGCAATATGCGGAGATCCCGGAGGCGCGGCCCTTCTACCAGCCCAACCTCTGGCCGGCCGAACCCGCCGGGCTTCGGCCTGCCTTCACCGCCTATTTCCGCGAGATGGAGCGGCTTTCCACCGAGATCATGCGGGCCTTCGCCGTCGGCCTCGGCCTGCCGATCGGCTTCTTCGACGACAAGATCGACAACCACTTCGCCGCCCTCCATGCGCTGCATTACGGCGCGCGGACCACGCCAGCCGCGCCCGGGCAGTTGCGCGCCGGCGCGCACAGCGATTTCGGCAGCCTCACCATCCTGATGCCGCCCGCCGAGGGCGGCATGGGGCTCGAGGTGCAGAAGCCCGATGGCAGCTTCGCGCCCGTGGAGCCGCCGCCCGGCGCCTATGTCATCAACATCGGCGACCTCATGCAGCAATGGACCAATGAGCGCTGGGTGAGCACGGTGCATCGCGTGGTGAATCCGCAAGGCGAGGGCTGGGCGCAACGTCGCCTCTCGCTCGGCTTCTTCTGCCACCCGAATTACGATGCCCCGGTGGAGGCGCTGCCCGGCACGGTGCCGGCGGGCGAGGCGCCGAAGCATGCGCCCGTCCTGGCGGGCGTCTACATGAACCAGAAGATCTCCGCCGTGCGACGCCCGGTGGCAACACGCTGAGCCGGAGCCACCGGCCAGCCCTTGAGGAGGAATGACCCATGCGACGCCTGATCCTGGCGCTCGCGCTCTGCCTGCCCGCGAGCCTCGCGGGCGCTCAGGGCGGAGGGCTGCAGCCGCACAACCTCTACAGTTCGACGCGCGACCGCGCGGACCTCGTGACCATGCGGCGGCTGATCGCCTGCGGCATCCAGGTGGCGGCCGAGGACAGCAATTTCTATGAGGGCCTGGCCTCGGGCTTCTATGTGGTGATCTCGGACCCGCTGCCCTCGCGCGCGGCGGCGGAGGCGCAGCTCGCCCGCGCGCAGAATTGCGGGGTGACGGGCCAGGTGCGGATGGTGCGGCGGAAGATCGCGCCGCACTGACCGGCTGGATCACGATCCAGCCTTGTTGAGAGGATGATGCACCGCTTCGGTGATTCCACCTGAGCGGATCATGCTCTAGCCCCCGAAGGGCACGTGCACCCGGCCTTCCATGAGCACGCGCGCGCTGCGGCTCATGATCGCCTTCGTCACGCTCCATTGCCCGTCCACCAGCTGCGCCTTGGAGCCGACGCGCAGCGTGCCCGAGGGGTGGCCGAAGCGCACCGCCTCGCGCTCGCCCCCGCCGGCGGCGAGGTTCACCAGCGTGCCCGGCACGCAGGCGGCCGTCGCGATGGCGACCGAGGCCGTGCCCATCATCGCGTGGTGCAGCTTGCCCATGGACATGGCGCGCACCAGCAGATCCACATCGCCCGTCGTGATCTTCTTGCCGCTGGAGGCGGTGTAGTCGCGGGGCGGCGCCACCCAGGCCAGCTTCGGCGTGTGCTGCCGGCCCGCCGCTTCCTCGATGGACTTGATGAGCCCCATGCGGAGCGAGCCATGCGCGCGGATGGTCTCGAGCTTCGCCAGCAGGGCCGGATCGCCGTTGATGTCGTCCTGCAGCTCGGTGCCCTTGAAGCCGAGTGCCTCCGCGTTGAGGAAGATGGTGGGGATGCCCGAGTTGATCATCGTGGCCTGGAAGCTGCCGATGCCGGGCACTTCCAGCATGTCCACGAGGTTGCCGGTGGGGAACATGGAGCCGCCATCGGCGTCATCCGCCGGGTCCATGAACTCCAGCTGCACCTCGGCTGCCGGGAAGGTCACGCCGTCCAGCTCGAAATCGCCGGTCTCCTGCACCTCGCCCGCCGTCATCGGCACATGGGAGATGATGGTCTTGCCGATATTCGCCTGCCAGATGCGGATGATGGCGATGCCGTCGCGCGGCACGCGGGCCGGGTCCACCAGGCCGTTGCGGATGGCGAAGGGGCCGACGGCGGCGGTGAGGTTGCCGCAATTGCCGCTCCAATCCACGAAGGGCTTGTCGATGGAGACCTGGCCAAACAGGTAGTCCACGTCGTGATCCGGCCGCGTGCTGCGGCTGAGGATCACCGATTTGCTGGTGCTCGACGTGGCGGCCCCCATGCCGTCGGTCTGCTTGCCATAGGGGTCGGGGCTGCCGATGACGCGCAGCAGCAGCCGATCGCGCGCGGGGCCAGGAACCTGCGCCACCTCGGGCAGGTCCTGCAGCGCGAAGAAGACGCCCTTGCTGGTGCCGCCCCGCATATAGGTGGCGGGGATCTTGATCTGGGGTGCGTGGGCCATGGGTGCGTCCTGCGCGATGGTCTTCGGGTTTCAGCTCGCCTGGCGCGCCGGGCCTTCGGCCTCGAGGAAATCCTGCGCGAAGCGCTGCAGCACGCCGCCCGCCTCGTAGATCGAGACCTCCTCCGCCGTATCCAGGCGGCAGGTGACGGGCACCTCCGTTGTGCTGCCGTCGCGGCGGTGGATCACCAGCGTGAGCGTCGCGCGCGGCGTGCGCGCACCCGCCACGTCATAGGTCTCGGTGCCGTCGAGGCCGAGCGTGATGCGGTTGGTGCCGGGCAGGAATTCCAGCGGCAGCACGCCCATGCCGATGAGGTTGGTGCGGTGGATGCGCTCGAAGCCCTCCGCCACGATGGCCTCGACCCCCGCGAGGCGCACGCCCTTGGCCGCCCAGTCGCGGGACGAACCCTGGCCGTAATCGGCGCCGGCCACGATGATGAGCGGCTGCCGGCGCTCCATATAGGTTTCGATCGCCTCCCACATGCGCATGACCTTGCCCTCCGGCTCCACGCGGGCGAGGGAGCCCTTGCGCACGCTGCCATCTTCGTGGCGAGCCATCTCGTTCAGCAGCGTCGGGTTGGCGAAGGTGGCGCGCTGCGCCGTCAGGTGGTCGCCGCGATGGGTGGCGTAGGAGTTGAAGTCCTCCTCCGGCAGGCCCATCCGCGCGAGATACTCGCCCGCCGCGCTGTCGGCCAGGATGGCGTTGGACGGCGAGAGGTGATCGGTCGTGATGTTGTCGCCGAGCAGCGCCAGCGGGCGCATCCCACGCAGCGTGCGCTCGCCGGCGAGCGCGCCCTCCCAATAGGGCGGGCGGCGGATATAGGTGCTCTGCGGGCGCCAGTCGTAGAGCGGGCTCACCTTCTTGCGGGCGCCCTGGTTGCCGAACATGGGCGCATAGACCTTGCGGAACATCTCGGGCTTCACGGCCGCGGCGACGACGGCGTCGATCTCGGCGTCGGAAGGCCAGATGTCCTTCAGGCGGATCTCCTTGCCCTGCGCATCCACGCCCAGCACGTCGCGCTCGATGTCGAAGCGGATGGTGCCGGCAATGGCATAGGCCACCACCAGCGGCGGCGAGGCGAGGAAGGCCTGCTTCGCGTAGGGGTGGATGCGCCCATCGAAGTTCCGGTTCCCCGAGAGCACGGCCGTCGCATAAAGGTCACGCTCGATGATCTCCTGCTGGATCTTCGGATCGAGCGCGCCGGACATGCCGTTGCAGGTGGTGCAGGCGAAGGCGACGACGCCGAAGCCCAGCGCCTCCAGCTCCGAGGTCAGCCCCGCCTCATCCAGGTAGAGCGCCACGGCGCGCGAGCCCGGTGCCAGCGAGGACTTCACCCAGGGCTTGCGCGTCAGCCCCGCGCGATTGGCGTTGCGCGCGAGCAGCCCCGCCGCGATGACGTTGCGCGGGTTGGAGGTGTTGGTGCAGCTCGTGATGGCCGCGATGATCACCGCGCCATCGGGCATCAGCCCCGGCGCGTTCTCCACCGTGCCCGCGATGCCGCGGGCGGCGAGGTCGGAGACCGGCAGGCGGCGATGCGGGTTGGAGGGGCCGGCCATGGTGCGCACCACGGTCGAGAGATCGAAGCGCAGCACGCGCTCGAACTGGACCTTCCCCAGCGCGTCGGACCAGAGGCCCGTCTCCTTCGCATAGGTCTCGACCAGCTTGACCTGCGCCTCCTCGCGCCCCGTGAGGCGGAGATAGTCCAGCGTCTGCTGGTCGATCGAGAACATCGCGGCGGTCGCGCCATATTCGGGCGCCATGTTCGAGATGGTGGCGCGGTCGCCCAGCGTGAGGCTGGTCGCACCCGGGCCGTAGAATTCCAGCCAGGCGCCGACCACGCGTTCCTTGCGGAGGAACTCGGTCAGCGTCAGCACGATGTCGGTGGCGGTGATGCCGGGCCCGGCCTTGCCGGTCAGCTCCACGCCGATGATATCCGGCAGCCGCATCCAGGAGGCGCGGCCGAGCATGACATTCTCGGCCTCCAGCCCGCCCACGCCGATGGCGATGACGCCCAGCGCATCCACATGCGGCGTGTGGCTGTCCGTGCCGACCAGCGTATCGGGGAAGGCCACGCCGTCCTTGGTGTAGATGACGGGCGACATCCGCTCCAGGTTGATCTGGTGCATGATGCCATTGCCGGGGGGGACGATCTCCATGTTCTCGAAGGCGTGGCGCGTCCATTCGATGAAGTGGAAGCGGTCCTCGTTGCGGCGGTCCTCGATGGCGCGGTTCTTGGCGAAGGCGTCCTTCTCGAAGCCGGCATGCTCGACGGCGAGCGAGTGGTCCACGATGAGCTGGACGGGCACCACCGGGTTTACCTTGGCCGGATCGCCGCCCTTCTCCGCGATGGCGTCGCGCAGGCCGGCGAGGTCCACCAGCGCCGTCTGGCCCAGGATGTCGTGGCAGACGACGCGGGCGGGGAACCAGGGGAAGTCGATGTCGCGCTTGCGATGGATGAGCTGGCCCAGCGCCTGGGGCAGCAGGGCGGGGTCGCAGCGGCGGACCAGGTTCTCGGCCAGCACACGGGAGACATAGGGGAGGGTGTCATAGGCGCCGGGCGCAATCGCCTCGACGGCGGCGCGGGCGTCGAAGAAATCCAGCTCCGTGCCGGGCAGGCGCTTGCGGTGCTGCGTGTTCATCACTCTGCTCCCTGCCGGGTTCGGCCCGGCGATCTTCCTTCGAGGTCCATGCCGCGGCAACGGCCGCGCGGCCATTCTGCGCCACGCGGCGCGGGGTGGCCAGATGCGGGGCGAAGCCGGCCTCGGCACCGGGGCGGACCAGGATCGCGGAACGGCGCTCAGCGCCCAGCTGGCCCGCCTTCGGCGTGAACCGTCACCGATGGTCCGCGCGGCCGCTACCGCGCCGCGCGGGTGCTCATCGCGGGCTGCGCGTCAGAGCCAGATGCTGGCCGAGGTGAGGGAGAGCAGGCCGCTCATGCCGATCTGGAAATCGGCGCCGCCATCGCCATCCACATCGCCTTCCAGGACACCGCCGGCGAAGCGCAACTGCCCGGCGACGGCGCTGAATGCGCTGCCCCCGATCCAGGAAAAGGCCTGGTTGCCGAACGCCCCGTCGTCCGCGTCGATGGGGCGCAGATCGATCCTGTCGCCATCTGTCACGCTGAAGTCGGTGATGACATCGCCTGCCGCCTCGATCACGCTGCGGAAGACGAAACGATCGGCATCCCGGCCGCCCGTCAGGACATCTGCGCCCAGGCCGCCATCCAGCAGGTCCGCCCCATCACCGCCGATCAGCGTATCCTGGCCACCCAGCCCGCCCAGCGTGTCGTTGCCCTCGCTCCCGTCGAGGCGGTTCGCCCCGGCATTGCCATCCAGACGGTTGGCCTGCGCATTGCCCGTGCCATCCAGATCCGCCGACCCGGTCAGGCTCAGGCGTTCGACGTTCGTGGCCAGGCTGTGGCTCACCGAGGCGAGAACGCGGTCATCACCGGCATCGGCGGCCTCAACCACCACATCGCCAGCGTCGTCCACCAGATAGATGTCGTTATCAATGCCGCCGGACATGCTGTCGGCACCCAGCCCGCCATCCAGCCTGTCTGCGCCGCCACCGCCGATCAGCGTGTCATTGCCCGCGCCGCCGTACAGCGAATCCGCCTGGCCACCCAGGAAGACGAAATTGAGGTCACCATCATCGAGGATATTGGCGCCCGCATTCCCGTCGATCTGGTTCGCCCCGAAGTTGCCGGTGCCGTTGATGTCGGCCGTGCCGGCGAGGCTCAGGCGCTCCACATGTTCGCTGAGCGTGGTGCTGGCGAAGGCGAGGACGCGATCGTATCCACCATTCTGCAGTTCGATCACGGCGTCTCCCGCGTCGTCCACGATGTAGGTGTCGTCGCCCGTGCCGCCCGTCATGCTGTCGGCGCCTGTGCCGCCCTCCAGCCGGTCATGGCCCGAGTCGCCGGTCAGGGTGTCATTGCCGGCATCGCCGTACAGCGTGTCCTGGCCATCACCGCCGGCGAGGCTGTTCGCGCCGGAGTTTCCATCGAGGCGATTGGCGAGGACATTGCCGGTTCCGTTCAGATCCGCCGTGCCCACCAGGCTCAGCCTCTCGACATGGGCGCCAAGCGTGAAGCTGACCGAGGAGAGGACGCGATCCTCGCCGCCACCGGCCAGTTCCACCACCACATCACCGAAGCTGTCCACGCGGTAGATGTCGTTGCCGGCGCCGCCCACCATGCTGTCGGCGCCAAGCCCCCCATCCAGCACGTCAATGCCGTCGCCCCCGCGCAAGGTGTCGTTGCCGTCGTCGCCGGTCAGGAGATCATTGTCCGCGCCGCCATCCAGCGAGTCGTTCCCGATGCCGCCGGAGATCACGTCATCGCCATTGGCGCCGGTGATGGTGTCAGCACCATCGCTGCCGCTCAGGCGGTCATCATCCGCACCCCCATCCAGCTGGTCATTGCCGGTGCCGCCGGAGATGGTGTCGTCGCCGATGCCGCCGGTGATGGTGTCGTTGCCCGCGCCGCCGCTGATCCGGTCGGCCGCGCCGACCGCGAAGCCGTCATCGCCTGCGATCAGGTCGTCTCCGCCCATGCCGCTCAGCGTGTCCGAGCCCGCGAAGCCATTGATGACATTCGCGAGGCTGCTGCCGTTGATCACGTCATTGCCGGCGGTGCCGTCGAAGCTCTCGGTCACGCGGGTGAGCGAGGCGATGATGCCGGTCCCTGAGCCGTCATTGCCGCCCTGGGCGACCAGCACCATGCGGCCATCGGCGAAGCCCACCAGGGCACCCACATCCGACGCAGCGGTGGAGCGGATCGTGTCGCCGGGCGCGCGCGTGCCGTCCGGCAGGAAGGTGGTCACGATGGTGCCGGTCGGCGATCCATCGGACACGAGGCGCCGGCTCCAGGAGACGGCGAAGCCGCCGTCTCCCAGCACCGCGATGGAGGGCCAGAGCTGGTCTTCCCCGCTCAGCACGAAGGTATCGCCGCCGCCGATATACTGTCCCTTGGGACCGTGGACCCTCACCACGACCTTGTTGGTGTCGTTCGCGATATTCCCGGAATCATAGGCGAACACGACATTGCCGTTCGGCAGCGCGGCCGTGACGATCCGGCTGTCCACATAGGCATCGAAGGCATCCGCCAGGACCGGATCGCCGTTTCTGAGCACAGGCGTCCCATCAGGGTTCCAGTAGCGGAAACCCAGCAGGCCGCCCTCCGGCGGGCGCGATGTGGAAACGCCAGGAATGGCGACGCCCGGCGGGCCCTCAGCGCCCTCGGCCACGACCACGATGGTGCCGTTGGTCAGCACGGCCACGCCGAGTTCGCTCACCCCCCGGTCACGCTCGATGGCGGTGAAGGTGGTGAAACCGGGATCCGCCGCACCGGCATTGGTGAAGCCGGCCACGAAGGCGGGAGAATTGGCCGGGGTGGCGGTGCCGGAATAGGCGACCACATAGCCGTCCGCCCGGGCCGCGATGCTGATCGCGCCGCCCGTGATGGAGGCACTGGCGAGCGCGAGGGGCGCCGAGACGGCCAGGCCCGTGCTGCCATGAACCACGGCGGTCCAGTAGGTGGTGGTGCCGCCCGCCGTCTCGGCCCAGGCGAGCGCGACATTGCCATCCGACAGCAACGTCATGCTGAGGCCGTAGAGATTGCCCGTACCGCCCGTCAGGTCGGTGATGGCGCCGGGGATCAGGGCGCGCGTCGCCGCATTGAAGATGCCGAACTGGATGCTCTCGCCGCTGCCGCTGCTGTTGCTGACCCAGGCCGCCGCGAAGCGCCCCGCATCCAGTGCCACCGCTGCCGGCGTGCCCTGTGTGCCGGCGGTGACGCCGGCACCCTGGCTGTTCAGCGTCACCAGGTTCGAGATGTCAGAAAGGCCGTAGGATGCAATTGATGCCGACACATTATTTATCCAGGATGTTTATGGTAACCTATTGGCAAGGTTCGGCTGAGCGCAAGGGCGCCGCGGGTGACGCTGCGGCCGGCGATGATCACGGAGCAGATTCTGACCGACAGCGTGGGCGGTCCCGGTGGGCGCGTCCTGGGCGTTCGCCTGGTCAGCCCCCGGGCGGGCCTTCGTCCTCATGGAGGCGCCTTCCCGGCCACCGCGCATCGGGGTTCCCCATGAGGCGTCCAAGCACGAAGGGAGAGCCGCTTCCCTGGCTCACGCCGTTTCCTTGAAACAGGCCGTTCGCGGGAGGGGCCTGATGCCGATCATCCCTCGGGAGCCGAGTGTCGGTTGCGCGGCAGGCTATGCTGGGTCTTCAGAAGTGGCGGATGAGGTGGGATTCGAACCCACGATAGGCTTTTGACCTATACGCACTTTCCAGGCGCGCGCCTTCGACCACTCGGCCACCCATCCAGCGGGCCCCTCTCTAGGGCGGGTCGTGCCCCAGGGCAAGCGGGGTCAGAAATCGCTGACGCGGCCCTTCCTTTCCCAGTCATTGTAGCGCGTGGGCTCCGGGCCGGTCGGGCCGCCATCCTCCACGGCGGCGGGCGCCGCGGGACGCGGCGGGCGGTTCACCGGCGTCAGCGGCGGCGCGGTGCGGGGCTTGCCGGCGGGATAAGCCGGGGGGGTCTTTTCTTCGTCACTCATGATGCCGATGTGGGATGGCAGAGGGATTCGCGAAAGATGCTCAAGACCTTCATCCTCCTCGGCGGCCTGACCGCGCTCTTCATGGTGGTGGGCTATGCGCTCGGCGGTGAGGCCGGCGCCACCATGGCGCTGCTGATCGCCGGCGGCATGAACCTCTTCGCCTGGTGGGGCAGTGACCGCATGGTGCTGCGCATGCACAACGCCCAGCCCGTGACCGAGGCCGAGGCGCCGCAACTCTACCGCATGACGGCCGATCTCGCGGCCCGCGCCGGCATGCCCATGCCCGCGCTCTATGTGATCCATGAGGACCAGCCCAACGCCTTCGCCACCGGCCGCAGCCCCGAGCGCGGCGCCGTCGCCGTCAACACCGGCCTGCTCGACCTGATGAACGAGCGCGAGGTGGCGGGCGTGATCGCGCATGAGCTGGCCCACATCAAGCACCGCGACACGCTGATCATGGCGGTGACGGCGACACTGGCCGGCGCCATCGGCTTCCTCGCGCAATTCGCCTTCATGCTGGGCCGCGGGCGGGAGAACCGGCCCAACCCCATCGCCATGCTGCTCATGGTGATCCTGGCGCCCATGGCCGCCGCGCTGGTCCAGATGGCCATCTCCCGCGCGCGGGAATTCGAGGCCGATGCCGAGGGCGCGCGCATCTGCGGCGATCCCTCCTGGCTCGCGAACGGCCTCGCCAAGCTTGAGCGCGGCAAGATCGGCCATGTGAACCAGACGGCCGAGGCCAATCCCGGCAGCGCGCATATGTTCATCATCAACCCGCTTTCGGGCCTGCGCATGGATCGCCTCTTCGCGACGCATCCGCCGACGGAGGAGCGCATCGCCCGCCTCATGGCGATGGGCCCGATGGGGGGCGCGCCCGCCATGGTGAGCGCATCGCGGGGCGCCTCTCCCTGGGCGGCGCCGCAGAGCAAGCGCAACCCTTGGGCATGAGGCCCGCCGCGCTGCCCCCGGGCCGGGCAGGGCGGATACGCCTGACAGGGACGTAATCTTTCTCTGTCTTTCGCCTGCGCACCTGCGTGGCATGCTCGCCCCAGCATTCATGCAGGAGGCGAGATGTTCCGCAGGGGTTTGGCCGCGCTGCTCGGCGCCGGATTGATCAGCAGCGCCGCCACGGCGCAGACCGCAACCCCCGCCGTGCCCCCCGGCCCGCGCATCGCCATCACGGCGGTGACCCAACCGCTGCCGACGCAGCCGCAATACATCCTGGTGGACCAGCGCCTGATCCGCGACGGCCTGCGTGAGCGCAGCGGCGGCCGCATCGAGGTGACCCTGGCAAGCCATGCCGAGCGCAACCTCGGCGGCGCCGAGATCGTGCGCCTCGTCCGCGCCGGCCAGGCCGAGATCGGCGCCGGCACGCTCTCCACCCTCTCGGGCGACGTGCCCATCCTGGACGGCGTGGATCTCTCGGGCCTGGCGCCCGATATCGCGCTCGCCCGGCGCATCGCGGATGCGATGACGCCGGTGGCCAACCGGGACCTGGAGCGCTTCGGCACGCGCATCCTCGCCATGTATCCCTTCCCGGCGCAGGTGGTCTTCTGCCGCGCGCCCTTCACCTCGCTCGCCGATCTCCGCGGTCGCCGCATCCGCACCTTCGGCAACAGCCTGGTGGATTTCTTCAACGCGGTCGGCGCGCAGCCCACCTCCATCGGCTTCCCCGAGGTCTATTCGGCGCTGGAGCGCGGCGTGGTGGATTGCGCGATCACCGGCACGGGCTCGGGCGTCGCCGCCCGCTGGCCCGAGGTCTCCACCCATATCAGCGACCTGCCGGTGAGCTGGGCCGTCGCCGCCTATATCGTGAATGTCAGCTGGTGGAACCGGCAGGACCCCGCCGTCCGCGCCCTGCTGGAGCAGACCTTCCGCGAGGTGGCCGATGCCCAATGGGCGCTGGGCGCCGCCGCGACGCGTGACGGCATCGACTGCGCCATCGGCAACCGCGAGGGCTGCCGCATTCATACGATGGCGACGCGCCCGATGACCGAGGTGAAGGCCTCGGATGCCGACCGCGCCGAGACCCGCCGCATCTTCGAGCAGGTGGTGCTGCCCGGCTGGGTGCGCCGCTGTGGGGCCCGCTGCGGCGAGATCTACAACCAGACGGTCTCCCCGCTCACCGGCGTCCGGTTCGGCGGCTGAGCTTGCTGCGCGCGGCTTCGCTGCTGCGCCGCGGGGTCGCTGGCCTCGCGGCGCTGATGGCCTGGGCGGCCGGCTGGAACTACGTGGCCTGCGCCCTCTTCATCACGGCCGACATCGTGGGGCGCAACGCGCTGGGCGTCTCCTCCGCCGCGACGGTCGAGATCACCGGCTACATGCTGGCCTGCGGCATCGCCTGGGGCCTCGCCCATGCGCTCGCCTGCCGCGCGCATATCCGGGTGGATGTGCTGCTGATGCGCCTGCCCACGCGCCTGCGCGCGCCGTTGCATGTGTTCTCCCTGCTGCTGCTGACGGGCTTCGCCCTCTTCATCGCCTGGGCCGCCTGGGAGCTGGTGGATGAGAGCGCGCTGTTTGACGCGCATGACAATTCCGCGCTGCGCGTGCCGCTGGTGATCCCGCAGGGGATCTGGGCCGTGGGGCTCTCGGCCTTCGTGCTCATGTGCGGCGTCCTCCTGCTGGAATCCCTGCTCGCTCTGCTGCTGGGCGAGGGGGCCAGGCTCGATAACCTGCTCGGCTCCCGCACCCTGGCCGATGAGACGGAGGAGGCGCTGGAAGCCGTCGCCATGGCCCGCAAATGATCGCGATCGTCTTCCTGCTGGGGCTGCTCGGCGTGCTCGTCGTCGCGGCCGCATCCGGCGCCCAGGCGCTGCCCATTGCCGAGATCCTGATGCTGATCGGCGTCTTCGTCGTCTTCTTCGGCTCGGGCGTCTATATCGCGGCCGTGCTGGGGGTGCTGGCTTTCCTGACCGGCTTCATCTTCAGCGACCGGCCCTGGTGGAACTTCGCGGGACAGACGCTCTGGGGGCCGTCCTCCAACTTCGTTCTCGTCGCCGTGCCGCTGTTTCTCCTGATGGGCGAGATCCTGCTGCGCGCGGGGCTGAGCGACCGTCTCTACCGCGCGCTGAACGTCTGGCTGAACCGCCTGCCGGGCGGCCTGCTGCACACCAACATCGTGAGCTGCGCCGTCTTCAGCGCCATCAGCGGATCGAGCGTGGCCACCGCCGCCACCATGGGCTCGGTGGCGCTGCCCTATTTCCAGGGCACGGGCTACAACCAGCGCTGGGTGCTGGGCTCGCTCGCCGCCGGGGGCGCGCTGGGCAACCTGATCCCGCCCGGCATCACCTTCATCATCTACGGGCTGATCACCGAGACCTCGGTCGGGCAGCTCTATATCGCGGCCCTCTTGCCCTCGATCCTGGTCACGGGCCTCTTCCTGCTGCTGATCGCGGCCCACGGGTTGCGCCACCCTATGGAAAAGCCGCCGCCGCTGCCGCTTTCCATGAAACTGGCCGCGCTGCGCGACCTCGTCCCCACCATGCTGCTGATCGTCCTGGTGCTGGGCTCCATCTATGCCGGCTGGGCCACGCCGACCGAAGCCGCTGCGCTCGGCGTCACGGGTGCCATGTTCTTCGCGGCGCTGGAGCGCAAGCTGTCCTTCCGCATGCTGCACGCCTCGGCGGAAGCGACCGCGCGCAACACCGCGCTGCTCGGCCTCATCATCTTCGGCGCCTATCTGCTGAACTACATCCTCACCACCATCAACGTGCCCCAGGCGCTGGCCGGCCTGATCGCCGACCTGCCATTGCCGCCCTGGGCCATCATGCTCTGCATCATCGGCCTCTATTTCGCGCTGGGCACCTTCATGGAGGGCTTCTCCATGATCATCACCACCGTGCCCGTGGTGTTCCCGATCGTGGTGGCGCTCGGCTACGACCCCATCTGGTTCGGCGTCATCATCACCATGCTGGTGGAGATCGCGCAGATCAGCCCGCCTGACGGCACGGTGATGTACGTGCTGCAGGGCATGCGGCCCAAGCCGGGGCCGATCACCGATGTCTTCGTCGGCGTGATGCCCTTCCTGCTGGCCTATCTGGCGGCGGTCGGACTCCTGCTGATATTTCCCGAGATCGCGCTCTGGTTGCCGCGCGCTCTCGCCTGATTTTTCGGAGCCCCTTCATGTTCAAGCGCATGCTTCTCCTCGCCGCCGCAATCCTGGCGCCGGTCTCGCTCGCCCAGGCGCAAGCCCCGGCCGCTTCATCCGGGCCGGGCTTCGAGCGGCCCATCCGCATCATCATCCCCATCGCCCCCGGCGGCGGCACCGACGTCTTCGCCCGCCTGCTGGGCGAGATCGTGGGCACCTCGCTCGGCCAGCCCATCGTGGCGGAGAACCGGCCCGGCGCCTCGTCGACCATCGGCACGCAATTCGTGGCGGACCAGCGGCCGGACGGCACCACGCTGCTCTTCACCGCCAATGCGCCGATCACGGCTGCCCCCCATGTGATGAACGTGCGCTACACGCTGGATCAGCTCGATCCCATGTTCATCGTGGGCCACACCGGCTTCACGCTCTGCGTGCGGCAGGACAGCCCCATCCAGAACGCGCAGCAGCTCATCGCCGCGATGCGCGCCGCGCCCGGCCGCTTCACCTACGGCACGGATGGCGTGGGCGGGAACATGCATCTCGCCGCCGAGCGCGTCTTCCGTGCGCTGGGCATCGAAGGCACCATGGTGCCCTTCCAGGGGGCCGCGCAGACGCTCACGGCATTCACCGGCGGCCATATCGATCTCTATGGCGGCTCCATCGCCGTCGCCATGCCCGCCATCCGCGATGGCCGCGCCCGCTGCCTGATCCTGACGCAGCGCGCCCAGCACCCCGAGGTGCCAACCGGCTCCGGCCTCGACGCCCTCGGCATCCCGAATGAGGAGACGCTGATCTGGTGGGGCATGCTGGCGCCCAAGGGCCTGCCGGCCGATCGCCGCGCCGCGCTGATGGCGGCCTTCGAGGCCGCCTGGCGCACTGAGCGCTTCCAGACGCAGCTCGCGCGATCCGGTGTCACGCCCGAGTTTCGGGACAGCGCCGCCTCGGCCGCGCTGATCAACAGCGAGAGCGATGCCCTGGGCCGCGTCGCCCGCCAGGTCGGCATCGAGCGGCAGCGCTGATCATGGAAACCCGGCCCGTCCGCATCGCCGTCGATATCGGCGGGACCTTCACCGACCTGCAGATCCTCGATGCGCGCCCAGGGGCACAGGCGGGCCGGGTGGTCGCCTGGAAAACCCCCACCACGCCGGCCGACCCCTCCGAGGGGCTGATGACCGGCGTGCGCGAGGCGGCGGAGCGCTTCGGCTTCGCGCTCGCCGATGTCGGCCTGCTGCTGCATGGCACGACCATCGCGACCAATGCCGTGCTTGAGCGCAAGCTCGCGCGCGGCGTGCTGCTGACGACCGCGGGCTTCGAGGATGTGCTGGAAATCACCCGCCACTTCCGGCGTGACGTCTATGGCCTGGCGCCCGACCCGCTGCCCTGCCTGATCGAACGTGACATGCGCCTCGGCGTACCCGAGCGCCTGCGCGCCGATGGCAGCGTGGAAACGCCGCTGGGTGATGTCTCGACCGTCATCGCGCGGCTCAAGGAATTGCAGCCCGAAGCCATCGCCATCGGCCTGCTGCATGCCTATGCCAATCCGGCGCATGAGCTGGCCCTGCGCGACGCGGTGCGGGCCGCGCTGCCGGACGTGCCCATCAGCCTCTCCAGCGAGATCAGCCCCGAGATCCGCGAATACGAACGCCTCTCCACCACCGTGCTGAACGCGCTGCTCATGCCGGTCGTGCAGCGCTACCTCGCGCGGCTGGAGGCGCGGGTGGGGGAGGGGGGCTTCGCGCCGCGCATCTTCCTCGTGCAGTCCAATGGCGGCATGTGCAGCCTGAAGCGCGCCGCCGAACAGCCCGCGCGGCTGCTGCTCTCCGGCCCCTCGGGCGGGGCGCTGGCGGCCGAGCGCCTTTCGCGCCGGCTCGCGCGCCCCAACCTCGTCGCCGTGGATATGGGCGGCACCAGCTTCGATGTGAGCGTGGTGCAGGATCACCGCATCGGCCTCGTCACGCAGGGCGAGGTGGACCGGCTGCCGGTGCGCCTGCCCATGGTGGAGATGCGCACCATCGGCGCGGGCGGCGGCTCCATCGCGGCCGTGGACGCCTCGGGCCGCCTCACCGCCGGGCCGCGCTCGGCGGGCGCACGCCCGGGCCCCGTCTGCTATGGGCGCGGCGGCACGCAGCCGACCGTGACCGATGCGAACGCCGTGCTGGGCCGCTTCGACCCCGATTTCTTCCTGGGCGGCGCCATGGCGCTGGAGCTGGACGCCGCCCGCGCCGCCATGGCGGAGCATGTGGGCGTGCCGCTCAACCTCCCGGTCGAGGAAGCGGCCGAGGGCGTGATGCGCGTCACCAATGTGAACCTTGCCGCCGCGGTGCGCCTCTCGCTCTTCGAGAAGGGTCTCGACCCGCGCGATTTTGCGCTGCTCTCCTTCGGCGGGGCGGGCGGGCTGCATGCGACGGAAGTGGCGGATGAGCTGGGCATGACGGAGGTGATCTTCCCGCGTGAGCCCGGCACGCTTTCCGCCTATGGCATCCTCTTCTCGGATCTCGTGCAGGACATGGCGCGCTCCCGCCTGCTGCCGGCCGAACCCGCCTCGCTGCCCGAGATCGAAGCGACCTTGGCCGCGATGCGCGCCGAGGCGGTGGCGCGGCTCGATGCCGATGGCGTGCCGGAGGAGATGCGCGCCACGGAAATCTCCGCCGATCTCCGCTATCACGGCCAGGCCTTCGAGTTGCTGGTGCCCTGGCCCGAGGCGCCCGACCTGCCCGCTTTGCTCACGCGCTTCCATGCCGAGCACCGCGCCCGCTTCTCCTACGCCGCCGAGGAGGAGAAGGTGGAGATCGTGACCTTGCGCATGGCCGCCATCGGCCGCCTGCCCAAGCCCGCCGAAGCCGCGCCCATCCCGCCCGCGACCCGCATGCCCCCCGGCACACGCCAGGTCTGGCAGCAGGGCGGTGCGGCGAGCTGGCCCGTCTGGCGGCGCGAGGCGCTGCACGCCGAGGACGTGATCGAAGGCCCCGCCATCGTGGAGGAAGCCTTCGCCACCCATGTGATTTCGCCGGGCTGGCGGGCCGGCCTCGACCCTGAAGGCGCCGTGATCGCGAGGAAAATCCCATGACACTCGGACCGATCGAGATCGAGGTCATCCGCAACGCGCTCAACGCCGCTGCGGCCGAAATGGACGTCACCGTCTGGCGCACCAGCCGCAGCACCATCGTGCGCGAGTTGCTCGACTATTCCACCGCCGTCTTCGACGCCGAGGGCTGGAACCTCGCGCAATCCGCGCGCATCCCGGGCCATCTGAACTCGATGAGCCACGCGCTGCGCGAGCTGCTGGCGAACCACGTGCCGCGCGACGCCTGGGGCGAGGGCGATGTCGTCATCACCAATGACCCCTATTGCGGCGGCCAGCACCTGCCGGACATCCTGGCCTTCAAGGCGGTCTTCCATGAGGGGCAGCGCATCGCCTTTGTCGGCACGCTCTGCCACCACATTGATGTGGGCGGCCTCGCCGCCGGCAGCTATGCCGCCAAGGCCACGGAGATCTTCCAGGAGGGGCTGCGCATCCCGCCGGTGAAGATCATCGCCAATGGCGTCCGCAATGACGGCGTCTGGGCGATGATCCGCCAGAACATCCGCAAGCCCGACCTGCTGCTGGGCGATCTCTCCTCGCAGCTCGCCAGCCTTGATGTCGGCGCCGCCGCCATCCTGCGCTTGGCCCGCCGCTATGGCGCGGCGGCGATGCTGGAGGCGGGGAACCGCATCCTCGCCATGAGCGAGGCCGGCATGCGCGCCGCCATCGCCCGCATGCCCGACGGCACCTATGAGTTCGAGGATTTCCTCGATGATGACGGCATCGCGCTGGGCGTCCCCATCCGCCTGCATGTCGCCATCACCATCACGGGCGATACGGCAAGCGTGGATCTCTCCGGCTGCGGCCCGCAGGTGGCGGGGCCGACCAATGCGACGCTCGCCAGCACCAATGCGGCGGTGATGTTCTCGCTCATGTGCTGCGCCGACCCGTCGCTGCATATGAGTGCGGGCTGCTACCGGCCGATCAGCGTCATCGCGCCCGAGGGCCTGGTGGTGAACGCCCGCCACCCGGCGCCGGTGGCGCATCGCGTGGCCGTCACACACCGGCTGCTGAATGCCATGATGGGCGCGCTGCATCAGGCGGTGCCGGACATCATCCCGGCCGCCTATTACGGCAACTCCTACGTCACCACCTTCCAGACCGTGGCCGAGACGCGCGAAGTGCTGGTGGAGATCGAGATCGGCGGCTCGGGCGGGCATCCGGCGAAGGATGGCGTGAACGCCTATGCGTCCGGCATGCACAACAACAGCAACATCCCGATCGAGATGATCGAGGCGCAGATGCCGCTCACCATCATGCGCTACGGCTTGCGCCAGGGCAGCGGCGGGGCGGGGCGCTTCCGGGGCGGCCTGGGGCTGATCCGCGAATGGCGCATCGACAGCCCGGCCTGCTTCTTCACCAGCAACATGGACCGCTTCGACCACGCCCCCTATGGCCTGGCCGGCGGCGGCCCCGCGGCCAAGGGCGCGCTGGTGCTGCGCCGCGACGGCGTGGAAAGCGCTATCCCGCCCAAGACCGACAACCTGCCGCTGCGCCAGGGCGATGTGGTGCGGCTCGAGACCTCCGGCGGCGGCGGCTTCGGCCCGCCCGACCAGCGCGCGTCGGAGGCGGCCGCGCGCGATGCGCGGATGGGCTATCTGTGAGCTTCGACCCCCGCGAACACCGGATGGCGCCGCAGCGCTGGTTCGAGGATTTTACCCTGGGCGAGCAGTTCCGCCTGCCCAGCCGCACCATGACGGAGGCGATCTTCCTCGCCTTCCAGGCCGCCAGCGGCGACAACCACCCCGTCCACTACGACGTGGAGTTCTGCCGCGCGCGCGGCATGCCGCATATGCTGGCCCATGGCTTCCAGGTGCTGATCCAGACGGCGGCGGGTGCCGGGATGCTGCCCTTCCTGATCGAGGACAGTCTGAAGGGGTTTCTCGAACAGTCCAGCCGCTTCCTGCATCCGGTCTATGTGGGGGACACGCTCTACGCCACGCTCACGGTGGATGAGCTGACGCCGGGCCGGACGACGGGCGTGCTGGGGCTGGCCTCCACCGTCCACAACCAGGCGGGCGTCCTCGTGATGGATGGCCGGCAGCGATACCTTCTTCGCAAGCGGTGATGCGAGAGGGGCTTTGCCCCCCTCGCGCTCCCCCCACCAGGAAACAGGTTTCCTGGACCTTCAATTGACAGGGTGCAGGGAACTGGTTCCCTGCTGGGGGCTCGGGGGCAAAGCCCCCGATTTCTCTTGAGGGAGGGTATCCATGCCAAAGCAACTCCGCGTCGCCGTGATCGGCGCCGGCACCATGGGCCATGCGCTGGCCCTGGTTTTCGCCATGGGCGGCCACCAGGTGCGCCTGACGGATGCGAGCGAGGCGACGCTCGCACGCGCCCAGGTGCTGATGGAAAAGGCGCTCGCGACACTGGAGGAGGTGGGCGAGGCGCCGACGGGCTGGGGCAGCGCGCAGCTGGCGCAGGCCTGCACGCGGCATGCGACGCTGGAGGAATGCGTCGAGGGCGCCGAGCTCATCGTCGAGGCCATCGTGGAAAACCCCGAGGCCAAGCGCGAGATGTATGCGCGCCTCGATGCCTGCGCGCCGGCCAATGCCATCTGGGCCAGCAACACCAGCTACCTCGACGTGTTTCCGCTGATGCCGCCGCATCGCCTGAAGCGCGCGCTGATCGCCCATTGGTACACGCCGCCTTACCTCGTGGACCTGGTGGACCTCGTGCCGCATGCCGAAACGGAGGAGGCGGTGCTGCAGGAGGTGAAGGCGGTGGTGGAAGCGATGGGCAAGGTCCCCATCGTCATGCGCAAATTCATCCCCGGCTATATCGCCAACCGCATCCAGGCCGCGGTCCAGGCCGAGGTGCAGATGCTGATCGATGAGGGCTATGCGACGGCGCAGGAGGTGGATGCGGCCGTGCTGCACGGCATCGGCCTGCGCCTCAACATCATCGGCGTCATGGCCAAGGCGGATTTCACCGGCCTGCCCATGCTGCAGCACGCGGCCCGCAACAAGATGTACACGCCCCCCGAGGACAAGGGCGGAAGTGCGAGCATGGATGCGCTGGTGGCCAAGGGCATGGGTGGCGTGATGGATGGCCGCGGCTATTACGATTGGGAAGGCCGGCCCCCGGCCGAGCTGTTCGAGGAGCGCGACCGCAAGCTCATCCAGCTCAAGCAGAGCCTGCGCAAGATCGGATACATGGCGGGCTTCGACGTGAAGGCGAACAAGGCATGATCAGCTACGACCTCAAGGGCAAGGCGGCGCTGGTGACGGGCGGCGCCTCCGGCATCGGCCTCGCCACCGTGCGCATGCTGGCGAAGAATGGCTGCAAGGTCGCCATCAACCACCTGGCCGATGATCCGCGCGGGCTGGAGCAGGTGGCGGCCCTGACGGCCGAGGGCTTCGACGTGATCTCCGCCCCCGGCAATGTGGGCGATGCCGAGGACGGCCCGCGCATGGTGGAGCAGGCGGCGCGCGACCTGGGCCGGTTGGACTACCTCGTGAACAATGCCGGCACGCCGGGCACGCGCACGACGATCAAGCCGACCGAGCTGGAGCGGCTGACGGAAGAGCTCTGGGCCACGGTGATCGAGGTGAACCTGCTCGGCGTGTTCCGCTGCTCCAAGGCGGCGGCGCCGCATCTGAAGAAGACGCGCGGCGCCATCGTCTCGGTCGCTTCCATCGCCGGCATCAATTCGGCCGGCTCCTCCATGGCCTATGGCGCGACCAAGGCGGGCGTGATCTCGCTGACGAAGAACCTGGCGCGCGGGTTGGGGCCCGAGGTGCGGGTGAACGCCATCGCGCCCGGCGCGGTGAATTCCAGCTGGACGGTGGAGTGGACCAATGAGGAGCGCGCCAGCTCGATTGACAGCGCCGTCCTCAAGCGCCGCTGCGAGCCGGAAGATCTGGCGGAAGTCATGGTCTTCCTGCTGGCCGGGGCCGCGATGGTGACGGGCCAGACCGTGGTCGTGGATGGCGGGCTGACGCTGTAGCGGTCAGCGCAGGCAGGCCGCGAGGGTCTTCGCCGCCCAGCGCAGCGCGCCGGGCTCGTGCCCGGTGAAGCCCAGCATGAGCGCCTGCACCGGCGGCGCGGCGAGATACATGGGGCTCACCGCGCGCGCGATCACGCCGCGCGCGGCGGCAGCAGCGGCGATCTCGGTATCGGCCAGGCCAGGTGCGAGGCGCGCGATCAGCTTCATCCCCTGCTCCGGCGCCTCGACCTCCAGCGCATCCCCGCATTCGCGCGTCAGCGCCTCCACCAGCGTGTCGCGCGCCGCGCGATAGTGCTGGCGCATGCGGCGCAGATGCGGGGCGAAATGCCCCTCGGCCAGGAAGTCGGTCACCACGCCCTCCTGCAGCGTCGCGGGGTGCCAATCGGCCAGCAGGCGGGCGGCAAGGACGGGCTGCAGCAATTCCGGCGGCAGCACGGCGTAACCCAGCCGCAGTCCGGGAAAGAGGACCTTGCTGAAGGTGCCGATATAGATGACGCGCCCCGCCTCATCCACGCCTTGCAATGAGGCCAACGGGCGGCCGGCGTAGCGGAACTCGCTGTCGTAATCATCCTCGATCACCCAGCCGCCCGCGCCGCGCGCCCAGGCCAGCAGCTCCATCCGCCGCGCCATGGAGAGGGTGACGCCCAGCGGATATTGCGAGGAGGGCGTGACATAGGCGAGGCGCGCCTCCGGCGCGGCGCTGACGCCGGCGCCCACCACCATCCCCTGGCCATCCACCGGCACCGGGATGATCCGCGCACCCGCATCAGCCAGCGCCGCGCGCACTGCCGGATAGGCCGGATCCTCCAGCCAGGCGGCGTCGCCTGCGCGCAGCAGCACGCGCAGCACGAGCCCGATCGCCTGCTGCGCGCCGGAGGTCACCACCACCTGCTCCGGCGTGCAGCGCACCGCGCGGGCGGCGCCCAGATAGGCCGCGATCGCCTCTCGCAGCGGGCGCGCGCCCTGCGGGTCGCCATAGCCCAGCATGGCGGGGTCGGGCGTCTGCACCCGCCGCAGCGTGAGCTGCCGCCAGATGCGCGCCGTGCGCTCATCCCAGGCGGTGCGGCCGGTGTTGAAGGGCGCGGTCCCTGGCTGCGCCATGTTCGGGATCGGCGCAGGCAGGGGGGCCGCGACAGGCGGCGCGGGCCGCGCCTCCAGCCCCTCGGGAAGATCGCGCGAGACATAGCTGCCCGCGCCCGTCCGCCCCTCGATGAAGCCCTCGGCCAGCAACTGGTCATAGGCGGCGACGACGGTGTTCCGCGCGACCCCCAGCTGCAGTGCCAGCGCGCGCGTCGCCGGCAGCCTGGCACCCGGCGGCAGCACGCCGGCCAGGATCGCGCGCCGCAGCTCCAGATAGAGCTGGCGCAGCAGCGGCACGCTGCCCGCGCGGTCGAGGTCCAGCAGAAGGTCGGGCAGGGCGGCCATGTGGCAGCTTAGGCGCGAATTGGACCAGCCCCGCAAGCCGGAATTGGCCCTCGCGCCGGACCAATCGGCCCGGTCTGATGGCTCCATCGCAAGCCAGCCAAGGGCCCCGCCATGACCGAGACCACAAGCTTCCCCGTCACCGAGCGCAACAAGGTGCGCCGCCTGCACGAGCGCGGCCGCTATGACCGCGAGAGCGTCTACGCCATCCTCGACGCCGCGATGCTCTGCCACATCGCCTACATCATCGACGGCCAGCCCTATTGCACGCCGACGGCCTTCTGGCGCGAGGGCGACAAGCTCTACTGGCACGGCTCCTCCGCCAGCCGCATGCTGCGCGTGCAGAAGCCGGGCCTGCCCGTCTGCCTTACCGTCACGCATCTCGACAGCCTGGTGCTGGCGCGCTGCGGCTTCAACCATTCGGTGGACTACCGCTCGGCCATGTGCTTCGGCAGCGCGCATATCATCGAGGACCTGGACGAGAAGGCGAAAGCGCTCGACCTGATGATCGAGCGCTTCTACCCCGGCCGCAACGCGACGCTCCGCCCCAGCACCACGCAGGAGCTGAAGGCGACCATGGTGATCGGCATGGAGATCGAGGAGGCCTCGGGCAAGATCCGCAGCAAGGGCGTGGGCGATGAGGAGGAGGACTACGCGCTGCCGATCTATGCGGCGCGCTTCCCGGTGACGCAGGTGATCGGCGCCGCCGAACCCTGCCCGCGGCTGCTGCCGGGCGTTCCCTTCCCGCCGGGCCTTGCGGGTTTCACGCCCGGCCGTAGGCTCGATGAGGTGATGACCGAGAGCTACAAGACCACTTATGGCGACAATTGACCTGGCGACCGCCTCGGCGGTCGAGCTCGCGGCGCTGGTGCGCACGAAGCGCGCCTCGCCGCTCGAGATCACCGAGGCGGTGCTGGAGCGGATCGCGGCGAAGGAGCCGCATCTCAACGCCTTCGCCGCGCTCGATGCGGAAGGGGCGCGCGCCGCCGCCCGCGCGGCGGAACTCGCCATCATGCGCGGCGAGGAACTGGGCCCCCTGCATGGCGTGCCGGCGACGATCAAGGATGTGCAATCCATCGCGGGCCTGCCCACGCGGCGCGGCTCGCGCCTGACGGACCCCGCGCCGGCCAAGGTGGATTCCCCCGTCTCGGCGCGCATGCGCGCGGCCGGCGCCATCCTGCTCGGCAAGACCACCAGCACCGAACAGGGCTGGACGGCGGTGAGCGACAGCCCGCTCACCGGCAGCACGCATAATCCCTGGATGCATGGCCGCACCGCGGGCGGCTCCTCCTCCGGCGCCGCGGCATTGTGTGGCGCGGGTTGCGCGCCGCTGCATCTCGGAACGGATGGCGCGGGCTCCATCCGCATCCCCGCGCATTTCTGCGGCGTGGTCGGCTTCAAGCCCAGCTATGGGCGCGTGCCCTATGTGCCCGTGCCCAACAATGGCGCGCTCTCCCATGCCGGGCCCATCACGCGCAGCGTCGAGGATGCGGCGCTGATGTTCTCCGTCATCGCCGGCCCGCATGCGCTGGACCACACCACCCTGCCGGACCGCTTCGCGCCCGGGATCGAACCCGGCGGCCTCAAGGGCCTGCGCATCGCCTATAGCCCCGATCTTGGCCATGCCCGCGTGGACCCGGATGTGGCCGCCGCCGTCGCGGATGCGGTGCGCAAGCTCGAAGGCCTGGGCGCCCGGGTCGAACAGGTGACGCCCCCCTGGGGCCCCACCGGCCCTGCGCTGGAGCGCGACATCTGGGGCTTCGGCATGCGCCCCTTCCTGGCGAAGACGCCCGAGGAGGCGGCGCAGATGGACCCGGGCCTGGTCGCCTGCACCGAGGATTATCGCCATTACGGCTTCATGGACGCGCATGCCGCGCAAGGCCGCCGCATCGCCTATGCCGCCGCCGTGAACGCCTGGTTCGAGGAAGCGGGTTTCGACCTGCTGGTGACCCCCAGCGCCTCCGTCGCCGCCTTCGATGTCGGCCGCCAGATCCCCGCGCATTGGCCGCAGCACCCCTGGGATTGGCTGGTCTGGGCGGAATTCTCCTACCCCTTCGACCTCTCGCATGGCCCGGCGATTTCCGTGCCCTGCGGGCTGAGCCGCGAGGGCCTGCCCGTCGGCCTGCAATTCGCCGGCCCGCGCCTCATGGATTCGCTGGTGCTGCGCGCGGGTGCGGCCTTCCTCGCCGCGCATCCCTTCGAGATCACGCCCGCCCGGCCTTGAGTGCGGCGATGGAGGATTTCGCCGGGCTGATCCTGCGCCTCCTCGGCGCCTTCTACGCCCTGGGCGCAATCGCGGGCCTGCGCCGCTGCGCGATGGACCTGCTGCTGACGCGCGCCCTCCAGGCGCTCGGAGAGCCTGCTTCCGAGGAGACGCGCGCCGAGGAACGGCGCGTCTGGATCCAGCTCACCCTGCTGGTGCTGGTCGGCCTTGGCGGCATCGCGCTCATGGCGCTGCTGAACCTCGCCGCGGTGCTGTTCCTGATCACCTTCGGGCTGCATGCGCTCTATGTCTTCCTCCTGGCACCCCGCCTTGTCGATCCGGGCGATCCGCCCGATGCCGCCACGCTGACGCAGCGGGGCCGCAGCCTGATGCTCTACGCCGCCGTCACGCTGCTCGTCCTCGCCGCGGCGTCGGCGGGATGGCTGCGCGACGCGCGCTCCGAGCCCTGGCCGGTGCTGGCCCTGGCGGCGCTGCTGGCCCTCGGGCTCGTCGCCTATGCGGCGCATCTGCTGCGCGGCATGCCCAGGGCACCGTCCGCCACGCCGCCGCTGGACCTGCCACGGCCCGATGAGCCACCGCCGCCCGAACTGCCCATGGCGGATGAGCGGTTGCGCCACGCCGCCTTCCTCCTCTCGCCCTCCTGGAATGAGGGCGCGCTCTTCGAGACGGAGACCCGGCGCCCCGTCCTCGATTCCCTCCCGCCCGACATGCTGACCGAGGCGGATCGGGACGCCCTCCGGCATTGGCTGGGCGTCTTCCGCGAGGTGGGGGACCCGGCCGATCCACATCGCTGCGGCTTCACCGCACCCGATGGCGCGGCCCGGATGGCCGCCGAAGGGCAATGGGTCTTCGAGCAGCTGGCCGCGCGCCTCGCCCCTTGCCCGCTGCGCTTCGAGCCGGTGCCCTGGCCGCGCCTCACCCGGCATGGTGCGACGGCGGTGCGCGTCATGGCCGAGCAGCAGGTGGATGCCCTCTGGCTTTCGGACGGGCAGGGACACCAGCCCGTCAACCCGCAGGAATTCGGCCTCTCCTGGGCACTCGCGCTCGACCTCCACGCCTGGGCGCTGGATTACGACGAGGGCATGGGCATGGATGCCACGCCGCGCTGGAGCGAGGCCGAGTCGGCGGCGCATGAGGCCGAGGGGCTGCGCCTTGCCCAGCGCCTCGCGCGGGAATTGGCGGCGACCGGCCGCGGCCATCTGCCGGTCACCTTCTGGTCGGAGAGCGAGGCGCGGCCGGTCCCGGTCACGCCCTGACGAAGCCGTCCAGCTCGCGCCAATCGGGCGGCACGGCGTCACTGACCCGCCCGCCGCGCAGCACCACGCGATCCGATTGCGGGCGCGAGAGCAGCTCCGTCATGTGGCGCGCGCGAAACAGCACCAGGTCGGCCGGCGCGCCGATGCTGAGCCGACCGGCCTCGATCCCCATCGCATCCGCAGCGTCGGCGGTGACCGCGCGCGGCCAGTCGCCGAAGGGGTGGTCGAGATGCAGGATGCGCGTGGCCTCGCGATAGACCTCCATCATGTCGAGGTCGCCATAGGCGTAGAACCCATCCCGCGTGTTGTCCGAGGCGAGCGAGACGGGAACCCCCGCCTTTCGCATCTCATGCACCAGGGTCACGCCCCGCCAGCGCGGCGTGCGGCCGGCCATGCGGTCCTGCAGATACATGTTGCACATGGGGAGCACGACCACGCGCATCCGCGCTTCGCTCATCAGCGCCAGCGTCTCGCGCTGATGCGCCTCGGGCTGCAGCGTCAGCGCGCAGCAATGCCCGACCTGGATGCGCCCGGGGAAGCGGCGGCGCAGCGCGGTGGCGGCGATCTCGCGCAGCGCCCGCGCACCGGTCTCGCCGCTCTCATCCACATGCAGGTCGAGGTCGAGCCCGCGCGCCTCGGCCAGCGCGAAGAAGCGGTCGAGCCGGGGCTGGAAGTCATCGGGGAGGGGTGTGCCGAAACCGCCGGCGAGGCGCGTCACCATGCCGAGCACGCCGCCCGCTTGCGCCACGAGATCGGCCAGCGCCTCGCCCTCCTCCCCATCGAAGCGTTCCAGCGGCGCGATGGAGCAGAGCTGCAGCGCGATCCGCCCGGCCCAGGCCTCGCGCAGCCGGGTGAAGAGCGGCCAGCTCATCCGCGCCAGCGGCAGATAGCTGTCCAGATGCGTGCGGATGGCGACCGTGCCGTGCGCGTAGGCCGAGCGCAGCGAGAAATCGGCGCGGGCCTCCATCTCGGCCTCGGCCCAATGCGCCGCGCGGTCGGCCATCACGGAACTCACCGCACCGGCGAAATCCCCCGTGGGGTTGGGCGCGCGCTGCCAGATATGCCCCTTGTCGAGATGCGTGTGCGCATCCACCAAGCCGGGCCAGAGCTGCCCGCCCTCCAGGCTTGGTGCATCTGCCGGCGCGGTCCCCGGCGGCGCGATGGCGGCAATGCGCCCGTCCTCCGTCCGCAGATCCAGGCGCACCAGCCCCTCGCGGTCCACCGGCCCGGGCGGAGCATCCAGCAGGCAGGCGGGCGCGCGGGCATCTCGCAGCCAGAAGCGCGCGCCGTGGATGCGGGCGGCCAGCGGGCTCACCCGCCCAGCAGCCGCGCTGTCCGCGCCTGCAACTCGCGGGTGACCCGCTCCGCACCCCCCTCGCGGATCAGCGTCGTGAACTCGGCCCGGCGCGAGGCCAGCTCACTGATCGTCCCGGTCAGGTAGATGTCCACGATGCGCGGCGGATTGCCCCGTAGCAGGTAGGAGAGCAGCACCGGCTCCTGCCCGCCGGTGCGGTTCAGCGTGGTGCGCACCAGCGCATCGCCATTGGGCTGCACCTGCGTGCCGGTGGTGGTGAAGCTCTCGCCCGAGAATCCGTCGAAGCGGGCCGCATAGGTGGCGATGGACCACCGCGTGAAGGCCTCGGTCAGCGCCGCCTGCTCCGGCTGCGAGAAGCCGGTCCAGGGAGGGCCGACGGAAATGCGCGTCATCGCCGCGAGATCAAAGGCCTGGCCCATCACGGGCGCCAGCCGGTCATAGCGCCCGCGCACGCCCAGCCGCTGCGCATCACGCATCACGGCGATGAGCGCGGCGTGGAAGCGCTCCACCACCTCGGCCGCGGCCGATTGCGCGAGCGCGGCCGACGGGGCGGCCAGGGGGAGGAGCGGAGAGAGCAGCAGGATTCGGCGGGCGATCATGCGCGCCCTATAGCCCTTCGGGCGGGCAGGCGGAATTCGGCGGCATTTCGAGCCGATTTCGTAACGAACGCCCCTGGACCACAAGCGTCACCTCGGCCACAAGGCCGCATGCCGCCCACCACCATCCTGCTGACCGGCGCCACCGGCTTCCTCGGCGCCTCCCTCGCCCGCGCCCTGCTGGCCCAGGGCCATGCGGTCCGCGCCCTGGTCCGTCCGCAGGCGCCGCGCCGCGGCCTGGAAGGGCTCGACATCTCCTATGCGCTCGGCACGGTGACGGACCAGAAGAGCCTGATCTACGCCATGGCCGGTGTCGGTGGCGTCATCCATGCGGCGGCGGATTACCGCATCTTCGTCCCCAACCCGGGCAAGATGCGCGAGACCAACGTGATCGGCACCGCCGCCGTGATGCAGGCGGCACTCGAGGCCGGCGTGCCGCGCATCGTCCATGTCTCCTCCGTCGCGACGCTGCGCCCGCGCCCCGACGGCACCCCGGCCACGGAGGAGGACTGGGCCATGCCGGAGGAGGCGATCGGCCCCTACAAGCAGAGCAAGACCGAGGCCGAGCGCGTGGTGGAGGCGATGGTGGAGCGCGCCAACCTCCCTGCCGTCATCGTGAACCCCTCCACCCCGATCGGCCCCTACGACGTGAAGCCGACGCCGACCGGCCGCGTGATCCTGGAAGCCGCACTCGGCCGCATGCCGGCCTATGTCGAGACCGGCCTCAACCTCGTCCATGTCGCCGATTGCGCGGCCGGCGTGGTGGCTGCGCTGGACCACGGCACGCCCGGCGAACGGCACATATTGGGTGGCCAGGATGTGAGCCTGGCCGAGATGCTGCGCTTCATCGCCGCCGAACGCGGCCACCGCCCGCCGATCCGCCTGCCGCGCGCGCCGCTTTTCCCGCTCGCCTGGATGGCCGAGACGATGGCCCGCTTCACCGGCAAGGAGCCGATGCTGACGCTGGACGGCCTGCGCATGGCCGGCCACCACATGTTCTTCTCCTCCGCCAAGGCGCAGCGCGTGCTGGGCTTCACCGCGCGCCCCTGGCAGGAGGGCGTGCGCGACGCCATCGCCTGGTTCGAGCAGGCGGGGATGCTGAAGAAGTGATCTGGCTGGCGCTCGCCGCCTGCCTCTCCTGGGCCGTCCTGCTCTTCGGGCGCGGCATGTTCTGGCGCGCCCGCGACGATGACCGCGACGCCGCCGACCTTCCCGAGCCAGAGCGCTGGCCCGAGGTGCAGGTCATCATCCCCGCGCGCGACGAGGCTGAAACCATTGGCGCGACGGTGCGAAGTCTTGCCATGCAGGATTATCCCGGACGCTTCTCCATCCTCGTCGTGAATGATCGCAGCACGGACCACACCGGCGCCCTGGCCCGCGCCGCCGGCGCCGAGGTGCTGGACGGGCAGGGCCGCGCTCCGGGATGGTCGGGCAAGCTCTACGCGCTTCAGCAGGGGCTCCAGGCCGTGTCCGGGCGCAGCCACGAATTCCTGCTGTTCACCGATGCCGACATCGTCCATGCGCCGGACAGCCTGCGCCGCCTCGTCCAGCGGGCCGAGGCCGGTTGCCTGGACCTCGTCTCCCTCATGGCCCGCCTGCGCTGCGAAAGTGCCGCGGAGCGCTGGACCATCCCCGCCTTCGTCTTCTTTTTCCAGATGCTCTACCCCTTCCGCTGGTCGAACGACCCCGCGGCCCGCACGGCGGCCGCGGCCGGCGGCTGCGTGCTGCTGCGGCGCGAGCCCTTCGAGGCCCGCGGCGGCCTGGCCCCCATCCGCGGCCGGATCATCGATGACTGCGCCCTGGCGGGGCTGATGAAGCGCGGCGGCTCGCCCATCTGGCTCGGCCTGACGGAGCGCGTCCGCTCGCTCCGCAGCTACGATGACCTCGGCACCATCCGCGCCATGGTGGCGCGCACCGCCTATGCGCAACTCGGCTACAACCCCGCCCTGCTGCTGGGCATGGTGCTCGCCATGGGGCTGGTGTTCCTGGCGCCCCCGCTGCTTGCAATCTTCGCGACGGGGGCGGCGAAATGGCTGGGTCTTGCGGCCTGGTGCGCCATGGTTCTGGCCTTCGCCCCCATGCTGCGCCGTTATGGCCTGGCGGCCGAGCGCGCCATCGCCCTGCCGCTGATCGCCGCGGTCTACCTGCTCTTCACCCTCGATTCCGCCTGGGCCGAATGGCGGGGCCGGGGCGGCTTCTGGAAGGGCGAGGCCTTGTCGCGCGAATGAAGACAGGGCAACACACGCGCTTCCACCCTTCCGGCATGGGGCTGAAATGCCCTATCGGAAGGGTCGAGAGATTCGACTCCGGACCAGGGGTGAGGGGTATCGCCACTTGAACATCATGCCGAACCTGACAGCGGGGGCGCATCCGCACCCGCATGCAGGGCATGACGGTCAGGCGAACGATCCGCTGGACAGGGCGGTCGCCGCCGCCGCGCGCCACCTCCTCGCCCGCCAGCGGCCCGACGGCCATTGGGTCTTCGAACTCGAGGCGGATGCCACCATCCCCTCCGAATACCTGATGCTGCATCACTTCTTCGGCCATGTTCAGCCGGAGAAGGAGGCGCGGATCGGCCGCTACCTCCGCCGCATCCAGGCCGAGCAGCGCGCGAACACGGGCGGCGGCTGGCCCCTCTTCCATGGCGGCCCGCTCGACATCTCCTGCTCGGTGAAGGCCTACCTGGCGCTCCGTCTGATCGGTGACGCGCCCGACGCCCCGCATATGACCGAGGCGCGTGAGGCGATCCTCGCCGCCGGCGGGGCCGAGCGCAGCAATGTCTTCACCCGTGCGGCGCTGGCGCTGTTCGGCGCGGTGCCCTGGCGCGCCGTGCCGATGATGCCGCCTGAGATCATGCTGCTGCCGCGCTGGTTCCCCTTCCATGTCAGCAAGATCAGCTACTGGGCGCGCACCGTCCTCGTCCCGCTGACCGTCGTCATGGCCCGCCGCCCGGAAGCGCAGAACCCGCGTGGCGTCACCATCGACGAATTGTTCCGCACGCCGCCCGAGCAGGTGAAGGACTGGCCCGGCGGCGCCCACCAGGCCGAGCCCTGGGCCTCGCTCTTCAAGGCGCTGGATGGCGCGCTGCACCGCGCCCGCATGCTCTTCCCGCGCAATCACCGCGCCCGCGCCGAGGAGGCCTGCGAGCGCTTCGTGACCGAGCGCCTGAACGGCGAGGACGGGTTGGGCGCCATCTACCCCGCCATGGCCAATGCCGTCCTCATGTATCACTGCCTGGGTGTCGCGCAGGATGACCCGCGCATGCTCACCGCCTGGGCCGCCATCGAGAAGCTGGTCGAGGAACGTGCCGGCACGGACGAAACCTACGTCCAGCCCTGCCTCTCGCCCGTCTGGGACACGGCGCTCGTCAGCCACGCCCTGCTGGAAGCGGGCGGCGAGGTGGAGCGCGAGGCCGTGGGCCGCGGCCTCAACTGGCTCCTCTCCAAGGAAATCCGCGACGTGCGCGGCGACTGGGCCTGGAAGCGCCCCGACCTCCAGCCCGGCGGCTGGGCCTTCCAGTACGAGAACGCGCACTACCCAGACGTGGATGACACCGCCGTGGTCGTGCTGGCGATGGACCGCTACCGCGCCGCCGCACCCACCGACACGGGCCTGGACGGCGCGATCCAGCGTGCCACGGACTGGACGGTGGGCATGCAGTCGCGCGGCGGCGGCTGGGGCGCCTTCGACGCCGACAACACCTTCCACTACCTGAATCACATCCCCTTCGCCGACCATGGCGCGCTGCTCGACCCGCCGACGGCCGATGTCTCGGGCCGCTGCCTCGCCATGCTGGCGCAGCTGGGCCGCGGCGAGGACGCCGCTTCCAAGGCCGCCATCGAATACCTGCTGCGCGAGCAGGAGGCCGATGGCTCCTGGTATGGCCGCTGGGGCGTGAATTACATCTACGGCACCTGGTCGGCCGTCACCGCGCTGAACGCCGCCGGCCTGCCGCCCGAGCATGACGCGATGCGCCGCGCCGTCGCCTGGCTGCTCAAGACCCAGAACCCCGATGGCGGCTGGGGCGAGGATGGCATGAGCTACCCCGCCCGTGGCGGCACCCGCCCCGATCCGCGCCAGCCCGCCCCCTCCTCGGCCAGCCAGACCGCCTGGGGCATGCTGGCCCTGATGGCATGCGGCGAGGCCGGGCACGAGGCGGTCAGCCGCGCCGCCGCCTGGCTCATGCAGCACCAGAAGGAAGACGGCGACTGGCCGGAAGAGGACTATACGGGCACCGGCTTCCCGCGCGTCTTCTACCTCCGCTACCACGGCTACCGGCGGATCTTTCCGCTCTGGGCGCTGGCGCGGCTGCGGAACCTGCGCGCGTCGAACACGCGCAGGGTCAGCTACGGACTTTGAGAAACCGAGGGGCTCCGCCCCTCGACCCCGGCAAGAACCTCAGGTTCTTGCATCTCCGACCGGATGGCCATGAACCCCCAGGATGTCATCATCATCGGCGCCGGTGCCGCAGGCCTCATGGCCGCCATCCGCGCGGGGCAGCGCGGGCGGCGCGTGCTGCTGCTCGACCATGCCGAGGCGCCGGGGAAGAAGATCCTCATCTCCGGCGGCGGGCGCTGCAACTTCACCAACCGCGATATCCGCCCCGAGCGCTTCCTCTCCGCCAACCCGGCCTTCGCCCGCTCGGCCCTCTCGCGCTACACGTCGCGCGACTTCCTCGCCCTCATCGAAAAACACCGCATCGCCTGGCACGAGAAGACGCTCGGCCAGCTCTTCTGCGACGGCTCGGCCCGCCAGGTGGTGGCCATGCTGCTGGCGGAAGCCGAGGCGGTGGGCGTGGAACTGCGCCTCGAAACGCGCGTCACCGACATCACCCGCGGCACGGAGTTCACCGTCACCACCGATCGCGGCGCCGTCTCCGCGCCCTCGCTCGTGCTCGCCACCGGCGGCCTCTCCATCCCCAAGATGGGCGCGACGGGTTTCGCCTATGACGTGGCCAGGCGCTTCGGCCTCGGCCTTGTGGAGCGCCGCCCCGGCCTCGTCCCCTTCGCCTTCGGCGGCGAGGAACTGGCGCTGATGCAGCCGCTGGCCGGCGTCTCGCTGCCCATTCTCGCGAAGGCGGGCGCGGCAAAATTCCCCGAGGCGATGCTCTTCACCCATCGCGGCCTCTCCGGCCCCGCCATCCTGCAGATCAGCTCCTACTGGCACCCCGGCGAGCCCATCACGCTCGACCTTCTGCCCGGCCAGGACGCGGTGGGCTTGCTGCTGGCGGCCAAGCGCGCCCGCCCCAAGGCCGAGCCCCGCACGGCGCTGGGTGACCTCCTGCCCGCGCGCCTCGCCCAGGCGCTGGCCGAGCGGCATCTGCCGGGCCAGCGCATGGCCGACCTCCAGGACCGCGCGCTGATCAGCCTCGCCAACCTGCTGAAATCCTGGCGCCTCATCCCCGCGACGACCGAGGGCTACGCCAAGGCCGAGGTCACGCTGGGCGGCGTGGACACGGCCGCCCTCTCGCAGCAGACGATGATGGCGAAATCGGTTCCCGGCCTCTTCGTCGTGGGCGAGGCGGTCGACGTCACCGGCTGGCTTGGCGGCTATAATTTCCAATGGGCCTGGGCGAGCGGCTGGGCGGCGGGCGAGGCCGCCTGAGGCGCCTCACATCTGCTTCACGCCCTTGAGGTAGAGGTTCACGACGCTGGCATCGCTCGGGAAATGCTCGGGCGCCACGGGCGTGAGCTGCGCCTGGATGCAGAGCCATCGCCCGCCCTCGCGCAGATAGGTGTCGGTATAGGCGGTCATGCCGCTGGTCTCGCGGCCGCCCTCGCGCATCACCCATTTGTTGGTGGCGCGCACCAGCGCGACATCGCAAAGCACGGTGATCTGCTCATCGCGCGTGTCCCAGTGCAGATAGACCTCCGGATCGAAGCCGGTGGCCCAGCCGACCAGGTAATCCGCCCGGTTGATGCGCCGGCCGCTGCTGGAGATGCAGAGGAAGGCCGGGTGCAGGATGGCATCGTGCCCGGTGACGTCATTGGTCACGAAATTGTGGATGAAGCGTGCATTGAGGGCGCGCAGTTCGTCGAGGGCCTCTGGCATGGCGGTCTCCGTCACGGGGTCTGGGCATGGGCGGCCGTGGCATCGTCGGCCGGGTAGAAGCATTCGATCTTCAGCTGCTGCAGCGCCGCGTCCTGCGGCATGGCAAAGGTGGTGAAGGTCGAGAAGTAGTTGAGCCGCAGCTCGCCCAGGGCGAGCTTGAGCGTGGCCACGGGGCCGCTGCCGGGGGCTGCCGCGCCGGCCGGCAGGTCCGGATAGGCCTGCAGCTCCGCCAGCAGCCGGGCCGCCGCCGCGCCGCCCTGCGCGGCCTCGCGCAGCAGGATCTGCAGCATGTGGCCCGCGAATTCCGCCCAGTTCGCGATGAAGGGCCGCAGCCCGCGCGGGTGGAAGACCACATGCATGGCATTGCCGCGGTGCCGCTCCTCCATCGCATAGGCGGCCTGGAAGGGCGCGAAGACGCGCCCCGCCGCGGCGTTGCGCAGCCGGATCTCCCAGCCGCCATCCAGCACCAGGCCAGGATGCGGCTCCTGCTGGCGCAGGATGAAGTCCAGCGCCTGGCGCACATGCTGGAAGCCGGTGGAATCCAGGTCCTGCGGCGGGAAAGGGGGCGCGTAGCCCGCAGCCCCATGCAACGTGTTCTGCGCATCCAGTGGCAGGTCGAGGCTGGCGCCCAGCAGCCGCACCATCTCCCGGCTTGGCGCCGCGCGGCCATTCTCCAGATAGGAGAGGTGTCGCGCGGAGATGCCCGCCTCCAGCGCCAGCTCGAGCTGGCTGAGGCGCCGAAGCTGGCGCCAATGGCGCAGGAGCGGGCCGAAGGGCGCGGCGGGGCGGGGGCGGGTCACATGGCCAGACTAGCGGGGGCGGACCGGCTCGCAATGACGTCGGAGGTCATGCGCGAAAGGATGTGGTGCGGGCGGTCGGAATCGAACCGACACTCTGTCACCAGAACCGGATTTTGAGTCCGGCGCGTCTACCAGTTCCACCACGCCCGCATGTCGCCAGTCCTACACGCCGGGGCGGCGCGCTTCAACACCCCAAGGTCAGGCCGCGCGGCGGCGCGCCAGCAGCGGCCAGAGCAGCGCGCCCAGCGTCATCACCCAGAGCGCGATGGAGACGGGCGAGGCGACCAGCGCCATCACATCCCCATCCGAGAGCGACATGGCGCGGCGCAGATTATCCTCCAGCATGCGCCCCAGCACGAAGCCCAGGATGATGGGCACCAGCGGCACGTCGAGCTTGCGGAAGGCCCAGCCCATGATGCCGAAGCCGATGGCCAGCAGCAGGTCGAAGGCGGAATTGCTGGCGGCATAGACGCCGGCGAAGCTCAGCGCCAGCACGCCCGGATAGAGCACCCAGGCCGGCACCGTCAGCAGCCGCGCGAAGATGCCGACCAAGGGCAGGTTCAGCAGCAGCAGCATGCAATTGCCGATATACATCGACGCAATGAGGCCCCAGGCCACATCCGGCTTCTGCTCGAAGAGCAGCGGCCCCGGCGTGATGTTGTACATCAAGAGCGCACCCAGCAGCACGGCCGTCGTCCCCGAGCCCGGAATGCCGAGCGAGAGCATGGGCACGAGGTTGCCGATCTGCGCGGCATTGTCCGCCGTCTCGGGCGCGGCCACGCCGCGCATGTCGCCCTGGCCGAACTTGCCCGTGTTCTCGTTCAGCCGCTTCTCGGCGGTGTAGGAGAGGGCGCTGGCCACCGAAGCCCCCGCGCCCGGCAGCACGCCGATGACGAAGCCGATGCCGGTGGCGCGGAACATCGCCGGCAGGCAGAACAGGATTTCGCCGAAGGTCAGCCGCTGGCCATGCCCGAGCTTCGCGGCCTCGGCCCGGATGCGCGTCTCGATCAGCAGCAGGATCTCGCCGATGGCGAAGAGCCCGATGGCGAGCACGGTGAAATCCAGGCCCCCCAGCAACTCCATCGAGCCCGCGGTGTAGCGCTCGACGCCGGTGCCGGAATCGATGCCGACCATGGCGAGCAGGATGCCGAGGCACCCCGCCGCCCAGGCCTTGGGCGCCGAACCCCCGCCGACCGCGCCGAGCAAGGAGAGCGCAAAGGCGATCAGCGCGACATAGTCGGCCGGCGAGAAGGCGACGGCGACGCGCGCGAGCGGCACCGAGAGGAAGCTCATCAGCACCACCGCGATGGTGGCGCCGACGAAGCTGCCGATCCCGGAGATGGCGAGCGCCGCTCCCCCGCGCCCCTGCTTGGCCAAGGGGTGCCCATCCAGCGTGGTCAGCACGGCCGAGGGCTCGCCCGGCATGTTGAGCAGGATCGCCGTGATCCGCCCGCCATAGCCCGAGCCGTAATAGACGGCGGCCAGCAGGATCAGAGCCGATTCCGGCGGCAGCTTGAGCGCGAGGCAGAAGGGCAGCAGCAGCGCGATGGCGTTCAGCGGCCCGATGCCCGGCAGCACGCCGATCGCGGTGCCGATGATGCAGCCGATCAGTGCGAGGAACAGGTTGGTGGGCTGGAGCGCCACGGCGAAGCCGCCACCCAGCGCGGCGAAGGTTTCCATCATGCGCCGAGGAATCCTTTCGGCAGGGGCAGATCCAGCACGCGGTCGAACAAGGCCCAGAGCACCGCGCTGGTGATGAGCCCCGTGCCGATGGCGGCGAGCGGACGGGCGCCGAAGAGCAGCGCCACGCCGATGGCGAGCAGGGCGGTCGCCACCAGGAAGCCCAGCGGCACCAGCAGCAGCGCATAGGCGGCCATGACCAGCACCAGCAGCGGCGGCGCCGCCTTGCGTTCCGGCATCTCAAAGGCCGGCCCGCGCGGCACCAGCAGCAGCGCGCCGCAAAGCCCCATCAGCAGGGCGACGGTGGAGGGAAAGGCGCGCGGCCCCAGCGGGTCGGCCGCGAAGGGCACCTCGAGCGACTGCGCCGACCAGATGGCCAGCGCGGCAAGAGCGACGAGGAAAACCCCGAGCAGCCGCCCGGCCGTCATTGTGTCTGCGTCACCAGCCCGACCTCGCGCGCGAGCTGCCGGAACTCGGCCGTGCGGCGCTTGGCGAGCTCGGCATATTCGGCGCCGACCAGGTTGAACTCGAACAGCCCCTGCGCGGAGCGCGCCTCGGGCCAGGCCGGATTGGCCTGCAGGCGGCGGATGGCATCCACCCAGAAGTTGTAGGCGGCGTCCGGCATCTGCGGCGGGCCGTAGAAGCCGCGCACGATGGGCCAATCCACCTCCACGCCCTGCTCGCGCGCCGTCGGCACCTGGGCCAGCGCGCCCGGCAGGCGCTGGGCGGAGAGCACGGCCAGCAGCCGGATCTCGCCCGCCTCGAACTGGCCACGCACCTCGGAGGCATCGCCGGGGAAGACCTGGATATGTCCGCCCAGCAGGGCCGCCATGGATTGCCCGCCGCCCTCGAAGGGCACGTAGCGCATGCGGCGGGGGTCGGCGCCGGCGGCACGGGCGATCAGCGCTGCCTTGTGCCAGTCCTGGCTGCCCACGGCGCCGCCGGCACCCATCGGCACGCTGGCGGGGTCGGCGCGGAGTGCGGCCATCAGCTCGCCCAGATTGGTGAAGCGGCTGTCGCGCCGCACCGCGATCACGCCGTAATCCGCGCCGATGGCGCCGATCCAGCGCACGTCGTTCTCGGCGAAGCGGCCAAAGCGCCCCTGCGCCATGTTCACCCAGGAGCCGGTGGAGACGGCGACGATGACATTCGCATCCGTCCGCCGCTGCGCATTGATGTGGTTGATGGCGACGGCGCCGATGCCGCCCGGCATGTTCTGCGTGCGGATGGGCTGCGTCACGATGCCCGTCTCGTTCAGCATGCGCGTCGTGAGCCGGCAGGTCAGGTCGAAGCCGCCGCCCGGGGCGGCGGGCGCGATGCATTCCGGGTTCTGCGGGGTAAAGCCTTGCGCCCGGGCCGCGAACGGCATGAGTGCGGTGGCGGCGAGCAGCGCGCGGCGTTGCATGGAGGTCTCCCCGGTGCGGCCGCGCAACGAGTTCATGCGCGGCCTTGAGTGACTATCTGCGCTTTCCTGCGGGATTCAGCGCGGCGTTGCAAGCGCCCTCAGCCCGGCGCCGGCACCAGGCCGTGGCGCCGCATGATCTCCGCCAGGCGCGCCGGATCAGGCGGCCCGCCCGCATTGATGACGGCGGCCATCTCGCGGAAATACTCAGGCCCCAGCACGCCCGGCGTCAGCACGGAAAGGGCCTTGGCCGTCTCGCTGCCGCGATTGGCGAAGTGATGCACCGCACCGCGCGGGATGAAGACGCAATCGCCCGGGCGGGCGTTGATCTCCATCCCGTCCACCGTCCAGGTCATCTCGCCCGAGAGGCCATAGACCGTCTCCTCCCAGGCCTCGTGGTAATGCGGGATGGGCACGCGCGCGCCGGCGGGCACGATCAGCTCGAACATGTCGAGGCTACCGCCTGTGCTGCGCTTGTCGGCCAAGAAGCGCAGCTCCAGCCCGCCCACACGGATGATCTCCATCACGCCAGCACGCGGTCCACGCGGTCCCGCAGCCGATACCAGCCGCCGACGATGGGCAGGAACCAATCGGGATTGCCGTCATAGAAGGCGCGCGTCGGGAAATGCAGGCTGTCCAGCGCGAAGCCCTCATTGGCCGCGCCCGCGATCTTCAACGCGGCATTGTGGCCCATCCAGCTCGCCATCGCGACCCCGCTGCCCTGGCAGCCGGCGGCGTAATGCACGCCGTCCTCGACGCCCAGATGCGGCAGGTAGTCGAAGGTGAAGGCGACATTGCCCGTCCAGGCGTGCGTGATGCGCACATCCTTCAATTCGGGCAGCACCTCCAGCATCATCGCGTAGAGCGTGGGCGCGGCCTCTTCCGGCGTGCCGGGCCCGAAGCTCGCCCGCCCGCCCCAGAGGATGCGCTTCCCGTCCGGCGAGGGACGGTAGTAGTTCAGCACGCGCTTGGTGTCGCTGATCATGTGCCGATGCGGGAAGATCCTGTTGATCCGCTCCTCGCCCAGCTCCTCGGTCGCGATGATGTAGCTGCCGATGGGCATGAGGCGCTTGGTCAGCCAGGGCATGGGCCCGCCGCGGCTATAGCCGTTGGTCGCCATCAGCACCGCATCGGCCCGCATCTCGCCGCGCGTGGTGACCAGGCGGAAGCCGCCCGCTTCCTTCACCGTCTCCGTCACCCGGACCTGGTCCACCAGATGGGCACCCAGCCGCTCGGCGGCGGCGGCCAGGCTGCGCGCATATTTGCCGGGATGCAGGCTGCCCGCGCCCGCCGCATGCAGGCCGCCATAGTAATGATCGGTCGCGACGAAGCCGCGCACGCCGGCCTTGTCGATCATCGTGGCCGCATCGCCGCTGATCTCCTCGATCCGCGCGCGATTGCCGGCGAGTGTGGCGAGGTGCTTCGGCGTATAGGCGCCGACGAAACGGCCTGAGCGCACATAGTCGCAATCGAGCCCCTCGCGCGCGATGAGTTCCTCGATGAAGGGGAAGCTCGCGCCGCAGGCGCGCGCGATCTCCGCCGCGCGCTCCTCGCCGAAATTCTTGGTGAGCGGCCCGCGCGCCACCTTCAGCCCGCCCGAGACCATGCCGCCATTGCGCGAGGAGGCGCCCCAGCCGATGCGCTCGGCGTCCAGCACCGTGACCTCATGGCCCAGGCGCCGCAGCGTGAGTGCGGCGGAAAGCCCCGTATAGCCGCCGCCCACGATGGCGACGCGGGAGCGTTCCGGCAGCGCATTGTCGCGCGAGGGCGGCTCGGCCGCCTCCCACCAGAAGGGCTTGGCCTGGAATCCGGGCGCGAAGATGCGGTCGTTCATGGCGCTGCCCAAGGCTTCGGCATGTGGTGTCCTCCTTGCTGCAATCAGAGGGTTGCACGGGCGATGCACCTCGCGAAAGGGCTGCCTGTGCGGTTGACGCGATGGCAAGGCCAAGGGAGCATGAAAATCTGATCACGAAAGAGGGCCGGGTTGAGCGCGGACATCATCTTCACGGGCGGCGGCGTTTTCCGCAGCCTCCACTCCGGCATGGCCGAGGCATTGGCGGTGTCCGGCGGGAAGGTGATGGCGGTCGGCAGCGCCGCCGAGATCGAGGAGCTGGCCGGGCCGGATACGCGGCGTGTGGCCCTTGATGGCCGGCTTGCGATTCCCGCCTTCCACGAAGCGCATATGCACCTGCTGCCCTTCGGGCTCGGCCTCTCCATGGTGAATCTCCGCGCCGAGGAGGTCCGCACGCTGGAGGAAGCCCGCCGCCGCCTGCGCGAGGCGGCGCAAGCCACCCCCAAGGGCCAATGGGTGATGGGCTGGGGCTATGATCACGGCGCGCTCGACATCGGCCGCCACCCGACGGTCAGCGAGCTCGACGCCGCGGTGCCCGACCACCCGCTGCTCATCATGCGGACCTGCGGCCATATGGGGGTCGCGAACAGCGCGGCCCTGCGCGCCGCCGGCATCGGCCACAACACGCCCGATCCCGAGGGCGGCGTGATCGAGCGGCGCAATGGCGCGCTCACGGGCCTGATCCAGGAACGCGCGCTCAGCCTCATCAAGGCCGCCATGCCCGCCCCCGACGAGACGCGGATGGTGAACGCGATCGAGGCCGCGGGCCAGCGCCTGGCCTCGCTCGGCTTCGCTTCCGCCACCGACATGAATGTGGGCATGAGCGGCGGCCTCGCCGAGATCGCCGCCTTTGAACGCGCGGCGCGTGAGGGCCGTTGCCTGCAACGCATGTGGCTCGTGCTCGCCGGCAATCCCGAGGGCATCGCCGATGCCGCCTGGGAGGGCGGCCTGCGCCCCTGGAAGCCGGGCGATGACCCGCAAGCACCGCTGCGCTGGGGTGCGGTCAAGGTCTTCGCCGATGGCAGCGCGGGCGGGCTCACCGCCGCCTTCTTCGACCCCTATCTCAAGGAAGCGGGCGGCGGCACCGGCGTCTTCACCTTCCCGACCGAGGCCATCCACGCGCTGCTCAAGAAGTTCCATGACCAGGGCTGGCAGCTCGATATCCACGCCATCGGCGATGCCGCGATCGAGCAGGTGCTGACCGGCATGGAAGAAGCCGGCGCGACCCCCGAGCGCCGCCACCGCATCGAGCATTGCGGCTTCGTGACGCGCGACCAGCGCCGGCGGATGAAGGCGCGCGGCATCCTGCCCGTGCCGCAGCCCGTCTTCATGTACGAGTTCGGCGACCTCTACCTCCGCAATCTCGGCCGCGCGCGCGCCGAGGCCGCCTATCCGATGAAGACCTGGCTCACCGAGGGCCACCACCCCTCCGCCTCCTCCGACAGCCCCGTCTCCACCGTCGAGCCCTGGCCCAATCTCTTCACCATGGTGACCCGCCAGACCAACCGCGCGACAGTGCTTGGCGCCGACGAACGGCTGAGCATCCAGGAGGCGCTGCATTGCTACAGCTGGTGCGGCGCCTATAGCAGCTTCGCCGAGGGCGCCCGCGGCACGCTGGAGCCCGGCATGGATGCCGACATCGCCATCCTCAGCCAGGATGTGACGGCCCTCGCGCCCGAGGAATATCTGGGCGTCCGCTGCGACGTGACGCTGCGTGGCGGCATCGCGATCCATGACCGGCATGATGAACTCAGGCGGGGGGAACTCGCCTGATGCTGCGCCATGCCCTCCACCGCATCGGCCTCGCCATCCCCGTGCTCTTCGGCGTTTTGCTGATCGGCTTCCTGCTCATGCAGGTCGTGCCGACCGACCCTGCCACGGTGCGCGCCGGCCCGCAGGCGACGGCCGATGTCGTCGCCGCCATCCGCACGGAGCTGGGGCTGGACGAGCCCATCTGGGTGCAGTTCGGCATCTATCTCGGCCGCCTCGCGCAGGGGGATCTCGGCGTCTCCATCATCAACAACGTGCCGGTGACGCAGGAACTGGGGGCCACCATCGGCCCGACGCTGGAGCTGATGTTCGCCTCGCTGCTCTGGTCAATCCCCACGGGCATTTTCCTCGGCACCATCGCCGCCTATTGGCGCGGCTCGCTGCTCGACAAGGCGATCATGGCGGTGAGCGTGGCCGGCGTCTCGGTGCCGGTCTTCTTCCTGGGGCTCGTGCTCATCTGGTTCGTGGGCTTCCAGTGGCAGTGGCTGCCCTTCACCGGGCGCGGCGGGCCGCTGTGGAGCATGGACGGGATCCGCGCGATCATCCTGCCCGCCGTCACGCTGGGTGGCGTCCTGGTCGGCCCCGTGGCGCGGATGACACGCACGGCCGTGGTGGACACGCTCTCGGCCGACCATGTCCGCACCGCCCGTGCCAAGGGTCTCTCCGAGCACCTCGTCGTGCTGCGCCACGCGCTGCGCAACGCGCTCATCCCGGTCGTCACCCTGATCGGCCTGCAGATCGGCTTCCTGCTGGGCGGCGCGGTGGTGACGGAGACCATCTTCTCCTGGCCCGGCGTGGGGCGGCTTGCGGTGGGTGCCATCCTTTCGGCGGATTTCCCGATGGCGCAGGGCACCATCATCGTGCTCTCCGCCGGCTTCATCCTGATCAATCTGACGGTGGACCTGCTCTACGCGGTGCTCGACCCCAGAGTGCGGCAGTCATGAGGGGGCGGCAGTCATGAGCGCCACCACGGCCACCGCCACGCCCGAAGCTCCGCGTCGCCCCACGCCGCTGCGCATGCTGATGCGCGACACGGGCGGCGCCATCAGCCTCGTCTTCGTCCTGCTCATCATCGCCGCCGCCGTCCTCGCCCCCTGGCTCGCCCCGCGCGACCCGTTCGAGACGGATCTCATGGCGATCATGCAGCCGCCTTCGGCCGAATACTGGTTCGGGACGGACGGGCAGGGGCGCGACATCTTCTCCCGCATGCTCTACGGGCTGCGCATCACACTCGGCATGGGTCTCGCCTCGCTCATCGCGGGCGGCGTGATCGGCGCGCTGATCGGCTTCCTCGCCGCCTTCTACAAGCGGGTGGATGGGCTGCTCATGCGCTTCATGGACATGCTGCTGAGCTTTCCGGCCATCCTCTTCGGCCTGGCACTCGCCGCCATCTTCGGCCCGGGGCTGACCTCCGTCATCATCGCGCTCGCCATCGCGACCGTTCCGCTCATGGCGCGCATCGTGCGCAGCTCCGCCCTCGTCGTCATGGGCCTCGACTACATCGAAGCGGCGCGCGCCATCGGCATGAGCGATACGCGGCTCATCCTGCGGCACCTGGCACCCAATTGCCTCTCCGCCATCTTCGTCTTCTCCACGCTCCGGCTCGGGCAGGTGATCCTGCTGGGCTCGGCCTTGTCCTTCCTCGGCCTTGGCGCGCAGCCGCCCATGGCGGAGCTGGGGGCCATGGCGGCGCAGGGCCGCAACTTCCTCTTCATCGCGCCGCATATCAGCGTGATCCCCTCCGTCGGGATCTTCGTGATCGTGCTCGCCTTCAACCTGCTGGGGGATGCGCTGCGCGACGCGCTCGACCCCCGGCTTCGCATCTGAACAAGGGAGTGACAAGCATGCGCAATCTTTGGAAGCGCGCGGCGCTGGGCGGCCTCGCCGCCCTCGGCCTCGCGGTGACGGCTGAGGCCCAGACCCAGCCACGCAACCAGATCACGATCATGCGCGAGATCGACAGCGACCGCTACGATCCGCACCGCTCCACCGCGCTGGCGGCGGGCGAGGTGCTGACCATGCTCAGCGACACGCTGGTCAGCATGGATTTCGACATGCGCACCATCCAGCCGGGCCTCGCGCAGCGCTGGGAGGTCTCGCCCGATGGCCTGACCTACACCTTCCACCTGCGCACCGACGTCACCTTCTGCGACGGCAAGCCCTTCACGGCCGAGGACATGGCCTTCAGCCTGAACCGCTGGATCGGCCGCACCACGCCGCGCGTGGCCTCCCCCGTCGCCTGGCGCGCCGGCAATGTGAAGGAGATCCGCGCGACGGGCCCTCACACGCTGGTCTATGAGCTGAACGAGCCCTTCGGCGAGCTGCTCTCCCAGCTCACCCTCTTCTTCGGCTCCGCCATCGATCCCGCGACGGTCGAGCGGCTCGGCGACAATTTCGGCGTGCAGGGCTTCAATGGCACGGGCCCCTATTGCTGGGGCAACTGGACGCCGCGCAACGAGATGGTGCTGACGCGCCACCCCAACTACCGCTGGGGCCCGCCCGCCCTCGAGAACCGTGGCCCCGCCCATGTCGAGCGCATCGTCTGGCGCGTGATCCCGGAGGCCGCGGCCCGCGTCGCGGCACTCCAGGCCGGCCAGGCGGATGTGACGAACTACATCCCCGAGGCCTTCTGGGACGCGATCCGCCGCGTGCCAACCGTCACCACCTCGCAGCAGCCCAACTACTTCTGGGACTTCTTCATGGGCTTCAAGGTGGACAAGCCCGTGGTGAGCGACGTCGCCATCCGCCGCGCCGTGCATCAGGCGGTCAACCGCGAGGGCCTGGTCCGCGCCGTCTGGTCCGGCCATGCGGAAGTCGCGCGCAACATCATCAACCCCCGCGCGCCGGATTATGACGCGCAGTCGGATGCCATGGTCCCCGCCTTCGACCAGGCCGCCGCCCGCCGCACGCTGGATGAGGCCGGCTGGCGCATGGGCAGCGACGGCATCCGCGTGAAGGACGGCCAGCGCGCCACCTTCCTGCTCTATGGCATCAACACGCTGGCCAACCAGCGCTCGGGCGAGATCATCCAGCAGGCGCTGCGGCAGGTCGGCATCGAGATGCGCGTGCAGCTCTTCGACGCGACGGTCGCCTGGGGGCGGCTGGCCACGCAGGAGTTCGACGCCTTCTTCCTGAGCTACCCGTACCTCTCCGCGACGGATGCGCTGAACCTCTACTGGCCGAGCCGCAACCGGCCGACGCCGAACCGGATGAACTGGAACAACCCCGAGACCGACGCCTGGCTGGAAGGTGCGCGCCGCGCCATCGACCCGGCCGAGCGCGCGCGCCTCGCCGCCAATGTCCAGCGGCAGCTGGCCCAGGAAGCGCCCTGGCTCACGCTCGCGCGCAGCCAGATGGTGGTCTTCGCCAACCAGCGCGTCACCGGCGCCCGGGCGCATGGCCTCTACGGCATCGGCATCTACAAGGGCCTGGATCTGAGGGTGCGCTGAAACATGACCATCACGCTCATCAAGAACGCCGATCTCGTCGTCGCCTGGGATGAGGGCGAGAAGCGCCACGCCTACCTCCCCGGCGGCGATGTCGCCTTCGAGGATGGCGTGCTGCGCTTCGTCGGCCGCGGCTATGAGGGCACGGCGGATGTGGAGATTTCGGGCAGCGGCCTCATGGTCATGCCCGGTCTGGTCAACATCCACTCGCACCCGACCAGCGAGCCGATGAACAAGGGGCTGATCGACGAGATCGGCTCCCCCGGCCTCTACAACTCCTCGCTCTACGAGTTCATGCCGATCTTCCGCTCCGATGCGGAAGCCATCCCGGATTGCGTGCGCGTGGCGCTGTCCGAATTGCTGCTGAGTGGCGTCACCACGCTGGCCGACCTTTCCATGGCCCATCCCGGCTGGCTCGACCTGCTGGCCGAGGCGGGGATGCGCGTCTGCATCGCGCCCATGTTCAAATCGGCCCGCTGGTTCACCAAGAACGGCCATGTCGTCGAATATGAGTGGGACGAGGCGGCCGGCGTGAAGGCGATGGAGGAGGCCTTCGCCCTCATCCAGCGCGCCGAGCAGCACCCGTCAGGGCGCCTCTTCGGCATGGCCTGCCCGGCGCAGATCGACACCTGCGCGCCCGAGCTGCTGCGCGACAGCCGGGCCGAGGCCAAGGCGCGTGGCCTCTCCTGGCAGATCCACGCGGCGCAATCGGTCGTCGAGTTCCACGAGATCACGCGCCGCCACGGCTTCACGCCCATCCAGTGGCTGCACGAGATGGGCCTCTTGGATGAGCGCGCGGTGATCGGCCACGGCATCTTCCTGGATGACCACCCGAGCACGCCCTGGCACACCAGGCGCGACCTCGACATCCTGGCCGATACCGGCACCACCGTGGCGCATTGCCCGACGGTCTTCGCCCGGCGCGGCATCACGCTCAAGGATTTCGGGCGCTACAAGCGGCGCGGCGTGAATCTCGGCGTGGGGACGGACACTTATCCGCACAATATCCTCGATGAGATGCGGCTCGTCGCCTACCTCGCCCGCACCCAGGCCAATGACCCGCGCACCATGACCACGACCGATGTCTTCGACGCCGCCACCATCGGCGGCGCGCGGGCGCTGGGCCGCAACGACATCGGCCGCCTCGCGGCCGGCTGCCGGGCGGATTTCGTGCTGGTGGATGCCACGCATCCGCGCATGCAGCCCAATCACGACCCGGTCCGTGCGCTGATCTATGCGGCGGGCGACCGTGCCGTGCGCGATGTCTATGTGGATGGCATCAAGGTGGTCGGCGATGGCCAGGTGCTGACCATGGACTTCAAGCAGGCCGCCCTGAACCTGAGCGAGGCACAGAAGCGCATCGTGGCCCGCGCGCCGCAGCAGGACTGGGCGCATCGGCCGGTGGACAAGATCGCGGCCCCCACCTTCAAGTGGCTGTGATGGGAGCATGAACGGACCACTCCTGCAGATCGAGAACCTCCGCACCGTCTTCCGCACCTCGGGCGGGGATGTCGCGGCGGTGGATGGCGTCTCGCTCGAGGTGCCGCGCGGCCGCACGCTGGGCATCGTGGGCGAGAGCGGCTGCGGGAAATCCGTGCTCTCCCTCTCCATCATGCGGCTTGTGGCGCATCCGGGGCGGATCGCCTCGGGCCGCGTGCTGCTGGAGGGCAGGGACCTCGCCGGCCTCTCCAATGCCGAGATGCGCGGCGTGCGCGGCCGCGACATCGGCATGATCTTCCAGGAGCCGATGACCTCGCTGAACCCGGTGCACACGGTGGGCTTCCAGATCACCGAGGGCATCCGCGCGCATGAACCGCATGCCAGCAAGGCCGAACTGCGCGAGCGTGGGATCGCGGCGCTCGCCCGCGTCCGCATTCCCTCGCCGGAGCGGCGCTTCGACGAATACCCGCACCAGCTCTCGGGCGGCATGCGCCAGCGCGTGATGATCGCGATGGCGCTCGCCTGCTCGCCCCGCCTGCTCATCGCGGACGAGCCGACCACGGCGCTGGACGTGACGGTCCAGGCGCAGATCCTGGATCTGCTGCGCGACCTCCAGGCCGAGACGGGGATGGCCATCATCCTCATCACCCATGACCTCGGCGTGATCGCGGAAATGGCCGATGACGTGGCCGTGATGTATGCCGGCCGCGTGGTGGAGCGCACCAGCGCGCGTGACCTCTTCGAGGACCCGCAGCACCCCTATACGCTGGGCCTTCTCGGCTCCATCCCGCGGCTCGATGAGGATCGCGAGCGGCTTCTCGCCATCCAGGGTGCCGTGCCGCCGCCCTTCGCCCTGCCGCCCGGCTGCCGCTTCGCGCCGCGCTGTCCCTTTGCGGTGGAGGCCTGCCGTGCCGAAATCCCCGCACTCCGCGCCATCGGCATGGGGCATGAGGCCGCCTGCCTGCGCGCGCCCGTCGAGGAGGCGCTGGCATGAGCGGCGTGAACCGTTCCGCCGATGGCGGCGCCCTGCTCGAGGTCGAGAACCTCGCCAAGCACTACCCCGTCCGGAGCGGGCTGATCCTTGCCAAGGAGATCGGCCGCGTCCGCGCCGTGGATGGCGTCTCCTTCACGCTCCGCCGCGGCGAGACGCTGGCGCTGGTGGGCGAGAGCGGCTGCGGCAAATCCACCACCGCGCGCCTGGTGTTGCGCCTCATCGAGCCGAGCCAGGGCAGCGTCCGCTTCGAGGGCACCGACATCACGAAGCTGGAGGGTCCGACGCTCAAGGCCTTCCGCCGCCGCGCGCAGATCGTCTTCCAGGATCCCTACGCCTCGCTCAATCCGCGCCTCACGGTTGGCCAGACCATCATGGAGCCCCTGGAAGTCCATGGCATCGGCGATCCCGCGTCGCGCCGCGCGCGGGTGGATGAGCTGCTGCGCCTGGTCGGCCTCGCGCCCTACCAGGCCGCCCGCTTCGCGCATGAATTCTCGGGCGGCCAGCGGCAGCGCATCGGCATCGCCCGGGCGCTGTCCACCGAGCCCGACCTCGTGGTCTGCGACGAGCCGGTCAGCGCGCTCGATGTCTCCATCCAGGCGCAGGTGGTCAATCTGCTGCGCGACCTGCAGCAGCGCCTCGGCCTCTCCTACCTCTTCATCGCGCATGACCTGGCGGTGGTGAAGCATGTGGCCGACCGCATCGCCGTCATGTATCTCGGCCGCATCGTGGAGATCGCGGAGAAGCGGGAGCTCTTCGCCCATCCGCGCCACCCCTATACGCGCGCCTTGCTGGCCGCGATCCCGCATCCGGACCCGTCGCGGCGCGGCAAGGTGCAGCCGCTTGGCGGTGATCTGCCGAGCCCGCTCAACCCGCCCTCGGGCTGCCGCTTCCACACGCGCTGCCCCTTCGCCATCGAACGCTGCAAGGTCGAGGAACCCGCATTGACCGATGGTGTCGCCTGCCACCGCGATGGCGACCTGCCGCCGCATGGCCTGGATTTCTCGGGCGGGCTGACCGAGAAGGCGGCGCGGCGCATGGCGCTCTACGCGGCGGGCAACGTCGCCGGTTAGCCGGCGGGCAGACGCAGCGTCACCGTCATCGCCCCTGGCGCGGTCGGCCCCAGGCCGAGCGCGCCGCCCACTTCCTCCAGGATCTCCCGCGCGATGGCGAGGCCGAGCCCCGTGCCCGGCCCCGCCTCGTCCAGCCGCCCGCCGCGGCGAAGCGCCTCGGCATGGCTCTCGGGCGGTAGGCCCGGCCCGTCATCGGTCACGGTGATCGCAACGCCCGGGCCATCGCGCGTGATCGTCACGCGCACGCTCTCCCGCGCGAATCGCGCGGCGTTCTCCATCACGGCGCCCAGCGCCTCGGCCAGGTCATCCTCATGGATCGCGGCCTCACTCCCCTCCGCGCCCTCCACCGCCCAATCCAGCCGCGCGCCCGCTTCGGTGCGCGCCAGAACCGCCACCAGCCGCCGCGCCACGCGGACAGGATCGGCACGATCCGCCCTGCCGCGGAGCGCCCGCCGCGCTCGGGAGAGCTCTCGTTCCACATGGCGGCGCATCGCTTCCGTGGCCTCACCGACGGCCGTTGCCGTCTCGCGCCGCTCCTCCTCCGTCATCGGCCATTCCAGGCGCTCGGCCTCGGCCAGCAGGACCTGGATCGGCGTCTTGAGCCCATGCGCGAGATCTCCCGCGCGCGCCCGCGCGGCGGCGATGTCGCGCTCGCGCTGTGCCAGCAGCCCGTCCAGCTCGCGCGCCAGCGGCAGGATCTCGCTCGGGAATCCCTCCTCGCCCAGCCGCGCCGCCCGGCCCGAGCCGATGGCGATGAGCCGCGCCCGCATCCGGCGCAGCGGCGCCAGCCCCACCGCCACCTGCGCCGCGAAGGCCGCCAGCAGGGCGAGTGCAATCACGCCGAGGAAGGGCAGCAGGTCGCGCCGGAAATTCGCCGCCGCCTCGCGCAGTTCCGCCGCGTCGCGCGCTGCCAGCACCACCAGCCGCTCGCCGCCCAGCCGCGCCGGCATCGTCACCGGCAGGCTGAGCGCCAGCAGCGCCTCCCCGCCCGGCCCGGCCAGGGGAAACAGCGTCTCATCCGTCGGCGCGCCCGCGGGCGCCGTCAGAGTCGCATCCCAGAGCGAGCGCGATTGCAGCAGCGGCGGCCCGCCCGCGGCGCGCGAGACCTGCCAGTAGAAGCCCGAGAGCGGCCGGTCATAGCGCGGGTCGCCCGGCGGTGCGCTGAGCGCCCAGTCGCCCCCGGCCGGCCGGTCGATCTGCGCCGCGATCCCTTCGGCGAGGGCGGAGAGTTCCCGCGCCAATTGCCGCTCCGCATGCCGCTCGAACAGGAGCGAAAGGCCGGCCATCGCGGCGGCCAGCATCAGCCCCGCCGCCACCAGCCCCGCCAGCAGCAGCCGAAGCCGCAGTGAGCGCGCCCAGCTCGTCAAGCGGGCGTCGTGGCGAGCGCGTAGCCCAGGCCGCGCCGTGTCTCGATCACCTCGCCCCCCAGCTTGCGCCGCAGCCGCAGCACCAGCGCCTCGACGGCATTCGCATCGCGCGCGTCGTCATCGCCATAGAGCTGCTCGACGATGGTGCCGACCGAAACGGCTTCACCGGGCCGATGCGCCAGCAGGCTCAGGAAGCGCCATTCCAGCGCGGAGAGCGCCACGGGAATCCCATCCAGCCGCACTTCCTTCAGCCGCGTGTCGAGGGTGAGCCGTCCGGCCTCGATCACCGGCGAACCCAGTCCCGCCGCGCGCCGCAGCAAAGCCCGCACACGCGCCAGCAATTCCTCGATGCGGAAGGGCTTGGGCAGGTAGTCATCGGCACCTGCATCAATGCCCTCGACGCGCTCGGACCAGGCGCCGCGCGCCGTCAGCACCAGCACGGGCATGTGCCGCCCCGCGCTGCGCCAACGCTTCAGCACGGCGAGGCCATCCATGCGCGGCAGGCCGAGGTCGAGCACCGCCAGCGTGTAGTCCTCCGTCTCGCCGCGGAACAGTGCCTCCTCACCATCGCCCACCACCTCCACGCGATAGCCCGCCGCCTCCAGCGCGCGCTGGACATGGGCGGCGATTCGCGGGTCATCCTCGGCCAGCAGGACGCGCATCAGTCATCCACCTTCAGGATGCGGCCCGTCGCGGCATCCACCTCGAATTCGCGCCGCCGCCCGCCGCGCATCAGCACCTTGATCTCATAGACGAAGCGCCCGTCCTCCTCGTCCAGCTCCACGCCGATCACCTCGCCGCCCAGCTGCGGGCGCAGCATGGCGAGGATCTCGGAGAGCGGCAGGATGCGCCCCTCGGCGATGGCGCGGCGCACGCGCTCCTGCTCCTCGCGGCGCCGGCGGTCATTCGCGCGGGCGGGCAGGGCAGGGGCGAGCAGCGGCAGGGCCAGCAGGGTGCGGCGGAACATCACCTGCCTTCCCTACCGCGCGCCCGCTGACGGAATCCTGACGGCGGGGCGCGGCGGCCCGTCAGGGGGGCCTCGCTACACATCCTCCCACACCCGCTGGATCGGCCGGCGGGGTGACAGACGGAAAGACCGACCCCCATGCGCAAGACGCTCCTCCTCGCCGCCCTCGCCACCAGCATCGCAGCCGGCCCGCTGGCCGCGCAACCCGCCGCCACCACGACGCGCTTCGCCGACATCGCCGCCCGCCTGGAAGGCCAGGGCTTCCAGATCCAGGAGATGGAGCGGAAGAACGACCGCTTCGAGGTGAAGGCGATGAACGCCCAGGGCCAGCGCCTCCGCCTCGACGTGGATGCGACCACGGGCGCGATCCTGCGGCAGGACGCGCGCACCCGCGACGGCCACCGGTAAGGGGAGGCGGCGATGCACCTCCTCCTCGACCCGACCGGCGCGCGGCTGATGCTGTTTCTCCTCGCCCTCGCCGTGGCGCCCCTGGTCCTGATCTGGATGGACAAGCGGCGCCGGGAGGAGGTGCGCGCCGCCCGCCGCCGGGGCGACGCCCCACACGCCTGGGCCTCCCTGGCCTGGGCCGGTCCGGGCACGACGCTCGGCGCCTGAGGCCCCCCTGTTCCAACCCGGGCGGGCGCGCGTAACCTCGCGCCATGACCCAGAACATCTTCGCCCCACGGCACATGATCATCGGCGGGGGCAGCCTCTCCCGCCTCGGCGAACTCCTGAAGCAACTCGGCTTCTCGCGCCCGCTGGTCGTCACCGACCCCTGGATGCAGAGCAGCGGCACGGTCGAGAAATGCCTGGAGCCCATGCGCGCCGCGGGCTTCGCGCCCGGCGTCTTCCACGAGACGGTCCCTGATCCGACCGATACGGTGATCGCGGCCGGCGTGGCGGTGCTCCAGTCCGGTGATTTTGACGTGCTGATCGGCTTCGGCGGCGGCAGCCCGATGGACACGGCCAAGGCCATGGCGATCCTCGCCGCCGCCCCCGCCGGCACGCCCATGTCCGCCTTCAAGGTCCCTGTCGCGGCCGACCATGCGGCGCTCCCCGTCATCTGCATCCCCACCACCGCGGGCACGGGCAGCGAGGCGACGCGCTTCACCGTCATCACCGATGTGGCGCGGGACGAGAAGATGCTGATCGCGGGCCTCGGCGCGCTGCCGCTCGCCGCCATCGTGGACCATGAACTGACGCGCACCGTCCCCGCCCGCACCAAGGCGGATACCGGCATCGACAGCCTGACCCACGCGCTGGAGGCCTATGTCAGCAAGCGGGCGAACAGCGTGTCGGACATGTATGCCGAGCGCGCGATGCGCCTGATCGGCCCGCATCTGCGCCGGGTCTACACCGACCCCGCCGATGACGCGGCGCGGGAGGCGATGATGCTGGGTGCCACGCTGGCCGGCCTGGCCTTCAGCAATGCGAGCGTGGCCCTGATCCATGGCATGTCGCGCCCCATCGGCGCGCATTTCCACGTGCCGCACGGCCTCTCCAACGCCATGCTGCTGCCCGCCGTGACCGGCTTCGGCCTGAACCACGCCCTGCCGCGCTATGCCGAGGCCGCGCGCTGCATCGGCTGCGCGGCGCCCGGCGACGCGGATCAGGTGGCGGGTGCCAAACTCATGGAGGAATTGCGCGCCCTGAACCGCGAGCTGGAGGTGCCGAGCCCCGCCGCCTATGGCATTCCGCAGGCGAAGTGGAACGCGCTTCTGCCGGTGATGGCCGAGCAGGCGCTGGCCTCGGGCAGCCCGGGCAACAACCCGCGCGTGCCCGATGCGGCGCAGATCATGGAACTCTACGTCGAGGCCTTCGGCGCCTGAGGCTTCGGCGCCTGAGGCTTCCGCGGGGGCGCCAGCCCCTCCGCGCTGCGCCAGCGCTGGTTCCAGGCCGGCAGGGCCACCACCGGCAGCGGCCGGCCCATCAAGAAGCCCTGCGCGCGCGCCACGCCGAGGAAGCGCAGGGTCCGCAACAGGGCAGGGGTGGAGACGCCCTCCGCCGTCATGGTCAGGCCGCGCTTGGCCATGCGGTGCACCTGGTTCCGCGCCCGGGCCGATTTCGGCAGCGACTGCACCAGCGAGCGATCGAGCTTGATGCCGGCGAAATCCAGTCGCAGCAGCCGCTGGCGCGGATCATCCAGCAGGTAGTCATCCATCAGCACGCCATGGCCGGCCGCCTTCAGCCGCCGCAGCGTCCGCGCCATGCGCGAGAGATCGCGCACGGGCGCCGTTTCGGTCAGCTCGATCATCAGCCGGCGGCGGGGGAAGCGCGTGCGGCTGAGCTGATGGCCGAGCCAGGCCACCACGTCACGCTTGTCGAGCTCCGGTGCGGGCAGGTTCACCGAGACAGGAATGCCAAGCCGGGCAGGCAGGCGGGACATGTCGCGCGCCGCGATGCGCGTCACCGCCGCGGCCAGCGGGCGGGAGAGGCCCATCTGTTCCATGGCCGGGATGAAGTTCACCGGCGTCAGCGCCACCGGCTCGCTTCGCCAGCGCGCCAGCGCCTCGACGAGGACGAGGCGGCGCGTGCGGACATGGATGATGGGCTGGTAGCGCAGCAACAGGCTGTTGCCCTGCAGCCCGGCCTGGAGGCGATTGGAATTGCGGCTCGCCCGGTTCGCGTCATGCGCCAGATGCCGCGTGCCGCCCAGCAGCCCGCGCAGGAAGGCGCCGTCTTCGGAGAGGGCGGCCTCCGGCGTCAGCAGAGAGATGACGGCGGCGGGCGAGGCCTCGGCCATGGCATCCACCAGGGATTGCTCGATCGGCAGCTCGCCATCCTCGAGGATGAGGTGGCTGAAACCGCTCACGCTGGTGACCACGGCGCGCAGCACCTCACGCTCGGTGCTCAGCACGAGCGGAGGGTGGCCGCCCAGAGCGGCGACGGCCAGGCGGCTGGCCTCGATCAGGCCAGGGTCGCAGGCAATGACCAGCACGCGCGCCGGGGAGCGCGCCTGGGGGGCGGAACGCATTGCTGCCGCCGTCTCGCCTGTCTCAATTTTCGTCAAAAATCAGGCCCAATTAACTTAAAATTGAGACTAGCCCATTCCGCCCCAAAATCCAAGACGGTCGCCGGCGGCCCGTCGGGATCCGATGTTCAGCGAGCTGCCACAAGCAATGGGATGGTCCAGAATCCCTCCGGGGCTATGGCAAATTCAAGTCCGCCCTGGCGGCCGACGCCGAAGGTCGTGATGCCGATCAGATTGCCCCGGGCGTCATAGAGCCCCCCGCCGCTGGAACCTGGGGCCACCGTGGCCGAACTCTGCACCAGCGCAATCCCACCCCGGCTGCGCAAAGCCGAGAGAATGCCCTCGGTCAGCGTCAGCTCCAGCCCCAAGGGGGCGCCGATGGCGTAGATCCTCTCACCCACGCGCAGATCGCCATGCGGGCGGAGATGGCGGATCGGCGTCAGGCGGTCCGCCTCGGTCTGAAGCACGCAGCGATCCCCTTCCAGGTCCATCGCCGAGACGCTCGCGGGCAGCGAGTCGCGCCCTCGCACCAGGCGGATCGCGGCGCCGGCGCGGACGACATGGCAATTGGTCAGCACATGGCGTGGCCCCACCGCCACCGCCGAGCCCTGGACCGGGCCGCGCCCGGGAATGCCCGCCTCGACGATCACGCGCCAGGTGGAAGCCTGGTTGGCCGCGAAGATTTCGGTCGCGGGGATGTCCCGCGGGGGGGCGGGGCCGGGCCTGGGCGGCAGGGGGAGCGGATGTGTGGCGTGGCGGGGGGCTGCCGCTTCCGCCAGGGCCGCCAGCCGGTTGAGCCCCTCGCGCATGTCGCGATTCACCGCGGCGAAGCAGGCGCTTTGTGGGCGCGCGCGGGAGGCGCCGGCCTCGTCGCAGAGGCGCGGCAGCAACGCCTCCTGCCGCGCGACGCAGCTTGCGTCATCCGCGAAGGGGAAGGCGGGGCCGGGAAGGCTCAGGCGCAGATTGCCGCAGAAGCGGCGGTTCAGGCCGCGCATGGCCTCGGCGCGCTCCTGGCTCCAGCCGGCATAGGGCGGGGCCTGGGGGCCTGGGCCGGGCTGGGCGCGCACCCAGGCGGCGGCTGCTTCCCGCACGGCCGGCCCACCTGGCTGTGCGGCCGCCGGCAGCGCCAGGACCAGAAACAGGGCCAACAGGATCATGCCTCAGTATGCCGGCGCGGGTGCCGGCACGCCAAGACGATTCACCGGATCGCGGTCTGCCCCTTCGGCGCCACCGGCTCCAGCTCGCCCCGCCGCAGCGAGTTGCGCCCGCTGAACAGCACGATCGGGGCCGCGATGAAGACCGAGGAGGAGGCCGAGATGAAGATGCCGAACACCATCACCCAGGCGAAGCCGGCCAGCGTATCGCCGCCGAAGAGCGCCAGCGGCAGGGCCGAGAGCAGCAGTGTCACCGAGGTGCCGAGGCTGCGGTTCAGCGTTTCGTTGATCGAAAGGTCGGTCAGCTCCTGCAGGGGCATCGTCTTGAATTTGCGCAGATTTTCGCGCATGCGGTCGAACACCACGACCTTGTCGTTCGCGCTGAAGCCGATGACGGTCAGGATGGCCGCGATCGTCGTCAGGTTGAACTCGATCTGGAACAGGACCATGAAGCCGATGGTCTTGGTGGTGTCGAGCAGCAGCGTGCTGATGGCGGCGACGCCGAACTGCCATTCGAAGCGCACCCAGATATAGATGAGCATGGCGATGAGGCTGAGGCCGAGCGCCGTCAGGCCACCTCGGAACAGCTCATCCGAGACGCGGTTGCCCACCGCCTCCACCCGCATGATGCGGATGCCGGGGGCCGCTGCCTCCAGCGCGCCGCGCACCGTGCTCACCACCTGCTGCGTCTGCGCCTCCTGCGCGGGCGCGGGCACGCGGATGAGCAGCGTGCTCTCATCACCGAATTGCTGCAGGCCGACATCGCCGACGCCCAGCGTCGCGGTTGCTGCCCGCAGCGCGTTGATATTGGCGGGCCCCTGGGTCCGCACCTCCATCACGATACCGCCCTTGAAGTCGATGCCCTTCTCCAGGCCCGGATAGAAGGCGCCGATCACCGAGGCGGTGGAGAGCACGCCCGAGACGACGAGGCCCGCGACGGCGCCGCGCATGAAGGGGATCTTCGTCACATCCGGGCAGAGCCGGAAGAGCGGCCGCGCCAGGCGCTGGAAGAAGCTCAGACCGGGCTTCTCGAGCACCGGCAGCTCCTTCGGCCGGCGCCAGCGGTACCACCAGACAACCAGCAGGCGGGTGACGACCGTCGCCGTCCACATCTGCACGATGGTGCCGATGGCGACCGTGACGGCGAAGCCCTTCACCGGGCCTGAGCCGAAGCCGTAAAGGCAGGCCATGGCGATGAGGTTGGTCAGGTTCGAGTCGAGAATCGTCCCCGAGGCCTTGGTGTAGCCGATCTCCAGCGCGTTGATCGGTGACCTTCCATTCTTCACCTCTTCACGGATGCGCTCATTGATGAGGATGTTCGCATCCAGCGCGGTGCCCAATGTCAGGACGATGCCGGCGATGCCGGGCAGCGTCAGCGTCGCTTCCAGCAGCGAAAGACACGCAATCAGCAGGATGATGTTGATGGCCAGCGCCACATTGGCGAACCAGCCGAACAGCCCGTAGGCGAAGCCCATGTAGAGGAAGACGAAAGCGACACCGACGGCCAGGCTGATGATGCCGGCCCGGATGGCATCCGCCCCCAGCTCGGGCCCTACGGTCCGTTCCTCCACCACCGTCAGTGGCGCGGGCAGGGCGCCGGCGCGCAGCAGCACGGCCAGGTCATTGGCCGAGCGGACAGTGAAGTTGCCGGAGATCTGCCCGCGGCCGCCGGTGATGGGCTCGCGGATGTTGGGGGCCGTGATCACCTTCTCATCCAGGACGATGGCGAAGGGGCGGCCGACATTGGCACGGGTGATCTCGCTGAAGCGCCGGGTGCCGACCGAATCGAAGGTGAAGTTCACCACCCATTCGCCGGTCCGGCTGTCCTGGCTGGCGCGGGCATCGGTCAGGTTCGCGCCATCCACCTCGACGCGGCGGCGCACCGGATAGCGCTCGCCCGCGCGCTCGCCGGGCAGGAACATGATCCCGGGCGGGGGCGTCGCGGCCTGGGTGTTCACCGCCTCATCCAGCAGATGGAAGGTCATCCGCGCGGTACGGCCCAAGAGGTTCTTGATGCGGTCGGGGTCCTCGACGCCGGGGAGCTGCACCAGGATGCGGTTCAAGCCCTGCCGGACGATCGTTGCTTCCACCACGCCCGTCTCGTCGATGCGGCGGCGGACGATCTCGATGGACTGCTCCACCGCGCTGGTCGCCTTGGCGCGCAGCCCGGCCTCGGTGACGGTGGCCGTCAGCAGGCCTTCCGCGTTGATCGCCACCTCGATGTCGGGCTGTTGCGCGCCGCCGCCGACATTCACGGCATTGGCCAACTCGCGCACCACGCGAAGCGCCGCGTCACGCTGGCTCGCTTCGGTGATGCGCAGCGACATGCGGCGCTGGTCAGGCTGGGCGGAGAGGCCGGTGTAGGAAATGCGCGGATTGGCCTGCGTCATGCCGCGGCGCGTGCCCTCGACCAGGCCCTCCAGGCGCTCGCGCAGCAGGACGGAGGTGTCCACCTCCAGCAGCAGGTAGGAGCCACCGCGCAGATCCAGGCCGAGCGAGATCTGCCGCACCGGCACCCATTCGGGGAAGGCGGCGCGGGGCAGCAGGTTGGGCAGGCTGACCAGCGTGCCCAGCAGGCAGACGAGGATAATGGCGGCCGTCTTCCAGCGCGCGAAATACATCATGACGAGACGAGGCCCTGACCTGAAAACCGCCGGAACATGACGAGGGGGAGGGGGGGATGCAAGCCTTGCCGGGAATTGTTAGTGCAGCGCCATGAAATCCCTCAAGATCGGCGTCTTCGGCGCCGGCCATTTCGGCCGTTTCCATGCCCTCAAGCTGCGCGGCGCGGCGCGGGCGGCGCTGGCCGGCCTGCATGACCCGGACCCGGCCCGCGCCGCCCTGGTGGCGGGCGAGGCCGGCTGCCAGGCGCTGACCGCCGAGGCCCTGATGGCGGCCAGCGACGCCGTGATCATCGCGACGCCCACCCTATATCATGCGCGGATCGCCGAGCAGGCGCTGGCCATGGGCCGCCACGTCTTCGTCGAAAAGCCGATCACCGCGACCCTGGCCGAGGCCGATGCGCTGATCGCCCTCGCCGCCCGAGAGCGGCGCGTGCTGATGGTCGGCCAGATCGAGCGCCACTCGGCCGCCATCCGCACCCTGCGCGAGAACCTGGCCGGCCGCCGGCTGATGTCGCTTGAGGCGACGCGCGTCGCCCCCTTCCGGCCGCGCAGCCTGGATGTCTCGGTGGTGCTCGACCTGATGATCCATGACCTGGACCTGATCCTCTCGCTGGTGCCCGCCCCGCTCACCGAGGTGCGGGCCGTGGGCGGCGCGGTCATGACCAACCTGCCCGACTGGGCGGTGGCGCAGCTGCGCTTCGCCAATGGCGCCCAGGCCCAGGTGACGGCAAGCCGGGTCGCGGTCGGGCTGGAGCGCAAGCTGCGCGCGCTGGGACCGGAGGGCGAGATGCGGGTGGATTTCATGGCCCGCAGCATCGAGTTCCTGGCCCCCGATGGCGGCCAGGGCGTCGAGCACATGGCGGGCTGGAGCCTGGTCCGCCGGAGCTGGACCGATTACGACAGCCTGGAGGCCGAGCAGAGCGCCTTCATCGCCGCCATTCTGGACGGCATCCCGCATGAGGCGAATGGCGACCAGGGCCGCGCCGCCCTGGACGCGGCGCTCAGGGTCGAAGCGGCGCTGAAGGGCTAGCCTGCGCCCTATTGCCGGCGGACGATGATCCGGATCGGCATGGGCTCGATCCCGGCCTTGCGCATCTGCCGCCGCCGCCACCAGAGGGAGATGGCGGCGATGGTCCCCGCGCCGATGACGACGGGCAGCAGAAGCCCGATGAAGAAGATGGCGACAGCCACCAGCAGCAGCCCGCCGGCCGCGAGCGCGACGAGCATCGCGATCCCGCCCATCCGCGCGAGCAGCAGGTTGAAGCCGCTGGGCTTCGGCGCTTCCCGGAACTCGCCCTCGGGCGTCATGTCCAGCACCGGCCGATGGTGTGTCGGATTGTCCATGCCGGTCATGTTGCCCTGCGCGGCCCGGGGTTCAAGGGCCGTTTGCGGGCAGGGGCGGCTCGGCCTACATCACGCGTGATCAATGGAGAATCCCATGCCGCTTCTGGGCTGCATCGCCGATGACTTCACCGGCGCCACCGACCTCGCCAGCACCCTCGTCCGCCAGGGCATGCGCGCGGTGCAGGTGATCGGCGTCCCCGCCGGGCCGCTGCCCGAGGCGGATGCGGTGATCATCGCGCTCAAGTCCCGCACCATCTCGGCGGCGGATGCGGTGGCGCAGTCGCTTGCCGCCGGCGAGGCGCTGCTGGCGGCGGGTGCCAAGCAGATCCTCTTCAAATACTGCTCCACCTTCGACAGCACCGATGACGGCAATATCGGCCCGGTGGCGGAAGCGCTGCTGAAGCGCCTGGATGGCGGCTTCGCCATCGCCTGCCCGGCCTTCCCGACCAATGGCCGCACCATCTACCAGGGCCATCTCTTCGTGGGTGCGAACCTGCTGAACGAGAGCGGAATGGAGAACCATCCGCTGACGCCGATGCGTGACGCCAACCTGGTGCGCGTGCTGGGCCGACAGACCGAGGGCAGCGTGGGGCTGCTGCCGTTCACGGTGGTGGAGCAGGGGGCGGCGGCCATCCGCGCCGAAGTCACGCGGCTGCGCGACGCGAACCGCCGCTTCGCCATCGCCGATGCCATCACCGACCAGCACCTCATGGCGCTGGGCGAGGCCTGCGCGAACCACGCGCTGATCACCGGCGGCTCGGGCATCGCGATGGGGCTGCCCGAGAATTTCCGCCGCGCCGGCCTGCTGCCCGCGCGCGCCGATGCGGGCACGCTGCCTGAAGTGGGCGGCCCCTGCGCCGTCATCGCCGGCTCCTGCTCGCGTGCCACGCTCGGGCAGATCGGCCTCGCGCGCGACCATGTGCCGACGCTGGAACTGGATGCGCTCGCGACACCCGATGCCTCGGCTCTGATCCGGCAGGCGCGCGACTGGATGGCGGGCAAGCTCGACGCCGCGCGCCCCATCGTCATCGCCGCCTCCGGCACGCCGGAGCGTGTCGCCGCCCTGCAAGCCAAGCTCGGCCGCGATGCGGCGGGTGCCCTGGTGGAGGAGGCGCTGGCCGGGATCGCCGCCGATCTCGTCGCATCCGGCGTGCGCCGTCTGGTCGTCGCCGGCGGCGAGACCTCGGGCGCGGTGGTGCAGCGCCTCGGCGTGGAGGCGCTGCGCATCGGTGCCGAGATCGACCCCGGCGTGCCCTGGACGCATGCCACGCCGGCCACTGCGCCCGAGGGGATGCTGCTCGCGCTCAAGAGCGGCAATTTCGGCGCGCGCGACTTCTTCCTGAAGGCCTTCTCGTGAGCCTGCACGAGGAGGAGCAGCGCCAGCTTCTCGTCAGCCTGGGCGCCTCGCTCTTCGCGCGCGGCTTCAGCGTGGGCAGTGCCGGCAACATCAGCGTGCGCCTGCCCGATGGCTACCTGATGACGCCGACCAACTCCTCGCTCGGCCGGCTCGATGCCGCGCGCATCAGCAAGCTCGACCTGGAGTGGCGGCATGTGGGGGGCGACAAGCCGACGAAGGAGGTGTTCCTGCATCGCGCCTTCCTCGACGCGCGGCCCGATGCCGGGGCGGTGGTGCATTTGCACTCGACGCACGCCACCGCCATCTCCTGCCTGGAGGAGGCGGTGATCCCGCCGCTCACGCCCTATTTCGTGATGCGCGTGGGGCGCACGCTTCCCCTCATTCCCTATTACCGGCCCGGCGATGCGGCGATGGAGCCCGCCATCCACGCGGCGGCGAAGACGGCCAAGGCCGTGCTGCTCGCCAATCACGGCCCGGTGATCTCAGGCCCCACGCTGACCGATGCGGTCAACGCGGCCGAGGAGCTGGAGGAGGCGGCACGCCTTGCCCTCATGCTCCGCACGCTCAATCCCCGCCTGCTCACGCCCGCGCAGGTGGATGATCTTCTCAACACCTTTGGATAGGACGTTTCATGGATCGCACCGCCCCCACCGAGCACCCCGTGCTGCCCGCCATCGCGGCGCGCTGGAGCCCGCGCAGCTACCTGGCCACGCCGGTGACGGATGCGCAGCTGCACTCCGTGCTGGAGGCCGGCCGCTGGGCCGCTTCCGCCTATAACGAGCAGCCCTGGCAGTATCTGGTCGCGCGCAAGAACGTGGAGGCCGAGGCCTATGAGAAGCTGAAGGCCTGCCTCGTCGCCTTCAACCAGGGTTGGATCGGTGAGGTGCCCGTCCTGATGCTCGCCTGCGCGCGGCTGAACTCGGCCGGCAACGGCAAGCCCAACCCGTGGTCGCATTACGATGCCGGTCAGGCGAGCAGTGCCATGGCGATCCAGGCGGCCGCGCTCGGCCTGCAACTGCACCAGATGGCGGGCTTCGATGCGGCCGCCGCCCGCGCCGCCTTCAGCATCCCCGAGGATGTTGCGCCGATCGCGGCGATGGTCCTGGGCACGCCCGGCCCGGCCTCCGCGCTGCCCGAGCAGCTCGCCCAGCGCGAGACGGCCCCGCGCATGCGCAAGCCGGCGGGTGAAGTCTTCTTCTTCGGCAAGTGGGGCTGATGCAGGGCCGCTGAGGCCCGCACGAAAAAGGCGCCACCCGCGAGGGTGGCGCCTTCCTTTTTGGACCCGAGGGTCCGTCCGATTACGAGGACGGCGTCTCGGAAGCGGCCGGAGCCGGAGCAGCGGCGGCGGCCTTCTTGGCGGCGCGGGTCGCGGCAGCCTTCTTCGCGGCCTCGGCGCGCTTCGGATCCTTCGCGGGAGCGGCCTTCTTCGCAGCAGGCTTCTTCGCGGGGGCGGCCTTCTTCGCGGGGGCGGCCTTCTTGGCAGCCGGCTTCTTGGCGGCGGCCTTCTTGGGCGCGGCCTTCTTCGCGGGGGCGGCCTTCTTGGCAGCCGGCTTCTTGGCGGCGGCCTTCTTGGGCGCGGCCTTCTTCGCGGGGGCGGCCTTCTTGGCAGCCTGCTTCTTCGCGGCGGCCTTCTTGGGCGCGGCCTTCTTCGCGGGCGCGGCCTTCTTGGCAGCCGGCTTCTTCGCGGCGACGCGGCCGCGCGCGGTGGCGGGCTTCTTCGCGGTGCGGCGGGCGCCGGCGGCAACCGCCATGGCTTGCGCGCGTGGCGCGACGTCGGGGGTTTCGGTCGTGTCGGTCATCAGGCTCTCCTTGCGCCGTGGCGCATCGGTGGGGTTGGACTTACTGGCCGCGGCGGCATCGCACCGCGGCGGATGGCAGAGAGTTCGAACAGGCGAAGATCATCGTCGTGAGGAGCTCTTGCGCTGAGTCGCGCAACCGCGCGGTTCCCGGTTGACCACCATGATCACCCATCGCCCGGCGGAGGCTTGCGCCTTCCTCCCGCAGAGGCCGGAATGTTGTTCCGGCTAACCTCATCGAGGTTTCCCCCTTCCGTCCGCCGCTCGCCCTGCTCTGCGATCGCGATGCCTGGCTCTCCGTGGTTCGCGTGATATGCGGCGGTCGAGCAAGGTACGAATCGCGCGTCAATGCGTGCGTGCGCAACGCTATCGGAATGCGCGAGTTGCGTGTCAAACACATTCTGCTTTTGTGGCGAGAATTTTTGCTCGCGCGTCGCGCATGCATCACGCTCAGCGCCGCGCACGCCGCGTGATGTGCATCGCGCACGATGCATCGAGAGCGCCGCACGCATCATCGCGACGTTGCGAAAAGGGCCGCCCGATCCCTCGGGCGGCCCTTCGCGTTAACACTCTCGCGCGTCGTTCAGCGTGCCGGAACGGGCCGCTGCTCCACGCCGTTGTAGAGCGAGAGCGGCCGGATCAGCCGGTTGTCCGCACCTTGTTCGAAGACATGCGCGGCCCATCCGGTGATGCGGCTGCACACGAAGATCGGCGTGAACATCGGGATGTCGAAGCCCATCAGGTAGTAGGCGGGGCCCGCCGGGAAATCGAGGTTCGGGTGGATGTTCTTCTCGGCGAGCATGACGCGCGCGAGCACGGCCGAGGTGTTCATCCAGCGCTTGTCGCCCACGACGTCGGCCATGATCTCGGCGTATTTCTTCATCGTCGGCACGCGGCTGTCGCCGTTCTTGTAGACGCGGTGGCCGAAGCCCATCACCAGCGCCTTGTGGTCGAAACGGTCGCGCAGCCAGGACTCCGCGGCCTCCGGCGAGGGGATCTCCTTCAGCATGTGCATCACCGCCTCATTGGCGCCGCCATGCAGCGGGCCCTTGAGTGCGGCGATGCCCGCCGTGATCGCGCCGTGCAGGTCCGCCATCGTCGAGGTGACGACGCGCGCGGCAAAGGTCGAGGCGTTGAAGGTGTGTTCCGCGTAGAGGATCATCGAGACGTCGAAGGCCTTGATCACCTCGGGCTGCGGTACGCGGCCGAAGACCATGTGGAAGAAGTTCTCGCAGAAGGGCAGCGAGGCGTCCGGCGCGATGGGTGCCAGGCCCTTGCTCAGCCGGTTCGTCGCCGCCACCGCCGTCGGGATCTTCGCCAGCAGGCGGATCGCCTTGCGGCGCTGCGCGGCATCGCTGATGTCGGCCGTCTCGGGGTCTTCCATCCCCATGAAGGAAACGGCGGTGCGAATCGCATCCATCGGATGCGCCTCCTTCGGGAATTCCGCCAGCACGCGCATCAGCTCGGGCGAGAGGGCGCGCTGCGAGCGCTCAGCCTCGGCGAAGGCGGCGCGCTCGGCGGCATTCGGCAACTCGCCATTCCAAAGCAGGTAGGCGACGTCCATGAAGTTGGAGTTCTCGCACAGGTCCTGCACGGCATAGCCGCGATAGGTCAGGCTGTTGGTCTCGGGCATCACCTTCGAGACGCTCGACTCGTCGGCATAGACGCCGACCAGCCCTTTGCGGACTTCGATCTGTTCAGCCATGGCATTCCTCATCGTGTGCACGGGCGGTTTCTTGTGCGGTGCAGCTTAAGCGCGCGCGCGCTTCTGTCCATGGGCCGCGCCGATCACGGGCATCGGGCCGATCTTCTTTCCCGAAGCTTCCCGCAGCGGCATGCTTTGCCCTCGCATGACAGGAGAGAACCATGCTTCGCCCCTTCGCCGCCCTTGGCTTTGCCGCCTGTGTCTTCGCGGTCCAGCCGGCGCGGGCGCAGTTCGCGCCTCCCCCGCCCGAGTGCGTCACGGCCGGCTTGATCGCCCTGGCCGGCTTCGAGACGCGGATCGTCGGGGGGAGGCTCGAGACGCCATCGCTGATCCTCGAGTATGTGGTCACCCTCCGCGCCACCCGGCCTGTGCGCTTCGTCAATGTCCTGTTCACCGCGCCGAATGCGCCTCTCGTCTCCATCGCGCCCGAGCTGCCCGTCGGCGTGCCGACCCGGGTGTCACTGGGTACCCGCAACGGCCCGCCCCTCTCCGACAGCGAGTTGCGGAATGGCCTGCGGGTGAACTGCACGCCGGCCTGAGGCTGAAACGGGTTGGCGCGCGCGGCCTCCGCGCCTAGCTTTCCCTCGCGCCGCATCGTCTCGATCGCGGCACGGTTGGGGAAGACGCGAGCATGGCTTTCGATCTGGTGGTGCGCGGCAGCCTGGTGCTGCCTGATGGGATGTTGGAGAACGGCTACGTGGCGGTGGCCGGCGGCGTGATCGCCGCCATCGGCCAGGGCAGCCCGCCCGCCGCCTCCGAGGTGGTGGACCATCGCGGCAAGCTGATCTTCCCGGGCCTCGTGGATGGCCACATGCACACCAGCAGCAGTACCGGCTGGCCGGGAATCGAGGGCGCCTCCATGTCCGCCGCCGCCGGCGGGGTCACCACCTGCGTGGACATGCCCTATGACGTGCCGCGCCCGGTGACGGATGCCGGCATCCTCGCCGAGAAGATCCAGGTGGTGAACGCCACCTCCCATGTGGACATGGCGCTCTATGGCACCATCCGGAAGGATGGTGGCGTGGAGGAGATCGCGGGCCTCGCCAAGGCCGGCGTCTGCTCCTTCAAGCTCTCCACCTATGAATATGACGCGGTGCGCTTCCCGCGCATCAACAACACCATGATGGTCGAGGCCTTCGCCGAGATCGCCAAGACCGGCCTGATGGTGGGCATCCACAATGAGGATCAGGAGATCGTCGAGGGCGCCATCGCCGCGGCGAAAGCCACCGGCCGCACCGACCCGATCATGCATGCCCGCACCCGCCCGCCGCTCTGCGAGACCATGGCGGACCTCGCCATCTTCGAAATGGCGCTGGAGACCGGCGCCCATGTCCATATCGCCCATTCCTCCCTCGCCCGCGGCTTTGACCTCGCCGAGATCTTCCGCAGGCAGGGCGGCAAGACCTCGGGCGAGGCCTGCATCCAGTACCTGTGCATGACGGAGGAGGACCTCGTCCGGCTCCAGGGCTTCGGCAAGTGCAACCCGCCCTTCCGCACGAAGGATGAGGTGGAGCGCATCTGGGGCAGCATCGCCGAGGGCAAGGTCGCCTATGTCTCGACCGACCACGCGCCCTGGCCGCGCCACCGCAAGGAATATACGGGCGACATCTTCGCCTGTGGCGCGGGCCTGACCGGGTTGCAGAGCTTCGCGCCGCTCATGTTCACCCTGCTGCGCCAGCGCGGCCTCTCGCCCACGCTGATGGCGAGCCTCTGCGCCGAGCGCCCGGCGAAGTTCCACGGCCTCTTTCCGAAGAAGGGCGCCATCCGCATCGGCTGCGACGCCGACCTGCTGGTGATGGAGGAGGGCGAGTTCACCTTCGACGCGCGCGACATCCAGGACCGCGAGGACGCCAAGTGGTCGCCCTATGACGGCATGGCGATGAAGGCCCGGGTCGCCGGTACCTTCCTGCGCGGCCATTGCATCTGGGACGGCCAGAAGGTGCTGGCCCGCCCGGGCACCGGCCGCTTCGTGCCGCGCCAGCATCGCGAGACCTTCACGGGCTGACGCCTGCCGGGTGGTTGGCGGGAAGGCGGGGCGCCGGTATGGACGTCCCGTCACCACCCGGAGCGCCTGCCCATGTCCGCCAGCATCACCCCCGTCATCGGCCTGATCGGCGGTTCGGGCCTCTATGACATTGACGGGCTGCAGGACCGCGAGTGGCGGCATGTGCCCACCCCCTGGGGTTCGCCCTCCGACCAGCTGCTCTTCGGCACGCTGGGGGGCGTGCGCTGCGTCTTCCTGCCGCGCCATGGCCGCGGCCACCCCAACCCGCCCTCCGCGCTGAACTTCCGCGCCAATATCGATGCGCTGAAGCGCAGCGGCGTCACCGATGTGATCTCGCTCTCGGCGGTCGGCTCGCTGCAGCCGCAATACCCGCCCGGCCATTTCGTGATCGTGGACCAGTTCATCGACCGCACCTTCGCCCGCGAGAAATCCTTCTTCGGCCCGGGCTGCGTCGCCCATGTCAGCGTGGCGCACCCGACCTGCCCGCGCCTGTCCGACGCCATCGCCGAGGCCGGCAAGGAGCTCGACCTGCCGATGACCAAGGGCGGCACCTACCTCGTCATGGAAGGTCCGCAATTCAGCACCAAGGCCGAGAGCCTGCTCTATCGCCAATGGGGCTGCGACGTGATCGGCATGACCAACATGCCCGAAGCGAAGCTCGCCCGCGAGGCGGAGCTTTGCTACGCCTCCGTCGCCATGGTGACGGATTTCGACTGCTGGCACCCGGACCATGACCACGTCACGGTGGACCAGGTGGTGAAGGTCCTCTTCTCCAATGCCGACAAGGCACGCGCGCTGGTCAAGGCGCTGATCCCCCGCATCGGCGCGCCGCGCGGCCCCTGCGAGGCGGGCTGCGACCGCGCGCTGGACCATGCGCTGATCACGGCACCCGAGATGCGCGACCCGCGGATGCTGGCCAAGCTGGACGCCGTGGCCGGCCGCGTCCTCAACCCGCGCTGAGCGGCTCCACCAGCGCCCCGTCCCGGAAGGCGATGTGCCGGCTGTGGTATTCCGCCACGGCCGGACGATGCGCGATGGAGAAGATCATCGCCCCCGGCAGGCGTTCGGCCAGCACCTCATAGAGCCGCCGCTCGCCGGCCGGATCGAGGCTCGCCGTCGCCTCATCCAGGAAGAGCCAGTCGGGCTTCAGCAGCAGGGCGCGGGCCAGCGCGACCCGCTGCTGCTCGCCGCCCGAGAGGAGCTGGGACCAGGCCTCCTCCAGATCGAGCTTGGGCGCCAGATGCGAGAGGCCCGCATCCTCCAGCGCGGCCAGGATTTGCTCATCGGTAAAGGCATCGGCCGGGGCGGGGTAGCACAGCACGCGGCGCAGCGTGCCGAGCGGCAGATAGGGCCGCTGCGGCAGGAAAAGCGCGCGCCCGCCTTCCGGCGTCTCCAGCCGGCCATGGCCGAAGGGCCAGATGCCGGCCAGCGCGCGGAACAGCGTGGACTTCCCGCTGCCCGAGGCGCCGGTGAGCAGCACGCGCTCGCCCGCGCGCAGTTCCAGCGCCGCATCCTCCAGCAGCACGCGGCCATCGGGCAGGCGCAGCGTCAGGCCCGAAAGGCGGATGCGGCCGGGCTCACCCGTCTCCGCGCGCATGCCCTCCCCCTCGCGCGCGGCGAGGCGCGCGGCGTCCAGCGCGTCGCGGAAGCCGGTGAGGCGCGTCACCGTCGCGCGCCATTCCGTCAGGCTCGCGTAATTGTCCACGATCCAGGAAAGTGCGCCCTGCACCTCGCCAAAGGCCTGCGCCGTCTGGGTCAGCCCGCCCAGCGGGATGCGCCCGGCGAAGAAGGCGGGGGCGGCGACCACGAAGGGAAACACCGTCGCCACCTGGGTATAGCCGGCGGTGAAGAAAGTCAGGCGCTTGGTCGCCACCATCAGCGCCCAGAAATTCTCCATCAGCGCCCGGAAGCGGGTGACGAGCGCGCCGCGCTCCTCCGCCTCGCCGCGATGCAGCGCCACCCCTTCCGTGCTGTCGCGGAAGCGCACCAGCGCGTAGCGGAAATCCGCCTCCACCTTCTGCTGGTTGAAGTTCAGCCGCGTCAGCCGCCGCCCGATCAGATGCGCGAGCCAGGTGCCCAGCGCCGCATAGAGGATGGCGACCCAGACCATGTAGCCCGGGATGGTGATGCCAAAGAGGGTCGCCGGCCCCGAGAGCGCCCAGAGCACCAGCAGGAAGGAGAAGAGCGTCACCACGCTGCGCATCAGCCCGAGCCCCAGCGCCAGCGTCTCATCCACGAAGAGGCGCGCATCCTCGGAGAGCCGCTGGTCCGGGTTGTCGGTGCCGTAGCTGCTGAGCGCCATCCGATAATAGACGCGATCCGCGAGCCAGCCCGCCAGCAGCGTCTCCGTCGTCCAGCGGCGCCAGCGGATCTGCAGCGCCTGGCGCAGGTAGATCGCGTAGACCGCGATCAGGATATAGGCCGTCGCGATCCAGACGAAGCCCGGCATCAGGCCGCTCTCGGTGTCCTTCCAGGTGAAGAGCAGGGCCGAGAAGGCCTCGGCGTCGCGCGCCTCCAGCGCGTTGAAGAACTCCCGGTTCCAGTAGGAGAGCATCACCGACATCGCGACCAGCGCGAGGTTCAGCCCGACGACGATGCCGAGCAGGCCGCGCGCGGCCCAGCGTTCCTCGCTCCGCCAATAGGGCAGGGCGAGCGAGAGGGCCTCGCGGATGGCCGTCATGCGGGAAGCTCCGGAATGCGGGAGAGAAGATCGAGCGCGCCCGGATGGCCGGGCGCGATGCGCAGCGCCTGCGCTGCCAGCAGCCTGGCACTGGCCGGCTGCTCCTGCCGCAGCGCGAGGCGGGCGGTGGCCAGCATGGCCTCGGCGCTGTTGGGCGGCAGCCGCGCGACCTCGCCCTGGGCCTCGGTCACGTGCGGCGCGTGCTGCCAATAGGCTTCGCGCCGCGCCTGCATGCCGGCGAGCTCCCTCTCGAGGGCGAGGCGCATGGCCGGGCGAAGCGCCTCGGGCAAGGCGGCCAGCGCCGGGCGCATGGCGCGGGCATAGCTGCGATAGAGGAAATCCGGATCATGCGCCGCCGTCTGCGCGCCCTCCCAGATGCGGTAGCAGTAGAGGATCTCGGGCAGGCATTCGAGGTGCAGCCCGGCCAGGGCCGCCGCCTGCAGGAATTCCCAATCCTCGAAATAGGCGCGGTCCAGGGTGAAGCCGCCCATGCGGTCCCACGCGCTGCGGCGCATGAACATGTTGGCGTCGCCCATGCCGTTGCGGAAGACGCCGAGTGCCGAGTTGGGCCCGGTCGGGATCCAGCCGATGGGCCGTGCGCTGCGATGGCGCGGCGGCGCGCCGGCACCGCGGAAGGACTGCATCTGGCAGGTGAGCACATCGGCGCCCGAACGGCGCGCGGCGGCGACGAAGGTCGAGACCTCATCCGGCCAGGCGGCGTTGTCGTCATCCATGAAGAGCAGGAACTCGCCGCGCGCCGCCTCCACCGCGCGGTGGCGGGTGATGCCCTGCCAGGAATTCTCCGCATTGCGCAGCAGCGTCCAGCCGCGCGCGGCGAAGCGGGGCCTGAGCGCCTCATGGAAGCGCTGGGCCGCGGGGTCCGTGCTCGCGTCATCCACCAGGACGAGTTCGAGGTGCGGATAATCCTGTGCCTCGATGGAGGCGATGGCGTGGGCCAGCGGCCCGTGCCGATTGAAGGCCGCCATGCAGACCGAGACGAGGGGATGGCCCTCCAGCACGGGCGGCGCGGGCAGCGGCGCCAGCGCCGCATGCCAGTCGAGCCAGAGCCGCGCCGCATCCTCGGGCGCGATGGCCGCACGCCCGGGTGCGGCGCCTTCGTTCAGCGCGCGGCCCAGTGCCGCGCTCAGGGCCGTGGGGTTGCGCGGATAGAGCAGCCGCGCGCGGTCCGCCTCGGCCACCAGCTCCCCGATGCCGCCGACATCTGGCGCCAGCAGGGGCAGCCCCGCCGCCAGGCACTCCAGCACCACATAGGGTGCGTTCTCCATGCGCGACGCGATGACCGCCAGCCGCCCGGGCCCCGCCAGATATTCCCGCGCCTCATGCGGATCGAGGTCGTTCACCACCGTCCAGGGCATGGGCCAGGCCTCGGCCGCGGCGCCGATCCAGGCGAGCGCGTGCACGCCCGCCATGTGCCCGACCTTGCCGAGGAAGGTGACCCGCGCCGGCGCCTGGCCGGCGCGCACCAGCCGCGTCACCGCCTCGCAGAAGAGGCCGAGGCCCTTGCGCTCCTCCAGCCGGCCGAAGAAGACCAGCTCCGTCACCGGGCGCGGCGTGAAATCGGTTGCCGCGCGGCCGAGGAAGCTCGCCGGCAGCAGGTTCGGCATGACCGCCGCCTGCGGCAGCTTCCAGCCCATCTCCGCCACCTGGTCGAGGATGTAGCGCGACGGCGCGGTGACGAGATCCGCCCCCTCCGCGCTGCGCCGCTCCATCCAGTCGGTCTCCAGCTCGCCGCTATGGGTGATGAACTGGGCGGAATGGGCGAAGTGCCAGAAGGTCGGGCTATGGATCTGGCAGATCAGGCGCGTCCGCTGGAAGGCGAGGCCGCAGCGCTTGGCGACCGTGATCCAGTAGCCGATGCCGCGCATCTCGTGGAAATGGATCGCGTCGAAGTCGCGCGTCTTCAGCCAGTGATAGGCGCCGAGCGAAAGCTCCGCCTCGCCGCCCTCCAGGAAGAGCGAGACGAAATCAATGCCGCGCTTCGCGTAATGCCGCCGCCACCGCGTGACCGGCTCGTTCTCCGTGTAGGAGGAAGGGTAGCAGATGGTGACCTGGTGCCCGGCGGCGACCAGCGTTTCCGCCAGTGCCAGGAAGGCCGTGCCCATCCCGCCATTGCGGATGGGCCCCACGAAATCCAGCGTCAGCAGGCAGATGCGCATCAGGCGATCGCCGTGACGATGAACGCGATGCCGTCCCGTTCGCGCTCCTGGATGCGCCAGCCGGCTTCGCCCAGCCATTCCTCCAGCGCGGCCTCGCCGATGAACCACCACCAGGGGGCGGCGAGACCGGCGGCCTCTGCGGCCTCGCGCGTCAGCCGGCCTGGGAAGGCCGCGAATTGCGGCAGGGTGATGCCATGGGCCTGCAGGGCCGCATCCAGCGCCGCGGCGCGTGCCGCATCCAGCTCCCCCGCATGCCAGGCATCGAAGCCCAGCGCGGCGAGGTCGGGTGTGGCCGGCACCACGCTGCTGCGCAGGATGAGCCGCCGCCCGCCCGTGGCGGCGAGGCCCCGCAGGCGGCGCGGCGGATCCCCATCCAGCCGGGCCAGATCGGCGCCGTCCAGCACGAGGTCCACCTCCGGCAGACGCTCGCGCAGATCCGGCGCATCGAGCGAGCCGCGCATCCACCAGGCGCGCCAGGCCCCCGGGTCCGCATGCAGGGGCGGCGGCAATGGGTCGCGTGCCGCCGCTCGAGCCTCGACCACCGCTTCCGCCTCGGCGGTGAGGCCAAGGCGCTGGCCGGCCTCCAGCAGCAGCGCATCGGCTTGGTCAGGCCGTTCGGCGGACATCACCTGCACCGCGACGGCGCCCGCGGCGAGTGCGCGGAGCGTGATCTCGGGCGTCTCGCGCGCATCGCCCCAGGCGAGCAGGACGCGCTGCCCCTGCGCGGCCTCGATGGCGCGCGCGGCGAAGCGGCTGGGCGGCAGGGGCGGCGGTTCGGGGGCGGCTTCGGCGGCCAGGGCCTCGAGCGCGCCGAGCCAGCGTTCGACGCGGCGGCGGCTGGCGCCGAAATCCGCGGGGCCCAGCAGGCGGCGCGAATAGAGGAAGAGGCTGCTTCCCTCCGGCGTCGCCACGCATTCGGCCACGATGATATCGGGGAAGTTCAGCGCCGAGCGTTCCACCCATTGCGCCTGCCGCCGCTCCGGCCATGCGGCGAGCTGCCAGGTGCGCGGGAAGCCCTTGGCAAGGGCCAGCAGGCGCTCGAACACCGCATCGGGCGTGCCTGGCAGGGTGGGGGCCACCACCTGCTTCGGCCCGGGATGCGAGGCGGGGGCCGCGAGGCAGGCATTGGGAGAGGGCGGCGGCACGAGGGAGGCGAATTCGACCGGGCTTGGCCCTTCAAGGCCGTTCGGGCCCTGGCCCAGCAGCGCGGACAGGCCGCTCACGCCTCGTCTTCGCCCTGGGTTTCAGCGCCGGCCCGCTTCCGGCGCAGGCGGATCACGCCATGCATCGCCTCGGGCGGGATGGGCTTGCCCTTGCGCAGGATCTCGATCTCGCCCGCCGCGGAAAGCCGCGCCGCCGCCTGGCGCACCAGATGCATCAGCGGGCGCCAGTTCTCCGCCTCCAGGCCGCGCGCCACCTCGGAGGGGCAGATGGATTTCGCGGTCGCGTCCAGGCGGCGCAGCATCTCCGCCTCGATCGCCGCGGGTGCGGGCGTGGGGCGGCTCATGGCACGAGCCAGCTGGCGCGCTCCCCGCCCGGCAGCCATTCCAGGCGCGCCCGGCGGTGCCCCTCGGCGGCGAGCCAGAGCCACTCCATGGCGTGCGCGTGCAGCAGGATGGTGCCGAAATGCGCGCGCCCGCTCACCGGGTCCTGCGGGGCGGGCAGCGGGGCGGCGATCTCGGCACCCGGCCCGGGCTCGATCGCGTAGCACATGCGGCTGAAGCTGCGGCTGGCCTGCCAGGCGGCCTCCGCCACCGCATCCTCGGTATGGAGCGAGGCGATGCCCTCGAGGCGGATCTGCACCTGCGCCACGGGGTCATAGGCGTGCAGGGCGCAGCGCGGGTCGCGCGTCAGTTCCGCGAATTTCTCGCTGCGGCGGTCGCTGTGCAGGCGCAGCGTGCGGGTGCCGGCGTCGAAGCCGCGCAGCACCAGCGTGCGGGCGCGCGGCGTGCCGTCCAGGCCGATGCTGGCGAGTGTCGGCGTGTGCAGGGGGCTGCGGCGGTTGGTGACACCCTCGGCAAGCAGGGCGAAGGCGGCCTCGCGCACGGCGCCGAGGTCATCGGCATGGGCCGGCCGGGGCGCCGGTTGCGCGCGCGCGCTCATGCGCCGAGCACCCGGGCGGCCAGCGCCTGCCCGCTCTCCCAGGCGGATTCCGCCCGGCCCGCGAGGCAGCCATCCGAGGCATAGCCGAGGCCGAGCGACGCATCCCACAGGCAGGGCTGACCCAAGGCCACCTCCAGCAACGAATACCGCCAGCGATGCGCGACCGCGAAGAGCGGGGGCGGCGCGGGCAGCGCCGCCAGCAGCCGCGCGATCACCTCTTCGGGCGCCGCTTCGAGGAACTCGCGGCTGAATTCCGGTCCGGCCTGGATCACCCAATTCTCCTGCGCGCGGTCGCGGCCGGGCTTGGCGCTGTCCCGCGCCGCCCAGCCGATGGGGCCGTGGTAGCGCAGCGTGTCCGGCAGATCGAGCTTCCCCGGAAAGGCCGCCATCACCGTCCAGCAGGGCGCGTATTCGATGGGGGCGAGGGGTGCCGCGAAATCGCGAGGCAGGATCGCGCGCGCCTGCTCGGCCGGGAAGGTGACGAGCACGGCGGAAAAGGGGCCCGCCATCTCGGGTGGCGTCTCGGGCAATGGCTTGCCGGGGCGGACCAGGGCCGCGTCCCAATGCGCCACCATCCAGCCCGCCTCCGTCCGGTGCAGTGCGCCGGCATGGCGGCTCGCCTGGAGATCGAGCCCATGCGCGAGATGACGGCCCAGCGCCGACATGCCGGGGCTCGGCACGCGGCGCTTCGCGTCCGGCCAGGGCAGGGTGCGCGCCGCCTCCAGCAGGGCGGCGAAGCCCGACCGCTCGGCGCGGAGATACTGCGCGCCATGGTCAAAGCGGTGGCTCCGCCCCGCATGCTCGATCCGCCGTGTGGCGAGGCGCCCTCCGGCGGCGCGGCCCTTGTCGAAGAGCCGGACCGTGCGGCCCGCGGCGGTCAGGGCTTGGGCGGCGGAGAGGCCGGCGAGGCCGGCGCCGAGGACAGCGATGGGGAGCATGCCTGCATCAACGGCATTTGCAGCGCGCCGCGCAAGTGGGGGGCCTCAGCGGGACCAGGCGGGGAAGGGGTCGGGCAGGCGGGCATGGGCGCGCGCCCCGGCGCGCCATTCCTCATTCGTCAGCAGCGTGGCGTCGAGCTCCGCGCGCAGCTTCGCCTCATCCATGCCGATGCCGATGAAGACGATCTCCTGCCGGCGATCCCCGCTCGGCTCCACCCAGAGGTCGCGGATCATCTGTCGCCAGGCCGGGTCCTCCGGCCAGCGCTGCTCCTCGATCGCGGCCCACCAGAAGCCCGCCCCCTGGTGGCGGCCCATGCGGCCGGCGAGCTGCCATTCGCCCACCCAGGCGGGGCGGGTGGCGAGCCAGAAGAAGCCCTTGGCGCGCACCACGCCCGGCAGGTCGCCCTCGATCAGCGCCTTGAAGCGCGCCGGATGCACCGGCCGCCGCGCCCGCCAGACGAAGCTGGTGACGCCGAACTCCTCGCTCTCCGGCAGATGCTCGCCGAACAGCGCCTTCTGCCAGCCGGCCGCGTTCTGCGCGCGCTCCATGTCGAAGCGGCCCGTGCCCAGCACCTTGGAGAGCGGCACCTGGCCATGCGCGGTGGAGAGGATCTCGGCCGAGGGGTTGAAGGTGGCGAGCAGGGCGGCGAGGCGGCCAAGCTCGGCCTCCGTCACCAGATCGGCCTTGTTCACCACGATGGTGTCGGCGAATTCCACCTGCTCGATCAGCAGGTCCACCAGCAGGCGGTGATCCTCCTCACCGGCACTCTCGCCGCGTTGGCGCAGCGTGTCGGCGCTGGCGTAATCCTCCAGGAAGGCCTTGGCATCCACCACCGTCACCATGGTGTCGAGCTTCGCCACATCGCCCAGGCGGAAGCCGGTCTCGGTCGTGAAGTCGAAGGTGGCGGCGACGGGCATGGGCTCGCTCACACCCGTGCTTTCGATCAGCAGCGCGTCGAAGCGCCCCTCGGCGGCGAGCTTCGCGACCTCCTGCATCAGATCCTCCCGCAGGGTGCAGCAGATGCAGCCATTGCTCATCTCGACGAGCTTTTCCTCGGTGCGGGAGAGGGTGCCGGTGTTGCCGTTTTCATCCGCGGCCGGCCCGCCGACCAGGGCGGCGTCGATGTTCACCTCGCTCATGTCGTTCACGATGACGGCGACGCGCCGGCCCTCGCGATTGGCGAGCACATGGTTCAGCAGCGTCGTCTTTCCGGCGCCGAGGAAGCCGGAGAGGACGGTGACGGGAAGCGGTTGGGTCACGCGCAGCACTCCGGTTCGTCGATGCAGAAGACGAGGCGCGAGCGCTGCGCCTCGGGCAGGTGGGACAGCGGGGGCGAGCGGTGCAGGGTGGTGGCGCCCTCCCGCTTGCGGCCGCGGAATAAAACGACCGAGCAGCGCGGCACCTCCTCGATGCCGGCGCCGGACTCAGGATCGCCCATGCTCCATTGCGTGCCTGGGCCGGCATAGGTGACGAGCAGGCGGAAGCCCACGGAATCCACATGGAACTTGCGGCAGGCATCGCCGGTGATGCCGTCGAAGCGCAGCCGGACATGCTCATTGCGGGTCAGCACCGCGAACATGTGCGACAGGCGCAGCATGTCCGAAAGAAGCTCCATCGGGGCGCCGGCGGGCAGCTGCTCGCAAAGCAGGTCCAGCGCCTCGTCCGGCGTGCCCTCGGCCAGGGCGCGGAAGGCGCCGGCCTGGCGCAGCGGGCGGAGCGGCTTGCCGAAGCCGGATGGCTCCTCGCGCAGCCAGAGGGCGAGGGCGACGTCCGGGCGGAGCGCCGTCAGCAGCACCGTCTCGGGCGTGCCGATCACGGCGCGGGCGGGGGCCTCATGCGCCGCGGCGTCGGGGGGGAAGGCTTCGCAGAGGAGGGGCATGGATGTGATATTATAACATCCGTATCTCGACACAAGGCCTCACCTTGCCCTTTCGCGCCGCCCGGCCTATCCGCGCGGGCATCCGCAGCCGGAAGGACCGACCCATGCCCGCCATTGCCGACATCATTGCCCGCGAAGTGCTCGACAGCCGCGGCAACCCGACGGTGGAGGCGGAGGTGATCCTGGATGATGGCAGCCGCGGCCGCGCCGCCGTCCCCTCCGGCGCCTCGACCGGCGCGCATGAGGCCGTCGAGCTGCGCGATGGCGACAAGGCGCGCTACGGCGGCAAGGGCGTGCTCAAGGCCGTCGCCAATGTGGAAGGCGAGATCTTCGACGCCATCGGCGGCCTGAACGCGGCCGACCAGGTGAAGATCGACCAGATGATGATCGAGCTCGACGGCACGCCCAACAAGTCGCGCCTCGGCGCCAACGCCATGCTGGCGGTCAGCCTCGCCACCGCCAAGGCGGCGGCCCAGGCGCATGGCCTGCCGCTCTATCGCTATGTGGGCGGCGCCTATGCCCGCACCCTGCCGGTGCCGATGATGAACATCATCAATGGCGGCCAGCACGCCGACAACCCGATCGACATCCAGGAATTCATGATCATGCCGGTCGCCGCCGGCACCATCGCCGATGCGGTGCGCGTGGGCTCCGAGATCTTCGCCGCGCTGAAGAAGCAGCTGCACGCCGCCGGCCACAACACCAATGTGGGCGATGAGGGCGGCTTCGCGCCCAATATCGGCAGCGCGGATGAGGCGCTGGCCTTCATCGCCAAGGCCTGCGAGGCCGCCGGCCACCGCGTGGGCGAGGATGTGATGTTCGCCCTCGATTGCGCCGCCACCGAATTCTACAAGGACGGCGTCTATGACATGGAGGGCGAGGGCAAGAAGCTCGATGCCGCCGGCATGGTGGGCTACCTGGAAGGCCTCTGCGCCAAGTGGCCCATCATCTCCATCGAGGACGGCATGTCCGAGGATGACTGGGCCGGCTGGAAGCTGCTGACCGACCGCCTGGGTGCGAAGGTGCAGCTGGTGGGCGACGACCTCTTCGTGACCAACCCCGAGCGCCTGGCCATGGGCATCGAGCGCGCGACGGCCAATTCCATCCTGGTGAAGGTGAACCAGATCGGCACCCTGACCGAGACGCTGGAGGCCGTGGATATGGCGCATCGCGCCAGCTACACGGCGGTGATGAGCCACCGCTCGGGCGAGACGGAGGATTTCACCATCGCCGACCTCGCCGTCGCCACCAATTGCGGGCAGATCAAGACCGGCTCGCTCAGCCGTTCGGACCGGCTGGCCAAGTACAACCAACTGATCCGCATCGAGCAGGATCTGGGGCCGGCTGCCCGTTACGCCGGCCGGACCATCCTGAAGCGCTGAGGAAAGGGCCTCCGGCGGCCGGGGCCGAGAGGCCCCGGACCCCGATCCCTGGCGCCGCGGGCCGCGCCATCTCAGCCTTCCAGGAGGAAGGGGCCGTAATGGGCCAGGACGCTGGCGAAGGCGGCTTCGCCATATTCCTCGTCCATGGCGTCCTTGAGGTCGGCCAGCGCCGCTTCACCCTGGAATTCCGGCAGCAGGGCCTCGCGCAGGAAGGCTTCGGGGCCGGCGAAGGCGGCGCACACATCCTCCATGGCGTGGATCGCGAAGCTGCGATCCTCGGGGAAGAGGATGTGGAAGCTGTAGCGATGCGCCTCGAAGAAGCTGGAAATGAGGGCGGCCTCCAAGGGGATGCGCCAGACGGCCGTAGGGGGAGTGGTGCCCCGGCCACTCACATAGGTCCCGCACAGGTGGGTGGTGTTGCGACGCTTGAGGGCCGCGACGAGCGGCTCGAACATGTCCGGCGGGCCGCTGTTGCGGATATCCCAGTGCTGGAGGAGTTGGACGCGCCAGTCATGCTCGCCTAGCCACGCATTGCTGAGCCTTGTGCCCGGCGCACCTGATCGGGTCTTGAAGACTTCCAGCATGTCGTAGGCCTTGTCGCGCAGCGCCATTTGTGCGGCGCGGCCCGGGATATGGGCCATGCCTTCCATAAACTCTTCGAGGCAGGGGCCGGGGAGGTCGTCACTGTCGTCCTGGGTCATGCGCGGGCTCCTAATCATTCAGCCGATAGCGGATCTTGTGGATGGTGGCCCATTCTTCCCGGCCGCCGGGAAGCACCACTCGCTGCTGCACATCCAGCGTGGGAAAGGGCGTATCCCGGATTGTTGTACTCGGCCTCACGGTGATCTGCCTGTTGTCGTCCAGGCGGTAGATTCGGACGTCACTGTCCGGATCTGCTCGGCGCATTTGGATAGGCCGTAGCTCCGTGATGTCGCGCTCGCGCAAACTCGATCCGCCATCGCGCCGCCATTGGAACTCGCCATTCCTCAACACGGGTTTCTCGGGATCCGGCGCTGTCAGCCGGTCCCGCAGCAGCCGGTCAATGCGCTGGCCGACTTCATCCTCCGGCGCGGCGGGCGGCGGCAGGGTTGGCCGCGGGCCGCGGCGGTCATCATTGTTCGGCCTTCGTCCTGGCCCGCCCCGGCCATCGGTCGGGCCGCGCGTCAGGCGGTCCCAGAGGGATCTTCGCCAATTCGCGTATTGGATGGTCCCGGGCGGCGCGGCGCCCGCGCTTGAGCCGGCGCCACCCGGCGGCGGGCTGCGCCAATGGCCGGCGACGGGCTTGCCCTCGCGCCGATAGGGCCGCACCCAGACGGCGCCGCGGGCCGCACCGTCCTTCGGATGCAGCGCGCCGAAGCCGCCGCGCACCCAGGCGGCGAAGGCATCGCGCTCCGGGTGGCCGCTTTGCCAGTAGCGTGGTTCGCGCATGGCGCTTCGCAGATCGGCTTCGGTGATGCGGATGGGATTGGTCCGCGAGGCAGGGCATGTTCCTGGTTTCGTCGGCCAGCAATAAAATCCTATGTCCCGCATTGCTTTCCGTCTTCGCGCCCGAGAAGCGGCGGAAACCCTTGCGCGCGCGCCCGGATGGTGATTCTGTCGGATTCGCGCGTCGGGGGACGGGCTTTCTGGGGGTTTTCATGAATTTCGGGCGGTGGCTCATCCGCATGCTCAAGCTGCTGGCGCCGCCGGTCATCCTGGCGAGCATCGCGGCCTTCTTCGTCTGGCACGCCTCGCACGGGGATCGCGGCCTGATCGCACGCGAGCAGCGCCTGGCCGAGATCGCCGCCGCCCGCATCGAGCGCGACCGCGCCATCGCCGAGCGCGAGGCGGCGGAGCGCCGGGTGAACGCCATGCGCGGCGACAGGCTGGACCCCGACCAGCTCGAGGAACGCGCCCGGGCCATGCTGAATCTCACCACGCGGGAGGAGATCGTGATCCCCTATCCGCCCGGCCAGCGGCTTTTCTGAACAATCAAAGGCTTCGGCCGATTGTTGCGCTGCGGCATCACGAAAGACGTTAACTGATAATCGGTTAATCGCCGCATTCCGTTGCAATGCAACGGATTTTTGCCATCCTTTCCATGCTTGCACAGCCTCTCCGGGCAGCGTAATCAGCGATGATCACGCAGGGAGAGATCCATGGCCGCCAAAGCCCCACCCGCCAAGCGTCGCGCAAAAAGCGCGGCCGAGCAGCCCGCCATGGGGCGTGACGCGCTCCTTCAGGCCTATCGCGACATGCTGCTGATCCGCCGCTTCGAGGAGAAGGCCGGCCAGCTCTACGGCATGGGCCTGATCGGCGGCTTCTGCCACCTCTATATCGGCCAGGAAGCGGTCGTCGTCGGCATGCAGGCGGCCCTCAAGCCGGGCGACCAGGTCATCACCTCCTACCGCGACCATGGCCACATGCTGGCGACCGGCATGGAAGCGCGCGGCGTGATGGCCGAGCTGACGGGCCGCATTGGCGGCTATTCGCGCGGCAAGGGCGGCTCCATGCACATGTTCAGCCGCGAGAAGGGCTTCTATGGCGGCCATGGCATCGTGGGCGCCCAGGTCTCGCTCGGCGCCGGCCTGGCGTTTGCCAACATGTATCGCGGCAATGACCATGTGGCCGTCGCCTATTTCGGCGAAGGCGCGTCGAACCAGGGCCAGGTCTATGAGAGCCTGAACCTGGCGGCGCTGTTCAAGCTGCCCTGCATTTTCGTGATCGAGAACAACAAGTACGGCATGGGCACCAGCGTGGACCGCGCCTCGGCCTCGCGCGACCTGTCGCAGAACGGCAGCCCCTGGGGCATCCCGGGCGAGCAGGTGGACGGCATGAACGTCGTCACCGTGCATGAGGCGGCGCAGCGCGCCGTGGCGCATTGCCGCGCCGGCCTCGGCCCGTATCTGCTGGAGATGAAGACCTACCGCTATCGCGGCCACTCCATGTCCGACCCCGCGAAGTACCGCACGCGCGAGGAGGTGCAGAAGATGCGCGAGCAGCATGACTGCCTGGAGACGGCGCGCGCCATGCTGCTGGGCCAGGGCGTGACCGAGGCCGAACTCAAGAAGCTTGATGACGAGGTGAAGGTGATCGTCCAGGACAGCGCCGATTTCGCGCAGGAATCCCCCGAGCCGCCGGAGAGCGAACTCTGGACCGATGTGCTGCTGCCAAGCCCCGGCTCCGACGGGGCGTTCGGCCAAGGAGTCAAGTAAGATGGGCGTTGAAATCCTGATGCCGGCGCTGAGCCCCACCATGACGGAGGGCAAGCTCGCCAAGTGGCTCAAGAAGGAAGGCGATGCGGTGAAGGCCGGCGACGTGATCGCCGAGATCGAGACCGACAAGGCGACCATGGAAGTGGAAGCCGTGGATGAGGGCACGCTGACGCGCATCCTCGTTCCCGAGGGCACCGAGAATGTCGCGGTGAATGCGCCCATCGCGGAGCTGGATGGCGGCGGCGCGCCCAAGGCGGCACCTGCGCCGGTCGCCGCGCCCGCGCCCGTTGCCGCCGCCCCCGCCACCATTCCCGCCGCCCCGCGCGCCGTCAGCGCCGAGAAGGATTGGGGGCCGACGAAGACGATGACGGTTCGCGAGGCGCTGCGTGACGCCATGGCCGCCGAGATGCGCCGCGACGCCGATGTCTTCCTGATCGGCGAGGAGGTCGCGCAGTACCAGGGCGCCTACAAGATCAGCCAGGGCCTGCTGGACGAGTTCGGCCCGAAGCGCGTGATGGACATGCCCATCACGGAGCATGGCTTCACCGGCATGGCGGTGGGGGCAGCCTTCACCGGCCTCAAGCCCATCGTCGAGTTCATGACCTTCAACTTCTCGATGCAGGCGATCGACCAGATCATCAACTCGGCCGCCAAGACGCTCTACATGTCGGGCGGGCAGCTCGGTTGCCCCATCGTCTTCCGTGGCGCCAACGGTGCAGCCAGCCGCGTCGCCGCCCAGCACAGCCAGTGCTATGCAAGCTGGTACGCCCATTGCCCGGGCCTGAAGGTGGTCGCACCCTGGAGCGCGGCGGATGCCAAGGGCCTGCTGCGCGCCGCCATCCGCGACCCCAACCCGGTCATCTTCCTGGAGAACGAGATCCTCTACGGGCACAGCTTCGAATGCCCGACGGATGAGGATTTCATCCTGCCCATCGGCAAGGCCAAGGTGGAGCGCGAGGGGACGGACGTGACCATCCTCGCCTTCTCCATCATGGTCGGCATGGCCATGCAGGCGGCCGAGAAGCTGGCCGAGCAGGGCATCAGCGCCGAGGTGATCAACCTGCGTAGCCTCCGCCCGCTCGATATCGACACCATCGTGGCGAGCGTGAAGAAGACCAACCGCGTGGTGACGCTGGAGGAGGGCTGGCCCTTCGCCGGCATCGGCGCCGAGCTTGCCATGCAGATCATCGAGCATTGCTTCGACGATCTGGATGCGCCGCCGGTCCGCGTGCATGGCCTCGACATCCCGATGCCCTATGCCGCGAATCTCGAGAAGCTCGCCCTGCCGCGTCTGGAGCAGGTGGTGGATGCCGCCCGTTCCGTGACCTATCGCTGAGGAGCACGCATCATGGCCACCAACATCCTGATGCCCGCCCTCTCGCCGACCATGACGGAGGGCACCCTCGCCAAATGGCTGAAGGCCGAGGGCGACACGATCAAGGCCGGCGACGTGATCGCCGAGATCGAGACCGACAAGGCGACCATGGAAGTGGAAGCCGTGGATGAGGGCGTGCTGGGCAAGATCCTCGTCCCCGCCGGCACCGAGGGCGTGAAGGTGAACGCGCCCATCGCCGTGCTGGTGGAGCCGGGCGAGGCCGCGCCGACCGGCGCCGCGCCGGCCGCGCCGAAGCCTGCCGCTGCCGCGCCTGCGGCC
>NZ_JAHRCU010000011.1 GCF_019083995.1 Roseococcus sp. SDR
GCGTTGCGCGGCGGCTCCGGCGGCTCGGGCGTCGGCGTGGGCGGCGCGGGCACGGGCGTGGGCGGCGCCGGGCGCGGCGCGGGCGTGTCGCCCTGGGCCTGCTGCGCCGGGGCGAATTCCACCGCGAAGGCCTGTTCCGTCGGCTCGGGCAGGCGCTTGGGCGCCAGCTCGAACAGGATCAGCACGAGCACCAGCAGGTGCACCCCGAAGGAGATGCCGACCCAGAGGCGGAAACGCCCGTCATCCATGGCTCAGCGCCCGGGGCGCTGACGGCGCCCCGGCCCCAGGGGCCTTTGCGCCGCGAGCGAGGGAATACGGCTCATGGCTCAGCGCGGGGCCTGGCCTCGCGCCGGGGGGTTGGCGGGAGTGTTGGGGCGCGCGCCGGCCGCCGGCGCGGGGGGGCGCGCCGTCGGGTTGGCCTGCTCAGCCAGGAGTGCCACGCGGGTGAAGCCGCCGGCACTGATCGTGCCCATCACCTCCATCACGCGGCCATAGCTGATGGCGCGGTCGCCACGGACGAAAATCCGCCGCTCCTGCGCGCTGCCGGCGGCGGTGCCGGCCGGCTGGTTGCGGGCAATGGCCTGGAGCTGCGCGACGAGGCCCTCCAGCGGCACCTCCGTCTCCTGCAGGAAGATGCGGCCCTGCGGGTCCACGCTGATGGTCAGCGGCTCCTGCTCCTGGTTCAGCGGCTGGGCGGTGGTGCGGGGCAGGTCCACCGGCACGCCGGTGGTCATCATCGGCGCGGCCACCATGAAGATGATCAGCAGCACCAGCATGACGTCCACGAAGGGCGTCACGTTGATCTCGGCCATCGGGCGGTAGCGGGCGCCCGCGCCGCGCTTCATGAGGGGGCCGGCCATGGGCTTATTCCGCCGCCGCGGCGCGGGGCGCGTTGGCCGCCGCCGCTTCGGTCTGGCGGGCCAGGATGGCGCCGAATTCGGAGGCGAAGCCCTCCATGCGGCCAGCGAACTTGCCCATCTGCGAGGCCAGCATGTTGTAGATCAGCACCGCCGGGATGGCGGCGACGAGGCCGATCGCGGTGGCGAAGAGCGCCTCGGCGATGCCGGGCGCCACGACCGCCAGGCTCGTGTTCTGCATGCCCGCGATCGCGGCGAAGCTGTTCATGATGCCCCAGACCGTGCCGAAGAGGCCGACGAAGGGCGCGGCCGAACCGGTGGAGGCGAGGAAGGTCATGCGCTTCTCCAGCCGCTCCATCTCGCGCTGGATCGTCACGGCCATGGCGCGCTCCACGCGCTCGCGCGTGCCGGCGACCATCATGGCGCCCGTGCCGGCGGCCGTGGACGCATGCCATTCGCGCATGCCGACGACGAAGACCGAGGCCATGGGGTGGGCGGGATTGTCGCCCTGGGCGCGATACAGCTCGTCCAGGCTGCCGCCGCGCCAGAAGCGGTCCTCGAAGTCGTCCGCCTCGCGCTTGGCGCGCTTCAGCGCGGTGAACTTCTCGAAGGCGATGGCCCAGACATAGACGCTGGCCAGCAGCAGGGCGATCATCACCGCCTTCACCACCCAGTCGGCCTGGAGGAACAGCCCCATCAGCGAGAGGTCATGCGCGGGGGCGGCCAGCGGCGCGGAGGAGACGCCCTGGGCCAGGGCGGGCAGGCCGAGCGCCAGGAGCGGGAGGGCGATGGCCGCGGCGAGGATGGTCTTCAAGGGGCGATGCCTCCGGGTCAGGACGAAGCTTCGGTTGCGATCCGGGCGCGCAGCGCGCCCAGCCAGGGTTCGGGCAGCCGCCGCGGGGCCAGGCTCGCCGCATCCACGCAGGCGAGCGTCACCTCGATGACAGCCAATGTCTCCTCCCCCCGAAAGACCCGCTGCTCCAGCAGCAGGCTTGCGGCCGCGCGGCGAATCCGGGTGGCGACCACCACCTCGTCATCAAGCCGCGCCGGGCGTGCATACTCCACGGCGGCGCGGCGCACCACCAGGAAGCAGCCGTGCAGGCGCTGCATCTCGGAATGGGGGAGTCCCATGTCGCGCAGGGCTTCGGTGCGGGCACGCTCAGCCCAGCGCAGGTAATTGGCGTGATAGACGACGCCGCCGGCATCCGTGTCCTCGAAATAGACGCGGATGGCGTGGCGGTGCTCGTAACTCTTTGTCATGCTGGACCGTCCAGCAGGTCCGGCTGCGTGGTGCTGCCGGCGGGCGGCGTGAGGCCCAGATGCCGCCAGCCGGCCTCGCCCAGCATGCGGCCGCGGGGCGTGCGCAGGACCAGACCTTCCTGGATCAGGAAGGGCTCCACCACATCCTCCAGCGTGTCCCGGCTTTCCGAGAGGGCGGCGGCGAGCGTCTCGACGCCGACGGGGCCGCCATTGTGGTGCTCGGCGATGCGGCGGAGGTAGCGGCGGTCCATCGCGTCCAGGCCCTTCGCGTCCACCTCCAGCCGTTCCAGCGCCAGGTTCGCCATGGCGCGATCGGCCACGCGGCCCTCCACCACGGCGAAGTCCCGCACACGGCGCAGCAGCCGGCCGGCGATGCGGGGCGTACCGCGCGAGCGGTTGGCGATCTCCCGCGCGCCATCCTCGGAAAGGGCGAAGGCCAGCTTCTCCGCGCCGCGCCGGACAATGCGGAAAAGCTCATCCGGCGTGTAGAGGTTGAGGCGGAGCGGAATGCCGAAGCGGTCCCGCAGGGGCGTGCTCAGCAGGCCGGAGCGCGTGGTCGCCCCCACCAGGGTGAAGGGCGGAAGGTCGATGCGCACGGTGCGCGCGGCCGGCCCCTCGCCGATGATGAGGTCGAGCTGGAAATCCTCCATCGCCGGATAGAGGGTTTCCTCGATGGCGGGCTGCAGGCGGTGGATCTCATCCACGAAGAGCACGTCGCGCGGCTGCAGATTGGTGAGGATGGCCGCGAGGTCGCCCGCGCGTTGCAGCACCGGGCCGGAGGTGGCGCGGAAGCCCACGCCCATCTCGCGCGCCACGATCTGCGCGAGCGTGGTCTTGCCCAGGCCCGGGGGCCCGTGCAGCAGCACATGGTCCAGCGCCTCGCCCCGCGCGGAGGCGGCCTGGATGAAGACCGAGAGATTCTCGCGCAGCAGCTTCTGGCCGGTGAATTCGGAGAGGAGTTGCGGGCGGAGGCTCGCTTCCCCCGCATCCTCCTCCTGGCGCTCGCGGCCGGTCAGGCGTTCAGACATGGCGGGCGGATTCCCGCAGTGCGGCGGTGATCAGCGCGTTGAGGTCGAAGCCGGCAGGCAGCTGCGCCTTGGCGCGCGCCACGGCGCGCTCGGCCTCCGGGCGCTTCAGGCCGAGGTTCAAAAGGGCGCTCACCGCATCGGCCTCGGGGCTTTCGGGCGCGACGGGGGCGAGGGTCACGCCGCCGCCATCCTCCTCCGGCGTGGCGCGGCCCACGGCCCATTTCTGCATCGCCGGCTCGTCGATCACGCGATTGGCGGTGGCCGCACCCAGGCCCTTCACCTCGGCCAGCTTCTTGCGCTCCTTGGCGGCGATGACGCGGGCCAGCTGCTCGGGCGAGAGGCCGGAGAGCACCAGCAGCGCCTTTTGCGGGCCCACCGTCTTCACCTCGATCAGGGCGCGGAAGGCCTCGCGCTCGGCCGCGTCGAGGAAGCCGTAGAGGGTGATGGCGTCCTGGCTGACGCGCGTCTCGACCAGCAGCTTCTGCACGCCCTCGCGCGCCGTCAGCCGGTCCAGCGTCTTGCGGGAGCACGCCACGAGATAGCCCACGCCGTTCACATCCAGCACGCAGGCGCCATCGGCGACGCTGTCCACGATGCCGCGCAACATCCCGATCATGCCGCCCTCCGATGGCCGGAGGCGCGCATGCGCCGGAGGGCTGAATCGGCGGCCATCATGCTTGTGCGAGCCTCGCCATCAGGTTGCGCGTCCCGCGGTGATGCGCGTGGCAGATGGCGATCGCCAGCGCATCCGCCGCATCGGCGCGCTTCAGCACGGCACCCGGCAGCAGGCGCTTCACCATGTCCTGCACCTGGATCTTGTCGGCATGGCCGGTGCCGACGACGGCGCGCTTCACCTCCATCGCCTGGTATTCCGCGACCGGCAGCCCCGCCATGGCCGGGGCCAGCAGCGCGACACCGCGCGCCTGGCCGAGCTTGAGCGCGGCGGCGGGGTTCTTGTTCACATAGGTGTGCTCGACGGCCGCCTCATCCGGCCGCCACTCGCCGATCAGGTGCGAGAGCGCGTTGTGGATCTGCACAAGCCGCGCCGGCAGGTCATCCACCGTGCCCGTGCTGATGGCGCCTGCCGCGACGAAACGCAGATGCGAGCCCGCGCTCTCGATCACCCCCCAGCCCGTATGGGTCAGACCAGGGTCGATCCCGAGAATGCGAACGCCGCCGATCACATCAACCCGAGAGCTTCGCCATCACGGCGTCGCTCACCTCGAAATTGGCATAGACCTGCTGAACGTCGTCATGGTCGTCCAGCGCGTCGATGAACTTCAGGACACTGGCCGCGGCCTCTTCCTCCAGCTCGACGGTCAGGTTGGGCTTCCACTCCAGGCGCGCGGCCTGGGGCTCGCCGAAGCGGCTCTCCAGCGCGTCACGCACGGTGTTGAGGTCTTCCGGCAGGGTCAGCACCTCATGACCATCGGCCGTGCTGCTCACATCCTGCGCGCCGGCCTCGATGGCGGCTTCCAGCATGGTGTCGGCATCCGCGACGTTCGCGCCGAAGCGCAGCGCGCCCACGCGGTCGAACTGAAAAGCGACCGTCTCGCCCATCGCACCGCCGGCCTTGCCGAACATGGAGCGCAGGTCGCTCGCGGTGCGGTTGCGATTGTCGGTCAGTGCCTCGACGATGATGGCGACCCCGCCGGGGCCGCGCCCCTCGTAGCGGACCTCGACGTAATCCTCGCCCGAGCCGACGCCCTGGGCCTTCTTGATGGCGCGGTCCACCACATCCTTCGTCATGTTGGCGAGGCGCGCGGCCACCAGCGCCGCGCGCAGGCGCGGGTTGTGCGCCGGGTCGGGCAGGCCCTGCTTGGCCGCCACCGTGATCTCGCGGCTGATCTTCGCGAAGGCGCGGGCGCGCTTGGCGTCCTGCCCGCCCTTGCGGTGCATGATGTTCTTGAACTGTGAATGCCCAGCCATGGTGAACTTCAGAAATCGGTTGAAGCCGGGGGTATAGCGCCCGGCGCAAGGTTTCGCCACCATGCGGGCATGGACCCGCACGCCGTCACCTCCCTCGACCAGCTCCGCGCCCTTTATGACGAGGTGACGCCCGTCGCCGCCTCGAAATCCACCGACCGGCTGGATGCGCCGACGCGCGCCTTCATCGCGGCCTCGCCGTTCTGCCTCCTGGGCACACAGGGCTCCCGCGGCAATCATATCACGCCGCGCGGCGATGCGCCGGGCTTCGTGGAGGTGCTGGACGACCGCCGCGTCATGCTGCCCGACCGCAAGGGCAATAACCGCCTGGACGGGCTGCGCGACATCCTGGAGGACAACCGCGTCTCCCTGCTTTTTCTCGTGCCCGGCGTGAACGAGACGCTGCGCCTGCATGGGCTTGCCACCATCTCGACCGACCCGGCGCTCCGCGCCCGCTGCGTCGCCCAGGGCAAGACGCCGACCACGGTGCTGGTCGTCGAGGTGCGGGAGATCTTCATGCAATGCGCCAAGGCCTTCATGCGCTCTGGCCTCTGGGCCGGGCGGCCGCGCCCGACCGAGGTGCCGACCATGGGGCAGCTCATCGCGGCCCATAAGAAGGGCGGGATCGACCCGGCGGAGTATGATCAGGCGGCACCGGCACGGCTGAAGGCCAATCTTTACTGATATGTAACGAACGCGCCCGCTGTCCCGGTTGGGTGCGGGCGTCAGGCTCTCCCCGTCTCTCCTCCGGGGAACGCCCATGATCCGCCGTATCCTGCTTCTCCTGCTCCTCGGCATGGCGCTGCCGCCCGCCGCGCGCGCCTGGCCGGACCGGGCCGTCACCATCATCATCCCCTTCGCGCCCGGCAACGCAGCCGATGTGATCACGCGCCTGCTGGCCCCCGTGCTGAGCGAGCGCTGGGGGCAGCCCGTGGTGGTGCAGAACCTGCCCGGCGCCAGCGGCGGCATCGGCGTGGAGCGCATGGTGCGCGCCCCCGCCGATGGGCACACGCTGGCGATGTCAGGCGATGCGGCGGTGGTGGTGCGGGCCAGCGCCGCGCCGCGTGACCTGGCGCAATTCCTGGCGGCCGCACGGGCGGCACGGGGCGGCTTCAACGACGGCCATGCGGGGCCGGGCACATCCGTCCAGATCGCCTCGGAACTGCTGGCGCAGATGACGGGGCTCACCCTGAACGGCGTGGGCTATCCGAGCCTGCCCGCGGTGATGCAGGACGTGATGGCGGGGCGGCTGGAATTCGCCTTCCTGCCGGCCGTCGTCGCGGGCCCGATGGTGACGGAGGGGCGTCTGCGCGCACTCGGCCTCTCCTCCCCCGGGCGGCTCGCCGCCTTCCCCGATGTGACGAGCCTCGCCGAGCACGGGCTGCCCGGCTTCGACGCCAGCGCCTGGTTCGGGCTGCTGGCGCCGGCCGCGACGCCCGCACCGGTCGTCGCCCGCATCCATGCCGATGTGGCGGTGGCCTTTGCCGCGCCCGCCATGCGCGCGCGGCTGGATGGGCTGGGTGCCTCTCTGGTCGCCAACACGCCGCAGGAATTCGCCGCCCTGATCGCCACCGAAATCCCGCGCATGGCCGAGGTGCTGCGGCGGGCGGGCATCAGCGGCCCCTGAGCCCCGCTGGACGGCCGGGCGGATTGCGCCGCACTCTCCTGGCCACAGCACGGAGGGAACAGCATGGAACTCAGGGGCAAGGTGGCGCTGGTCACCGGGGGCAATGGCGGCCTCGGCCAACGGATCTGCGAGGCGCTGGCGCGGGAGGGCGTGCACCTCGCCATCATGTATGCGCAAAGCCGCGAGCAGGCCGAGGGCGTGGCGCGCGACATCACGGCCCGCCATCAGGTGAACGCCACCGCCTTCGGCTGCGACATCACCGACCCTGCGGCGGTGCAGGCGCTGGTAACGGCCGTGACGGCGCGCTTCGGGCGCCTCGACATCCTGGTGAATGACGCCGCCTTCAACAAGGCGATCCCCTTCCCCGACCTGGACAACCTGACCGAGGATGTCTGGGAGAAGATCATGGCCGTGAATCTCACCGGCCCCATGCGCCTGACCAAGGCCGTCGCCCCGGTGATGAAGGCGCAAGGCTCCGGGCGCATCGTGAACATCTCGTCCGTCGCGGGGCTGGGGCCGAGTGGGTCGTCCATCGCCTACGCCGTCTCCAAGGCGGGGCTGATCCACCTGACGAAGTGCATGGCCGTCGCCCTCGCACCACAAGTGCTGGTGAATTGCGTGGCCCCCGGCCTGCTCGAGGGCACGCGCGCCACGGCCAATCTGCTGCCGGAGCAGATCGAGCGCTCGGCCGCCGGCGCGTTGCTGGGCAAGGCGGCCGACAAGGATGATTGCGCCGATATGGTGGTCACCATGTGCCGGACGGAGACCATGACCGGGCAGACCGTGGTGATCGATTCCGGCCGGGTGTTCCACTGAGCCGGCACCCTTCGCGCCGATGATTTTTGCGGGCAATCTCCCGCCGCCCGATTCAGGAGGAAACACCCCATGAAACTGCTCCGCTACGGCCCCAAGGGCCAGGAAAAGCCCGGCATGCTCGATGCCGCCGGCACCATCCGCGACCTTTCGGGCGTCATCCCCGACGTGAATGGCGATGCGCTGGCGCCCGGCGTGCTGGCCAAGCTCGCGAAGATCGACCCGGCGACGCTGCCGGCCGTCACCGGCTCGCCGCGCATCGGCGCCTGCGTCACCGGCATGAAGAACCTGATCTGCATCGGCCTGAACTACGCCGACCACGCGGCCGAGACGGGTGCGGCCGTGCCGAAGGAGCCGATCGTCTTCATCAAGTCGCTCGGCGCGCTGAACGGCCCTTACGACGACATCATCATCCCCAAGAACTCGGTGAAGACGGACTGGGAGTGCGAGCTCTGCGTCGTCATCGGCACCACCGCCCGCTACGTGACGGAAGAGGCCGCGATGGATCACGTCGCCGGCTATGCCGTCGGCAATGATGTGAGCGAGCGCGAATGGCAGGCCGAGCGCGGCCCGACCTGGGACAAGGGCAAGGGCTTCGAGACCTTCGGCCCGCTGGGACCCTGGATGGTCACGAAGGATGAGGTGCCCGACCCGCAGGATTTGAAGATGTGGGCCGATGTGGACGGCGTGCGCCAGCAGGATGGCAGCACCAAGACCATGATCTTCAACGTGAAGCAGCTGGTGAGCTATGTCAGCCAGTGCATCACGCTCTTCCCGGGCGACGTGATCTTCACCGGCACGCCGCCCGGTGTGGGCCTCGGCAAGAAGCCGACGCCCTGGTTCCTCAAGGCGGGCCAGGAGGTGAAGGTCGGCATCGCGGGGCTGGGCGAGCAGGTCACGCGCACCGTGGCCTACAAGGGCTGACACCGGTGAGCGCCGTCCCGACCGTCATTCTCCAGATGGACTTCGCGACGGCGCCGCCCCCCTATCCGGCGCCGGGGGCAGAGCGCAACGCGCTGCTGCGCCCCCTCGCCCATTCCATCGCGGCGGATACGCCGGGCCTGGTCTGGAAGATCTGGACCGAGGATGCGGCGGCCGGCCGCGCCGGCGGGCTCTATGCCTTCACGACGCGCGAACACGCGCTGGCCTACCAGGCGATGCACACGCAGCGCGTGACGGCGCGCGGTGCGACCGACATCCGCGCCGTGCTCTGGGACATCAATGCCGAGCTGACCGCCATCACCAAGCCGGCCTGACGCTTCAGGCTTTCTTCACCTTCTCGCCCGATCCTCCAGGCTGCGCGCCAGGCGGCGCGATCCATCCTCGGAGGGGCAGAAGGCCATGCGTCGTGACAGAAAGCGCGTCCTCGTCACCGGCGGCGCCGGGTTCATCGGCACGCATCTCTGCGAGACGCTGCTGGCGCGGAATTGTCATGTGCTCTGCGTGGACAATTTCTTCACCGGTTCGCGCGAGAACATCGCGCATCTGCTGAACGATCCCTTCTTCGAGCTGCTGCGGCACGACATCACCTTCCCGCTCTATGTGGAGGTGGATGAGATCTACAACCTCGCCTGCCCGGCCTCACCGGTGCATTACCAGTTCGACCCGGTGCAGACGACGAAGACCAGCGTCATTGGCGCCATCAACATGCTGGGCCTCGCCAAGCGGCTGCGCGTGCCCATCCTCCAGGCCTCGACCAGCGAGGTCTATGGCGACCCGACGGTCCACCCACAGCCCGAGGATTACCGTGGCAACGTCAACATGATCGGCCCCCGCGCCTGCTATGATGAGGGCAAGCGCTGCGCCGAGACGCTCTTCTTCGACTACCACCGCCAGCACAAGGTGCCGATCAAGGTGGTGCGCATCTTCAACACCTATGGGCCGCGCATGCACCCCAATGACGGGCGCGTCGTCTCCAACTTCATCATGCAGGCGCTGCGGGGCGAGCCCATCACGCTCTATGGCGATGGCGGGCAGAGTCGCGCCTTCTGCTACGTGGATGACCTGGTGGAGGGGATGGTCGGCTTCATGGAAACCGCCAGCGCGGGGACCGGCCCGATGAACCTCGGCAATCCTGGCGAGTTCACCATCCGGCACCTGGCCGAGGAGGTGCTGCGCCTGACCGGCTCCGCCTCGCGTATCGAATTCCGTGACCTGCCCGCGGATGACCCCCGGCAGCGCCAGCCCGACATCACCAAGGCGCGCGCCGCATTGGGGTGGGAGCCGCGCATCCCGCTGGAGGCCGGGCTGATCCGCACCATCGAGGATTTTCGGCGCCGCTACTTCGAGACGGGCCGGGCGGCGCGCTTCGCCGCCTGAGCTTTTGCCCGAGGCTGATTCACGCCTTTGGTGACTTCACCAAAGGCGATCAGCCTCAGTCGTCGTTGTTCGTCCGTCGCACCAGGATCTCGCGCTTGCCCACATGGTTGGCGGGGCTGACGATCCCCTCCTTCTCCATCTGCTCGATGAGCTTGGCGGCGCGGTTGTAGCCGATGTTCAGGTGGCGCTGGATGAAGCTGGTGCTCGCCTTGCCCTCGCGCGCCACCACATCCACCGCCTGATCAAACAGCGACTTGTCGGCGTCGGACGCGGCCGCGATGCCGGAGAGGCCGACCTCGCCATCCTCCTCCACCTCGGTCACCTCTTCCACGTAATCCGGCTCGCCCTGCTCGCGCAGCCAGTCGGTGATGCGCTCCACCTCGGCATCGGCCACGAAGGGGCCGTGCACGCGCGTCATCCGCCCGCCGCCGGGCAGGAAGAGCATGTCGCCCTGGCCGAGAAGCTGCTCGGCACCCTGCTCGCCCAGGATGGTGCGGCTGTCGATCTTGCTCGTCACCTGGAAGCTGATGCGCGTCGGGAAATTCGCCTTGATGGTGCCGGTGATGACGTCCACCGAGGGCCGCTGCGTCGCCATGATGACGTGGATGCCCGCCGCACGCGCCATCTGCGCCAGGCGCTGCACCGCCGCCTCGATCTCCTTGCCGGCCACGATCATCAGGTCCGCCATCTCGTCGATGACGACGACGATCATGGGCAGCTTCTGCAGCGACAGCGCCTGTTCCTCGAAGACGGGCTTGTTCGTCTCCGGGTCGAAGCCGGTCTGCACCTTGCGCGTCAGCACCTCGCCGCGGGCCAAGGCGGCCGAGACCTTCTCGTTATAGCCGGTGATGTTGCGCACGCCGATCTGGCTCATCGCGCGATAGCGGCGCTCCATCTCGCGCACGGTCCATTTCAGCGCGCCGATCGCCTTGGGCGGTTCGGTCACCACGGGCGCCAGCAGATGCGGGATGCGGTCATAGACCGAAAGCTCCAGCATCTTCGGGTCGATCATGATGAAGCGGCACTCGGCCGGGCTGTGCCTGTAGAGCAGCGAAAGGATGAAGGTGTTGATGCCGACCGACTTGCCCGAACCGGTGGTGCCCGCGATCAGCAGATGCGGCATGCGCGCGAGGTCGGCGATGATGGGCGTGCCGCCGATATTCTTGCCCAGGATCAACGGCAGCGAAGCACCGGCGCGCTGGTATTCCTCGCTGGTCAGCATCTCGCGCAGCCAGACCGTCTCGCGCTTCACATTGGGCATCTCGATGCCCATGACGCTGCGGCCCGGGACGGTCGCGATGCGCACCGAGACCACCGACATGCTGCGCGCGATGTCGTCGGCGAGGCCGATGACGCGCGAGGATTTGGTGCCCGGCGCGGGCTCCAGCTCATAGAGGGTGACGACGGGGCCGGGGCGGATCTCGGTGATGGCGCCGCTCACGCCGTAATCGCTCAGCACCTGCTCCAGCATGCGGGCATTGGCCTGCAGCGCCTCGGGGCTCGGGCCGCCGGCCACGCGGGGCGGCGTGGGCGAGAGGAGGTCGAGCGGCGGCGTGCGCCAGCCTTCCACCGGCAGGTCGAGCGTGGCCTGTTCGGGCGGCGCCTTGGGCTTCGCCGTAGGAGCGACGCGCGGCGTGCTGCGCGGCGCGGGGCGCACCTCCGGCTCCTGGCGCAGCTTCGGGCGCTCCATGGGGGTGGCGGCGGGCGGTTCCACATAGGGGGCGACATGCGGTGCGGCGGCGGCGCGGTCTGCCTCCTTCAGCACATCCATCAGGTCGGCCGCAGGAGCGGGGCGCGGCTTGCGGCGGAACATCCCGCCGAGCGCCACGAAGGGGCGCACCAGCAGGTGGCGCTTGCGCGCGCCATAGACCGCGGCCTCGCCCATGCCGCGGGCGGCGGTGTCGGCCGTGGCGAGCGCAGCATCGGCTGTCACGCGCGCGGCGCGGCGCCAGTCGCTCGGCGAGGCACCGAAGGCGAGATAGATGAAGATCGCCGCAAGGCCGCCGGTGACGAGTTGCGCCGTCAGCCGCCCGAGCGGGCCGAAGGCACCCTCCAGCCCGCGCAGCAGCGCATCGGAGAGCAAGGGGCCGGCCACGCCGGCATCGGTGCCTGGCAGCAGGGCGAAGAGCGCGGCCAGCATGGGGGCCGCGATCATCAGGGCCACGATGCGCGCCGGCAGCAGGCTGACGCCGAGCTGCGTGATCATGCGCAGTGCCCAGCCCAGCAGGACAGCGCCCGGCAGATAGGCGGCCCAGCCGAAGGCCTGCCACAGCACGTCCGACACCAGCGCGCCCAGGGGGCCGGCCAGATTGCGCGTGGGCCCGCTCGTTGCCGTGGAAAGCGAGGGGTCGCCCGGGTGATAGGTGCCGACGGCGACCAGCAGGGCGAGGCCCGCAAAGCCCAGCAGGATGCCAAGGATCTCATTCACCCGCCGCCCGATCGCCTGCTTGACGGCAGGCGAGGCGAAGCGGCTGAAGCCGGCAGTGGAATCACTCATCGGAGCCTCGGCAAAGGGACGCGCCACAGGGACCGGGCCTTCGGGGGCAGGCACGGGAAACGCCGGGGGGAGTGCCCAGGATAACAGCGCCGGGGGCGTTTCGCTACCGACTAAAGCCCCTCGAACAGCTCTGTGGAGAGGTAGCGCTCGGCGAAGGAGGCGGCGATGCCGAGGATGAGCTTGCCTTCCATCCCGGGCTCCCGCGCCAGGCGGATCATGGCGTGCAGAACGGCGCCGGAGGAAATGCCGACCGGCACGCCATCCAGCCGCGCCACCTGGCGGGCTGCGGCGAAGGCCTCGCGCTCGGCCACGCGCTCCACGCCGTCCAGGTTCGAAAGCTCCAGCACGCCGGGGCAGAAGCCGGCTCCGATGCCCTGGATGCGGTGGGGCCCGGGCTCATCCCCGTTCAGCACCGCGCTCTCCGCGGGCTCGATGCCGATGACGCGCAGCCCCGGCTTGCGGGGCTTCAGCGTGCGGGCAATGCCGGTCAGCGTGCCGCCGGTGCCGATGCCGCCCATCACCACATCCACCTCGCCCGCCGTGTCCCGCCAGATCTCCTCCGCGGTGGTGCGGGCATGGATGTCCGGGTTCGCGCCATTGTCGAATTGCCGGGCCATCCAGGCGCCGCGCGTCTTGGCGACGATCTCCTCCGCGCGGGAGATGGCGCCCGCCATGCCACGCTTGGCGGGCGTGAGTTCCAGTTCGGCGCCCAGCAGCTTCAGCATCCTGCGCCGCTCGATCGAGGCGCCGTCGGGCATCACCACGATCAGGCGATAACCCTTGGCCGCGGCCACGAAGGCCAGCGCGATGCCGGTATTGCCTGAAGTGGGTTCAACGATGACCGAGCGTTCGGGCGCGATCTCGCCAGCCGCCTCGGCCGCCTCGATCATGGCGAGGCCGATTCGGTCCTTCACCGAGCCGGCCGGGTTGAAAAATTCGAGCTTGAGCGCAAGCCGCGCCTTCAGCCCCTCAGCCGCCATCAACCGGGGCAGGAGAACGGACGGCGTGTCGCCGACGGTGTCGAGAATGCTGGCGCGGAGGCGATGGCGGGTCGGGGGCGATTCGGCGTCCATGCGAGGGCGATACCACAAAAAAACCGGCGCATGACCGGCTGATGGCTGGATTTTCGGCCATTTGGCGATATTCTACGCCTGAACGCGGGAGAATTTAGGAACATGCTGCTGCGCCAGGATCGTGGGCTCCTCGCCCTCGACATTGCGCTCGACATCGCCTTCCACGCCGGCCGCGGGGGCGAGGTGACCGGCGCGGCCGAGATCGCCGAGCGCCTGGGCGCCGCGCGGCGCGGCATCGAGCCGTTGCTGCAATCGCTGGTGCGGGCAGGCTTGCTCGATTCACTACGCGGCCCGCGCGGGGGCTACCGCATGGCCCGCGCACCACGCGAGGTGCCGCTGATCGAGATCATCGCCGCCGTCACCGAGGATGAGCCGCCCCCGGAGCCCCCCGGGAAGCTGGCCGCGCTGGTGACCGCGCCCCTCTGGCAGGAGATGGAGGCGGCCACAGCCAAGCGCCTCAAGGCGATGACGCTGGAGGATCTTTTGAAGCGCGCTGCGGCCGCGGGTCTGCGCCGGCCGGTGACGGAACCTCTGCACTTCGTGATCTGATGCCCGCTGACGCCGGGCCGCTGCTGCGCCGGGCCAGCAGGTCAGGCGGGCGGCGCCAGCCGCCATTCGTCCGGATTCTCGAACGGCGGGGCTGGATTTCTTCGTCGGGCGCTGCCACGCGTTAGTCCCCGATGCCCAAGATCACCGAAACCGCCCTGCGCGAGGCTGCGCTCGCCCATCTCGCCCGCTTCGCCACCACCGAGGCCGGGTTGCGCCGGGTGCTGGGCAACCGCATCCGCCGCTGGGCACGCGAAGCGGCAGCCGAGGGGCAGGACGCCGAGGCCATCGCCGCTGCGGCCGCCACGGCACAGGCGCAGGCAGCCGCCATCGCGGCAAGACTCGTGCAGGTCGGCGCGGTGGATGACACGCTCTTCGCCCAGGCTCGTGCGCGGCGGCTGCAGGGCTCCGGCCGCTCGGCGCGGGCAGCCCTCGCCCATCTCGCGGCCAAGGGGGTGGCGCGCGAGACCGCCCGCGCCGCACTGGCGCAGGAGGATATGCCGGGCGAATTCGCGGCCGCCCTCATCCTCTGCCGCAAGCGCCGCTTCGGCCCCTTCGCCGCCGCCACGCCCGAACCCGAGACCCGCCGCAAGTGGCTCGCCAGCCTTGCGCGAGCCGGTTTCAGCGGAGAGGTGGCACGCCGCGCGCTGGCCACCCCCCGCGCCGAGGCCGAGACCCTGCTGGCGGCCCGCCGATGAGCGGCAGCCGCGTCGTCTTCACCCGCCATGGGTTCTGGCGCGGGGTGCGCCTCTCGCTGCCCATGGTGCCGGCCATGGCGCCCTTCGGCCTGATCGTGGGTGTGCTGGCCGATGCGCGGGGGCTCTCCCTGCTCGAGACCATGCTCATGTCCGCCCTGGTCTTCGCCGGCACCAGCCAGCTTGTGGCACTGGAGCTCTGGGCCGACCCCGCGCCCATCCTGGGCGCCACACTCGCGGCCTTCGTCATCAACCTCCGCCTGGCGCCGATGGGCGCGGCCCTGGCCCCCTGGCTCGACAAGCTGCGGGGCTGGAAGCTCTGGGGCACGCTGGCGACCCTCGTGGACAACAGCTTCGCCATGTCCATCGCGGACCAGCGGGCCGGCGGGAAGGATGCGGCCTTCCTGCTGGGTGTCGGCCTGACCTTCTGGGTCTTCTGGATGAGCATGACCGGTCTCGGCCATGCCTTTTCCGCCCTGATCGCCCTGCCACCGGGTCACCCGATCTTCTTCGCCAGCGTGGCCACGCTGGTGGCGCTGATGGTTCCGCTCTGGCGCGGCGCGGGCGAGATCTTTCCCTGGGCTGTGGCGGCACTGGCCGCCGTCACCGCTTCGCATGGCCTGGGGCTGGGGCAGCCCTGGCCGGTGCTGGCTGGCGCCATCCTCGGCGCAGCCGCGGGGGCATGGCGCGATCGGCTGCGGTAGCGCGCCGCTTATCGCAAGGCGCGCCAGCGCGCGACGTTGCGATTGTGCTCCTCCAGCGTGCGGGCGAAGGCGTGCCCGCCCGTGCCATCGGCGACGAAGAACAGGAACTCCGTCTCGGCCGGGCGGGTCGCGGCGCGCAGCGCCTCCCGCCCCGGCGAGGCGATGGGGCCCGGCGGAAGCCCCCGGATGCGATAGGTGTTGAAGGGGTGGGGCTGGTCGAGATCCGCCCGCGTCAGCGGCCGGTCGAGCGGCAGGCCCTGCCCCGGCACATAGGCCACCGTGGGGTCGGATTGCAGCATCATCCCGCGCCGCAGGCGGTTCACGAAGACGCCCGCCACCAGCGCCCGCTCGCCCGCCACGCCGGTCTCGCGCTCGATGATGGAGGCCAGGATCAACGCCTCGCGCGCATTGGCGAGCGGCAGGTTGGGGGCCCGCCCGGCCCAGGCCTCGGCCAGCGCGGCGTCCATCGCCGCCACGGCACGGCGCGCGACGGAGGCCCGGCTGTCGCCCCAGGTGAAGGCATAGGTCTCGGGCAGGGCCGCGCCTTCCGCCAGCGCCGGCACATCGCCCGTCAGCCCGTCGGTGCGCTCCAGCAGGGCCATGATCTGCCGCGCGGTGAGCCCCTCAGGGATGGTCAGGCGGCGCTGCACCGGCCGCCCCTCACGCAGAATGGCGAGCACGTCCCGGATCGAGGCGCGGGCGGGGAAAGTGAACTCGGCGGCGCGCAGCGGCCCGGCCTCGCGGCTGCGCCAGGCCGCGAAGGCAAAGAGGCGCGCGTCGGCGATGACGCCGGCCTCTCGCAGCACGGCGGCAATGCTCTCGGTGCCACCGCGGGGAATCACGAGGTTGGTGGCATCGCTCAGGGGGCCGGGCGCGGCGATTCGCTGCACCGCGAACCAGAAGGCACCGCCTGCCAGCAGGGCCAGGGCCAAGAGCCCGGCGCCGGCCAGCTTCAGAAGGCGGGGCATCGGCGCTTAGGGTGCGCCCCGGAAGATGACCGAAGCGTTGGTGCCGCCGAAGCCGAAGCTGTTGGACAGTGCCACGTCGATCTTGCGCTCTTGCGCCACTTTGGCCACGCGATCGATCGGGCTCTCGCGCGAGGGATTTTCGAGGTTCAGCGTGGGCGGTGCCACGTTGTCACGGATGGCGAGGATGGAGAAGATCGCCTCCACCGCACCCGCGGCACCAAGCAGATGGCCGGTGGCGGACTTGGTCGACGACATGGCCACGCCCTTGGCGCTCTCGCCGAAGAGGCGCTCGACGGCGGAAAGCTCGATGTCGTCGCCGAGCGGCGTGCTGGTGCCGTGGGCGTTCACATAATGCACATCGCCCGGGGTGAGCCCGGCATCGCGCAGCGCGGCCTTCATGGCACGGAAGCCGCCATCGCCATCCTCGGCGGGGGACGTGATGTGGTAGGCGTCGCCGCTCATGCCATAGCCGATCACCTCGGCATGGATGGTCGCACCGCGCGCCTTGGCGTGCTCGTATTCCTCGAGCACGAGGACGCCGGCGCCCTCGCCCATCACGAAGCCGTCACGGTCCTTGTCCCAGGGGCGGGAGGCGGCGGTCGGCGTGTCGTTGAAACTGGTCGAGAGGGCGCGGGCCGCGCAGAAGCCGCCGATGCCGAGTTCGCAGATCGCGGCCTCGGCGCCGCCGGCCACCATCACATCGGCATCGCCCAGCGCGATGAGGCGCGCGGCATCGCCGATGGCGTGCACGCCCGTGGCGCAGGCGGTCACGGCCGAGTGGTTCGGGCCCTTGAAACCGTAGCGGATCGAGACGTGGCCGGAGGCAAGGTTCACCAGCGCGGAGGGAATGAAGAAGGGCGAGAGGCGCCGCGTGCGGCCGGCCGCGACCAGCGCCGCCGCCTCCTGGATCGTGCCCAGGCCACCGATGCCGGAGCCGATCATCACGCCTGTCGCGCAACGCCCGGCCTCATCCTCGGGCATCCAGCCGGAGTCCTCGATCGCTTCCACCGCCGCCACGAGGGCGAGCTGGATGAAGCGATCCATCTTCTTCTGATCCTTGACGGGGATCCACTCGGCAAGGTCAAGCCGGCCGTCCGCCCTCACGCCCGCGGGAATCTGGCCGGCGATGCGCGCGGGCAGATCCTTCACGTCGAAGGACTGGATGTTGGAGATGCCGCTTTCGCCGTTGATCAGCCGCTTCCAGACATTGTCGATCCCGAGCCCGAGCGGGCTCGCGATTCCCATGCCGGTAACGACGACGCGGCGCGGCGCATGACCCTGCGCGAACACGTGGCGTTCCTATCCCTGTCGAGGCGTCAGGCGCGGCAGGTCAGGCCGAGGCCTGCTGCTTCTCGATGAACTCGATCGCGTCCTTGACGGTCTGAATCTTCTCGGCCGCGTCGTCCGGGATTTCCACCCCGAAGGCTTCCTCGAAGGCCATGACCAGCTCGACCGTGTCGAGGCTGTCGGCGCCGAGATCGTCAATGAACGAAGCCTCGGCCGTCACCTTGGCCTCTTCGACGCCCAGATGCTCGACGACGATCTTCTTAACCTTTTCGGCGGTCTCGCTCATTACCCTGTTCTCCTGCTGCCAGCGGTCCCGTGGAATCCGTCCCATGGGCCCAGCCGGGATTCCCCCTGGAGCCATCGGTCAGGCTCCGCGAGGCCGGTTACCATGATCGTGCGGGGCGGACTAGGCTGCCGCGCGCGCCGTGGCAAGCCCGCAACTTGGAATTTCTCTGCCGCGTTGCAGCAGGCGGGCCGTTCACTTCAAGCTTCACCAGATTACGCCACCCGTCTTCCCGGCCTTAGCCCTCGGTTAACCCGCCGTGGGCAGAGTGCTGCCGCGGCAGAACGCCGCTGATGGGGTGCGGCTTGGCCAAGCGTGGCAAGGGGGATGGCGGGGTCACCGTCATCAAGCGGATCGAGGAGGGCGGCCATGGGCATCATGGCGGTGCCTGGAAGGTCGCCTATGCGGATTTCGTGACGGCCATGATGGCCTTCTTCCTGCTGATGTGGCTGCTCAACGCCACCACCGAGGAACAACGCCGCGGCATCGCCGATTTCTTTAACCCGACCAATGCCCTCGCCTCCGGCACCACGGGGTCTGGCCAGCCCTTCGGCGGCATGACACCGCACAGCGCCGGCAACATGACGGCCGATACGGGCGCGATCCGCCTGGAGCGCGGACCACGCCCCGTGGAGCAGGAGCTGGAGGAGGACGACAACGACCGCCCGGCCGAGCCGACGCGCCGCGTCCCCGGCCCGCCCGGCGAGGAGGACAGCCGCGCGAGCCGCGTGGATTCGGTCAGCGCCCCGCGCCCCGATTCGACCCATGAGGCGAGCGCCGAGCCCGCGGACACAAGGCCGCCCCCGCCGCCCCTGACGGGCGAGGCCGCCCGGCGGCTGGAGGCGGCGCGCGCCGAGCAGGAACGCTTCGAGGAGATGGCCGACGCGCTGCGCCAGACCTTCCTCGCCGACCCCGCCCTGGCCGATCTCGCCCGCCAGGTGCTGGTCGAGATCACGCCCGAGGGGCTGCGCGTCCAGCTGCTCGAGGCCGATGGCCAGCCGATGTTCGCGAGCGGCGGCGCCGCGCCGACGGAGCGCGCGCGGCAGATGATCCAGCGCGTCGCCCAGGCCGCCGCCCGCCTGCCCAACCCGGTCCAGGTCACCGGCCATACCGACAGCACGCCCTTCCGCGGCGGCGCGCGCAGCAACTGGGATCTCTCGGCCGAGCGGGCGAATGCCACTCGCCGCATGCTGAGCGAGGCGGGCGTCGCGGAGACCCGAATCCGTGGTGTCACCGGCATGGCCGACCGTGAGCCGCTCTTGCCCGAACAACCCCAGGCCGCCGGCAATCGCCGCGTCGCCATCACCCTGCTGCGCCAGGCGGAGCATCCCAGCCAAGGAACGGGCCGATGAACACGATCCTCGGCCTGGTCGTCGTGATGGTGATGGTGTTCGGCGGCTACATGCTCGCCGGCGGCAAGTTCGGCATCATCCTGAAGGCGCTGCCCTTCGAGATGATGATGATCGGCGGCGCCGCGCTCGGCACCTTCCTCATGGCCAATTCCATGCATGACGTGAAGCACACGCTGGGCGGGTTCGGCAAAATCCTGAAGGGGCCGCGCTTCAAGAAAGCCGACTACACCGAGCTGCTTTCGCTGCTCTACTATTTCGTGCGGCTCGCGCAGACCAAGGGCGCCATGGCGCTGGAGCCGCATATCGAGAAGCCCGATGAAAGCCCCGCCTTCAGCAAGTTCCCCAAGATCCAGAAGGATCACCACGCGACGGACCTGATCTGCGACTACCTGCGCATGATCGGCATGAACGCCGATGACCCGCACCAGATCGAGGACAGCATGGCGCGCGAGCTGAAGAAGCTGAAGGAGGAGGAAATGCATCCCTCCCACGCCATGCAGAGCACCGCCGATGCGCTGCCGGCGCTCGGCATCGTCGCCGCCGTGCTGGGCGTCATCAAGACCATGGCCTCGATCGACAGCCCGCCTTCGGTGCTCGGCGGCATGATCGGCGGCGCGCTGGTCGGCACCTTTCTCGGCATCTTCCTGGCCTATGGCATCATGGGGCCCTGCGCCTCGCGGCTGAAGGCCATCGTCGAGGAGGAGGCCGCCTATTATGAGGTGATCCGCGCCGTACTCGTCGCGCATCTGCACGGCAATGCGCCGCAGGTCTCGGTCGAGACCGGGCGGAAGGTCGCGCCATCCTTCCTCATGCCGAGCTTCGCCGAGACCGAGGCCGCGCTGCAGGAGCTTTCCATCACCTGAGCGGGCGGGCATGGTCCCGCCATGGATCATCTGCCCGAACATATCCGCGCCCAGGCGCTCTCACCCTTCCACGGCCTGCTTGGCATCGAGATGCAGCATTGGGAGGAGGGCCTGGCCCGCCTCGTCTGCACGCCGGGACCGCAGCACGCGAATCGCTCCGGCATCGTGCATGGCGGCGTGATGCTGGCGCTGCTGGACCAGGCCAATGCCTTCGCGGGCCTCTATTGCCCGACCCCGGGCCGCAAGCGCCATGCGGTCACGCTCGACCTCGACACGCGCTTCACCGGGCAGGGCAAGCTCGGCGCGGTGCTGATCGCGGAAGGGCGGCTGGTGAGTGCCGGGCGCAACATCTTCTTCGCGCGCGGCGAGGTGAAGGATGAGGCCGGCAACCTGATCGCCTTCGGCGCCTCCACCCATCGCTACCGCGCGGGCAGCCACACGCTGGAGGGCGTGCCGGTGGAGTGACGGCTACAGCCGCTTCTCCAGAAAGCGGCTGATGGGCGAGGCGCGATAAGCACCGAAGGGCGCGCAATCGGTGAAACCCGCGCGGCGGTAAAGCGCCTCCCCCGCGCTGTTGCGGATGCCGACCTCGAGCCGCAGCCGCATGGCACCTTGGGCTCGCACCAGCGCCTCCGCGGCCTGCAGCAGCGCTTGGCCCACGCCCTGCCGCCGATCCGCCGGCATCACCACCATCCGCTTCAGCTCGGCCGTTCCATCGCCTCCCGCGAGGACCGCGCAGCACCCGACGGCCGCACCCTCCCGCCGCGCCACAAGGAGGTGGATGCCAGGCGCGTCCAGCGTCTCCGGGTTCAGCGCACGGCGTGGTTCGCCAGGGTAGAGAACCTGTGCGATCGAATCGGAGAGGGCAAGGAGCGCCGCTACTTCCGCCTGACGCGGGGTTTCCACCGCGACGACCAGGCTCATCCCCCCGGCACCCAGACACGGAAGGTGGCACCCGCGCCGAGCTCGCTCTCGATGGCCAGCTGCCCGCGATGGCGCGTCAGGATGTGCTTCACGATGGCGAGGCCGAGGCCGGTATTGCCGGCGCCGCGCGCGCGCGCCTTGTCGACGCGGTAAAAGCGCTCGGTCAGGCGGGGGATATGCTCGCGCGCCACCCCCGGCCCGTCATCCTGGACGCTGAAGGCAACGCCGTCGCGCCCGCCCTGCAGCGCGGTTTCGGCCGAGAGCCGCACCTCGGCGCGCGCATGGCGCAACGCATTGTCGAGCAGGTTGCGCGCCACCTGGCCCAGCTGGTCGGCATCGGCGGGGCTGGCGGTCAGCGGGCCCTCGGGCAGGGCGAGCACAAGGCGGATGCCGCGTGCGGCATAGAGCGGCTCCATCGCCGCCACTTCGGCGCGCAACAGGTCCCCGAGGTCGGCCGTTTCGGAAGGCGGCTGGTGCTCGCTCATCTCGACGCGGGAGAGGCCCAGCAGGTCATCGATCAGGCGGCGCATCCGCTCCGACTGCTCGGCCATGATGGCAAGGAAGCGCTGCTGCGCCTCGGGGTCATCGCGCGCCGGGCCACGCAGCGTCTCGATGAAGCCCATGACGCTGGCGAGCGGCGTGCGGAGTTCGTGGCTCGCATTGGTGATGAAGTCGGCGCGCATGCGCTCCACCGCGCGCGCCGCCGTGCGGTCGGCCAGCATCACGACGAGCCGCCCGCCATCGGCCAGGGGCGGCTGCATGAGCATCACCTGACCCGAGAGGTCGCGCGTGACGGCACCGGGCAGGGCAAGCTCCACCGCCTGTGGCGTGCCCTCGGCGAGGCAGCGGTCCAGCGCCGTCGCCATCACCGGGTGGCGCAGCAGGGCACCGAGATCACCGCGGGAGAGCCCCTCCCCCACCAGGCCGAAGAGGCGCCGGGCCGCGTGGTTGGCGCGCAGCGGCGTGCGGTCCCCGGCCAGGACGATCAGCGGATCGGGCAGCGCCTCGACGATCTGCTGGTCGGCCGCTCGCAATTGACCCACGAGTTCAGCCCGGGCCTGAAGCGAGCGGGTGAGGCGCGCGAGACCCTCCTCGATCTCGCCCAGCGCGGGCAGGCGCGGCGTGGGCAGGGGTGCGCTGAAGGGGCCCTGCTCCTCCGCGGCGCGGCGCAGTGCGGCATCGAGGCGCGCAACGCCGGCCAGCCAGGCGGCGGCGAGGGCGAAGCCCGCCGCAAGGCAGAGCGCGAGCGCCAGAATGCCCGGGCGCGTCGCCAAGGCGCCCACCGCCATCAACCCGCCCAACACGAGGGCAGGCGGGCCGGCGATCAGCGCGGCGGCAGCGAGGAGCGGGCCTTGCTTCAGCTGCCGGCGCCCCCGGGCAGCGGCGCCGGCTGCACCAGCTCCGCCTCGCCACCCGGGCGGATGGCGAAGACGGCGAGGCCACGGGTCAGCGCGCCCGCCTCCAGCAGGCGGATCGGGCCGTCCGCCCCCATGAAGGCGGCGCCGACCGGCGGCGCGCCCTCCCGCGCCGAACGGGCTGCGAGCGCCACCGCGTCATAGGCCGCACCCGCGAGGCGCGGCGCGCGCTCGCCGAAGGCAGCGTCATACTGCGAATCGAAGCGGGCGCGCCCCACCGGGTCAGGGCCGGGGAACCAGGCGCCGGCCAGTGCCGCCTCCTGCCCCAGGGTCGCGTCGGTCGCCCAGAGGCTGGTGCCGAGCAGGCGTGGCGTGTTGCCGGGGAAGGTCGCGGCGATCGCATTGGCCGCCGCCCGCGCGCCGGGGCCACCGAAGCCGATCAGGACCGCATCGGGCGGGGTGCCGGCGAGCTGCTGGGCCAGGGCCGTCATGTCGCCCCGGTTGGAGGCGAGGATGACCGTGGGGGCCGGCGCCCCCAGGCCTTGCGCGGCAGTGCGGAGCGCTGCGGCCAGGCGCTGGCCAAAGGCGTCATCCGGCGCCAGCAGCGCGAATCGGCGGGCGCCGGCCTCGGAGGCCGCAGCCACGATGCGCCGGACCTGCTGCGAGGGCGTGATGCCCAGCACCCAGACATTGGCTCCGGCCTGCGCCTCGTCCGAGGTAAAGGCGAAGACGGGGACGCGGCCACTCGCGGCGCCGACGGCCTGGGCGGTCTCACCCAGGGTGAGCGGGCCGGCGAGCGCCACCGCCCCCTCGGCCAGCGCCGCCTGGGCCGCCTGGGCGGCGCCCGAGGGCGTGCCGCGCGTGTCGCGGGGCAGGATCTCGATCCGCCGGTCGCCCTGGTCGAAGAGCGCGAGTTGCGCCGCGTTCAACATGGCCTGGCCCAGCGGCGCGTTGCCGCCCGTCAGCGGGAGCAACAGCCCGACAGGCAGGGTGCCGCCCGCGGGCGTGGCATTGGGCGCCGTCCAAGGCTGGACCGCGGCTTGCGGCCGCCGGAAATCCCGCTGCGGGGGTTGCGGGGCGCAGCCGATGAGCACAAGACAGAGAGAGGCCAGGGCGACCCCCCATGGAAACCGACGACCCATCCGAACCCCCTTCTTCCGCCCCGGCCAAGCTTGGCCCGGGCCTCACGCTCGTGGCCACGCCGATCGGCAATCTGGCGGATTTCTCTCCCCGCGCGCAGCAGGCGCTGGCCGAGGCCCGCGCCATCCTGTGTGAGGATACCAGAGTCACCGCCCGTCTGCTCGCCCGGCACAGCATCGCCGCGCCGCTTCTCGCTTTGCACGACCACAACGAGGAAAGCGAGGCCCCCCGGCTGGTGGGCCGCCTGATGGCCGGCGAGAAGCTGGCCTTGGTGAGCGATGCCGGGACGCCACTCGTATCCGACCCCGGCTTCCGCTTGGTGCGGGCGGCCATCGCGGCGGGGGTGCCGGTCTCGGCCATTCCCGGCCCGAACGCGGCGGTGATGGCGCTGACGCTCTCGGGCCTGCCACCGCATCCCTTCCTGTTCCATGGCTTCCTGCCGCCGAAATCCGCCGCCCGCGCGGCCGAGATCGCGCGCCTCGCGGCGATGGAGGCGGCGGGCCTTTCCGCCACGCTGATCTTCTACGAGGCGCCGCATCGCGTGGCCGAGGCCCTGGCCGCGCTGGCCGAGGGCCTGGGGCCCGACCGCCCCGCCGCGGTGGCGCGCGAACTCACCAAGCGCTTCGAGGAGGTGCGGCGCGGCTCGCTCGCAGACCTCGCCGTGCATTACGCGGCGCATGAGGCGCGCGGCGAAGTGGTGCTCTGCGTCGGCCCAGCGCCGCCGCCGGCCGAGCCCAGCGCCGACACGCTCGATTCGGCGCTCCGGGCCGCCATGGCACGGATGACGCTGCGGGATGCGGCAGCGCATGTGGCCGCCGCGACCGGCCTGCCGCGCAAGCGCGTCTATGCCCGCGCGCTGGAGTTGGCCGAGGGCGCATGAACCCGGGCCGCCGCGTGCTCTGGATCAATATCCTCTTCGGCGCGGGGCTGGCGCTGGGCCTGCCCTGGCTGGCGGCGGGCTTGCTCGCGCATCTCTGGGGCGGGGCGCGCGGCACGGCCTGGTCCTCGCAGCATGCCTATGCGGTGCGGACCTTCTGGATGGGGTTGATGGGCGTTGCGGGCGCATTGGCCTCGGCCGGCATCGGCTTCATGGAGCCGCTGCTGGCGCTCACCTGGCTCTATATGGCCGCCCGCGTGACGCGCGGCTTCCTGGCCTGGGAGCGGGAGGAATGGATCACCGATCCGGGGCGCTTTCTTTGACCCGCGCATAGCCGGCGGGAAGTTCCGCCACCACGCGGCGGCCGAGGGCGGGGGCCCCCGCCGGCATGGCGGCAAAGAGGTCCTTCTCGGCCTCGATCAGCGTGACGCCCCCGAGCCGGGGCAGGACGGCCCGGCCCAGGCGGTCCCAGACGCGGGCGCCGCGCAGCGCGAAGCCCCAGGGCAGCGGTGGCACGAAGAGCGCCGAGTCGCGGCGGCTGACGGCGAACATCTGGCGGCGCAGCTGCCCTTCCAGCTGGCCGCGCGAATAGGGGCGCCCCTGGCCGAAGGGTGTGTGGTCGAAAAGCGACCAGCAGCCCAGGCGATTGGGGACGATCACCAGCAGCCGGCCATCGTCGCGCAGCACGCGCCAGCATTCGCGCAGCAGGGCGTGGGCGCCCTCGCTCGCCTCCAGCGCATGCACCAGCATGACACGGTCGACGCAGCGGTCGGGCAGCGGCAGGTGGCGGTCCTGCACCTGGGCGGAGCCCGGCAGGAGGCCGAGGCCATCGGGGGCGAAGGCGAGGCGCCGACCATCCTGGCCGGGCCAGAGGGTCAGATAGGGCTCGGCCCAGCCCAGGCCCAGCAGATCCAGCCCCTTCAGTTCCGGCCAGAGGGCCAGAAGCCGCCCGCGCAGCAGCCGCGCCGCAACCCGGCCAAGCGGCGCGCGATAGAACTCCGCCAGACCGTGGACCTCACCGCTCATGCGGGGGATATAGGGCAGGAACCCGCCCCGAGGGAGTGCCCCGGATGGAGAAGCCATGACCCTGACCGTGAAGCCCATTCCGATCCTGGACGATAATTACGCCTGGTTCCTGCGCGACGAAGCGACGGGAATGACGGCGGTGATGGATGCGGCCGTGGTGGCCCCCGTTGCGGATTTCATCATGGCGGAGGGCGGGCGGCTCGATTGGCTCCTGATCACCCATCACCATGGCGACCATATCGCGGGCATCCCGGAACTGGCCCAGCGCTTCGGCGCGAAGATCGCGGGAAATGCGAATGACGCGGCGCGTCTGCCGCCGCTGGATGCCGCACTCAAGCCGGGCGACAGCTTCGCCCTGGGCGAGAGCAAGGCCAGCATCCTGGACAGCCCCGGCCATACGCGCGGGCACATTGCCTGGAGCTTTGCCGCCGACAATGCGCTGTTCTGCGGCGACACGCTCTTCGCCGTCGGCTGCGGGCGGCTGCTGGAGGGCACGGCCGAGGAGATGTTCGCCTCGCTCGCCGCCTTCGCGCCGCTGCCGGATGCGACGCGCGTCTATTGCGGACATGAATACACGCTTTCGAACATCCGATACGCGCTGACGGTGGAGCCCGAGAACCTGGCGCTGATGGCCTATTCCGTGCAGGCCAAGGCGCAGCGCGAGGCGGGGCAGCCCACCATTCCCACCACCCTTGGCCTGGAACGCGCGGTGAACCCCTTCATGCGCGCGAAGGATGTGGCCGAGCTTGCGGCGCGCCGCGCCGGAAAGGACAGCTTCCGATGAAACTCCATTACTCCGCCGCCAGCCCCTTCGTCCGCAAGGTGGTGGCGACCGCGATGCACCACGGCATCCCGCTGGAGCGCGTGGGGAGCAACCCGCATGCGAGCCCTGCCGAGCTGCTGGCCGACAACCCGCTCTCGAAAGTGCCCGCGCTGGTGACGGATGCGGGCATGACGCTGCCGGACAGCCCGCTCATCTGCGAGTATCTCGACAGCATCGGCGGGGCCGCGAAGCTCTACCCCACGGGCGAGGCGCGCTGGCCGGCGCTGCGGCTGGCGGCGCTGGCGGACGGCATCCTGACCGCGGCCGTGCTGCGCCGCGGGCAATCGCTGATGCCGGCCGAGGAGGCGCGCGCCGGCCTGATCGCGCGGCAGCAGGCCGCCGTAACCCGCACGCTTGACCTGCTGGAGACAGAGGGCGTGCCGGCCGCTCTGAACATCGGCACGCTGACGCTGGTCTGCGCGCTGGGCTATCTCGATTTCCGCTTCGGCGAGGAGGATTGGCGCCCGGGCCGGCCGAAGCTGACCGCGTTCTACGAGGCGCATATGGCGAACCCGATCTTCGCTGAGACGGTGCCCGCAGGGTGAGGCTCACTGATCCCCATTTCGATCCGCGCGCGCTGATCGCAGAACTCGGGCTGCAGCCGCACCCCGAGGGCGGCCATTTCCGTGAGATCTTCCGCCACACGCCGAGCGACGGCGCGCGCGGCGAGAGCACGGCGATCTACTACCTGCTGGCAGCGGGCGAGCGCAGCCATTGGCATCGCGTGGACGCCGATGAAGGCTGGCACTGGTATGGCGGCGGCGCGCTGGCGCTGCGGCTCTGGGCTGGGGGCGCGGTACGGACCCTGCATCTGGGCCCGGACATCGCGGCGGGGCAGAGGCCCTTCGCGATGGTGCCGCGCGGCGTCTGGCAGGCCGCGGCGCCGCTGGAGGGCTGGGTGCTTTGCGGCTGCACGGTGGCGCCGGCCTTTCGCTTCGAAGGGTTCGAGCTGGCGGCGCCGGGGTGGGAACCGCAGTAAGGAAAAGGGCCTCCGGCGGCTGGGGCCGAAAGGCCCCAGACCCCGGGACCTGGGGAAGCACAATCATGAGCACATCACTCGCCTGGGATGAACGCTACGCAGGCGGCGAGTTTCAGTTCGGCAGCGCGCCGAACGACTATCTCCGCGCCCAGGCCTGGCGGTTCCGGCCGGGCATGACGACGCTGGCGGTGGGCGATGGCGAAGGGCGCAACGGCGTCTGGCTCGCCAAGCTGGGGCTCGCCGTCACCAGCCTCGACTGGTCTGCGGTCGCGGTCGCGAAGGCGCGGGATTTCGCGGCAAAGCGTGGCGTCGAACTCGATGCGCGGCAGGCGGATGTGGCGCGCTGGGACTGGCCCGAGGCGCAATACGACCTGATCGCCTGGATCTACCTGCACCTGCCCCCCGAGGATCGCGCACTGGCCACCGCCGGCTGCCTGCGCGCGCTGAAGCCCGGTGGCCTTCTCGTGCTCGAGTGCTTCTCGCCGGCGCAGGAAGGGCGCCGCTCGGGCGGACCGAAGATGCCGGCCCTGCTTTGGGACCGCGCCATCGTCGAGCGGGAATTCGTGGGGCTCGAGGTGCTGGAACTGACCGAAGGTGCGGTGCGGCTGGATGAGGGGCCGCGCCACCAGGGCCTCGCCGAGGTCGTTCGCTGCGTTCTCCGAAAACCCTGATTTCGCGGCGGTGGAATTCATGCCAGCCTCCCGGAAAACACCCGGAGGACAGATGACCATCTCGCGCCGCGCCCTTCTCGCCACCCCCATCCTGGCCACCCCCATCCTGGCCGCGCCCGCCCTCGCGCAGGCCTTCCCGGCCCGGCCCATCCGCCTTGTCGTCGGCTTCCCGCCGGGCGGCGGCTCGGACCTCGTCGCGCGCCCCATCGCGCAACGCATGAGCGAGAGCCTGGGCCAGCCCGTGCTGGTGGAGAACCGGGGCGGCGCGAACGGCAATCTCGGCCTCGACGCCGTCGCGAAGAGTGCGCCGGATGGCTACACCTTCGGCCATGTGAACAATGCGGTGATCGCGGTGAACCCGCTGCTCTACCGCAACCTGCCTTTCGACTCCGCGCGGGACCTCACGCCCATCGCGCTCGCCACCGTGGGTGGCCTCTTCTTCATGGTGCCGGCCGAGCTGAACATTCGCACCCTGCCGGAATTCGTGGCCCTGGCGCGCGCGCGCCCCGGGCAGCTCAATTTCGGCTCGGCCGGCCAGGGCTCGATCACGCAGCTCGCCTTCGAGCTCTTCGCCGCGCAGTCCGGCACGCAGATCGAGGTGGTGCATTACCGCGGCAGCGCGCCCGCGCTGCAGGACATGCTGGGCGGGCGCGTGCAGTTCATGATCGACGGGATCAACCTGGCCAAGCCGCAGGTGGATTCTGGCCGCGTGCGCGCCATCGCTTTCCTCGGCGGCACCGAGCGCCATCCGCTGATGCCCGATGTGCCCACGGCCTCCGAGCAGGGCATGCCGGACCTCGTGGTGCGCGGCTGGCAGGGCTTCGTCGGCCGTGCCGGCACGCCGGAGCCCATCCTGATCGCGCTGCAGAACGCGATCCGCGATGCGGTGAACGACCCGGGCGTGCAGGCCACCTTCAGCGCGCAGGGGATCATCCCGCGCTTCCAGGATCGCGCGACCATGGCCCGCCTGATCCGCGAGGAGACGGCGACCTGGCAGCCCATCATCCAGCGGCTGGGGCTCAGGCTCGACTAGACTTCCCGCGCTTCGGCCAGCAGCAGGCGCCTGAGCCAGGCATGGCCGGGATCGCCCTCGAAGCGGCGGTGGAAGATCATCGAAAGCCGCGTGTGCCGCACATTGATCGGCGGCTCACGCGTGACGATGCTCCCGCTCGTCGCCATCTGCTGCGCCAGCCGGGCGGAGAGCGTCATGATCATCTCGGTGCGGCCCAGGATCTCCGGCACGGCCGAGAGATGGGCCACGACGGCGCCGAGCCGGCGGGAGAGCCCCTGGGCCGCCAGGATGGAATCCAGCGCACCGTCGCGCGAGCCATTGGGCGAATGCAGAAGATGCGGCACCGAGATGAATCGCTCCAGCGTCAATTCGCCCTCCGCCAACGGATGGTCTGCGCGCATCAGGGTCAGGAAGGCCTCGGGCAGCAGGCGTAACCGCGTGTAAAGCGCGCCAGGCTCGGGCAGGACGGCGATCGCGAGTTGCGCCTCGCCGCGCTCCAGCAGCGCCTCGGCATTGGTGCGGTCGGCATGGCGGATGGCGAGCAGGCAATCGGGCGCCTCGCGCGCCATGCGCTCCAGGACGCGCGGCGCCAGCGCGGCCTCGGCATATTCCGAGAAGGCGACCGTGAAGACGCGCCGCGCCGTCGCGGGATCGAAGGGCGCCTGCACGGCCAGCGCATCGGCCAGCCGGTCCAGTGCCTCGGCCACCGGCGCGGCGAGAGCGTTGGCCAGAGCCGTCGGCTCCACGCCGCCGGGCCTGCGCAGAAAGAGCTCATCGCCCAGCGCTCCGCGCAGCCGCGCCAGCGCGTTGGAAACGGCGGGCTGCGACAGGTTCAACCGCTGCGCCGCGCGCGTCACGTGCCGCTCGCGCGCCACCGCGTCGAAGACGCGCAGCAGGTTCAGGTCGAGCTGGGAGAGTTCAGTCATGGCGCGCCCCATCATTCACCACGGTGATGATCCCCGTTCCAAGCCGGGATTGGAAGGGCGCGGCGCACAGGCGCAGCTTGCCGCCATCGGAACACGCAGTCCCAAAGGAGATCCCGCAATGCCTTCCACCCAGCTCACCACCCCCTATGCCGCCCTGCTGCTGCGGCTTTCCCTCGGCGCGATCATGCTGGCGCATGGCGCCTGGCTGAAGCTTGGCGTCTTCGGCCTCGCCGGCACCATGGGCTATTTCGGCTCGATCGGCTTCCCGCCCATCCTCGGCGCCGTGGTCGCCCTTGGCGAGACCGCGGCGGGCCTGGCGCTCATCACCGGCGTGCTGGTTCGGCCGGCGGCGCTCCTCAGCCTGCCCATCCTGCTGGGCGCGACCGCGATGCACGCGGGCAATGGCTGGCTGTTCACCGCGCCAAATGGCGGGTGGGAGTTCCCGGCCTTCCTGACGGCCGCGATGCTGGTCCAGGCGGGCCTCGGCGCCGGCGCCCATGCGCTGGATGTCTCCCGCCTGCTGGGCCGGACACCGGCCACCCGCACGGCCTGAACCAAGCGGGCCACGAGCCCGATGCGGAGGCGGCCTCCAGCAGCTGGAGGCCGCCGTTGCGCATGCATCCACCAGGCCCGATGGTCACAAGATACAATTTTTGGTTGTAAAGAACGCAATCTTCATGATTGCATTCGTTTCGTCCAAACAACCCTGGATTGCATCACAAGGGAATCATCCCGACAGCGCTTGGAGGACGGCAAGATGAAAACACTCATGGTCTTCGGTGGCGGCACCCAAGGGGCCCTGCTCCTCACGGAGGAACGGGTTCTCCCCCTCCCGCCCCTCAAGCCGGAGCTGCTCTCCTCGATCAAGGCGGCCGGGCGCCTCGTCCAGGCCCTCGCCGCGGCGCAGGAGCGCGCCATGCAGTCCAAGCTCTCCAAGATGGCGATCGGCGCCGCCAACCTGGCCGTGGAGATCGCGGAGGGGCAATATGGCGCGCTCAATCCCGGTCGCGCCATCATCTACCAGAGCGATGATGGGGGCTTCACCTGCGGCAGCACCGGCAAGCCGCCCATCCCCTTCCCCTGGCCGCCGCGCCCCATCAAGGAGCCGCAGGACCTCGTACGCCAGGGCGTGATCGAGGCCGATGTGCTGGAACTGATCCGCACCGCCAAGGCGGGCGGGCGGGACCTCACCCAGGTCTTCGAGAAGCCGGCCGCGGTCGCGAAGGAACTCGGCCTCAAGCTCAGCGCCAAGAATGCCGAGGCGCTGCAGCTGCTCGCCCCCTCCAACCTGGCCCGCATCAAGGACCCGGTGGACCAGGAGGTGATGAAGCTGTTCCACGCCGTGCTGAAGGATGGCCGGTTCACGACCGACTGGTTCGACCGGCCGAAGGCGGTGGCGGACAATCTGAAGGTGAAGATCAGCGAATCCGCGATTGAGAAGATCATCGCCGTCGGCGGCCGCGGCTCCCTGGCGGATCGCCTCTCGGATGGCGGCTCCGCGATCGCGGCAGGCGTGATCTGGGCGGGCGTCTGCATCGCCATCGGCACGCTCTTCGTCGGCCAGATGAACCCGATCGACAGCCTGATCCGCGACCGCTCGGGCGTCGAGAAGTTCTAGCCGCGCCATGGATGCGCTGTTGCCCGAGCCGTGGCAGGATCGCCCCGAGCCGGAGATCCTGCTGGTCAGCATGCCATGGACCAATGTGATCGAGCCGGGCCTCGGCCTCGCCCTGCTCAAGGCGATCCTGGCGCGACAGGGCGTCGAGGCGCGGGTGCTGCACCTGAACCTCTTCGCCCTCGAATTCCTGAAGGCCAGCACCTATGACGGCATCAGCGTCGTCTATGCGCTGAACGACTTCCTGTTCAGCCACACGCTCGACCCGGTGGTGACCGACGCACAGCGCCGGCATCTGCGCGTGAAGGCCGAGGACCTGGCCTTCGCCGGCGCGCTCGACCCCGAGCGTGTGGGCTCGGTGGATGTGGTGATCGAGCGGCTGCTGCACCTGCGCGCGGAGGTCATCCCGCACTGGCTGGAACGCTGGGCGGATGAGATCGCCGCCTCGCCCGCGCGCCTCGTCGGCTTCACCTGCATGTTCGACCAGACCATCGCCTCGCTGGCGCTCTCCAAGCTCGTGAAGGCGCGCGCGCCGGAGAAGCTGGTGGCGCTCGGCGGCTATGCGGTGCGCGACCCGACGGGCAGCATGCTGATGCACAGCCATCCCTGGGTGGATGCGATCTGCGTGGGCGAGGGCGAGACCACCATCCTCGACCTCGTCGAGGCCGCGCGCGGCGCCCGCCCCCTCGCCGCGGTGCGCGGAATCCTGCATCGCGGCGCCGATGGCGCGGTGATCGCGACACCCCCCGCGCCCAAGGCCGATCTCGATGCCAATCCGGTGCCAGATTATAGCGATTTCTTCGCCGACACGGCGCGCCTTTCGGCCGAATGCCAGGTGGACCTGACACCCGCCTCCATCCCGGTCGAGAATTCACGCGGCTGCTGGTGGGGGGCGAAGCACCATTGCGTCTTCTGCGGCATCGACAAGCCGGACCTGGTCTACCGCCATCGCGCGGCGGAGACGGTGCTGGAGGGGCTGCGCACATTGCGCGCGCGCCACGGCATCTCAAGCTTCCGCTTCTCGGACTACATCCTGCCGCACGGCTTCTACAAGACGCTGCTGCCCATGCTGGCGGCGGAGCGGCCGAAATTCATCCTGAGCTGCGAGATGAAATCCAACGTGACGGAGGAGCATTTCCGCCTGCTCGCCGATGCGGGATTCCATGAGGTGCAGCCCGGCATCGAGAGCTTCAGCTCCGAGGTGCTGCGGCGGATCGACAAGGGCGTCACCGCCATCCAGAACGTGTTCACGCTGAAGCTCGGCCGGAAATACGGCATCCGGATCCTCTACAACATCCTCTACGGCTTCCCGGACGACACCCTGCCCGAATACCGGCGGATGGAGGCGCTGCTGCCCAAGCTCGCGCATTTCGACCCGCCCGTCTCCTGCGTGCCGGTGCAGGTCACGCGCTATGCGCCGCTGCAGGCGCAGCCCGAGCGCTTCGGCATTCCGCCCGCGGCGCATGGGCCGACCTATGAGCTGATCTTCTCGCGCGAGTACGTCGAGCGCACCGGCTTCCGCTACGAGGATTTCTGCTACTATTTCGAGCGCGGCTGGGAAAATTCGCTGCATCTGCAGCAGAGCTACGGCCAGATCCATGACACGGTGAAGGCCTGGGGCATCCCGCAGAACGAGCTCTTCGCGCATCTGCATGTGCTGCGACCGCGCGAGGGTGGCGGCGTGGTGGTCCTCGACAGCCGCGGCGGGCAGCGACGCGAACTCGAACTCGACGCGCTGGCCCAGGCCGTGCTGGAAGCGACGGACCGGCCGGTGACGGAGGCGGCGGTGATCGAGGCGCTGGCCGCTTACCCCGCCGACGCCATCGCCACGTCGTTGGCGGCGCTCGAGGCGGAGGACATGGTGATCCGCGAGGATGATCGGTTGCTCTCGCTGGTCCTTCCCCGGGCCCCGGCGAGCGAGGGCAGCTATCGCACCGGCGTCACGTTGCCCGAGGCCGTCCCCGCCTGACGCTCGGTCACACGCCCAGCAGTGCGGTGACGCGGGCGAAGGGCGGCCAGGCGGCAGCGATGGCATCGCCATAGAAGACGAGCCCGGCAAGACCGAGGAGCAGGGTGGCGACGCTCACCGCCCAGGCGAGACGCAGTGCTCCGACCCGGCCGCGCGGTCCCGTGCCGGCGGGCCGGCGCTGCAGGACAGGTGGGTTCAGCGGTGGGGGGGTGAGTGGCGAGGCGTGGCGGGCCGGCGCCGAAGGCGGCGGTTCCGCGGCAAGGGCGGCGACAGGCTCGGGCGGTGGAGGCACGGCATCTGGGGCCGCTGCCTCGGACGGAACGGCCGCCGGGAGGTCAGGCTCAGGAAGAGGGGCATCCAGGCCCGGATGTTCGGCAGGCGGGGGCTCCACCGGGTCCGCCGCCGCCATTGGGGCGGCGGGCGGCATCTCGGGCACCCAGCTCTCGCCGCAGGCCGCGCATCGCAGCGGCTTCCCCTGGGCGAGGAGCGCCTCGGGAACACGGTAGGTTGCGGCGCAATTCGGGCAGGCAATGTCCATCTCGGTGTCGCATGTGCCAAGGCGGGGCGCATCCTGCAACCTGCGGTTTGCTTTATCCTGAATGCCGCTGCGAAACTTGACCCATGGTGCGATTCTCCCGCGTTGGGCTGCGCTATCCGGAAAGCGACGGCTACTGGACCCTCTCGGAGGTGAGCTTCGCGCTGACGCCCGGCAGCTTCACCTGGCTGCTTGGCCCCTCGGGCGCGGGCAAGTCCAGCCTGCTGGGCCTCATCAGCCTCTCGCTCCGCGCGACCGAAGGGGAGGTGGAAGTGCTGGATTCGCGCATCCGCCGCCTGCCGCGCCGGGCCTTCCCCGCGCTGCGCCGGCGCATCGGCGTGGTCTTCCAGGATTACCGCCTGCTGCCGCATCTCTCGGTGTATGAGAACGCCGCTCTGCCGCTGCGCATCCAGGGCCTGACCGAGGCGCGGCTCGCCGCCGATGTGCGCGAGATCCTGCGCTGGGTGGGCCTGCTGGACCGTGCCGAGGCCCCGCCCTCGACCCTCTCGGGGGGCGAGCAGCAGCGCCTCGCGCTGGCCCGCGCCGTGGTGGCGCGGCCCGCCCTGCTGGTGGCGGATGAACCCACCGGCAATCTGGACGCCGCTCAGGCGCGGCGCGTCATCAGCCTGCTGCGGGAGATGCACCGCATGGGAACCACGGTCATCGTCGCCACCCACAGCGAGGAATTGCCCCAGGAATATCCCGCGCCCACGCTCCGGCTCGAAGCTGGACGGCTGGTGAGCCATGGCTGAGGGCCGCCGCCTCAAGGGGCGCGACCCGCTGGGGCTCCGCCGTGCGCTGGCCGACCGGCTGCTGCCGGCGCTGGTCGCCGCCATGGCATTGCTGGCCGCACTCGCCATCGCGGGCGCCGATGGCGCGGGGCGCCTCGCGGAGCGCTGGCAGCAGGGCGAGGCCGGGCAGTTGCTGCTGCAATTGCCGCGCGAGACGGCGCCTGAGACGGTGATCGCGCGGCTGGAGGCGCTGCCTGGCGTCACCTCGGTCACCGCCGTGCCGGATGAGCGGCTTCGGCAATTGCTCGCCCCCTGGCTCGGCGAGGTGCCGAGCCTGCCTTTGCCCCGCATGCTCGCCATCACCCTGCCGGGGGGCGCGGATCACCAGCCGTTGCTGGAGGCGGTGCAGGCGATTCCCGGCGCGCAGCTCGAATTGCGCAGCGAGGCGGTGCGGCTTGCCATGCGCCTGGCGGATGGCCTGCGCGGGCTCTCGCTCGCCATGCTGGGGCTGATCGGGCTGGTGGGCGCGGCGCTGGTGGCGGTGGCGACACGCGCGGGCATCGCGGCACGGCGGGAGACCATCGTCATCCTGCACGAATTGGGCGCGCGCGATGCCGACATCGCGGGCCGCTTCGCCCGGCGGCTGGGCTGGCTCTGCTTCCTCGGCGCGCTTCTGGGCCTCGCCATCGCATTGCCCGCGCTGTGGTTCCTGGCGATGCAGGCGCTGCCTGTCGTGCTGGCGCGGGACGCGCAGATCACCGACCTGCCCTGGCCGCTGCTGGCGCTGGTGCCGCCGACCGCCGCCACGATCGGCTGGCTCACCGCGCTCATCACGCTGCGCGCCTGGCTGCGGCGCTTGCCCTGACCGCCCGCTTGGTGCCAAGCGGGGGCATGCGCCTTCTCGTTCTCGATGCCGCCCTCTCCCGCTGCCTTGCCGCCCTGGTGGAGGATGAGCATGTGCTGATGGAGCGCGTGCATGAGGGCGCGCATGGCCAGGCCGCCGCGCTGCCGCCGCTGGTCGAGACGGTGCTGCAGGGCGATGTGGAGGCGGTGGCGGTCGGCGTCGGTCCGGGCAGCTTCACCGGGCTGCGGACGGCGATCGCGCTGGCGCAGGGCATCGGCCTCGCACGCGGCATTCCCGTGGTGGCGGTGACGACGGGCGAGGCGCTGGTGGCGATGAGCGACCCCGCCTTCCCCGCCTGGGCGGTGACGGAGAACCGGCGCGGCGATCTCTTCCTGGAGCGGCCGGATGCGCTGCCCTGCGTGGTCGCGGAAGACGCGTTGCCACGGCCGGAGGGCCACACCTGGATCATGGGCGATGGCGCACCGCGCGCGGTCGCGCGGATGCGCGCGCGCGGCTGGCCGGCCGGGCTCGGCGATGCGCGGCGGATCGAGGCGGCGGCGCTGGCGCGCGTGGCCTTGCGGCGGCTGCGGGGCGAGGTGCCGGCCCTGGCGCTGGAGCCGCTCTATGTCGAACCACCGGCCACCACGTGAAGCTCGCCACCGCCAGTGCCGCGGATGCGCCTGCGCTCGCCGCGCTGCATGCGGCCGCCTTCCCGCCCGGCGCGGCCTGGAGTGCGGAGACGATCGCGACCCTGCTTGGCATGCAGGGCGTGGTGGGCCTCACCGCGCCCGGCGGCTTCATTCTCGCGCGGCGCGTGCTGGACGAGGCGGAGATCCTGACGCTGGCCGTCCATCCCGATCATCGCCGGCAGGGTCTGGGCGAGGCGCTGGTGGAGACGGCGGCGGTGGTGACGGCGGCGGCGGGGGCGCGGGTGATGTTCCTGGAAGTGGCCGAGGATAATGCGCCGGCCATGGCGCTCTACGCCAAGGCCGGCTTCGAGAGGGCCGGGCGCCGGCGCGACTATTACGCGCCGGGCGCCCATGCCTGGCTGCTGCGACGCTCGCTGGAGGCGTAGCCCGCTCAGCGATGGGCGGGCTGGCCGCGCTCGCCACAGGCGTAGTTGTGCGAGTGGACGAGACCGTCGTCGTACTCCTCCGGCCGCGTGGTCGGCGGGCGATTGGCCATGCGGCCGCGCTCGCTGCAGGCGTAGTTGTGGGAATGCACCAGGCCGTCATCGTGGTTGTCGTTCATGGCGTGTCTCCTTGGGGTTGGCACAGATTGGACGAAGGTAAGCGATGCGTTCCGGAAGGCCGGGCCGCTATGCATGATGGAATTGAGCCGCCTCGGTGCTGTCCTTCAGCGCGGTGGTGCTGGCCTTCCCGCCGCTCGCCGCATTCGCGATCGCGTCGAAATAGCCCACACCCACCTCGCGCTGGTGGCGCACGGCGGTGAAGCCGTTCACCTCCTCGGCGAACTCGGCCTGCTGCAGCTCGCTATAGGCGCCCATGCCGCGCTCCGCGTAGCCACGGGCCAGGCGGAACATGGAGAGGTTGAGGCTGTGGAAGCCCGCCAGCGTCACGAACTGGAACTTGTAGCCCATGGCGCCCAGCTCACGCTGGAACTTCGCGGCCGCATCCACGCCCATCTTCCGCTGCCAGTTGAAGCTGGGCGAGCAGTTGTAGGCGAGCATCTTGCCGGGGAACTGGCGGTGGATCGCCTCCGCGAAGTCGCGCGCATCATCGAGATCAGGGTCCGACGTCTCCCACCAGAGCAGATCGGCATAGGGCGCATAGGCGAGGCTGCGCGCGATGGCGTATGGCTTGCCCATGCCGGGGGTGATGCGGAAGAAGCCCTCCGGCGTGCGCTCGCCGCTCAGGAAGGGGCGGTCGCGCTCATCCACGTCGCTGGTCAGCAGCTGCGCGGATTCCGCGTCCGTGCGGCAGAGCAGGACGGTGGAGACGCCCTCGACATCGGCGGCGAGGCGCGCGGCATTCAGCGTGCGGATGTGCTGACTGATGGGCACCAGCACCTTGCCGCCGAGATGGCCGCATTTCTTCTCGCTGGCGAGCTGATCCTCGAAATGCACGCCGGCCGCACCCGCCTCGATCATCGCGCGCATCAGCTCATAGGCGTTGAGCGCGCCGCCGAAGCCCGCCTCCGCATCGGCGATGATCGGCGCCATGTAGTGCGTGCGGTCATCGCCCGTGCCGTCATGCCGCTCCATGGTGGCGATCTGGTCGGCGCGACGCAGCGCGTTGTTGATGCGGCGGATCACATTGGGCACGCTGTCCACCGGATAGAGCGACTGGTCCGGGTACATGGTATTGGCGGAATTGGCGTCGGCCGCGACCTGCCAGCCCGAAAGGTAGATGGCCTTCAGTCCCGCCTTCACCTGCTGCAGCGCCTGCATGCCGGTCATGGCGCCCAGCGTCGTCACCTGCGGCTCGGTGCGCAGCAGCTGCCAGAGGCGGCGGGCGCCCATCTCGGCCAGCGTGTGCTGGGTGCGGAAGCTGCCGGCGAGGCGGGCGACGTCAGCCGGCGTATAGTCCCGGCGGATGCCGTCGAAGCGGCCGGGCTCGCCGCCCGAGCCGGGGGGCATGCCGTCGGGCGCGGTCAGCTTGGTGGTTTCGGGGCGCATCGGAAAATCTCCTCAGGTCTTGGCGACCTGTGAAAGATTGACATTGCGCCGCGCCAAGTCACGCGCAAAACTGGGTGACACACGGCAAGACTGTGCATCCGGCGACGTTTCAAAGCCCGATTTAGTCAATCGTGTAAAAGGAGAGCGCCATGGCCCGCCCGCTGATCGGCCGCACCGTTCGTCGCATCCGCACCGAGCGCGGCATGACGCAGCAGGCGCTGGCCGTGCGCCTCGGCATCTCGGCCAGCTACCTCAACCTGATCGAGCATGATCAGCGCTCGGTGACGGCCGCCGTCCTGTTCAAGCTGACCGAGGCGCTGGGGGTGGATCTGGCGGCCCTCTCCGGTCACACGGAGCGGCAACTGGAAGCGGGCCTGCGCGAAGTGCTGGGCGATCCGGTGCTGGGCCTGGATTCCGTGCCGGAGGGCGAGCTGCAGGCGATGGCGGCGGCCGCGCCCAATGCCTCGCGCGGCGTGCTCGCGCTGTATCGCGCCTGGCGCGTGGCGCGGGAGGACAGCTCGGGCATCGCGCTGCCTTCCGGCCGGCGCATGCTGCTGCCGACGGAGGAGGCGCGCGACTTCTTCCATGAGCGCGGCAACCACTTCCCCGAGCTCGAGCGCTTCGGCGAGAAGCTCGGCGCGGAATTGCGCGCCGCACCGGCCGAGATGAACCACGCCATCGCCGAGCGGCTGCGCAACGCGCATGGCGTGCGCGTGACGGTCGCCCCCATGCCCGAGAGCGACCGCCGCTTCGACCCGCGCACGCGCGACCTCTGGCTCGCCGAGTCCCTGCCGCGCGAATCCCGCGGCTTCCGCATGGCCTTCCAGCTCATGCTGATGGAAGCGCGCGAGGTGGTGGACGCGACCTTGGGCGAGGAGCCGCCCTCCAGCGCGGAGGCGACGCAGCTCATCCGCATCGGCCTCCTGAACTACGCGGCGGCCGTGCTGCTCATGCCCTATCTGCCCTTCCTGCATGCGGCGCGCGAGCTCAGGCACGATGTCGAGAAGCTCGCCGCACGCTTCGGCGTCTCCTACGAGCAGGCGGCGCAGCGGCTTTCCACCTTGCAGCGCGAGGGGCATCGCGGCGTGCCCTTCTTCTTCCTCCGCGTGGACACGGCAGGCAATGTGACCAAGCGCTTCGCGGCGGCGGGCTTTCCCTTCGCGCGGTTCGGCGGCAGCTGCCCGAAATGGGTGGTGCACCACGCCTTCGGCACGCCCGAGCAGGTGCGCGTGCAGGCGGCGGAGCTGCCGGATGGCGCGGCCTTCCTCTGCATCGCCCGCGCCGTGCATGGACCCACACCGCGCTGGGGCGAGCCATCGCCCACGCATGTCGTGGCGATCGGCTGCGACATCTCACGCGCCGCGGAGCTGGTCTATTCGGATGGGCTCGACCTGACGACGGCGCGCGTGGGCATCGGCCTCTCTTGCAGGCTCTGCGACAGGGCGGATTGCCGCAGCCGCGCCTTCCCACCGCTGGAGCACCGGCTGCGGCTGGACGCCAATGACGATGGCGGGTCGCCCTGGCGGTTCGAGACCAAGGCGAAACCCGCACCGCGCGGCTGAGCCTCGGCCAGGCCGCACCGACGGGCGGACCATCCGCTGCCGGTGCCGCGGCCAGCGCGGTCCCGGAGGGTGTGCCGGGCGATGTAGACCAGGAGTATTTCCCGCAAAACATGTAAAATTTATCATGATCCAGCGGCGTTCATATCCCTGGCGGCACAAGGAAGAAGGCGGCAATTTGCGCAGATCGACGCGCAAGCCCCAGGAGACCGCGCACCGTGATCGAGCTCTATGGCCGCGTGAACAGCGTGAATGTCTGGAAGACCCTCTGGGTGCTGGAGGAGCTGGGCCAACCCTATGAGCGCCAGGACGCCGGGATGGAGCATGGCGTGGTGGACACGCCGGCCTATCGCGCGCTCAACCCCAACGGCCGCATTCCCTCGCTCCGTCATGATGGCGTGGAGTTGTGGGAGAGCAACAGCATCTGCCGCTATCTCTGCATGATGGTGGGCGGCGATGCGCGCGGCCTGTATCCTGAAGCGGCAGGCGCACGGGCCAGCGTGGACCGCTGGCTGGACTGGCAGCTTTCCACCCTCTCACCGGCAGAGCGAGACCTCTTCTGGAACATGGTCCGCACGCCGGAGGCGAAGCGCGACATGGCGGCGGTGGCCGCCGCGGTGAAGAACAGCGCGCGCTGCTGGGCCATTCTCGAAGCACGGCTCGACGATGGGCGCCCCTTCATCGAGGGCGAGACCTTCACCCTCGCCGATATCGTGCTCGGCTGCTACGCGCGGCGCTGGTTCGGGCCCGAGGTGCAGCAGCGCGGCATGCCGAAATTCCCCAGGCTCGCCGCCTGGTACGCAAGGCTGGGCGAGCGCGAAGGCTTTCAGAAATGGATCGCGCCGCCGCTGTTCTGAGCCGGCGGTCAGTCCGGGCGGAAGCGCGTGATCTTCGTGCCGTTGAGGGCGAGCGCCGCCATCAGCCCCCGCTGGCCGAAGGTGATGGAATAGACCGGCTCGCGCAGCGTCGTGATGCTGGCATTGGCCTGCAGTCCATGATCGAGCGCCACCACGCTGGGGCCGGTGCCGATCTCCCAGCCATCGGCGGCCATCAGCGCCCGAAGCGACGCTTCGTTCATGAAGAACATGGCGATGCCCGCGGTCTGCGCGCCGGCCAGCAGGCCAAAGCTGGCGCCGGCGATGCGGTAATGGCCCTCGGTCTCATGGCCGCGGATCAGCGCACCCTCGCCATACTGACCGCCGACGATGAAGCCGCCGCTGATGATGCGCGGAAACACCAGGATCGCGTGCGCAGCCTGGAAGAGGGGGCGGACATGCTCCATGCCGCGCAGCGTCTCGAGCGCGATCGCCACCTCCGCGTCGATCTCGCGGCGGGTGGCGGCCTCCGCGGCGCCGGGCAGCAATGGCAGGGCCGCAAGCGCGGGCAGATGGGCGATCAGGCGACGACGGTTCACGGCGGGCTCCCTTCGGGCTTCGGCAGGAATCTGGCGCCATGCCAAGCCTTGCCAAGTGTCAGAAAGCCACCTCGAAGCCATCGGTGGCAAGGCTCAAGGGCCCGCTGAAATCGCGGGCCACCTCTTCCAGCAGCGCGGCTTGCCACGCGTCGTCCGGCCGCGGCTTGTGGTGCGTCAGGACGAGTTGCTTCACGCCGCAAGCGGTGGCGATCTTTCCCACCGTGTCGCCGCAGGCCAGCGTATGCCGCGCAAGGACACGGAAATGCTCCGAGGTGAGTTCGCTGCTCGCGGCATAGCAGCAGATGGCCAGCACGTCCGCGCCCGCGGCCAACTTGCGCAACCCAGGGCAATCCACCGTGTCGCCGGTGAAGGCGAAGACGCGGCCCGCCACCTCGAAGCGATAGCCATGGCAGAACCAGCGGCTGAGGAAGGCGGGGGTGAGCGTGGGCAGTCCGTGGCCGTGGCTCATTTCATGCGCCGTCGCGCGCCAGCCGGCGCCGGAGGTGGCTTCCCCCGCGCAGATCTCGCGCACCTCGACCGGCGCCCAGCCGCCATGGGCGGGCTCGCCCAGGCTGCGCCAGGTGAGGTCCCGGTCGTACACATGGTTCAGCAGCGCATCCACGATGCCCTTGGTGCCGGGCGGCCCTTCGATGAGCAGCGGGTGGCGCCGGCCCTCCAGCCAGGAATTCAGGATCACGTCGTAGAGATCGCCGATATGGTCGAAATGGTGGTGCGTCAGCAGGATCCGCCGCAGCCCAGCGATATTGGCGCGGGCTTCGCCCAGGCCCAGCAGCGCGCCGCGGCCGCTGTCGATCAGCACCTCCTCCTGCCCGCTGCGCAGCAGCAGCGAGGTGGCGCGGCGGTGCGGATCCCGGCGCGGGCCGCCGGTGCCCATGAAGGTGACGCTCGGCATGCTCAATCCTCCAGGCGAAAGCCGGTGGCGCGGATGATGGGGCCCCAGCGCGCGAGATCGGCCTGGATGGCGGCGGCGAAGGCGGCGGGGCCGAGCGGCCGGGGCGGCACGTCCAGCGCGCGCAGCCGTGCCGTCGTCTCCGGCTCCGCCACCACGGCGAGCGTGGCTGCGCCGATGGGTTCGATCACCGTGGACGGCGTCGACCCGGGGGCAAAGAGCCCGTACCACATCTCCGCCTCGCCCATCTCGCCGAGGTCGAGACCCGTCTCGGCGAAGCGCGGCACATCGGGCAGCAGGGGCGAGCGGTTGGCGCCGGTGACGGCCAGTGCGCGCAGTGAGCCGTCCTGCAGATGCGGCACCAGGCTGGCTGTGGTGGTGAAGCCGCAGGGGATCTCGCCCGCCAGCAGCGCCAGCACCATGGGGCCGGAGCCGCGATAGGGCACATGCTCCATCCGCGTGCCGGTGGCGCGGTTGAACAGCACGCCCAGGAAATGCGCGGGCGTGCCGGCGGAGAGCGAGCCATAGCTCACGCGGTCCCCCTGTGCGCGGGCCCAGGCGACGAACTCGGCCAGGTTGCGGGCCGGATGGTCGGCGCGGACGGCGAGCGCGAAGTTGAAGCTCGTCACCATGGCGACGGGGGCGATGTCCCGCACCGGGTCGAAGGGCAGGCGGGCGTAGAGGAAGGGAAAGAAGACCGGCACGACGATGGGCGCCATCATCAGCGTCGAGCCATCGCCCGGCGCGCGGGCCAGCGCTTCGGCGGCGATACGGCTGCCGCCGCCGGGGCGGTTCTCGACGAGGACGGGGCGGTTCAGGCGCGCCGGCAAGCGTTCGGCGATCAGGCGCGTCATCAGGTCGAGCCCGCTGCCGGGTGGGAAACCCACCAGGATGCGGGTGGGCCGTGGCGCCTGGGCATGCGCGACGGCGGGGAGAGTGGCCCCGGCGAGAAGAAGGCGGCGGGCGATCATCGGGCAGGCTCCGTCATGGCCTGCCCGAAGCTATCGTCCGTCAGCCCTTCACGTCCATCGCCTGCCGCAACCCGTCGGAGACGAGGTTGAAGCAGATGGAGGTGACGAAGATGCAGACGCCGGGCAGCACGGCCACCCAGGGCTGCACATAGATGGCCGTGCGCAGCGTGTTCAGCATCAGGCCCCACTCGGCCTCCGGCGGGCGGGTGCCCAGGCCGAGGAAGGAGAGGCCCGAGGCCAGGATCATGCAGACCGAGATGAGCGAGGTGGCATAGACGAAGATCGGCCCCAGCACATTGCCCAGCACATGCACGCGCACGATCGTGACCGCCGAAGCGCCGGAAGCGCGCGCCGCATCCACGAAGTCGAGGTTGCGGACGCCGGTGGTGACGCTTTCGGCCACGCGGATGATGGGCGGCACGAAGACCAGCGTGAGCGAGAGGATGGCGTTCATGATGCCCGCCCCCAGCGCGCCGGAGATGGCGACGGCCAGCAGGACCGAGGGGAAGGCGTAGAACACGTCCGTCACGCGCATGATGAGCATGTTCGTGCGCCCGCCGACGAAGCCCGCGATGACGCCGAGGAAGGTGCCGATCACGAAGGCCAGCGCGACAGGCAGGATGCCCATGAACCAGGAAAGACGGCCGCCATAGATGAGCCGCGTCAGCATGTCGCGGCCCAGTTCATCGGTGCCGAGCGGGTAATTCTCGGTGCCGATGGGGCGCAGGCGGCGGATCATGCTGCCCTGGAAGGGATCGTGCGGCGCGATGTAGGGCGCGAAGACGATGATCATCAGCATGACGAAGAGCACGCTGGCGCAGAAGATCGTCACCGGGTCGCGCTTCAGGCGCTTCCAGACGCCGGCCCAATAGCCTTCGGAGCGCAGGACGGCGGTTTTCGCCTGGATGGCGAGCTCGGCGGTGGCGGCGGAGGTGCTCATGCTCAGGCTCGCTTGATCCGGGGGTCGAGCGCGGTCTGGATGAGATCCACGCAGAGGTTGAGCGCCACGAAGAACATCGCCAGCACCAGGATGGTGCCCTGCAGCACCGGAAGGTCACGCTGGAAAATGGCGCTGTTCAGCAAGAGGCCGGTGCCCGGCCAGGAGAACACGGTCTCCACCAGGATCGAGCCGCCCATCAGGTAGCCGAGCTGCAGGCCGATCACGGCCAGCGCATTCGGCGCCGCGTTCTTCACGACATGCAGGAAGACGTTCCAGGAGGTGAGGCCCTTGCCGCGGAGTGCCACCACGAATTCCTGGTTCATGATCTCGGCCACGATGCCGCGCACGGTGCGCGTCACGATGCCCATGGGGATCACGGAGAGCGTCACGGCCGGCAGAATGAGGTGCTGGATATGCTCCCAGTCCCAGGCCCAGTCGGCGCTGCCGCCGGGCCCCGCCCCCATGGCCGGCAGCCAGTTCAGCTGTACGGAGAAGATGACGACCAGCACCATGCCGAGCCAGTAATGGGGCACGGAGACGCCGGCGACGGCGGTGGTGACGGCCATGCGGTCGAGCAGCGAGCCGCGGAAGGTGCCGGCCAGGCCGCCCAGGATGCAGCCCAGCACGAAGCCGATGAGCGAGGCGGCGAAAGCGAGCGTCAGCGTGTTGCCGATGGCCGAATGCAGGTCGCTCCAGACCGGGCGGCCGGTGGCGAGCGAGCGGCCGAGATCGCCCTGCACCACCTTCATCAGCCAGAGGCCGAACTGCACGGGCAGCGGCTTGTCCAGGCCGTAGTCGCGGCGAACCTGCTCCACCACTTCCTGCGGCGCGTCGGGCGGTACGATCGCGTTGATCGGATCACCCGGCGCGATCTGCACCAGCATGAAGCAGACGAACCCCACCGCGAGCGCGATGGGGATCGCGTAGATGAGCCGTTTGATCAGGTAGAAGAACATTATGCGACGCCCTCAGACGCCATGCTGCGGCATGCCTGCGGCATGACGCGCGCGCATCCGCGCGCTTGGCTTCGGCCGCACAGGCGGCCGCCGCGGCTATTCGCCGCGGATTCTCTGAAGGCGCGCATGAGGCTCATGACCAGTCCTTTGCTTACTGGATGTGAGGGAGACGCAGATCCACGAACCAGCTCTGCGGCTGGACATGGCCACGCACCCGCGGGCTCATCGCGCGCGGGCCCACGTCATGGGCGATCCAGATGAAGAGCGCCTCGTCCACACCGGCCGCATGCAGGCGGGCCAGCGCCGCGTCACGCTCGGCCGGCTCGAAGGAGGTGCGGGCGGCGGCGACCATCTGGTCGAAGCGCGGATCGTTGAACATGCCCCAGTTGTTGGAGACGGGTGGCGCCATCTTGCTGTCGTAGAAGCGGACCAGCGAGAAGAACGGGTCCATCGCCGAGAAGCTGACATTGGTGGCATGCGCGCCGCGCGCCGAGGCATGGCCGCAGCCATTGCGCCAATTGGTGAAGAGCGCGTTCCACTCGATCACGTCGAACTCGACATTCACGCCGACCGTGCGGAGATCCTGCTGGAGGAACTCATTCATCGAGAGCGGCTGCATCTGGCCCGAGCCGCTCGCGCTGATCTGCACACGGATCGTCAGCGGCCGCTGCGGGCCGTAGCCGGCTTCGGCCAGCAGGCGGCGCGCCTCGGCCTTGTCGGTGCGGATCTGGAAGGTCGGGTTGCCGGCCCAGGGGTGGCCCGCCGGATAGGTGCTGACCGCCGGCTGCATCATGCCGCCCAGCAGCGTGCGCAGCCCCTCGCGGTCAATGGCGAGGTTCAGCGCGCGGCGGACCCGCACGTCACTGAGCGGGGATGAGGGCAGGAAGCAGGGCTGCCAGGGCCAGACATGCGGCTGCGGGTTGGTCGCGATCTGCATGTTGCGGCTGCGCAGCTGCGGCACGGCATCGGGCGAGGGCGCCTCGATCCAGTCCACCTGGCCCGAGAGCAGCGCGGCGGTGCGGGCATTGGCCTCCGGGATCGGCAGCAGCACGATGCGGTCGAGCTTCGCCTTGGTGCCCCAGTAGTTGTCGTTGCGCGTCATCTCCGCGCGCTCACGCGGGACAAAGCGCGTCAGGCGGAAGGGGCCGGTGCCCGAGGGGTTCGCGGCGAAGGCGTTCCAGGTGGCCTCGGCCGTCGGGTGCTGCGCGCGCAGCGCCTGCCAATGGGTCGGGCTCGCCATGAAGAGGTTGGTGAGGTTGATCGGCAGCAGGCTGTCCGGCTCGCTGGTGAAGAGCGCGACGGTCATGTCGTCGATCTTCTCGGCGCGGCGCAGCGTGGGCATGCGCGTCGCGGTCACGCCGACCTGGCGCGGGTCGAAATGCGGCGCGTCGCGGTCCAGCACCTTGCGGACGTTCCAGACCACCGCATCGGCGTTGAAGGGGCTGCCGTCGTGGAAGGTGACGCCGGGGCGCAGGCGGAAGATCCAGCGCGTGCGGTCGTTCGGGTCGCTCGTCCATTCGGTGGCGAGGCTCGGGATCACGGTGGAGGGGCGATCGGCCCGGCTCAGATCCCAGGCGGTCAGGCCGTCATAAAGCGGAATGCCGGTGAAGCGGTTGCCCTCGAAGCCCTGGTCAGGCTGGCCATGGGTCAGCGGGATGTCGGCCGCGGTCATGCCGATCCGCAGCGTCCCCTGCGCGGCGGCGGGTCCGGTGGCGGATAGGGCGAGCGGCAGCAAGGCCGCCATGATGACGTGACGCAAACGCATGTTGTTGATCCCTGTCTGGGGTTTCCTCACGGTGTTACTTAGCGCCGAAGGCACCCTGCGGGGCAAGCGCTCTCCGCCGCCCGAACGCCCCCTCCCCCCTTGTCTTTGCCCAAGGCCCGGGCACAACTGCCCGCCGATGAAGCTTCTCCTCCTCAACGGCAACACCGATCCCGCGATCACCGAGCGCATGGCGCAGGGGGCGCGGCGCATGTGCACGCATGAGATCGTGCCCCTGACCGCGCGCTTCGGCGCGCGCTACATCGCCTCGCGCGCCGCCTCGGCGGTCGCCGCCCATGCGGTGCTCGATTCGCTGGCGAGCGAGATCGGGCGCGACAATCCCAAGGGCTATGACGCCGCCATCATCGGCTGCTTCGGCGACCCGGGGCTGGAGGCGGCGCGGGAGTGCTTCCCCATCCCCATTCTCGGCATGGCCGATGCGGCGATCTTCGCGGCGCTGCGCGTGGCGCCGCGCGTGGGCGTGCTGACCGGGGGGGCGGCCTGGGTGCCGATGCTGGAGGAGTTTTTCCTGTTGCGTGGCCTCGGGCCTGACAAGGTGCGCGTGGCCGCGATCCCACCCACGGGCGACATGATCGCGCGCGAGCCGGCGAAGGCGGCCGGCCTGCTGGCCGAGACCGCGCGCGGCGAGGTGGCGCGCGGGGCGGGCGTGATCCTGTTGGGCGGCGCCGGCTTGGTGGGCCTCGATGCCCTGGTGGCGCCGCAGGTCACGGTGCCGGTGCTGGATGGGCTGCGCTGTGCGATCGAGGCGGCGGAGACCGCGACGGCGGCGCGGCAATTGAGCAGCATCGCGCCGAGCGTGGGCCTCTCGGACGCGCTGGCAGCGAGCCTCGCTGGTTAGCCCTTCACGAAGCGGCGGTTGCGTGCGGCGCCATCCATCGGCGCCTCGCTGAACCCGGCCTCGGCCAGCAATTCCGGGATGCCATTGCCGCCGGCGGCCGCATTGGCGCCGTCGATCTCCACCAGCACCTCGCGCACATGCTGGCGCAGCGTCGCCATGGCGCCGCGCAGGATCAGCGGCTCGATGCCGTCCACGTCGAGCTTGATGGCATCCGGCGCCGGCGGCGCGAAGCGGGCCATGAACTCATCCACCGCGAAACCAGGCACGGCCTGGCGGAAGCCGCCCTCCCGCGCCTCGATGCTGTGCATGGAATGCCCGGCCGCCGTATTGGCCATGTTCAGCGTGACGAGCGATGTCTGCTCCGCGAAGGCCAGGCAATAGGCGCTGATGCGGTCGTCAAAACCGTTGATCTCGATGTTGCGGACCATGGCCGCGAAGCTGGAGGCCGAGGGCTCGAAGGCCAGAACCCGCAGTCCGCGCCTCGCGGCGAAGAGGCTGTAGAGGCCGATATTCGCGCCGATGTCCCAAAGCACGCTGCCCACCGGCCGGGACATGATCCAGGCCACCGTCTCCGGCTCGTCCTGGCCGAAGCCCTGCGGGTCATGCAGCGCGCGGGCCGAGGGGCATTCCACCAGCAGCGGGCCGGCTTCGGTCGGCACCGTCAGGCGCTGGATCAGGTTTTCGGCGACCAGGGCGCGCGTGGCCTCGGCGCGGCGGGGGCGCATGGGGCTTGTCGCGGTACGGACGACGCCGGAGAGGAAGCGGGCGAGGCTGCGGCTCATGCGCGTTCAGTCACCGGCGACCATCCCCTCGCGGCGCGGATCGGTGCCGCCCAGCAGGCGCCGCGCCTCGCCCTGGCGTTGGATGCGGATGAGGTTCAGGCCGGAATTCATCTCCCGCGCCTCGGCCGGTGCGCCGCGCGCGATGAGCCCAGGTGCCAGCCCGGCGGCGGCGGTGCCGCGCTCCACCTCGGTCATCGCATTGAGCGCGCCGACATGGGGCAGCGCCGCGGCGGCCTGGGGGTCGAGGTTCCAGTCGAGCATCGCGACCAGCGCCTGGGCGACATAGCCGATGATGCGCGCGCCCCCCGGGGAGCCGGCCACGGCCTCGAGCTGCCCCTGCTGGAAGACGAGCATGGGCGACATGGAGGAGCGCGGCCGCTTGCCCCCCTCGACACGGTTGGCCACCGGCCTGCCGTCCAGCTCCGGCTGGAAGGAGAAATCCGTGAGCTGATTGTTCAGGAAAAAACCGCGCACCACCACGTGGGAGCCGAAGGCGCTTTCCACCGTGGTGGTCATCGAGACGGCGCGGCCCTCGGCATCCAGGATGGACATATGGGCGGTGCCGCCCTCGGGCTGTGGCGGCTGGCTGGCGAGCGCCGGGCCGAAGCGGCGCGGATTGCCGGGTTGCGGCGCGGCGATGGCGCGATCGGGCGAGAGAAGCTGCGCCCGGCCGGTCAGATAGGCGCCATCCAGCAGGCCGCTCACTGGGACGGGCACGAAGCCAGGATCGGCCATGAAGCGGTTGCGGTCGGCGAAGGAGAGCCGCCCCGCCTCGCCCAGCAGCATGGCGGCGTCGAGGCCGCCGGGCTCCAGCGCCGGCATCTCGAAATGGCCGAGCAGGCCCAGGATCTGCAGCACCACGGCCGCGCCCGAGGGGGGCGGCGGGCCGCAGAGGGTGAAGGCGCGATAGGGCAGGCAGAGGGCGGCGCGACGGAGCGGCGCATAGCCCGCAAGGTCATCCGCCGTCATCAGCCCCGGATTGGCATGGCCGCGCACGGCCCGGACGATATCCTGCGCGATGGGGCCGCGATGCAGCGCGACCGCGCCTTCCTCCGCGATGGCACGCAACGTCGCGGCGAGCGCCGGGTTGCGCAGCCGCGCCCCCTCGGCGAGCGGCGCGCCTTCGGCGGTGAAGTAGATCGCGCGCGCGCCGGGGTCACGCCGCAAAGAGCCGCCGAAGGCGCTGAGCAGCTGCGCAAGGCGGGGCGAGACGTCGAAGCCCTCCTCGGCGAGGCGAATGGCGGGCGCGAAGAGATCGGCCCAGGCCAGCCGGCCATGGGCGCGATGGGCCTCCTCCAGCATGCGGACCACGCCGGGCACGCCGACGGCGCGGCCGCCGATCGCCGCATCGAAGAAATCCATCGGGCGGCCGTCGCGCAGGAAGAGATCGCCACGCGCGGCCGCCGGTGCCGTCTCCCGCCCGTCCCAGGCGACAAGCTCGCGCGCGGCGGGGTCCCAATGCAGCAGGAAGGCGCCGCCACCGATGCCGGAGGATTGCGGCTCCACCAGTGTCAGCACCGCCTGCACGGCGATGGCGGCATCCACGGCGGAGCCGCCCGCGCGCAGCATGGCCTGGCCGGCTTCGGCCGCGAGTGGGTGCGAGGCGACGACCATGTGGTTCTGCGCCACCACGGGCTGCGCGGCCGCCGGTGCGGCCATGAGCAGGAGCAGGGCAAGGAGGGGCGCGCGAATCACGCCCGCGGGTGTAGCCCCATTTGGGCGGGCGCGTCACGCGGGGGTGTCAAGCCGGCTTGTCAGATGGCGCGGCGGCGCCCCCGATAGGCCAGGGCCTCGGCCACATGGGCGCGCTGGATCGCGGCGCTGCCGGCGAGGTCGGCGATGGTGCGCGCGAGGCGGATGGAGCGGATGAAGCCGCGTGCGGAAAGCCCCAGACGCTCGGCCGCCTGCTCCAGCAATTGCCGGGCCTCGGGCAGAAGCGCGCCGCGTTCCTCCAGCAGCGCGCCGTCGGCCGCGGCGTTGTGGCGCGGGCCATCCTCGCCCCAGCGCGCGCGCTGCACATCGCGCGCCGCCTGCACGCGGGCGGCGATGCGTTCGGTCGTCTCGCCGGCCGGCGCGCGGGAGAGTTCGGCCGGCGGCACGGCCTGGACCTGGAGGGTGATGTCCATGCGGTCGAGCAGCGGGCCGCTCAGGCGTTCGGCGTATTCCTCGCCGCAGCGCGGCGCGCGGGAGCATTCGCGCCCCGCCTCGCCCAGATGGCCGCAGCGGCAGGGGTTCATCGCGGCGATGCACTGGAAGCGCGCGGGATACTCCACATGCGCGTTGGCGCGGGCGATGACGGCGCGGCCCGTCTCCATGGGCTGGCGCAGCGCCTCCAGCGCGGGGCGCGGGAATTCCGGCCACTCGTCGAGAAAGAGCACGCCGTGATGCGCGAGGCTGATCTCGCCGGGCTTGGCGCGCGCGCCGCCGCCGATCAGCGCCGCCTGGCTCGCCGAATGATGCGGCTCGCGGAAGGGCGGGCGCGTCAGCAGCCTGCCGTCGCGTAGCAGGCCGGCGACGGAATGCACCATGGAGAGTTCCAGCGCCTCGCCAGGTGTCAGGTCCGGCAGCAGGCCCGGCAGGCGGGCGGCGAGCATGGATTTCCCAGCCCCGGGCGGGCCGATCATCAGCAGGTTGTGGCCGCCGGCGGCGGCGATCTCCAGCGCGCGCTTCGCGCTTTCCTGGCCCTTCACCTCGGAGAGGCAGGGGCCGCGCCAGGCTTCGCGCTCCAGGCGCGGCGGCTCGGGCGGGGACATGACCTGCACGCCGCGGAAATGGTTGAGGATGGCGGGCAGGTCGGGCGGGGCCAGCACCTCGCCGCGCCCGGCCCAGGCGGCCTCCCCGCCCTGTGCCGCAGGGCAGATCAGGCCGAGGCCGCGTTGCGAGGCGCCCAGCGCCGCGGGCAACACGCCCGCCACGGGCAGAATCGCGCCGTCCAGCGAGAGTTCACCGAGGGCGGCGAAGCCTGCCAGTTCCTCGCGCGGCAGCACCTCCATGGCGGCGAGCAGGGCGAGGGCGATGGGCAGGTCGTAATGGCTGCCTTCCTTGGCGAGGTCGGCGGGGGCGAGGTTCACCAGAACCCGCTTGGGCGGGAGTGCCAGGCCGAGGCCGGTGAGTGCGGCGCGCACCCGCTCGCGCGATTCGCCCACGGCCTTGTCGGCCAGGCCCACCAGCAGAAAGGCCGGCAGGCCCGGCGCCAATTGCACCTGCACCTCCACCGGGACGGCGTTGATGCCGGCGAAGGCGAAGGTGGCGATGCGGGCGAGGCTCATGCCGGTGCAGTGTCTTCACCCGCCAGCGTCCCGCGCAAGCGCTATTTGGCGAGCGCTTCCCGCACCATCCCCATGAAGGCGTTCAGATGCGCCGGATCGAGCCAGCGCGAGACGGCGACGATCCCCTCGGCCGGCTCCATCCAAGTGGTGTTGCCGCCAGCGCCCGAGAAACACACCGCCCCCTCGCTCGCCGCCGGCCATTTCGTGCGGCCGGTGTTGAGCCAGAAGAGGAAGCCGTAATGCGGGTTGAGCGCGCAGGGCGTGCGGCAGAGATCCAGCCATTCCTTGGACAGGATGCGCTTGCCGTTCCATTCGCCATCGGCCGCGACCAGCAGGCCGATCTTCGCCTGGTCTTCCGCGCTGATGATGATGCCACCGCCCCAATGGCCACCGCCGGAGACGCTCTCGATCATCCGGCCGTCGATCTCGACCTGGGAGGTGGAATAGCCGCGCCATTGCCAGTCGGTGGAGGCACCGATTGGCGCCATGATCCGCTCCGCCCAGACCTCGGGCAGCGGCCGGCGGAACAGGTGCAGCAAAGCGAGCGCCAGCGCGTTCACGCGGACGTCGTTGTATTCCCAATAGCTGCCGGGCGGCTGCATGGGGCGCGGGCTGCGCTTCTTGCCCTGGCCTTCCACGCCCAGGTTCCGGCCGCGATCGATCAGGTCGCTTTTGCCGAAGAGCGTGCCCTCGAACTCGGAGGTGTTGGTCAGCAGATGCCGCCAGGTGATGGGGGCATTCTGTGCGGTGGCGAAGGCCTGATGCGGCACGCGGTCACTGACGCGGGCGTCGAGATCGGGCAGCAGCCCATCCTGCACGGCGAGGCCGGCCAGCATGGCGAGGTAGCTCTTGGCCACGCTGAAGGTCATGTCGGCGCGGGCGGGGTCGCCCCATTCGGCCACGCGCTTGCCGTGCTGGTAGATCACGCCATTCGGCCCGCCGCGCGGGGCGGTGGGGCCGATCACGGCATTGTCGGGCGGGCCCTCGAAATAGCCGCCTTCGAGATGCGCCAGGATGTCGCGCGGCCAGGGGGTCTCATGCGCCGCGGCGAAATCCGTCGCGGCCTTCAGCTCGGCGGTCACGCCGCGCGGCCACCCGTGACGGCGGCCGGACCCGGCAGCTCGATATCGATGGCGAGCGTCGAGAAATCCCCGCCGCGCTCCAGGTTCACCTGCACCTTGGCGGGGTCGATCGCGACATAGCGCGCGACCACGGCCACCAGCTCCTGCTGCAGCTTGGGCAGGAAATCGGCCTGGCCGCGGCTGACGCGCTCATGGCTGATGATGACCTGCAGCCGGTCCTTCGCGGCGGCGGCGGTGCCCTTGGTCTCGCGCTCCTTGCGGAAGAAGTTCAGCCAGCTCATGCCGCCCTCCCGCCGAAGAGCTTGCCGAAGAAGCCCTTCTTCTTCTCGGGTTCGAGGAAGCGGTGCGGCTTCTCCTCGCCCAGGAAGCGCGCCACCGCATCGGCATAGGCCTGGCCGGCCTGGCTCTCGGCATCCATGATGACCGGATTGCCGGCGTTGGACGCCTTGAGCACGCTCTCGCTCTCCGGGATCACGCCCAGCAGCGGGATGGCCAGGATCTCCAGCACATCGTCCAGCTTCAGCATCTCGCCGCGCTCGACGCGGGCGGGGTCGTAGCGCGTGAGCAGCAGGTGCTGCTTCACCGGGTCCTTGCCCTCCTCGGAGCGCTTGGTGCGCGATTGCAGCACGCCCAGGATGCGGTCGCTGTCGCGCACCGAGCTGACCTCGGGGTTGGTGACGACGATGGCCTGGTCCGCGAAGTAGAGCGCCAGCAGCGCGCCCTTCTCGATGCCGGCCGGGCTGTCGCAGAGGATGTAGTCGAAATCCTTGCTCAGCTCCTCGATGATAGCCTGCACGCCTTCCTTCGTCAGCGCGTCCTTGTCGCGCGTCTGCGAAGCCGGAAGGATCGAGAGGCCCTCGACGCGCTTGTCCTTGATCAGCGCCTGGGAGAGCTTCGCCTCGCCCTGCACCACATTCACGATGTCGAAGACCACGCGCCGCTCGACGCCCATGATGAGGTCGAGGTTGCGTAGGCCCACGTCGAAATCGATGACGACGGTCTTCTTGCCCCGCTGCGCGAGGCCGGTGGCGAAGGCGGCGGAGCTGGTGGTCTTGCCCACGCCCCCCTTGCCCGATGTGACGACGATCACCTGCGCCATGTTGTCTTCCCTCGTGAATGGATCCTGGGTTCAGCCAAAGGGGTCGAACCGCAATTGCTCGCCGTCGAGGCGCACCTGCACGCCGCGGCCGATGACGGCGGGGGGCACCCCGTCGCGCACCGCATAGAGACCGGAGATGGCCACCAGCTCCGGGTCAAAATTCTGCGCGAAGATGCGGGCCGTGCCGTCCTCGCTCGCCCCTGCCACGGCGCGGCCGCGCAAGGCGCCGTAGATGTGGATGTTGCCGTCGGCGATCACCTCGGCGCCCGCATTCACGGGGCCGACGACGATCAGGTCACTGCCCTCGGCATAGACGCGCTGGCCGGCGCGGACGGCCTGGTTCACCACCATGGTGCGCGCGGCGGGCGCCGGGCGCGCGGGCTCGGGCGGCGGCGGGATGGCGACGGCGGGGGCGGCCACGGGCGCGGGCGCCTCCACCTCCGTCTCGCGCTGGCCGGCGGGGCGCAGCGTGGGCAGGCCGGCGCCGGCGGCGGCGGCGCGCAGCAGCTGGGGGCCGCCCACCACACCGATCGGCAGGATCTCCAGCGCGCGCAACCCGGCGACGAGGGCGGGGAAATCCACCTGCTCGCCGCCCAGATCATCGAGGCTGATGGCGATGGGGGCATAGCGCAGGAAGCCGGGCGCCTTGCGGAACTGGTCACCCAGCGCTGGCAGCACCGCCTGGACGTCACCCGTCAGCAGTCGCAGCGTCAGCAGGCTGTAATTGCTGCCGCGCAGCCGGAATGTCTCGGTCGGCAGGCCGGAGGTGGGCCTGGCTTCGGCGGTCATGGGGTCCAAGGGCTTCCCGGGCAAACAGGTGAAGGGGTGTGATAGCCGCCCGCGCGCCGGCAGCGAAGCCCCAACTGCGGGTCTGGGAGTGGAATCCGTGCCGAATCCGCCGCATGCTGGCTGGCATGCCCGAGACCCTGATCCTCGCCGAGCCCTTCCGCGCCCTGTTCTACGCCCCCTACTACCTGGCCGAGGCGCGCGGCGCCTTCACCCGGAACGGGCTGGACCTCCGGATGGAGACCGCCGGCACCCCCACCCTCGCCGCCGAGGCCGTGCTGGCCGGCCGCGCCGATCTCGCCTGGAGCGGGCCGATGCGCGTGATGCAGCACCGCGCGGCGGACCCCGCCTCGCCGCTCACCGCCTTCTGCGCGGTCATCATGCGCGATCCCTTCCTGATCGTCGGCCGCTCCGCGCGGGAGGGGATGCATCTGGCGGAACTCAACGGCTTCCGGCTGGGGCTGGTGACCGAGGTGCCCACGCCCGTCTGGTGTCTGGCCGATGCGGTGGCCCGCGCCGGTGGCCGGCCGGTGAAGGACCGCGCGGGCGGCAGCATGGCGCAGAACGTGGCATCGCTGCTGGAAGGCAAGCTCGACGCGATCCAGGTCTTCGAGCCCTTCGCCTCCCAGGTGGAGGAGGCGGGCGGCGCGGTCTGGTTCAGCCAGGCGAGCACCGGGCCCATGGCCTATAGCTCGCTCTACAGCACCACGGCCACGCTCGCCGCGCGGCGGGAGGCGATGCGCGCCATGGTCCGCGCCCTGGCCGAGACGCTGCGCTGGATGGAAAGCGCCACGCCCGCCGAGATCGCCACGCTGCTGGAGGCGCGCTTCCCCGACCTGCCGCTTGCGACTCGCGAGCGCGCCGTGGCCCGCTATCAGGCGGCGGGCCTCTGGACCGATGGGCCGCATATGCCGCGCGCCGCCTTCCAGGCCCTGGGCGAGGCGATGATCCGCGCCGGCGCCCTGCCGCATATCCCGGATTTCGGCCTCTGCGTGGATGAGGCGGTGGTGACGGAGGCTCTCTCGTGAGGGCGCCCCCCGGCAAACGCGCCGATTACCGCTGGTTCCTGGCCATGCCGACCCGCTGGATGGACAATGACATCTACGGGCACATGAACAACGTCCAGCACTACAGCTTCTTCGACACGCTGGTGGCGCGCTTCCTGCTGGCACATGGCGTACTGGATCTGAAGAGCAGCGAGCATGTCGGCCTCGTCGTCGAGACGGGGTGCCGCTACCACGCGCCGCTCGCCTTCCCGGATGAGATCACGGGCGGGCTGCGCGTGAGCCGGCTGGGTTCCTCCTCCATCACCTATGCGCTGGCGCTGTTCCGCAATGAGGAGGATGTGGCGGCGGCGGAAGGCCACTTCACCCATGTCTATGTGAAGCGCGCCGCGCAATCCGAGACGGTGCCGCTGCCGGCCGCGCTGCGGGCGGCGGGGGAAGCGGTGCGCGCGTGAACCCGCTCGCGGACCGGCGCCTGCTCGTCGCCTGTCCGCTGCTGGGGCTGATCGCGGGCGGCTGGCTCTGGGCCGCGGGCGGCCGGGCCGAGATCGCTTTCGCCATGGGCACGCTGCCCGTGCTGGTGCTGCTGGTTGCGGAGATGATCCGCAGCCTGCGGCAGGGCGCCTTCGGGCTCGACCTGATCGCGGCCCTCGCCATGGCCGCGGGCCTTGCGATGGGCGAGCCGCTGGCCGCCTGCATCGTGGCGCTGATGTATGCGGGCGGGCAGTATCTGGAGGATTACGCCCACAGGCGCGCCGGCGCCGAGATGACGGCACTGCTGGCCCGCCAGCCCCGCACAGCGCTGCGCCATGATGACGGGGCGCTGACCGAAATCCCCATCGAGCAGATCGCGGTCGGCGATGTGCTGCTGATCCGCCGCGGCGCGGTGCTGCCGGTGGATGGCGTGCTGGCCTCGCCGCTGGCCATGCTCGACACGGCGGCGCTGACGGGCGAGCCCATGCCGGTGCGCGTGACGGAGGGCGAGGCGATGCTCTCGGGCTGCGCCAATGCGGGCGACGCCTTCGACCTGCGCGCCACCACCGATGCGGCGGCCAGCACCTATGCCGGCATCGTGCGCATGGTGCGGGCGGCGGCCGACAGCCGGGCGCCGATGGCGCGCCTCGCGGATCAGTGGTCGGTCGGATTCCTCCTGCTGACGTTTGCCATGGCGGGCGGCGCCTGGGCGTTGACGGGCGAAGCGCAACGCGCGCTGGCGGTGCTGGTCATCGCCACCCCCTGCCCGCTCATCCTCGCCGTGCCGGTCGCGCTGCTGGCCGGGCTGTCACGCACGGCCAAGCTCGGCGTGCTGGTGAAGTCGGCGGCGGTGCTGGAGGCGATGGCGCGGATTCGCGTGCTGGTCATCGACAAGACCGGGACCATCACGGCGGGTGCGCCCGCGCTGGTGAGCATGACGGGCCATGACGAGGCGCTGCGCCTCGCCGCCTCGCTCGACCAGGCCTCGGAACATCCCATCGCGCGCGCGCTGGTCGCCGCCGCACGGGCGCGCGGGCTCATGCTCAGCGCGCCGGAGGAAGTGCATGAAGTGCCGGGCGAGGGCCTGACCGGGTTCGTCGAAGGCCGGCGCGTGGCGGTGGGCGGGCCGAACTGGGTGGCGGAGATGACGGGCGCGCCGGCCTTGCCGGTGGGCGCGATTCCCGAAGGCGCCATGCGTTGCGCGGTCGCGGTGGATGGCGCGCAGGCGGCAACCCTCATCTTCGCCGACCAGTTGCGCGCGGATGCGGTCGAAACCATCGGCACGCTGCGCGCCGCGGGCATCCGCCGCATCATCCTCGCATCGGGCGACGCCAATACCCCGGTGCGCGCGGCCGGGGCCGCCATCGGCGCCGATGCAGCCCATGCGCGGCAAAGCCCGGCGGACAAGGTGGCGCTGATCGCGGCTGCCCGCGCGGAGGGCCCCGTGCTGATGCTGGGCGATGGGCTGAACGACGCGCCGGCGCTGGCGGCCGCCGATGTCGGCGTGGCCGTCGCCACCAAGGGCGCGGCGGCGGCCGAGGCGGCGGATGCAGTGCTTCTGGTGGATGGGCTGTCGCGCCTGGCTGGCACGTTGAGCGCCGCCCGCCGGGCGCGCGCCATCGCGCTGCAATCCGTCACCATCGGGATCGGGCTTTCCAGCCTCGGCATGGTGCTGGCGGCCTTCGGCCACCTGACGCCCGTGCAGGGCGCCCTGATCCAGGAGGCCATTGACGTCGCGGTGATTCTCAATGCCCTTCGCGCCCTGACCGACTGACCCCAGGGAGCACGACATGCCCGAACTGAAGCGCCTCGCCATTCTTGACGACTACCAGGACGTGACCCTCTCCATGGGCCCCTGGGACCGGCTGCCGGGCCTCGAGAAGACTGTCTTCCGCGACACGATCGCGGACCGGGAAGCGCTGGTGGAGCGCCTCATGCCCTTCGACGCCATCCTCGCGATGCGCGAGCGCACCCCCTTCCCGCGCGCGCTGATCGAGCGCCTGCCCAACCTCAAGCTGCTGATCACGACGGGCGAGCGCAATCGCGGCATCGACGCCGAGGCCTGCGCCGAGCGCGGCATCATCTTCTCCGGCACGCCCTCCTTCGGCGCGCCGACGGTGGACCTCACCTGGGGCCTGATCCTCTCGCTCGCGCGCCGCATTCCGGAGCAGGTGTCCGCGCTGCATGCGGGGAAGTGGCAGACGGCGCTGGGCGTCGGCCTCGAGGGGCGCACGCTGGGCGTGGTGGGCCTCGGCAAGCTCGGCACCAAGGTCGCCAAGGTGGGCCAGGCGCTGGGCATGAAGGTGATCGCCTGGAGCACCAACCTCACGGCCGAGGCCGCCGCCGCCGTGGGCGCCACGCGCGTGGAAAAGCAGGAGCTGTTCGCTCAGGCCGATGTGGTGACGCTGCACCTCATCCTCTCCGACCGCTCGCGCGGCATCGTCGGCGCCGCCGAGCTTGCCGCGATGAAGCCGGGGGCGATGCTGGTGAACACCTCGCGCGGGCCGCTGGTGGACCAGCCGGCCCTGCTGGAGGCGCTGCATGCCGGCCGCATCCGCGCGGGCATCGATGTCTATGACATCGAGCCACTGCCCTCCGACCACCCGCTGCTCAAGGCGCCCAACACGGTGCTGACGCCGCATCTGGGCTATGTGACGGAGGAGAATTACCGCGCCTATTTCCAGGGCGCGGTGGAAGCGATCGAGGCCTTCCAGGCCGGCGCCCCCATCCGGGTCATCAAGGGCTGAGCTGTTGCCTTCCGCATGGGCGCATTGCCTGTGCGGAAGGCAACCCGATGCTTGCCAGACGCAGACCGGGCGGGAATCGGCCTTGCCCGCCCCCCGGCCCCGGCCAAAAACGCCCCCGTCACGAAATTCGATGGGAGCGCCCGATCATGAGCCTTCACCGCCGCACGCTGCTGGCCGCCTCTGCCGGCACGCTCGCTGCCCCCTTGGCCGCCCCGGGCATCGTCGCCGCCCAGGGCACGCGGGTGCGGATGGGCGCGCTGCGCCTGATCCACTCCATCACCCCCTTCTTCTATGACCGCTTCATGCCCGAGGGCATGACCATCGAGGTCATCCCCTTCGAGAGCCCGACCGAGGGCAAGAACGCCGTCGTCACGCGCTCGGTCGACTTCGGCGCCTTCGGCATCGCCGCCGGCATCCTGGGTGCGGCCGCGCGCGAGCCCGTCACCGTCATCGGCTCCTGCTGCGACAAGGGCATGGCCGTCGTCGCCCGCCGCGACGGGCCGATCAACACGCTGACCGACCTGCGCGGCAAGCGCGTGGGCATCTGGCCCGGCTCGACGCAGGAGGTCTTCATCCGCGAGCGCCTGCGGATGGAGGGCATGAACATCCGCGACATCACCAGCGTGCGCGTCAGCTTCAGCGAGATGCATGCGGCGCTGGCCCGCGGCGACATCGACGCCTATGTGGGCGCCGAGCCCGGCCCGGGCATCAGCCAGGTGACGGGCATCGGCAAGGTGGTGGAATTCCCCTACTCCACCCCGATGGGCACGCTGAACATGATCTTCGCGACCCATTTCGAGACGACGCAGCGCAACGCGGCGCTCTGCGCCACCATGCTGGGCGTGCATCGCCGCGCCTCGGAATTCGCCTCGGCCAATCGGGCGGCGGCGATCGAGATGGCGGTGCAGCGCCTGGGCATGCAGCGCCCGGCACTCGAGATCAGCATCGAGAATGTGGAGCTGAACTGGCGGATGACGCCGCTCATGGTCGAGCGCAGCCGCACCTATGCCCAGCACATGCTGGAGCTGCAGCAGATCCGCGCCATTCCGGACTTCAATACCTTCTTCAACACCCGCTTCTCGGACGAGCTGGCGCGCACGGCGTGAAGAACCCATCCGCACTGGGCGGCGCGCGGGGGCTGTTGCTCGCCCTTTGCGCGCCGCTGCTCTTCCTCGCCTTCTGGCATTATTCCACGGCGGGGCGGCCCTTCAGCCTCATCCCGCCGCCGATGGATGTCGGTGTGCAGCTCTGGGACCTCGCCTTCGGCGGTGTCTGGGACGATCTCTATTCGCGGACGCTGGCCGAGCACGCGCTGGCCAGCATCAGCCGCGTCTATGGCGGGTTCGCGCTGGCCGCGGCACTCGCGCTGCCGCTCGGGATGATGATCGGGCGCATCTGGCTGGTGCGCGCGCTGCTCGACCCGACGCTGCAACTGATGCGACCCATCCCGGTGACGGCCTGGCTGCCGCTCGCCATGATCGTCTTCGGCATCGGGCCGCGCTCGGCCTTCTTCCTGGTGTTTCTCGGCGCCTTCTACCCGATCCTGGTGAACACCATCTTCGGCGTGCGCAACGTCGAGCCGCGGCTCTTCGAGGCGGCGCGGATGCTGGGCACCTCCAATTCCGCGCTGTTCTGGAAGGTGGTGCTGCCGGCCTCGCTGCCCTCCATCTTCACGGGCCTCCGGCTCGGCCTCGGCTTCGCCTGGGTCGTGATCGTGGTGGGTGAGATGACGGGCGTGCAGACGGGGCTGGGTGCGATCATCATGGAGGCGCGGCAGCTCTCCCGCACCGAGATCGTCATCAGCGGCATGATCACCATCGGGCTGCTCGGCTACCTTTCGGACTACGCCGTGCAGCTCATCGGCAAGCGCCTGCTGCGCTGGAGCCCGCAACATGGCGGCTGAACCCCTCAACATCCTCGACATCACGCATGTCACGAAGCGCTTCGACTTCCAGGGCCAGGAGATCGTGGCGTTGCAGGACGCGACGCTCTCCATCCGCAAGGGCGAGTTCGTCTGCCTGATCGGGCCGTCCGGCTGCGGCAAGTCAACGCTCTTGCGCATGATCGGCGGCTTCGAGACGGCGAGCGAAGGCAAGCTCGACATGTGGGGCAAGCCGATCGGCGAGCCGGGGCCGGATCGCGGCATGGTCTTTCAGGATTACGGCCTGTTTCCCTGGCTGACGGTCGCGAAGAATGTGGGCTTCGGCCCCGCCGCGCGCGGGCGGCCCGCGAAGGAAGTGGCCGAGACGACGAAGCGCTTCGTGGACATGGTGGGGCTCACCCGCTTCGCCGAGGCCTATCCGCACCAGCTCTCGGGCGGCATGAAGCAGCGTGTGGCCATCGCCCGCGTGCTGGCGAATGAGGCGGAAGTGGTGCTGATGGACGAGCCCTTCGGCGCGCTGGACGCGATGACGCGCGAGAACCTTCAGCAGGAATTGCTGGAGATCTGGCAGCGCACGAAGCTCACCGTCATCTTCGTCACGCACGCGATCGAGGAGGCCATCCTGATGGCGGACCGCATCGTGGTCATGTCGCCGGGCCCCGGGCGCATCGTCGCCGATGAGCGGGTGAACCTGCCGCGCCCGCGTGACCCGACGGACCCCGATTTCAACACGCTGCGCCGTCACTTCGCGGCCATGCTGGGAGGCCATCATTGAAGCCCACCGATCGCATCGCCTATGCCGCGCCGCAGGATCGCGCGCCGCGGCCAGGCCCGAACGGCGCCAAGGTGCTGGTCTATTTCGTCATCAACATCGAGGAATGGGGCATCGAGCGCCCCATGCCGCGCCAGGTGCTGCCGGCGCCGACCGGCCTGCCCGTGATCCCGGATGTGGCGAACTGGGCCTGGCATGAATACGGCATGCGCGTGGGCTTCTGGCGCATGTTCAAGGCCTGCGAGGCGCGCGGCATCAAGCCGACACTCTCGATCAATGGCAATGTCTGCAATGCCTATCCGCGCGTGGCGGGTGCGGCGCGCGATGCGGGCTGGGAGTTCATGGGCCATGGCTTCAAGCAGATCCCGACGCACCAGGTGCTCGACCAGCGCGAGATGGTGCGGGATGCCGTCGAGACCATCCGCGCCTTCACCGGCAAGCCGCCCGTGGGCTGGCTCGGGCCGGGCCTGACGCAGACGCTCGACACGACGGATATCCTGGCCGAGCACGGCATCCGCTATTGCGCGGATTGGGTGGTGGATGACGTACCGGTGCCGGTGCAGACGCGGCATGGGCCGATCTGGTCCATGCCCTATTCCGTCGAGCTGAACGATATCCCGATGATCATGGTGCAGCACCACCAGGCGGAGGAGTTGCAGGCGCGCACGCTGGCGCAGCTCGACCGGCTGCTGGCGGAGGCCGAGACGGAGGGGTGCAAGGTCATGGGGCTTGCGGTGCACCCCTATATCTCGGGCGTGCCGCATCGCATCGGCGTGCTGGAAGCCACGCTCGATGCCATTGCCAGCCGGCCCGGGGCGGTGTTCGCTCAGGGGGCCGAGATCCTGGATTGGTGGGAAGCCGCATGAGCCTTGATGTGACGAAGTCGAACTGGTTCAGCCTGACCCAGCGCGAACGTGATTCCGCCTACAACAACAATGAGGCGGTGCCCGATGCGCCGAGCCTGATCGAGGAGCGCAACCAGGCCTCCGCCGCTTTCCGCGGCGCGCATGCCAAGGCGCTGGATCTGCCCTATGGCGAAAGTCAGCGCGAGCAATGGGACCTCTATGCGGGGACGAATCCGCAGGCGCCGACGCTCGCTTTCATCCATGGCGGCTATTGGCAGCGCAACCGGCGCGAGGATTTCGCGGCCATGGCGGAAGGCGCGCTGGCCATGGGGTGGAATGTCGCGATCTGCGGTTACAGCCTCTGCCCCGAGGTGACGCTGACGCGCATCGTCTATCAGATCCATGCGGCACTCGACTGGCTGGCGGCGCATGGCGCGGAACATGGGCTGGCGGGGCCGATCGTGCTGACGGGCTGGAGTGCCGGCGGGCATCTGACGGCGCTGGGGGCGGAGCATCCGGCAGTGACGGCGGCGATCGCCATTTCCGGCATCTTCGAGCTGGGGCCGATCCGCGACACCTACCTGAACGCCGCGCTGAAGCTGACGGATGAGGAGCTGGTGGAGCTTTCGCCGATGCGGCGGCCGGTGGTGCAGAAGCCCATCGCCATCGCCTATGGCGCGGCGGAACTGCCCGAGCTGTGCCGCCAGTCGCGCGATTTCCACCGCCTGCGCAGCGAGGCGCAGGCGCCGGGGCCGCTCTGGCCCATCCCGGGTGCCGATCATTTCCGCGTGCTGGAGGCGCTGCGCCGGCCGGATGGGGCGCTGCTGCGCCTCGCGGCCGAGCTGCTGCGATGAGGCCGCCCGCCGCCTTCACGCTGGAGGCGCTGGCGGGGTTCTACGCCGCGGGCGGCTCGGCGGTGGAGGTGGCGCGCGAGGCGCTCTCCCGCATCAAGGCCTTCAACGACCCGGCGCTGTTCCTGGCCACCGTGCCGGAGGAGGAGTTGCTGGCGCGCGCCGCGGCTCTGCCGCCTGGGCCGCTGCATGGCGTGCCCTTCGTGGTGAAAGACAATATCGATGCGGCCGGTCTGCCGACCACGGCCGCCTGCCCCGATTTCTCGCGCATGCCGGAAGAGGATGCGCCGGCCGTGGCGCGGCTGCTGGCGGCCGGCGCGCTGCTGCTGGGCAAGGTCAATCTCGATCAGTTCGCGACAGGGCTGAACGGCACGCGCAGCCCCTATGGCACGCCGCGCAACGCCGTGCGGGCCGACCTCATCCCCGGCGGGTCTTCCAGCGGTTCGGCGACGGCGGTGGCCGCCGGCATCGCCGCCTTCAGCTATGGCACGGACACGGCCGGTTCGGGCCGCGTGCCGGCGGCGGCGCAGAACATCGTGGGGCTGAAGCCGAGCCTGGGCCTGATCCCGACGCGGGGCGTGGTGCCGGCCTGCCGCTCGCTCGATTGCGTGTCCATCTTCGCGCAGAACGTGGCGGATGCGGCCGCCGTGCTCGCCATCGCGGCCGGGCCGGATGCGGCGGACCCTTATGGCCGTGCGGCACCGTCCAGCTGGCGCACCATGGAAGCGGCGCCACCCGTGCTTCGGCTGGCCGTGCCGGAACAGGCGCAGCTCCTCTTCGACACGCCGGATGATGCGGCGCTCTTCGCTGGCGCGGTGGCGCGGGCGGAGGCGATGGGGGCCAAGGTCACGCGCGTGGATATCGCGCCCTTCCTCGCCGTCGCGCGGCGGCTTTATGACGGCGCCTGGGTCGCGGAGCGGACTTCCGCGCTGCGGGACTGGGTGACCCAGCGGCCTGATGCGCTGCATCCGGTGACGCGGAGCATCCTGGAAGGCGGCCTCGGGCGGCTGACCGTGGATGCGTTTGATGATTTCCACGCGGCGGCGGAGGCGCGGCTGCTGGCGCGGAAGCTGTTTGCGACGTGCGATGCGCTGCTGCTGCCGACCTGCCCAGGCGTGCCGACGCTGGCCACGCTGGCGGCGGAGCCGATCGCGGCGAATAGCCGCCTCGGCACCTACACGAATTTCGTGAATCTCTGCGATCTCTCGGCGCTGGCGATTCCGGCCGGCTTCCGCGCGGATGGCGTGCCGGCCGGCGTGACGCTGGTGGGGCCGGCCTTCAGCGAAGGGCGCCTCGCGGCGATCGGCGCGGCCATGCATCATGCAGCCGGGCTGGGGCCGATGCCGCCGGCGCCGGCCGAGATGGCGGCGGATGAGATCGGGCTGTTCTGCATCGGCGCCCATATGTCGGGCCTGCCACTGAACGGGCAGGTGCTGGGTTTCGGCGGGCGCTTCCTGCGCGCGGCCCGCACGGCGCCCACCTACCGGCTGTATGACCTCGGCAACCGGCCGGGCATGGTGCGAGCGGCCAGCGGGGGCGCCTCCATCCTGGGTGAGATCTGGGCGCTGCCGGCGGCCTCCATCGGGCCGTTCCTGGCGGCCATTCCGCCGCCGCTCGGCTTCGGGCGCGTGACGCTGGAGGATGGCAGCACGGTGCTGGGCTTCCAGGCGGAGAGCGAGGGCGTCGCCACCGCGCCCGAGATCACGGCACGCGGCGGCTGGCGCGCGCATCTGGCGGCGAAGTGAGCACGCTCTCTGGCCTGCTGGCGGGCGCGGGGCTGGAGCCCGGCCTCGCCGCGCAGGCGGATCTGACCGGGGCGGACCCCGCCCTGCCCTCCTCCTTCCGCATCGGCGAGGCGGCGCAGGCCTCCATCGCGGCCCTCGGGCTCGCGGCCGCCTCGATGCATGCGGCGCGGGGCGGCGCGATGCAGCGCGTGGCCGTCTCCATGGACGATGCCGCAGCGGAATTCCACTCAGAGCGGTATCTGCGCATCGGCGATACGCCGCCGAAGGATCCGTGGGATGCGATTGCGGGCGCCTATGGAACGGCGGATGACGGCGTGGTGCGGCTGCACACGAATTTCCCGCATCACCGCGACGGCATCCTGAAGCTGCTGGGCTGCGCCTATGACCGGGCGGCGGTGGCCGCGGCGCTGGAGAAGCGCAAGGCGATCGCCTTCGAGACGGAGGCGACGGCGGCGGGGCTTTGCGTCTCGGCCATGCGCAGCTTCGCGGAGTGGGATGCGCATCCCCAGGCGCAGCATCTGGCGACGACGCCGGTGCTGGCGATCGAGCGCATCGGCGATGCGGCCCCGCGCCCCCTGCCGCCTGTGGCCAGCCGGCCGCTGGAGGGGTTCCGCGTGCTGGATCTGACGCGCGTGATCGCGGGGCCGGTCGCGGCGCGCGGGCTCGCGGCGCATGGGGCGGAGGTTCTGCACATCACCGGGCCGCATCTGCCGAGCATTCCGACGCTGGTGGTGGATACGGGACGCGGCAAGCGTTGCGCCATGCTCGATTTGCGCGATGCCGATGATGTCGCGCGCCTGGATGGGCTGGCGGCGGGGGCGGATGCCTTCGTGCAGTCCTATCGCGCGGGTTCGCTGGCGGCGAAGGGGTTTTCGGCCGAGGCGCTGGCGGCGCGGCATCCCGGGATCGTGGTGGGTGAGTTGTGCGCCTATGGCTGGGGCGGCCCTTGGGCGAACAAGCGCGGCTTTGACAGCCTGGTGCAGACCTCCACGGGCTTCAATGTCGCGGAGGCCGAGGCGGCGGGGGTGGCGGCGCCGAAGGTGATGCCGTGCCAGCCGCTGGATCACGCCTCGGGGTATCTGTTGGCCTTGGGCGTTGTGGCGGCGTGGCATCGGCGGGCCATCGAGGGCGGCTCTTGGCGCGTGCGGGTGACCCTGGCGCGGACCGGGTTGTGGTTGCGGAGCCTGGGGCGGATCGAGGATGGCTTTGGCGCCGTGGCGCATGCGCCTGGGTTGGTGACGGAAGAGGGCGCGTTTGGCGTGGTGCACCATCTGCCGCATTCGGCGCGCATGTCGCTGGCGCCCGCTTTTTGGTCGCGCCCCGCGGAGCCGTTGGGCGCGTCCCCGCCGAGCTGGGCCTAAGGATCGGGGTCTGGGGCCTTTCGGCCCCAGCCGCCGGAGGCCTTTTTTTACTGCTTGAGATAGCTCTCCGCCGCATCCGCCAGGATGCGCAGCGCCAGCGTCAGGTCTTCTTCCTTCGTATCCTCCGCCCAATGGTGGCTGATGCCGCCGATGGAGGGCGTGAAGAGCATCGCGGTCGGCAGGATCTTCGCCATCTGCTGCGCGTCATGGATGGCGCCGGACGGCATGGGCTGCCATTGCCCGTTGGCGTGCTTGGTGGCCGCCTGGCGCAGCGCCTCGTGCATCGCCGGGTGGGCCAGCGCCGGGGGCGAGCGGTTCAGGCATTCGACGGAGAGGGTGCAGCGGTCGCGCCGGCCCACTTCCTGGACGATGCTGTGGAGCAGGGCTTCCAGGCGGTCCATCACCTGTTCCGAGATGTCGCGGAACTGAAAGACGAGTTCGGCCTTGCCCGGGATGATATGCGGCGCGTTGGGCTCCAGCATGATGCGCCCGCAGGTCCAGACGGTGCGTTCCGAGATATGCATCGGAAAGCGTTCGTCGATGAGGCTCAGGACGCGCATGGCGGCGACGGCGGCGTCCTTCCGTTCGGCCATGGTGGTGCCGCCGGTGTGGTCCTGCTGGCCGATGATCGTGATCTTGAAGTAGCGGATGCCGACGATGCCGGTGACGACGCCGCTCCGCAGGCCGGCATTCTCGAGCTGCGTGCCCTGCTCGATATGCAGCTCGAAGAAGCCCTTGTAGCGGGACGGGTCCAGGCGCTCGCGCGGGAGGCCTTCCAGGCCGGCTTCGCGCAGCGCCTCGCGCAGCGGCTTGCCGGACATGTTGTGCTTCGCGGCGTCCATCTGGGCTTCGGTGACGTCGCCGATCAGGCTGCGGCTGCCGAGGAAGGTGCCGTAATGGCCTTCCTCATCGGCGAAGGCGACGACATCCACGGGCAGGCCGGCGCGGGCCAGGGCCAGGCCGGCGAGAACGCCGAGCGCGCCGTCGAGCCAGCCGGCCTCGTTCTGCGTCTCCAGGTGGGAGCCGACGAGGAGATGCGGCCCGGGGCCCGGATGGCGGCCGATGACATTGCCGATGCCGTCCATGCTCGGCGTCAGGCCCACCTCGCGCAGGCGGTCCATCAGCCAGTGGCGGCTTTGCATGTCTTCCGGCGTGTAGGTCGGGCGATGCACGCCGGTCTTGAACTTGCCGATCTGGCGGAGCTCGTGGAGGTCGGCGAGGAAGCGGGCGGTATCGACATCAGCCACGGAGGAAGGCCTCCGCCGCGTCCGCCAGGATGCGGATGTTGAGCGCCAGATCCTCCTCCTTCGTGTCCTCCGCCCAGTGGTGGCTGATGCCGGCGATGGAGGGGGTGAAGAGCATCGCGGCCGGCATCACGCGCGCCATGTATTGCGCGTCATGGCCCGCACCGCTCGGCATGTGCTGCCATTGGCCGTTCGCGTGCTTGGTGGCCGCGTCGGCCAGGGCCGCCTGCATCGCCGGGTCGCAGGGCGCGGGCTTGCTGCGGCTCATCACTTCCACGGTGCTGACCGTGCGCTCGGTGCGGTTCATCTCCTGCACCACGCTGCGCATGCAGCGCTCCAGGCGCTCCAGCACCTCGGTGTCGATGTCGCGGAACTGGAAGAGCACCTCGGCGCGTCCGGGGATGATGGAGGGCGCGCCGGGGTCGAGCGCGATGCGGCCGCAGGTCCAGACGGTGCGCGGACCGCAGATCATCGGGAATTCACGGTCGATGCGGGCCAGCATGCGCACAGCGGTGAGGCCGGCATCGCGGCGCTCGGCCATGGTGGTGCCGCCGGCATGGTCCTGCATGCCCTCGATGACGATGCGGAACTGCCAGATGGCGACGATGCCGGTGACGACGCCGGCGCGCAGATTCTGCGATTCGAGCTGCGTGCCCTGCTCGATATGCATCTCGAAGAAGCCCTTGTAGCGCGCAGGGTCGAGGCGTGGGCGGGGCAGGCCTTCGAGGCCCGCCTCCTTCAGCGCCTGGCGCAACGGCTTGCCGTGGTAGCGATTGGTGAGCGTGTCGATCTCGCTCTCCTCCAGCAGGCCGATGAGGCTGCGGCTGCCGATGAAGCTGCCGTAATGGCCCTCCTCATCGGCGAAGGCCACGACATCCACGGGCAGCCCGGCGCGGGCGAGGGCCACGCCGGCCATGACGCCCAGCGCGCCGTCCAGCCAGCCCGCCTGGTTCTGGCTCTCGATATGGCTGCCGACCAGCAGATGCGGCCCCGGGCCCTTGTGGCGGCCGAAGACATTGCCGATGCCGTCGATCGAGGCTTCCAGGCCGCATTCGCGCATGCGCTCCATCAGCCAATGGCGGCTTTCCATGTCCTCCGGCGAATAGGTCGGGCGGTGAACGCCGGTCTTGAACTCCCCGATCTTCCGAAGCTCGTTGAGATCCCGAAGGAAGCGGTCCGTATCCACCTGCGCCATGCTGCACCCCTGTTGCGAGGCGGGCAGGATAGGCGAGGAATTTCATGCGGCAAGCGGCGTCGGCCGGGCCGTGACCTTTGAGAGTGGGGCCGGAACGGCCTATAAGCGCCCCATGGCCAGGGCCCCCACGCGGATTTTGCTCAACCTCTCGCTGGACGCGGCGCTCGCGCTCCTGGCGCTGCCGCTTGCCCTGGCACTGGCTGGGCCGGGCTCCGTGCCGCCGGCCGGGTGGTGGGTGGCGGCCCTGCCGCTGGCGGTGCTGGCGCTGGTGCCACCGGGCTGGGCGCTCGGCCTGCCGCAGCAATATTGGCGTTATTCCGGCGTGCAGGACCTGCTGGCCGTGCTGGGCGCCTGTACCGCCGCCGCTCTGCTCTTCACGGGCACGCTTTGGGTCACGGGGCTCTGGCATTCGCCCAACCTGGCCTTCCCCGCCCTGCATGCGGTGGCGCTGACCGGGCTGCTCGGCGTGCCGCGGCTGATCGGGCGGCTGCGCACCATCCGCCGCACGGCGCTGGAGGGCGAGACGCAGCCCGTGCTGGTGGTGGGCGGGGTGGACCAGGCGGACCTTTTCATCCGCGCGCTCGCGCAGCAGCGCCAACCGGCCTATCGCGTGCAAGGCATCCTCGCCCGGCGGTCCCGCCAGGCGGGCCGGCGCATCCAGGGCCATCCCATCCTGGGAACGCTGGAGGAGACGGATGCGGTGCTGGAGCGGCTGCGCGCCGAGCAACGCCTGCCCGCCCTGCTGGTACTCGCCTCACCCGATCTGAACGGCACGGCGCTGGAGGTGGTGCTGGACGCCGCCGACCGGCATGGCGTGCCGATCCGCCGCGCCCCACAGCCCACCTCGCTCGGCCATGCGGCGCGCAGCGCAGATGAGGCGGCGCGCATCGACCTGCGCCCCGTCTCCATCGAGGAATTGCTGGACCGGCCACAGGTGCCGCTGGACCGCGAGGGCATGGCGCGGCTGGTGCAGGGCAAGCGCGTGCTGGTGACGGGCGCGGGCGGCACCATCGGCGGCGAGCTGGCGCGGCAGGTGGCGGCCCTTGGCCCTTCCATGCTCACGCTGCTCGATCACGGCGAATACGTGCTCTACGAGATCGACCTGGAGCTGTCGGAGCGCCACCCCGCCGTCCCGCGCCGCGCCATGCTGGCCGATGTGCGCGACGAGGCGCGGATGCGCCGCCTGATGGAGGAGATCAAGCCCGAGCTCGTCTTCCACGCCGCGGCGCTGAAGCATGTGCCGATGGTCGAGAACGACCCGCTGGAGGGGCTGCTGACCAACGCGCATGGCACGCGCATCGTGGCCGATTCGGCGCGAGCGGTGGGCTGCACGCTGATGGTCTTCATCTCGACCGACAAGGCGGTGAATCCGACCAGCGTGATGGGCGCCTCCAAGCGCCTCGCCGAGATGTATTGCCAGGCGCTCGACCGTGAGGCGCGGGCGAGCAGCCAGGGCATGCGTTGCATCACCGTCCGCTTCGGCAATGTGCTGGGCTCCACCGGCTCGGTCGTGCCGCTGTTCCGGCGCCAATTGGAGCGCGGCGGGCCGTTGACCGTCACCCACCCTGACATGCGCCGCTACTTCATGACGGTGCGCGAAGCGGTGGGCCTGGTGCTGCAGGCCGCCGTGGTGGGCGCCGTGGACCGCGACGACGCGCCACCTGAGCTGCGCGAAGGCGGCATCTTCGTGCTCGACATGGGCAGCCCGGTGAAGATCGTGGACCTCGCGCGGCGCATGATCCGCCTGGCCGGCCTGCGCCCGGAGGAGGATGTGGAGATCCGTTTCACCGGGCTGCGCCCCGGCGAGAAGCTCTTCGAGGAAATGTTCCACGGGCAGGAGCCGCCGCGCCCCACGCAATTCGACGGGCTGCTGGTGGCGACGCCGCGGACCGCCGATGCCGCGCTGGTCGGCCGCGCGCTGGATGAGATCGCGGCAGCCGCGCGCGGCGGGCATGGGCGCATGGCGCTGGCGCAACTGGCGCGGCTGGTGCCGGAATTCGATCACCAGGACGGCAAGGCCGCCCAGAAAAGCGGCCATTGAGACGTGGCTGACACCTTCCGTCACACGGCTTGAATCGCCGGGGGGTTGATCCTCGACGGCGGGTGGCTCACGAAGCGCGGATGACCCAGACTCCGAAGCCCATCGCCCTTTTCGACATGCAGGCGCAGCAGGCGCTGATCCGCGCCGAGCTCGATCGCCGCGTGGCGCATGTCATCTCCTCCGGCCGCTTCATCAACGGCCCGGAAGTGGCCGAGCTGGAAGCCCGCCTCGCCGCCTTCTCCGGCGTGCATGCGGTGGGCGTCTCCTCCGGCACGGATGCGCTGCAGATCGCGATGATGGCCGAGGGCATCGGCCGCGGCGATGCGGTGTTCCTGCCCGCCTTCACCTATACCGCGACGGCCGAGGTGCCGCTGGTGCTGGGTGCGACGCCCGTCTTCGTGGATGTGGATGCCGAGACCTTCAACATGGACCTCGGCGACCTGGAGCGCAGGATCGCGCTGGTCCTGGCGGAGGGCAAGCTGAAGCCGCGCGCCATCGTCGGCGTGGACCTCTTTGGCCTGCCGGCGGATTGGGACGGCATCCGCGCCATCGCGGCGAAGCATGGGATGTTCACGCTGGATGACGCGGCCCAGGCCTTCGGCGCCACACTGCACGGCAAGTCGCTCGGCCAGCACAGCGATGCGACGACCCTCAGCTTCTACCCCACCAAGACGCTGGGCTGCTACGGCGATGGCGGCGCCATCCTGACACCGTCCGAGGAGCGCGCGGCGCTGTATCGCTCGCTCCGCACTCATGGCGAGGGCGGCGGGCGCTATGAGGTGCTGCGCATCGGCATGAATGGGCGGCTGGACACGATCCAGGCGGCCATCCTGCTCTGCAAGATGGATCTCTTCGCGCAGGAGCTGAAGGATCGCGCCAAGGTGGCCGGCTGGTATGCGCAGCGCCTCGCCGGCAAGGTGGCGCTCCAGCGCGTGCCGAATGAGGCGCAATCGGCCTGGGGCCTCTACACCATCCGCTGCCGGGACGCCGCCGAGCGGACGCGGGTCCAGGATTCGCTGAAGGCGGACGGCATTCCTTTTGGCGTCTACTATCCGAAGCCGCTGCACCACCAGCCCGCCTATGCGGCGAGCCATGCGGCGGCGCTCTCGGCCGCGCCCCCGCTCGCGGTGAGCGAGGCGCTGTGCCACCAGGTCATGTCGCTGCCCATGCATCCCTATCTGGATGAGGGCGAGGTGGAGCGCGTCTGCACCGCCGTGCTGCGCGGCCTGGGCTGACCCACGCGAAAAACCGGCCCGCGCATGCAACCAGGCATTGCGTTTTGCCGGCGCGCGGCGCTTTGATGGTGTTCCTCCCCTGTGCGCGAGGTCGAACGCCATGCGTCGTCGTTCCCTGCTGGCCGCATCCGCCGCCCTGCCGTTGACGGCCCGCGCCCAGGCGCCCGAGCCGGTTGATGTGCTGCTCGTGCTGGCCGTGGATGTCAGCCGTTCCATTGACGAGGATGAGGCCCGCCTCCAGCGCGAAGGCTACCGCAACGCGGTGAGCGACCCGCGCGTGGTGGAGGTGATCCGGCGCGGGATGATCGGCGCCATCGGCCTTGCTTACGTCGAATGGGCGGGCTTCGAGTACCAGCGCCTGGTGCTGCCCTGGACGCGCATCGCCAACCAGGCGGATGCCGATGCCTGGGCCTCGGCGCTGGCCGAGGCGCCGCGCGCCTCGCTCTCCTGGACCTCCATCTCGGGCGGCATCGACTTCTCGCGCCGTGTCCTGGCCGAGGCGCCCTTCGAGGGCACGCGCCGCGTGATCGACGTCTCGGGCGATGGCGTGAACAATTCGGGGCGCCCGGCGGAACTGGCGCGCGACGAGGCGGTGGCGCAGGGCATCGTCATCAACGGCCTGCCCATCATCAATGACCGGCCGACCTTCGGCCGCATGCCGCAGATCCCGCTCGACCAGTATTTCCAGCAGAGCGTCATCGGCGGCACCGGCGCCTTCATGATCGTGGCCGAGGATTTCGACGCCTTTGGCACCGCCGTGCGCCGCAAGCTGATCCGGGAGATCGCTTGACGCCGCAGGGGTGCGCGCGGAAAAGAGCAGCATGGATCGCACCGGGACGCAGATTTCCTATGTGGAGGCCGTACGCTGGGCGTATCGCTTCCTGCTGGGGCGCGAGGCAGAGAGTGAAGCGGTGCTGGCTCACTGGGCTTCGCTGCAGGATGGGCGGCTGATCCTCAATTACTTCGTGCGCTCGTCGGAAGCCGAGTCTCACATGATGGCGGGAGCGCCGGCCTATGGCACCTGGGCGCACTCACCGCTGGGCGCATCCGCCATCCGTGCCGCCTGGCTGCTGCGCTTCAACACAACGCCGACCGACACTCAGATCCAGGCGGAGCTGGCGGCCCATGCCGATCTGCTGAGCTACCGCCGAGCCTTCCTCGCCGCGCCCGAACTGCGCGAACTGGCGGAGCAGCTTCCCTGGGGCCGGCCGGAAGCCCCCGCCACAGCGCCTGCGCCGTCCGCCCCTCCCGTGATCGCCCTGCGAGACCACACGCTGACGGTGCTGGACCGCAGCTTTCGCCTGCGCGGCGATGGGGAGGAAGGGTACTGGAATGGCTTGGTTGCAGGCCCGGTTGACCCGAGCCTGGAGCGGCTGGCCCGCCTGCTGCGGGCCGCCTTCCCGGATGGTGGCGCGGGCCGCGTGCTGGCGGATGCCGGGGCCAATATCGGCGTGACCAGCCTCGTCATGGGCGCCGCGGCACCCTACCACGCCGAACTCCTCTGCTTCGAGCCGGATGAGCGCAACCTCCCTCTGCTGCGCCACAATCTCGATGCCAATGACTTCCCGCAGGCGCGGGTGCTGGATTGCGCGCTGGCCGAGCGCGACGGCGTGGCCCGCCTGCGCTGTGGCACCCGCAACGCGGCGACGAGCGCGCTGGCCGAGGCGCATAGCCGCACCCAGACGGCCGGCGCGGTCTTCCGGCAGGTCCCGGTCCGTCGCCTCGACAGCGTCCTGGCCGAGCTCGGCATCGAGCGGCTGGACTTCCTCAAGCTCGACATCGAGGGCGGCGAGACGCCGGCCATCCTGGGCGCCAGCGAGGCCCTGGCCCGCGACCGGGCCATTGTCTTCACCGAGTTCAACACCTGGACGCAGATGACCGCCGGGGCGCGCAACCCCATGGAGGTGCTGGAGGAATGGCACGCCGCCTTCCGTCACCTGGTCGCCTTCGGGCCGGATGGACGCCCCCTGCCCATCGTGGACCATGATGGCCTGCTCTGGGTGCTGCACACCGTCCTGACCGAGCGCAACTGTGTGGATGACCTGATCCTCTGTGACGATCTCGACTGGCTGGAGCGATGGGAATGAGCAGCGTGACGGCGGAACTCACACCCGCTGTGGTGCGCTGGGCCTATCGCTTCCTGCTGGGGCGTGACCCGGAGAACGAGACGGTCGTGCAGGGCTGGTGCGACGCCACCAACCTCACCGGTCTGCGCGACGGCATCCTCACAAGCCCGGAAATGGCGGCCGTGGCGATGGCGGGCTTCGTGGAGCGTGGCCACTGGGCGGAGAGCCGCGCCACCGAGGAGGCCGCCGCGGCCTGCCTCCTGCTCGGCACGGACCGGGTGCCGGATGCGGCCGAGATCGAGGCGCTGCTGCTGCGCCACCCGAGCCTGCGAAGCCTGCGGCGCTTCCTGCTCGGTTGTCCCGCCATCGAGTCCCGCCTGCCACGCCCGGAAGGGCCGCGCAGCCGGACCATCCGCCTGCTGGGACGCGAGTTCAGCCTCAAGGGTGACAGCCGGGAGCCGGAGTTCATCGCTGCCCCCGGCCCCGCCCCCCGCCTCGCCGCCCTGCTGCGCGCGGCCTGGGTGAATGAGGGCGAGGGGCGCGTTGTCGTCGAGGCCGGTGCGGGCATCGGCGTCACCACGCTCGGCCTTGCCGCCGGCGCGCCACGGCACGCCATGATCATCGCGCATGAGGGTTCGATCCGACGCGCCGCCTCCCTCTCCGAGAACCTGGCCGATAACGGCCTGGAGCGGGTGGCCATGCGGGCTGTCGCCATGGGTTCCGTCGCCGGCATGATGGAGCGCGAGAAGCCTGCCCGGCTCGATCTGCTGCGCCTGAACGAACCGGGCGCGGCGCGTCAGGCCCCCGCCATCGCCCCCTGGCTGCGCGAGCGCGGCACGATGGCGCTCGTCCGCTTCGATCTGGCCGAGTTGCTGGCCGAGCCCGGCCCTGGCCCCCGCGAGCTGCTGGCCCAGTGCCTCGCCGCCTTCCCGCATGGCGTGGCCTTCGACGCGGCGCATGAGCCGCAGCCCATCCTGGACGAGGTGGGCCTCAACGCGGCGCTGCACCGGGCGCTGATGCGGCCGGACCGGGCCGATGAATTCCTGTTCTGCGCGGATCTCGATTGGCTGCCGCGCTACGAGGCGCCGTGAGGCGCCATCCGGAGAGCTGACCCCATGGCGGAAACGCCGACCATCCTGGGTGCGCTGCGCGCCGCCGCCGCCCTGATCGCGCGCATGGAGGCGGACGGCACCTTGCAGGCAGCCGCCAACGAGGCGGCTCATGCCTGCATCACGGCACTGCGCGCCGGCGGCAAGATCCTGATCTGCGGCAATGGCGGCAGCGCGGCGGACGCCCAGCACTGGGCGGGCGAGCTGGTCAGCCGCTTCCACTACGACCGGCCCGGGCTGCCCGCCATCGCGCTGACAACGGACAGCTCGATCCTGACCGCGATCGGCAACGACTATGGCTATGAGCGGGTCTTCGCGCGCCAGGTGGAAGCGCTGGGCCGCGCGGGCGACGTGCTGATGGGCCTCACCACCTCAGGCCGCTCGCCCAACATCCTGGCCGCGATGCGCGCGGCGCGGGAGCGCGGCATCACCACCATCGGCTTTACCGGCAACGGGCCGGGCGCGGTGGAACTGGCCGCCGTGTCGGACATCGTGATCTGCGTGCCCAGCAGCGTCACACCCTCCATCCAGGAAGGGCATGAGGTGCTGGGCCATGCGCTGTGCGCGATGATCGAGGCGGCGATGTTCCCGCGCGGGGCCTGAGGCCCCATACGGGCGCTCCTCAGCGCTCCACTTCCTCGATGGCGAGGCCGAAGGCGCCCACACCCTCGCTCAACAGGTCACCCAGGCCCTCCATGCCGGCCAGGTAGGTGCTGGCATCGCCGCGGGCATTGCGTTCCGCGGCCATCTTCAGCGCCTCCTCCCATTCCTCGGGCTCGTAGTCGCCGCGGCCGATCCAGGCGAGCGCGATGAGGGCAACCTGCTGCTCCTCGTTCAACTCGTCGATGAAGTCGGTCAGCATTTCCTCGCTGATCTCGTCCTCGTCCTCGTCTTCCTCGTCGTCATCCTCGCCGCTGAGCAGGCCCTCCTCGGCGTCCTGCACGGCATTGGCGAGGTCCACGACGGTGGCCACGATCTCCAGGCTGATGCCGAGATCGAACTCCTCGCCCTCTTCTTCGGATTGCGACATCGTTGGGGCCTCCCTCCTGCCTTCAGGCCAGCATAATGCCGCGGCGCAGCCGGCGCGACATCTGGATCACGCGTCCGGCGAATCCCAGGTCGGCGCGAAGGCGGGGTTCACGAAGCGGCGATTCTTCGGCAGGGCGGCGATGGCGGCGAGGTCGGCCTCGCTCAGCTTGAGCCGGGCCGCGGCGAGGTTCTCGGCCTGGCGGGCGGCGCTGGCCGCCTTGGGCACGGCAGCGACCAGCTTCTTCGACAGCAGCCAGGCCAGCGCCACCTGGGCCGGCGTCGCGCCATGGCGGGCCGCCATGCCGGTCAGCACCGGGTGTTCCAGCACCTCGCCCTTGCCGAGCGGCGTGTAGCTGGTCATCACGATGCCCGCCGGCTGCGTGATGTCGAGCAGGGTCTGCTGGCCGAGCATGGCGTGCTGCTCCACCTGGAGGCAGGCGATGGGCGCGATGTCCAGCGCCAAGGCCTGGCGCAGCAGCCCACTCGGAAAGTTCGAGACGCCGACGGCGCGCGCCAGCCCCTCGGCCTGGAGATGGGCGAGCGCGGTGAGCACCGATGGCAGGTTCAGCGCGGGCGATGGCCAATGGACCAGCAGCAAATCCACGTAAGGCTGGCGCAGCCGCTCCAGCGAGGCGGCGAAGGCGGCGCGGAAGGACGTGCCATCGGGCTTGTCGTGCCAGATCTTGGTGGTGAGGAAGACATCGCCGCGCGCGACACCGCTTGCCGCCATGCCGGCGCCCACCGCGTCCTCATTGCCGTACATCTCGGCGGTGTCGATGTGACGGTAGCCAAGGGCCAGCGCGCTCTCCACCGCGCCTTGGCATTCCGCGCCGCGCAGCGGCCAGGTGCCGAGGCCGAGCGCCGGCATGGTGAGGCGGGGTGTTGTCAGAAGCGGCACGCTCATCGGGCGGAGAGGTCCAGCAGGCCCACGAAGCCACTCTCGGTCCCGAAGGCGAGGTGGGATCCCGTGGGGTTCCAGGCCAGCGCCGAGACGCCGCCATGGCCCGGCGGCGCCACCGGCAGGACGCGGCCCGTGTTGATGTCGGCCAGCAGGACGAGGCCATCCTCGAAGCCGGCGGCGACCATCTCATGCACCGGGTGGCAGAGCACCCGGGTGCACATCACGCCATCGCCGCCCGCGAGTTCCGTTGGCGCCTTGCCCATCGGGCCGCCGCCGAAGAAGGGCCAGAGCACGACGGCCTCGGCCCCGCTGGTGGCAAGCCACTTGCCCTTCGTCGTGAAGGAGAGACTGTGCGTCTTGGCGGGATAGCCCGACATCCGCATGTGCTGGCCATCGGCGAGGCGCCAGCCATGCAGCGACATCTCCTGCATGGCGGTGACCACATGCCCGCCCTCGGGGTGCATGGCGATGGCGGCGTGGCTGCCCTTCCATTCGAGCGCGCGGGGCTTGTCCTCCTTCGCGTTCACGAACCAGAGGGAGGCGCCGTTGTAGTGGCTGGCCGCGATCCGTTTGCCCTTGGCGTCGAAGGTGATGCCGCCGACGGTGGAGGGATGGGCGAGCGACTTCAGAACCTCGCCCTTGGCGTCCAGCACGTGCACGGCCTTGGCGACCGAGGCGGCGCGCACGCCGCTCTCATGCGCGGCCACATGCTCCACCCACTTGCTGCCGAACTTCGCGATCTCGGTCGCGGTGCCGTCGGGGGCGATCCGCATCACCCGTCCGTCATCGCCGCCGCTCAGCGCGCCATCCTTCGCATCGGCGCAGAGCGACATGACGGCGCCCTTATGGGCTTCCACCGTCAGCCATTCGCCGGGCGAGGCGACCTGCGCCACGCGCACCGTGCCATCGCCCAGGCCCGCATGGAGCGAGCGCCCCTCGCGCCCGAAGGCGAGGCCGATGACCCAGGCGCCGAAATCCTGCGAGGTGCCGCGCTGGCCCAGCAGGAACTCGATATCGGGCGCGTCGCTCACGCCGAAGCTTCCACCTGGCAGGATTCGAAACCGCGGCGGAGTTGCGGGCGATTCAGGTCACGGCCGATGAAGACGATCTTGGACTTGCGCGGATCACCCTCCTTCCAGGGGCCGATATAATCGCCATCGGCAACCATGTGGACGGCCTGGAAGGCGAAGCGGCGATCCTCGCCCGGATAGGCGAGGATGCCCTTGGTGCGCAGCAGGTCCTGGCCCTTGGCGGCCAGCAGGTCGGTCATCCAGGTGTTGAACTTCTCGGGGTCGATCGGGCGCGAGACCTCGAAGGAGACGGAATTCACCTCGCTGTCATGCTCATGATGGTCCTCGCCCGAGAGGAAATCAGGCTCGCGCACCAGGATGCGCTCGAGGTTGAAGGCATCGCGGCCGATCACGCTCTCGATCGGCGCGTCGGATTTGGTGCTGCGGATCAGCTCCACCATCGGGTTGATGGCGCGGATACGGCGCTCGACCTCGGCCGCTTCCTCCTCGCTGACCAGGTCCATCTTGTTGAGCAGGATGAGGTCGGCGAAGGCGATCTGTTCCTCGGCCTCCTTGCTGTCCTCGAGGCGGGCCAGAAGGTGCTTGGCGTCCACCACGGTCACGATGGCGTCGAGCTTGGTGGCGCGCTTCACGTCGTCATCCACGAAGAAGGTCTGGGCGACGGGGGCAGGATCGGCAAGGCCCGTGGTCTCGACGATGATGCCGTCGAACTTCTCACGCCGCTTCATGAGGTTCGAGAGGATGCGGATCAGGTCGCCGCGGACGGTGCAGCAGATGCAGCCATTGTTCATCTCGAAGACTTCCTCGTCGGCATCCACCACGAGGTCATTGTCGACGCCCAGCTCGCCGAACTCGTTGATCACGACGGCGAATTTCTTGCCGTGCTGCTCGGTGAGGATGCGGTTCAAGAGCGTGGTCTTGCCGGCGCCGAGATAGCCGGTGAGGACGGTGACGGGAATCTGGTCGGACATGGAAGGCGGGCTCCGCGAAGGGGGGAGGTTTTCTGGGACCTATATGGGCTGGCCCGGCGGGGAAGGCCAAGGGGGCGGCCGGAACGAAAACGCCCCCGGCCTCGCGGGAGGCCGGGGGCGCGTGGCAGGGTCAGGCTGGACCGTTCGGCTCAGGCGGCTTCCTTGTGGATCGCATCCGCGAGCGTGGTGAAGATGCGGTCCACATGCGACTTCTCGATGATGAGCGGGGGGCTGAGCGCCACGATGTCGCCCGTCACGCGCACCAGCAGCCCGTCATCGAAGCAGCGGCGGAAGACGCGGTTGGCGCGTTCCGTCGGCTTGCCGGGCAGCGGCGCCAGCTCGATGCCCGCGATCAGGCCGTGGTTGCGGATGTCGATCACATTGGGGGCGGAGCGCATCGAATGCGCGGCCTCCTGCCAGTAATCCTCGATGGCGCGGACGCGGCCGGGCAGGTCCTCGCGCACATGGATGTCGATGGCGGCGAGTGCCGCGGCGGCGGCCAGCGGGTGGCCGGAATAGGTGTAGCCGTGGAAGAACTCGATGCCGGCCGCGGTGCCGCCGATGATCGTGTCATAGACCTCGTTGTTCACGGCGACGGCGCCCATGGGCACGGCGGCGTTGGTCAGCCCCTTGGCCATGGTCATGATGTCGGGCGTCACACCCAGGCGCTCAGAGCCGAAATGCGTGCCGATGCGGCCGAAGCCCGTGATCACCTCGTCGAAGATGAGCAGGATGCCGTGCTTGTCGCAGAGCTCGCGCAGGCGCTGGAGGTAGCCCACGGGCGGCACCAGCACGCCGGTGGAGCCGGCCAGCGGCTCCACCATCACGGCGGCGATGGTATCGCCATGCAGCGCCACCAGGCGCTCCAGCTCATCGGCCAGATGCGCGCCATGGGCGGGCAGGCCGCGGGAGAAGGCGTTCTGCTCGGGCAGGTGGGTGTGCGGCAGGTGGTCCACATAGGGGAGCATGGCGCCGAACTGCTTGCGGTTGGGGCCGATGCCGCCCACCGACATGCCGCCGAAGCCGACGCCGTGATAGCCGCGCTCACGCCCCACGAGGCGCACGCGCTGCGCCTGGCCGCGGGCGCGCTGATAGGCGAGCGCGATCTTCAGCGCGGTGTCCGCGCTTTCGCTGCCGGAATTGGTGAAGAAGACGCGGTCCAGCCCCTCGGGCGTCATCTCCGCCACGCGGGCCGCGGCCTCGAAGGCGATGGGGTGGCCGAGCTGGAAGGTGGGCGCGAAGTCGAGGATGGCGGCCTGCTTCTGGATCGCCTCGGTGATCTCGCGGCGGCCATGCCCCGCATTGCAGCACCAGAGGCCGGCCGTGCCGTCCAGGATCTCGCGGCCCTCGGGCGTGAAGTAGAGCATGCCCTCGGCCCGGGCGAGCAGGCGCGGGGTATCCTTGAAATACTTGTTGTCCGAATAGGGCATCCAGAAGGCGTCGAGGTTGTTCGGACGCGGGACGCTGATCTCATTCATGGCGGCAGGCTCCTGGAGCGGATCGGATACCGGCCATACTGCGCCAAGGGGGCCGTCCGGGCCAGATATCCCGCCGCCGAAATCGCCGTGAATTGCCGATGGCCGGCCCCACCGCAGGGCATGGCTGCCCCGCGGTGGACCGTGGTCAAAGCACGAAGTCGGTGTTCACCAGCACATGCAGGCCGGTCAGGATGATGACCGCCTCCGCCGCGCCGCCATTGCCCTGATCGATCTCGATGCGCGTATCGGTGCCCGATTGCGACTGGCGGATGGAGCCCTGGCCGCCGCCCAGGAAGGCGTTGCCCGCCACCAGGGTGAAAGCCTGGTCGCCCGCCAGGGTCAGGTTGGCGTCGATGGCCGACAGGTCGATGACATCGCCCTCGGCCCAGGCGAAATCCGCCACCCGGTCCGGGCTGGCCGCTGCGCTTTCACTGAGCGTGGCCCAGGTGAAGCGGTCCGCGCCCGTGCCGCCGGTCAGCGAGTCCTGCCCGGCGCCGCCGGCCAGCGTGTCATTGCCGCCACCACCGGAAAGGGTGTCATTGCCCGCCGCGCCATCCAGGCGGTTTGCGCCGCCATCGCCGGTCAAGCGGTCATTGAAGCCGCCGCCCAGCAGGTTCTCGATCCCCGCATAGGTGTCGCCATTGGCGATGCCCTGCGTGCCGGCGCCCGTGGCGAGATTGGCGGTGACGGCGCCGGTCGCGTCCTGGAAGCTCGCCGTGTCATTGCCAGCGCCACCGTCCAGCGCGTCCGCGCCGGCGCCGCCGACCAGCAGGTCATCGCCGAGCTGGCCCTCCAGCGTGTCGTTGCCGGCGAGGCCGGTCAGCGTATCGTTGCCCTGCAGACCCTCGATCAGGTCGTGGCCCGCGGTGCCGGTCAGGTTGTCATGACCGACGCCACCCTGGATGGGTGCACGCTCCACCGGCAGCGGCGCCACCGGCGTGCCGGGCACGAAGGTGATGCCAGGGAAGGGACCGGCCGGATTGGTATAGGGGTAGTGGCTGTTGATGATGATGGCGTTGTCGGTGTCGAAATAGAGCACCGTCTGGCCATTGACGGCCTGGACCGCAGTGAAGCCGGAATACCCGTAGATGGTGAGCGTGTCGCCCTGGCTTGGGTTGAAGCCGTCGAAGCGGTCCACACCGTCGCCACGCTGGTAGATGAAGTTGTCGGCGCCGCCGCCGCCATTCACCTGGTCGCCGACGACGAGGCCGGTGATGACACCGGCGACCAGCCGCGCCTTGCCGCTGTCCGTGCCGCCACCGATGGTGTCGTTGTTGTCGCCGCCGTCGATGATGTCGTTGCCGCTGCCGCCGAGGACGATGTCGTTGCCCTCATTGCCGACGATCGTGTCGTCGCCGCTGCCGCCGAGCACGGTGTCATCGCCGCGCTCACCCTGCATGTTGTCGTTGCCGGCGCCGCCCTCTTCCCAGTCATTGCCGTCGCCGCCCTCGACGACGTCGTTGCCGTCGCCGCCATAGATGACGTCATTGCCCTCATTGGCGTGAAGGTTGTCGTTGCCGCGGCCGCCCTGGATCTTGTCGTCGCCGGCATGGCCGATGATGGCGTCGTCGCCGTCATTGCCCTGCAGGCAGTCATTGCCGGCGAGGCCGTGGATCTGGTCGTTGCCGCCCAGGCCATCCACATGGTCCGAGCCCGTGGTGCCGACGAAGCCGTCATTGCCCGGGGTCAGCAGGGTGGTCGGCAGGTCGCAGGCGCCGACGACGTTGGGGATGAAGCCGGCATCCACAGTCGTTACGTTTTGCCCCTGGACCAGGGTGATGGTGCCGGTGCGGCCACCCGCGCCCGCGTCGCTGTCGCTCACGTCACTGCCGATGTCGCGCAGCGTGGGCGTGGTGCCGGGGGGCGTCACGAACTCGACGCTGTAGCTCCCCGGGCGGAGGTTGCCGAAATTGTAGAAGCCGCCGGCATCGGTGGTCGTCGTGGCGATCACGGCGCCGCCGGTATCAAGCAGGCGGACGGTGGCGCCGGCGATGCCGGGCTCCTCGCTGTCCTGCTGGCCGTCCCGGTCGAGATCGGCCCAGACGCGGTCACCGATCGAGCCGGCAAGCAGCAGCCCGGCGTCGCGGGTGTTGTTCGTCTGGCCCGAGGTGAGCGTGATCTGGCTCGTCCGCCCGTTGTTGATCTGGGCATCGCTGTCCAGCGCATCATTTCCGGCATCGCGCGTGGTGAAGACCGTGCCGCCGGGCGCCACGAAGGTCACGCTGTAGGTGCCGGGAAGCAGGTTGGCGAAGCTGTAGGCGCCGCTGGTGCTGGTCACCGTGGTCGCGATGACCGTGCCGGTCGCGTCGAGCAGCCGCACCGTGACGCCGCGGGCATCGGCCTCGCCGCTGTCTTGCAGGCCGTTGCCATTGCTGTCCATCCAGACGCGATCGCCAATGGCGACGCGCTGGAAGAGGCCGGCATCCAGATCCGTCCGGGCATCGCCCGAGAAGATCATGGTGGGCGCGATCACGCCCGCCGCCGTCGCGTCACTGTCCGTGGCGTCATTGCCGCCCTGGTCAATCGGCGAGGTTTCGTAGCCGCTGGGGGCCACCACGCGCACCCCATACTGGCCCGGGGCCAGGTCGCCGAAGCTGTAGAGGCCGCTGGCATTGGTGGTGGTGGTGGCGATCTCCGTCACGCCATCGGCCGCGAGCAGCCGGACCGAGACGCCGGACAGGCCAGCCTCGCCCGGATCCTGCACGCCATTGGCGTTCAGGTCGTGCCAGACGCGGTCGCCCAGCGTGGCGGGGACATAGACGCCCGCATCCACGTCGCGCGTCGTCGTCGCCGGGACCACGGCGACGAGGCCGGTGATGCCGCTCGTCGCGTTCGGATCGCTGTCGATCGTATCGTTGCCGCCCTGGTCCTGCAGGGTGAGCTTGAGGCCGGAGGGCATGACGAACTGCACGCGGTAGTTGCCGGCCACCACCTCGTCGAAGAGGTATTCACCGCTGGCATTGGTGGTGGTGGTGCGGCCGGTCGGCGTGCCGTCGGCGCTCAGCAGGTTGACGGTGATGCCGGCGCGCGAGGCCTCGCCGGATTCCTCGAGGCCATCGCCGTCGCGGTCCACCCAGACGCGGCCGGTGAGGGCGCCGAGTTCGACGATCGCGGCATCCACGCTGTCATCATTTTCGCCGGATTCCAGGCTGATGATGCCGGTGCGGCCGGTGGTTGGGTTGGCGTCGCTGTCACGCGCGTCATTCCCGCCCAGATCCTGCTTGCCAATGGCGCGGTTGAGCGGCGCCACGAACTCGACACGGTAGTCGCCGGGGGCGAGATTGGTGAAGCTGTAGGCGCCCGCCGCATCGGTGGTGGTGGTCAGGCCCGTCGGCGTGCCGTCGGCGCGCAGCAGGCGCACCGTGACATTGGCCACGCCCAGCTCGCCGGCATCCTGGTCACCGTCATTGTTGGTGTCGAGCCAGACGAAATTGCCGATGGAGCCGGTGCGGTAGAGGCCGCCATCCACGGTGTTCTCCACCTCGCCGGAGACGAGGTTCACCACATCGGTGCGGCCATTGGCGGCGATGTCGCTGTCGCTGCCATCGGCGCCGCTGTCCTTCAGCGTCGGGAAATAGCCGGGGCGGGTGATCTCCACGCGGTAGTCGCCCGGGGCGAGCTGCGTGAAATTGTAGCCGCCGGTGGCATCCGTCGTGATCGGCAGGACGCCGGCGACGGGCGTGCCATCGGCGTTCAGCAGGCGGACCGTGGCGCCGGCCAGGCCCAGTTCGCCCGGATCCTGCTGGCCATTGCCGTTCATGTCCTCGAAGACCCGGTCACCGATCGAGGCCGGGCGATAGACACCGCCATCCAGCGAGTAGTCCTCGCCACCCGAAAGCAGCGTGACCGTCTCGGTCTTGCCGGTGGTGACGTTCGCGTCGCTGTCCAACGCGTTGTTCAGGCCGATATTGGCCTTGGTGAAGGGCGTGCCGGCATTGGGCGTGAACTGCACGGAGTAGGTGCCGGGGCGCAGATCGTCGAAGAGGTAGTTGCCGTTCGCATCCGTGACCGTGGTGCGGCCCGTCGGATTGCCCGAGGCATCCAGCAGGGCCACGACGCGGCCGGCGATGCCGCCCTCGCCAGGGCCGCCCTGCAGGCCATCCCCGTTCACATCCTCGAAGAGCGTGCCGCCGAGCTTGGCGCCCTTGAAGAAGCCCGCATCCAGCCGCGCCTCGTTCTGGTCGCTCACCAGGGTGAAGGCGTCGCTGCGGCCGGTGCCGTTCACGTCGCTGTCGGTCGCCTCATTGGCGTTGGCGCCGGCATTCTGCGTGGAAGCGGTGAAGCCCGCGGGCAGGACCTGGACGGAGTAGCTGCCGGGGATCAGCCCGGTGAACTGGTAGAAGCCATCCGCCCCGGTCGTGGTGGTGGCGATGACATTGTTGCTGCCGTCCAGCAGCTGCACGGTCGCGCCGACGATGCCCGTCGCGCCGTCATTCTGCAGCCCGTCGGCGTTCATGTCCTCCCAGACGCGGTCGCCGATGGTGGCGAGCTTGTAGAAGCCGCCATCCACGTTGCGGACATTGTCGCCGCTGGCCAGCGTGTAGACGGGCGTGATGCCGGAGCCCTGCGCCGCGTCGCTGTCCGTGGTGTCGGGACCGGTGTTGTCCAGCGTGCGCTTGAAGCCGCCGCTCTCGTCGAAGCGGACGCGATAGCTGCCGGGGATCAGACCATCGAAGAGGTAGGAGCCATCGCCCGCCGTCACCGCCGTGCGGCCGGTGGGGGTGCCATCGCCATTCAGCAGCGTGACGGTGATGCCGGCCAGCACCGTGTCGCCCACATTGCGCTGGCCGTTGCCGTTCACGTCGGTGAAGGCGATGCCGCCGAGCGAGGCGCGGACGACCTGGACCGCCTCGTTCTCGCTCACCGTGACGGGCGAGGAGCCGGGGGCCACCGCATAGGGGTTCACCGGCACGGAGGAGACGACCTGGCCGGAATTGTCCAGCACCTTGCCCGCCGTGTTGCCCGCGATGTCGGCCACCTTGGCCACCACGCGGAACACCACCTGGTCATTGGCGGTGACGGCATTGTCGAAGGCGTTGTGAATGTCGCCCAGGTTGAAGGAGAGCGTGCGCGTGCCGGCATCATAGGTGCCGGCGCTGCCGATGCTCAGCGCCGAGCCGGTGATGCCGCCGAGCGAGACCAGCTCGCTGCTGACGAGGTCGAGACCCGTGGGCAGCACGTCCCGCAGCACGATGCGCTGCGAGCCCTCGCCCAGCGTGGCGGTGACCAGGAAGGTCGCCTCCTCGCCGATGCCGACCGCATTGCCGACCGTCGCACCGAGCGAGGTGGAGACCAGCGTCTTCACCACCGTGTTCACGATGTCGGTCGTCAGCACCGCCGGATCGGTCTCGGTGACCGAGACGCCGAGCACGGGGGCGGAGCTGTAGGTGACGCTCGCCGTGTTCGTGATGGCCTGGCCATCCACGATGTTGCCGGCCAGGCGCGCCTGATAGGTGATGGTGACGGGGGCCGCGCTCAGCAGGAACTGGTTGAGCGTGAAGTCGATATTGCCGCCCGTCTCGGTGACCGTTCCGGCCGTGGCCGTGGCGGTGCCCGCCACCAGCGTGATGCCGGCCGGGATGATGTCGGAGAGGTTCACCAGGTAGGCGGGCGAGGTGCTGCCGGGCGCGTGGCTCAGCGTGATCTGGTAGGTGACCAGATCCCCCGCATCGCCGCCCTGGCCCGCGATCACGTCCTTGGCGATGACGAGGTCGGGGCGGACGATGTCGATCGCCGCGGGGTCGGTGGCGGTGCCGAGGCCCGGCTTGCCGCCGCCCGGCGCGAAGGTCTCCACGCGGCCCGTGTTGGTGAGCGTGCTGCCGCCGGTCGCCGTCGTCGCGACGCGGGCATTGACCAGGATGGTGACGGTATCGCCCGCATCCGTGTCATTGTCGCCGATGTTGACGATGGTGCCGAAGTCGAAGGTATAGGCGCCACCCGAAACGGAGGTGGCGGCCGAGCCCACGCTGAGCGAGGAGCCGCTGATGGTGGAGCCGATGCTCTCGACCGAGGCATTCAGGAAGGTCAGGCCGGTCGGCAGGCTGTCGGTGACGACGAGGCGCTGCGTGCCCTCGCCCACCGTGACGGTGAGGCGATAGGTGACCGTCTCGCCCGGCGCGGCGTCCGGATTGCCCGCATTGACGAAGCCCGAGCCGGTATTGGCGTCACCGGTCGCGATCACCGACTTGTCGATGGTCGGCGCCAGCACGACGGTGCGGCTCTCGGTGTCCTGGATGTTGTAGCTGCGGCTGGCGAGATCCTCGGCCGCCGTCGGGTTGAGCGGATCGACCGGATCGGCCGGGTTGGTGTCGTAGGTCAGGCGGGCGGTGTTCGCCAGCACCTGGCCGGGCGTCACCGTATCGAGCGCGCGGGCCTGGTAGGTGATGGTGATCGTGGGCGCGCCCAGCGCGTAGAAATCCGTGCTCCAGGAAATGGCGTTGCCGACATTGCTGAGGATGCCGGCGGAGGTCGCCAGCGTGCCGGCGACGAGGACCATGCCCGTCGGGATCAGGTCGGTCAGCGCCAGGTCAAAGGCTGGCGCGTCCGAGTTCGCGTCGTGGCGGATGGTGATGCTGTAGTTCACCAGCGCGCCCGCATCGAGCGGCTGGCCGGGGGTGGCGAGCGTCGAGGATTTGTCGATGACGAGCAGCGGCTCGACCACATCCACATCCACGGTGGACATGTTGCTGGTGCTGGTGGGCGTCGTGCCGGAGATGCCGGTCTGTGCGCTGGCGGAGTTGGAGAGCAGGTCACGGTCGCCATTGGCGGCCACGTCGGTGACGATGGCCTTCAGGCGGATCACGATCACCTCGGCATCGGTATTCCCGTTGACGAGCGTGTTGCGGACATTGCCGAAGTTCAGCGTCCAGGTGTCGTTGCTGCTGTTGTTGCCGACATTGGACGAGGTGATGGTGGGCGCGCCGATCACGCCGCCCGAATAGGTGGTGAGCGCGGAGCCGACCGAGACCACCTCGATGGAGCCGGGGATGAGCTGGAGATAGCCATTGCGGCTGCCCGTCGCATCCTCCAGCGCATCGATGATGCGCAGGTTGGGGCTGTCGCCCTCGGGCAGGCGGACGCGGATCTCGTAGGTCACCTCCTCGCCGATGGCGAGGTCGGGCTTGCCCGCATCATGCCGATCGCTCGGGATGATCCCCTCGGCGGCGGGCCCGCGGGTATCGATGAGCGAGGTGGCGATGATGGTCTTGGTGACCGTGGGCGCCACGATGGTGACGTTCTTGGTGGAGGAGCTGTCGACCACCCGGTCATCCGGCGCCACATTGTCCATGGAGGAGCCCGACGCGGTGGCGGTGTTGGCCAGCACCTCGCCGGCATTGGCGTCGGCATCCACCTTCACGGCGAAGGTGACGGTGACCGTCTCGCCCGGGTCGAGATATTCGACCAGGAAGTCGACATCCTGCAGGTTCGCGGCGGTGACGTCGGTGATGACGCGGCCGGCGGGGCCGCTGATGGTCACATTGCCCTGGACGGTCGCGTCCTGCAGCACGTCGGTCAGCGCATCCTTGATGCTGACGTCCCAGGCGCGGGCGGTGAAGTCGTTGGTGGCGGAGCCGGCGGCCGGCCTGTTGGGGTTGGTGACGGTGATCGTGTAGTTGATCGTGTCGTGTGCGTCGGCCGTGCTGGTGGGCGAGGTCTTGCTGATGGTGACGTTGGGCGCCACCACCTCGACCTGCGACGTCGCCGTGGTCTCGTTGCGGCCGCTGCCGTTCGGATTGGCGGCGCTGACCTTCACCGTGTTGGTCAGCACGTCGCCGCGCTGATTGAGGAAGGCGGCGAGGGCGTCCACCGAGTTCTTGACGCGGGCATCCACCTCCATCGTCACGGTCGCGGCCTGGGTGCCGGTCGTGTTGGCCGTGTTCAGGACGTCGCCGAATTCGAAGGTGGCGCGGTCATTTCCGTTGATGCCGTCGCTGTCGGAGAGGGTGATGGTGGGCGTCGTGTCGAAGACGCTGCCGCCGCCAAGGCCGGTCACGCCCACGAAGCGCGCGGCCAGCATCTCCATCACGCCGCCGCCAGCGGCGTTGCTGGTGGGCAGCCAGTCTTCCACGCGGAAATCGGTCATCCGGCCTTCCGGCACGGTGACGGTGATGACGTAGGTGACCGTCTCGCCGATGGTCACGTCGTCCAGCGCGTCATTGCCGGCGAGCTTGCCGGTGTGGCTCTCGCTGGTGGAGAGCACGGCCTTGATGGGCGTGGGCGCCTGGGTGGTGACCACGGCCGTGTCGGTGAGCGTGCCGCCGGGCGCATAGGGCGTGCGGTCAATGCCGCCTTCCATCGCGGCGAAGTGCTCGATCGTGGCGGTGTTGGTGAGGTTCGCGCCGAAGGCGGCGACATTGTCCACCAGCTCGAGGTCGTAGGTGATGACGACGATGTTGTCGCCGCTGGTCGCGTGGAAGGCGCCGATGCTGCCGCTGTTCGTCGCGTCATCCAGGCGCAGGCCGCCCGCCGTGTCGAACAGGCCACCACCGACCAGGGTGTAGGTCAGCACATTGCCCGCGCCATCGGTGACGCGCAGGTTGAGGCCGCCGGCCGGGATCTCGAAACCCGGCGGCAGCGTGTCATGGATCAGGACGTCGAAGGCGCCCTTCAGGGAGGAGCCGGTATTCTCGACGACGATGGCGAAGGAGACGCGGTCGCCCGCATCCGCGCCGCGCAGATTGGCGTCGATCGGCGCGATGTCGAGATTGTTGCTGTTGATCACGCCGCTGAAGCGGTTGCCCGCGCTGCCCGGCGCGGTGAAGGTGACGGGGCCGACGGAGCCCGTGGTGGTCGCCGCCGCGTTCGTGTCGGCGATCACGCCCTTCTTGATGTTCAGCTCGGGCTCACCCAGCACGAACTGGACGATGGCGTTGTCCTGGAACTCCTTGCCGAAGCTGTTGGTCTCGGTGCTGGTGACCTGGTTGGTCAGCAGCAGCCCGTCACCGAATTCCTCATCGCCCACCACGACGGTGAACAGCAGATCAATGGTCGAGGACGGATTGCCCGGCGCGACTGCGTCGCCGAAGTCGAAGGTCAGCGAGTTGCTGGCGCTGTCATAGCTGATGCTGGGCAGCGTGGTCGGATCGCCCGAGCTGTCATAGGTGGCGCCCGGGCCCCACTTGGCGGCATTCACGCCCGGCGTCGCGCCATCCACAAGGTCGGCGAAGGTCATGCCGGAAATGGCCTTGAGCACCGGCAGCGGCAGGTAGTCGCGCAGCTGCACGTCATGCGCGCCGGTCAGCGGCATGTCGAGCTTGAGGCGGAAGGTGATCTGATCGCCGGCGGAGACGGGGCCCGGCGTGAAGGCGGTGTTGCCGTTGATGGCGTAGATGGATTTGGAGACCTCGCTCACGGGCAGCGAGACGCCGGCGCCGCTCACATCGGCCTTGTAGTTGTCGTGCTCATCCACGACGCCGCCGAAGTCGATGCCGTTGGAGAGCGGGTCGCCCTGGTCCACCAGCGGTTCGTTCGAGGGGGCGGGCGCGGTCGAGATGTAGCTCTGCTCGATCGTGCTCTGGAACTTCACCAGGACGGTGGCCTGGTTCTCGATGCCGCCGGGGCGGCCGTTCAGCACATCATCGATGCCGCGGTCCCGCATTTCCTGCGAAACGTTGAAGGTGATGGTCGAGATGCCCGTCGCGGCGTCGCGCACCACGTTGATGTTGGCGGCGGCGATGACGCCGCTGAACAGCGTGGCGCCGCCCTCGCGCATGGTGATGGTGACGGGCTTCGTCGCATCGAAGACCTGGCCGTCACCGAGTTTGTCGATGAGGACGAGGTCGTCCATGTTGAAGTAGTTGGAGACCTGGCCGTCCAGCGTCCATTCCAGGTTCTCGCCGGCCTTGAGCGTCGTGACGGGCGCGACCGACTTCTGCACGGCGATGGACTTCGCCGTGATGATGTCCTCGGGCCCCACGGGGTTGATTGCGAAGACCTGGATCGGGTCCCGCGCGTCCGTCGGATCCCAGGTGGCGTCGAGGCGGGCGTTGTTCTCCAGCACGCGGAAGGCGCCGGTCACCGGGTCGAGCACGGGCGTCACGCCGTCGCGCAGGAATTCGGGGACGTAGAACTCGATCTTCAGCGTGGGCACGCCGCCGACGCCGCCGGTGTAGCTGCCGGTGAAGTCGGCGCGGACCTCGCCCGTCGCGTTGTCGAAGAAGGTGGTGCCCGTGCCGTTCACGATGGAGACGGACTTGATGAAGGTGCCGTCCGGCATGGTGTCATGCAGCGTCAGGCCGGTCATGGTCTGGCCATCGGCGATCAGCGCCTTCACCAGCCATTCGCGCGGATAGGAGGGGCCGGTCGCCGTCTCCTGCTCGGGGCCGACATAATCCACGTCCAGCGCGATGACGGTGGGGTTGATGGCGAGGTTGGCGCTGGGGCCGAAGACGGGCGAATCGGTGGTGGGGTTCACCAGCGGGTCGAGGCCATAGGCGAAGCCGCCGCTGGCCTGGAGGTTGAGCGGCGTGCCGAGATCGGCCGAGCTCGAAACCTGAAGCTTCACCTCGACGTCGGCGGCGGTCTGGTCGGGCGTGAAGCTGCCGAAAGGCAGGCGCAGGACGACGAGCGTTTCGCCCGGCGTGCCGGTGATGGTGAGGGGGTTGCCCGCCGCGTCCTTGCTGAACGGGTGTGTGACAGAGCCGCTCGGCGGGAATTCGATGACCCATTGTTCGAGCGCGGCGCCGAGATAGGTGGCCCCCTGGAAGATCACGCCGTCATTGGACGTCAGGCCCGTGCTGCCGAAGCCGGCCCCATCGGCGCCGTTCGTCGGCAGGACAAGGTTGATGTAGGGCGAGTAGCCGACGTTGGAGCCAGGCGCGCCATCCGGGACGTTGTCAAAGCGGAGCGTGAGCGTCTGCAGCCCACCGATCGGGGCGTTCAACGTGGAGCCGGCGAGGAACGAGACGATCGGGCGCGCTGACATGGCTTTTGCCTCCGAACAGGGTGCCGCGGGGGCGGCAATGGACTCCTGTTAAGAGGATTTTTACAGTTTTTGAGATTGGCCGTCAACCTTCCAATGAATGAATCTGTCCATGAGACGGATTTTTGAGACGGCTTCGCGCGCCACCTCAGAATCCTCCTTGAAGTCTCAGAATAAAGGTATTTTCCTTTGTCAGGACATGGCCTGCCAGGCCCTTCATTCGCCTGGGCATGGAGGGATTGTCCGATTTTTTATCGGTTTCTTTGTTACGAGATGAGCTCCTGTGGCGGACGACGCCGAGGCTTCCTCTGGCCAATCGTCCAGATTTTCGAGACATCGACGCCGCCGCTGATCGGGCGCCTCAGCCCCCGCCGCAACCCTCGCGCCGCAGGCCACGCGGCGCGGAGGCTGGCGGGGCCTGCACCAACGTCACCACGCAGCCGGCGTAGTCACGCGTGAAGCGCCAGTCCGACACCCCGGAATGACCGCGCGCCGGCCCCGTGGCCCAGAGCGCCAGAGTCGGCACGCTGCGCCGCTGCGCCAGGGCCGCCACCGCTTGTGCCCTCTCCTCGGGCGAGGGATCGAACTCGTCCCGGTCGAACAGCATGACGGCGAGGCGGGTGCGCCGTTCGTCGAGTCCGGCGATGACCCGGCGGAAATCCTCCAGCGCCACGGCCCTCTGCTCGGGCCGCTCGCCATGCGCGGCCGGGGCAGCGGCGAGCACCGTGTCCACCAGATCCGGCCGCTCGGCCGCGGCCTGGATCGCCTGCCAGGCGCCGCGCGACTGCCCGGCCAGGACGATGCGGCGATAGCCCGCCTCGCGCAGCGCCGGCAGGGCGCGGACCAGCCGCGGCAGCGTGACGAAGAGGTTGTCATCCCCCGGGTGGCGGTCGAAGCGGAAGACGTCGAAGCCGGCCTCGTTCAGCGGCGTCATGATCCCGGGCAGGGCGTGGCCGCGATGATCCTCCTCGGCGCCGCCATAGCCATGCGCCCAGATCACGGCGCCTTCCGCCGCGCGCGGGCCGCGGTGCAGGTGGAAGGGGCTGCGTGTGAAGGGGCCGATGCCGCCGCGCTCAGGGCTCACGCTCGGCGCGCCGGGCTGCGGCCGGCCATCCGGTCCGCGCAGATCGCCATCCACGGCGAGGATGCGGCAGGGGCTGCCCACCCCCTCGCCCCGCATGCGCGTGAGTTGGCGGTTGCAATTGGCCAGCGCCATGCGCTGTGCCTCCTCCGGGCTGTCATGGCCGGAGACGAGGGACCAGGCGGCGCGGCCATCCGTTCCCTGCGCGAAAGCGAAGGCGGAATGCGGCACGGCGCCCCGATAATGCTGGGTGAAGGAGAGGGACAGGCCGGTCGAGGGCAGCGGGACAGGAATGCTTCGGGCCGAGAAGAAGCGCGCATGCGCCGCCTCATCCGCGCCGGCCGCCAGGGGGGTGAACAGCAGCAGGAGGATCATCAGCCGACGCATGGGGTGCAGTTTGGCACAATTTGCCCCGCCGCAAGACCGAACGCCGCCTTGAGGTGCCCGGCCGGGGGCTCTATTCACCTTCCATCATGCCTGACACACCCCAACCGCTCCATCACGACACGCGCTACGACTTCGCCGCCGCCGAGCCCCGCTGGCAGCAGGCCTGGGAGGCGGCGCGCTGCTTCTCCGTGCCTGACGTCCCGCCGGCCGGCGCCAAGAAATACTATGTGCTGGAGATGTTCCCCTACCCCTCGGGCAAGATCCACATGGGGCATGTGCGGAACTACACGCTGGGCGATGTGGTGGCGCGCTACAAGCGGGCGCAGGGGCACCTCGTCATGCACCCGATGGGCTGGGACGCCTTCGGCCTGCCGGCCGAGAACGCGGCGCGCGAGCGCGGCACCCACCCGGCGAAATGGACCTACGCCAATATCGCCAATATGCGCGCCGAGCTGAAGCGCATGGGTCTCTCGCTGGAATGGGAGCGGGAGTTCGCCACCTGCGACCCCGAGTATTACGGCCAGCAGCAGAAGCTATTTCTCGATTGCCTCAAGGCCGGCCTGGTCGAGCGCAAGGAAAGCTGGGTCAACTGGGACCCGGTGGATGGCACCGTACTGGCCAATGAACAGGTGATCGACGGCAAGGGCTGGCGCTCCGGCGCGCCGGTCGAGAAGAAGAAGCTGAGCCAGTGGTTCTTCGCCATCACGAAGTTCGCGCCGGAGCTGCTGGAAGCGCTGGGCACGCTGGAGCGCTGGCCCGAGCGCGTGCGGCTGATGCAGGCCAACTGGATCGGCCGCAGCGAAGGCGCCCGCTTCGCCTTCCAGCTGGCCGAGCCGGTGGATGGCATGACGGATTGCGAGGTCTTCACCACGCGCCCGGACACCCTCTTCGGCATGAGCTTCCTGGCCGTGGCCGCCGAGCATCCGCTGGCCGCGGCGGCCGCCGCCCGCAACCCGGAGGCCGCGGCCTTCATCGCCGAATGCCGCGCCATGGGCACGAGCGAGGCGGTGATCGAGCAGGCGGAGAAGAAGGGCTTCGACACCGGCTTCCGCGTGGTGCACCCCTTCACCGGCGAGAGCTTCCCGGTCTGGATCGCGAATTTCGTGCTGATGGAATACGGCACCGGCGCGCTCTTCGGCTGCCCGGGCCATGACGAGCGCGACCACGAATTCGCCAGCAAGTATGGCCTGCCCATCCTGCCCGTGGTGCAGCCGCGGGGCGCCGCGCCCGATTTCTCGGTGGCCGCCAAGCCCTATACCGATGACGGCGTGATCGTGAACTCGCAATGGCTGGATGGCCTCGACGTGCCAGCCGCCAAGCGCGCCGCGATCGCGAAGCTGGAGGAGATGGGCGCGGGCCAGGGTGTCACGAACTGGCGCCTGCGCGACTGGGGGGTCTCCCGCCAGCGCTACTGGGGCTGCCCCATTCCCGTCATCCATTGCGATGATTGCGGCGTGGTGCCTGTGCCGGCCGATCAGCTGCCGGTGGTGCTGCCCGAGGATGTGGATTTCTCCAGGCCCGGCAACCCGCTGGACCACCACCCCACCTGGAAGCACGTGAACTGCCCCTGCTGCGGCAAGCCCGCGCGGCGCGAGACCGACACCTTCGACACCTTCGTGGACAGCAGCTGGTATTTCGCGCGCTTCTGCTCACCCCGCGCGGGCGAACCGGTGACGAAGGCGGCGGTGGATGCCTGGCTGCCGGTGGACCAGTATATCGGCGGCATCGAGCACGCGATCCTGCACCTGCTCTACAGCCGCTTCTTCACCCGCGCGATGAAGGCGACCGGCCATGTGAAGCTGGACGAGCCCTTCGCCGGCCTCTTCACCCAGGGCATGGTCACGCATGAGAGCTATCGCTCGGCGGTGGATCAGCGCTGGCTCTACCCGGAAGAGGTGGAAAAGCTCGGCGACGGCACCGCCGTCGTGAAGGGCACGAATGAGCCGGTGATCGTCGGCCGTATCGAGAGCATGTCCAAGTCGAAGCGGAACACGGTGGACCCGGGCGCCATCATCAACCGCTACGGTGCGGATACGGCGCGCTGGTTCATCCTGAGCGACAACCCCCCCGAGCGCGACATGGAGTGGTCGGAATCCGGCGTGGCCGGCGCCAGCCGTTTCATCGGCCGCATCTGGCGCCTCGCGCAGAGCATGGTCGAGGCGGACAAGCCGGACGAGGCGGTCGGCAAGAAGCTGCGCCAGGCGACGCACCGCGCCATCGCCGCCGTGACCGAGGCGCTGGAGGCCTTCACCTTCAACGTGGCCGTGGCCAAGATCCACGAACTCGCCAACACCATCGGCGACAGCGCCACCGCCCCGCTCGCCGCGCGGCGCGAAGCGATGGAGGCGCTGGTGCGCCTCAGCGCTCCGATGATGCCGCATCTCGCCGAGGAGATCTGGGCGCTGCTCAATCCGGGCCGGGGCCTTGTCGCGCAACTGCCATGGCTGGAAGCCGACCCCGCCCTGTTGCGCGCCGAGACCGCCACCCTCGCCGTTCAGGTGCTGGGCAAGCTGCGCGGCACGATCGAGGTCTCGGTGGATGCGAGCGACGAGGAGGTCTTCGCCCTCGCCGAGGCCGAGCCGAACGTGATCCGCGCGCTGGACGGCAAGCCGGTGAAGAAGCGCATCCATGTGAAAGGCCGGGTGGTCAACCTTGTCATCTAGACGCGCCCTGCTCGCCGCCCCGCTGCTTGCCCTAGGCGCTTGCGGCTTCCAGCCTCTCTATGGCGAGGGGGGCACCGGCGCCGCGGTCGGAGCCAATGAGCCAAGCCTCGCCGAGGCCCTGGCTTCGGTACGGGTCGGCCTCATCCCCGAACGCAACGGGCAGCTGATGCGGCGCGCGCTGCAGCGCCAGCTCGAAGGCGGGCGCCCGGGCGTGCAGGCCCGCTACGACCTCGAGGTGCAGCTGATCTACGCGACCGAAGTGCTGGGGTACCAGACCGACGGCCTGGCGACGCGCGTGCGCATCGTCGCAACAGCCAGCTGGGTGCTGGCCACCCAATCCGTTCCGCGCGAAGTCGTGGATCGTGGCTCGGCGCGCACGGTGGACGCCTATAACTTGCCCAACCTGCAGTTCTTCGCCTCGGACGCCTCGCGGGAGGATATGGAGCGCCGCCTGGTGGCCGAGCTCAGCCAGCGCGTGACGGTGGGCGTCGCCGCCGCGCTCCGGCGCCGGATGTCGTCCCCCGCAGCGACCTGACCGTGGTTGCGAAGCTCGATCCGCGACGCCTTGCCGGCTTTCTGGCCGAGCCACCGGCCGAATGCCGCGTCGTGCTGCTGATCGGTGATGATGCGGGCCTGGTGAATGAGCGCGCCGCGGCGCTGGTGCGTGCGGTGGCGGGCAATGACCCCATCTGCATCGTGGAGCCGCCGCGCGAGGCGGCGCGCGACCCGGGCTCGCTGGCCGGCGAAGCGGCTTCCGTGCCACTGATGGGCGGACGCATGGCGATCCGCATCCGCGATCCGCGCGATGCCTGGGCCGAGGCGGTGAAGGCGGCGCTGGCCGGGCCTGGCCCCGGCCTCGTCATCATCGAGGGCGCGGGGCTCACCGGCAAATCCAAGCTGAAGGCGCTGGTGGCCGCCGATCCGCGCGGCCAGGTGATCGAATGCTATGCCGAACGCGGGCGGGACCTGACCGCCTCCATCACGCGCATCCTGGGTGAGCTGGGTGCGGCAGCCGAACCGGCGGCGCTGGATTGGCTGACCGAACGCGCGGGCGAAGACCGCATGGCCATGCGCCGCGCTCTGGAGGTGCTGGCGCTGCATGCCGAGCCCGGTCAGAAGATCTCCGTCGAGGATGCGATGGAGCTGCTGGGCGAGGGCAGCATGCTGGACCTGGACGAGGCGCTGATGGCGGCCTCGCTGGGCGAGGTGGCGGTGGCGGACCGCGCCATCGCCAAGGCCTTCGGCGAGGGGGCCAACCCGGTGCAGGTGCTCCGCGCCGCCCTGCGCCACACGCAGCGGCTGCACATGGCGCGGCTCGCCATGGAAGGCGGCGCCTCGGCCGATGAAGCGGTGGGCGCGCTGCGCCCGCCGGTCTTCTGGAAGGCGAAGCCGGCGATGGTGCGGGCGCTCTCGCGCTGGTCCGTGGCACGGCTGGAGGCGCTGGGCGCCGCGCTGCTGCGCGCGGAGCGGCAGGCGAAGACGACCGGGCTGCCGGATGAGACGGTGGCGCGGCAGGTGGTGCTGGGGCTCGCCCGGAGCGCGGCGCGTTAGAGCCGGAAGCGGCCCTCGAAGACTGGGACACAGCGGCCCGCCACGCGCGCGCGCACGCCATCGGGCGCACGACACGCGGTGGCGCTGAGAAGGCTTGGGCGCCCCATCTCGACGCCCTGCGTGATCTCGACGCTGAGCGACTCCGCACTGGTGAGGGAGAGCAGCAAGGCCGCCAGCGGCGTGGCGGCGCTGCCGGTTGCCGCATCCTCGACCGTGCCGGAGAGTGGCGAGAACATGCGCGTGCGCAGCCGCCCCTCCCCCGCATGCGCGTAGAGGTAGAGCGGCAGGCGGCGCGGGCCGAGATGCGGGAATTCCAGCGCCGCCGCGGCGAAGCGCGCGAGGTCCGGCTTCGCGCGGCCCATCGCCTCTGGCGTGACTTCCGCCACCACGAAGGAATTGCCGACCGAGGCCATGACAGGGCGATGCGCGCTGGTCACCACATCCGCCTCCGCCAGGCCGACACAGCCCGCCACCAGCGCGGGCGGCATCTCGGGGCCGAGAGAGAGCGGCTGCGGCGCGCCGATCTCGGCGCCGATCACGGCACCGGCGGCATCGCGCTGCACCGTCACCTCGACGAGCCCAGCGATCTCCTCGAAGCGGAGCAATCCGTCGGTCGCGCGATCCGCCAGCACGAAACCGGTGCCGACATTGGGATGGCCGGCGAAGGGCATCTCGGCCACGCGGTTGAAGATGCGCACGCGGGCGGTGTTGCCGGGGTTCTCCGGCGGCAGGACGAAGGTGGTCTCGCTCAGGTTCAACTCGGCGGCGAGCGACTGCATCTGCGCATCCGTCAGCCCGCGCGCATCGGGAAAGACGGCGAGCTGATTGCCGCCGAAGCGCGTGTCGGTGAAGACGTCCAGCGTCACGAAATCCCAGGCGTTCACAGCTTCATCTCCACCATCACGGGCACGTGGTCGCTGGCCTTTTCCCAGCCGCGCGCGGGCTTGAGGATGTGGTGGCTGGCCAGGCTCCCGCGCAGATCCTGGCTGACCCAGACGTGATCGAGCCGGCGACCGCGATCCGCCGCCTCCCAATCCTTCGCGCGGTAGGACCACCATGTGTAGAGCTTCTGCTCCGCCGGCACGAAGTGGCGCAGCGCGTCATGCCAATCGCCCGCGCGCATCCAGCCCTGCAGGGCTTCCACCTCGATCGGCGTATGGGAGACGACGTCGAGCAATTGCTTGTGGGACCAGACGTCATGCTCCAGCGGCGCGATGTTGAGGTCGCCCACCAGCACGGCGCGGCGCAGCGGCGTCTGCTGCGCGAACCAGGCGGTTGCTTCCGCGATCAGGTCGAGCTTGTGGGCGAATTTCGGATTGGCCTCGCGGTCCGGAATGTCGCCGCCGGCGGGGACGTAGAAATTGTGCAGGTCGAGCGGGCCGGAGGGCAGCGCCAGTGTCACGCCGACATGGCGGCAATCGCCCTTCATGCACCAGTCCGGGTCGCCCTCGCGCGCGGTGAAGGGGATGCGCGAGAGCACGGCGACGCCGTTATAGCCCTTCATGCCGCGCATGGTGACGTGCTCGAAGCCGAGTGCTCGGATGCCTTCCAGCGGGAAGAGCTCATCCGGGCACTTCGTCTCCTGCAGGCAGAGGACGTCGGGCTTCAGCGCGGCGTCGAGATCCGCCAGCAAAGGCAGGCGGAGCCGGACGGAGTTGATGTTCCAGGTGGCGATGCGCAGCGCGGGCAAGGGCAGGACTCGCTGGTCGTGAGCCCTTGGTTTGCCGCGCTGCGCGCCGTTTGGGAAGTCAGCCGCCGGCGGCTTCGATCTTGTCCTGCGTCTTCGTCTCGAAGTCGCTGGCGTCGTGGCGCTCGCGCAGCTGGCCCTCGGGCTCGCCCACCATGCGGTTCACCATGCGGCCGCGCTTCACGGCGGGGCGGGCATGGATCTGATCGGCCCAGCGGAGCACGTTCTTGTACTCATGCACCGAGAGGAACTCGGCCGCGCCATAGGACCAGCCCTTCACCAGGCCGCCATACCAGGGCCAGACGGCGATGTCGGCGATGGTGTAGTCAGGGCCGGCCAGGTACTCGCTCTCGGCCAGGCGGCGGTCCAGCACGTCGAGCTGGCGCTTCACTTCCATGGCGAAGCGGTCGATCGGGTATTCCTGCTTGGTCGGCGCATAGGCGTAGAAATGGCCGAAGCCGCCGCCGAGATAGGGCGCGCTGCCCATCTGCCAGAAGAGCCAGGAGAGGGTTTCGGCGCGCGCCGCCGTCTCCGTCGGCAGGAATTCGCCGAATTTCTCCGCGAGATGCATCAGGATGGCGCCTGATTCGAAGACGCGGATGGGCTTGGGGCCGCTGCGATCCAGCAGCGCGGGGATCTTGGAATTGGGGTTCACGGCCACGAAGCCGGAGCCGAACTGCTCGCCCTCGCCGATGCGGATCAGCCAGGCGTCGTATTCGGCGCCTTTGTGGCCGCGGGCCAGCAGCTCCTCCAGCATCACCGTCACCTTCACGCCATTGGGCGTGCCGAGCGAATAGAGCTGGAGCGGATGCTTGCCGACCGGCAGCTCCTTCTCATGCGTCGGGCCCGCGATGGGGCGGTTGATGTTGGCGAAGCGGCCGCCACTGGCCTTCACCCAGGTCCAGACCTTGGGCGGGGTGTATTCGGGGGCGTCGGTCATGCGAGGGGCTCCTGTGCTGCCCCTCATGTCGGGCCGTGGCGTCAGCCGCGCAAGTGGCAGGAGACCCAGTGGCCTGGCGTCACCTCGCGCAGCTCCGGCGCTTCGCTGCGGCATTGGCCGGCATTGGCGATGGGGCAGCGCGTGTGGAAATGGCAGCCCGAGGGCGGGCGCAGCGGGCTCGGCACATCGCCCTTCAGCATGATGCGGCTCCGCTTCACCGTCGGGTCCGGAATCGGCACGGCGGAAAGCAGGGCTTCCGTGTAGGGGTGCAGCGGGTTGGTGTAGAGGTCGCGCGCGCTCGCGATCTCGACGATGCGGCCGAGATACATCACCGCGACACGGTCGCTGATGTGCTCCACCACCGAGAGATCGTGGGCGATGAAGAGGAAGGTGAGGCCGAACTTCTCCTGCAGGTCTTCCAGCAGGTTCACCACCTGCGCCTGGATGGAGACGTCGAGCGCGCTCACCGGCTCATCGCAGATGACGAGCTTGGGCTTGACCGCCAGCGCGCGCGCGATGCCGATGCGCTGGCGCTGCCCGCCCGAGAATTCATGCGGGAAGCGGCGCATATGGTCGGCGTTGAGGCCCACCGTCTCCAGCAGCTCCACCACGCGGTCCTCACGCTCGCGCGCGGTCCTGGCCAACTTATGGATGATCAGCGCCTCGGCGATGATGCTGCCCACCGTCATGCGCGGATTGAGCGAGGCGAAGGGGTCCTGGAAGATGATCTGCATGTCCCGGCGCAGGTCGCCGAGCTTTTCGTGATCCAGCGCCGTGACGTCGCGCCCCTCGAACTTCACCTCGCCGGAGGTGGGCTCGATGAGGCGGAGGATGAGGCGGCCGGTGGTGGACTTGCCGCAGCCGGATTCGCCCACCAGGCCCAGCGTCTCGCCGGCCTGGAGGTCGAAACTCACACCACTGACGGCATGCACGTGATCCACCGTGCGGCGCAGCAGCCCGCCCTTCACGGGGAAGCGCTTCACCAGTTTCTTCACGCTGAGCAGAGGCTGGGTCATAGGATGCAGGCCACCTTGTGCCCGGGCGCCACTTCACGCAGCGGCGGTTCGGCCTCTGTGCAGGCCTCGGTCGCGAAGCGGCAGCGGGCGGCGAAGCGGCAGCCGGCGGGCGGGTTGAGCAGGCTCGGCACCGTGCCGGGGATCGCTTCCAGCCTGGTGTGCGTCGTGGCGGCGAGGTCGATGCGCGGGATCGAGCGGATCAGCCCCTGGGTGTAGGGGTGGCGCGGATTGGCGAAGAGGTTCTCCACCGTCGCATCCTCCACCACCTTGCCCGCATACATGACGATGACGCGCTGCGAGGTCTCGGCCACCACGCCCATCGCATGCGTGATGAGCAGGATGGACATGCCGAGGCGCTGCTTCATCTCCTCCATCAGCTCCAGGATCTGCGCCTGGATGGTGACGTCGAGCGCCGTGGTGGGCTCGTCGGCGATGAGCAGCTTCGGGTTGCAGGAGAGCGCCATGGCGATCATCACGCGCTGGCGCATGCCGCCGGAGAACTGGTGCGGATAATCATGCACGCGCTTCTGCGGGTTCGGGATCTGCACCAGCGACAGCATCTCCGCCGCGCGGTCGAAGGCGGCGCGCTTGGAGAGGCCCTCATGGTGGCGCACCGTCTCGGCGATCTGCTGGCCGACCGTGTAGACCGGATTCAGCGAGGTCATCGGCTCCTGGAAGACGATGCCGATCTGCTTGGAGCGGATGGCGCGCATCTCATCCGGCGCCATGGGGACGAGGTCCCGCCCCTCGAAGAGGATCTTGCCGGCCATGATGCGGCCGGGCGGCATGGCGATGAGCTTCAGCACCGTCATCGCGGTGACGGTCTTGCCGCAACCGGATTCGCCGACGATCGAAACCGTCTCACCACGGTTGACCGCGATGTCCACGCCATCCACGGCGCGGACCATGCCGTCATCCGTCTTGAAGTGAACCTTGAGGCCCGAGATGTCGAGCAGGGGGGAAGAGGCGCTCACTGCACGCGCCTCGGGTCGAGCGCGTCGCGCAGGCCATCCCCCACGAAGTTGATGGTCAGCACCGTCAGGAAGATGGCGAGGCCGGGGAAGATCGCCCAATGCGGGGCGAAGTCCAGATTGTCCTTCGCGTCGAAGAGCAGGCGCCCCCAGGTCGGCGTATCGGGCGGGAAGCCAAGGCCGAGGAAGGAGAGCGTGGATTCCGCCAGGATCGCGCCCGCCACGTCGATCGAGGCGGCGACGATCACGGGGCCCAGCGCATTGGGCAGGATGTGCTGCACCACGATCCGCACGCGGGAGGCGCCGAGCGCCCGGGCCGCCTCGACGAATTCCTTCTCCCGCAGGGAGAAGAATTGCGCGCGCACGAGGCGGGCCACCTGCATCCAGTTGAACAGGCCGATCACGGCCACGATCATGATGAAGACGCCGAGCTCCTGCCCCACCAGATCGGCCAGCGCGTCGCGGAAGAGGTAGATGATGAGCAGCAGCAGCGGCAGCTGCGGCAGGGAGAGAAACAGGTCCGTCACCCACATCAGCGCCACATCCACCGGCCCCTTGGACATGCCGGCGATGGCGCCGACCAGCACGCCGACGGTGACGGCGACCCCCATGGCGGCGAAGCCCACGGCCAGCGAGATGCGGCCACCATAGAGCACGCGCGCGAGCAGATCCTGCCCCAAATCATCCGTGCCGAAGGGATGCGCGAGCGAAGGCCCCTGCAAGCGGGCGGTGAAATCGATCTCGTCGATCGGCACGGTCCAAAAGAGCGGGCCGAAGAGCACGGCCAGGATCATCAGGCCCAGCACCACGGCGCTGCCCACCGCGAGCTTGTGCTTGCGGAAGCGGCGCCAGGCCTCGCCCGCCGGCGTCACCGGCGCGCGCCTGGCAGGAGCCGCGCTAGCTGTAGCTGATGCGGGGGTCGAGCCAGCCATAGATCACGTCCGCGAGCAGGTTGAAGAAGATGACGAGGCAGGCGAAGACGAAGGTCACCGCCATGATCACCGGCGTGTCATTGGCCAGCACCGCCGAGATGAGCAGCGAGCCGATGCCGGGCACGCGGAAGATCTGCTCCGTCACGATGGCGCCGCCGAAGACGGCCGGCATCTGGAGCGCCACCAGCGTCACCACCGGGATCAGCGCATTGCGCACCACATGGCGGTTGATGACGCGCCGCTCCGGGATGCCCTTGGCGCGCGCCGTCGTCACGTAGTCCAGGCGCACCACGTCAAGCACGGCGGAGCGGACGAAGCGCGTCCAGGCCGCCCCCTGGAACAGGCCCAGCACGGTGATGGGCATGATGGATTGCTTGATGTGCTCCCACCACCATTGCCAACCCGTGGCGTCGATCTGCGCGCGATAGACGAAGGGCAGCCAGTCCAGGTGGATGGAAAACAGCATGATGAGCAGCAGCCCGGTGAAGAAGGTGGGCAGCGAGAAGCCGACAAAGGCGAGCGTATTGGCCACCTGGTCGAAGATCGAATAGGGCCGCGTCGCCGCCATGATGCCGACCGGCAGCGCGATGGCGAGTGCGAGGATCTGCGAGGAACCGATGACGATGAGCGTCACCGGCAGGCGCTGCAAGATCAGCTGGTCCACATCCACGCGGCTGACGAAGGAGAAGCCCCATTCGCCCTGCAGCATGGAGGTCAGCCAGCGGAAATAGCGGATATGCACCGGGTCATCGATGCCGAGGCTGGCGCGCAGGGCGAGCCGCACCTCGGGCGGGATGGCCGGGTTGGTGGCCAATTCCTCGAAGGGGTCACCCGGTGCCAGCGCCAGCACGGTGAAGAGGATCACGCTGATCCCGAGCAGGCTCGGGATCGCGATCAGCAGGCGGCGGAGAAGATACTGGGCCACGGGGCGATCAGGTCTCGCGCCACCAGTCCTGCAGCGCCCAGAAGGTGCCATCCCAGCCGCTCAGCACGTGGCGCAGGTTGTTCACGCTGCCGCTGACGGTGGGCCGCTTCACCAGCGGGATGATGTGGTTGCTGCCCACGATGAGGTCGTTCATGCGGATGAAGAGGGCCGCGCGCTTGACCGGATCGATCTCGCTCTCGGCGGCGCGGAAGGCGGCGTCGTACTCGTCGTTCCTCCACCGCACGATGTTGCGGCCCTGCCAGGAATTGGCACGGGTCGACAGCTCCCAGGAGACATACTGGTTCATGAAGCGCTGCGGATCCGCCTGCGGCATCGTGGTCGTGTACATCTGCATGTCGGCGTAGAACTTCGTGAAGGTGTCGGGGTTCGCGACATCCGACGAGAAGAACACCGAGGCAGTGACCGACTTCAGCTCGAGGTCGATGCCCGCGCGCTGCGCCGCCTGCTTGTACACCGCCTGGGTGCGCTGGCGCGGCGCATTGACCGAGGTCTGGTAGATGAAGCGCAGGCGCACATTGTTCTTGGCGCGGATGCCGTCCCGCCCGCGGACCCATCCGGCGGCGTCCAGGATCTCGTTCGCGCGGGCGATGTTGAACTCCCAGCGCATGTTGCGCGAGGTGAAGCGCGGCGGGTTGTTGAGGAAGTTGGCGGTGGCCGGGCCGCCGCGGCCGTAGATGAACTGCTCCAGCGCGTTGCGGTCGATCAGCAGCGCCATGGCCTGGCGCACCGCGGGGTCGCTGAAGGCCGGATGCTGCGTGCTGATATGCGAGCGCTCGCCGTCGATCTCGCGGTTCGGGTCGGTGCAGTTGAGCTGCACGAACTCGATGCCGCCGCTCTCCACGATGTTCACGCGGCCGCGATTCGCGGCCTCGAGGCGCTTCAGCAGCTCATCCTCGACCTGCAGGTTCCAGGCATAGTCGAAATCGCCCGTCTGCAGCACGGCGCGCGCGGCCGAGACCGCATCGCCGCCGCCCTTCACCTCCAGCGTGTCGAAGAAGGGGCGGTTGTTCATGTGGTAGTTGGGGTTCAGCTCGGCGCGCAGCGTATCGCCCGGCAGGAAGCTGACGAAGCGATAGGCGCCGGTGCCGACGGGGCGCAGATTGGTGGGCGCGTCGCGCGAATTGGCGCCGTTGAAGGCCTGGAACAGGTGCTTCGGGATGAGCTGGCCGGTGGCGGCCACGAAGGCATCCGCCCAGAAGGGCGTGGGCTGGGCGAATTCGACGCGGACGGTGTGGTCATCCACCTTCACCGCGTTCACGTCACGATAGCTGCCGGAGGTGACGGCGGCGACGGCGGGGTTGCGCGAATATTCCCAGTTGAAGATCACGTCATCGGCCGAGAAATCCTGGCCGTCATGCCACTTCACGCCGCGCTTCAGCTTCCAGGTGACCGAGCGGCCATCGGCGGAAAGCCCGCCATTCTCGATCGAGGGGATCTCGGCCGCCAGAACGGGGTGCAGCGTGCCATCGGCCGCCCAGCCGGCCAGCGGTTCGTAGAAGACGCGGCTCGCATCCTGGTTGGTGGTGCCGACGGCGAAATGCGGGTTCAGCAGCGTCGAGGCCTGCCAGTAGAGCACCTTGAGCTGGCCGCCGCCGCCGCGCCGGGTCGGGCGATAGGCCGGCACGCTGCCCTGGGCCTGGGCGGAACCGGCGCCGGCAATGGCGAGCAGCTGCGTCGCCATCGGCGCCGTCAGGCCCACCGCCGCCATGCGGCGCATGAAGCCGCGGCGCGAGAGGCTGCCATTCTTCACGCGCCCGATCATCTGGCGCAGATCGTCTTCACCCATTCCCATTCTCCCAGCGCATCGAAACGACGCTCAGTTCTGGATTAACTATTACCAGGACACATAGCAGGGTTGCGCGCCAATGCGAGTCCCGCCTCACGCCTCCCGCCACCACCCACTCAGGAAGGCCAGGGTGCCGTCCCAGCCGCTCCGATGGGTGCGGAGATTGTTCAGCGCGGCGCTCAGCCCAGGCCGTGCCAGGAGCGGAATGAGGTGGTGGCTGCCCACCACCAGATCATTCATCCGGATGAAGAGGGCGACGCGCTTCACCGGGTCCAGCTCGACATCGGCGGCCCGCAAGGCGGCGTCATACTCGGCATTGCGCCAGCGCATGATGTTGCGGCCCTGCCAGGCATTGGCACGCGTCGCCGCCTCCCAGGAGGCGAATTGGCTCATGTAGCGCTGCGGATCGCCCGAGGGGCCGTTCGCGTACATCTGCATGTCCGCATAGAACTTCGAGAAGGTGTCGGGGTTCGCGACATCGGCCGAGAAGAAGACCGAGGCGGTGACGCCCTTCAGGTCCAGCTCGATCCCCGCGCGCTGCGCCGCCTGCTTGATCACCGCCTGGCTGCGCTGGCGCGGCGCGTTCACCGAGGTCTGGAACAGGAATTTCAGCCGTGTGCCGCCCTTGGCGCGGATGCCGTCCCGCCCGCGCGCCCAGCCGGCGGCGTCCAGCACCTCATTCGCGCGCTGGATGCTGAAGGGCAGGCCGGCATTGGGCGAGGTGAAGCGCGAATTGTTGAGGATGTTCACCGTGGCGCTGCCGGCGCGGCCGAAGATGAAGCGCTCGATCGCGGCGCGATCCACCAGCATGGCCATGGCCTGGCGCACCGCGGGGTCGGAGAAGGCGGGGTGCGTGGTGGCGAGGCTCGAACGCTCGCCATCCACCTCGCGATTGGGGTCGGTGACGTTGAGCTGGATGAACTCGGTGGAGCCGCCAGGCGTCACCTCCACGCGGCCACGCCCCACGGCTTCCAGCCTCGTCAGGATGTCGTCCTCCACCAGGACGTTCCAGGCATAGTCGTAATCGCCGGTCTGCAGCACGGCGCGCGCGGCGGAGACGGCGTCGCCGCCGCCCTTGATCTCGAGCGTGTCGAAATGCGGCTGGTTGTCCTGGTGGTAGAGCGGGTTCAGCTCGGCCCGCAGCATGTCACCCGGCGTGAAGCTGACGAAGCGATAGGGCCCGGTGCCGACGGGGCGGAAATTCGTGGGCGCGTCGCGCGCATTGGGGCCGTTGAAGGCGGCAAAGAGATGGCGCGGGATGATCATGCCGGCATTGCCGACGAAGGCATCCGCCCAGAAGGCGGTGGGCTGGGCGAAATCGAGCCGCACGGTGAGATCGTCGAGCTTCGTGATCGCCACGTCGCGATAGCTGCCGGAGGTGCTGGCGGCCACCGCCGGGTTGCGCGCGTAGTCCCAGTTGAAGATCAGGTCATCCGCCGTCACGGGCGCGCCGTCATGCCAGCGCGCATTCGGCTTGAGCTTCCAGGTGACCGAGCGGCCATCGGGGCTGAGGCCGCCATTTTCCAGCGAGGGGATCTCGGCCGCGAGGATGGGCACCAGCGACGCATCGCGCGCCCAGGCGGCGAGCGGCTCATAGAAGACGCGGCTCGCATCCGAGTTGGTGGTGCCGATGGCGAAATGCGGATTGAGCAGCGTGGCCGCCTGCCAGTAGAGGATCTTCAGCGCGCCGCCGCCGCCGCGCCGCGTGGGGCGATAGGCGGGGGCCTGGGCCGCGGCCGGCGCCGCACCGGTGAGGGCGAGAAGCTGCGTCGCCATGGGCGCCGTCAGGCCCCAGCCAGCGACGCGGCGCGCGAAGGCCCGGCGGGTCATCACGCCCGCCCGGACCTCTTCGATCATCGCCCGCAGATGCGCCTCGTCCATCGCCCGCTCCCGGATCGCCGGGGGCGAGGCTAGCGGAGGTTCAGCGCCGGTTGCGAAGGGAATTCGCGCCGCGGGGCGGGCTCAGCCCTCCGGATTGCCCAATTCCTGCGCGACCAGGCTCGCCCAATAGGCGACGCCGAGCGGAATCGTCGCGTCGTTGAAGTCGAACAGCGGCGTGTGCAGCGCGGGCGATGAACCGTCCGGCGCGCCGCCGCCGATGGACATGAAGGCGCCGGGCCGCTGTTCCAGCATCAGCGCGAAATCCTCCGCTCCCGTGCTGGGATCGGGGTTCGGGTCCACCGCGGCCGCGCCCACCACGGCGGCGGCGGCGGCATAGGCCACCTTGGTCTGCTCGGGGTGGTTCACGGTCGCCGGCACGCCGCGCCGATACTCGACCTCGGCCGTGCAGCCATGGGCGGCGGCGAGGCCGTGCGCGAGTTCGCCGATCCGGCGCTCCAGCAGGTCCCGCACCGCCGGCGTGTAGCTGCGCGCCGTGCCGCTGATGGTGAGCTCGGCCGGCATCACATTGGCGCCGATATGGTTGCCCGCGCTGATCGCGCCGACGCTCAGCACCGCCGCATCCTTGGCCGCCACGTTGCGCCCGATGATGGTCTGCAGGGCGAGCACGAAATGCGCCTGCACGATGGTGATGTCGGTGGCGAGATGCGGGGTGTAGCCGCCATGCCCGCCGGTGCCGCGGAAGATCACGGTGAAGCGGTCCGCCGCCGCCATGGTCGGGCCGGGACGGATGGCGAAATGCCCGGCCGGGCGGCGCGGCGCATTGTGCAGGCCGTAGATCGCATCACAGGGGAAGCGCTCGAAGAGGCCATCGGCCAGCATGGCGCGCGCACCGCCGCGGCCTTCCTCGGCCGGCTGGAAGATCAGGTGGACGGTGCCGGCAAAGTCGCGATTCTCTGAGAGCCAGCGCGCCGCGCCCAGCAGCATGGTGGTGTGCCCGTCATGGCCGCAGGCATGCATGACGCCGGGGTTCTTCGAGGCGTAGGGCAGGCCCGTCTGCTCGGGGATGGGCAGCGCGTCCATGTCGGCGCGCAGGCCGATGGTGCGGTTGCCCGGACGCGTGCCACGGATGGTGCCGACGACGCCGAGCTGGCCGACACCCTCGGTCACCTCCACGCCCCATTCGCGGAGGTGGCGGGCGACGAGGCCAGCGGTCCGCACCTCCTCCATGCCGAGTTCGGGGTGGGCGTGGATGTCCTGGCGGATCGCCGCCAGCTCCGGCTGCCAGGCCTGGACCGCCTCGATGATGTGTCGGCTCATGCGCATTCCCCTGTCGCGTGAGGCGGGATGATCCCTCCGCCGCGCGGCGAGGTCCAGACGGCTCAGGCGGGGCGCGGGCTGCGGATGCCGGAGCGCGCGGAGAGATAGCGCAGCTGTGCCGCCTGGTCGGTGGCAGTGCAGAGCATCAGCCCGGTGAAGAAGATCCGTGGCCGGCGCCCCTCCTCCGGCACGGGCGCGCCGGTATCGAACTCGATGACGAGGTCGCCCGCCTGGCAGGCCGGGATCTCGAGCCGGACCAGTTGCAACTGGCCGGTCGGAATCTCCTCCATGAGCCAAGGGCCGGGCGCCTCCTCCGGCCGTCGGACGCGCAGGCGGAACTGTGCGGGAACAGTGACCGACGCCGCGATCTCGAGCGTGAGGACGAGGCCTTCCGGCGCCGGCGCGCCGAGCGGAAGGCGAAGCAGCACGGGGCCGCTGCCGGCGCCGATGGCCCAGCGCTCCTGCTCGGCCCAGCCCTCGCCCTCGCAGAGGAGCTGGTGCAGCAGGCTGAAGGGCGTCATCAGGGCCGGCAGGTCGGGCACGGCGGGCTCTTCGAAGACGATTCGCTCGCCGAGTGGGAAATAGAGACGCCGGACCGGGTCCGGCAGGGCGGGCGCCTCGGCCGAGAGGGTGGCGATCAGCCCCTCCGCCACCTCGCGCCAGGAGCGGATGCGCACGCGCTCGGGGATCCTGGACTCCAGGTGCTGGCGATGCGCCGGATCGCGGATCAGGCTCCAGGCGAGATCGGCCAGCTCCGGTTCGCTCTGCGGCGAGAAATACTGGGCAGCGGCGCCGCCCGCCTCGCGCAGGCTGGTGTGGTCGGGCGTCAGCGGAATCTTGCCGTGGGCCAGGGCCTCGGTGACGGGCAGGCCCCAGCCCTCGTAGAAGCTGTTGAAGACGGTGAAGAGGCAGCGCTGGTAGAGCTGGGCGAGCAAGGCGTCGCCCACATCCTGGAGGTGGATCACCCGCCGCCGGAGCTCCGGCGCCGCCTGCAACAGGTGCAGCACGGGCTCCGCCTGGAAGCCGGGGCGGCCGACCAGCACGAGGTCGGGGATCACCGCATCGCCATGGCGGCGCAGCAGTGTGAGCCAGGCCTGCAGCAACAGCGCATGGTTCTTTCGGGATTCGATCGTGGCCACGCAGAGGACAAAGGGCCGCCCGTCAGCGAGGCGCTCGGGCCATTCGGGCGGCGCCGCAGCGGTCATCGCCGGGAAGCGGGCATCGAGCGGCATGACGCCGACCGGGATGTCGAGATGCGGCAGCATGCGCCGCTGCCAGAGGCGAAAATCCCGCGCGGCGCAGGCGCTGATCGCGACAGCGCGGTCCATCTGCAGGCAGAGGCCGAGGAAATGCTCGGCGAAGCTGCGCGTCAGGCTCCGCTCGCAATGCTCGGGCGTGGCCAGCGGAATCGCGTCGTAGAACAGAACGCAGACCAGGACGCGATGGGCCTGCCGCACCTCGCGCAGGCGGCGGAGCTGTGCCGGGTTGCGGCCGGTGAGGCCGAGGGCAAGCAGCCGGTCGCCGGGGTGGAACACGAAGGGCGCGCCGGCACGGCAGGCACCCGCACGCGCCTCCTGCAGGGCGAGCCACGCAGGCTCGTCCAGGCGCCCGCCCTGTCGTCCGCCCTGGATCAGCGCCAACAGCAGCGCCGCCGGGAACTGCACGAAGCGCCCTTGCGCCACCGAGAAGGCGGTCAACTCGAAAAGCGGCTCCTCATCCAGCGCGAGGGCCGCCTCCAGCAATGCCATCTGCACGCGCGCCACGCCCATGGGCGTGCGGAACTGCTCCAGGAAATCCAGGAGGTCGGTGAGGTCGACCACGAAGCGGGGCGTGGACATGCGGGCGCGCCGGCTCAGCTTCGCCCGTAATTGTCCTCGATGCGGACGATGTCATCCTCGCCGAGATAGGAGCCCACCTGCACCTCGATGAGCGCGAGCGGGATCATGCCCGGATTCTCCAGGCGATGGACGCAGCCGAGCGGCAGATAGACCGACTGGTTCTCGGAGAGCAGCAGGCTTTCCGCGTCCCGATGCACGCGCGCAGTGCCCTTCACCACCACCCAGTGCTCGGCGCGGTGATGATGCTTCTGCAGGGAGAGCCGGCCGCCCGGGCGGACGACGATCTGCTTCACCTGGAAGCGGTCGCCCATGATCAGGCCCTCGTAATGGCCCCAGGGGCGGTACATGCGGCGATGCTCGCTGGCCTGCTTCAGGCCGCGCGCCTTCAGCCGCTCGACCATCTTCTTCACATCCTGCGCGCGGGAGCGCGGCATGGCCAGCACCGCGTCGTCGGTCGTGACCACCACCACGTCCTTCAGGCCGAGGACAGCCGTCAGGATGCCCTCCGAGCGGACATAGCAGCCCTCGGCGTCCAGCAGCTCCACAGGGCCCTTGGCGGCGTTGCCCGCGGCATCCTTCGGCGTCACCTCCCACAGCGCATCCCAGCTGCCGACATCGCTCCAGCCGAGATCGGCCGGCACCACGGCCGCATGGCGCGTGCGCTCCATCACCGCATAGTCGATCGAGATGGCCGGAGCCTCGCGGAAGGCATCCGCGCCCAGGCGGATGAAGTCGAGGTCGCGCACGGCGCCGTCCAGCGCGGCCCGGGCCGCGGCCAGCACGGCGGGCGCATGCTCGCGCAGTTCCGCGATGAGGGTGCCCGCGGTGGCCACGAACATGCCGCTGTTCCAGACATGCCGGCCACCGCCCACCAGCCGCTCGGCCGTCGCGCGGTCGGGCTTTTCGGTGAAGCTCTGCACGGCCTGTACGCCGGGCACATCGGCCAGCGCCTCGCCAAGCTCGATATAGCCGAAGCCGGTATGCGCCTCGGTCGGGCGCATGCCGAATGTCACGATGCGGCCGGTGCGCGCCGCCGCCGCCGCGCGGTCCAGCGCGGCATGCAGCGCCGCGACGTCGCTGATCGCCGCATCGGCAGCCATGATCCAGAGCACGGCATCGGGCTGAGCCTCCGCCACCAGAAGGGCGGCGACGGCGATGGCGGGCGCGCTGTTGCGCCCCTCTGGCTCCAGGACGATCTGCGGGTCCGCGACGCCGCCATCGCGCAGCTGCTCCGCCACCAGGAAGCGATGCGCCTCACCCACCACCACCACGGGCGGCGCGAAGCCGGATCCGGTCGCGCGGCGGGCCGTCTCCTGCACCATGCTCCGCTCGGAGAGGAGCGGCCAGAACTGCTTGGGATTGGATTCGCGCGAGAGAGGCCAGAGGCGGCTGCCCGTGCCGCCGGAGAGGATGACGGGAACGATGTCGGGGACGCTCATGGCTGACCTTTCAGGAACTCGGCGGGCATATGAAACGGAATCCCGGTGATTTCATGGCACCCTTGTCGCCTTGTCGCCCGAAAGGCAAGTTGCGGTCATGTCTTCGCTTGCACCCCGGGTCTGGACGGATGGCTTTCCCCTGACCCTCTCGCACGGGACCGGCATCACGACCTATGCGCGCGGCCATGCGGCGACGCTGCGGCGCCTCGGCGTTTCGCTCGGCATGCTCTACGGCCGGCCGCTTCCCGCCATCGCCGACCCGGCGGAGCGCGAGGTGCGCTTCTTCGATGCCCGCGTCCTGCCCGGCCGGCCCCTGCACCAGCGTTTCATCGGCTTGCTGCGCGATCCGCGCGGACCCATGGCGCAACTCATCCCGCTTTCGCGCATGGTGGACACGGCGGCGACATCCGCCATCACCTACGAGACCTTCGCCACGGCGAACCTGCCCGATGTGGACGAGCTGTGGAACGCGGACGACGCCTTCGGACGTGCGCAGCTGCATTTCGCCGTCCGCCGGAACCTGATGGCCGTGCGCGCCCCGCGCCCGCCGGAGCTGATGCACTGGACGCATATCCACCCCATCCGCCTGGCCGGGACGCGCAACATCTACACGGTGCATGACCTGATCCCGCTGCGCCTGCCCTGGGCCACGCTGGATTTCAAGGCGAACTGGCTCAACACCGTGCGCCGCCTCGCCCAGCAGGCTGAGCACATCGTCACCGTCTCGGAGCATGCGAGGCGGGACCTGATCGAGCAGATCGGCGTTCCGGAGGAGCGCGTGACCAACACCTACCAGGCCGTGTTCCCGCCCATGTTCGCGATGGCGGAGGAGATGTCGGTGGCACGGCTGCGGCGCGCCCACCAGCTGGAGCCGCGCGGCTATTTCCTGTTCCTCTCGCGCATCGAGCCGCGGAAGAACCTGGCTCGAATGCTGGACGCCTACATCGCCTCCGGCTCGCAGCTGCCCTTCATCATCGTGGGCGGCATGGCGCATCACGGCAAGCAGGAGCTGCGGCTGCTGACCGAGGCGGGCGGAACGCGCTCGGCCGATGGGCGCATCCGCTACGTCGGCTATGTGCCGCAGCTCGACGTGGAGATCCTGGTGCGCCACGCCCGCGCCCTCTGCTTCGCTTCGCTCTATGAAGGCTTCGGACTGCCGGCGGTGGAGGCGATGCAGGCGGGCACCGCCGTGCTGACCTCCAACACCTCCTGCATGCCCGAGGTGGTGGGCGATGCGGCGCTGACCGTGACGCCGACCGATACAAGGGCCCTGGCCGAGGCGCTGAAGGCGCTGGACAGCAATGACGATCTGCGGCGGGGGCTGGAGGCGGCGGGCCCGAAGCGGGCCGCTCATTTCAGCCCGGAGCGCTATGCGGAGCGGCTGCGCGCGCTCTACGCCCGCCTCGGCGTCCTCACGGCGGGTGAAGAACCGGCATGATCACGCTGGGCGCATTGCTGCATGGCGCGGACGAGGATTTCCTCGTGAACCTCTACCTCGCGGCGCTGGGCCGCTGGCCGGATGAGGCGGGTTATGCCCATCACCTGGGGCTCATTGCCGGCCAGCCCGAGGCGCGGGTTGGGCTGGTCCAGGCCTTTCTCGGTTCCGAGGAGGCGCGGCAGCGACCGGCCACCATCCAGATGGACGCGCCGGGGCCCGTGCCGGCCGAGCAGGCGCTGGCCGCCCAGCTCCGCCTGCGCACCGAGATTCTGCGCGCGGCCATCGCCGCCCCGCGCGAAGCCGCCGCGGCCGCGGAACAATCGGCGCTCGCGGGCGAGATCATGGCGCTCGGCGCGGCGCTGGAGGGGTTGCGGACCGAGCTGACGGAGCGCATCGCGGCGTTGGAGGCCGCGCTGGCGGGCACCGTGCCGCCCGCCCCTGCCCTCTCGCCGGCCCTGTCGCTCGACTATGTGAACGACCTGGTGGAGGGCGCGCAGGCACCGCTGCTGCGCCGCATCCGCGGGCTGGAAGCGCGCTTGCTGGAGCGTGACGCGGGCGTCAGCGGCAGCTGAGGATCCGCAGGTCGTAGACCGGGTGCTCGAACATGTTCACCGCTGGCGCATCGGCGAAGAGCCAGCCGCGAAAGACCTGCTGATCTCCACCGCCGCGCTGCGCGTCCGTGACGTCGAGAAAGGCCGCGGCATCGGGCACCTCGTCGGGTGGTCGGGCATGGCAGGCACGCAGCGTGATGGTGAGCGTGCCGAAGCGCGTGGGCTCGCCCACCGTCGCGCGCAGCGTGGCGACGCGCGCGTTCACCTTGTCGAGCGCCTGGATCTCGCCCACGCGGCGCGGCACCCATTCCTGGGCGGCAAGCGGAAGGGGCGCGGCGAGGAGCAGCACCAGCAGGATGGGGGGCAGCGCCTTCATTTGCGGCGCGGGCTCGGGAGGGTGGCGATGATCTCGGCGAGGATGCCCCGCATGGCGGCCTCGTCCACGCCCATCAGCACGGCATCCTCGAAGGCGTCGCGCAGCACCTGTGTGGCTTCGGCGTGGTTCTCCAGCAGTACCTTCACCTTCTCGCGGCAGGAGATGGGCTGGCCGTCGCTGCCCGGCCAGAGGGCGGGCGGCGCGCTCATCGCGGCGGGGCCGGCGTCGCCTCGGCGGCGGCGGCACCGCCCCCTGAATTCATCTGCGTCACCGAAAAGATGAAGCGGCCGAGCAGGCTCTCGAGGCTCACCGAGCCCTGGGTCTCGGTGATGCGGCCGCCATCGGCCAGCACGCGGTCCGCACCGCCGGGCACGATGGAGACATAGCGGCCGCCGAGCAGCCCCTCGGAGGTGATCTCAGCCGAGGAATCGGCCGGCAGGCCCAGGTCACGGCGGACGCGCAGCGTGACCACCGCCTGGAAGGTGCGCGGGTCGATCCGCAGATCGCTGACCGAGCCGACCTTCACGCCGCCGATCTTCACATCGGCGCCCTGGTTCAGCCCGTCCACGCGGTCGAACTCGGCGGTCAGCGCGATGCCGTCGGTCTGGGGGGTGCGGCCGCCATGCAGGATGGCATAGGCCAGGAAGACCCCGGCGCAGACCAGGACCACGGCGCCCGTCAACACCTCGGCGAGGCTGCGGCCCTTCATGCGTTCAACTTTTCCATGGACGGACAGATGGACTGTCAGCCGCCCGGCGTCCAGGCCTCATAATCGCCCCCGGTCACGCGGCGCTGCCCGCCGGCATAGTCGTGGCCCTTGGGGCGCCAGGCCTGGGGCGTGCCGGTGAGGTTCGGCTGGTGCGGCTTCTGCCAGGGATACTTGGCCTCGGGCAGAGGCGCATCCGTGGTGTGGTGCAGCCAAGCGTGCCATTCGGGGGGCACGACCGACGAGTCCAGGCCCTTGGCCAGCGCCACCGTGCGACGGGTGCGGCCATAGACCGGGTCCGGCCGGCGCGACTCGTAATAGGTGTTGCCGGCCTCATCCCGGCCGACCTTGCGGCTGGTCATGCGGGTGAGGAAGAGATCGATCGTGGACATGCCGCATCTTCCCACAATTTCGCGGCGCGGCAAAGCATCCGGCGGCGTGCAGGGGCATGGGAGTTTTCCACAAGATGTTGTGGGCCGTTCCCGTTCTGGCCACATCATGCGGCTTCCCGGCGGAGGGGGCGCGGGTTAGGCTCAGGGCATGGCACGCATCGCTGGAAGCTTGTGGGAAGGGGTCGCGCTGAGGCGCACCCGCATCGGCGCGGACCCCGACGCGCCGCCCCGCGCCGTCGCCCTGCCGGATTCCTGGGAGGATGACGCCGCGGCCGCGCTCGCCTCGCTGGTCCCGGGGGAGCGCCCCATCGCCCTGCCCCGGATTGCCGAGGCCTGGATCGCGCGGGCGCTGAAATCCGGTGAGAAGGCCGGGCTGATCACAGCGGCCGAGGCGCCGCATCTGGCCGAGGGCTGGCGCGCCCTGCTGCTGACGCGCCGCGGCGCGCCCGGCGCCGAATGCTGGCGCGGCGACGCCAAGGCCGAGCCTCGCTTCGTGCTGAACCTGCCCGCCTTCCTGGAACCCGAGGGCGGACTCGACCTCGAAGGCTATGCCGAGGCCTGTGCGCTGGCTGTGGTCTTCCTGGACGCCGTGACGGGCGGCAAGGCCGTCAAGCTGCGCCTGGGCTTCGCCGACCTCGCGGGCCTGCTGGCCGGGCTTGGCCTGCCCTATGACAGCGCCGAGGCGCGCGAGGTGGCGGCCGGGATCGCGGCGCTCACACGCGGTGCCGCCGAGGCGCAGAGCGGCCGGATGGCCGAGCGCCTGGGCGCGCGTGAGCCGATCGCACTGATCTGGCCCGAGCCGCCGATGCAGACGCCGGTGCCCGGCCTCGCCGCCGCGGCCCGCGCTGCGCTGGATGCCGCCATGGCCTCGCCCGGATTGCGCCACCAGGCGCTGGTGGCCCTGGCCCCGGCCGACGCGGCCGAGGCGCTGCTGGGGGCCGAGACCGCCGGCATCGCGCCCGCGCCGGGTGCGACCCGCGCCGTGGAAACGCCGACCGGTGTGGTGGATGTGCCGACGCGGGCTGCGATGCGCGCGCCGCAATCGCGCGTGGCGGCGCTGCTGGGCCCGGTCAGCCAGGCCTCGCGCCGGGCGATGCAGGCGGCTGTCGCGCCCTTCCTGCACGCGGCCCCGCCCGGGCCGGTGGCGCTGCCTGCCGCGCCGCGCCCCGCCCCCGCCCCCAGGCCCACGCTGCGCCGGCAGTCGGGCCAGACGCTGCATGTCACCGTCGGCGGGCATCGCGTGGCGCTGCGGACCGCCGAGGAGGATGGCGTGCTTCGTGAGATCGCCTTCAGCCTCTCCAAGGAGGGTGCCGCCTATCGCAGCCTGATGGATGCCTTCGCCCAGGCGGTCTCGGCCGGCCTCGCGCGGGGCGTGCCGCTCGCGGATTACGTGGACGCCTTCGCCTATACGCGCTTCGGCCCGGCCGGCGCGGTCGAGGGCGACCCGGACATTCCCCGCGCGACCTCGGTGCTGGACTGGGCCTTCCGGCGGCTCGCCATGGATTATCTGGGCGGTGCGCTGCCGCAGCCCGAGGCCGAGGATGTGGCGCCGGGCAGCCTCTCCCGCGCGGCGGAGCAATCGCCGCTGCTGCCGCTCGACCTGCCGACGGTGGCGGAACGTCCGAAACGCAATCTGAGGGTTGTTGCCTGATGTCGAAGATCGAAACGCGCCTGGCCGAGCTGGGCCTGACCCTGCCCGAGGCCGGCGCGCCCATCGCCAACTACGTGCCCTTCACCGTCTCGGGGAAGATCATCTACGTCTCGGGCCAGGTGCCGCGGAAGGATGGCAAGATCCATCCGGCCGGCCATGTCGGCGCGGGCGTCTCCGTCGAGGAGGCAAAGGCCGCGGCGCAGCAATGTTTCCTCTCGGTGCTGGCCCACGCGAAGGTGGCGGCGGGCGGTGACCTGGACCGCATCAAGCGCGTGCTCCGCCTCACGGGCTATGTGAATTCCACGCCGGATTTCGGCGATCAGCCGACGGTCATCAATGGCGCCTCGGACTGCGCCGTAGCCGTCTTCGGCGAGGCCGGGCGGCACGCGCGCAGCGCGGTGGGCGTCGCGGCGCTGCCGGGTGGCGCGGCCGTCGAGGTCGAGGCGATTCTCGAACTGGCCTAATCCGGGTTTCGCCCCATTATCGGGCGATGGATTCCGCCGAGCTCCGCCTCTCCCTGCATCCCGCCATCGCCGAGATTCCGGCGGCGGAGTGGGATGCCTGCGCGGGCGACAATCCCTTCGTGAGCCATGCCTTCCTCGCGGCGCTGGAGGAAAGCGGCAGCGCCTCGGCCAAGACGGGCTGGCTGCCGCAGCACCTGGCGCTGCGCGATGCGGGAGGTGAGCTGGTCGCCTGTGCGCCGGCCTATGCGAAGTCGCACTCCTATGGCGAATACGTCTTCGACCATGGCTGGGCCCAGGCCTATGAGCAGGCCGGCGGGCGCTATTATCCCAAGCTGCAGGTGGCGGTGCCCTTCAGCCCGGTGCCCGGGCCGCGCCTGCTGCGGCGGCCGGGCGTGCCGGTGGCGGCGATGGCGCAGGGGCTGGCGCAGGCCATGGCGGCGCTGAAATTCTCCTCCACGCACATCACCTTCTGCACGCGGGAGGAATGGGAGGCGCTGGGCGAGGCCGGGTGGCTGCAGCGCATCGGCGTGCAGTTCCATTGGCAGAACCGGGGCTATGGCTGCTTCGAGGATTTCCTCGGCGCGCTCTCCAGCCGCAAGCGCAAGACGCTGAAGCGCGAGCGGCGGGCGGTGGCGGAAAGCGGGCTGACGCTGAAGACGCTGCGCGGGGCAGAGATCACGCCCGCGCATTGGAACGCCTTTCATCGCTTCTATCGCAACACGGTGGATGCGCGCTGGGGCAGCGCCTACCTGACCAAATCCTTCTGGCCGCTGCTGGGCGAGAAGCTCGGCGATCGCGTCGTGCTGATGTGGGCGGAGCGGGATGGCACGCCCGTGGCCGGCGCACTGAACCTGCTGGGCGGCGAGGCGCTCTATGGGCGCAACTGGGGTTGCACCGAGGAAGTGCCCTTCCTGCATTTCGAGCTCTGCTATCTGCGCGCGATCGATTTCGCGATCGAGCACGGCATCGGCCGCGTCGAGGCCGGCGCGCAGGGCGAGCACAAGATCCAGCGCGGCTATCTGCCCGCCACCACCTATTCCGCGCATCTCATCGCGCATCGCGGATTGTCGGATGCGGTAGCGCGCTTCCTGGAGCATGAGCGGCCGGCCCTGCGCGAGCGCATGGAAGAGCTGGCGGCGCTTTCGCCCTATCGGCGCGAGGGCGAGGCCTGATGGCGAAGTCGCCCTTCTTTGCGCGCATCAAGGCCCATGTGCTGACGATCGTGGCGAGCCTGCCGCATGGCGTGCCGAAGCAGACCCGGCCGGCGAATGCGCCGGTTTCGCGCGGATGATCCTCGCCTACGGGCAATTGGCGCTGGCGATGATCCTGGTCGGCGCCAATGTGGGCGTGGCCAAGCTGCTGGCCGATGCGCTGCCCATCGCGATGATCGCATGCCTGCGCTGCCTGCTGGCCGTGGTGGTGCTCTGGCCGCTGGCACGCCTGATCGAGGGGCGCGTGGCCGTGCCGGGCGCGGTGAAGCACAACCTGTTCCTCCAGGCCGTGTTCGGCACGGCGATCTACAATGCAGGGCTGCTGGCGGGCTTGCGCTTCACCTCGGCGCTGGAGGGCGGCCTCGTTCTGGCGACGCTGCCGGCGGTGGTGGCGTTGGGCAGCTTCCTCTGGCTGCGGGAGCGGCTTTCCGCGCGGCAATGGTTGGCGGCGGGGCTCGCCGGCTTCGGCATGGCGGCGATCACGTTGGCGCGGCTGGGGGGAGGCAGCGGCGGCTCGGCGCTGGGGAACCTGCTGGTGTTCCTGGGCGTCTGCGGCGAGGCGATCTATGTGCTGCTGGCCCGCCGCGTGGCGGGGGCGGTGCCGGTGATCACCGCCTCGCTCTGGATGCAGGCGTTTTCGGCCGTGTTCCTGCTGCCCTTCGCCGCACCCGGCTATGCGAGCGTTGCGGCACTGGCGGACCCCACCCTGCTCGCGCTGCTGCTGTTCCATTCGCTCACGGCGAGCGTGCTCTGCCTGCTGCTCTGGTACGCCGGCATGAAGCGCGTGCCGGCGGCCACGGCGGGCGTCTTCACCGCCTTCCTGCCGGCGAGTGCGGCCGTCACCGCCGTGCTCTTCCTGGGCGAGGGGTTCGGGCTGGTGCATGCGGCGGGCTTCGCGTTGATGATGACGAGCCTGCTGCTGGCGACCTGGCCGGGGCGGGGGAATTCCCGCTGACAGACGGACGCGGGGCCTGGTAGCCTGATTTCATGCCATCGCCACTTCTTGCTCCCCCATGAGGGCCTGGTTCGCCTGCACGGGCGCCGAGTTGCTGGCGCGTGACCCGGCCGACACGGTGGGCCGCCTCGCCTCGGCCCAGCAGGGGCGCGGCTTCGCCGGCAGCGCCGAGCAGGAGGCGGCCTGGCAGCACCAGGTTGCCACGCTGCGTGAGGCTCTGCGCGCGCATGACAGCGCCGGCTGGACCGTCGCGCTGGAATTCGACCTGATGCGGCTGGAAAAGCGCATTGACGCCGTGCTGCTGACCGACCGTGCGATCCTCTGCCTGGAGTTCAAGCTGAACGACCGTTCGCCCGCGGCGCGGCGCGAGGCGGAGGATTATGCGCTCGACCTGCGCGACTTCCATGCCGGCAGCCGCGCGCATCCGATCGTGCCCATCCTGGTCACGGGCGGCGCGCCGGTGGGCCTGCCACAGCCGAACCTGTTCCTCGATGCAGTGCTGCCCGCGCTGCACGCCACGGATCGCGAACTGGGCGCCATCATTGGCTGGGTCCAGGCGCAGGCGCCGGTCAAGCCGCTCGATGGGCAGGCGTGGCTCAACGCACCCTACCGGCCGGTGCCCAACATCGTCGAGGCCGCGACCATGCTCTATGCGCGGCACGGCGTGGGCGAGATCGCTGCTGCCGGCGCGGATCGCGCGAGCCTGACACGCACCACCGCAGCCATCGCGCGCGCGATCGAAACGGCGCGGCGGGAGGAGGCGCGGATCGTGGTCTTCGTCACCGGCGTGCCGGGGGCGGGGAAGACGCTGTGCGGGTTGAACACGGTGTTCGGCGCGGCGCAGGGCGATGGCGCGGCCTTCCTGACGGGCAATGCGCCGCTGGTCGCCGTGCTGCGCGCAGCACTTGCGCGCGATGCCGTGGCGCGCGGTGAATGTGACGCGCAGGAAGCAGAACGCCGCGTGAAGGCCGGGCTGCAGAACGTCCATCGGTTCCTGGAGGAATGCGTCGAAGCGCCCACGCGCCTCCCGCCCGAGCGCGTCATCGTCTTCGACGAGGCGCAGCGCGCCTGGGACGAGGCGAAGGCCCGGGCTGGCAGCCGCAACCGCGCCTCCCGGCTCACCATGAGCGAGCCCGCGCATACGCTGGAGATCATGGGCCGCCGGCCAGGCTGGGCGGTGGTGGTCGCGCTGATCGGCCAAGGGCAGGAGATCAACACGGGCGAGGCGGGGCTCGCCGAATGGGGGCTTGTGGTGCCGCGCTTCGGCTGGCGGGCCTGGGCCGCGCCGATGGCCGGGCCGCTGCTGGCCGATGGGCCGCGCCCCTGGCTCACGGAGGAGCCGGATCTCGACCTCACCGTGCCGATCCGCAGCCTGCGCACCGAGGCCTCGGCCGCCTGGGTGGATGCGGTGCTGACGGGCGAGGCGGAGGTCGCACGACGGATCGCTGCCGGCATCCTGGACTTCCCCTTCTTCCTGACGCGCAGCCTGGAGGCCGTGCGCGCCGGGCTGCGCCGCTTCGCGCGCGGGCAGCGGCGGGCCGGCCTCCTGCGCAGTTCGGGCGCCAAGCGGCTGCGCGCAGAGGGCCTCGCCGCCGAGGTGGAGGCGAAGGACGTGCCCGACTGGTTCCTGCGCCGCTGGCCGGACATCCGCGCCTCCGACGCGCTGGAGGTCGCCGCCACCGAGTATGCCTGCCAGGGGCTGGAGCTCGACGTGGCCGGTGTGGCCTGGGGCGGGGACTATCTGCGCGGCCCGGCCGGGTGGGAGGCGCGGCGCTTCGCGGGCCATGGCTGGCAGCGCGACGCCAAGGATTTCCACTTCGTCCGCAACACATACCGCGTGCTGCTCACGCGGGCGCGCGGCGAGACGATCCTTTGGGTGCCGCCCGGCAGCGATCCCGCCGAGCCCTTCCATGATCGCACGCGCCCCATGGCGGAGATGGACGCCATCGCCGCCTTCCTCCAAGCCTGCGGCGCGCGCCCGCTGCCCGTCCTTGCTCCGGAGCCTGTCGTCGAGCCGTTCCGCCTTCTCTGACGCCTGTTCACGAAGCCTTCACCTTTTCCGCGCATCCCTCATCCGACTGCCGCGAAGGACGGCGCCGCGGGCCAGCCTGGAGCCGCGGTGAGAGATCGGGAAAAGCCCATGCCGCACAGCCTCCCCTCCGACGCCCCGCCCTCCGAGGCGGACGCCACAGCACTCCAGCCGCTCATCCAGCGCACCTGCCAGGCGCTGCACGCCATGGCGCGCAGCCTGGAGGCGCTGGAGAGCGTCTTCGAACGCATGGAAGCACTGGAGCAGCGCGAGGCCGAACATCACGACCTGCTCTCCGGCACGCAGGAGACGGTGGCGCATGTCATCGCGCTGCTGCGGCGCGAGGGGCCGCCCCTCTTGCATCGGGCCCAGGCGCTGCGGCTGCGGCTCAGGCTGCAGGGCTTTGCCGCCAACAGCAGCACGGCGCAGGCACTCCGCACGTTGCATGCCGATCTCGACGGTCTCGCCGCTTTCGCGCCGGAACCCGGCGGCAGCGTGGCATTGCTCTGGGCGCCCTATGTGCGGCGCGCGCGCAGCAACACGCTCATCATGCTCTCGGAATTCGACCGGCATGCGCGACAGATGGCGGAACAGCAGGTCGCGGGCACCGAGGTCATCGCCGTCACGCGTCCGGAGGGGGCCAACATCCTGCCCTTCGAGGCGCCGAAGCCCGGCTAATCCTTCGCCAGGCTCTCGAACACCACCATGCGGTGGCCGCGATGCTGGAACTCGCCGCATTCGCGCATGCCGCAATCGCTCAGGACCGCACGCGACGCGAGGTTCGTCTCCCGCGCCACGCCGATGATGCGGGGCAAGCCCACCGCATGGCCGAATTCCAGCGCGGCCCGTGCGGCCTCCCGCGCATAGCCCTTGCCGCGGCATTCGGGCCAGAGAGCAAAACGCACGGCGATGCCGCGCCCATCCGGCCGTTCCATCAGCCCGGCAATGCCCAGGAATTCGCCCGTCTCGCGCAGGAAGACGCTCCAGGTGCCATAGCCGCGCACCTGCCAGAAATCGATGTCGTCCTCCAGCTCCTCGCGCGTGCGCTCGGGCGTGCGGGTGCCGTGCAGCATATAGCCGAACACCGCCTCATCCGCCTTCAGCCGGATCAGGTCGGGCAGGTGCTCCAGGCCCGGTGGCAGCAGGGAGAGGCGCTGCGTCGTGATGCTGCGCCGCTGGCCGAGCACCTGGGACACCGCCTCAGCCTTCCAGCCGGATGAGATAGCCGCCGGCCTCGTCGGGCTCGAACTCGGCATAGCCGGTGGCGATGCGCGCCAGCGGTGCCGCCGCATGCAGCGCACGGAACAATCCGTCCGGGCTGCCGGGCCGGACCCAGCCGCGCGGCATGGCGCCGATGCGGATGAGGGCACCCGCGATCACCTGTGCGCAATTGCCGCCGACGGCGAGAAAGAGCGGCGGATTCTCGGCAATCTCCTGCCAGATGGAGACGAAATCGGCGGCGCGGGATTCGCCCACGCGCAGGATGCAGAAGGTGGTCGGGCAAATGCGCGCCCGCGCCTCGGTCGCGCGCATGTATTCCGGCCGGTCGCGCAGCAGGGCCGCCGCATCGCGCACCATGCCGGGCGCGATCAGCGCGAGGCGCCGGTCCCGCTTCGTGCGCGCGTAGTAACCGACCGGCACGCCGCGCGGCAGGATGGCGTCAGCATGGCCGCCCTCATCCGTGCTGCGTGCGAAGGGCCCCGCCTTGTAGCGGCAGGCGATCCCCACCTCATCCGGCCCCACGACAAGCACGCCGGGCGCATGCGCGGATTCGATCATGACCTACCGGACCAGCGGACGATACTTGATGCGGTGCGGCTGGTCGGCGGCCGCACCCAGACGGCGGCGCTTATCCGCCTCGTAGGCCTGGAAATTGCCCTCGAACCACTCGACATGGCTGTCGCCCTCGAAGGCGAGGATGTGCGTGGCCAGGCGGTCGAGGAACCAGCGATCGTGGCTGATCACCACCACGCAGCCGGCGAATTCCATCAGCGCCTCTTCCAGCGCGCGCAGCGTGTCCACGTCGAGGTCGTTGGTCGGCTCGTCGAGCAGCAGGACGTTGTGCGGCTCGCGCAGCATCTTCGCCAGGTGCACACGGTTGCGCTCACCGCCCGAGAGCACGCCCACACGCTTCTGCTGATCCGCGCCGCGGAAATTGAAGGCGGCCGTATAGGCGCGCGAGGCGATGCTGCGCTTGCCGATGTTGATCGTGTCGTCGCCGCCCGAGATCTCCTCCCAGACGGTCTTCTTGTCATCCAGGCTGTCGCGCGACTGGTCCACGTAACCGAGGTTCACCGTGTCGCCGATGCGCAAGCTTCCGGCATCGGGCGCCTCATTGCCGGTGATCATGCGGAACAGCGTGGTCTTGCCCGCGCCATTGGGGCCGATGACGCCCACGATGCCGCCGGGCGGCAGCTTGAAGCTGAGATCGTCGATCAGCAGGCGGTTGCCATAGGCCTTGCGCAGCCCCTCCGCCTCGATGACGGTGTTGCCGAGGCGCGGCGGAGGCGAGATGAGGATTTCGACCTCGCCGGGGCCGCGCTCCTGGCTCTTCTCCAGCAGTTCCTCGTAACGGGCGATGCGCGCCTTGCTCTTGGCCTGGCGGGCGGAGGGGCTGCGCCCGATCCACTCCTGCTCGGCGGCGAGCGTGCGGATGCGCGCCGTGTCCTCGCGGTTCTCCTGCTCCAGGCGCTTGCGCTTGGCTTCGAGGTAGGAGGAGTAGTTGCCCTGGTAGGGGAAGCCGCGCCCGCGATCCACCTCCAGGATCCAGTTGGTGACATTGTCCAGGAAGTAGCGGTCATGCGTCACGACCAGCACGGCGCCCGGATAGTCGCGCAGCGTGTGTTCGAGCCAGGAGACGCTTTCCGCATCCAGGTGGTTGGTCGGCTCGTCCAGCAGCAGCAGGTCGGGCTTTTCCAGCAGCAGGCGGCAGAGCGCGACACGGCGGCGCTCACCACCCGAGAGCTTCTCGACCGAGGCTTCCGCCGGCGGGCAGCGCAGCGCGTCGAGCGCGATCTCGACGCGGCGGTCCAGCTCCCAGCCATCGGCGGCGTCGATCGCCTCCTGCAGCTGGCCCTGCTCGGCGAGGAGTTCGTTCATCTCCTCCTCGCTCATCTCCTCCATGAAGCGCTCGCTGATCTCGTTGAAGCGCTTGAGCTGGGCTTCCAGCGTGGCGAAGGCGGCGCGGACATTCTCGCCCACCGTCTTGTCGGGATCGAGCTGCGGCTCCTGCGCGAGGTAACCGACGCGGGCCCCTTCGGCGGCCCAGGCCTCGCCGCCGAAATCCTTGTCCATACCGGCCATGATCTTCATCAGCGTGGACTTGCCGGCGCCGTTCGGGCCGAGCACGCCGATCTTGGCATCGGGCAGGAAGGAGAGGGTGATGCCCTTGAAGACCTCGCGGCCGCCCGGATAGGACTTCGTCAGGTCCTTCATCACATAGACATACTGGTAGGCGGGCATGGCTCGGTCCTGCAGGGAAGGAGAGGGATGCGCGGCTTCTATCCCAGGATGATGCCGATGGGGAGGGCTTGGATGTGCTGACGCTCCATCTGGCGCCGGGCTCCAGTTCGATGGCCGCGCATATCGCGCTGCGCGAGGTGGGGGCGGATTTCGAGACGCGGCAGGTCTCGCTCGCGGCGCGGGAGACGCGGCGGCCCGAATTCCTGGCGCTGAACCCGGCCGGGCAGGTGCCGCTGCTGATGACACCCGAGGGCCCGCTGACCGAGGTGGCAGCCATTCTCTTCTGGCTGGCCCGGCGGCACCCGGAGACGGGGCTGCTGCCCGAGGGCACCATGGCCGAGGCGCGGGCCATCTCCTGGATGAGCTTCCTGGCGGCCACGGTACATCCGGCGCGGCGGCAGGGGCTGGAGCATGCCCGCATGGTATGGGCGCAGGCCGAGGCGCGGCTGGGCGCGGCGCCCTATACGCTGGGCGAGGCCTATTCCATCGCCGACATCCATCTGTTCCGCCTGTTCTGGCGCTTCCGCGGCGGCGCGGCGCTGGAGCCGGGGGAATTCCCACGCCTCACCGCCCATCACGACCGGGTGCTGGCGCGCCCCGCCGTGCAGCGCGTGCTGCGGGAGGAGGCGGCGATGGGGTATGAGCTGCCGCGTTAGAGTCTGATCGCCTTTGGTGCTGGCACCAAAGGCGTGAATCAGCCTCCAGGCGCGTGATCCCAGGCGCCGTCGTGCAGGGCGATGGCTTCGGGATCCTCTTCCAGCAGCGGGCCGACGACCTCCACCGGCCGCTGGCCGGCCGCCAGCACGGTGCGGCAGGGCAGGTCCAGCGTCAGATTGTCCGGATGCGGGCCGATGATGCGGCCGAGCTTGTGCTCGCTCATCGCATAGACCAGCCGCCCGATGCCGGCCCAGTAGAGGCTGCCGGCGCACATGGCGCAGGGCTCGGCGCTCACATACATCGTGGTCTGCGCCAGTTCCTCTGCCGTATAGGCGGCGCAGGCGCGGCGGCTCAGCACTGTCTCGGCATGGCCGGTGCGGCCCTCGGTGTCGAAGGCATTCTCCTGCTCCATCAGCACGCGGCCCTCTCCATCCACCAGGATGGCGCCGAACGGGTGCTTGCCGTTGGCACGCGCGCGGCGGGCGACGGCGAGGCTGTGGCGAAGCAGGGCGATATCGTCGAGCGGCATGGATCGAGCCTGCCACGCCCGGCGGGCTTGACGGAAGCGCGGCGTGCTTCCGATGCTCGCGCGTGACCAAGGGAGGGCCGCATGGGCGCCGAGGAACCGTTCCACGTCTGGGAATGCGAGCTGTGCAGCTATGTCTATGACGAGGCGAAGGGCGCGCCGGAGGATGGCCTGCCCCCCGGCACCCGCTGGCGCGACGTGCCCGAGACCTGGTCCTGCCCGGATTGCGGCGCGGCGAAGAGCGATTTCGTGATGCGGAAGGTCGGCTGAGGCGGCCTTCCGCCGCACCCTTCCGCCGGGCGGGGCTTGCGCTTAAGAGGGCGCCACCATGGCCCCCGAACCCAACCCCGCTTCCCCTGCCACACCGGACCGCCGCATTGCGGCGCTGCGCCGGCTGATCGCCGACCTCGGCAGCAAGCTCGAACTCGATCTCGCGGTGCGGCTCTGGGATGGGCATGCGGTGCCGCTCGGCTCGCGCTGGAGCGGGGACCTCGCGCTGGCCATCAATGACCCTTCCGCCATCACGCGGCTGCTGCGCAAGCCGAAGACACCCACGCTGTTCGACCTGATGGCCGAGGGGAAGATCGACCTGGAAGGCGGCAGCCTGCTGGCCTTCTCGGATCGCATCGGCAATCGCCGCACGCGGGGCCTGCTGAAGCAGATCGACAAATTCGCCGCCTTCCGCGCGCTGCTGCCCTTTCTCTTCGGGCCGGGCGAGGCGAACCAAGCAAAGAAATCCGGGGGCCACGCCTATGCCGGCGCGCAGACCGCGCGCTTCGAGGAAGGCCGCGACGACACGGCGCTGATCCAGTTCCACTACGACCTCTCGAACGAGTTCTATTCGCTCTTCCTCGACCCCGAGATGGTCTACACCTGCGCCTACTTCCCCAACGGCAATGACACCATCGCCGAGGCGCAGCAGGCCAAGCTCGACATGATCTGCCGGAAGCTGCGGCTGCAGCCGGGCGACCGCATGCTGGACATCGGCTGCGGCTGGGGCGGCCTCGTCTGCCACGCGGCGCAGCACTATGGCGCGAAGGCGCATGGCGTGACGCTGAGCCAGGCGCAGTACGACTTCGCGGTGGCGAAGGTGAAGCGCCTCGGCCTCGAGGACCGTGTCACGATCGAGCTGCGCGACTTCCGCAGCCTGGAGGGGATGGAGTTCGACAAGATCGCCTCGATCGGGATGTATGAGGCGATCGGCCTCGACAACCGCGAGGGCTATTTCCGCCAGATCCGCAATCTGCTGCGCCCGCGCGGCATCTACCTGCACCACGCCATCGCGCGGCCGATGAAGAAGAACGAGCGCGAGTTCCGCAAGAAGCGCCCGGAATTCGCGGCGCTGGTGAACTACATCTTCCCGGGCGGCGAGCTGGACCACATCGGCGGCAGCACGGATTCCATGGAGCGCAACGGCTTCGAGATCCATGACACGGAGAACTGGCGCGAGCATTACGGCCGCACCTGCCGCATCTGGACCGAGCGCCTCTACGCCAACCGCAAGGCGGCCGAGGCCGAGGTGGGTGCGGCCAAAACGCGCATCTGGCTGCTCTACCTCGCCGGCTGCGCGCTGGCCTTCGAGCGCGGCACGGTCTGCATCTTCCAGACCGTCGCCACCAAGCGCACGCGCGGCCCCTCGGGCCTGCCGCTGACGCGGGCCGATCTCTATCCGGCGGGCTGAGAGCCGCGCTTCACCTTGTCTTAAGCCGGCCTCGATAGCGTGAGGGACCCCCAAAAAAGGACGGTCCCTCATGATGCTCACCCGCTTCTCCCGACTTTGGCTCGCGGCCAGCCTGGCCCTCGCCGCCCTGCTCCAGACGCCCGCCTGGGCCGATCGCAGCCCGATCTTCGGGGGGGCGGCCATCGAAGCCATCTCGCAGGAGGCCGCGCGGGACATCACGGCGCGGGGTGAGCTCGCCAACTACTTTGGCGGATTGGCCGTCTCCTTCTCCTACAGCGCCTACGTCTTTGCCTTCTATGCCCGCTACTACTCGGCGAGCGGCTCCTGGATGGAGCAGTCCTACTACTCGGCGGCCGCGTGGTACGCCTACTACGCGCATCTCTACAGCGCCTGGGCAGCCGCCTATTCCGCGGCCGGCATGTAGCCGCCCCATGCCATCGCGCCGACAGGATGTCCGGCCCCGCATCGCCAAGAGGGCAGTCCTTCCCGCCGCGCTCCTTCTCGGGAGCGTGGCCTTTCCCGCCATCGCCCAATCCGACGGTGACCGCGCCGCGCTGACGGAACGCATCCGCCTGCTGGAGCAGCGGCTGGAGCAGCTGGAGCGCGCCCCGCAGCGCCCGCCCCGCCCGGCGCCCAGCCGGACCGCCGCCACAGCGCCGATCGCCGCCACGCCAGCCCCCGCCCCGCCGCCCGCGCCAGCCCCGGCCGAAGCCCCCGCCCGCCTGCGCGACCCGCGCGAGGAGGAAATCCCGCAGGAGGCCTTCGTCTTCCGCGACCAGGCCGTGACGCTGCGCCCCGGCAAGGTCGAGCTCTCCCTCGACCTCGGCTATCTGCGGGACCGCCGCACCGTCTCCTCCGACCGCAGCGGCTCCGCCGTGCTGACCGGCCGCGTCGGCCTGCTCGACGGCGTCGAGGCCTCCGTCACCCTGCCCTTCTTCATCGCCACCCGCTCCTTCGAGTTCTCGCCCACCTTCGTGACCGATCGCGAGACGCGGGCCATGGGCGACGTGACGGCGCAGGTGAACATCCGCGGCTGGGGCGAGCGCGAATATCGCCCCGGCGCCGTCTTCACCGCGGCCCTCGTGACACCCACCGGCCCCTCGCCCTTCGTGAGCCCCGAGCAGGGCATCACACCGCAGCAGGTGCCGGTGGACATCACCCAGTTCGTCTCCACCCGCGCCGCCTGGGCGCTGCGCGGCGGCGTGCAGCTCTTCAAGACGGTGGATCCGCTCGTGCTCTTCGGGGGTGTCGCCTATGAGTACGCCTTCCCGGTCGAGCAGTCGGGCATCACCTTCCGGCCGGGCTGGCGCATCAACTACAATGCGGGGATGAGCTTCGCGCTCAGCGACCGCTCGACGCTCGGCTTCACCTTCATCGGCAGCTACACCGCGGCGCTCCAGGCCAATTCCGTGCAGTACCGCGCCACCGCCAGCGAGGCCGCGGTCCTGCGCCTCTCCCTCGTGCAGCGCGTGGCCCCGGGCCTCTGGATCGAGCCCTCGCTCGGCATGGGCCTCGTCTCCGAAAGCCCCAATGTCCAGGTCGGTCTCGGCCTGCGTTACAGGTTCTGACGATGCGCCCCTCACGCCGCACCCTCCTCGCCCTCGCCGCCCTCGCGCCCGTCCCGGCCCGCGCGCAGGAGCCGCTGATGCGCCGCCCGCAATCCTGGCAGGCCCGGCGTTTCCAGAACGTCGTCCGCCAGGTGCTCGAATTCTCCTGCGGCAGCGCCTCCCTCGCCACGCTCCTCACTCATTACCTGGGCCGCCCCACCAGCGAGGCCGAGGTCATCGGGATGCTCATGCGCCGCTACCCGACCGAGGCCGAGTGGGCCCGCAAGCAGGAAACCGGCTTCTCCCTGGAGGATCTGATCTTCGCCGCCGGCCAGCTCGGCTTCGCCGCCCAGGCCGCCCGCATCGCCCCGCGTGAGCTGCCGCGCATCGCCGGCCCCGTCATCATCCATCTCGACAAGGGCGAGTGGGAGCATTTCTCCGTGCTGCGCGCCAGCCGCGACGGCTTCCACTACCTGGCCGACCCGATCCGCGGCCAGGTCACCATGCTGGATGACGAGTTCCGCCGCGAGTTCACCGGCGCCGTGCTCGCCGTCTGGCGCCGCGGCGAAGGCCTGCCCGGCACCTCCCCCCTTCAGGCCGTGCGCGACGGCGTCTCGGTCGAGAGCACCACCGCCCGCGCCATCCAGGGCATGGTCATGCCGCTCACCAGCTTTCCGATCCCCTATTGATGCGCGCCGCCCTTGCTCTCCCCCTGCTGCTCTGGCCGGCCCTCGCGATGGCCGACCCGCGCTGTGCGCGCTTCGGGCAGCCGAGCTACACCGCGACACGCGTCACCTCCTGGGGCAACGCGCCCCCCGCCACCGCGCAGGTCTTCCAGGCCGGGCCCAATCTGCGCCTCGAAACCCCCGCCCCGGGCGAGGCCCGCCTCGTCACGCTGATGACGCCCGGCCTCAACGCCGTCTTCACCACCAACGCCACCCCGCCCGTCGCCCTCCGCATGCCGCCACCCCCGGCCCCACCGCCCGGGCGCGAGCGGCAGGAGGCGCAGCGCGCCGGCATCCTCCTCATCCAGGAGGTCCAGGGCGTGAGCGGCCAGTGGCATGAGGTGGCGCGCCATCTCTGCCGCCGCGACGGCGTGCTGCTGGAGGCGCGCCAGCTCCAGCAGAGCCCCGAGGGGCTGATCACTCTTGAAACCCGCCAGAGCGGGATCCGCATGATTTCGGCGGACCCCGCGCTGTTCCAGGTGCCGGCCGGGTTCCGCCTCATCGAGGCCCCGGCCCAGCCCATCAGTCGGCGAACTGCCCCGCCGCCTGGATGACCGGGCGCCACCGCGCGATATCCGCCGTCCAGAAGGCCTTGTGCGCCGCCGGCGTCGCCTTCTCCTGCGGCACCGGCTCGGTGCCCAGATCCGCGAAGCGGCGGATCAGCCCGGGGTCACGCAGCGCCACCTGCAGCGCGCGCGAGAGGCGCGTCACCAGCTCCGGATTCGTCCCGCGCGGCGCATAGAGCCCGTGCCACACGCTCACCTCGAAGCCGGGCATCCCCGCCTCAGCCGCCGTGGGCAGGTCAGGCAGCGAGGAGACGCGGTTGTTCGTCGTCACCGCAAACGCCTTGATGGTGCCCGCGCGGATGTGCTCCGTCGTGTTGGTCGTCTGGTCGCACATCAGATCCACCGTGCCGGCCACCAGATCGTTCATCGCCGGGCCCGTGCCGCGATAGGGCACCGTCGTCAGCGGCACGTTCATCGCCTGCTGGAACAGCAGGCCGCAGAGGTGCGAGGCCGCGCCCACGCCCGCATTGGCCAGGTTGATCTTGTCCCGCTCGCGCCGCACCAGCGCCACCAGCTCCGCCAGGTTGTTCGCCGCGATGTTGCGCTTGGCCACGATCGTCATCGGCACTTCGGTGATCATCCCCACCGTCTCGAAGCCGTTGATCGGGTCATAGGCCAGGCGGCGATACAGCGTCGGGATCGTGCTCATGCCGATGTGGTGCACCAGCAGCGTGTAGCCATCCGGCCGGGCCTGCGCCGTGCGCTGCGCGCCCAGCGTGCCGCCCGCGCCGCCCACATTCTCGACGACCACGGACTGGCCGAGGTCACGCCCCATCGCCTCGCCCAGCAGGCGGGCCACCGTGTCCGTCGGGCCACCGGCCGCGAAGGGAACGATGATGGTGATCGGCCGGCTCGGATAGGCCTGCGCCGAAGCGAGGGCCGGGGCCGCCATGCCGGCGGCGACAAGGGCCGGCAGCTGGCGCCGGGTCAGACGGGTCATGCGATCCTCCTCAGGAGTTTCTTGGGATGGCCGTGAAGTGATGGCTTCTTCGTCATGTTCAACTTTTTTTGCAATCGGAAAGCGACTGGCCCCCCGCCCCGGGATTGTCTATCCGCCATGCATGGAACGCAGGCCCTGACGCCATGACCACCGCCCCATGACGACGGCAGAGGAACTCCTCCAGCGCGGCATCTCCCGCCACCGCGAAGGCCGCCTCGACGAGGCCGTCAGCCTCTACCGCCGCGCGCTGCGCCTCGCCCCCCACCACCCGGATGCCGAAAACCTCCTCGGCGTCGCCGCCCGCCAGAAGGGCGACCTCCCCTCGGCCCTCGCCCACGCCGCCCGCGCCGTGGCGAGCGTCCCCGACAGCCCCCTCTTCCTCGCCAACCAGGGCGCCACCCTGGCCGAGGCCGGGCGCCTGGCCGAGGCCATCGCCGCCCTCTCCCGCGCCGTCACCCTCAACCCGCAGGACGCGATCAGCCTCCGCAACCTGGGCCAGGCCCTGACCGCCGCCGGCCAGCCCGAAGCCGCCCTCGCCCCGCTCGACGCCGCCACCCGCCTGCACCCCGACGCGCCCGAGCCCTGGCTCGCCCTCGCCCACGCCGCCCGCGAGGCGAACAAGCCTGACCTCGCCCGCGCCGCCGCGCTCCGCGTGCGCGGCCGCCTGGCCGAGCAGGCGGGCTTCCTCCTCGCCGCCCTCGGCGCCGCCCCCATCCCCGACCGCGCCCCCGCCGCCTACGTCCGGGACCTCTTCGACGCCTTCGCCCCCCGCTTCGATGCCGAGCTGGAAGGCGCGCTGGCCTACCGCACCCCCGCCCTCCTCGCCGCCCTGATCACGGACCTCCCGCCCGGCCGCACCCTCGACCTCGGCTGCGGCACCGGCCTCTCCGGCCTGGCCCTCAAGCCCCACGCCACCCGGCTGGAGGGCCTCGACCTCTCCCCCCGCATGCTGGCCGAAGCCCGCGCCCGCAACCTCTACGCCGCCCTGCACGAGGCCGATCTGCTGGACTTCCTGCCGAAACACCCGGCCCGCTACGACCTCATCGCCGCCGCCGACGTGCTGAACTACCTGGGCGACCTGACGCCCGCCTTCACCGCCATCGCCACCGCCCTCAAACCCGGCGGCACCGCCCTCTTCAGCCTGGAAACCGGCACGGAGCCGGTGGCGCTGGGCGAAGGGATGCGCTTCCGCCACAACCCGGACCACGCCCTGACCCTCGCCGCCCAGGCCGGGCTGACCCTTGTGCGGCGGGAAGACGCGGTGCTGCGGCAGGAGAAGGGGCAGCCCGTGAATGGCATCCTGATCAGAGCCCACAGGTAGACCAAGGGGCTTTGCCCCCTGGACCCCCACGAGGAAGCTCGCTTCCTCGACCATCATCTATAACCAGGCCTCGCGGACCTCCCGGGGGATGCGTCTTCGGCCCCCGGCGAGGCTGTGGAGCGCCTTCAGCGCCTTGATCATGCGCAGCATGCCGGCCAGATCCTCCCGCCACCGCGCGAATTGCGCGGCGATGGGCAGGCGAAGGATGATTTCGGACAAATCCGGGTCCGGCATCATCAAGGGCGGCCCCGGCAAGGCCCGGAACAGCCCCAGCCGCCGTACCAGCGCGATCAGCGCAATGCCCCGGAGGCGAATGGCCCGCCGCGCCGCCCGGCAGATCAACCCCTCCATCTGCCGCAACACCGAACCCGGGCGCGAAGCCGCCAGCGCCACCAGCAGCCGTTCCCACACGCCCGCATGCGTCAGCCGCCGGAAATGCCGCGCCACCGAAGCGCCCTGGCCATAATGCGCCGGCAGATCCCGCCAGGGCCCCTCCGTCGCCGCCACCCGGAAGATCGCATCCATCCGCGCCCGCTGGTCACAGGGCCGCCCGCGCTGCGGCATGGGCAGATAGATGGAGAGCACCGTCCACTGCTCATCCGTCATCTTGTCATAAGGCACGAGAATCCAGGACGGCCGCCGGGGCCGAGGCCCGCGCGGATAAACCCGGGGCGCTCGGAAGATGGCGGGGAGGAGGAGGTCGAGTTCGTCGCGCATCGGGTTTTGTAGCGCAAAAAACAGAACAAAACAAGAACATTTTGCTCAGCGAGGCCGCGCGTCGGGTGCGCGATCCTCGGGCTTCGCCGCGGGCCGCTAGGCGAGCGCCGCCGCCACCGCGAACCCGAGATGCGTCCCCGCATGCGCCAGCATCGCGGCCGCCAGATCCCGCCGCGCGAAGAGCCAGCCATAGACCACGCCAAGCCCCGCATTCAGCACCAGGGTCCGCGTCAGCAGCGGCGCGTCCAGCGCGGCGCCGCTCGCCGCCAGCGCCGGCAGGTGGCCCATGGCGAAGATCAGCGCGGCCAGCGCGCAGCCCAGCCCCACCGCCGCGCGGCGCGGCAGCAGCCGGCCCAGCGCCAGCACGGCCAGGCTCATCACGCCCCAGCGCAGCATCACCTCCTCGGTCAGCCCGCCATAGAGCACGCCCAGCGGCAGCATCACCGGCTGCCAGCCCTGCACCAGGCTCGGCGGCACGCCGCCCGCCCCCTGCCAGAGGCCGCGCGTCGCGTGGTCCGCCAGCGCCACCAGCAGCCCGAGCGCCAGGCCCAGCCCCAGCTCCGCCCCGCGCGGCGCCCAACCGGCCGGCCGCAGCGCGGCGAAACCCGCGCGTGGCGCCGCCCAGCCGCCCAGCGCGGCCCCCAGCGCCAGCAGGAGCAGAGGATTCACCAGCAAGGCGGCGCGCGGCACGCCCGGAATCTCCGGCAGCACCAGCCAGAGCGCGCCCAGGCCCGTCAGCCCCGCCAGGAACACGAGGAAGGCAGCGCGCATGGCCCTCAAACCCTTCTCAGCGGCACCCGAAACGCCAGCACCGCCGCCACCCCCGTCATCACCGCCGCCCCGGCAAACATCGCCCGGAACCCGATGGCCAGCCCCTCCGCCATCACCGCGCGCTCACCCGCCGGCAGGTTCGCCAGCGCCTCCCGCCCGCCGCGCATCGCCGCCGCGAAGCGTTCGGCCACCTCCGGGTCCGCCAGCGCGAAGCCCACGAAGATCATCGCCCCCAGCACCGCCGTCCCGGCCGCCGCGCCCAAATTCCGCATGAACTGCACGGAGGCCGTCGCCACCCCCAGCCGCGCCGCCCCCGCCGCCACCTGCACCGTGGTCTGCACCGCCGGGAAGGTGCAGCCGAAGCCCAGGCTCGAAAGCGCCACCAGCCACGGGAACCACGTCAGCGAAATCCGCCCCGCGCCGAAGGCCATCACGCAGAGCACCGCCGTCGCCAGCACCAGCCCGACCGAGGGCAGCAGCATGTTCCGCCCCGTCCGCGCCAGGAAGGTGCCGCTGATCAGCGCCCCCGTCCCGCCGCCCAGGCTCATCGGCAGCAGCATGGCCCCCACGGTCGCGATCTCCACGCCCCGCACCACGCTGAGATAGAGCGGCAGGAAGGAAATCAGCGAGACCATGGTGCCCGAGACGCAGGCCGCCAGCAGGTTGGTCCGCCAGATCACCGGGTCCGTCAGCACCGGCAGCGGCAGCAGCGGGTCCGGCACCACGCGCTCCACCCGCAGCAGCGCCCAGAGCGCCAGCGCGCCGGCCGCGGCAAAGCCCGCCGCCACCGCGTAATCCGCCGGGTTCATCCGCTGCGCCCGGTCCAGCATCAGCAGCAGCAGCGCGACAAACAGCGTGAACAGCGCCGTCCCCGCCGCATCGAAGCGGAAGCTCCCGCCCGCCAGCCCGCGCTTCGGCAGCCGCCAGGCCATGGCGAACCCCACCGCGATCAGCGGCAGCCCGGCCAAAAACACCCAGCGCCAGCCGAAGCTCTGCGTCAGCCACCCGCCCGCCAGCGGCCCGGCGGCCGAGGCCCCCATGAAACACGCCACCAGATAGGCCTGGTACCGCCCCCGCTCCCGCGCCGGCACGGATTCGCCGATCAGCGCCATGGCCAGCGTCAGCAGCGCACCGCCGCCGAAGCCATGCAGCGCGCGCCCGGCCAGCAGCGCCTCGAAGCTCGGCGCCAGCCCCGCCGCCAGCATGCCCAAGCCCTGCAGCACGAAGGCGATGAACAGCATGGGCCGCCGCCCATAGGCATCCCCCAGCCGCCCGAAGATGGGGGCCGCGATCGTCGCCGCGATCAGATAGGCGACGACGACCCAGGAAATCCGCTCCACCACGCCGAATTGCGCCGCCATGGCGGGCAAGGCGGTGGCCGTGATCGTCTGGTCAATGGCGGTGACGAAGATCGCGATCGCGATCGTGGGAAAGGCCCGGAAGAACGCCCGTCTTGCTTCGAGCGGGTCCATCAGGCCACCGCGCTGCGGCCCATCTCCAGGAATTTCTCGCGCCGCCGCGCCTTGAGCGTGGCGCCGTCCAGGCTGAGCAACGGCTCCAGCGCGCCCCAAACGGCCTCGCCCACCGTTTCCATCGTGCCGCCCGGGTCGCGATGCGCGCCGCCCAGCGGCTCATTCACCACGGCGTCGATCAGCGCCAGCCGCTTCAGATCCTCGGCGGTCAGCTTCAGCGCCTCGGCCGCCGTCGCCGCCTGCGCCGCGTCCCGCCAGAGGATGGAGGCGCAGCCCTCCGGGCTGATCACCGAATAGATGGCATGTTCCAGCATCAGCACCCGGTCCGCGGCCGCCAAGGCGATCGCCCCACCCGAACCGCCCTCGCCGATGATGGTGGCCACGAAGGGCACCGGCGCGGACAACCCGGCCTCGATGGAGCGCGCGATCGCCTCCGCCTGGCCCCGCGCCTCGGCCTCGATGCCCGGAAAGGCGCCCGAAGTGTCCACGAAGGAGATGATGGGCATGCCGAAGCGCCCGGCCAGCTCCATGATGCGCCGCGCCTTGCGGTAGCCCTCGGGCTTGGCCATGCCGAAATTATGCTTCACGCGGGTCTCGGTGTCCCGCCCCTTCTCGGTGCCCAGCACCGCGACGGCCCGGCCCCGGAACCGCCCCAGCCCGCCGATCACGGCGGCGTCATCCGCAAAGGCGCGGTCGCCCGCCAGCGGCGTCCATTCCTCGATCAGCGCGCCCACATAATCCAGGCATTTCGGCCGCTCGGGGTGGCGGGCCACCTGCGCCTTCTGCCAGGGCGAGAGCTTCGCATAGGTCGCGGCCAGCAGCTTCTCGGCCTTGTCCCGGAGCTTCGAGACCTCTTCGGCCACGTCGATCCCGCCCGCATCCGTCGCACGGCGCAGCTCTTCCACCTTGCCTTCCAGCTCGGCGATGGGTTTTTCGAAATCGAGGAAGTGGCGCATGGTCGGGTGCGTCTAGCGGAAACCCGCCCCCGGGAAAACAGGGGGGCGGCGCCGCCTCAGACGATCAGCACGTCGGTGGCGAGCACCACCCGGCCGATGCCCAGCAGCGCCATGGGCCGCTCCACCTGTCCCCCGTCGCCATCCGCATCGAAGAAGAAGGCACCGGTCGCGGCATCATGGACGAACTGCGCCATCGGCCCCACGGCCGCCGGCCCGAAGGTGAACCGCGCCGGATCAAGCGCCCCGGCCGGCAGCCCGACATCCGCCGCCCGCACCCAGATCTGGTCTGTCTCGCTCACGAAATCCTCGACCGTATCCGCCGTGCCATGCAGGCCGAGCACGAAGGCATCCGCCCCCCAGCCACCAATGAGTGTGTCCTGCCCCGGGCCGCCTTCCAGCACGTCATCACCCAGCAGCCCCGAGATCCGGTCGGCCGATGCCGAGCCGATGATGGTGTCATGCCCCTGGCTGCCCTCGAAGCCGCGCATCCGCGTGAAGGTCGTGACGGCAGGCCCACCCTCCCGCCCGCCGAAGCTGCTCTGCGCCGTGCCGGTGGGCGCGCTCGCATCGATCACGAAGCCGATGAAGATCTCGCGCGCCGAGAGGGTGTTGAACCCCCCGCCGCCGTGAAAGACCGAGGCGTATTCATTGAGCAGGAAGGTCTCATTGGCCGCGGTGCCGGTAACCTCCAGGCCGCGAACGCCGGCCATCTCGGTGATCCCGCTGAAGATCACCCGCGCCCCATCCGCCGCGCGGGTGGCAAGGCCCGCCACCATGTCCACGACCCAGACGGAGCTGTCATCCACCGTCATGTCATATTCGAACAGCAGCGAGTTCCGTCCCCCACCGCCATGCGCCACCGACTGCCCACCGGTGACGATGAGCTGGTCATGGCCGTCCCCGCCCTCCAGCGTGTCATCGCCCGGGCCGCCCCGCAGCACGTCGTTCCCCGCGCCGCCCCAAAGGCTGTCATTCCCCTCCTCGCCCGCCAGATAATCGCCCAGGCGCCCGCCGCGGATCACATTAGCCTCAGCCGAGCCATAGATGAGGTTCTCGCCGTCGCCGCCGATCACGTTCTGGATATCGAAGAGCCGATCCGTCACGGGCCCGGTGAGCGTGTGCACTGTGCCGCTCCCCGCCTCCGTCGCGCCGAACTCCAGCGCCTCGCCGGTGAGGCGGATCGTCAGCGCCTCGCGCGTGGTCGCGTAGTTCACGGTGTTGACACCGGCCCCGCCCACATAGACGTCAGGGAAGGCAAGCCCGCGTCCATCGGCGAAGGTGTCATTGCCCGCGCCGCCGAACACCGTATCGGCCCCCGCTCCGGCCACGATCAGGTCATTCCCACCGCCGGCATGGATCACGTCATCGCCGCCGCGGCCCTCGATCGTATCGTCCTGCTCCCCGGCAAAGACGATGTCGCGCCGGTTGGATCCGCTGACGAAGGCCGCCGTCGCGCGGTCAAGCAGATGCAGGCCCACCGCCTCGTTCACCACCCCGTCGGGCCCGGTGAGGCGGATCACGATCGTGTAGCTGCCATTCGCCGCGTAGGTCTTCTCCAGCCCAATCTCGCTGGCCAGCCCCGTGCTGCCGCTGGTGCTGGTGCCGTCCCCCCAGGTGACGCGGAAGCTCGTCGCATCGTCCACGCCGAAGCTGAGCGAGGCGGTGCGGTTCTCCGCTATGGCGGCGGCGCGGGCGGCGATGGCGGCCGGGCTCGGGTCGCTATAGGCCCAGACCGTGGTCGGCCCGCTGACGATCAGCCCGCCGCCCGGGGTGGCCGCCCCCGCCTCGATGTTCACCGCATCGGTGAAGAAAGTGGCGAGGCTGCCGTCGCGCGAGAGGAAGCCGGGATAGGAGGTTTGGTTGGATTCGGCCGGCGTCGTCCCGCCGGGCCCGCTCAATTGGCGCGAGATGACCCGCGCCCCGCCAGGCCCGGTGAGGATCACATCGCCCAGCCCGTTGCTGTCGCCGAGTGCGGGGATGTTATCGAGCGTCCAGGAGAGCAGCCGCGTCGTCGGCACGTCCCAGCCCGACACTGGGCCGATGGCGCCCGTGAGGGTGGGGCCCGGGCGGCCATAGCCATAGAGGCCGAAGAAGGAGGGCACCTGCGGCGTGTTGGGCAGCGTCCCGATGACGTAGGAATAGCCCGCCGGGTTGACCGCCACCTCCCAGAATTCCGCGACGCCGGGGGGCACGTTCTCGAGCTGCACGCGCGCCCGCCCGCTCTCGCCCATGCTCACTTTGTTGAGCTGGGCGCCCAGCTCGAGCAGCGCGCCGGCGGGCCCCAGCGCCGGCAGCAGCGTCTGCGAGAGGTTCAACACGGTGCCCGTCACCATGTCCTTCACGTAGCCATGCACCGCGCCCGCGATGGCGCCGGGCAGGTTCTGCGCGGCGCTGACGAAGCCGACGAAGCGCCCATTCTCGGAGATGGTCGGCATGGACCAGTTGCTGGCGCCCACCCCGGTCGCCCCCGCCGCGAGGCCGCTCGCGCCATGGCCGACCACGCCCGCGGCCGTGGCGGAGACCAGCTCGACCACGCCTGTCAGCAGGTCCTTGCGGAAGATGTCCGGGGCGCCGTTATTGTCGCCGGCGACAAGGTTGGAGGCGGTGCTGAGAAACACCACATAGCGCCCGTCAGCCGAGACGTCGCCGCCCAGCGCGTCGCCGGTCGGGATGCCGTCCACGCCGACGGAGACCCTGATATGCCGTGGCCCGGTCATCGGGCCGAGGGGCGCTATGGCGACATCCGTGACGCTGGGCGAGGGCATCGGCTTGCTCCTTCTGATCCGCGCTGCGGGCTTCCGGCAAGTCGCCGCAAGCAGGCTCCGGCATGCACCGCGGGGAGGTCGAGCAAAATCTGGACAGCCGAGACGGGTCTCGCCGGGTTGGCGCGCCGGGGGGCCGGGCCTAAGCTTGGCGCCCTTGCCGCAACATCAGGACTTGCCGAATGCCCGCCCTCGCCCAACGCCTTGCCAATGTGAAGGTTTCCGCCTCCGTCGCCATGGGCGCCAAGGCGCGGGAACTGGCCGCGCAGGGCCACAAGGTCATCAGCCTCACCACCGGCGAGCCCGATTTCGACACCCCCGCCCATGCCATCGAGGCCGCGCACCAGGCCGCCCTGAAGGGCGACACCAAGTATCCCCCCCAGGGCGGCACCACCGCGATGAAGCAGGCCGTGCAGCGCAAGTTCAAGCGCGACAACGGCCTCGACTACGCGCTGGACGAGATCCTCGTCACCAATGGCGGCAAGCAGGCCATCTTCAACGCCCTGATGGCGACGGTGGACCCGGGCGATGAGGTCGTGATCCCCGCCCCCTACTGGATCAGCTACGCCGACATGGCGAAGGTGGCCGGCGGCGTGCCGGTCACCATCAACTGCCCGCAGAACAACGGCTTCAAGCTGCGCCCCGAGGATCTGGAAGCCGCCATCACCCCCAAGACCAAGTGGGTGATGCTGAACTTCCCCAACAACCCGACGGGTGCCGCCTGCTCCCGCGCCGAGATGAAGGCGCTGGCCGAAGTGCTCCTCCGCCACCCCCATGTCTGGGTGATGACGGACGACATGTATGAGCACCTCGTCTATGACGGCTTCGAATTCTGCACCATCGCCGAGGTCGAGCCCCGCCTGAAGAACCGCACGCTGACGGTGAACGGCGCGTCGAAGACCTATGCGATGACCGGCTGGCGCATCGGCTTCTGCGGCGGCCCCAAGGATCTCATCGCCGCCATGTTCAACATGCAGGGCCAGGCGACCTCGGGCGTCTCCTCCATCGGCCAGGCCGCCGCCGCCGCCGCGCTGGACGGCCCGCAGGATCTGGTGGCCGAGCGCGCGGCCGAATACCGCGAGCGCCGCAACCTCGTGGTGGACATGCTGAACCAGGCCCCCGGCATCGCCTGCCACAAGCCCGAGGGCGCCTTCTACGTCTTCCCCAACATCGCCGGCTGCCTGGGCAAGACCAGCAAGGGCGGTGCGAAGATCGAGACCGACAGCGACTTCGCCATGGCGCTGCTGACCGAGGCGCATGTGGCCGTGGTCCAGGGCGCCGCCTATGGCATGTCCCCCTATATCCGCATCAGCTACGCCACCGACATGGCGAGCCTGCGCGAGGCCTGCGGCCGCATCCAGGATTTCTGCCGCGGACTGTCCTGATGCCGTCCGATGACCGCAAGGTGCTTGCGCCTGGAGGTCTGAATCGGCCGGCCAGCATGCTCCGTGATGGCAGGGACGACGACGCGGAGACCTATATCCGCCTGATCGGCGACGCCTGGGCCGAATTCCCCGGCGTCATCTTCGATGTGGATGGCGAGCTGCCGGAGCTCCGCGCGCTCGCCACCCATTTCGCGCAGCTCGGCGGCCGCCTTTGGCTCGCCGAGGACGGGACCGGCATGGTCGCCACCCGCCCGCTGCGCGAGGACCAGGCCTGGGAAATCGGCCGCATGTATGTCGCGAAATCGGCGCGCGGCACCGGCCTCGCCCAGGCGTTGCTCGCCACCGCCGAGGCGCATGCCCGCGCGGAAGGCGCCGAGCGGATGGTCCTCTGGACCGACACCCGCTTCGAGGCCGCGCACGCCTTCTATGAGAAGGCCGGCTATGTCCGCCAGGGCGCCATCCGCATCCTGGACGACCTCTCGAAATCGCTCGAATTCCGCTACGCCAAGCCCTGCCGCGGCCTGGTCGTGGAGATGCTCGACGCCGCGGCGGCCGCCAGCGCCGAGCGCCGCCTCGCGCAGATCCTCATCGCCTGCGTGGCCGATGGCGCCAGCGTCTCCTACCTGCCGCCGCTCGCCCCCGCCAAGGCGCGCGCCTTCTGGAAGCGCGTCTCCACCGATGTCGCGCAGGGCCACCGCGTGCTGCTCGCCGCCTGGCTCGACGGCGCCCTCGCCGGCACCGTGCAGCTCGATCTCGCGACCCCCGAGAACCAGCCGCACCGCGCCGAAGTCGCGAAGCTGCTGGTGGACCCTGGCTTTCGCCGCCAGGGCGTGGGCGAGGCGCTGATGCGCCGCGCCGAACAAGCCGCGCAGCGCCTCGGCCGCCGCCTGCTGACGCTCGACACCCGCGCCGAGGACCGCGCGGCACCGCTCTACCGCCGCCTCGGCTGGCAGGAATCCGGCCGCATCCCGGGCTACGCGCTGGATGCGGATGGCGTGGCGCGCGACACGCTCTTCTTCCACAAGGTGATCGGCTAACCCGTCGCGCTGCGGACGATCCGCACCAGCGAGCCGCGGAAGCCCTCCACCGATTCGCGCGTCTGGCGCGCGCTGTCCTGCATCGCCTCGGTCCTCGCCGCCGTATCCACCGTCGTGCGGGTCAATTGACCCAGGCTCTCCGACACGGCCCGCACATCCTCCGCCGCATCCGAGACGCGCGCCGCGATCTCGCGCGTGGCGGCCGCCTGCTGTTCCACCGCCGCCGCGATGCTGGTCGCCATGCGGTCGATCTCGCCCACGGATCCTGCCATCTCCGCCACGGCGCGCACCGCGCCCTCCGTCGCCTGGCCGATCTCCTGCACCTGCTTGCCCACTTCCTCGGTCGCGCGCGCGGTCTGCGCGGCCAGGTCCTTCACCTCGCTCGCCACCACGGCGAAGCCCTTGCCGGCCTCGCCTGCGCGGGCGGATTCGATCGTCGCGTTCAACGCCAGCAGGTTGGTGCGGCCTGCGATCTCCGAGATCATCCGCACCACCTCGCCGATGCGGCCCACACCCTCGGAGAGGCCCGCGATCACGGCGCGGCTCGCATCGCCGCGCTCCGCCAGCTGGCGCGTCAGCGCATTGGCGCCGGCCAGCCGCTCCGAAATCTCGCGCACGCTGGCCGAAAGCTCCTCCGTCGCGGCGGCCACGGCCTGGGCATTGTCGAGGGAGCGGCCCGCGGCCTGCGTCGCCACCTCGCTTGCCCGCGCCGCCTCGCGCATGTGTCCGGCCATCGCCTCGGCCGTGTCGGACATGCCACCCGCGCGGGCCCGCACCTCCTCCACGGCCGAGCCCGCCTCGCGCTCCACACGCTCGGCCATCTCAGTGAGCGCCGCGCGCCGGGCCGCCTCCGCATCGGCCCTGTCACGCTCCGCTGCCGCGCGCAGCGCCGCGGTCTCGGCGAGGCCATTGCGGAAGACTTCCAAGGCGCGCGCCATGGAGCCCAGTTCATCCTTGCGCTGCAGGAAGGGAATGGCGGCCTCGAAATCGCCGCCTGCCACCTGGCCCATCGCCGCGTTGATGCCGCGCAGCGGCGGCACGATGGCGCGGATCAGCGCGATGATGCAGGCAATGCCGCCCAGGATCACCAGCGCCGAAGCCAGCAGCGCCACCCATTCGGTGGAGGCGAGCCCGGCGGCCGCCTCCGCCTGGGCCGATTGGGCCGCCGCGCCCTCAAGCCGCCGCAACTCGGCGATGGCGGCGGACATGGCATTGCCCTGCGCCCGGAAATCCACCAGCACCTCCGCGAAGCGCTGCGACTGGTTGATGATCGCCTGCGTCGCCGCCAGCCAGTCCTGGAAGCTGACGCCCACCGGCGAGGTGGCCGTGATGCCGGCGCGCCGCAGCGCCAGGGCCGCCGCCTCGCCCGCGCGCAACGCCGCGTCCCGCTGCTCGGTCTGCGGCTCGAGGCGGTAGCGCAGCGCCGCGACCCGCGCGGCCATGGCCGGCCGCTCCACCGCCTGCGCCTCCTCCGAGCTGAGGGCGCCGAGGCCGCGGAACAGCCCATCGCCCGCGCGCATCATCTCGGTTTCGGCCGCCACGCGCGCCGCCACGATCTCCTGCATCTGCCGCCAGGAATTCAGGTAGCCCACCCGCGCCGCCTGGAAGGCGGTGAGCTGCGCCCGCTGCGCCTCGCTCAGCCCCGCCTCCTGCCCGAGGCCGGTCGCGCCGCTGTCGAGCCGCGCGAGGAAGTCATCCGCCGCGCGCACCTGCGCCGGGTTCGCCCGCTGCAGCCAGATGTTGATCTGGTTGCGCGCCGAGGTGAGGTCGATCTCGAGCTGCAGCACCCTCGAAAGCCGGTCCGCCGCGCCCTGGCTGCGGCTGAAATCTGCCCCGGCGCGGCCCAGCAGGACATGCGTCGCCGCCGCGCCCAGCAGCGAGAGCAGCAGCAGCGCGCCGAGCATGAGGGAGAGGCGGCGGGAAAGCGACATGGCAAGGGGTCCCAGCTGGATCGCCACCCGGTTACAATCAGCTCATGAAGGGAGGCTTAAGCCGGACGCGCCGATCCCGCGCATCGGCACGGCCGATTGGAGCCGCCGGCGAGGGCATGGCACACCGGGCGAAACCTGGACGGAACCACCCGGATGCCCCGCACGCTTCTCGCCGCCACCCTGTTTGCCGCCAGCTTCGCGGGCGCGCTTCCCGCCGCCGCCCAGGGCATGCCCAGCTGGTGCAACGGCCAGCTCGTCGCCACGCGCATCTTCGGCGCGCGCACGAACGACCCGCGCTGGGTCAACCTGAACGTGGTGCTGCAGAACAACGGCCCCGCCATCGCGCCGATCATCGGCTTTCCGCCGGTCGAGGGCGCGCCGCCCGCGCCCACCCAGCGCTACAGCTTCGCACCGGGCCAGAGCCAGGAGATCGCCTTCGTCACCATCCCGGCCGAGATGTCGGTGCTGCCCGCCTGGTCCGCCCAGGTCGCGGTGCTGAGGCTCCGCGTCACCTGCTGAGGCGGGGCGCGATCATCACGCCGGGATGGCGCTGTAGATCGCGTCCAGCGCCAGCTGGGACCCCACCTCCGCCGCCAGCGCCGCGGGCAGCGCCAAGGGCTCCCGCCCCGTCGAGACGGCAAACAGCACGTCGCCATCCAGCGGCGTGTGGAAGGGGCGGATGGCCTGCGCCATGGCCGCATGGATCTGGCGTCCCATCTGCCGCAGATCCCAGGCCGGCACGGCGCGGTCGATGATCACCGCCGTGATGGTGGTGTGGCTGCCCCCCGTGCCCTGCACCAGGCCCAGCTCCTGCGGGTGGTGTCGCAGGATGTCGTCCAGCGGGCGGCGCTGCCCCGTCTCGCGATCCATGAAGCCGCGCAGCAATTGCCCCTGCCGGTCATAGATGCCGCCCAGTGGATTGAGCACGGTGAAGACCCCGATGGTCGCATCGCCGATCTTGCCCACGGCGCAGCCCTGCCCGCCCTGCTCCGGCAGGAAGCGCCGGCTGCCGATCTGCCCGACGGAGGCCGAGCAGCCCGCGCCGCGCGCGCCCACCGGGAAGCGCCCCGGCCGCGCCGCGCGAAACGCCGCCGCCCCCAGCCGCTGGTCGGGGAAGACCAGCGTGTCCCGCCGCACATAGTCGAAGATGATGGCGCCGCTCACGAGGCCGATGGCGCCGACCACCGCGCGCTGCCGCTCGGCGAACATCTCCCGCGCGATCCCGGTGCCGACCTCGAGCCCGTAGAGCGAACCGCCCGAGAGAAACAGCGCCTGGATGCGCGTGGAGGGATAGTAGACGCCGGGCGAACCGCCGCGTGCATCCACCTCGCAGATGGCACCCTCGGGGAAGTGGAAGACGTTGCAGCCCGTCGGCCCCTCCCGGTATTCCGCCGTGCCGATCTGCACGCCCGGCAGGTCGAAGCGCACGCCCTCCTCGACGATCACGGGCGTCAGCCCCTCCTGCCAGGGCAGGCTGCCCAGCGGGCGCTGCGCCGCGGCCGGCCGCAGCAGCGCGGGCGCGGCCAGCGCGCCAATGAGCAGGCGGCGTCGAACGAACATGGGGATCCTCCCTGGCATGGCCGCGCGCATCCCTTGCGTGGCGCGGATGCCGGCAGCATCGCGGATGGCGAGGCCTGATGCCTTGATCCACCTCAGCCGCCCCGCCCTCCCGCGCCGGGGCGCGAGCGGCTACACTTCGCTCCAACGCTCAGGAACGCCCCACATGACCAACTCCGCCCTTCCTCCCCTCCTGCTCCCCCCCTTGCTTCTGATCGGCTGCGGCAAGATGGGCGGCGCCATGCTGGCCGGCTGGCTGGAGCTCGGCCTGCCGCCCGAGACGGTGGTGGTGGAGCCGAACGCCGCCGCCGTCAGCGCCTTCGCCGGCCGGGTGCGCCATGTGGCGAGCATCGCGGACATCCCGGCGGGCTTCGCGCCGGCGGCCATCATCCTCGCCACCAAGCCGCAGGAGGCGCCGAACGCGCTGCCCGCGCTGGCGCATCTGGCGGGGCCGGGCGTGGTGTTCCTCTCCATCATGGCGGGCAAGACCATCGGCGGCATGAACGCCATGCTGGGCGGCAATGCCCGCATCATCCGCGCCATGCCGAACACGCCGGCCGCGCTCCGCATGGGCTTCACCGTGGCCTGCGCCGGCCCCGGCGTCAGCGCCGAACAGCGCGCGCTGAGCGACCGCCTGCTGGGCGCGATCGGCGAGGCCGCCTGGGTGGAGCAGGAAGCCCTGATCGACCCCGTCACCGCCATCTCCGGCGGCGGCCCGGCCTATGTCTTCCTGCTGGCCGAGGTGATGGAGCAGGCGGCCCTCGCCCAGGGCCTGCCCCCCGACCTCGCCCGGCGCATGGCGCGCGCCACCGTGGCCGGCTCCGGCGCGCTGCTGGGTGCCAGCACGGAGGATGCGGCGCAGCTCCGCCGCAACGTCACCAGCCCCAAGGGCACGACGGAGCGCGCGCTGGCCGTCCTGATGCGCGAAGAGGCCTGGCCCGCGCTCATGCTGGAGGCGATCGAGGCCGCGACGGCGCGCTCGCGCGAACTGGCGGGCTAGAGCATGATCCGCTGAGGTGAAATCACCGAAGCGGTGAATCATCCTCTCAAAGAGGCTGGATCGTGATCCGGCGGCAGCGGATCACGATCTAGGTCGGGCGCAGCCTGACCACGGTCACCGAACACGGCGCATCCCGCGCCACCTCGGCCGCGACGCTGCCCAGCACGCGGCGGCCGAGGCTGGGGGCGCGCGCGGCCAGGATGATGTGGTCCACCCGGTTCTGCTGCGCGTATTCCAGCAGGGCCGCGCCCGGGCTTGTCGCCTCCAGCACGTGATGCGTCAGCCGCGCCTCGGGCAGCTTCAGGGGCGCGGACCAGTGCCGCAGCTCCAGCAGGCGCTGCAGATGCTTGTTGCGGCCATCCTCGTCCAGCGTCAGGTCGGGCCGCAGCAGGTTCTGCAGCAGCACATTCACGCAGGCGACGCGCGCGCCCGGCAGCGTCGCCATGATCTGCGTGACCATGCCGTGCATCGCGGCCGCCAGCTCCGGCGTCATCCCGCCGAGATCCACCGCCACCATGATGATGGGCGCGCCGGATTGCGCCATGGCGATGGCGTCGCGCTTCAGACGCGGCTGGTGGTCCGGGTGGAAGCGCCGGCGCACCCGTGCCGTCCAGGGGTCGCGCTTCAGCTTCTCGGCGCGCGCCGTCTGGCTCACCTGCTCCGGATGGCGCAGGTCGAAGGCGAGCTGCGCCGCCGTCGGGTGGCGGCGCTGCGGCTCGGGCTCCAGGTTGCGCAGGATGATCTCCTGCAGCCAGGGCGGGCAATCGGGGCGCAGCGCGCGCGGCGGCGGCGGGTCCCACCAGAGGCGGCGCTTCATCTGCGCCATGTGCTGCGGGTCGCCGAAGGGATTGCGCCCGGTGGTGAGCGCATAGAGCAGCGCCCCCAGCGCGAACAGGTCGGAGGCCGGGTCGCCGCGGATGCCCATCACCTGTTCCGGCGCCATATAGGGCGCGGAGCCATAGGGCAGGCGGAATTCCTCGGCCATCAGGTCCGGCAGATGCGCATGGTGCGAGAGGCCGAAATCCAGCAGGACGATGCGGCCCCCCACCTGCATCAGGTTCCCCGGCTTCACATCCAGATGCACCACGCCCTGGCGATGCAGCGCGCAGAGCGCCTCGGCGATCAGCGCACCCACCTCCGCCACCTCCGCGATGGGCAGCGGCAGGCGGTCCAGCAGCGGCAGCAGCGTCTCGCCCTGGATGCGCTCCATCGCGATCCAGGGCAGCGGCTCATGCCCGACGCCGAGGCAGCGCGGCACATGCGGGCCATCGAGGCGCGGCAGGATCATCTGCTCCATCTCGAAGCTGACGATGGCGGCCGGGTCCTCGCCCTCCGCCAGAAGCGGCAACTTCACGAGGATCGGGATGTCATGCGCCGGATGCGTGGCCGCGCGCAGCACCGCCATGCCGCCCTTGTGCACCACCTCGCCCAGCGTGAATTCCCCGGCCTGGCGCGGCATGCTCAGCGTCCTTCGAAAAGGCGCGCGGCCAGCGCCTCGGGCAGGCCCGCGGCGCGGATCTTCCGCGCGGCACCTTCGATGTCATAGGGCACGCGCATCCAGCCGCACTCGGCGCGCGTGGTGTCCAGCAGCCCGTAGCAGGCGGCCGGATTGCCGTCGCGCGGCTGCCCCACCGCGCCGATCACGCCGAGCCAGCGGCGCGGCTGCAGCAAAGGCAGCATCAGGTCATCCATCGGGCGGTGATGCAGCAGCTTCTCCGTCGCCGTCAGGCCGAAGAGCGCGGGCAGATGCGTGTGCCCGCAGAAGGTGAGCCGCGCCGCCGTCGCCTCCAGGCTGCGCCGCGCCTCCCGCGCATCGGTCACATAGCGCCATTCGGCGGGGTCGGAGCCATCGGCATGGGTGTAGAGGCGGTCCTCCTCCTCATGCGTGTAGGGCAGGTTCGCGAGATACTGCTTCGCCGCCGCATCCAGCCGCCCCTGCGTCCAGCGCATCGCCTCGGCCGCCAGCGTGCTGAAGCCCACCGGCCCATGCAGCGCCGCCTCGTCGTGATTCCCGCGCAGCGTCACGGCGTCCAGCGCGCGCACCCGCGCCACCACCGCCCCCGGATCGGCGCCATAGCCCACCAGGTCCCCCAGGAAGACGAGTCGCTCCGCCCCCTGCGCCGCCGCATGCGCGAGGCAGGCCTCCAGCGCCTCCAGATTGCCGTGGATGTCGGCGAGCAGGGCGATGCGCATGCGTGTCCTTCCAGCCGCGAGCCTAACCGTGCGGGCGGCGCGGCCGACATGATCCAGCGCAACCCCTCGACAGGCCAGCGCGCGCCATCGAGAAAGGGGCATGGCCCCGATCCCGCTCCTCGTCCTCAACCCGCTCGACGCCGACCGGCTCGCCCGCATCGCGGAAGGCGGCTTCACGCCGCATGTGGCCTTGGGCCCCGAAGCGCGCGCCCAGGCCATCGCGAGCATGCCCGATCTGCGCTGCGTGCTGACCAATGGCGCGACCGGCTTCACCGCGGCCGAGATGGACCGGCTGCCCAAGCTCGGGATCATCTGCGCCATCGCGGTGGGGACCGAGAATATCGATGTGGCGGCGGCCCGCGCGCGCGGCATCGTGGTCACGCACGGCCCCGGCACCAATGCACCCTCCGTGGCCGACCACGCCATGGCGCTGACGCTCGCTTTGCTGCGCGACATCCCGCGCCTCGATGCCGCGGTGAAATCCGGCGAATGGATGGGCGTGCGCTGGCCCCGCCCCATGGTGAGCGGCCGGCGCCTCGGCATCCTCGGCCTCGGCGAGATCGGCGCGATGATCGCCGCCCGCGCGCAAGGCGGCTTCGGCATGGAGATCGCCTATCACAACCGCCGCCCGCGCGAGGGTGTCCCGCATCGCTGGCTCCCCTCCGTCCAGGCGCTGGCCGAATGGGCGGAGGTGCTGCTCATCGCCGCCCCCGGGGGCGCGGCCACGCGGCACCTGGTGGATGCGGCGGCGCTGGATGCGCTCGGGCCGCAGGGCTACCTGGTGAATATCGGCCGCGGCAGCGTGGTGGACCAGGAGGCGTTGATCACGGCGCTCCGCGCGAACCGCATCGCCGGCGCCGCCATCGACGTGGTGGATGGCGAACCCGAGGTGCCGGACGCGATGCGCGCCCTGCCCAACCTCATCATCACGCCGCACATCGCCGGCCGCTCGCCCGAATCCATCCTCGCCACCGCGAGCATGGTCGTCGCCAATCTCCAGGCGCATTTCGCGGGCAAGCCGGTGCTGACACCCGTCGCCTGATCAGGCCTTCCGGAACACCGCCGGCAGCCCGCGCCAGAAGACCGCAAGCCCGATCCCCCAGACGCTGTAGATGCCAAGGCTGCGCAGCATCGCGGTCGTGTTGCCATTGGCGAACATGGGCAGGCCCTTGATCAACGGCACCAGGATCCAGGCGCCCACCACCAGCGGCAGCGCCAGGCAGAAGAGCACGGCGAAGAGCCAGAGCGGCATGGAGGCCGGGCGCTTGGGCTCCAGCAGCGCGAAGAGGATCCCCCACATCCCGCCCCAGAAGCAGGCATTCCAGATCTGGGGCACGCCGAAGGGCGCGATGGGGTTCTGCCGGAAGGGCGGGTTCGGCCCCCAGCCCATGCCGTGGTAGAAGCCGATCACCGCCTGGTGGAAGAAGAACACGCCGAGAAAGGCGCAGAGAAAGCCGAAGGCGAGGGTCGAGGGCTTCATCGGGCGGGCTCCGGGGGAAGATGCATCTTCCGCACATTCCCCCGCCCGCGCCAACAGCGAAATGAACCGCTCCGGCCGGATCGCCCATGGCCGGAACGGCCATGGCGTGAATCCGCCCGGCAGAATTCAGGTGAACTGCGCGGGCCGCGGCACGTAGAGATAGCCCTCGCCATCGCGGATGATGCGCCCGAAGCCCGGCCAGGGCACATGCACACCACCCATCAGCACGCCCTCGGTCGCCAGCAGGTCCAGCGTCCGCAGGCGGCTCTGCACGCCCATGGCGCTGTCCACATCCACGCCCACGCGCCAACGCGGACGCGCGAGCTGGATCACCATCTGATGCGCGATGTCGCCCCAGATGAAGATGGACTGGTTCTGGCTCGTCACGCGGTAGCTGACATGGCCGGGCGTATGGCCCGGCGCGGGGTCCATGAAGACGCCCGGGATCACCTCCAGCCCCTCGCGCATCTCGGTGGTGCGGATGCGGCCCTGATAGGGGCGGATGGCCCGCCGCGCCGCCTCGATGAAGCGCTGCCCCTGCGGGACGCGGCTCTCCATCGCCGGGTCCGTCCAGAACTGGTGGTCAATCTGCGTGACGACGATCTCGGCATTGGGGAAGTTGCGGGTCACGCCGTCATAGCTCAGCCCCAGCGCGTGCTCGGGGTGGATATGCGTCAGCACCACCGTATCCACCTGCTCGGGCGTGTAGCCGCTGGCGCGCAGCGCATCCAGCGTCTGCCCCGTGGTCGGGATGAAGCTCGAATGCCCGCCGCAATCGATCATGGCGAGGTTGCGGCCCGTGTTGATCAGATAGGCGCCGACCGGCTGGTGCAGCCCGGCCTCGATGGCAAAGGCCCGCGCGCGCAGCGGCGCGATGGTCTCGGGCGTGCTGTCGGGAAAGAAGTTCGGGATGTTCGACGCCTGGCCCTGCATGGCGCCGTCCAGCAGCGTGGTCACCTCCACATCGCCCACCTTGAGGCGCTGGAAGCGGGGCGGGTTCGCGCCCTTCTGCGGCGGCACGCCGGTCGCGGCGGCGGGGGTGGTCGCGGCGCCCAGCGTCGCGGCGGCAGCCGCGCCCAACAGAGTGGCGCGGCGCGCGAAGGCGAGGTCCTGCATCACATGGCTCCTTGATGACGGTGCATACAGAATTAGGGGCGCGCTCGCGCCCTGTCAGCCCTTCGCGTATGACTCGCGCAAGAAATCCGCCCGAGGAATGCCCAGCATGAAGGCCGTCGCCTATACTCATTGCCACCCCGCCACGCATGAGGATGCGCTGCTCGACCTCATCCTGCCCGAGCCCGCCGCCCCGCGCGGGCATGACATGCTGGTGGAGGTCCGCGCCGTCTCGGTGAACCCGGTGGACGCCAAGCTGCGCGCGGCGGCCGACCCGGCCGGCGAACCGCGCATCCTGGGCTTCGATTGCTGCGGCGTGGTGCGTGCGCGGGGCGACAAGGCGCAGCTCTTCCACGAGGGAGATGAGGTCTATTACGCCGGCGCGGTGAACCGCCCCGGCAGCAATGCGCAATTCCATCTGGTGGATGAGCGCATCGTCGGCCGCAAGCCCAAGACCCTGTCGGTCGCCGAAGCCGCCGCCCTGCCGCTCACCACCATCACCGCCTATGAGGCGCTGTTCGACCGGCTCAGGATCACGCGCGAAAGCAAGGGCGCGGTGCTGATCATCGGCGGCGCCGGCGGCGTGGGCTCCATGGCCGTGCAGCTCGCCCGCCAGCTCACCAACCTCACCGTGGTCACCACCGCCTCCCGCCCCGAGACGCGCGACTGGTGCCACGCGCTCGGCGCGCATGAGGTGCTGGACCACAGCCAGGACCTCGTGGCGCAGGCCCGCGCGCTGGGCCATGCGATCCCCTGGATCTTCTCCACCACGCAGACCGCGAAGCATTGGCGCGCGCTGTGCGAGACCGTCGCCCCGCAGGGTGCGCTCTGCGCCATTGATGATTTCAGCACGATCGAGATCGGCCGCCTCAAATCCAAGGCCGCGAGCTTCCATTGGGAGGCGATGTTCGCCCGCGCCATCTACAAGACGCCAGACATCGCGAAGCAGCACCTGCTGCTGAACGAGGTCGCCACCCTCATCGAGCAGGGCAAGCTGCGCCACACGATGACGAAGCATCTGGGCCGCATCAACGCCGCCAACATCGCCGCAGGGCATCAGCTCGTCGAAAGCGGCACCATGATCGGCAAGGCGGTGGCCGAAGGCTGGGAATAAGGTTGGTGTTGATGCGGCGGATTCACGCCCTTGGTTGAAGGAACCAGGGGCGAGCCCACGCTCCCCGTCGAGGAGGCGCTGCCCGCGCTGCGCGATGCGCTGCGCGAGGGCAGCAACGCGGTCCTGGTCGCGCCGCCCGGCGCGGGCAAGACCACGCTCGTGCCCCTGGCGCTCCGCGACGAGCCCTGGGCGCGCGATCAGAAACTCCTCGTCCTCGAACCCCGCCGCGTCGCCGCCCGCGCCGCCGCGCGCCGCATGGCGTCCCTGCTGGGCGAGCAGCCCGGCGGCCTGGTCGGCCTCTCCACGCGGCTCGACCGCGCCACCTCCGCCGCGACACGCATCGAGGTCATCACCGAGGGCCTTCTCGTCCGCCGCCTGCAATCCGATCCTGGCCTCGAAGGGGTCGCCGCCGTCATCTTCGACGAGGCGCATGAGCGCCATCTCGACACCGATCTCGGCCTCGCCCTGTGCCTGGATCTGCAAGCCGGGCTGCGCCCCGAACTCCGCCTGCTGGCCATGTCCGCGACACTGGACGGCGGCGCCTTCACCCGCCTGCTGAACGCGCCGCTGATCGAAAGCGCCGGCCGCGCCCATCCGGTCCGCATCGAGCATGTGAAGCGCGACATCACCGAGTTGCGCGACCTGCCGGAGGCCATGGCGGTGGCCATCCGCGGCATCATGGCGCGCGAGCCCGGCGATGTGCTGGCCTTCCTCCCCGGCTGGGGCGAAATCCGCCGCACCGCCGAGCGCCTGGGCGGCCTCGACGCCGATGTGCTGCCGCTGCATGGCGAACTCTCGCCCGCCGAGCAGGACAAGGCGCTCACCCAAGGCCCGCGCCGCCGCGTGGTGCTGGCGACCAGCATCGCCGAGACCTCGCTCACCGTGCCGGGCGTGCGCATCGTGGTGGATGGCGGCTTCCGCCGCGCCCCGCGGCTGGATGGCGCGACAGGCCTCACGCGCCTGGTGACTGTCCGCATCAGCCGCGCCGCCGCCGAGCAGCGCGCCGGCCGCGCCGGCCGCACCGAGCCGGGTGTCGCCGTCCGCCTCTGGAGCGAGGCGACGCAGCGCGGCATGGCGCTCCAGGACCGCCCCGAAATGCTGGAGGCCGAGCTCTCCGGCCTGGTTCTCGACTGCGCCGCCTGGGGCGCGGACCCCACGGCGCTCCCCTTCCTCGATCCGCCGCCGGCCGGCCAGATCGCCGCCGCGCGCGCCCTGCTGCGCAACCTCGACGCGCTGGATGCGCAGGGCCGCATCACCGTGACCGGCCAGCGCATGGCGCGCATGGGCACGCATCCGCGCCTGGCCCGCATGATGTGCGCCGTCGAGAACGAGGGGGAAGCCGCACTCGCCGCCGACCTCGCGGCGCTGCTCGAAGAGCGCGACCCCTTGCGCGGCCGCGAGCCCCCCGCCGACATCACGCTGCGCCTCGACGTGCTGCACGGCCACGCCCATGCCGAGAGCGACGGCATCGCGCTGCGCGCCATCCGCCGCGCCGCCGCGCTGCATCGCCGCCGCCTCGGCGTGCATGGCAATACGCCGTCCGAGGGCGATGCCGGCGCGCTGCTGGCCGCCGGCTTCCCCGACCGCATCGCACTGAAGCGCGGCACGATGGATGGCGCCTTCCGCCTCGCCTCCGGCCAGGGGGCGCGCCTTTCAAGTGCCGATCCGCTGGCCAAGCAAAGCCTGCTCGCCGTCGCCGACCTCGAACTCAAGGGCACCGAGGCACGCATCCGAATGGCAGCGCCCATCAGCCGCTCGTTGCTGGAAGCCCGCTTCCCCGAACGCTTCGTGACCGTCGAGGGCGCGAGCTTCGACGCCCGCGCCGGCGCCGTCCTGGCCCGCCGCCGCCTGATGTTCGGCCCGCTCATCCTGGAGGAATCCCCCCTCGCGGGCGCCGACCCCGCCGCCATGGCCGAAGCGCTGGCCGAAGCCGCCGCCGAGCGCAATTTCCGCGACCTCGACTGGAGCGAATCCGCGAAGCAGCTCCGCGCCCGCATCGCGCGCATGCAGGCGCTGGAGGGCGCGCCCTGGCCCGATGTGAGCGACGCCACCCTCGCCGCCACCGTCAAGGAATGGCTGGCGCCCTACTGCAACGGCCTGACGAAACTCGCCGAGCTGAAATCGCTCGACCTGCACGCCATGCTGCTGCCGCATGATCTCCGCCGCGCGCTCGACGCGGCACTCCCCCCGCGCATTGCCCTGCCCCAGGGCCGCAGCGCCGCCGTGGACTACACGGCCGAGATCCCGACGCTCGAGGCCCGCGCGCAGCACCTTTATGGCCTCAGCACCATGCCGCCGCTCGCGGGTGGGCGCGTGCCCCTGCAAGTGGCGTTGCTCTCCCCCGCCGGCCGCCCCATCGCCATCACGGCCGACCTCGCCGGCTTCTGGCAGGGCGGCTGGGCCGATGCGCGCAAGGAGATGCGCGGCCGCTACCCCAAGCATGACTGGCCGGAAAACCCGGCCCTCGCGCAAGCTCCACCGGAAGGAAGACGCCCATGACCCGCTGTGCCCTCATCACCGGCGCCGGCCGCAACATCGGCCGCGCGGTCGCCCTCGCCCTCGCCAAGCAGGGCATGAACGTCGTCATCAACGGCTCCACCGACCAGGCCGCCTGCGAGCGCGTGGCGAAGGAGGCCCGCGCGCTGGGCGTCGAAGCGCATGTCGCCATGGGCGATGTGGGCGACCGCGCCACCTGCCGCCGCCTGGCCGAGGCCGCCATCGCCCGCTTCGGCCGCGTGGATGTGCTGGTGAACAACGCCGCCCTGCGCCCCAGCAACAAATTCCTCGACCTCACCGAGGCCGATTACCGCCGCGTGATCGCGGTGGATCTCGAGGCCGCCATCTGGCTCTCCCAGGCCTGCCTGCCGGGCATGCTGGAAGCGGGCTGGGGCCGCATCGTGAACTTCGCCGGCATGAACGCCATCCATGGCTATGCCGGCCGCGCGCCCGTCTCCGTCGCCAAGCATGGCGTCTGGGGGCTGACCAAGTCGCTCGCCAAGGAATTCGGCCCGAAGGGCGTCACCGTGAACGCCATCTCGCCAGGCCCCATCGCCTCGGATGACGAGGATGTGGCGCCCGATGCGCACCGGCAGGAGATGGTGGTGCGCGTCCCCGTCGGCCGCCTCGGCCAGCCCGCCGAAGTGGCGGCCATGGTGCGCCTGCTGGCCTCCGACGAAGGCGCCTTCATCAACGGCCAGATGCTGGCGGTGAATGGCGGCGCCGAGACCTGAAACGAAGGGGGTCTGGGGCCTTGTTCAGACTGGGAAGATGTTTGACGGGTGTTCGGGGACATCCCTGACGGTTTTGAGGATGGCCTTAGGGCCTCTGGTGTCAATCCATCCGAGATCGAAACGCATGAAGTGCAGGCTCCAGACGCCG
>NZ_JAHRCU010000012.1 GCF_019083995.1 Roseococcus sp. SDR
GCCGCCGACGCCGCCCGCGCCGCCACAGCGCCAGCCGCAACAGCAGCAGCAGGCACAGCGCGCCCAGCCGGCCCAGCCCAACCTGCCCGGCATCTGGGTGCCCGGCGGCGTGCAGCTTGGCCGGCCCGCGGCCCCGCCGGCCGGCCGGCCCCAGGCGCGCGGCACGGACACGACGGTGGATCCGCGCTTCCTGGAAGGCCGCCCACGGACCGACCCCTCGGTGCGCGTCACCGGCGCGCAGGTGGGCGCGGATTGGCGCGCGGCCTTCCGCCGCTGGCTGGACCAGAACCTGAGCTATCCCGAGCGCGCGGTGGCGCTGGGCGAGGATGGCGTGGTGCGGGTGGTGGTGACGGCCGCCCCGGACGGGACCGTGCGGAATGTCCGGCTGGTGGGCCCCTCCACCTCGCCCTCGCTGAATTTCGGGACGACCTTCCCCTTCCAGGGGGCCCGCCTGCCGGCTTTTCCGCCCGGGGCGGACCCCAATGGGGTGACGATCGAGCTCACGGTGAATTATGTGCTGATCCGCGGGCGCTGATTCGAGGGACTCACAACCCTCTGTTTCTGAATCCGAAAGTCAGGCGCCAAGGCTTTTCCACAAGTTTCTGGCGAATCGAAATTATCCAGCGCTTGTGTGTCAATCCTCCATTTTGCTACTCTATGTAGTATCAGGGACGGGGGATTGCATTCCATGGACTGGACGAACGAAGCCATTGACCGCCTGCGCGCCCTCTGGGCCGAGGGGCATTCAACCGCCGAGATCGGTCGCCGGATGGGCATTTCGAAAAATGCCGTGGTGGGCAAGGCCCATCGCCTGGACCTGCCGGCCCGCCCGAGCCCGATCCGCCGTGACCCGGCCACGCCGCGGCCCGTCGCGACCGGCCGCCGGCCCACCCTGCCGCCGCTGCGCGCCGCCATGCCCATGGCGGCCACCCCGCGGCGCGAGGAGCCGAAGCCGGTGGCGCCCACCATCCTGGCCCTGCCGCCCAAGCCGGCGGCGAGCGTGGTGCGCGCCTTCCCGCGCGTCAGCAGCAAGGCCTGCTGCTGGCCGATCGGCGAGCCCGGCACCAAGGGCTTCCGCTTCTGCTCGGAGCCCGCGATGAGCGGCAAGCCGTACTGCGCCGAGCACGCGGCGCTGGCCTATGTCCGCGTGAAGGACCGCCGCGAGGACGCGGCCTGAAGCCAGGCTTCGGACCCAACCGCATCGGGGGCGTTCCGCGCACCCGGTGTCGCTTGGCATGTGCCGCCTGACGCCCGGCACATGCCAGAATCCCGCCGCCGCGCGGTATCGCCACACGGGGTGACGCATTAGGCTCGCACCCCATGGCCGGCGTCCTTCTGCAGCTCAGCGCCCTCATGATCTTCGTCGTGATGGACACGATGCTGAAGCTCATGACGGCGGAATTCCCGGTGCTTCAGATCATCTGGGCGCGGTTCATCTTCTCCACCGTCACCGTGGCCATCGCGCTGCGCATCGCCATGGGCCGCTTCCCCTGGCGCTCCCGCGCGCCGGGCCTGCAGGCGCTGCGCTCGCTGCTGCTGGGGGCGTGCAGCCTGTTGTTCACAGCCTCGGTCGCGCGCATTCCGTTGGCCGACGCCACGGCGGTGGGCTTCGCCTCACCGCTGATCACCGTGGCGCTGGCGGCGCTGCTGCTGGGGGAATGGGTGAGCCTCCGGCGTTGGTTCGGCGTGGCGCTCGGCTTCATCGGCGTCCTCGTCGCGGTGCGGCCGCCCTTCCTGACCGGCGCGCCGCTGGACTGGGCCTATCTCCTGCCGCTCGGCACCGCCACCATGTTCGCCTTCTACCAGATCCTCACCCGGCGGCTGGCCGCGCTGGATGACAGCCGGGTCACGATCTTCCACACCGGCCTCGCCGCCGCGCTGGCCACCAGCCTGGCGCAGCCCTTCGTCTTCATCGCGCCCGGCGCGGTGGAATGGAGCGTGCTGATCGCCATCGGCATGCTGGGCGCGCTGAGCCATGGGCTGCTGGTGCTGGCCTATGCCCGGGCGCCGGCCAGCCTTCTGGCGCCTCTCTCCTACACGCAGCTCATCTGGGCGAGCTGCGCCGGCATCCTGGTCTTTGGCGATTGGCCGGACGGGATCACCCTGCTGGGGGCCGTGATCATCGCGGCCGGCGGCGTGCTGACCGCCCTGCCCCAGCGCCCCCCTCAAGGCCCCGCCCGGCCGGAAACCCATACCGGGCATGCAACATGACCTCCACAATCCCGCTTGCACGCCCCCCATGGCCGCGCTAACCCCTGACCCCGATCGAACAGGGGATCGTCACATTCCAACCTTTGGGCTTTCCGAGGGCGAGCGCGCCCATCCCCGGGCCGCGCTGGACGCCGCCTCCGTCCGTGACGCCTATCGGCGCTGGGCGGGCGTTTATGACCTGGTCTTCGGCGGTGTCTCGGCCTTCGGCCGGCGCGCGGCCGTCAGCGCCGTCAACCGCATCTCGCAGACCGCGGGCCGCCGCATCCTGGAAGTGGGGGTCGGCACCGGCCTCGCCCTGCCGCATTACCGGCCGGATCTGGACGTGGTGGGCATCGACCTCTCGCGCGACATGCTGCTGAAGGCGCAGGAGCGCGTGGCGGCCGAGCGCATCACCGCCTGCCACGGCCTGCTCGAGATGGATGCCGAGAACACGGCCTTCGCCGATGACAGCTTCGACATCGCGGTGGCGATGTTCACCGCCTCCGTGGTGCCGGATGCGCGCAAGCTCTACGCCGAGATGTCGCGCGTGGTGCGGCCGGGCGGGCACCTGCTCTTCGTGAACCATTTTGCCGCCGACCATGGCTTCCGCTGGTGGCTGGAGCGCTCGACGGCACCGCTGGCGCGCATCCTGGGCTGGCACCCGGACTTCAAGCTCAGCGACCTGCTGGGCGAGGGCGAAGCCGAGATCGAGCGCATGGAAGCCTGCCCGCCGCTCGCGCTCTTCACGCTCGTCGAAGTGAAGAACTAACCCTGACAACCGGGTGAAGTTGGGCCAAATGGGGGGGGTGATGACCCCTTCAGAGAAACGCCCGGTCCCTTGGCAACGCCTGATCCTGCCGAGCTTCCTGGCCCTGCCGGTGCTGGCCCTGCTGCTCGGCCTCGGCACCTGGCAGTTGCAGCGGCTGTCCTGGAAGAACGGGCTGCTGGCCGAGCTCGCCGCCGCCCAGGCGCGCGGGCCGGTCGAGGCCACGGGCAACCCACCCCCCTTCGCGCATATCACCGCAACCGGCCGCTTCCGCCCGGGGGCCGAGGCCATGCTGGGGCTGGAGGTGCGCGGGCCGGTGCTGGGCGGCAGCCTCGTCACCGTGCTGGACCGGCCGGGCCAGCCGCCCTTGCTGGTGGAGCGCGGCTGGGCGCCGCTCACGGGGGGTGACCAGATCCAGCGGCCGGAGGGCGAGGTGACGGTCAGCGGCTATGCCCGCTATGGCGACCGGCGCGGGCTGTTCGCCGCGAAGGATGACCCCGCGGGGCGCCGCTTCTACAGCTTCGATCCGCGCGCGATCGCCGAGGCGCTGGGCGCGCCGGATGCGGCGCCCTATGCGCTGACGGTGGTGGTGCCCGGGGCTGCGCCCCTGCCGTCCGGCCTCGGCTCCACGCCGCCGCCGCAGCGCGGGCCGGTGCCCGATGCCGCGCATGGCTTCCCTTCGCCCAACAACCCGCATCTGGGCTATGCGGTGACATGGTTCGGCCTGGCCCTGGCCTGGACCGCGATCTTCCTTCTCTGGGCCCGACGACGGATCCGCGACGCATGAGCCACCCCGCCTATCTCCGCCTGACGCAGCGCGCCGCCCGGCTGGGCGCCCTGGGGGAGGCCGCCGCCATCCTGCATTGGGATGCCAGCACCATGATGCCGCGGGGTGGCGGGGCCGCGCGGGGCGAGCAGCTGGCGACGCTGGCCGGCCTCGCGCATGACATGATGACCGCGCCCGAGGTGGCCGAGGACCTGCGCGCCGCCGAGGCGACGGGCGAATGGGAGGCGGCGAACCTCGCCCTGATGCGCCGCGCCCATGCGCGTGCGACGGCCCTGCCGACGTCGCTGGTGGAAGCCACCGCGCGCGCCAATTCCGCCTGCGAGAAGATCTGGCGCGAGGCCAAGGCGAAGTCGGACTTCGCCATGGTCCGCCCCGCGCTGGAGGAGGTGCTGCGCCTGCAGCGGGAGACGGCCCAGGCGCTGTCCGCCGCCACCGGCCTCGCCCCCTATGACGCGCTGATGGAGGGCTATCAGCGCGGTGTCACGGCGGCCGAGGTGGAGCCGGTCTTCAACGCCTATGAGGCCTGGCTGCGCGAGGCCCTGCCCCGCGCCGAGGAGATCCAGGCCCGGCGCGGCGCGCCCCTGCCGCTCCCCGGCCCCTTCCCGGTGGAGAAGCAGCGCGAGCTCTGCCGCCGGCTGTCGCTGCGGCTCGGGCTCGAGGCGGATCATTCGCGGCTGGATGAGAGCGTGCATCCCTTCTGTGGCGGCACGCCCAGCGATGTGCGCATCACCACCTTCTACAGCGAGACGGACCCGGCCAAGGCGCTGCTCGGCGTGCTGCATGAGACGGGGCATGCGCTGTATGAGCGCGGGCTGCCCGGGGATTACGCGCGGCAGCCCGTGGGGGAATCCGCCGGCATGGCGGCGCATGAATCGCAGAGCCTGATCATCGAGATGCAGGCCTGCCGGAGCGATGCCTTCCTGCGCTTCCTGGGGCCCGAATTGCACAGGCTCTATGGCGGGGATGCCGCGCCCTATGCGCCGGCGAACCTGGCGAAGCTCTGGCGGCGCGTCTCGCGCGGCTTCATCCGCGTGGATGCGGATGAGCTGACCTATCCGGCGCATGTCATCCTGCGCTTCCGGCTGGAGCGCGCGATGATCGAAGGCAGGCTCGCCATCGCCGATCTGCCGGGCGCCTGGGCGGAGGGGCTGCGCGGGCTGCTCGGCATCACGCCGCCGGATGATGCGCGGGGCTGCCTGCAGGACATCCATTGGCATGATGGCGGCTTCGGCTATTTCCCCAGCTACACGCTGGGTGCCATGGCCGCCGCGCAGCTCATGAAGGCGGCGCGGGCGGCGACGCCCGGGCTGGATGCGGCGCTGGCCGAGGGGGATCTCGCGCCGCTGGTCGGCTGGCTGCGCGTGAATGTGCATGCGCATGGCGCGAGCCTCGGCTTCCAGGACCTGCTGCGGGCGGCGACGGGCAAGCCGCTCGATCCCATGGATTTCCAGGCGCATCTGGCATCGAGATACCTCGATGCCGCATGAGACGGGCCTCATCGCCACCATCGCGCTGGGCCTGACCTTCGCGCTCTTCCTGGGCCTCGCGGCCCGCGCGGTGCGGCTGCCGACCATTGTGGGCTATCTCGCCGCCGGCATCGTCATCGGACCCGCCACGCCGGGCTTCGTGGCGGATCTGGATGCGGCGCAGCAGCTGGCCGAGATCGGCGTCATCCTGCTCATGTTCGGCGTGGGGCTGCATTTCTCGCCGCGCGAGCTGGCGGATGCGCGGGGTGTGGCCGTGCCCGGCGCGCTGCTGCAGATGGGCTGCGCCACGCTGCTGGGCTGGGGCCTGGCGCGGCTGCTCGGCTGGGGCGACGCGGCGGGGATCATCTTCGGCTTCTGCCTCTCCGTCGCCTCCACCGTCGTGCTGCTGCGCGCACTGACCGAGCGCGGGGAGCTTGCGACCACCCAGGGCCACACCGCCGTCGGCTGGCTGGTGGTGGAGGACATGGCGATGGTCGTCGCCCTGGTGCTGGTGCCGGTGCTGGCCGCGGTGACGCAGGACCGGCCGGCGGCGGGCCTGATGATCGGGCTGGGCGGCGCGGAGGGTGTCGCGCTCATGCTGCTCATCACGCTGGGCAAGGTCGCGATCTTCGTGGCGCTGATGCTGGTGGTCGGCGCGCGCGTTCTGCCCTGGGCGCTGTCCTGGGTCGGCCGGCTGCGCTCGCGCGAGCTGTTCTCGCTGGCGGCGCTGGTGACGGCGCTGGGCATCGCCTACCTGGCCTATGTGCTGTTCGGCGTCTCCTTCGCGCTGGGCGCCTTCCTGGCGGGGCTGGTGCTGGGGCAATCGGCGCTGTCGCAGAAGGCGGCCGAGCAGACGCTGCCGCTGCGCGACGCCTTCGCCGTGCTGTTCTTCGTCGCCGTCGGCATGCTGTTCGACCCGGGGATCGTGCTGCGGCAACCCTTGGCGCTGATCGGCACGGTGCTGGTGGTGCTGATCGGCAAGACGGTCGCGGCCTATGCCATCGCGCGGCTGCGCGGGCTGGAGACCAAGGCGGCCCTCTCCATCGCCGCCGCGCTGGCGCAGGTGGGGGAGTTCAGCTTCATCCTGGCCGGCCTCGCCGTGACCGAGGGCGTGCTGCCGGAAGCGGGGCGGGACCTGATCCTGGCGGCCGCGATCATCTCGATCGCGGTCAATCCCTTCATGTTCCGGCTGGCGGATTGGGTCGGGCGGCGCGCCCCCACCTCACCTCCGGCGTGATCCGGCGGGCGGCCGCGCTCAGTAGGCGCGGCCCGCCGCCATTTCCGGGGCCGCGCCTTCGCGCGCCTCGGCCACCGCCGCATGGAGGTCGTCCAGGTATTCCTCCGCCACCTCGGCATGCAGCGGGTTGAGGTGCAGGTGGATGCCGTCCGGCTCCTGCTGGCGGCTGACCAGCCAGCCGCGCGCATCCAGCGCCGTGGCCACGCGGCCGATGGGCAGCGCCGCATCCGTGCTGCGATAGACCAGGATGGCGTGGTTGCCGGGCAGGACCTCCATGCCCGGGATCGCCGCGATGCCCGCCGCGATGGTGGCGCGGGCCTGCATGATTCGCCGCGCGCAATCGAGGTAACCGGCCTGGCCGAGGTGGTTCATCACCGCCCAGGCGGCGGCCACCGCACCCCCCGGCCGCGTGCCCTGCGCGGTGTGGGCGGCGTACATGCCGCGCGCCCAGGCCTTGCTCTCGAAGCGGTGATGCGCCTTGAGCGCCGCGTCGCGCAGCAGCAGCAGCGAGGCGCCCTTCGGCGCCATGCCGTGCTTGTGGATGTCGGCGCTGATGGAGGTGACGCCGGGGACGCTGAAATCCCAGGCGGGCAGGGCCACGCCGAGGCGTGACAGGAAGGGCGAGAGGAAGCCGCCCACGCAGGCATCCACATGCAGCCAGACGCCGCGCGCTTCAGCCAGCGCGCCGAGTTCCGCGATGCGGTCGATGCCGCCGAAGGGGTAGTTGGGCGCGGAGCCGATGAGCGCCACGGTGTTCGCATCCATCGCGGCCGCCATGGCCGCCACGTCGCTCAGGCGTGCCGCATCCACCGGCACGCGGCGCGCCTCCATGCCCAGGTACCAGGCGGCGCGGTCGAAGGTGAGGTGTGCCGTGTCGGGCAGGACGATGTTGGGTTTCGCCACGCCGGCCTTTTCGCGCGCCGCCAGCATGGCGAGAAAAATGCTCTCGCTGCCGCCGGAGGTGAAGGTGCCGGCCGCCCCCTCGGGCGCCTGCATCAGCGAGAGGCCCATCTGCACCACCTCGCCCTCCAGCCTGGCCAGCGAGGGAAAGGCGCGCTGGCCGAGATTGTTCTCGGTCCAGAAGGTTTGATAGGCCTCCTGCTGGATGCGCTCCAGCGCCTCGTCCAGGTAGTAGAAGAAGACCGCCATGCGGCCGCGCTTCCAGGAATAGTCGCGCGCCTTGGCCTCCAGCAGGGCCTGCTTGAGGGCGGGCCAATCCTGGCCTTGTTCGGGAATTGCGATCATGATTTTCCTCGGACGGCGTTTGAGGCATCTGAACACGCCGTAAGAAAAGGGGGAAGCGAGATGCAGCTCGGCATGGTCGGCCTCGGCCGGATGGGCGGGAACATCCTGCGCCGCGTGATGCAGGCGGGGCATGAGGGCGTCGCCTTCGACCGCGATGATGCGGCGGTGGCCACGCTCGTCGCCGAGGGGGCTGTGGGCGCGACGAGCCTGCGGGAGCTGGTGAGCCTGCTGCGCGCGCCGCGCACCGTCTGGGTGATGCTGCCGGCCGGCGAGATCACGGAAGCCGCGCTGGCGGAGCTGCACGGGCTGCTGAGCCCGGGCGACACCATCATCGAGGGCGGCAATTCCTTCTGGAAGGATTCCGCGCGGCGCGGGGCGGAGGCGGAAGCGCGCGGGCTGCACTACCTCGACATCGGCACCTCGGGCGGCGTCTGGGGGCTGAAGCGCGGCTATTGCCTGATGATCGGCGGGCCGGCGGAGGTGGTGCGGCGGCTGGACCCGATCCTCGCCGCACTCGTGCCGGGCGCGGGCACGGCGCTGCCGACCGAGGGGCGCGAGGCGCGGGATGCGCGCCCCGCCCAGGGCTATGTGCATTGCGGGCCGAATGGCGCGGGGCACTACGCCAAGATGGTCCATAACGGGATCGAATACGGCATGATGCAGGCCATGGCCGAGGGGCTGGACCTGATGCGCGCCGCGCCCTTCGCGCTCGACCTGCCCGACATCACCGAGGCCTGGCGGCGCGGCTCCGTCGTCTCCTCCTGGCTGCTGGATCTGACCGCCCAGGCGCTGGCCTATGACCCGGACCTCGCGGAATACAGCGGCCATGTGAGCGACAGCGGCGAGGGGCGCTGGACGGTGGATACGGCCGTCGAGCAGGCGGTGCCGGTGCCGGTGCTGGCGGCGGCGCTCTTCGCCCGCTTCCGTTCGCGCCAGGAGGCGAGCTTCGCGGACAAGGCGCTGAGCGCGATGCGCAAAGGCTTCGGCGGGCATCTTGAGCCGAAGGTGAAAATTTGATGCCCTCAAGCGCCGGGCGCGGCCTCCGGCCGCTTGGCTTCGCGCCGCGGCGGGTGCACCGGCGGCCAATGCGGTCTGGGCGCGGCGCGCGCTTTGCGCGCGCATCCTCGGAGAGCGGCGCTCATTCTTTTGCGGCTTGCACATGACCCTCCATCTCCTCGTCATGGGCGTCTCCGGCTCGGGCAAATCCACCATCGGCGCGAAGCTCGCGCAGGCGCTGGCGCTGCCCTTCGGTGATGCGGATGCGTTTCACCCCGCCAGCAACGTGGCCAAGATGTCGGCCGGGATTCCGCTGACGGATGAGGATCGCTGGCCCTGGCTGGATGCGCTGGGCGCCTGGCTCGCGGCGCAGACAGGCGGTGGCGTGATCGCCTGCTCGGCGCTGAAGCGCGCCTATCGGGACCGGCTGCGCGGCGCCGTGCCGGGGCTTCGCATCCTGCATCTCTCGGGCCAACCGGGCATGATCACGGCACGGCAAGCGGCGCGGGAGGGGCATTTCATGCCGCCCTCGCTCATGGCCAGCCAATTCGCCACACTGGAACCGCCCGCGCCGGATGAAGCGGCGCTGGTGCTCGACATCACCGCCCCGCCGGAGGTGCTCATCCTCCAGGCCACGGCGCAATTGCGGAGGATCGCATCATGCTGAGCTACGTCCATGGCGCCTCGTCCACGCCACTGCTGGGCGAGACGATCGGCACCAATTTCCGCAACACGGTCGCGCGCGTGCCCGACCGGCTGGCGCTCATCGCGCGGCAGCAATCCGTGCGCTGGACCTACACGGAGATGCTGGCGCATGCCGAGAACGTCGCGGCCAATCTGCTCGCCGCCGGGCTGGAGCCGGGCGAGCGCGTGGGCATCTGGTCCCCCAACAATGCCGAATGGGCGCTGACGCAGTATGCCACCGCGCTGGCGGGCCTGGTGCTGGTGAACATCAACCCCTCCTACCGCCTGTCCGAGCTGGAATACGCGGTGAACAAGGTGGGCTGTGCCGCCATCGTCACCGCCACGCGCTTCAAGACCAGCGAATATGTGACGATGCTGGACATCCTCGGCGCGGAGAAGCTGCCCACGCTGCGCCACCGCTTCCAGATCGGCCCCGAGACGCAGAAGGGCTATCGCAACTTCGCCGAGCTGATGCAGCCCGCGCCGGCCGAGGCGCGTGCGAAGCTGCACGCCATCGAGGCACGGCTGCAGATGGATGACCCGATCAACATCCAGTTCACCTCCGGCACCACCGGCGCGCCGAAGGGGGCGACGCTGACGCACCACAACATCCTCAACAACGGCTACTTCGTGGCCGAGGCGCAGCGCATCACGCAGGAGGATCGCATCTGCATCCCCGTGCCGCTCTATCACTGCTTCGGGATGGTGATGGGCAATCTGGGCTGCACCACGCATGGCGCGACCATGGTCTATCCGGGCGAGGGTTTTGATCCGCTGGCCACGCTGGAGGCGGTGGCGGCGGAGCGCTGCACCTCGCTCTATGGCGTGCCCACCATGTTCATCGCGCAGCTGAACCACGCCGACTTCGCGAAGTTCGATCTCAGCAGCCTGCGCACCGGCATCATGGCGGGCTCGCCCTGCCCGATCGAGGTGATGCGCCGCTGCATCGCCGACATGAACATGGCGGAAGTCACCATCGCCTATGGGATGACGGAGACGAGCCCCGTCAGCTTCCAGTCCTCCACCACGGATTCCGTCGAGCGCCGCGTCTCCACCGTGGGCCGCGTGCAGCCGCATATCGAGGTGAAGATCGTGGATGCCGAAGGGCGCGTCGTGCCGCGCGGCCAGCCCGGCGAACTCTGCACGCGCGGCTATTCCGTCATGCTCGGCTATTGGGGCGATGAGGCGCGCACCAAGGAGGCGATTGATCCCGCCGGCTGGATGCACACGGGCGACCTCGCGGTGATTGACGAGGAAGGCTTCTGCAACATCGTCGGCCGCATCAAGGATCTTGTGATCCGAGGCGGCGAGAATGTGTACCCGCGCGAGGTGGAGGAATTCCTGTTTCGCCATCCGAAGGTGGCGGAGGTGCAGGTGATCGGCGTGCCCGATCCGCGCTTCGTGGAGGAGATCTGCGCCTGGATCCGCCTCAAGCCCGGCGAGAGTGCCACGCCCGAGGAGATCCGCGATTTCTGCCAGGGGCAGATCGCGCATTACAAGATTCCGCGCCACATCCGCTTCGTCGAGGAATTCCCGATGACCGTCACCGGCAAGGTGCAGAAATACCTGATGCGCGAGGCGATGATCGCGGAGCTCGGCCTCGCCGAGCAGAAGACGGCGTGACGATGATCAACCGCAGCGGCGGCCGCGCGTGCCGCGAGATCACGCCCGAGGCGGCGGCGGCCCTGGTGAAGCCGGGCGACTGGCTGGATTACGGCGCCACCTTCAACCAGCCCGATGCCTTCGACCGCGCCCTGGCCGCGCGCAAGACGGAGCTGCACGATGTCAGCATCCGCAACTGCCTGAGCATGCGCCCGCGCGCGACGCTGGAAGCCGACCCCGAGCGGCGCCACTTCGCGTTCTACAACTGGCATTTCTCCGGCTATGACCGGAAGAAGCATGATGCGGGGCTGACGCACTACATCCCCTGCCATCTGGGCGAGATCCCGGACTACTACCGGCGCTTCATCGATCGGCTGGACATCGCCATCCTCAAGGCCTCGCCCATGGATGCGGAGGGGTATTTCAACCTCGGCCCCGTCAGCATCTGGCACCCGGCCGTGGTGGAGCGCGCGACGACGCTGATCCTGGAAATCACGCCCGACATGCCGCCCGTGGTGGGCACGCATGTGCGCGTGCATCGTGACCAGGTGGACTACATCATCCAGGGCGATGACACGCCGATGCCCGAGCTGCCGAACGCCGAGGCGAGCGAGGTGGACCGCGCCGTCGCGCGCCTCATCGCCACCGAGATCGAGGATGGCGCCTGCCTGCAGGTGGGCATCGGCGGCATGCCCAATGCGGTGACGACGCTGCTGCTGGAATCCGGCGTGCGCGACCTCGGCATCCATACCGAGATGCTCAATGACGGGCTGGTCGAGCTCTACCGCGCCGGGCGCGTCAGCGGGCTGCGCAAGAGCTTCGACCAGGGCCTGGTCACCTACAGCTTCTGCCTGGGCAGCCGCGCCAGCTACGACACGCTCAGGCACAATGACGACTTCCTCTGCCGCCCGGTGGAGGAGACGAACATGCCCGACATCATCGCCCGCAATGACCGCGTGGTGGCGATCAACAACACGACGCAGCTCGATCTGCAGGGCCAGGCGGCCTCGGAATCCGATGGGCATCGCCACATCAGCGGCACGGGCGGGCAGTCGCAATTCGTGCGCGGGGCCTATGCGTCGAAGGGCGGCAAGTCCTTCATCTGCCTGGCCTCCACCTATGAGCGGCGGGGCGAGCGGCGCAGCCGCATCGTGCTGGACCTGACGCCGGGCAATGTGGTCACCACGCCGCGCTCGGACCAGATGTTCGTCGTCACCGAGTACGGGATGGTGAATTTGAAGGGGCGTTCCGTGCCGGAGCGCGCGAAGGCGATCATCGGGCTGGCGCACCCCGACTACCGCGAGGAACTGAGCCGGGAGGCCCGGGCGCGGCGGATCGTGCCCCCTCACTTTCTTTAGGGCCATTTCCCATGACCCGCCCCGATTGACGCTGGCCCCGCCCGGGCGGAAAAGCGCCGCATCGTTCAGGAGAACCCCCATGGCGCTTTCCGCCGAGACCAAGGCCAAGCTCGAGAAGATCACCACCGCGACGCTGACGACGGTGCTGCTGAAGAAGGGGCTGCGCAATGTCTGGATGCGCAAGGCCGCGCCCTTCACGCCGGCCGCGCAGAATGTGCGCCTGGTGGGTGAGGCCTTCACGCTGCGCTTCGTCCCCGCCCGCGAGGATCTGGCCACCCCCGCCTCCTGGTCCAGCCCGATCAGCACGCGCGCGGCGATCGAGGCGATGCCCGAGGGCGTGATCGCGGTCGCCGACGCCATGGGCGTGACCGATGCCGGCATCTTCGGCGATATCCTCTGCGCGCGGCTGGCCAAGCGCGGCGTGACCGCCCTGGTGACGGATGGCGCGGTGCGTGACGTGGCGGGCGTGAACGGCACGGGCCTGCCCGTGTGGTGCGCCGGCGGTGCGGCGCCGCCCTCCGTCGCCGGCCTCACCTTCGTCTCCTGGCAGGAGCCGATCGGCTGCGGCGGCGTGGCCGTCTTCCCGGGCGATGTCGTGGTCTGCGATGCCGATGGCTGCGTGCTCATCCCGAAGGACATGGTCGAGGCCGTGACCGAGGAAAGCGTGGAGCAGGAGCGCCTGGAAGGCTGGATCATGAAGCAGGTGGATGCCGGCATGGCGCTGCCCGGCCTCTATCCCGCCAATGCCGAGAACAAGGCGCGCTACGAGGCCGACAAGGCTGCCGGGCGCGCATGAGCGCGCGGCTCGCGGCGGCACTGCTCGTCAGCGCCCTCACCTTGGGCGCCTGCGCCACCGAGCCGCCCGAGCCGCGCCCGGCCACCACGGCGGCCGCCCCGCGCGGCCCGGCCTGCGAGGGCACGCTGCGCGTCACCAACAATTCGGCGCGCATCGTCTCCCGCCTGCATCTGCGCGACGCGGCGCTGACGAATTGGGGGCCGGACATGCTGGGGCGCGATGTGATGGCGCCTGGGCAGAGCAAGACGCTCCGCGCGCCAGGGCCCGGTGTCTATGACATGCGGCTGCTCTGGGCCGACGGCCAGGCGACGGAGCGGCGGCGCGTCACCATCTGCACGGAGACGCCGGTCAGCGTCGGGGATTTCGGGATCACCGCCCGCTGAAGGCGGGGTCGTCTTGCGGCCCCCCGGCCCTTAGTTACACTCGCATCACAACACCGTCATGATCGGAGCTTGTGATGCGCCTTCTCTTCGTCCCTGGGCTTCTCGCCACCGGCCTGCTGCTCGGCGCCTGCACGCCGGATGCGCGGCAGCCCGTCGTGACTTCGGGGCCGGCCGTATGCGACACGAGCATGCGCTTCGTGAACAACTCGTCCAACACGGTGCTCAGCCTCTACTACAGCCACTCCTCCCTGAGCGGCTGGGGACCGGACCGGCTGGGTTCGGCCGTGATGCGGCCGGGGCAGAGCTCCGCGGTGCGGCTCGCCAATGCGGGCAATTATGATTTCCGTGTGGTCTGGGACAATGGCCGCTCGGCCGAGGTCCGGCAGGTGAATGTGTGCCGCGCGTCGCAGATCACGGTCACCAATGCCGGACTGCGGGTGAGCTGACCTCGCCGCAGGGCTTGCCGGCCGGGCGTGCATCCTCTCAGATGCGGGTGTGCAAAAAATAGGAAACGCCATGCTGTCCCGCGCGTCGCTGCTCGCCGTCACCCTGTTGGCGGCGCTGTCCACCGCCGCGCAGGCGCAGCGCTGCGACACCAACATCCGCGTCACTAACGAATCCTCCAGCATCGTGACCGGCATCTACTACAACCCGACCGGCGTCCGGAGCTGGGGCACCAACCGGCTCGGCACCGCCGAGGTCTATCCGCGGCGGAGCGTGCGCTTCCGCCTGGCCAATGAAGTGCCGTATGATTTTCGCATCGTCTGGATCACCACGGCGACGGACGAGCTGCGCAACGTGGATATCTGCCGCATCAGTGAGGTGGTCATCACGGATCGGGGCATGCGTGTCCGCTGAATTTCCCTTCTGGACGGAGGAGAAGCTCCGCATCCAGGACACCGACCTGAATGGCCATGTGAACAACGCCTCCATCGCGGCGCTCTGCGAGGCCGGGCGCGGCGAGATCATCAGCGCCGTCGCCGGCATCCCGCGCGAACGGCCGCTCGCCTCGGCGCTGCGCCGTGTCACGATCGAATATCTCGCGGAGGCGCATTACCCGGGGCTGGTGCGCATCGGCAGCCGGATCGCGAAGGTGGGGAACAGCTCCATCACCATCGCGCAGTCGCTCTTCGTGGAGGGGCGCTGCTTCGCGACCGCCGAGAGCGTGATCGTCTTCACCGATCGCGTCACCCGCCGCCCCGCGCCGATGCCGGACGCTTGGCGCGAGGGCTACGCGAAGCTCGCGTGAGGGGCGCTCAGTATTCCGCGAAGATGCGGTTCAGCTCGGCCGTGTCCTTCGTCACCGTCAGGCCGAGCATGAGCAGGATGCGCGCCTTCTGCGGATTGAGGTTGTCGGCGTTCAGGAAGCCCGCCTCCCGCATCCGCGTCGTGTAGAACATGCGTCCCGAGCCCGCGCGCGTGCTGGCGGCGATGGGCGTGCCAGCGGCCATCGCGGCGGTCATCGCCTCGCCCAGCGCAGGCGTGACGAAGCTGGGCGCGAAGCCGGCGGAAACCAGGCCCTGCGCGCCGGCGGCGATGAAGGCGTCCACCGCCGCGCCATCGGCGCCGGCATAGCAATAGACGATGTCCACGCGCGGCAGGGTGGCGAGGCCACGCACGTCGAACTCCGTCTCGCGGCCCAGCTTGCGCAGCGGCCGGCGATACCAGGCGATGGCGTCGGCGTCGGCATGGGCGAGGCAGCCGAAATCCGGGCTGCGGAAGGTCTGCAGGCGGGAGGTGCTGGTCTTGGTCACCTCGCGCGCCGCATGCACCTCGTCATTCAGCAGCACCAGGGCGCCGAGGCCGCGCGCGCGCTTGTCGCCCGCCACGCGGCAGGCATTGGCGAGGTTCATGCCGGCATCCGACGAGAGGCCCGAGGAAGGCCGCTGCGCGCCGACAAGGACGACCGGCACCTCCACCTTCACGGTGAGCGAGAGGAAATACGCCGTCTCCTCCAGCGTCGCCGTGCCATGCGTGATGACGATGCCGTCCAGGCCGGGAATGTCGGCCACCACCTGGTCGCAGAGGCGGACGAGTTCCAGCCACTCCTTGGGGCCAAGCGCGGTGGAGGGCACGGCCGCGTATTTCACCGCGACCACCTCGGCCACCTCATGCACCTGCGGCCAATAGGCAAGGAGCTGCTCGGCATCCATCACCTTGCCCAGCGTCGCGTAGTCCGCGATGTCGAAAGGCCCGCGGCCGAGCGAGCCGATGGTGCCGCCGGTGCCGATCAGCGCGATTTTGGGCTTGCTCACTTGCTGGGCTTCCTCTCGATGATGGAGGTGGTGAGGCGCGAGACGCAGAAGAGTTCACCATCCTCGCGCCGCAGCTCGATGTTCCAGACATGCACGCTGCGGCCGATGCGGACCGGCGTGCAGAGGCCGAAGGCGCGACCACCCTTGGGCAGCGGGCGCAGATGGTTCGCGTTGATCTCGAGACCGACGGCCATGAAGCCCGGCTCGCAGGCCATCATGGAGGCGACGCTGCCCAGCGTCTCGGCCAGCACGACGGAGACGCCGCCATGGATGATGCCGAAGGGCTGCACGTGACGTTCATCCACCGGCATCTCGCCGCGCAGGAAATCGGGGCCGATCTCGGTGATGCGGATGTCGAGCAGGCCGTTGACCGAGCCATGGGCGCGGCTGTGGATTTCCTCCGGGGTGGTGTGCTGGCGCCAGATGCTCACGCGTCGTTCTCCTCGGCCCGGGCATCGGCCCGCGCCTGCCGTTGGTCGGCGAGGCCCGCCGCACGGATGTCACGGCGCAGGACGAAGCCGAAATTCACCAGCATGATGCCGGCCCACAGCAGGGAGAGTCCATCCAGCACCGAGAGGCCGAGCCCAGGCACCATCGCGAGGAACACGCCGGGCAGCAGATAGAGCAGCGTCGCGAGGAGCATGAAGCAGACGCGCAGCTCCGTCGTGCCGACCGTGTCGATCGCGAGGTTGTGCACGCCGGTGATGAGCATCCGCGCCAAAGCGAGATTGCTCAGCAGCATGTACAGCGCAAGCAGGAGGAAGGGGATGGGCAGGGAAACGAGGCCCGAGGCTGCGAAGCCCACCGTCACCAGCGTGTAGGAGATCAGGTCCACGCCATTGTCCAGCACGAAGCCCTGGACCTTGCGCTCGATGCGGCGGTGGCGGGCCACCTTGCCGTCCAGCGAATCCCCCAGCCAGTTCAGCCCGAAGCCCAGGAAGACCAGGAGGAGCGAGAAGAGGCTCGAAACGCCGAGCGCGAAGCCCGCGGCACCAAGCGCCGCGCCGAAGATGCCGATCCCGGTGAGCGTATCGGGGCCGATACGGGCCGGCACATGATGCACCATGGCATCGAGCAGCCGCGCCTCAGGCTTGGCCAGCCAACCCCCATTCACGCGTCGCGGGATCACGACCGATCGAGGATCGTCGCCACGGCGTCGAGAGCGGTGTCGATCTGGGCGCGCTCATGCGCCGCCGAGAGGAAGAAGCGCAGACGCGAGGTGCCCTTGGGTACGCCCGGGGAGCTGACGGGGAAGCTGTAGATCCCCATCCGCTCGAGCTCCTGGGCCATGGCGAAGGTGCGGATGTCGGTGCCGAGGATGACGGGTGTCACGCCGAAGCCCCAGCTCGACCCCACATCGAGGCCGCGGGCGCGGGCGCCGGCGAGGAAATGCGCGCCATTGGCCTGGAGCGCCGCCACGCGCTCCGGCTCGCGGCGCATGATCTCGAGCGCCTTGAGCGAGGCGGCGGCGACGGGCGCGGGCATGCCCACGCTGTAGACCAGGCCGGGCGCGCGGGCCTTCAGGATGTCGATCAGCACCTGGCTGCCGCAGACATAGCCGCCGCAGCCGACCAGCGTCTTGGAGAGCGTGCCGAACCAGATGTCCACGCGGTTCGGGTCGATGCCGCAATGCTCGGCGATGCCACGGCCCGTGGCGCCGATCACGCCGAGCGAATGGGCTTCATCCACCATCAGCCAGGCCTGGAAACGCTCCTTGATCTCGAGGAGGCGGAACATGTCCGGCCCGTCGCCATCCATGGAGAACAGGCCCTCGGTGACGATCAGCACGCGCTCGAAGAGATGGCGCGTCAGCGTCAGGTAGTTCTCGAGGTCGTCCAGATCATTGTGGCGGAAGGATTTGCGCTGGCAGCGCGCACCCTGCGCGCCGACCACGACGCAATTGTGGATCAGCGAGTCATGGATGATCAGGTCCTTGGGACCCAGGATCGTCTCGATGACGGAGGCCGCGGTGGCATGGCCACTGACGAAGAGGGCACCGGCCTCGGCCTCGTAGATTTCGGCCAGCGCGGCTTCGAGCGCGCGATGCACTGGCCGCTCGCCGGAAGTGATGCGGCTGGCGGAGACGCTGGTGCCATAGCGCCGGCCGGCCTCCTCATGGGCGGCGAGGACTTCCGGATGCCCGTTCAGCGCGAGGTAGTCGTAGCTGGAGAAGTTCAGAAGCTCCCGCCCCTCGATGGAGGTGCGGGTGGCGGCGCGGCCGTCATGGACGCGATAATAGGGATTGGTGAAGCCGAGCGCGGGGCCGACCTGACGCTCCAGCAGGATCTCGCGATAGGCCGGCAGGCTCTCAAAGGAGAGATCGTGCTTCGGCACATCCTGGCGCAGGGCACGGGTGCGAGGCTGACGCCGGTCGGTGACATGCGCCGAGGGAAGCCCGGCCGCAGGCGCAGGCGCGGCCACCTCGCGACCGAGGCCCGTCACATCCAGCTCCGTCGGGGGCAGCCTCAGGTTCATCAGCGCATGGTCTCACTTACAATGTTACATATAACGCGGCAGTTCTGAACCGAAAGTGAACCGTGGGGGGCATGGATTCAAGCGAAAGATCAACCGCTTGTAGATGCTAATGCATGTTCGGAAGAAATTCGAGACTCCAAGAGGCTATTGAGGAGACGTCCCTACGGGTGGGCGGACGCATCAGCCTGGCGATCACGCAGCGCAGCATAAAGCTTGGGCATGCGCCTGAATTGAGAGGCCCTCTTCAAATCGGGCCTCGACTTCGTTTTTTGGCTGGCGGCTGCTCCGGTCCCGATCATTGGGATCTTTGCGCCGAAAGGGTGCCCACGATCCGGCCGACAAGGTCACGGATCGAGCGGTTGCCCCCCATCGTCGTCAGCGGCAGTTCCACGCCCGTCCGCTTCTCCACGCCCAGGCGCAGCTCCAGCGCCATGAGGCTGTCGAGGCCGATGTCGATCAGCGGCCGGTCGGGTTCCACCGCCTCCGGCGGCAGGCGCAGGATGCGGGCCACCTCCTCCCGCATCAGGCCGAGCAGCGCCTCGGTGGCCGCCTCGGGCGAGAGGGCGGAGAGGTCCAGCACCTCATCACCGCCCTTGGGGCCGCCCCCGGCGCCGGCCAGGCCCTGCTCGGCGAAGACATCCGCGAAATAGGGCGAGCGCAGCACGGCGAGCTTGTTCGCAGCGGGCGACCAGCGGATCACGGAATAGGCGCTGACCGGGGGTGCCGCGGCCGGGTCGGCCAGCAGGGTGCCCAGGTGGTGCAGCGCCTCGGCCGAGGTGACGCCGGAGACGCCGGTGGCCGCGCGCAGGCGTTCGGCCAGGCCGCGCGTGCGGGCGATGACGCCGACATCGGAGATGGCGCCCCAGCAGACCGCCAGCGCCGGCACGCCCCGCGCGCGCAGCCCCAGCATCGCGCCCTCGAGGAAGGCATTGCCCACCACATAGGAGGATTGGCCGGGACTGCCCACGAAGGTGGTCGAGGAGGAATAGGCGACGAGGTATTGCAGCGCGTCGCCCGCGATGGCGGCTTCCAGCGCGCGCATGCCGGTCACCTTGGGGCCGAGCACGCGGGCGATCTTCTCGGGCGTGAGGCCGAGGATCATCCCGTCCTCCAGCACCATGGCGCAGTGGATCACGCCGGCGATGGGGCCGAGTTCGGTGCGCCAGCGGGCGAAGGCGGCGGCGACGGCAGCCGCGTCGGTGATGTCCAGCGCCTCGACGCGCAGGTCGGTGCCAGCGGCCCGCGCACGCGCGACGCGCGGGGCCATCGCCTCCTCCACCGCACCGCGGCGGGAGACGGCGACGACCGTGCCCGCGCCCTGCGCCGCGAGCCAGAGCGCGGTCTCGAGCCCGAAGCCGCCGGTGCCGCCCAGCACCACATGCACGCCCGGCGCCGGCCGGAAGGGGGCGGCCTCGGGGGTGGGCGGCAGGGCGACGGAAGCCGGCCGCACCAGGATCTTGCCCAGGTGGCCGGAGGCCTGCATCAGCCGGAAGGCATCCCCCACGCGGCCGCCCTCGAAGGCGAGGTAGGGGATGGGCCTCAGGCGCCCCGTCTCGAACATCACCATGATGACGCTGACCATGCGGCGCACCGCCGCCGGGTCATGCGCCAGGAGCTGGTCGATATCGGCGCCGATATAGGTGATGTTCCTGACGAAGGGACGCAGTCCGAGGCGCGTGTTGTCGTAGAAGTCGCGCTTGCCGAGTTCGACGAAGCGGCCGAAGGGTTTCACGAGGCGCAGCGCGGCCCGCATGGCGTCGCCCGCCACCGAATTCAGCACCACATCCACGCCGCCCACCGCGGCGCGGATCCGGTCCTCGACATCGGTCGCGCGGGAATCCACCACGTGGTCGGCGCCCAGGTGGCGCAGCAGGGCGCGCTTCTCGGCCGTGCCCGCCGCGGCCACGACGATTGCGCCATGCGCCTTCGCGATCTGCACCGCCGCCATGCCGACGCCGCCGGCGGCCCCCTCGATGAGCACCGTCTCACCGCGCTTCAGCCCCGCGCGCTCGATCAGCCCGAACCAGGCGGTGACGAAGGCCACGGGCACCGCAGCCGCCGCTTCCTCCGCCAGCACCTGGCCCAGAGGGAACAGGCGGTCGGCCGGCAGGGTGAGGTGCGAGGCGAAGGCCTGCGCGCCAAAGCCCATCACGGGGTCGCCCGGCTCCAGCCCCTCGACGCCTTCGCCCGCACGCAGCACATGGCCGGCGAATTCGAAGCCGAGCGAGCCGCTGGTCAGCCCCTCGCCCAGGATCTCGGAATCCAGCACGCCCAGGCCCAGCATCACGTCACGGAAATTGAGGCCGGTCGCGGTGACGGCGACCTCGACCTCGCCCGGCGCGGGGGCCAGGCGCGGCCCGGCGGCCCAGGCGAAATCATCCAGGCCCCGCGGACCGATGCCGAGCAGGCTGCGCTCGCCCTCCGCCAACGCACGGGCGCGCGCCTCCATCCGGCGCGTGGCGCGCGGCACCAGGACGCCCCCCGCGGTCAGGCGGAGCTCACGCTCCAGCAGCGGCTCGGCGATGTGGCGTTGGAGCGCGGCCCTCACCGCCTCGGGTGCGGCATCGGGCGTCCAGGCCAGCAGGCAGGTCTCGACGGCGGGAAACTCGTTCATCAGGCAGCGCGCATAGCCGGCCATGGCCTGCGACATGGGCGTGGGCAGGCCGTCCGCGCCCTGCTCCAGCGCCACGTAAAGCCGCGCCGTCGCCTCGCCCTCGCTGAGCGCGATGGCCAGCTCACGCAGGCGCAGCATGCGGGCCGAGAGTGCCGCCGCTTCATCCGGAGCGGTGGCGGGGCCGGTTTCGATCAGCACGGCAGGGCCTTCGGCGGCCGGCACGGCGGCCACCCAGGCGGCGGCCTCGGCCGCGGTGACGATCGGCTGGAGGGCGAAGCCCGGCAGGTGGTCGGCGAAGCCCGTCTCCTCGCCGAGCAGGGCAAGGGTGCGGTGCAGGGGGGGTTCGGCCTCCGTCGGCCGGTGGGGCGGCTGCGCGAAAACCAGCCGCTCGGCGGAGCCCGGAAAGCTCGCCTGGAGCAGCGGGACGAAGCCGTGCTGCGTGAGCGCCTCATCCACCTCGGAGGGATAGGGCCAGACGCCGACGGGCTGCTCGGGCGAGGGCGAGAAGCGGAACCAGCCGGGTGTGGCGGCGTGCAGCACGTCGATGGCCGGGTGGTGCGGCGGGATGGCGACCAGCAGCGGCGGCGCGGCATCGCCGAGGCCGGTCAGCAGGTCGAGCGGGCTGGGCTGCCCGCCATCCAGCGGCATGACGGCGGCGCAGAGGGCGAGGTCGAACACCGCGCCGCCGGGCGGCGTTTCCGGGCCCAGCACGGGCACGGCGCGGGCGGCGCCGGCACGGGCCAGGAGGCGCTCGGCCGCCTCCACATCGGCGGCGAGGATGGCGAGTGAGATCTCGCCCGCACGGAGGCGCGGCAGGAGGCGCGGCAGAAGCCCGGCGAGGCCCGGTTCCAGCAGGAGCAGGCGCAGCCGGCCGCCCTCGCCGGGCGCGGCGAGGCGACCCACCACCGTGGCCAGCGCGTCCAGGCTGGGGGCGGCGAAGACCGAGGCACTCTCTGCCGCGTCCAGCAGGTCGGCATTGGGAGGTGCGTCCTGGCCGGTGGCGAGGATGGCGGGCAGCGCCTCCAGCGCGTGCAGGGCGAGGCGGAGATCGGCGCTCGCCCCCGGGTGGCGCGCCGCGAAGCCGGCCAGCGCCGCACCCAGGGGGGAGACCAGGGGAGACGCCGGAGCGGCCGGCTGACCGGCAAGGCGGCCTGGGAGCACGGGCGCGGCATCGCCGCCGGCCATCTGCTCGGCCTCCTGCCGGGCCTCGGTCAGGGCGCGCCAGATGACACGCGCCGGCGGCGCGATGGGGCCCATGAGGTCGGGGCTGCGCTCGGAGGTGCGGCCCTCCTCGACCCGGCTCACCACATGCCCGGCGATCTCGAGCGCGAGGCCGATCAGGGCCGCGCGGGCGCTGGTGTCGGGCATCGGGATCGGCTGGTCGAGCGCCTCGGCCATGGCGGCGCAAAGCTCGACCGGGCCGGCGCGCCAGGGCTGCAGGCGTTGTTCGATGATACGGTCGGCCTCGCGCCAGGCGGCGAAGGTGACGCGGCGCATCACCACGCCCTCACCCCGGCCGACGAGCCGGCCCTCGGCCGAGAGGAGCTCGATGTCGAAGACACGCGCATCGGCGGCCTGGCGGACCAGGCGCGCGACGGAGCGCGTCACCGGCTCGCCCGGCGTGAAGAGCGAGAGGCGGCCGATCCGCACCGGCAATTCGCCCAGCACCTGCCCGGGCTTCTGCGGGATGCCCAGGAAGATGCCATGGAAGGCGGCGTCATAGCTGCCGGGCTCGAACACCAGCGTGTCCGCGAAGAAGCCGAGGTCGGGCGCCACACCCGCGATCTCTGTGATGACGGTCTGCTCCGCCACGCGGGCGCCGGTCGCCACCTGGAAGGCGCCGCCATAGCCCAGGCGGCAGGCGGCGGTGGCGGCGTAGATCGCCGTCGCGTCGTGCGTGGCGCCACCCCCCGAAGCCAGCACGGGCGGCAGCGGGCGCGGATGCGGCTGGGCGGCGGTCTCGGGGAGGACGGTGCCGCGGGCGTGCAGGGTGAAGCCTGCGCCGGCATCCAGCCGGGGCCGGGCGCGGATCTCCACCACGCGCTCCGCCTCGTGCCACAGGATGCTGACCTCCTGCGGCTGGTCCAGGCTGAGGGCGCGCAGGATGTCGAGGTCGAGGATGCGCAGGCGGCTGGTGCCATGCACCTCGCGCCCCACCGCCACCATCATCTCCATATAGGCGGTGGCGGGGAGGATCACCTGCCCGTCCACCCGGTGCCCCGCGAGGAAGGGCTGCGTCGGCACGCTCAGGATCTGGCGCCACTCGGCCCCGATGGGCGCGACGCGCACGCCGATCAGCGGGTGCAGCGGGCCGCCGCCATGGCTCGGGCCGTAGATGCCATAGGCCTCGGGCGTCGCGGAGATCACGTATTCCTGGCGATCCCAGCGCATCAGCGGCAGGTCGCGCACGCCCGGCGCGGGGGAGGCGGCCGCCGAGGGGGTGGACTGGGGGGTGGACTGGGGGGCGGGCTCGGGGGTGGCAAGCGGCGCGCCCCGCACCACCGCCTCCAGCAGGATGCGGGCGATGGGGTCTGCCTCTTCGGGGCCGCGCGCCTGGGTGAGCGTCGCCATCGCGGCGGCGCGCATCCCGGCATGGCGTGCGACATCGGCCACCAGCGCGCCCAGGATCGGCCGGGGCCCGATCTCGATGAACAGCTCAGCGCGCTCCAGCGCCGTCGTCACCGCATCCTGGAACAGCACGGGGGCGCGGATGTTGGACCACCAATAGGCGCCGTCCAGCGCCGTGCCCGCCACCTCGCTGCCGGTGACGGCGGAGATCATCGGCACGCGCGTCGGCCCGGGGGTGAGGCCCGCCAGCGCCGCGACCGTCTCCTCGCGCCCCGGGTCGAGGATGCGGCTGTGGAAGGGGTAGGCGACGTCGAGCGTGACGGAGGCGATGCGCGCACGGCGGGCGGTGCGCAGCACCTCGGCCAGGCCCCGGCCGGTGCCGGAGAGGGTGGTGGAGCCAGGCGCGTTGCGCGCCGCGATCTCGACCTCGCCGGTCCCGGCCTCGGCCCCGGCCTCGGCGATGATCTCGGCGGCGCGGGCGGCGTCGCAGGCCAGGACGGCCATGCCGCCCAGGCCCTGCACCGCCTCCTGCCCGGCGCTGCGAACGACGATGAGGCGGGCGGCATCCTCCGGCGTCAGCGCACCGGAGGCGGCGGCGGCGGCCACCTCGCCCACCGAATGGCCGAGCACCACATCGGGCCGCAGCCCCTCGGCGGCCAGCGCGGCGCAGAGCGAGAGCTGGATGGCCATGAGCAGGGGCTGCATGGCGCTGGTGGCGGCGATGCGCTGGGCCACATCCTCGGCCAGCATGGTCTCGAGCGGGCAGATGCCGCCGGCGGCGCGGATGCGCGCGGCCCATTCGTCGAAGGCGGCGCGGAAGTGGGCATTGCCGGCATAGGCGGCGCGGCCCATGCCGGGCCATTGCGTGCCGTTGCCCGAAAAGACGAAGGCGACGCGCGCCTGCCGGGCGATGGCCTCACCCAGCGCGACATCGGGGCGCGGCGTCTCGGGCTCCATCAGCGCCGGCGCGACGGCGCCGCCCTGCGCGAGGTCCAGCACGAGGCGATGCGGCAGCCGGTCCCGCCCCACCTGGGCGGCGGCGGCGACGGCGGCGGCGCCGAGCTGCTCCACCGGCTCGACATAGGCGGCGGCCAGCTCCCGCAGGGCGGCCTTGCTGTGCGCGGAGATGACGAGGTAGCGCGCGGCGGCGGCGGCGGCGGCGGCGGGCGCGGGCGTGGCGGCGGGCGCGGTGCCGATCACCGCATGGGCGTTGGTGCCGCCGAAGCCGTAATTGCACAGGCCCGCCAGCAGCGGCCCCTCGGCCGCCAGTTCCACCATCCCGGCGGCCGGGGCCAGGCCCAGGCCCGCCACGTCGATGTCCGGGTTCAGCTCCTCCAGATAGAGGGTCTTGGGGTAGCGCCGGTGCTTCAGCGAGAGGACGAGTTTGGCCAGGCCCGCCATGCCGGAGGCCGATTCCAGATGGCCGATATTGGACTTCACCGAGCCCACGGGCAGTGGCGCGCTGCGGTGTCGGCCCAGCGCCTCGCCGATGGCGCGCGCCTCGATCGGATCGCCCACGCGGGTGCCCGTCCCATGGGCTTCGACGAAGGCCAGCGCGTCGGGCGAGATGCCGGCCTGGCGGTAGATCGCCTCCAGCAGATCCCGCTGGCCGGCGACGGACGGCAGCGAGATGCCGTTGGTGCGGCCGTCGGAATTCACGCCGATCGCGTGCAGCGTGGCGCGGGGGGCGGCGGCGCCCCAGGCGGAACCCAGGCCGGAACGGGGCCGGGCCAGCACCAGGGCCACCGCGCCTTCGGCCCGGACATAGCCGTCACCCTTCGCGGAAAAGGGCCGGCATCGGCCGGTGGGGGAGAGCATGCCGGCGCGGGAGAAGCCGATGAAGGGCGCCGGCGAGGAGAGCATGTTCACGCCGCCGACGATGGCGAGCTCGATGCGCCCGGCCTCCAGCGCCGCCGCCGCCTGGGCGAGTGCCACCACGGAGGAGGAGCAGGCGGTGTCGAGGGTGAGGCTCGGCCCCTTCAGGTCATAGGCGTAGGAAATCCGGTTGGAGACCAGGGCCAGGCTGTTGCCCGTCATGAAATGCGCGTCGAGCGCGCAGACGTCGAGCAGCGGCACGTCGGCATAGTCGGTGGCCGAGGCGCCGAGGAAGACGCCAACCTGCTTTCCGGCGAGGCTGGAGGGGGCGATGCCGGCATCCTCCAGCGCCTCCCACGTCACCTCGAGCATGACGCGCTGCTGCGGGTCCATCTGCTCCGCCTCACGGCGGGACATGCCGAAGGCCGCGGCGTCGAAGAAGAGACCATCCTCCAGATAGCCGCCGGCGAAGGTATAGGCGGTGCCGCGCGCCGTGGTGTCCGGGCTCAGGAAGCGCTCCGGCCGCCAGCGATCGGCGGGCGAAATGTCCCGCACGGCGGAGCCCCCGGCCTCCAGCAGCGACCAGAGGGCGCGGAGATCGCCAGCCCCCGGGAGCCGGACGGCGAGGCCGAGAATGTCGAGCGGAACGGGAAAGTTCAGGATCAACGCAGTGTCCAGGAGGCTAGGGGTGGCGAGGATGGGCCCCATGCGGGTGCCTGCAAAGGGTGGTCTGGTGCGGTGGGTTCAGTCCGGGTGCATCATCCCCTGAACGCGCTGGGGCCGGCCCCGCGGCCCGCCCGGTGTTTTCCTTTCCCACTGGTCCACGCCGGGGTTCCGGCATGCCTCTTCGGCCTTTGCAAAAGACCGTGCAAAAGGCTGTACGCGCGCGAAAGGACATGAAGATTGCCTTCCGCTTACAATCGGATACGCTATTTCCGTTGGCGGATTCAAGTTTCTCCGACCCCCCCTTCCTCCCAAGGGGCCGCCCGCGGGCATGTCCCGGGGAGGCACCCAGCCTGGAGCCCGGACCGTGACCGAGGCGCCACCTGCCCTCCCCGAACATGCGCATGCCCTGCAGGCCAGCCAGCCGGGCTGGGCGCTCGTCACCGGCGGCTCGAGCGGCATCGGTGAGGCCCTGGCGGCCGGGTTGCTGGCGCGCGGCTGTCACCTCGTCCTCGTCGCGCGGGATGCCGGCCGGCTGGAGGCCGCCCGGGCGCGCCTCGGGACGCGGCGCACCGAGGCCCTGGCGCTCGATGTGGGCGATGGTCCGGCGGTGGCCGCCGCCATGGCCGGGTTGCTGGCGCGCCTCGGTCCGCCCGCCTGGGTCGTGACCAGCGCCGGCATCGCCTGGCCCGGCCGCTTCCTGGACCAGCCGCTGGCCGAACATGAGGCGCAGCTGCGGACCAACGCCCTCGGCACCGTGAACGTGCTGCATGCCCTGGCCCCGGCCATGGCGCAGGCCGGGCGGGGGCAGGTCGTGCTGGTCGCCTCGGCCGCGGCACTCGGCGGCTTTGCCGGCTATGCCGCCTATGCGCCCTCGAAATGGGCGGTCCGCGGCCTGGGGGAGGTGCTGGAGCTGGAGCTTGGCGCCCATGGGGTGCGGGTCCTGACCGCCTTCCCGCCCGATACCGAGACGCCGCAGCTGGCGGAGGAGCGCGCGCGGCGCCCGGCCTTCACCGCGCGCTTCGCTGCCGGGCACAAGGCGCTCAGCCCCGGCTTCGTGGCCGAACGCATCCTGGCCGCCGCCGACCGCGGCGCGCGCCGCGTGGCGCCAGGCTTCGGCGCCGGCCTGCTGCTCTGGGCCGGGCGACCCTGGGCGCGCTATCTGGAGGCCGTGCAGCGCCGGCTGCTGCGCCGGCACCCCGAGGATTCCCGCTGACGTGACGCGCCTTTCGCTGCAGCCGCCGATCATCGAGGAGGCCGGCCCGGGCTGGCTCATCCCCGCGCATCCCGCGCCGCTGGAGAGCGAGCCGGGGAGCCTGCGCCTGGCGCTGATGGCGCGGCACAGCCTGATCGGCGTCTGGACGCGCGAGACCTATGCCGCGCGCGACTTCGCCATGCGGCTGCTGCGGCGGCAGATCTGCGTCTTCAACGACCCGGCCTCGATCAAGGCGGTCTTCGTCAGCGGCGCCGATGTCTTCGAGCGCAAGGGCCCCATGATGCGCCGCGCCCTGGCGCCGCTGCTGGGCGACGGGCTGTTCATCTCCGACGGCGAGACCTGGCGGCGGCGGCGGCCGCTGGTGGCGGACATCGCGCACAAGACGCAGGTGCCCTTCTACGCGCCCATGATGACCGGCGCGGTGACGGACATGCTGGCCGGCTGGCGCGGTGGCGAGGTGATCAGCCTGCTGCCCGCCATGGCGGGGCTGACGGCGCAGATCATCGCGCGCTCCATCTTCGGGACGAGGCTGGGGGCGGAGGCGCTGGAGGGCATCGTCCAGGGGTTCGGTCGCTACCAGGCGGGGATCGACAGCTTCAACCTCCCCTTCTTCCTCGGTGCGGCGGAGGGCTGGCCGGTCGGCCGCGGCCAGGCCATGCGCGCCGCCATCGCCCGCGTGCATGGTGTGGTCGAGCATGTGATCACCGAGCATGTCGCCGGGCGGGGCGAGCATGGCTCCATGGTGGACATGCTGGTGCGGCGCATGCAGCGCAGCCCGGAGCTGGGGCTCGACGTGCAGGCGCTGCGCAACGAGGCGGCGACGATCTTCATGGCCGGGCACGAGACGACGGCGGCGACGCTGAGCTGGGCCTTCTATCTGCTGGCCAAGGCGCCCTGGGCCGAGGCCGCCTTGCATGCCGAGCTGGATGCGGTGCTGGGCGATCGCGAGCCCATGGCCGAGGACGTGCCCCGCCTGCCCTACGCGCGTGCCGTGATCGAGGAGGCGTTGCGCCTCTATCCACCCGTCCCCATCCTCCCGCGCCAGGCGAGGGAGGCGACCAAGGTGGGCGGGATCGCGGTGGAGAAGGATGCGCTGGTGCTGGTGGTGCCCTGGCTCCTGCACCGCTCGCCCGATCTCTGGGAGCAGCCGATGCATTTCCGGCCCGAGCGCTTCCTCGAAGGCCCGGCGCCGGTGCCCTACAGCTACATCCCCTTCTCGGCCGGGCCGCGCATTTGCGCCGGGCTGAATTTCGGCCTGACCGAGGCGATCCTCTGCCTCGCCATGGTGGCGCGCGCCTTCCGGCTGCGCCTGGCCCCCGGCTTCGTGGCAGAGCCGGTCTGCCGCCTTTCGCTCAGGCCGCATGCGCCCATCATGGTCCGGCTCGAGGACCGCGCATGAGGGAGGAGACGGACCCCGCCGCCACCTTGGCCGCCATCCTGGCCGACCGGCGCGCGCCCACGCTGCGCAACTGGCTGCTGGATGCCTGGGAGATCGGGCAATACCTGGTCTTCCGCCACATGCCGATCGACCTCGGCCCGCGCCTCGCCGCCCCCGGCATCATCGCCTATATCCGGCGCGAGCGGCCCTGGGTGCTGGAGCGGGCGCGCGCCAACCTCCGGCGCCACCGCCCCTGGGCCAGTGACGACCAGATCGAGGCCTGGGTGGAGGCCTTCCTGCAGAATATCGGCGCCTATATCGGCGAGACGCCGACCATCGGCCGCTACATGGCCGCCGGCCGCCTCGAGATCCAGGTCGCCGATGGCGCGCGAGAGGCCTTCCGGCGCGGCGGCGTCATCGCGCTGTGCCTGCATACCGCCAATTGGGAGGTGATGCTGGAAGCGCTGAAGGCGCTCGGCCTCAGCGCCGCCTGCGCGCCCATCGAGTGGGAGACGCGCGGCCAGACCTGGGTGATCAACGACCTGCGGCGCCGCAACGGCATGCGCTACCTCACGCGGGACCATGCGGGCGTGCGCGCCGCTTACAAGGAGGTGAAGGAGGGCGGATTGCTGGCCATCTTCGTGGATGAGGCGCGCCACGGGCGGCTCATGGCGCCGCTCTTCGGCCGGCCGCCGCATGCCAATGGCAACCTCGCCATCGCGGCCAAGCTCGCGCGGCACACCGGCGCGGCGATGGTGCTCTGGCACACCACCCGCCTGCCGGGACGGCGCTTCCGCGTGACGATCAGCGACGTGATCGAGCTGCCCCAGGAACCGAAGGGCCTGCTGGACGACGTCGCCTTCCTGAACGGCGTGATCGAACCGGTGGTGCTGGAGCATCTGGAGCAGTGGTTCTGGCTCGATGACAGCTTCTGACGCACCCCTGGTGGTCGGCCCGCTGATCCCCGGGCCGGTGGGCGAGCAGGTGCTGGAACTGGCGGCCACCGGGCGCGCCGGCCTCGCTGCGCTGCTGGGCGACGACGCGGCACGCCACGCGCTGTTCCGGCCGGGAATGCGGGCGGACCGCTTCCTGGTGGCGACGGTGGGCGGCGAACTCGCCGGCTATCTCAGCCTGAAATACGCAGGAAAGGGGCCCTTCGCGCCGCGCCTGGCCGATTTCATCCGCGGCCAGGGCTGGCGGCGCGGGCTGCACGCCTGGGCGGTGTTCTCCTGGATCGAGGCGCGCACCCGGCCCCGGCCCGGCGGCGCCTATATCTACGGGCTCGACGTGCTGAAGGCCTGGCGCGGGCACAAGCGCGGCCGCGACGTGGGGGGCGCGCTGATGGCGGCCGCGGTCGCGGAGGCGACGCGCCTCGGCTACCGGAGCCTGGACATGGAGATCCGGCGCCCCGCCATCCGCGCGCTGGTGCGGCGCGCCGGCGCCGTCCCGGTGGTGGCCCCGCGCCTCTCGCTCGCGCGGCTGCTGATGGCGACGGCGGGCGATTATGAGCGCATGACCATCGCCCTGACGCCGCCCGGCGCCGGTCCATGACGCCGCTGGCGCTCGATGTTTCGCGCCTGCTGTGGCGCGCGGTGCGCCCGGCGCCGGGCGGCATCGACCGGGTGGAGCTGGCCATGGCGCGCCATCTGCTGCGGGAGGAGCCGCAATCCCGCTTCGTCTTCACCGATGGCGGCGTGATCCGCAGCCTCACCCCCGCCACGGTGCGGCGCCTGACGGAAGAGGCCGCGGCGCGCTGGCGCGGCAGCGTCGATGACGAGGGCTCGCGGCGTGTCGTGGCCTATCTGGCCAGCGAGGCGCGCGTGTTTCCTCCGGCGCGCCCCCGCCTGACGGACCGGCACGTGCCGCTGGTGGATGCCGGGCGCAATCTCCGGGCACAGCTCAGCTACCAGCGCCGGGGCATGCTGCTGGAGGCGCCGGAGGCGCTGCAGGGCGCGATCTATGTGAACCTCTCACAGCGCAACCTGGATGAGCCGCGCCTGCTGGAGGCGCTGCCGCCGGGCGGGCGGATGCTCGCCTGCCTCTATGACGCCATCCCCTTGCGTGATTCCGCCCTGGCCGCGCCGGGCAGCGATGCGCGCATGCTGCGGATGCTGCGGCATCTCGCCGCACGACAGGCGCGGCTGGTGACGATCTCCGAGGCTTCGCGCACGCAGATCACGGAGGCGGCCGCGCGCCTTGGCCTGGGGCTCCCTGCCATCGCGGTGGTGCCGCCGCCCCTGGCCGAGCCCTTTCTCGAACGGGACAGCCCGCCTGGCACGGCCCAGCGCTTCTTCCTGGTGCCGGGGCTGCTGACACGCCGCAAGAATCTGGGCCTGCTGGCCGAGGCCTGCCGCCGCCTGCCACGAGGCGCCGGCTTCGACATCCTGCTGGCGGGCGCGCCGGGGCTGGATGCCGCCCCGGTGCTGGCCGGGCTGGGCGAGACGCCCGCCGGCATCCGGCTGCTGCGCGCCGAAGGGCTCAGCGACCTGGCCATGGCGCGGCTGATGCGCGGCGCGATCGCCGTGCTGGCGCCCTCGCTCGAGGAAGGCTTCGATTATCCGGTGCATGAAGCGCTGGCCCTGGGCGTGCCGGTCATCGCCTCCGACATTCCGGCGCATCGCGAATATGTGGCAGGGGTGGCGGAATTGCTCGATCCGCAGGACGCGGATGCCTGGGCCGCCGCGCTGGCGGATTTCGCCACGGCCGGGCCGCGCCATGCGGCGGCTTGCGCGGCGGCCCAGGGCTTCCTTCCCGCCAGCCCCGGCAAACTCCTGAAAAAACTGATCGATCTGGCGCGCATGGCTTGAGTAGCGGCCTCAGATGGGCGACGCTTGACGCGCGATAGGCGACGCCTATCAAAAACCAAGATCATACGGATTGGTGCCGATGGATCACCCTCGGTAGCGTCCCAATATCAGGACGGAATGAACCGGGCCTGACAGATGACGAGGAGATTTCTGATGTCCAAGCGCTTCACGCTCGCTGCCCTGGCCGCCCTGCCCATCGCCTTCGCCTCGATGGGCGCCCAGGCGCAGATGGCCCGCTACTGCGATGGCCGAATCGTCGCCAACGCCTTCTACAGCAATGTGCAGAGCAACGGCTCCCGTTCGACGGTGCCCTATTACGTGCAGCTCCAGAATCAGTCGGGCGAGACGATCCGCTACACCGTGCGCTTCACCGCGCCGCACATCATGGGTGCGCAGAACGGGAGCACCATCGCCCATCTGGCCAGCTACCAGCAGGTGACCGTGTTGCTGGGCAGCCAGAGCTTCACCAACCCCTCGGGCACGGGCCAGCTCAGCCAGGCCGACATGATGCGCTACACCCAGGTCACCTGCCCGCGCTGAGCATCACGGCGCGCTTCGCAACAGCCCAGCCCCTGCCCCGGGGCTGGGTTTTTTGCGTCACGGCCTTTGCCAGCGGATGAACAGCGCCGAGCCCAGCACCAGCGCCACGGCGAAGGTGAGCAGGGCGGCGGCCACGCCGCCGAAGGAAGCGGCCAGGCCGCTCAGCCCCTGCAGCACGGCGGCACCCCCGAAGAAGAAGATGTTCTGCGCCGAGAGCGCGCGCCCCGCTTCCTCCGGCCGGACCAGGCTGCGCAGCAGGGCGAAGCAGAGGATCTGGAAGGTGATGCTGGCGCCGAAGAGCACCAGCAGCGCCCCATCCGCCCAGGCCGGGAAGGCCAGCGGGCCGCCCAGAACCAGCAGCGTGATGAAGCCCGCGGCGGCGAGATGGCCGCCCAGCAGCATGCCGCGCAGATGCCCGAACCGGCCCACCAGCCAGCCCGCGACCGCCGGCCCCGCCACGAGCGTGAAGGTGCAGAGGAGCAGCAGGTGGCCGGCCTCGATCCGGCCCATGCCCTTGATCTCCATGAGCCAGGGGCCACCCCAAAGCCCGCGCACGCCCAGCACCGCGCCGAAGGAAACGAAGGCGATGGCCATCAGCCCGCGCAGCCGCGGCGAGGTGGCGAATTGCATCACCTCCCGCGCATTCTGCCAGATGCTGACGCGCGCGGCCTCGGCCGGGCGCTCATGCTTCACCGTGAAGAAGACGGCGAGCAGGGCGAAGAGCGCCAGCGCACCGCAGGCCCAGAAGCCCGCGCGCCAGCCCGAGACCTCGACCAGCCAGGCGAGCGGCGAGGCGGAGAGGATCATCCCCGAATTGCCGAAGCCCTGCACGAGGCCGGCCCAGAGGCCGAATTCCGCCTGGGAGACGCCGCGCGCGGCATAGGTCATCGGGCACATCATCATGCCCGAACAGGCGATGCCGAGGACGATCTGCGCCAGCAGCAGCGTGGCGGCCGAGGGCGCGATGGCGGCCAGGGCCGAGCCCAGCACCGCGATGGCGAGCAGTGTCAGCGCCACCGGCTTCACGCCGTAACGATCGAGCCCGACACCGACAGGGATCATCGCGGCGGCGAAGGCGGCGGGGAAGGCACTGGTGATGGCGGCCAGCGTCTCGGCGCTGATCGCGAGGTCGCGCGTCAGCACATCGGTGGCGACGGCGGGCAGGGTGCGGACGGCGTTGGAAAACACATGGCCCAGCGTCAGGGCCAGCAAGGGAACGGCGATGGGGTTCAATTGCGGAACATCTTGCCCGGATTGAGGATGCCCTTGGGGTCGAGCGTGGCCTTCAGGCTGCGCATCACGGCAATGGCCTCCATCCCGTGCTCCGCCTCCATGAACTCGCGCTTGCCGAGGCCGATGCCATGCTCGCCCGAGCAGGTGCCGCCGAGGTCGAGCGCACGTTGCACGATCTGCCGGTCGAGCGCCCAGGCGCGCTCCATCTCCGCGGCATTGCCCTCCTCGACGAGGATGATGGTGTGGAAATTGCCGTCGCCGACATGGCCGACGATCGGCGCCTCGAAGCCGCTCGCCTCGATATCGGCCTTGGCACCGAGCAAGGCTTCCGCGAGGCGGGAGATGGGGACGCAGACATCGGTGGTGATGCCGCGCTTGCCCGGGCGATAGGCGATGCCGGCCCAATAGGCGTCATGCCGCGCCTTCCAGAGCTTGTTGCGCGTCTCGGCCTCGCGCGCCCAGGCGAAGCCGGAACCGTTGTGGTCGGCCGTGATGGCCTCGACCGCGTTGGCCTGCTCGGCGACGCCGGCCTCGGTGCCGTGGAACTCCAGGAAGAGGGTGGGGACCGGCGCATAGCCCTCCAGCTTCGAATAGGCGATGCAGGCGGCCATCTGCACCTCGTCCAGCAGCTCGATCCGCGCCACGGGAATGCCGAGCTGCATGACGGTGATGACGCTGTTCACCGCATCGGCCAGCGTCGGGAACTGGCAGACGGCGGCACTGGTCGCTTCCGGGATGCCGTGCAGGCGCAGACGGATCTTCGTGATGACGCCGAGCGTGCCCTCGCTGCCGATGAAGAGGCGCGTCAGGTCATAGCCATTGGCGCCTTTGCGCGTGCGGCCGCCGGTGTGGATCACGCGGCCATCGGCCAGCACGACTTCCAGGCCCAGCACGTTCTCGCGGATGGTGCCATAGCGCACGGCATTGGTGCCGGAGGCGCGCGTGGCGCACATGCCGCCGATGGTGCAGACCGAGCCCGGGTCCACCGGGAAGAAGAGGCCCTGGTCGCGCAGGAATTCGTTGAGCTGCTGGCGCGTCACGCCGGGTTCGATGCTGCAATCCATGTCCTCGGCGTTCACTTCGAGGATGGCGGTCATCTGGCTGAGGTCGAGCGTGATGCCGGCGCGGACCGGGTTCACATGGCCCTCCAGCGAGGTGCCGGCGCCGAAAGGTGTCACCGGTACATTGTGCTGGTGGCAGAGCTTCAGGATCTCGCTCACCTCGGCCGTCGTGCTCGCGAAGGCGACGGCGTCGGGCAGCGTCGGCGCCGTCGTATCCTCGCCGCGGCTGTGCTGCTGGCGGATGGCGTCGTTCGTGCTCAGGCGGTCGCCCAGCAGGGCGCGCAAGGCGGCGATGACGGCATCCACGGGGCCCAAGGGGAGCGCACTCGCGAGGGTGTTCATGGCGTGTCCTTCCGGTAGCGCGCCATCATGCCGCGTTCCGCGGTGTTGGGCGATGGCGGGGGCGGGAGGGCTGGGTTGCATCATCGGCCGGGCCGATGGGCGCGATGGGGCGCGTGGCGTTGCCCATCGGCGGGGCGGCCTCCATGCTCCGGGCATCCAGAGGAGACCGCCATGTTCCGTCCCATTCTTCCGCTGCTGGCCCTGGGCCTCGCCGTTTCGGCGGCGCCGGCCCAGGCGCAGCTCGCGCAGTTCTGCGGTGGGCGGGTGAGCCTGACCAATGTCACGCTCGATCCGCGCTCGGTCAGCGATGCGCGGCGGCCCTGGCTCTATTCGGGCAGCCTGATGAACCACACGGCGGGGCCGGTGAGCGTGGTCATCACCTATACCGGGCCGTCCGGCGTGATGAGCCTGGCGACGGCGCGCGGCATGACGCTCTACGCGACGCAGGAGACGCAGGTCCCGCTGGTGCAATGGCCGAAGAGCATGGGGCAGCCGAGCCTTGGCACCGTCGCCGGTGGCCTGCGCGTGGAGTGCCCCTGAAGGTCTTACCAGCCGGCCGCTTCCGTCCTAGCCTCCCATTCTCGCATGCAACGCAGGAGGAAAGCGATGGCGAACAAGGTCAAGGAAGCCTGGAAGGCCGGCAAGGCCGTGGTGAACGGGTGGCTCGCCATCCCCAACGCGTTCAGCGCCGAGATGTACAGCCAGTGCGGCTGGGATTCCGTCACGGTGGACATGCAGCACGGCGTGCAGGACTACCTCTCCTGCGTGTCCTGCTTCCAGGGCATCGCGGCCTCGGGCTCGGGCGCGACGCCCATGGTCCGCGTGCCGTGGAACGAGCCGGGGATCATCGGCAAGGTGCTGGATGCCGGCGCCTATGGCGTGATCTGCCCCATGGTGAACACGCCGCAGGAAGCGGCCAATCTGGTGCAGTACAGCAAGTATCCGCCGGGGGGCACGCGCTCCAACGGGCCGATCCGCGCCGGCGCCTATGGCTCCTCGGGCAATTACCAGGCGACGGCGAATGACGAGATCCTCGTCATTCCGATGATCGAGACCAAGCAGGCGATCGAGAACATCCAGGCCATCCTCGACGTGCCCGGCATCGACGGCATCTATATCGGCCCGTCCGACCTCTCCTTCAGCTATGGCCTGACGCCGAAGCTGGATGTGGAGGACCCCTTCATCCTCAACATCTACGAGATGCTGCTGAAGGAGACGTCCAAGCGCGGGATCTCGGCTGGCCTGCACAATGGCACGCCGGAATACGCGAACCGGATGATCAAGATGGGCTTCAAGCTCGTCACCATCGCCAATGAGGTCGGCCTGATGGTGGGCGCGGCCAAGGCGGCCGTGAAGGTGGCCAAGGGCTGAACAGCGCAAGGCACATCCTCTGCGTCCTCGGGACGCGGCCGGAGGCGGTGAAGATGGCGCCCGTCATCACCGCGCTCCGGGCGCGCCCCTGGGCGCAGGTGAGCGTGCTGAGCACCGGCCAGCATCGGGACATGATCGGCCCGATGCTGGCGATCTTCGGCATCACGCCCGATCTGACGCTGGACGTGATGCGGCCGGGGCAGTCTCTCTCCGAATTGACCGCGCGGCTGCTGCAAGGGCTCGATCCGCTGCTGGCGCGCGAAGCGCCCGCGCTGGTGCTGGCGCAGGGCGATACGACCACGGTGCTGGCCACCGCGATGGCGAGCTTCCATCGCCAGATTCCCTTCGGCCATGTGGAGGCCGGGCTGCGCACCGGCGACATGGCCTACCCTTTCCCGGAGGAATTCAACCGCGTGGCGGCGGCGCGCATCGCGGCGCTGCATTTCGCGCCCAGCGCGGGCGCGCGGGAGAACCTGCTGCGCGAGGGCATCGCGGCCGAGAGCGTGCATGTCACCGGCAATACGGTGATGGATGCGCTGCTGGAGGTGGCCGCGCGGCCTGATCTGCCCCCCGGCCATCCGGTCGCGCCGGGCGCGCGGATGGTGCTGCTGACCATTCATCGGCGCGAGAACACCGGGCCTGCGCTGGAGGGCATCTGCCGTGCCGTCGTGGCACTGCATGAGCGCTTCCCGGATGTGGAATTCGTCTATCCGATGCACCCGAACCCGGAGTTGCGCGCCGTGGTGCGGCCGCTCTTGGGCGGGCTGCCGCGCGTGCATCTGATCGAGGCGGTGGACTACCTCCACATGGCCGCACTCCTGAAGCAATGCGCGCTGGTGCTGACCGACAGCGGGGGCTTGCAGGAGGAGGCGCCAGCGCTGGGCAAGCCGGTCTTCGTGCTGCGCGCCGAGACAGAGCGGCCGGAGCTGGTGGAGGCAGGCTTCGCGCGGCTGGTGGGGCATGAGGCAGAGGTGATCGAGACGGCAGTGGCTGCTTTCCTGCAGGATCCGCGCCCCGGCGGCGGCTTCGCGCGCGGGGTCTCACCCTATGGGGATGGCCGGGCGGCGGTGCGGATCGCGGCGCTTTGCGGGGCGTTCCTTGGCATGGAAGCGGGCGCGGGGGCATGATCGGGGCTTCCACGCTTCGCAGGTTGCCCGCATGACCGTCTCGCCACTTTCCGCCCTCAAGGTCGTTGAATTCACCCACATGGTGATGGGGCCGACGGCGGGCATGGTGCTGGCCGATCTCGGCGCCGATGTGGTGAAGGTGGAACCGGCGCCGAAGGGGGATTCGACCCGCGCGCTGACGGGCTCGGGCACCGGCTTCTATGCGAGCTTCCAGCGCAACCGCCGCTCGCTCTGCGTGGACATGAAGACGCCCGAGGGCCTCGCGCTGGTGAAGAAGCTCGTCGCCTCGAGCGATGTGCTGATCGAGAATTTCCGGCCGGGTGCCATGGAGAAGCTCGGCCTCGGCTATGCCGCGCTGAGTGCGGAGAATCCGCGGCTGATCTATTGCTCCTGCAAGGGCTTCCTGAACGGCCCCTACCAGCACCGCACCGCGCTGGATGAGGTGGTGCAGATGATGGGCGGCCTCGCCTACATGACGGGACCGGAGGGGCAGCCGCTCAGGGCCGGTGCTTCGGTGATCGACATCATGGGCGGGCTTTCGGCGGCGATCGCCATTCTCTCCGTGGTCACGGAACGCGCGCAGACGGGGCGCGGGCGTTACGTGGAGGCGGCGCTGTTCGAGACGGTGGCGCTGCTGATGGCGCAGCACATGGCGCAGACGGCCATCACCGGCACCGCGCCGCCGCCGATGAGCAAGCGCACGCCGGCCTGGCCCGTCTATGACGTGTTCGATACGGCGGATGGCGGGCAGGTCTTTGTCGGCGTCGTCACCGACACGGCCTGGCCGGCCTTTTGCGAGGCCTTCGGGCTGACGGAACTCGGCGCCGATCCATCGCTCGCCACCAAGCAGCAGCGCGTGGCGCAGCGGGCGCGGACCATTCCCGTCATCGCCGCGGCGCTGCGGCATTACACCAAGCCGGCGCTGATGGAGAAATGCGAGGCGCTGGGCCTGCCCTATGCGCCGATCGGCAAGCCGGCGGATCTGTTCGACGACCCGCATCTCAATGCGAGCGGCGGGCTCGTGCCGCTGACACTGCCCGATGGGCGCCAGGTGAAGCTGCCCGCGCTGCCGATTACGCTGGATGGCGAGCGCCCCGGCCTGCGGCATGATCTGGCGCCGCCTGGAGCGCAGAATGACGAACTCTGCGCGGAGCTGGGCTATTCGGAAGCGGAGGTGGCGCGGCTGCGGGAGGCTGGGGTGATTGTTTGAGCGAGGGGCTCTGCCCCTCGACCCCGGCAGGGAACGAGTTCCCTGCACCCATATCAGTTGGAAGATCCAAGAAACTCAGTTTCTTGGTGGGAGAGCACGAGAGGGCAAAGCCCTCTCGTCTATTCACCCCTTCACCACCCCCGCATCGCGCAGATAGGCCAGCAGCGGCAGCAGCGGCAGGCCCAGAATCGCCGTGTGTTCGCCACGGATGTCCCGCATGAGCTGGATGCCCATGCCCTCCAGCCGATAGGCACCGACGCTGGAGGTGACGAAGCCGCCTTCGCGCGCCAGGTACTCGTCCAGGAAGGCGTCGGAGAAATCGCGCATGGCGAGGCGCGGTGTGGCCAAATGGTGCCAGGCGCGCTGGCCGTTGCGCCAGACGACGACGGCCGTCATCAGCTCATGCGCGCGGTTGCGGAGCTTGAGCAGATGGCCGCGGGCGGCGGCGAGATCGGCCGGCTTGTCGAACCATTCGCCATCGCAGACCAGGAGCTGGTCGGCACCGATGATGGTCGCCTCCGGGTGGCGGCGGGCGATGCGGGCAGCCTTGGCATCGGCGAGGAGGATGGCGGTGTCGGCCGCGCTGACGCCTTCGGCCTTGGCACTTTCCTTGATGGCGCTCTCGTCCACGGCGGCGGGCATGGCCTCGAAATCGAGGCCCGCGCCCTCCAGCAGCGCGCGGCGGGAGAGGCTTTGGGAGGCGAGGATCAGCCTCATGAAGGGGTGCCCAGAACGGGGGCGGCGGGGTCCTCGGGTGCGGGCGCGGCCTGGCTGCCGCGGCGCTGGTGCCAGAGCTCCACCTGCTGCATCACGGTGGCCGCGGTTTCCTCGATGCTGCGGCGGGTGACGTCGATCACCGGCCAGCCATGCGCGGCGCAGAGGCGGCGGGCGGCGAGGATTTCCTGCTTCACCGCATCGGGGTCCACATACTCATTCTCGCCCACGCGCACGCCGCTGGCACCGATCAGCTTCAGGCGGTGCCGGCGGATATCGATGAGGGAGACAGGGTCGATGGTGAGGCCCACCACCGGGCAGGGTGGGTTTTCCAGCTCGGGCGGCAGCGGCGCGCCGGGAACGAGGGGGACGTTGGCCGCCTTCACGCCGCGATTGGCGAGATAGAAGCAGGTGGGCGTCTTGGAGGAGCGCGAGACGCCGACAAGCACGACATCGGCATTCATGATGCCGGCGGTGCCCTGCCCGTCATCATGGCTCAGCACGTAGTGCATCGCGTCGATGCGGCGGAAGTAATCGGCGTCCATCACGTGCTGGGCGGCGCGCTTTTCCGTGGCGCGGGCGCCGATCTCGGCCTGGAGGAGGTCCATCACGGAATCGAGGACGGAGAGGCAGGGCACGCCGAGGCGGCCGCAGGTTTCTTCCAGCGCGTGGCGCAGGCTGCGGTCCACCAGGGTGAAGATGACGGGGCCGGGCTCCTGCTCAATGCCTTCCAGCACGCGGTCCAGATTCATGCGGCTGCGCACCAGGAACCAGCGATGCTGGATGACGCCGGCATTGTCGAAGCGGGCGATGGCGGCGCGGGCGATGCTGTTCAGCGTCTCGCCCGTGCTGTCGGAAACCAGATGCAGGTTGGTGTTGCGGCTGGGCATAGGGCTGGGGATCAATCCGTGCGGGGCTGGGGAAAACGGGGATGAAATGGCCGTGAGCAGGATAGGCCGACTGGCAGCGGGGACAAACGGGACATTTTCTCCAGCCTGGGATGAATCGCGGCGGTGGGTGCGCCGCTTCGGGACAAGCATCGGCGAAGCGAGGCCCGGCTTGGCTTCGCGGCGGATCGGCCCCGCCGGATAAGCCTGTGGATGTTTCCGGGACAAGCTGCGTCCCCGTGATTCACACCCCCTACAAACCACCACCACTCTTCTTCTTTTCCTTTTTTCCTGGGATGGTCCTGGGCATGACAGACAAGCCCCTTCTCCGAGTGCTCTCCGGCGAGAGCGTCTGGCCCCCTCCGGTCTGGCTCATGCGCCAGGCGGGGCGGCATTTGCCCGAATACCGGGCGATGCGCGGCGAGGCCGGAAGCTTCATGGATCTCTGCCTCAATCCGGAACTCGCGGCCGAAGTCACGATCCAGCCGGTGCGGCGCTATGGCATGGATGGGGCCATCCTCTTCTCGGATATCCTGATCGTGCCCTGGGCGATGGGCCAGGGGCTGACCTTCGCCGAAGGGGAAGGCCCGCGCCTGCCGCCGATCACGGATCAAGGGGGCGTGGACAGGCTGGATGTGGCTGGCGCGGCGGCAAAGGCCGAGCCGATCATGGAGACGGTGCGCCGGGTGAAGGCGGGGCTGGCCAAGGACCATCCGAACACCACGCTGATCGGTTTCTCGGGCTCGCCCTGGACGGTCGCCTGCTACATGGTCGAGGGCAAGGGCGGCGGTGAGTTCAAGCATGCCCGCCGCATGATCCATGACAATCCGGCCCTGTTCGGCGCGCTGGTGGAAAAGCTGGAGGCGGCGACGCTCGCCTATCTGATCGCGCAGGTGGATGCGGGGGCGGAGGCGCTGATGCTGTTCGACAGCTGGGCGGGGCAGCTGGCACCCAATGCCTTCCGCAAATGGGTGATCGAGCCGAACAAGCGCCTGCGGGCCGCCATCAAGGCTGCGCGGCCGAGCATTCCGGTCATCGGCTTCCCACGCCTGGCCGGCCCCATGCTGGCGGAATATGCCGCCGAGACGGGGGTGCAGGCCTGCGGCATGGATACGGCGATGAACCCGGCCTGGGCCGCGGCCAATGTGCCGAAGACCGTGGCGCTCCAGGGCAACCTCGATCCGGAGGTGCTGATCGCGGGCGGCCCCGCGTTGCGGCGGGAGGCGGAGAGCATCCTGGCGGCCATGAAGGGGCGGCCCTTCATCTTCAATCTCGGGCATGGCGTGGAGATCACAACGCCCCCGGAACATGTCGTGGAATTGCTGCAAATCATCCGCGCCGCTTGAAACCCTGCCCGGAGAGGGTATGTGCGGGGTTGAATCCGGGGGTTTGGCTGAATGGCGCGGCGCGTTGCGGTGGTCTTGTTCAATCTGGGGGGGCCTGACGCGCCGGAAAGCGTGCGGCCCTTCCTGGTCAATCTGTTCAGCGACCCTGCCATTTTGCGGGTGCCGGGCTTCGTCCGGCCCTGGCTCGCCAAGCTGATCGCCTGGCGGCGCACCAAGCCCGCACAGGAGAACTACGCCGTGCTGGGCGGGAAATCCCCGCTCCGGGAGCTGACCGAGGAGCAGGGCCGCAACCTCGAGACCATGCTGCGCGCGCGGGAGCCGGGGGTGGAATGGCGCAGCTTCGTCGCCATGCGCTACTGGCACCCGATGAGCGATGAGGCGGTGAGCGCCGTGCAGTCCTGGGGCGCCGACGAGGTGCTGCTGGTGCCGCTCTATCCGCAGTTTTCGACGACGACGACGGGTTCCTCCATCACCGCCTGGAATGAGTCCTGCCAGAAGGCCGGGCTGCGCGTGCCGACGACGGCGCTGTGCTGCTTCCATTCGGATGAAGGCTATGCGCGCTCCACCGCGCGGATGGTGCAGGAGGCCTATGAAAAGGCGCGGGCCGAACTGCCGGCGGATGTTCCGCTGCGCATCCTGTTCTCGGCGCATGGGCTGCCGGAGAGCATCGTGAAGGCGGGCGACCCCTATCAGTGGCAGGTGGAAAGCACCGTGGCCGCCGTGATCGAGCACCTGACCATCCCCGAGCTGGATCACGTGGTCTGCTACCAGTCCCGCGTCACGCCGCAGAAATGGATCGGGCCCTCCACCGAGGATGAGATCGAGCGCGCGGCGAAGGAGAAGGTGGCGATCCTGATCAGCCCCATCGCCTTCGTTTCCGAGCATTCCGAGACGCTGGTGGAGCTGGATGTGGAATACCGGGAGGAGGCCGAGCATCTGGGCATCCCCGGCTATTTCCGCGTGCCGGCGCAGAACAGCGATGCGGGCTTCATCGAGGCGCTGGGCGAGCTGGTGCTGCGGACGCGCGGTTCGGGGCGGGCGCTGTGCAGCTTCGCCGGCGCGCGGCAATGCCCGAAGCAGCATGGGGATTGCCCGCATGCGCGCATGAAATCCTCCCTTGGGGCCGAGCCGCAGGACGCAAAGCTGGCGAAGGCGGCGTGATCCTCAACAAGGTGATTGGGGCGGTTCTCTTCGACTGCGACGGCGTGCTGGCGGATAGCGAGACGCTGTCCAACCGCATCGTGGCCGAGGAGATCACCGCGCTCGGCTGGGTGCTGGACGGGCACGCGGCGCAGCGCGAGTTCCTGGGGCTTTCCTTGCCGGACATGCTGCCGATCATCGAGGGGCGCGTGGGGCCTGTGCCGGAGGGATGGGGCCTGGCGCTGAGCCACCGGATCGCGCGGGAGATGGAGATCGGCGTCACGGCCATGCCGGGTGCGCGGGCCGCGCTGGAGGCGGTGGCGGCGGCGGGCTTGCCGATGGCGGTGTGTTCCAATTCCGCCCGCGCTGAATTGGGCATGAAGATGCGCGTGCTGGGCTTCGAGGGGTTTTTCGAGGGCCGCGTGTTCAGCTTCCAGGATGTGGCGCGGCCCAAGCCGGCGCCGGATCTCTATCTGGCGGCGGCCCAGGCCTGTGGCGTGGCGCCGGCGGAGTGCCTGGTGGTGGAGGACAGCGCCACGGGCGTTGCGGCCGGTCTGGCCGCGGGCTGCCAGGTGGTGAGCCTGGTGCCCGATCTGGGCGTTCCGCATCTGGAGGATATGGCTCGCTTGGCGGCCAGGCTGCGCTGAAGCGGGTCAGGACGGCCCAACGAGGATGCGCGCGCAAAGCGCGCGCCGCGCCCAGACCGCCTTGGCCGCTCGCACAGCCCGTCGCGGCGCGAAGCCAAGCGGCCGGAGGCCGCGCCCGGCGCTTGAGGGCATAAAAAACTCTCTCGCAAAGCCCTCTCGGATCAGAACCGCCTCAAGAGCCGATCGATGTAATCCAGCTCTTCCGCCGGCCGCTCACGTTCGGCGCCGCGCCGCCGCAACTCGTCCTGTAGGCGCCGCGTGCGGAGCTGTTCCGCCTCATCCGGCACGCGGGTGTCGCTGCCATTATCGGCATTGCCCGTGTTCTCGCGGGCGCGACGGCCGAGGGGGTCGCGGCCTTCGCCGAGCTGCTGCTCGCCATCCTGGCCCTCGCCGCCCATCTCCGTCTCGCCCATCCCTTCCTCTTCGCCCTCGCCTTCGCCTTGGCCCTGGCCGAATTGGCGCTGCATCTGCTGGGCCATCTGGCGGCCGCCTTCCTGCAGGCGGCGCATGGCCTCCTGCTGGGCGGGGCGGGCGTCGCGGCCATCCTGGAGCGCTTCCATGGCCTCGCGCATGGCCTGGTCGGCCTGGCCGAGCGCTTCGGGGACTTCGCCCGTCAGGTCGCCCTGCTGCTGCATGAGTTCGCCGAGCGCGCGGCGCAGGGCGCGCTGGCGGCGGGCCTCGGCCTGAAGCTGGCGCTGCTGTTCCTGCTCGGCCTGCTGCTGCTGCTCGGGCGTGGTCTGGCCCGGCTGGCCGGGGCGCTGGTTCCAGGGCTGGGCCTGGCGGCGCTGCTGGGCGGCGCGCTGCTCCTGCTGCTCGGCGCGGCGGGAGCCCTGGTCCACCATCTCGCCCTGGCGGCGGACCATGTCCTGCACGGCGCCCATCTGCTGCTGGCCGCGCTCGCGCTGGCGCTGCCGCTCGGGGGATTCGGAGCGGGCGACGCGGCCTTCCTGCAGGGCGCGGAGCATTTCCTCGAGCTCGGCCAGTTCGCGCTGGGCATCCTCCATGCGGTTCTGGCGGGTCGCTTCCTCCATGCGACGGGTGCGGCGGTCCATGTCGCGCTGGTCGAGCATGCGCTGCTGCGGGTCATAGGGCAGCGCTTCGGCGTTTTCGCGCTGCAGGCGCTCGGCCATGGCTTCCAGATGGCGGCGGATCGCCTCGCGCAGCTGCTCGATGCGGCGCTCGACTTCGCTGCGCTGCTGTTCGTTCTCGGCCTGGGGGGTGCGCTCGGCCTCGTTCATCGCCTCGCGGAGCTGGCGCTGCGCTTCGGCCAGCGCCCGGGCGGTGCGGGTGTCGCGCCCTTCCTCGAGGGCGAGGGCCGCTTCCCAGAGAAGCTCCTGCACCTCGCCGATGGTCTCGGCGCGGCGGTCGCGCTGGAGCTGGCCGCGGGCGGTGCGGAGTGCCAGGAGCGTGCCGGGGTCATGCTCGAAGGCCTCGGGCGCCTGGGTGATGCGGTCCATTTCGCGCATCGCGTCGGGGCGGGCGGTGGGGTTCAGCGAGAGGCCCTTGCGGATCTCGATGATGGCGCGGGCGACCGGGTGGTTGAAGCTGCGCTCGGGCAGGATGAGGGTGACCTCCTCCGAGCGGCCTTCCTGCTCGGCGCCGTCCCGGGCGATGAGGCGGAGCTGCACGGGCAGACCGGCCCAGGGGTGCGCCGAGAGATCGGGCTGGGCCAGGCCGCGCGCCTGCTTCGGCGCGGCGGAAGGGAGCGTCATCTCCAGCGTGATGGGCGCCGCCTCAGGCCGGGCGGCGAGGTGGAATTCGGCGCGGAGCGCGACCACGCCCCAGTCATCCTCGGTGCGCCAGGGCAGGCGCAGCGCGAGGCCGCGGGGCGAGCGGCCGGGCGCCTCGGTGAAGGCGGCGATGGGGGGTGCATCGGCCTGGACGGCGAGGTTCCAGGTGGCGATCTCGGTGCCGTCGCGGCGGATGGTGATGCGGGCACCGGCCAGCATGCTGGCCTGGGCGGTGTGGCTGCCGCCGCCCAGCGCCTCGAAGGCGAGGCCGGGCAGGCCGCTGATCTCGGGCAGGGCAGAGCCGAGGCCGCCGGAGAGGGCGATCTGCAGGCGGCTGCCGGCCGGGATGGTGGCGCTGCCGCCCTGGGCGGGCAGGAAGATGGGTGGCGCGCCGGTATAGGCGGGGGGCGTGACCCAGGCCTCGACGCGAAGGGCGGCGGGCGGCGGCGCGCTGCCGAAATGCGGAACCAGGCCGCGGGCGAGCAGGGCGGGCGCATCGCCGCCGGCGGCGAAGAGGGCGGCGCAGAAGGCGACGAGGATGCCGGCGCGGAAGGCGCGCGGGTCCCGGGCGGCGAGGCCGGGGCGCGGCGTGCCCACGCGCAGCCGCGCGATGAGGCGCCGCATGCGGGACTGATGCGCGGCCCAGAGGGCCAGGCCGTCCGGGTCCTGCGTCGCGGGCTGGTCCTGCAGGGCGGCGAGCGGGCGGTGCTTCAGGCCGGTGGCGCGCTCCAGGCGGCGGTCCACGGCGGCGGCGTCGGGCGCGCGGAAGCCGGCGAAGCCGTGACGGAGGGCGAGGATCAGGGCGGCGAGGAACGCGGCCAGGATCAGCACATGCGCCCAACCGGGCAGCAGCGCCGGGATGCCGGCGAATGCGAAGACGCCGAAGAGGCCGAGCGTGCCAAGCGCCGGCCAGAGCGCCGGCCAGGTGGCCTCCCACCACAGCGCGCCCCGGGCGAGGAGGCGCTTGCGGGCGAGGCCGGCGGGCGTCACGTGGCCCAGCCGGAGCGGTCGCCCGGCAGGCGCTGGCCGGCCAGCAGCGCCTCATGCGACTGGCGGTCACGGATGATGGCGAAGCGGTTGCCTTCCACCATCACCTCGGCCGCGAGCGGACGCGCATTGTAGGTGCTGCTCATGGAGGCACCGTAGGCGCCGGCATCGAGGAAAGTCACCAGCGAATTGGGGGGCAGGGCCGGCAGGTCGCGCCCCTTGGTGAAGGTGTCGCTGCTTTCGCAGACAGGTCCGACCACATCTGCCGGCGAAAGCGGCGCATGGAAGGCCGCGGCCGAGACGGGCAGGATGCCGTGCCAGGCCTCGTACATGGCCGGGCGCAGCAGGTCATTCATCGCGGCATCCACGATCACGAAGCGGCGGGTGGTGGCCTGCTTCTCGACGATGACGCGGGCCAGCAGCACGCCGGCCGGGCCGCAGATCCAGCGGCCGGGCTCCAGCATGATCTTCACGCCGAGATCGCCGAGGCCCGCCTTGATGGCGCCGGCCAGCGCGGCGGGCGTGCCCGGCGTCTCATCGCGATAGGGGATGCCGAGGCCGCCGCCGCAATCCACGCGCAGCACCGGGTGGCCGGCGGCGCGCAGCTCGCGGACGAGCAGGCCGAGGCGCTGATAGGCGGCGCGGTAGGAGGCCACACCCTGGGCGATCTGGCTGCCGATATGCACGGTGAGCCCCACGGGATCGAGGCCGGGCAGCGCGCACATCTTCGCATAGAGCGCGGGCGCCATGGCGATGGGCACGCCGAACTTGTTCTCGGTCAGCCCGGTCGTGATCTTGGCGTGGGTCTTGGCGTCCACATCCGGGTTCACGCGCAGCGCACAGCGGGCGCGCTTGCCCATCGACGCCGCGACGGCGCTCAGCATCTCCGCTTCTTCCGCGGATTCGATGTTGAGCTGGAGGATGTCCTCCGCCAGGGCGAGCCGCATCTCGCGCTCGGTCTTGCCGACGCCGGAAAAAACGATGCCATCCGCCGGCACGCCGGCGGCGCGGGCGGCGCGCAGCTCGCCCTCGCTCACCACATCGGCGCCGAGGCCCTCCTGGTGCAGCAGGTTCACGACGGCCAGCGCCGGGTTGGACTTGGTCGCGAAATGGATGGAGGCGTCGAGCCCGGCCTCGGCCAGGGCATCCTTCAGCGCACGGGCGCGGCGGCGCAGCGTGGTGGCGGAATAGACCCAGGTGGGCGTGCCGACCACATCGGCGATGCGGGCGAGGGAGACCTCCTCCACCATCAGCCCGGCGATGGGGTCCATGGCCAGCGCGGGGCGCGCGGCGAGGAGGTCGGCGAAGGAAGGATCGGGGCTGTCGAAGACAGGAGCGGGAGCGGCCATCGCGGTAGATAAGGGGTGGCGGGGGCCGCCGCCAAGGGTCAGCGGCCAGCGGCGCCGCCCAGGCCCCGCTCGATCAGGCTTCGGAAGGGGCGCGAGGCCTTGGCGATCCGCGCCTCCCAGGCGGGATCCGGCTGCTGGCCGGCGCTGAGGCGGAAGAAGGCCTGCAGCAGGCAGGCCACCTGGAAGGGCTCGATCAACGCCGCCTTCACCGACCAGGCGAAGACCAGCGCGAAGGCCAGCCCCCCGGCCGACCAGGCGCCCGGGATCGCATAGGTCAAACCCGCGGCCGGGGTGAGCAGGAGGAGGAAGATCAGCAGGCTCAGGACCCAGCCGATCAGCAGCAGGAAGGCCGAGTTGCGGAACATGCCGCCGGCATTCTGCGCGTAAAGGACGAGGGCCTCGCGCGCGGCGTTCCAGGGGTTGGTGGCCTGGGTGCGGAGCGCGTGGCCGAGGATCACCTCATCCGCCACGCCGGCCAGCAGGCGCATGATGGCATGCAGCAGCGACAGGAGCTGCCCCACCACGCCCGTGGGAATGAGGATGCGCGAGAGGCCGTGCATCAGCGCGAAGATCGTCTCCAGCACGCCGCGCACCAGCTGGTCGAGCGCGAAGAGGAGGCTCGCCTCGATGAAGCGTTCGCGCACCAGGGCGATGGCGTGGCGGATCTGCGCGCGGCCGCTGGGCGGGCCACGCCCCTCCATCAGCTCGATCATCACCGCGATATGCCCGGCCTTGAGCAGATAGAGCATGTATTCGCGCAGCAGATAGACGATGCCGAAGGTGGTGCCGAAGCCGATGGCGCCGCCCAGGAGGGTCGCCAATTCGCGGAAATCCTGCGAGCCGAGCGCGCCGATCAGCCAGCCGATGCCCGCGCCGCCGGCGGTGAGCGCCACATAGGCGAAGGAGATGGCGCCATAGGTCAGCAGCCGCAGCAGCAGGAAGGGCCAGGTGCGGGCCAGGAGGCCGAGGGCGTGGAAGGGCGAGAAATCGAGCATCAGCGCCGGAAGAGGATGAGCGTTGAACAGGCCTGGAGCAAGGCCGCCGCGACGAGCACGGCCGCACCCGATCCGGTGAGGTCCCGCAGCAGGCCGAAGCCGCCGGGGGTCAGCGCATAGGTCGCCTGGTTCACGGCGGTGACGAGGGCGACGACGCGGCCGACATCGGCGCGGGTGAATTCCGCCTGCGCGATCATCGGCGGCAGCGAGAGCATGTTGCCCACGGTGAGGCCGACGACGACGCAGCCCAGCAGCAGCAGCGGCGCCGAGACATCGAGCGCCGCGAGCAGGATGAGCGTGCCGATGGTCTGCAGCGCGAAGTTCCAGGCGCCGGCGCGGCGGCGATCCGCGCCGACCGGCAGCGCCCAGCCGAGCAGCGTGCGGCCGGCCACGGCGCAGAGGGTGATGAGGCTGAGCGCCAGGCCCGCCCCGAAGATGCCGAGCGTGGGGGAGATCAGCGAAAACAGGTGGGCCAGGAGCCCGACCAGCGCGGCCGCCCCCAGGCTGAAGCCGGCGCAGAGGCGCAGGAAGCTCGGCACGCGCCAGATGGCGCGGCCGGGGGGCAGGCTGGGCGCCTCGGCGGTGGCGCGAGGTGCCGGCAGGTCGGGCGGGATGCCCATGCTTTGCGGCGTGTGGCGAAGGAAGAGCAGGGCGAGCGTCACCATGACGGCGAAGGTCGCGGCGGCGACGGCGGCGCCGGCTGCCGGAAAGCCCCATTGCGTGATGAGCAGCGCCCAGAGCGGCGCGAAGACCACGCCGCCCATGCTGGCGCCGTTGAAGGCGAGCGCCAGCGCGGCCGGGCGGCGGGCGTCGAACCAGGGGGTGATCATGGCGTTGATGGAGGCGCCGCTGGTCAGCGCCCAGCCCGCGCCGCTGAAGATCGCGGCCAGGAAGATGTGCCAGGGGGATGTGGCGGAGGACCAGCCGAGCAACCCGGCCGCGGTCAGTGCCGCACCCAGCAGCACCAGGCGCGTGATGCCGAGGCGCGCCTCGACGGCCGGGAAGCGCGCGACGAGCAGCGCGCCCAGCAGGAAATGCGTGGTGATGGCGGCGGAGATGAGGGAGACGGACCAGCCATGCCGGTCGTGCAGCGCCTCGAGGAAGATGCCGGGGCCGTAGAAGCCGATGCCCCAGGCGAAGATGGCGATGGTGAAGGCGGCCCAGACGACGCGCCAGCCGAAATAGGGTGTTCCAATCCTAGCCATCGCCCCCATCCATTCGGGATGGGGGCGATGGTGCCGGATCAGGCGCTTTCGTAAAGGCGCGTGAGCGAGAATTCGCGATGGCCGAGCAGTTCGGCCGCCGTGAGTTCGCCGTCCGCGGTGCGGATCATGCAGTCGAGCAGCGCCTCGCCCGCGTCATCCATGTTCATCCGCTTCTGCAGCAGGCCGGTCACGTCCACATCGATGTGTTCGCTCATGGTGCGCTGCGTGCGCGGATTGGCGGTCAGCTTGATCACCGGCAGGATCGGGTTGCCGATGACATTGCCCTGGCCCGTCGGGAAGAAGTGCACGGCATAGCCCGAGGCCGCGCAGAGCGTGACCATCTCGGCCGCGGCGGAGGAGCTGTCCATGAACCACAGGCCGGGGCCGGTCGGCACCTCGGCCTTGTCCAGCACGCCATCCACCAGGCACTTCTTGCCGATCTTCTGGATGTTGCCGAGCGCCTTTTCCTCGATGGTGGTCAGGCCACCCTCGATATTGCCCTTGGTGGGCTGGCTGTCCGAGAGATCGCTCGTCTTGTTCGCCTCGATGACGCCCTGGTAGCGGTCGAACATCGCCATGAACTTCTCGCGGATCTCGGGCGTCTTGCAGCGCGCGGCCACCAGATGCTCGCCACCGGTGAGTTCGGTGGTTTCACCGAAGACCAGCGTGTGGCCGGCTTCCCAGAGCTTGTCGAAGGCATTGCCGACGGTGGGGCAGGAGGCGAGGCCGGAGGTCGTGTCGCTCTCGCCGCACTTGGTCGAGACCCAGAGCTCCTGCAGGGGCGCCTTCACCTTCCGCAGCTTGGAGGCGTGCTTCACCATCTTATAGGCGGCGCGCGAGGCGTTCATGATGGTGTTGAGGTCGCCATTCTGCTCGATGGCGAAGCCTTCCACCGGCTTGCCGCTGGCGGCGATGCCCTCGACGATCTTGCCGGTCCAGCCGGGCTCGATGCCGATGACGATGACGGCGGCGACATTGGGGTTGCAGCCGGTGCCGATCAGCGTGCGGAAATGCAGCTCGAGGTCGGCGCCGAATTGCAGGCGGCCATAGGCGTGCGGGATCGCCATGGCACCCTTGATGTTGTTCGCGACGGCCTCGGCGGCGGCGTTGGACAGATCGTCCACCGGCAGGATGATGACGTGGTTGCGCACGCCCATGCGGCCGTTTTCGCGGCGCCAGCCCTCGAAGGAGGAGCCCTTCAGATTGATTGCCATGTGGCCTTCCCCCTTACCAGCGCTTGGTCTTGACGTTGTGGACGTGCAGATGCTCGCCCGGCGCGATGTCGGCGATCGCACGGCCGATGTCGATGCCGTACTTGATGATCGTGTCGCCCTTCTTGATGGGCTTGATCGCCAGCTTGTGGCCGATCGGGATGTCCGACTTCGCGTCGAACTCGATCATCTTGTCCTGGTCCATGATCCAGCCGTTGATGCGGTTGCTGGCGCTCAGGCCCTCGACCACCACGACCCCCACGGAATCGCCCTCGTCATGCACGACGAAATGGATCGTCATCGCGTGTCCTCCTGTTCAATGACGGGGACGCTAGGCCCCTCTTGAACCCAAGTCAACTATATGACCTAGATGAGTTGAATGAATATCGAGACACCCCTTTGGCGCCAGGTGCGCGCGGCGATCGTGGCCGAGATCGCGGCCGGCGAGTTTCCGCCCGGCACGCCGCTGCCGGCCGAGAAGCTGCTGGCCGAGCGGTTTTCCTGCGCGATCGGCACGATCCGCCGCGCGACGGATGGGCTGGTGGCCGAGGGCGTGCTGAGCCGCCAGCAGGGGCGCGGCACCTTCGTGGCCGAACATACGCCCGAGCGGCTCTTCCGCTTCTTCCACCTACGCCGGCCGGATGGCGCGCCCGAATTGCCGCGCACGGAATTCCTGGATTTCGCGGAGCGCCGGGCGGATCGCGCGCAGGCGGCCGCGCTGGGTGTGGAACGCGAAGCGCCGCTGCTGCGCGCGCGGCATCTGCAGCATCTGGGCGGGCGGCCCGCGATGCTGGAGACGCTGTTCCTGCCGGCGGCGCTGTTTCCGGGGCTGGATGGCGCGCGCTTCAGCGGGCGGCCGGGCACGGTCTATGACCTGTATCAGCGCGAATTCGGCATCAGCGTGACCCGCATTGATGAGCAGCTCCGCGCCGCCATGCCCGTGCCCCGCGTCGCCGCGCGGCTCGGTCTGCGCGCGAAGGAGCCAGCCCTGTTCATCCAGCGCATCGCCTATGCGGTGGACGGGAAACCCGTGGAATTGCGCCTCGCCTGGGCCGATACGCGGGAATTGGCCTACTTCAACAGCCGGGCCTGACGTGGCAAAATCGGCATTGCAGCATGGAGTGCGGATGATGGCCGGCGTGTATTGGTACAAGGGCGAATGGACGACCGAGGAGCCCAAGATCATCGGGCCCATGGACCATTGCTTCTGGCTGGGCTCGGTCATCTTCGACGGCGCGCGTTCCATCACCGGCTGGGCGCCGGACCTGGATCGCCATTGCGCCCGCGCGCTGCGCTCGGCCGAGGTGATGGGCATGAAGCCCATGATGACGGCGGCGCAGATCCAGGCGCTCTGCGAGGAGGGCATCCGCCGCATGGGCCCGGAAGCGACGCTCTACATCCGGCCGATGTTCTTCATCCGCCAGGGGCTGGGCGCGGCGCGGCCGGATCCGAACAGCACGGATTTCATCCTTTCGCTCTATGACACGCCGCTGCCCGCCTGGGCCGGCTTCTCGGCGATGCTGACGCCCTTCCGCAAGCCGGCCACCGACATGGCGCCGACCGATGCGAAGGCCGCCTGCCTCTATCCGAACGGCGCGCGCGCCACGGCCTGGGCGAATGAGCGCGGGCACGACATGGCGGTGATGAGCGACGTGGCCGGCAATATCGCCGAATTCGCCAGCTCCAACCTCTGGTTCGCCAAGGATGGCGTGGTGGTCACGCCCGCGGTGAACCACACCTTCCTCAACGGCATCACGCGCCAGCGCGTCCTCGCCCTCTTCCGCGAGGCGGGCGTGCCGGTGGAAGAGCGCGCGGTGCGCCCGGAGGAGCTGGAGACGGCGGATGAGATCTTCTCGACCGGCAACTACGCCAAGGTGCAGCCCGTCATCCGCTACAATGGCCGCGACCTGCCGATCGGCCCCTTCGCCGCCAAGGCGCGGGAGCTGTATTTCGCCTGGATGAAAAGCCAGCCGCGCGTGGTGAGCGAGGCGGCCGCGGCGGAGTAGCCCTTACGGCTTCGGGAAGCGCGCCCCGGGCAGCAGGTCATAGGGCGCCTTCCAGCCCGGCATCGCGCGGAAGCGCGCGATCCAGCCGCTGATATTGGGAAAGGCCGCCATGTCGAGCGGCCATTCCTCCTGCGGGAAGTGCAGGTAGCCCTGCATCGAGATGTCGGCGATGCAGGGCGCGTCGCCCAGCAGGAAGGCCCGGCCTTCGAGCTGCGCCTCCACCACGCGGAAGGCGGTCTCGGCCCGCGCCCGGAAGGCGGCGGCCACGGCGGGGTCCGCGTTCGCGGTGAAGCTGTGCAGCCAGCGCCAGGTGGCGAGGTAGCTGGTGAATTTGTGGTTGTCGAAGAAGAGCCAGCGCAGCTGCTCCTCCTCATCCGCCGCGGCGAAGCGGCCGAGGGTGCGGCTGAGATAGGTGAGGATCACGCCCGATTGCGTGCGGCTTCGGCCGGCATGCTCCAGCACCGGCACCTCGCCCATCACGCTGACGCGCGCGCGCCATTCGGGCGTGCGGGTCTCCCCGTGGTAGTAGTCCACCGGGATGCCCTCCCACTCCGCGCCACACAGCGCGAGCATGAGGGCGACCTTGTAGCAGCCACCGGATTCGGGGAAGCAGTGAAGCCGAAACGCCGCCATGCGGAACCTCCTTCTGCGCCGCTGAGCCAAGCGATCGCCGCGCGCATCCTGCACCAGGATACGGAGGTGCTGGTGCTGGACAAGCCGGCGGGGCTCTCCGTGCATCGCGGCCCGCGCGGCGGCGCCTCGCTGGAGGATTGGCTGCCGGCCCTGCGCCAGGGCAAGCGGCACCTGCCGCAGCCGGCGCATCGGCTGGATGCGGATACGGCGGGCTGCCTGGCGCTGGGCCGCACCAAGCCGGCCATCGCCGCACTCAACGCGCTCTTCGCCGAGGGGTTGGCGCAAAAGACCTATTGGGCCGTGCTGGCCGGCGCGCCGCCGGGTGAGAGCGGCGTCTGCGAGGCGCCGCTGCTGAAGGTCAGCAGCCAGGCGGAGGGCTGGCGCATGGTGGTGGATGCGGCGGGCCAGGCGGCGCGCACGGAATGGCGGGTGCTGGGGCGCGGTGCTGCGCTGACGGCGGTGGAACTCACGCCGCGCACCGGGCGCACGCATCAGCTTCGCGCGCATATGGCGCATCTGGGCTGCCCCATCCTGGGCGATGCGCGCTATGGCGGCGGCGCGGGGGCGATGCACCTGCTGGCGCGCGCCCTGGTGCTGCCGGGCATCGCGCGCGTCGAGGCGCCGATCCCCGGCCACATGCGGGAGGCGCTGGCGCGATGCGGAATCTCCTGATCCTCCTGGCGACGTCGCCGTTGCTCATGGCGCAAGGCCTGCCCCGCCCCTATTGCGCCTATGGCGAGGGGCTGGCCGCGCTGCGCGCGGTGGCGCGGGAGGCGGCGCTGCCGGTGCCCGGCATTATGGAGGGCCGCGCGCGGGGCGAGACGGTGCTGCGGGCGCTGTCGGGCGCCGCCGCCACCTTCACCGGCTGCGGCTGCCCGCGCCTGGCGGAATTGACGCGCGAGGCCGAGCGCGCGGCGCAAGGCGCGCCGTCGGAAGCGAGCCTGGCGCGGCTTTCGGCCATTTTCGGGCAGGTCGCGTTCCGCACGCAGATGGCGCGGGAGGAAGCGGAGCGCACGGGCTGCCGATAGGCGCCGCGCTCAGCGCCAGCCCGCGATCTCGCGGCATTGGCGGCGGGCGTCGGGGAGGATCTGCTCGAGAGCTTCGATCGTCGCGGCGCCGGCGTCATTCGCCTGGCTGACGAGGCAGGTGCAATAGGTCATGCGCACCAGCGGCGCGGCGGCCTGGTTCGCGCTGTCCTCCATGCAGCGGCGGATCCAGCCGGCCGCGTCGGGCAGCTGCGCGACGGCGGGCGCGGCCAGAAGGAGCAGGGCGGCGAGGGCGGGGAAGCGCATGGGGAATCTCCTTGGTGTCATGTCCAGCCGGCCTCGCGCGAGCATTCGCGGCGGGCCCGGGGATTCGCGCGCTCCCATTGCGTGACGGAGCGCGTCTCGTTGTTGCTCATCCGGTTCACCATGCAGGTGCAATAGGCGGTGACGACGCGGCGGGAGGCGCCCTCATCGGCATTGTCGCGGACGCATTGGGTGATCCAGCGCCGGTCATCGGCGGTGCTGCCGCTGGTGGTGACGCAACCGGCGAGGGCGAGGAGCAGCAGCGGGATGAGGGGCTTCATGGCGTTCGGACCCAGCGCGGGATGAGGGCGAAGACGAGATAGCCCAGCAGCGTGACGAGGCCCGGCGGCGTCGTGAACTGCGCCAGCCAGGCGCGCAGATCCCAGCCGCGCAGCGCGACGCCGGCGAAGAACTCGAGCGCCAGCAGCAGCAGGAGCGCGGTGAAGCCCATCCGCAACCGCGCGCGGCCGGGCGGCACGCGGCAGCGGCGCAGGAGGCGCGGGGCGATCCAGGCGCAGAAGCCGAGCATGAGCGGCAGTTCGAGCAGCAGCGCCGCGACGCGGCCGATGCGCGGCGCCAGCACGAATTCCCGCAGCGGCCCGAGCAGGAAGCCGAGGCCGAAGGCGGCCAGCACATAGAGGCTCGCGCCGCGCAGCTCCGCGCTCATCGCACGCGCAGCTCGGTCCGGGCCGCCGCCCCTTCGGCGTCGAGCACGGTGATCCGATAGAAGCCGGGGCCGGGCGGCACCCAGCTCGCTTCGCGGCGCGCGGGGTCCGTCGTGAGCGGCGCGCCATCCACCAGGAAGGTCAGCGGGCGTTGGCCGCCGGCGGCGCGCAGCACCACGCGCCCGGCTTCGGGCAGCGTTGCGCGGGGCGGCGGGAAGAGCAGGCGCAGCGCATCGGTGGTGGGCGCGAGGCCCGCGGATAGCGGGCGTGGCGTGAAGCCCTGGCGCGGCGCGGGGGGCAGGCGCTCGAAGACCTGGCCGAGCAGGGGCAAGGCGAGGCGCGCGCCGGTGGCGTTGGGCATGGGTGTGCCATCGGGCCGTCCGACCCAGATGCCCACCACATGGCGCTGGTCCATGCCGATGGCCCAGGCATCGCGGCCGCCCCAGCTCGTGCCGGTCTTCCAGGCGATGCCGGCGGGGCCGCCGCCGGGGATGGGCTGCACGAGGATGGCGCTGGCGAGGTTGGCGGCGCGCGGTTCGATCAGCCCCGCGCCGCCATCGCCCAGGCGCGCATAGAGGCCCACCAGCTCGCGCAGGGTTAGGCCGACGCCGCCGAGCGCCAGCGGCAGCGAGGGCTCGGCCCCGGGCGGCAGGCGCGGCACGGCGCCGCCCGATTTCATGACGCTGGCGAGCCGCAGCGGGCCCACCTCGTTCAGCAGCGCCACGGCGGGCTGGTTCAGGCTCTGGCGCAGCGCATCCGCGATGCGCAGGCGGCCTTGGAAGGCGCGGTCGAAATTCTCGGGCGCGTAGTCGCCGAAGCGGCGGGGCAGGTCCTCCATCAGCGTCTCGGGCGTCACCACGCCCGCTTCGAAGGCCAGCGCGTAGATCAGCGGCTTGAGCGTGGAGCCGGGCGAGCGCACGGCGCGCGTGAGGTCCAGCGCGCCGGCGCGGGCCGGGTTCATCCAGTCGCCGCCGACCAGCGCGCGGGTCTCGCGGGTGCGGAGATCACTCACGACGATGGCGAGGGAGACGCGCTCGGGCAGGCGCGTCAGCGCCTCGCGCGCGATGGCCTCGGTGGCGCGCTGCAGGTCGAGATCCAGAGTGGTGCTGCCATCCCGCGCGAAGTGCGGCGCGTGGCGGGGCATCGGCAGGCGGCGCGTGGGGACCTCGCCGGCGAGGGTGATTTCGGCGGGGCTCGCGATGTCGGGCGCGCGGGCGAGCAGCACGGCGTCGCGCGCGCGGCGGGCGGCGTCGGGGTGGCGGTCGGGTCGCAGCGCTTCGGGCCGGCGGGCGAGGGCGACGAGCAACGCGGCCTCGCCGGCATCGAGCGACTGGACCGGGCGGCCGAACCAGGCGAGGGAGCCGGCGCGCAGCCCTTCGAGATTGCCGCCCTGGGGGGCGAGGGTCAGCCAGATCTCGAGCACGCCCCGCTTGCCGTGGCGCCATTCGAGCTGGAGCGCGCGCGCGATCTCGATGAGCTTGCTGCGCAGGTTGCGCGGGCGGGGCTCCAGCAGCCGCGCCGCCTGCATGGACAGGGTGGAGCCGCCGGAGACGACGCGTCCCGCGCGCACCCATTGCGCGGCGGCGCGCGCCAGGGTCAGCGGGTCCACGCCGGGATGTGCGTAAAAGCGGCGATCCTCGGCGGCGATCAGCAGGGCGAGGAGATGCGGCGGCACATCCTCAGGCCGCGTGCGCAGGCGCCAGACGCCGCCCGCCGCGGGCCAGACGGAGAGGGTGCGGCCATCGCGCGCGGTGACGATGCGCGCCGCGTTCTCGAAGCGCGCCATGGGGGGCGGCAAGGCGCGGTCGAGCAGCCAGGCCCCGGCCAGGAGCGCCGCCAGCAGCACCAGGGAGATCCGCGCCCATCGCATTCGGGGATGATGCCAGGGCGGCGCCAGGCTGTCGCCGGGGATCGGCGGGCCGATCGCGTCGAAAGGAATTGCCGATCTGGCAATACCCGGGGCTTGGCCAGGCTGCCCGGCACGGACGGAGCCATCCTGGTGCGCCGCCGCCCGGAGAAACGCCCTTGTCCCGGAGCATGATTGCCGCGGCCCTGATGGCCAGCGCCCTCGCCTTCCCCGCGCAGCAGGCGCGCGCGCAGGCGCCCACCGCCTGCAACGGCCGCGTGTTCATCGACGCGGTCTATCAGCAGGCCAATGGCAGCGCCTTCGACGATTTCATCTTCCTGCGGAACGCGACGCATGCGGCGGTCGCCGCGGAGGTGCAGTTCACCAGCTTCCCCAGCCATGTGACCCTGACGGGCGGCCCGACGCAGCCGGTCCAGCTTGGCGCGCAGGGCGTCATCTCGAATCTGCGGTTCGGGACGGGCAGCAACAGCCAGCTCAATGTGACGACCGTGGCGCGCGCCCATGACGCGGCCCCTGGCAATGGCCCCACGGTGCGCCTCGTGAATTGCCGCGTCGTCTGCCGGCGTGGGGTCCTGCCCGGGGTGGTCCCCCCGGGCAGGATGGCCGCCTCAGAACAGCGCGGCGGGCGAGACGGTGCTGCCGGTGAAGCCCTGGGCGCGCAGCGGCTGCATCATGAAGCAGAACTCGTTGCGGCCGGAGGCGACGATCTCCGCCAGGTTCATGTTCTCCAGCAGATGCACGCCATTCACCACCAGCGCGATCTGGTGCACGGGCAGCGAGGCGCTGGGCATGGTCTTCGATGGCGCCACCTCCACCGGCCAATTGTCGGCGCCCAGCAGCATGGGGTTCTTCGCGATCAGCCATTCGGCCGCCGCCACGCCGATGCCCGGGCAGCCGGCCACGTAGCGCGCATTCTCGCGGCCATAGAGATGGCCCCAGCCGGTGTTGATGATCATCGCGTCGCCCTCGCGAAGCTCCACGCGCTGGCGGTTCAGCGCCTGTTCGAGGTCGGCCACCGTGATCTCATAGGTGTCGGGCAGGGTCTGCACGCCCTTGAGGCCGGCGACGTCGATCAGCACGCCGCGCGTCATGATGGTGCCGACCGTCTCGATCCCCATCTGGGTGAAGCCGGTGCGGGACATGATGGAGGGCAGGTCCACGCAGTTATAGACCTCGTTGCCGATGGTCTGGTGCGGAAAGCCGTCGAACTGCGTGCCGACCTGGCCGATCTCGCTGATCACCAGCTCCTCGTTCGAGCCGCGATTGTTCGCCTGCGGGTTCCAGAAGGTCTGCTTCTGGTGGATGTCGAAGCGGCGCGTGCCGAAGAAGGGCATGTTGGTGCTGAGCACATGGCCCATCTCGATCTTGCGCCCCTCGCGGATCATGGAAGCGGCGTTGCGGATGCGATCGGGCGTCAGCAGGTTCATCGAGCCGCGGCGATCATTGGGCCCCCAGCGGGAGGGGCAGCGCTGCGCGGCGGGCGGGGGCGACCAGCTCTGCCCGGCCCCCTGCGCGGAGACCGGATTGGCCTGCAGGCCCAGATGGGCGGAACCACAGGCGAAGCACGCGAAAAGCGCGCGACGTGACAGCAAGCCACGTGACTGGGCCTTCATGGGCCGTTTCCTCCGTGATGTTATATCGTCCTTAGGCGATTGAAATCGCCGGAGAAACGGTAGCACTGCCCGGGTGGGCTGCCGCCATGTGAAACACATGACATGACGAGGGTTTCATCTCCTCCCTGGGGCGGCGCCGATGTCGGGCATTGGCCGAAACGATTGGTGTTGCGGGCGAAGGCGGCGCCTGCTGTCCTCGCCACCGCGGCGCAGTCCCGCGACCGGTGAAGGAAACGAGCCCATGAAAACTTCAAGGATTGTCCTGGCCGCCCTGGCCCTGGCGGGGGTGGCGGGCGTGACCCTGCCGGCCGCCGCGCAGCAGCGCGAGATCTGTGTCGCCATGCTGCCCTTCCCGCCGGTGCCGCCGGCCACGGTGAGCCGGCTGGTGGTGTATCAGGCCTATGCGGTGCCGGATGTGAGGGCGGACCACACCCTCGTCAGCTATCGCGCGCAGTTTCAGAACCAGTCCGCCGGCACCGTGCGGCTCACGGTGCGCCCGGTGCTGGGCGGCAATTTCCCGGTGGGTGCGCGCTGGGATCCACCTTCGCAGACCTTCACCATGACCTCCTATCAGCCTGTGGATGCGCTGATCGGCGTGCTGCGGGTGCCGGGCCAGATCAACCAGTTGAGCCGGCTGCCCGATGCCTGGAGCGTGGCGAACGCCTTCCTGCCCGATTGCCCGGGCCCCGCGCCGCGATAAGCACGGGCGGGTCCGGCGCCGGGGGTCACACCCCGGCGAAGATGTAGTTGGGCATGGGTTGCGTCTCGTCCTTGACGCCCTTCACGCCCGGAATGGCCTCGGCCAGCACGCGCAGGCCGCGGCGCACGCCTTCGTCGCGCATGAAGCCGTGGAAGGTGACGACGCCGTCTTTCACATCCACCAGCGTGTAGAAGCTATCGGCCCAGGGCTGCTTGCGCATGGCGGCGATGACGGCGCTGCGCAGGCGGCTGTCGCTGAACTCGCCCTCCTCCGGCATGGGCGCCACCAGGGCGCGCAGCAGGTCGGCGCGGCTGACGATGCCGCGCAGGCGGCCATCGGTGACGACGAGGACGCGGCGAATGTTCCGCTCCTCCATCAAATGGGCGATGTGCGCGGCGGTGTCGGCCTCCCCCACGGTCAGCGCCGTTTCGGTCATGATGTCCTGCGCGCGGACGCCATGCGTCCGGGCGTAGCGCTCGGCCTCGGCGGCGGGGTCCACGAAGAGGCTGGCGAACCAGCCGGGCTTCGGATCCTCCTGGCCGGCCAGGCGGCGGATCAGGTCGGCTTCCGTCACCACGCCCAGCACCTCGCCATGGGCGCCCAGCACCGGCACGGCGCTGATGCCGCGCTCGGAGAGCAGGCGCGCCACGGCGAGGACGGGCGTCTCGGGCGGCACGGAGACGACGTCGGGGGTCATCAGGTCTCGGGCGGTCAATTGGGTCACGTTGCGATCCTCCTGATGCAAAGAATGCAGCGTGAGGGCCGCTTTCGCCTTGAGGCAGCGCAACCCCTTTGCGTTTGGACGCGGTTGCCCCTATTCGCGTGTCCAGAAAACAAACCCGCCGGAGGATGATTTCATGACCCAGCTTTCCCGCCGCACCGCCCTGGGTGCCGGCCTTGGCCTTCTGGCCGCGCCGCAGCTCGCCCCCCATCAGGCTCATGCCCAGGCGGCCCAGCAGATCGCCATCGCCACCGGCACCACGGGCGGCGTCTATTACCCGCTGGGCGGCGCGCTCGCGAACTACCTGACGCGCGGCATTCCGGGCGTTTCCGCCACGGCCGAGGTGACGGCCGGCTCCACCGCGAATTTCCAACTGCTCGGTGCCAACCGCGCGCAGCTGGTCTTCGGCCAGGTGGATGCGGCGGTGGACAGCGTGCGCGGCGCCGGCCCCTTCCGTGGCCGCGTGGTGCCCACGCGCGCCATCGCCGTGCTCTACACCAACCGCATGCAGGTGGTGACGACGGCGGACCGCAACATCCGCACCATGGCGGACCTGCGCGGCAAGCGGATTTCGACCGGCGCGCCCGCCTCGGCCACCGAGCTGTTCGCGCTGCGCCTGATCCAGGCCGCCGGCCTCGACATCAACCGCGATTTCCGCGGCCGTGAGCGCCTCTCCCCGGCCGAGAGCACCAATGCGATCCGCGACGGCAAGATCGACGCCTATTTCTTCGTCTCGGGCGTGCCGACCTCGGCCATCACCGACCTCGCGGCCACGCCGGGCACGCAGCTGGTGCTGATCGACCATGCCGAGTTCCTGGACCCGATCGTGCGCGAGCATGGCCCGGTCTATTTCGCCGAGACCATCGCGCCTGGCACCTATCCCGGCCAGAACGCGCCGAACAACCAGCTCTCGGTCGCGAACATCCTCGCCGTGCGCGAGGATGCGGCGCCGGCGCTGGTGACGCAGATGCTGACCATCCTCTGGCAGAACCGCGAGGACTGGGCGCGCGTGCATTCCGCCGCGCGCGACTTCACGCTCGCGCAGCAGAAGACGGCGGCGGCGGGCGTGCCCTGGCACCCGGCGGCCGAGGCCTTCTGGCGCAATGCCGGCGCCACGCTGGGCTGAGCCCGGCAGACGGCTTCGCCTCACGGCCGGGTGTCGCCACCCGGCCGTTTCTCTTGAGACCGCACAGCGGTCTCACCTTTGTTGAGAGGATGATTCAGCGTTTCGGCGATTCCGCCTCAACGCATCATGCTCTAGCCATCTGAGTATCCGCCATGTCCCAGAGCTCCCTGCCGCCCGAGATCGACCCGAACAGCATGGATGCGGCCACCGCCGCCCGCGTCGAGAAGCTGATCGAGTCCGAAGAGGGGGTGATGAACCGCTTTACCGGCGCGCTGGGCGTGGTGGCGGTGGGCCTGGCGCTCGCCATGTCGCTGTTCCACCTCTATGCGGCCTGGAGCATCGTTCCCACCACCACGCTGCGCTTCGCGCATGTGGGCTTCACCATGGTGCTGGGCTTCTTCCTGTTCCCTGTCGCGCGCCGCTTCCGCGACCGCTTCCTGCCCTGGGACTGGGCGCTGGTGGCGGCCGGCATCTACGTCACCTGGTACCTGATCTCCGGCGGCGATGACCTGCAGGACCGCATCATCTTCCCCGAGCCGATGGACATCGTGGTGGGCTGGATGCTCATCGCGCTGGTGCTGGAAGTCACGCGGCGCTGCACGGGCTGGATCATGCCCGTCGTCGCCATCGCCTTCCTGCTCTACGCCTTCTACGGCAACCACCTCCCCGCCCCCTGGACGCATCGCGGCTATGACGAGGAGCGGCTGATCCCGCATATCTCCATCACGCTGGAGGGCATCTTCGGCACGGCGGTGGATGTCAGCGCCACGCTGATCATCCTCTTCACCATCTACGGCGCGATCCTGGGCGCGACGGGTGCGGGCAAGTATTTCGTGGATTTCTCCTTCGCGGCCACGGGCGGCAAGCCTTCCAGCGCGGGGCGCACCGTCGTGCTCTCGGCCTTCCTGCTGGGTGGGCCGTCCGGTTCGGGCGTCGCCACCACCGTCACCATCGGCACCGTCGCCTGGCCGATGATGAAGCGCGTGGGCTATACGCCGCATGACGCGGGCGGGCTGCTGGCCGCCGGTGGCCTCGGCGCCATCATCTCGCCGCCCATCATGGGGGCGGCCGCCTTCCTGATCGCCGAGTATCTGAAGATCAGCTACCTCGACGTGCTGCTGATGGCGGTGATCCCGACCTGCCTCTTCTACGCCTCGCTGCTCTTCATGGTGGAGCTGGACCAGCGGCGCATCCGCGCGGCCGGCGGCGGCAAGGATGACGTGCCGATGCAGGTCGAAAAGGTCGGCGCGATGTTCAGGCGCGGCTGGTACCACTTCACCAGCCTGATCGCGATCATCGTCTTCATGGCGATGGGGTATTCGGCGACGCTCTCGGTGCTCTACGCCATGGGCCTCGCGGTCGCGCTCTCCTTCCTCTCGCGCGAGCATGCGCTCTATCCCATGAAGCTGATCCGCACGCTGGCGGCGGGCTCCGAGCAGGCGATCGGCATCGCCGCCACCTGCGCCTGTGCGGGCATCATCGTGGGCTGCATCACGCTGACCGGCCTCGGGCTGAAATTCTCCGACATCGCGATCCAGGCGGCGGGCGGTTCGCTCATCATCACGGCGATCTACACGGCGCTGATCGTCTGGGTCGTCGGCCTCGCGGTGCCGGTGACGGCCAGCTACATCATCTGCGCCGTGGTGGCCGCGCCCGCGCTGATGAAGCTGGGCGTGCCGGATTATGCCGCGCATATGTTCGTCTTCTACTATGCGGTGCTCTCCGAGGTTTCGCCGCCCACCGCGCTCTCTCCCTTCGCCGCGGCGGCGATCACCGGCGCCGGGCCCTACCGCACGACGCTGATGGCCTGGAAATACACCCTGCCCGCCTTCGTGCTGCCCTTCGTCTTCGTGACGGACCCGCAGGGTGTCGGCCTGCTGCTGAACATGCTGCCGGGCATGGACTGGATGGATGTGGTGGAGCAGGTGTTCTTCGCGACCCTCGGCCTCGCCGCCCTCTCCTCGGCCTGCCAGGGCTACGCCATCACCGCGATGAACGCGGTGGAGCGCTGGCTGATGGCGCTGGGCGGCCTGCTCATGGTCTTCCCCGCGATCATCGAGGTGGTGGTGGCGGACGCCATACCCGCCCCGCATTGGGTGGGCCTCGCCATCGGCGCCGTGCTGCTGGGCGTGCAATGGGCGCGGCGCGGGCGCTTGCAGGCCGCCGGCTAGGGCGCTTTCCTGGCGGGCATGGATGCCGATGAAACGCCCGCCGCCGAAGCCCGCCCGCCGGGGCTGATCCGGCGCGGATGGAACCGCGCCGTCGCCTTTTGGGAGTTCGGCCAGAGGCTGCTGCTGGGCACGCTGCCGCTGGTTCTCGCGGTGCTGGCCGTGGTGATGGTGGTGCGCGAGGCGGCGCGCCAGCCCATCGAGATTTCCGAAATCGCCGTGCCCACGAGTCTCTCCGACAGCGGGCTTTCGGGCGCGGTCGCCGCACGGCGGCTGCTGGATGCGATCAACGCCACGGCGCATGCCGTCCGCACCGAGACGCTGCACCGGCCGAGCGCGGAGCTGGAGGGTTCCGAGCCCGATCTGAACATCCCTGCCGCCGGGCTTTCGCTGCGCGGGCTGGCGGCGCTGCTGCGCAACCTGCTGGGCTGGCCGGAGCGCAAGCTCTCGGGCGAGATCATCGTGGCGGGCGACAGGATGCGCCTGCGCCTGCGCCTCGCCGGGCATGGCGTGATCGCCGATGTGGAAGGGCCCGCGGCCGAGGGGGCGGACCCGCTGCTGCTGCGCGCCGCGCCCGAGGTTTGGCGCGTCGTCGCCCCTCGGCTCTATGCCTGGTACATCGCCGAGACGGATGCGGAGGAGGAGGAGATCCGCGACCGTCTGCTGTTGCTGCGACGCCGCGTCGAGGATGCCGATGCGGTGGCGACGATCGACTTCCTCTTCGCGCGCTCGCTGGTGCGTTCGGGCCATGCCGCGCGCGCGCTGGAGTTGCTGGACCTGGTGATGGAGCAGGGGCCGCCGCGCGCCTCGGCGCATTATGGCCGTGCGCTGGCGCTGCGCGCCCTGGGCGACCGGCAGGGCGCGCTGGAGGCGCAGGCGCGCGGCCTGGCGCTCGATCCGAACTCGCCCTGGGCGCATCTCTCCTCGGCCGTCCTGCTGCGCGAGCTGGGCCGGTATGAGGAGGCGCTGGCGGCGGCGCGGACAGCGCAGCGCCTGGATGATGACGATCGCGACGGGCTGATCGAGGAGGCGCGCATCCTGCGCTTCATGGGGCGGCTGGCGGAGGCGGCTTCCGTCGCGCGGCGGGCCGTGGCGCTCGATCCGACCTATGCGCCGGCGCATGCGGGGATGGGCCACACGCTGCTGCGGCAGAACGAGGATGCGGCGGCCCTCGCATCCTTCGAGACGGCGCTGCGCCTCGCGCCGCACCTGGCCGATGGGCATACCGGGCGCGGCGAGGCCCTGGCCGCGATGGGCCGCACGCCGGATGCGCTGCAGGCCCTGGCGCGAGCCATCGCCCTGGATGCGACGGATCACCGGCCGCATCACGCGAAGGGCACGGTCCATGCGCGCCTCGGGCAATGGGAGGAGGCGCTGGCGGCCTATGACGCGGCCATCGCGCTCACCGCCGGGGTGCCCGCGCTGTATCTGGGGCGCGGCGTGGCGCTGGCGGAGCTGGGCCGGCGCGCCGAGGCGGTGGCCGCGCTGCGCCAGGCCTTCGCGCTGGGGCTGGACGATGCGGCCGGGCGGCGGCTGCTGACGGAGCTTGAAGCTAGCGGCCGGTGAGGACCGCGATGTCCTCCGCATCCAGTTCAACGGGAATGCCGGCGCGGATGAGCGCCGCGAAATCCTCGTCGGGCACCATCAGCGTCAGGCAATAGAGCTTTCCGGGGCCGGGGTTTTCCACCACGTGCTCGATGCCGGGCGGCAGCAGCAGCGTGTCACCGGGGCCGATCTCCTGCCAGGTGTCGCCCGCCCGCGCACGACCCGTGCCGCGCAGGACGAAGAAGGCCTCCTGCGCCGCGCGATGCGTGTTGGGCGGCGTGGCGCCGCCGGGGGCGAAGACTTCCACCACCAGGGTGAAGGCCGCGCCATCGGCCAGCGGGTCCAGCAGGCAGGCGAAGTAATTGCTGTCGCCGGGCGCGATGCGGAAGCCGCGGAGCTCCGCGGCGCGCTTCACGATCGCGCGCATCAATCCACCTTGATCTCGCGCACCTGGAACTGGTTGTCCGCGCGGTGCTGCATCTGGATGCCCTGGCGATGCGCCCAGGGGATCATCATGTGATAGAGCGGCACATGGCCGAGATCGGCGTTGTGCAGCTTGTGCGCCTCGATCATCAGCGCGCGGCGCGCGGCCGGATCGCCCTCATTGTCGATGCGCGGCAGCAGCGCGTCGAAGGCCGGATTGGAATAGCCGCCCATGTTCCAGGTGGCGGCGCCGCCGATGGAGCGCGAGGCCATGATGGCGCGCAGCGTGTAGCTGGCATCGAAGGTCGGCACGCCCCAGGAGAGCGCGTAGAAGGCCGTTTCCTGGCGGCGGATGCGCTGGGTGAAGACCGCGTTCGGGTGCAGCGCCAGCGTCACGCGGATGCCCACCTGGTTGAGCATGGCGGCGATGGCCTGGCAGGCCTCGTCATAGGTGCCGACGGGGCAGTCGAGCGGCACGGAGAAGCCCTGCGGATAGCCGGCCTCGGCCAGCAGGCGGCGGGAGCGGTCGCGGTCCAGCGGCAGGCGCGCATCGGTGGAGGCGTCCCAGCCATTCACGAATTGCGTCCACATGGAGCCGGTGGGCACGGCCTGGCCGCGCAGGGTGGCGCGGCGGAGCGCCTCGACATCGATGGCATGCGCCACGGCCTGGCGGACGCGCAGGTCCTTGAAGGGGTTGCGGCCGCGGATGTCGCTGCCGGGCAGCTCATCCACATCCTGGCGGAAGCCGAGCCAGACGGTGCGGTTCTCCTGCCCCTCCAGCACGCGCAGGCGCGGATTGGCGCGGATGCGCGCCACATCCTGCACCGGCACCACATGCACCATGTCCACCTCGCCCGAGAGCAGGGCGGCGACACGCGTCGCGTCCGAACCCAGGGTGATGTGGTGGTATTCGGTGATGTTGCCGGCCGGCGCCACGCCGGCGGCGATGCCCCACCAGTTCGGGTTGCGCACCATGATGGTCCGCTGATCCACCTCGCGCGAGCGGATCACGAAGGGGCCGGTGCCGTTCGCCATGCGCACCGCCGGGATTTCCTCGCGCTGGGCGAAGTTCTGCGGCACGGTGCTGCGGTTCGCCTCGGACCAGCCGCGATCCATGATGAGCACGCGCGTCATCTTGTCCGGGATCACGGCGTCGGGCACGCGGGTGACGATGTCCACCGTCAGCTCGTCCACCGCTTCGGCGCGGAGCACCGTGTCCACGAAGATGCCGTAGTTGCTGGTCGGCGCCAGCGCGCGGGTGATGCTGAAGACCACGTCATCGGCGGTGAAATCCTCGCCGCCCGCGAATTTCACGCCGGGGCGCAGCGTGAAGCGCCAGCGCGTGGGCTCCACCTGACGCCAGGCGGTGGCGAGGCCGGGATGCACGCGCAGGTCGTCGCCGCGATGCGTCAGGCTCTCATAGACCTGGGAGACGACGAGGAAGGTGAAGAGCGCGTTGGTGGCGTGCGGGTCGAGTGTGGCGGCATCCACGCTGGTCGCCATGCGGAAGATGCGCGGCGGCTGCGTCTGCGCGAGCGCTGGAAGCGTGAGGGTCGCGGCCAGCGCCGCCCCCGCCAGGATGTTTCGCCAAGCCATCAACGCCTCCTGTTGCAATGGGTTTCAGCATGGGGGGATGCGAAGAGCCTCGCAATCCGGGTTCCTTGCCCCTATATTGCAGGAAAGACAGGTTTCCTCCGGGAGTTGCCACGAACATGCGCCGCACTGCACGCTTTCTGACCCTTCTGGCCGCCGCCGCCTTCGTGCTGGCGCCGGCCCTGGCCGAGGCCGCGCCGGGCGGCCGCTCCTCCTCGGGCAGCCGGGGCGCGCGGACCTATCAGGCGCCGCCGCCGACGAACACCGCGCCGCAGCCGGCGCGCCCGATGGAGCGCACGGCCACGCAGCCCTCCGCGCCTGCGACGGCCGGTGCGCCCGGGGCCGCCGCGGCCCGCCCGGCCGCCGCGCCGGGTGGCTTCTTCGCGCGCAACCCGATGATGGCGGGGCTGATGGGCGGCCTGCTCGGCGCGGGCCTCTTCGGCCTGCTGGCCGGTGGCGGCTTCTTCTCGGGCCTCGGCAGCCTCGCCGGCATCCTGGGCTTCATGCTGCAGCTGGCGCTGATCGCGGGTCTGGTGTTCCTCGCCATGGCGCTGTTCCGCCGCTTCCGGCAGCAGCCGGCGCCGGCCGGCGTGCCGAACGGCATGATGCGCGAGGCGCAGCCCGAGCAGCGCACCATGATGGGTGGTGGCGGTATGGGCCGTGGCCCGGCGCAGCCGGTGGATGAGATCGGTGTGCAGGCGGCCGACTTCCAGGCCTTCGAGCGCAGCCTCATCGAGATCAACGCCGCCTGGTCGCGCGAGGACATCGCCGCCCTCTCGCGCCTCGCGACGCCGGAGATGGTGCAGTATTTCCGCGACGACTACGCGGCGCTGGCCCAGCGCGGCTGGAAGAACGAGACGCGCGACGTGAAGCTCGAGCAGGGCGACCTGGCCGAGGCCTGGAACGAAGGCGCGCGGGACTACGCGACGGTCGCCATGCGCATGTCGCTGGTGGATTGGACGCGCGACCTGAAGACGGGCGCCATCACCGAGGGCAACCCCAATGCGCGGCAGGAGCAGACGGAGCTCTGGACCTTCGTCCGCGTGCAGGGCGGCCCCTGGATGCTGAGCGCTATCCAGCAAACGCAGTAGCGTTTGCTGAGTCTTTTTGGTGCCCTCAGGCGCCGGGCGCGGCCTCCGGCCGCTTGGCTTCGGAACGCTGAAGCGTTCCGGCTCGCCTATTCGGCTCGCATCCTCGGAGGGTGCGAGCCGTTTTTTTGCCCTCATGCGCCGGGCGCGCCGGCCGCATTTGCGGCCGGATCCTCGCGGGGCGGTCTGGTTCCTCTTCGGTCTTCGCTTTCCCTCGCCGCCCTGCCCCTCTAGCCTGCGGGCATGTTCACTCTCCCCGCGCTCGAAGCCGCCGAAGCCCTGATCCGGCGGCATTTTCCTGCCACGCCGCAATATGCCTGGCCGCTGCTGGCGCAACGCGCCGGATGCGAGGTCTGGGTCAAGCATGAGAACCACACGCCCACCGGCGCCTTCAAGCTGCGCGGCGGGCTGACCTATTTCGAGACGCTGCGCTCCAAGGGCGTGGTCAGCGCCACGCGTGGCAATCACGGGCAGTCGCTGGCCTATGCGGGGGCGAAAGCGGACATTCCCGTCACCATCGTGGTGCCCATCGGCAATTCCACCGAGAAGAACGCCGCCATGCGCGCGCAAGGTGCGACGCTCATCGAGCACGGCGCGGATTTTGACGTGGCGCGGCAATTCGCGCGGGATTACGCGGCCGAGCACGGGCTGGATTTCGCGCCCTCCTTCGCGCCGGACCTGGTGCGCGGCGTGGCCACCTATGCGCTGGAGCTGTTCCGCGCCGCGCCGCCGCTCGATGCGCTCTATGTGCCGATCGGCCTCGGCTCGGGCATCTGCGGCTGCATCATGGCGCGGGACCTGCTGGGGCTGAAGACCGAGATCATCGGCGTGCAATCCACGGGTGCCGATGCCTATGCGCGGAGCTTCGCGGCCGGGCATGTGATCGAGACGCCGAGCGCGATCACCAAGGCCGATGGCATGGCGACGCGCATCCCCGACCCGGCCGCGCTGGAGATGATCCTGAAGGGGGCTGCGCGCGTCGTCACCGTCACGGATGACGAGGTGCGCGACGCCATCCGCGCCTATTGGACGGACACGCACAACCTGGCCGAAGGCGCCGGCGCCGCGCCCTTCGCGGCACTGATGCAGGAGCGCGAGCGGATGCGCGGCAAGCGCGTGGCGACGATCCTGTGCGGCGGGAACATTGATCTCGCGCTGTTTCGCGATTGGGTGATGGCATGATCCTGGAGCACGTCAGCCCGCTCGGCGGGCCCGCGGTGGACCTGCATGTGGCGGAGGGGCGCATTGCGGCGCTGACGCCGAGCGCGCGGCATGACGCGCCGCGCCTGCTGTTGCCGGGGCTGGTGGAAGGCCATTGCCATCTGGACAAGACGCTCTGGGGCCAGCCTTGGTGGCGCAATGAGGTCGGCCCCTCGCTGATGGATCGCATCAACAATGAGAAGGCGACGCGCCGCGCCATCGGCATGGATGCGATGCGCGAGGGCCGCGCACTGTGCGAGGCGCATCTGGCCGCTGGCACCACGCGGCTGCGCAGCCATGTGGATGTGGATGAGGAGAGCCGCCTCACCCATGTCGAGAAGCTGCTGGCGCTGCGGGCCGAGATGCGCGGGCGGATCGAGATCCAGCTCGTCGCCTTCCCGCAATCGGGCATCCTGCGCATGCCGGGCGTGGAGGATTGGCTGGATACGGCGCTGCGCCTGGGCTGCGACGTGGTGGGTGGGCTGGACCCCTCGCTGATCGATCGCGATCCGGTGCGGCATCTGGACATCGTCTTCAAGCTGGCGTCGCGGCACGGCAAGCCGGTGGATATCCATCTGCATGAGCCGGGTGAGCTGGGCGCCTTCAGCATGGAGCTGATCGCCGAACGCGCGCGGGCGCTGGGCATGCAGGGGCGCGTCATCATCAGCCATGGCTTCGCGCTGGGCGATGTGGCGGCGCCGCGGGCGGATGCGCTGCTGGCGCAGCTGGCGGAGGCGGGGGTGGCGTTGTGCACCTCGGTGCCGCCGTCCCGCGCCGTGCCGCCCTTGAAGCGCGCGCGGGAATTGGGCGTCACGCTCTTCGCGGGCAATGACAATATCCGCGACACCTGGAGCCCGCACAATGCGCCGGACATGCTGGCCCGCGCCGCGATGGTGGCGCTGAAATACGAGCTGCGGCGGGATGAGGATGTGGCGCTGGCGCTGGAGGCCGTGACCTTCAACGGCGCGCGGGCCTGCGGCTTCGCGGAGTACGGGCTGGCGGTGGGGGATCGCGCCGATCTGGTGCTGCTGGGCGCGAGCTGCGTGGCGGAGGCGGTGGTGACACGCGCGGCGCCGCTCGCGGTGTATTCGGGCGGCACGTTGGTCGCTTGATGCGAGAGGGCTTTGCCCTCTCGCGCTCACCCACCAAGAAACTGAGTTTCTTGGATCTTCCATCTGATGAAGGTGCAGGAAACTGGTTTCCTGCCGGGGTCGAGGGGCAGAGCCCCTCGCTTCAGCTGTTCCCGCCCGTGAGCGTCTGATTGGCCAGCCGCTCGGACAGTTTCGCCACCGCCGTGTGATCCTCGCCCGGCCCGAGATGCGTCGCCGCCGCGGCCCAGAGTTCGCGCGTCAGTGCGGAGAGGGGCGTGGGCACGCCGGCTTCCTTGCCGACCTCGATGGCGATGGAGAGGTCCTTCACCATCAGGTCCAGCCCGAAGCCGGAATCGAAGCGCCGCGAGAGCACGAATTGGCGGAACTTCTTCTGGGTGGAGTTGTTCATCCCGGTCGAGGAATTCAGCACATCCACCATCAGCCCGGGTTCGAGGCCGAGCTTCTGGCCGATGAGCAGCGCCTCGATGCCGATGAGGAAGCCGCCGGCGCTGACCAGGTTGTTCAGCGCCTTCATGGCCTGGCCGGCGCCGATGCCGCCGCAGCGGTGCAGCGAGGTACCCATGGCGCGCAGGATGGGCTCGGCGGCGTCGAGATCGGCCGTCTCGCCGCCCAGCATGATGGCGAGTTCGCCGGTCTTGGCGCGGGGCACGCCGCCGGAGACGGGGCCATCCACCATGCGGATGCCGCGCGTGGCGAGCTTCGCCGCGATCTCGCGCGTGCGGGTCGGGTTGCCCGAGGTCATGTCGATGAAGAGCGCGCCCTCGGGGAGCGAAGCCAGCACGGCGTCGGCAACGATCGCCACTTCCTTGCTGGTGGGCAGGATGCAGAGGAAGGCGTCCACGCCCTTTGCCGCCTCGGCGGGCGAGGCGGCGGCGTGGCCGCCCACCTCGCTGACGAAGCGCGCCACGCGCTCGGGCGAGATGTCGGTGACGGTGACATCATGGCCGGCCTTGATGAGGTTGGCCGCCATGGGCCAACCCATATTGCCGATGCCGGCGAAGGCGAGGCGCGCCATGGCTTACTTCTTCGCCTTGGGGGCAGCGGCCTTCTTCGGCGCCTTGGCGGGCTTGGCTTCCTTGGGCTTGATGGCGCCCTCGGCCAGCAGCACCTCATGCGTCGCCTTGAAGGCGTCGAGGCCGGCGGGAATGCCGCAATAGGCGGTGGCGTGCAGCAGCGTCGCCTTGATTTCCTCGACCGTCACGCCGTTGGCGAGCGCGCCCTTCACATGCAGCTTCACCTCGGGGATCTTGCCCAGCGCGGTGAGCATGGCGAGGTTGATGATGGAGCGCGTCTTGCGGTCCAGCGTCGGGTCGCCCCAGGCCCAGCCCCAGGCCCAGGCGGTGGTGGCGCGCTGGAAGGACATCATGAACTCATCGGCCTTGGCCATGCTGCCATCCACGTATTCGGCGCCGAGCACGGCGCGGCGGATGGGCAGGCCCTTCTTGAACAGCTTGTCGTCGTCGAGCGCCATGGAAGTTCCCCTTGGGTTGCTGGCTTGTTGAAAGATGCCGCAGGCTAATCCGCGACAGGCAAGGGTCAATGGGAGGCCGGGATGTTCTTCGAGGGTTTCACGCTGGAAACGCGCGAGGTGGATGGGATGGCGGTGCGCTTCCGGCGTGGCGGCAAGGGCCCGCCGCTCTTGCTGCTGCACGGCAACCCGCAGACACATGCGATGTGGCACCGCGTGGCGCCGGAGCTGGCGGAGCGCTTCACCGTGATCGCGGCCGATATCCGCGGTTATGGGTTTTCCGCGAAGCCGGGCGTGACGGCTGATCACATGCCGTATTCGAAGCGCGAGATGGCGAAGGATGTGGTGGGGCTGATGCGGGGCCTGGGCTTCGATCGCTTCAGCATCGTCAGCCATGATCGCGGGGCGCGGCTCGCGCATCGGCTGGCGCTGGATCACGCGGCCTGCGTGGAAAAGCTCTGCGTGATGGACATCGTGCCGACGCTGCATCACTTCGAGCATGCCGACATGAAGTTCGGGCTGGGCTACTACCATTGGTTCTGGTTCGCGCAGCCGCATCCGGGGCCTGAGACGCTGATCAGCGCGGATGTGGAGGCGTGGTTCGATATCCACACCTCGCGCGAGCCGAAGGATCGCAGCTTCTTCCACCCCGAGGCGCGGGCGGATTACCTGGCCGCGCTGCGCCTGCCGGGCACGGTGACGGCGATCTGCGAGGATTACCGCGCGGCGGCGAGCATTGACCTGGAGCATGACCGCGCGAGCCGCGCGGCGGGGGAGCGCGTGCCATGCCCGGTGCTGGCGCTCTGGGGTGCGAAGGGGAAGATCGGGCAATGGTATGACGCGCTGGAAGTCTGGCGCGCCTATGCCGATGGGCCGGTGAGCGGGCATGCGGTGAACAGCGGGCATTACCTGGCCGAGGAAGCGCCGGGCGAGGTGCTGGCGGCGCTGGATGGGTTCCTTGGCTGAGGCGCTGACGCTGCGGGTGGCGACGCCGGAGGATGCGGCGCGGGTCTCGGCCGTGCTCGCGGCCTCCTACGGCACGCTGTGGCAGGGCGCGTATGAGCCTGGGGCGCTGGACGCCGTCCTGCCGCTGGTGAGCCGGGCGCGGCCGGAGTTGCTGGCCTCGGGGCGGTATTTTCTGGCGCTGCGGGGTGACGTGGTGGCGGCCGTGGGCGGCTGGAACCTGGAGGACCCGGCGACGGGCCTGGCGCAGCCCGGACAGGGCCATGTGCGGCATTTCGGCACGCATCCCGACCATCTGCGCCAGGGGGCCGCGGGGCTGATCCTGCGGCATTGCCTGGCCGAGGCGTGGGCGGCGGGGGTCGCGGAGATGATGTGCCTCGCCAGCCTGCCGTCGGAGGGTTTCTACGCGGCGCATGGCTTCGTGACGCTGCGGCGGGAGGAGACGCGGATCGGTGGGCGCTTCCTCCTGCCCTCGCTGCTCATGCGGCGGGAAAAGCTTGACGAAAGAGGCATTTAGTCCTAAAATTTACAGCCTCCGCCTGGACTCCCATGGCCGTGCATCGGCACGGATCAGCGCATCGTTTCGCGGGCGGCCGCATTGGCCGGACGCCCATGGCACGCCTGGGCTGGGGCGCGCTGCGTGGGGTGCGCGATTTGTCCGAAAGCGCGTGAGTCGCCGAAAACCGCGCTCAATCGCCCAGCGCGGCGCCATCCCGCCGCGGGTCCGCCGCGCCTTCCAGCCCGCCGGGGATGCGGCGGATCACCTGCAACCCGGTGTTGATCACCACCACGCGCGGCGCATGGCCCATGGCGGTGAGCGCGGGGGCCAGGGCGGCGGCCGGCGTGCCCTGTTCCAGCTCCACCACGCCGGATTGCGCGCCGAGGCGCGGGCGGGCGGTGGCGGCCCAGGCGTCGCGGTTCCAGCCCAGGATCTCGGCCAGACCGCCGGCCACCGCGTCCGGGATCCAGGAGCCGCCGCCGGCGCCGATCACGATCACGGGCTGGCCCGTCGCGTCGAAGACCAGGCTGGGGGCCATGGTGGTGGCCGGGCGCTTGCCGCCCTGCATGCGGTTGGGCGAGTTGGATTGCGGGTTCACGGCGAAGTTGGTGTTGCCGTTGTTCAGCGCCACGCCCATGGCCATCAGGTCGGCGCCGAAATTGAGGTTGTTGGTGGTGGTGAAGGCGACGGCGCCGCCCATCGCGTCCATCACGGAGATGTGGCTCGTCATCGGCGCGTTCTCGGGCGTGCCGGGGGTGACCTCCGACCGGGCCTGGGTCGGGCTGATGAGCTCGGCGCGGGCGTCGAGGTAGCGGCGCGCGACCATCGCATCCTCCGGCACGGTGACGAAGCGCGGATCGCCCACCCAGCGCAGGCGGTCGGCACGGGCGAGGCGGCCGGCCTCGATGAGGAGATGCGCGGCCTCGGCGCTGCCGGGGGTGGTTTGGGCGAAGCCCGTGCGCTCCAGCAGGCCGAGCTGCTGCAGCACGGAGACGCCGCCGGAGGAGGGGGCGGCGGCGGTGCAGATGCGGTGGCCAAAGGCCTGGCCGCAGAGCGCCTCGCGCGGGAGGGCGCGATAGGCGCGGAGGTCCTCCGGCGTGATCAGGCCGGGGATGGGGCTGTTGCGGCTGGCGGCGAGGAAGGCCTCGGCCAGCGGGCCTTCGCGCAGGGCGGCGGCGCCGTGCGCGGCGATGAGGCGCAGCGCCTCGGCCTGGGCGGGGTTGCGGAGGGTATGGCCGGCGGGGTGGGGCGTGCCGTCCTCGGCGTAGAAGAGGGCGCGGAAATCCGGGTTCTGGCGCAGTGCGGGTGCGCGGGCGGTGAGCACGGCGTGGAGATAGGGCGGGAGGGGGAAGCCTTGCTCGGCGAGCCGGATGGCGGGGGCGAAGAGGCTGGCCCAGGGCAGGCGGCCGAGCGCGGCGTGCCCGGCCTCCAGCGCCGCGATGCTGCCGGGGATGGCGACGGCGCGGCCGCTGCGGGCGACGCTGGGGGGCAGGCGGGTGCCATCCGTGTCCTGCGTCAGCGAAGGCGTGGCGGCGGCGGGGGCCTCGGCCACGCCATCCCAGTGCCAGGTGCGGCGGGCGGCGGGGTCCCAGGCGAGGAGGAGGCCGCCGGAAAAGAGGCCGGAGGCGTGCGGCTCCACCAGGCTCAGCACGGCCTGGGCGGCGATGGCGGCGTCCATGGCGCTGCCGCCCGCGCGCAGCATCTCGAGCCCGGCGGCGGAGGCCATGGGGTTGGCGGTGGCGACCATCTGGCGCGTGGCACGGGTGGCCTCGGCGCGGGCGGCGAGGGGCGCCAGCAGGAGCAGCAGCAGGAGGAGGGCGCGCATGGATCGGGCTTCCGGGGCGGGGCGTTCTTCGCCACGATGGCGGAACATCCGGGAGACCGCCATGCGCCGCCGTTCACTTCTTGCCTTCTCTGTCCTGGCCTCGCCGGCACTTGCGCAGACCCAAGCGCCGCGCTCCATCCGCGTCATCGTGCCCTTCGGCGCGGGCGGGATCATCGATGTGGCGGCGCGGCTGCTGGCCGAGCCGATGGGGGCGGAGCTGGGGCAGACGGTGGTGATCGAGAACCAGCCGGGTGCCGGGGCCACCATCGGCGCGCGCAACGTGGCGCGCGCGGCGCCGGATGGGCAGACGCTGCTGGTGAGCGGGGCCGCGCATGCGGTGATGCCGGCGCTCTACAATGACGCGCCCGATCCGGCGCGGGACTTCACGCCGATCACGCTGATCTCGCAGCAGCCCTTCCTGCTGGCGGTGCACCCCTCGAACCCCGCGCGCAGCCTTCCCGCCTTTCTGGCCTGGCTGCGGGAGAAGCGGGATACCGCGACCTTCGGCACGACGGGGGTGGGTGCCGCCTCGCACCTCGCGGGGGAATTGCTGAAGAAGCTGGCGGGGGTGGATTTCACCGTGGTGCCCTATCGCGGCACGCCCCAGGCGGTGACGGACCTGACGGCGGGACGGGTGGATTTCATGATTGACAGCCAGACGCTGCTGGCGCCGCTGGCCCGCGCCGGGCAGGTGGTGGGGCTGGCGGTGACGACGGCGGGCCGCTCGCAGCTGCTGCCGGATCTGCCGAGCATCGCGGAGGTGGTGCCGGGTTTCGAAAGCTCCTCCTGGCAGGGGATGTATGGGCCGGCGGGGCTGCCGGCGCCGATGGTGGCGCGGCTGGCGGCGGCGGCGCAGGTGGCGCTGGCGCGGCCGGAGTTGCAGGCGCGCTTCGCGGATGCGGGCTTGCAGATGATGCCGACGGGGCCGGAGGCGCTGCGGTCCTTCCTGGCGGCGGAGACGGCGCGCTGGGTGCCGATCCTGCAGGCGACCGGGGCGCGTGGGGGTTGAGAAGGGGCGCCTCTGTCTGTAGGTTCTGCGGGCGCGCGGGCGTAGTTCAGAGGTAGAACGTCAGCTTCCCAAGCTGAATGTCGTGGGTTCGATTCCCATCGCCCGCTCCATCCCCTTCCCGGATCAGGTCACGCGGGCGTGAGCATTCGCCCCAGCGGGCGGCCGCCCAGCACGTGCACGTGGAAATGCGGCACTTCCTGGCCGGAATGCGGGCCCATATTGGTGATGAGCCGGTGGCCGGGCTGTTCCAGGCCGAGCGACTTCGCGACCGCGCCGACCGCGCGCCAGAAGCCCGCGATCTCCTCCGTCGTCGCACCCGCGTGGAAATCGGCGGCGCTGACATAGGGGCCCTTGGGGATCACCAGGACGTGGGTGGGCGCCAGCGGGTTGATGTCGTGGAAGGCGAGGGCGAACTCGTCCTCATGCACCTTCTTGCAGGGAATCTCCCCGCGCAGGATGCGCGCGAAGATGTTTTGCGGATCATAGGGGGGAAGGCCGGTGACGCTCATGCGGCGCAGGCTAATGCAAGTGCCGCCGTGTTGGAATCACCTCGCTGAAAGGCCGATTCACGCCTTTGGTGGAGACACCAAAGACGATCGGACTCTACCCTTCGCCCGCCTGGGCCAGGATGCGGCGGGCGCGGATGAGGATGGGCTCGTCCACCATCAGCCCATCCACCACGAAGGAGCCACGGCCCTCGCGCGCCGCTTCCTCGCCGGCCGCGAGTTGCCGGCGGGCGAGGTCGAGCTCGGCCGCACTCGGCGAAAACCCCTCGTTCAGGATCGGCACGAGGGAGGGATGGATGCAGCTGGCCCCCACCAGGCCGGCGCGCTTGGAGCGGGCGACGAGGGCGCGCACCTTCTCGGCATCCTTGTAGTCGGCGACGGTGCCGAGCGTGCCGAGCGGCGCGACGCCCGCGGCGACCGCGGCCAGCACCATCTGGCGTTTGGCCATGGCGATGATCTCGTCATCCGCGGCGGCGCCGCATTCGGCGGCCAGGTCCTCGGCGCCGATCAGCAGGCCGGCGACGCGGGGCGAGGCGCGGGCGATCTCGTGCAGGGAGCGCAGGGCGGCCGCGGTCTCAACCATGGGGATGATGCGCATATGCCCGGTGAGCAATTCGCAGGCGAGCTGGACATGGTCGGGGCCCAGCACCTTGGTGAGCAGGATGCCATCGGCGCCGGCGGCGACGGCGGCCTCGATATCGCCCACCGCCAGGCGCAGCGGGCGGTTCACACGCACCAGCACCTCGGAGCCGCCGGCGCGCGCGATGGGGATGGCGGTGGCGAGTGCCGCGCGGGCTTCCGCCTTGCGCTCATGGGGGACGCTGTCCTCGAGGTCGAGCAGGATGGCATCCGCGCCCGCCGTCGCGGATTTCTCCACGAAGCGCGGCACGTTCGCGGGCACATAGAGCATCGAACGCCAGATGCGGGCCATCACTTGGTCTCCCCGTCGAGCACGATGCGCGCGGCGCGCAGGCGTGCGAGTTCTTCCGCGCCCAGCAGCGGGCCAAGCAGCGCGTCATTGTCCTGGCCCAGTGTTGGCGCCGGGTTGCGGAGGATGCCGGGTGTGCCGGAGAGGCGTGGCACCTCGCCATGCATGGGCAGCCAGCCGCCGGGCATGTCGGCATCGGGCACTTCGATCAGCGCCTCGCGGCCGGCGACGTAATGGTCCGTCTCCAGGCCGGCCACGTCCATGATGGGGCCGATGGTGACGCCGTCGCGGTCGAACTGGGCGAGGGCTTCTTTCATGGTCAGTTGCGCCACGGCGTCGCGCACCACGGCGTCGATGTCCTCGATGTGGCGGATGCGGTCGCTGTTGGTGCGGAAGCGCGGGTCCTCCACCAGCTCGGGGCGGCCGATGCTCTTCATCAGCTTCACGAAGATGGCCTGCGTCGAGCTGGAGAGGCCGACCCAGCCGCCATCCTTGGTCTGGTAGGCGTTGCGGGGCGCGGTGTTGGTGCTGCGGCTGCCGGTGCGCGGCTTGAGCTTCCGGGTGATGCGGTAATTCGCCATCTGCGGCTCGAGCACGGAGAAGATCGGTTCGAAGAGCGAGAGGTCCACCACCTGGCCCTGGCCGGTGCGCTCCGCATGGCGCAGCGCGATGAGGGTGGAGGCCGAGCCCATCAGGCCGGCATAGGCATCGGCCATGAACATGGGCGGCAGGACGGGCGGGCGGTCCGCATAGCCGTTGATGGCGGCGAAGCCGGAATAGCCCTCCACCAGCGTGCCGAAGCCCGGCTTATGCGCGAAGGGGCCGGTCTGCCCCCAGCCGGAGACGCGCACGATGACGAGGCGCGGGTTGAGGGCGAGCAGGGATTCGGGCGCGAGGCCCATCTCCTCCAGCACGCCGGGGCGGAAGCTTTCGACGAAGATGGCGGCGGTTTCGGTGAGGCGCTTCACCACCGCGATGGCCTCGGGCTGGCGGAGGTCGAGGCAGATGCTGCGCTTGTTGCGGCACCAGGTCTTCCAGGAGGTCTCGACGCCGCCGACCTTCCAGGCGCGCAGCGAATCGCCGGCGGGGGGTTCGACCTTGATGACCTCCGCACCCTGGTCGCTCAGCATCTTGGTGAGCATGTTGCCGGCGACGAGGCGGGAGAGGTCCACCACGCGCAGGCCATCCAGCGCGCCTGTCGCCGCCGCGTCGAATTCGCGCCGCGTGAGCATCTGTCCCCCGTATCCCCCCGGCATTGATCGTGCTGGACGCTATGGGCCAGTCTGGACCCGGTCAATGCGGAGGCGGCGTGAATGGCGTATGAGGCGAGGCGCGATTTCATCGGCTATGGCGCGAACCCGCCTGACCCGCGCTGGCCGAATGGCGCGAAGCTGGCGCTGAACTTCGTGCTGAATGTGGAGGAGGGCTCCGAGCCTTCGGTGCAGGATGGCGAGGGGTTTTCGGAGACGAATCTCAGCGAGGCGCATGGGCGGAACCAGATCCCCAAAGGGCGCGATCTGGCGGCCGAGACGCTGTTCGAATATGGCAGCCGGGTGGGCTTCTGGCGCATCACGCGGATGTTCGCGGAGCGTGGGCTGCCGCTGACCATGTTCGCCTGCGCGCTGGCGGTGGAGCGCAATCCGGAGATCGCGCAGGCCATCCGAAATTCCGGGAATGACGTCTGCTCGCACGGCTGGCGCTGGATCAAGCATTTCGAGCTGGAGGAGGCGGAGGAGCGCGAGCATATCGCGCGCGCTGTCGCCTCGCTGGAACGGACCACGGGGCAGAAGCCGTCCGGCTGGTATTGCCGCTACGGACCCTCGGTGAACACGCGAAGGCTGGTCGCCGAGCATGGGGGCTTTCTCTACGACAGCGACCATTATGGGGATGAGCTGCCCTTCTGGGTGACGATCGAGGGGCAGGGCCACCTGATCGTGCCCTATTCGATGGCGACGAATGACGCGAAGTATTTCGGCGCGATCGGCAATGGCGAGCAGTGGTTCGGCTATATCCGCGACGCCTTCGACACCATGCTGGATGAGGGGCGGCGCGGCAGGCCCGCGATGATGTCGGTGGGGCTGCATCCGCGCATCACGGGCCAGCCGGCGCGGGCTGCGGGGCTGCGGCGCCTGCTGGACCATGTGATGGCCCAGCCCGATGTCTGGGTGGCGCGGCGCGAGGATATCGCGCGGCACTGGGTGGCCACGCACCCCTATCCGGGGCGCGGGCTGAACGAGTGAGGCCGAAGTCAGGAAGACGCGGCACGCAGGCCCGAGCGCCCGAACGGGCGCCGCCGCCTGTGCGGCGAAGCCGAGAGCCGCGGAGGCGGCCCGCCGGCGTCTGAGGCACACGGAGGCGAAGCCTTCGTGTCGGCCAAGACTAATCCGCTCTGATCCCGGCCTCGCGCACCAGGCGGCCCCAGCGTTCCACCTCGGCCTGCATGAAGCTCCGGGAGCGGTCGGGCTCCCAGCCCAGCATGTCGAAGCCGCCTTCCTCGCCGCGGCGGCGCAGGTCAGCGTCGCGGATGGCGAGTTGCGTGGCGCGGCTGATCTCCGCCAGCACCGGCCGGGGCACGGCGGTGTTGGTGAGCATCGCGGTCCAGTTGGTCATCTCCAGGCCGGGCGCATTGGCCTCGATCACGGTCGGGATGTCGGGCACCAGGCGGTGGCGCGCGGAACTGGTGACGGCGAGGCCGCGCAGGCGACCGGCCTGAATTTGCGCCAGGCATTCGGGCAGGTTGGAGACCATGAAGTCGAGATTGCCGGCGACGAGGTCTGTCACGCCGGGCGCCCCGCCGCGATAGGGCACATGGGTGATGTTGCCGCCGGCGCCGGAGACGCGGCGGAAGAGTTCCAGCCCCAGATGGGGCGGTGAACCATTGCCGGAGGAGCCGCCATTGAGCACGCGCGCGCGCGATTGGGCGATGAGATCGGCCAGCGAGCGCGCGGGGTTGTTGGCGTTCACGACCACGACGAGCGGCAGCGAACCCAGCACCGAGACGGGCACGAAATCCCGCATCAGGTCATAGGGCGCGTTGGGGAAGAGGCTGACATTCACCGCATGGGTGAGGGTGATGGCCAGCAGCGTGTGGCCGTCAGGCGGGGATTTCGCCGCGGCATCGGCGCCGATCAGCGCATTGCCGCCGGCCCGGTTTTCGACCACGACGGGCTTGCCCCAGATCTCGGAGAGCTTCTGGGCCACGAGGCGGGCCATGATGTCGGTGAGGCCAGCGGGGGTGAAGGGCACGATGTAGCGCACGGCGCGGTCGGGAAAGGCTGGCGCGGGCTGCGCCTGGGCGAGCATGGGAAGGCCGAAGGGCAGGCCGAAAGCCGCCCGGCGGGTGATGGACATGAATACTCCTCCGATGGGCGAGCCTTGTGTGTTTCGGGGGCGCCCTTGGGCGGAAGTTTAGGCGAAGCCGGGGCTGGTTTGGCAAGCCGCGAAGGCTCTGGCGTAATGCGCTGATCTTCGGAGGAAACGATCATGACCGACGCCTTCCCGCTGCCCAGCGCCAGCCCCGCGGAGCTGGGCCTGGACCCCGCGAAGCTCGACCTGCTCTGCGCGCGGATCGAGGCCGATATCGCGGCGGGGCACCACCCCGGCGCGCAGGTGGCGATCGCCCGGCACGGCAAGCTTGGCTTCTTCCGCAGCTTCGGCGCGGCGCGGCGCGATATCGCCGCGAATGACGCGACGCTCTGGCTGCTCTACTCCAACACCAAGGTCATCACCGCTGCCGGGCTTTGGGCGTTGGCGGAGGATGGCCGACTGCGGCTGACCGACACCATCGCGCAGCACCTGCCGGGCTTCGAGGCGGGCGGGAAGGGCAACATCACCTTCATCGAGCTGCTGACCCACCAGGCGGGCTTCCCGAGTGCCGAGGTGCCGGCCGCCGCCTGGGAGGATGCGGCCCTGCTGCGGGAGGTGGTCTGCGGCTTCACGCTGGAATGGGAGCCTGGCAGCAGCGTGCGTTACCACCCGGCCTCGGCGCATTGGGTGGCGGCCGCCGTGATCCGAGCTGTGACGGGCGAGGACCACCGCGCCTATCTGCGGCGGCGGATCATCGCGCCGCTGGGGCTGGAGGGGGAGCTGTTTGTCGGCGTGCCGCCCGAGGTGCAGCCGCGCACGGTGGACATGCACGACGTGGACGGCTCGGTGCGGATGCCGGAGGGCACGGCCGCGCATCGGGCGGCGGGCATTCCGGGCGGCGGCGGCTATGGCACGGCGCGGGCGATGGCGGCCTTCTACCAGGCGCTGCTGAACGGCGGCGCGGTGGCGGGGCGGCGCATCATCTCACCACGGATGATCGGCTATGCCATCCGCAACTACACGGGCGACCGGGCGGATGAATACAACGGGATGCCGATGCATCGCGGGCTGGGGCCGCATCTGCGGGGCGAGACGGCCGCCATTCGTGGGCTGGGGGACATCGCGCATCCCGGCACCTTCGGGCATGGCGGCGTGGGGTCTTCCTATTGCTGGGGCGATCCGGCCTCCGGCGTGTCCTTCGCCTTCCTCTCGAACACCCGTCAGACCGAGGAATTCCACGGGCCGCGGATGAACACGATCAGCAACCTGGTGCACGCCGCCATCATTTCGTGAGCAGGCGCACCAGGCCGTCGAGCTGGTCGAGGTCCTTGTAGGCCAGCACCACCTGCCCGCCGCGCTGGCCGTGCCGGATGGTGACCTTGAGGCCGAGATGGGCGGTGATCTGCCGCTCCAGCGCGCGGGTCTCGGCGTCGGATTTGGGTTGGCGCGGCGCGGGGCCGACATTCTTCGTCGCCGCCAGCGCCTCGGCCTGTCGGACATTGAGGCCGCGATCCACCACCTGGAGAGCGAGGGCCACGGGATCCTTCGCAGTGAGCAGGGCGCGGGCATGGCCGGCGGTCAGCGCGCCCTCGCGCAGCAATTCGCGCACGCGTTCGGGCAGGTTCAGCAGGCGGAGTGTGTTGGCGACGTGGGGGCGGCTCTTGCCCACGGCGCGGGCCAGGGCCTCCTGCGTCAATCCGAACTGCTCCGTGAGGCGACCGTAGCCTTCCGCCTCTTCCAGGGCATTCAGGTCCTGGCGCTGCAGGTTCTCGACCAGGCCGGCGGCCATCGCCTCGCGGTCGGAAAAGTCGCGCACCAGGGCCGGAACCTCATGCAGGCCGGCGGCCTGTGCCGCACGCCAGCGGCGCTCGCCGCCGATGATCTGGTAGCGGTTGGCCTTGCCCTTGGTGGGGCGCACCAGGATGGGCTGCAGCACACCATGTTCGCGGATGGAGGCGGTGAGTTCCGCCAGCGCCGCCTCATCCATCGCCTCGCGCGGCTGGAAGGGGCCGGGCTCCATGGCGCTGACCTGCAGCGTGCGCAGGCCGGGCGCGCCGGGGCTGACGGCGGCGGCATCGCCCAAAAGGGCGGAGAGACCGCGGCCGAGGGCGGGGGGTTTCGTCATGGGGCGGCCTCCTCGGCCATCCGGTGTGTGGTCATCGCCGGATGGTCACACTCAACATGGATCAGGATTAGAGCATGATCCGCAGAGGTGGAATCACCGAGGCGGTGAATCATCCTCTCAGCAACGGCCAGACCGTGACCCGCGCTTCCGTCAGCGCGAGTCACGGTCTAGCGCTCCAGATCATTCTTCGCGAGCTCGCGCAGGCGGGCGCGGTGGCGGCGCAGGAATTCGGCGGCGAGGCGAGTATAGGCCTCGGCGCCGGGGGAGCGCGGGTCATAGAAGGTGACGGGCAGGCCGTGCGACGGCGCCTCGGAGACGCGGACGTTGCGCGGGATCACGGTGTCGTAGACCTGGGACTTGAAGAAGCCGCGGACGTCCTCGGCCACGGCCTCGGAGAGGTTGTTCCGGCGGTCGAACATGGTCAGCACGATGCCGTCCAAGCGCAGCTTCGGGTTGAAGCCGGCGCGGACGCGATCGAGCGTCTGGATGATCTGGGAGACGCCTTCGAGCGCGTAGAACTCGGCCTGGAGCGGCACCATCACGGATTCGGCGGCGACGAGCGCGTTCAGCGTGAGCAGGCCGAGCGAGGGCGGGCAGTCGAGCAGGATCCACTCCACGCCCTTGAGCGCGGCGGCACCCTTTTCCAGCGCCTCGCGCAGGCGGGTTTCGCGCCGGGCGAGGTCCACCAGCTCCAGCTCGCCGCCGGCCAGGTTCGGGTCGGCCGGGATGATGGAGAGGTTGGGGATGGCGGTGGGCCGCAGCACCTCGGCCAGCGGCCGGCCCTCGACCAGCATGGCGTAGCTGCCGGCCCCACGGGCCGCGCGGGCGATGCCGAGACCGGTGGAGGCATTGCCCTGGGGGTCGAGGTCGATCAGTACCACGCGCTGGCGCGCGGCGAGCGCCGCGGCCAGGTTCACGGCCGTGGTGGTCTTGCCGACGCCACCCTTCTGGTTGGCGAGGGCCATGATGCGGAAGGTGGCGGGGTCAGACACCGGCAGGGCGTATCTCGCTGAGGCGGAGGATGGTCGCTTGTGCGTCGGTGCGGCTTGGGAACCGCTCCGTCCGCATAAGCCAATGTGGCGCGGCGGCCGTCAACTCCGCCTCGGCCGTTCGGCCCTTCAAAAACACCGCGGTGCCGCTGGGGGCGAGGATTCGTGCGGCATGGGCGAGGAGATCCGTGAGCGGCGCAAGGGCGCGGGCGGTCAGCACCTCGATCTTCGGCAGGCGGGCGGCCTCGATTCGCATGGGGTGGACGCGGACATGGTGGAGGCCGAGCGTGCGGGCCACCTCCATCAGGAAGGCGCATTTGCGCCGGTCGGATTCCACCAGATGCGTCTCCTCCTCCCGCCCGATGGCGATGACGAGGCCCGGGAGCCCGCCGCCGGAGCCGATATCGGCCAGCGGGCCGGGTGGCAGCAGCGGCAGCATCTGCCAGCAATCCAGGATGTGGCGCTGCCAGGCTTCCTCTTCCGGCACGGCGGCGATCAGGTTGATGCGGGCGTTCCAGGTGAGCAGCAGGCGCAGGTAGTCCCGCAGTCGCGCCTCTGTTTCACGTGGAACATCGAGGCTAGGCTGGTCAGGCTGTTTCACGTGAAACGCCCCGGCGAAGATGGACGGCCAGTGCCGCGATGGCCGCCGGCGTGATGCCGGGGAGGCGCCCGGCGCCGCCGAGCGTGGTGGGGCGCGCGCGTTGCAGGCGGTCCCTCATCTCGTTGGAGAGGCCGGCGATCTCGGCGAAGTTCACCTCGGGCGGGATGGCCAGCGCCTCCTCGCGCTCCAGCAGGGCCCGCTCGCCGGCCTGACGGGCCAGATAGGGGCCGTAGAGCGCTTCCGCCTCGACATAGGCGCGGACACGGCGGGGCAGGTCGCGCAGCCAGGGGAAGAGACGCTCCGCCGCCTCGGCCGACATGGCGGGCAGGGCGAGTGTGTCGAGTGCGCTACGCCAGCGGCCATCCTGGTTCACCGCGACGCCGGCGGCGGCATAGGCGGCGGGGGTCGCGCCCTCGGCCCGGGCACGGTCCAGGGCGGCGGCGACGTCGGCTGCGAAGCGGCGGTGCAGCGCTGCCCGAGTCGGGCCGACGCAGCCCCAGGCGATGCCCTTCTCGGTCAGGCGCATCCCGGCATTGTCGGCGCGCAGGCTGAGGCGATACTCGGAGCGCGCGGTCAGCATGCGGTAGGGCTCGCTCACGCCCTGCAAGGTCAGGTCGTCCAGCAGCACGCCGAGATAGGCCTCGGCGCGCGTCAGCGTGGCGGGTGCCGCACTGCCGGCCGCCACATGCGCGGCATTCACCCCGGCCAGCAGGCCTTGCGCGGCGGCTTCCTCATAGCCCGTCGTGCCGTTGATCTGCCCGGCCAGGAACAGGCCGGGCAGGGCCTTGCACTCCAGCGTCGGGCCCAGCGCGCGTGGGTCCACATGGTCGTATTCGATGGCGTAGCCCGGCCGCAGGATCACCGTCCGTTCCAGCCCCGGGATGCTCGCAATCATCGCGCGCTGCACATCCTCGGGCAGGCTGGTCGAGATGCCGTTGGGATAGACCGTGGGGTCATCCAGCCCCTCCGGCTCCAGGAAGATCTGGTGCCGCTCGCGCTGGGCGAAGCGCACCACCTTGTCCTCCACCGAGGGGCAGTAGCGTGGGCCGACACCCTCGATCCGCCCGCCATAGACGGCCGAGAGGTGCAGGCTGCCGCGGATGATCTCATGCGTGCGGGCCGTGGTGTGGGTGATGCCGCATTCCACCTGGCGGTTGGTGATGGCCTCCGTCAGCCAGGAGAGCGGCTCAGGTTCCGCATCGCCCGGCTGCATCTCCAGGTTGGCCCAGTCGATCGTGCGCCCATCCAGGCGCGGCGGCGTGCCGGTCTTCAGCCGCGCGAGCGGCAGGCCGAGGCGTTCCAGTGCCAAAGCCAGGCCGACCGACGGCGCTTCGCCGACGCGCCCGGCCGGGATGCGCTGCTCGCCGATATGGATCACGCCGCGCAGGAAGGTGCCTGTGGTGATGACCAGCGCGCCACAGGCGATGCGCCGGCCCGTGCCGGTCACCACGCCCTGCAGGCGGCCGTCCTCGATCACCAGATCCTCAGCCGGCTCGCCCAGGATGGTCAGGTTCGCGGTCTCAGCCAGCAGCGCCTGCACGGCCTCCCGGTAGAGCCGCCGGTCGGCCTGCGCGCGGGGGCCGCGCACGGCGGGGCCCTTGCTGCGGTTCAGCAGCTTGAAATGGATGCCCGCCGCATCCGCCGCGCGGCCCATGAGCCCATCCAGCGCATCCACCTCGCGCACCAGATGCCCCTTGCCGACGCCGCCGATCGCCGGGTTGCACGACATCTCGCCAAGCTTGGCGGGATCATGCGTCAGCAGCAGCGTTTGCGCGCCACAGCGCGCTGCCGCTGCAGCCGCCTCGCAGCCCGCATGGCCTCCGCCCACCACGATCACATCGAAGCGCATATCCCACATGGCGCGCGCTATAGCAGCGACCGAACGCCAGCGCGATTCATCGCGCGATCACTTGCCGATGCAGAACTCGCCAAACACCACGTCCAGCACCTGCTCCACATCCACGCGACCGGTCAGGCGCCCCAAGGCCCGTAGCGCTCGGCGCAGCGCCTCGGCGCGCAGTTCCGGCAGTCCGGCCTCGGGCAGGCGCGCCAGCTCCTCCACCGCCTCGCGCAGGGCGGCGCGATGGCGCGGGCGGGTCAGCACGGCGACCTCCGCCAGCCCGGCCCGGGCTGCCGCGGCCTCCTCCAGCCGCTGCCGCAGCGCCGCCAGCCCCTCGCCGGACCGCGCCGAGACGGGCAGCGCCCCCTCCAGCCCGGCATGCGGCAGGTCGGCCTTGTTCAGCACCACCAGCGCGTCCGGCCCGCGCAGCGCCAGTGTCGCCTCATCCGGCGCCGCATCGGCGGCAAAGACCAGCAGGCGCAGATCCGCCGTCTCGGCCCGCGCCAAGGCCCGCCGGATGCCCTCCTGCTCGATCTCGTCCGCCGCCTCGCGCAGCCCGGCCGTGTCGGCCAGCGTCACCGGCACGCCGGCCAGGATCAGCCGCACCTCCACCACATCCCGCGTCGTGCCCGCCCGCGCCGAGACGATCGCCGCCTCCCGCCCCGCCAGCGCATTGAGCAGCGAGGATTTCCCGGCATTGGGCGCGCCCAGGATCGCGATGGTCAGCCCCTCGCGCAGCTTCTCGCCGCGATCGCCCTCGGCCAGCATGGCCTCCAGCTCGCCGCGCAGCGTCGCCGCATCCGCCTCCACCCGCGCATCCAGGTCGCCAGGCAGGTCCTCCTCCTCGAATTCGATGAAGGCCTCCTGCCGCGCCAGGAGCTGCGTCAGCCGCTGCGCCCAGGCGGCGTGCCGCGCGGCCAGCCCGCCCTCGGCCTGGCGCAGGGCCTGGCGCCGCTGCGCTTCGGTCTCGGCCGAGATCAGATCCGCGATGCCCTCGGCCGCGGTCAGGTCCAGCCTTCCGTGCAGGAAGGCGCGGCGGGTGAATTCGCCAGGCTCCGCCGGCCGCGCACCCAGCGCCGCCAGCGCCTCCGCGACGGCCGCGATCACCGCCGGCCCGCCATGCAGGTGTAGTTCCGCGCTGTCCTCGCCCGTATAGCTGCCAGGGCCCGGGAACCACAGCACCAACGCCCGGTCCAGCTCGACGCCCGCATGCCGCAGCAGCCGCAGGCTCGCCCGGCGCGGCGCCGGCAGCCTCCCGGCCAAGGCCGCCAGCACCTCGCCCGTGCCGGCCCCCGAAAGCCGCATCACCGCCACGGCGGAGCGCCCTGCCCCCGTGGCCAGCGCGAAGATCACGCTCACGCCTTGGCCGGGGGCACGTCTTTCTCGGTCAGCATCAGGCGCCGCGCCCGGCCGCCGGCCACCAGATGCGCCTGGAGCACCTCCTCAACATCCTCGCGGGTGCGGACCTGGTACCAGATGCCCTCCGGATAGATCACCAGCGTCGGCCCGAACTCGCAGCGGTCGAGGCAGCCCGCCTGGTTGATCCGCACGCCTTTGAGCCCAAGCTCCTTCGCGCGCGCCTTCATGAAATCGCGCAGCGCCTCGCTGCCCGAGGCCGCGCAGCTGCCACGCTTGTGCCCGTCCGGCCGCCGGTTGCAGCAGACGAAGACATGCGCCTCGAAATAGGGCGGGGGGTCGGCCTCGGCCATGCGGCCTCCTTGGGGTCGGGTTCAACCCTCCATGTAGCAAGCGCCGCCAGCGACGGAAGGGAGGGGCCGCTTGACGCCGCCCCCCTCCGGGTGCTGCATCCCGTCACGCGCGCAACATCGGGAAACATGCCGCAACTTTCGCTCCACACTCCGCTCGGCGAAGTCACCCTCTCGGAAGAGGACGGGGCCATCGTGGCGCTCGACTGGGGCCGCGGCAGCGAGCAGGAGGCGACGCCCCTGCTGCGTGAGGCGCGGGACCAGCTGCACGACTATTTCGACGGCAAGCGGGTCCAGTTCCAGCTGCCGCTCGCCCCGCACGGCACGCCCTACCAGCGCCGTGTCTGGTCCGCGCTGCGCGCCATTCCGGCTGGCGAGACGCGCAGCTATGCCGAGATCGCGCGCGAGGTCGCCTCGCACCCCCGCGCGGTGGGCCAGGCCAATGGGCGCAACCCCATCCCCATCCTCATCCCCTGCCACCGGGTGGTCGCGGCCAATGGTGCGCTGGGCGGCTATTCGGGCCTGGATGGACCCGAAACGAAGCGCTATCTGCTCGCCCTCGAGGCGCGAAGTCTGAACCTGCCCTTCCCCTCCCTCTTCTGAACCAGGAACCCTCCATGAACCACGCCATCCGCGTCCATGAATACGGCGGCCCCGAGAAACTGATGTGGGAGGAGGTGCCCCTGCCGCACCCGAAGCCGGGCGAGGCGCTGATCCGCCAGAAGGCGGTGGGGCTGAACTATATCGACGTCTATTTCCGCACCGGCCTCTACAAGGCGCCCTCGCTGCCCTTCACCATGGGCATGGAGGGTGCGGGCATCGTCGAAGCCATCGGCGAGGGCGTGACCGAAGTCGCGGTGGGGGATCGCGTCGCCTATGCCTCGGGCCCGATGGGTGCCTATGCCGAGGCCCGCACCAACAAGGCCGACCGCCTGGTGAAGATCCCCGAGGGCATCAGCTTCGAGCAGGCCGCCTCGATGATGCTGCAGGGCATGACGGCGCAGTATCTGCTGCGCAGCACCTATCGCGTGAAGGCGGGCGAGACGATCCTGGTGCATGCGGCGGCCGGCGGCGTCGGCCTCATCATGGTGCAATGGGCCAAGGCGCTGGGCTGCACCGTCATCGGGACCGTCAGCACCGAGGCCAAGGCCGAGCTCGCCCGCGCCAATGGCTGCGACCATGTGGTTCTGGCCGGCGAGGATCTGCCCGCCGCCGTCAAGCGCATCACCGGCGGCGCCATGCTGCCCGTGGTCTATGACAGCGTGGGTCGCGACACCTTCACCGCCTCGCTCGACTGCCTGGCGCCGCTCGGCATGATGGTCAGCTACGGCAATGCCTCGGGCGCCGTGCCGCCGATCGACATCGGCATCCTTGCTGCCAAGGGCTCGCTCTACCTGACGCGCCCCACGCTCGGTTCCTACACGATGAAGCGCAGCGACATGGAGCATGTCGCCGCCGAGCTCTTCGACGTGGTGAAGTCCGGCGCGGTGAAGCTGCAGATCAACCAGCGCTATGCGCTGAAGGATGCGGCCCAGGCCCATCGCGACCTGGAAGCCCGCAAGACCACCGGCAGCACCGTCCTGCTGCCGTAAGGCGCCTACCGCAGCACGAAGTAGCGGTACCGATAGGCCTCCGTGAGCCCCAGCCCCGCCTGGAGCGCCACGGAGGCCTTGTTCGTGATGGCCACCTGCGCGAAGCAGGTCTCCGCCCCCAGCCCCTGCCCCCAGGCCGCCGCCGCGCGGATCATCCGCTGCGCCAGCCCGCGCCGCCGGAATTCGGGCCGCACCGCCAGATCGAAGATGCCGGTGAAGCGGCCGTCGCAGGTGGCCGACATGGCGGCCGCGGCCTGCCCGTCTTCCTCCAGCACCAGCCAGGCGGCGGGAATGGCGAAGAGCGGCACCGCCTCCTGCTTCTCGGCGCGCCGTGCGGCGGATTGGTATTCGACGGTGCCCAGCACGTCGAACCAGGTGGCATCCGGTGCGTCGAGGATGCGGATCGCGGGGTCCGTCTGCGCCTCCACCCGGCCTTGCGTGACGTGGCTCTCATCGGCATCGGCCCAGCCGCCGGCGCGCAGCAGGGCTTCCAGACCCGGCGGGTCCAGCGGTGCGGAGCGGAAGCGCGGCGTCATGCCAAGGCGCTTGTAGTGCGCGGCCACGCGCGCGATGCGCTGCGCCAGTTCCGGATCGGGCGAGGGATCGAGCGAGCAGGCCGCATTGGCCCGCCCTGTGCCGCCCAGAAAGCTGCGCACGACGAAGGGGCCGTCGAAGACGACGCGTGGCGAGGGCAGCGCGTTCAGTGTTGCGCGCTCCAGCGCATGGACGAGTGGCAGATTCATGCGGCGTCTTTTGCCAGTTCGGTCATCGCGTTCTGGTAGGTCTGGTCGAACAGCGCCTCCAGCCCGGGGTTCACGCCGCGCAGCCCGGCCGCGACGCGCCCGGCCCAGCCGACATACTCGACGCGCCGCGCATGGTTCCAATTGGCCGGCGGCGCCGCCACGATGGCGCGCAGGTTCGAGACCTTGTCGGCCAGCTTCACCATCTTCGCGGCGGCGGATTTCTTCGGCGCCTGGGAGATCTGCAGCGCCTTGCGCATCTCCTTGGGCAGGCTCTTGTCGTCCGACACCTCGGCGACGATGGACGCAACCTCGGCGCCGAAGCGCGCGGCCAGGGCCTCAAGCGTCACCGGCTCGGGGTCATCCGTGCTGTCCTCCACCGTGTCATGCAGCAGGGCGGCGAGGATGGCGGCTTCGGGCGCGTCATGCTCGGCGAGGATCTGCGCCACTTCCAGCGGATGGTTGATATAGGGCTCGGCCGAGGCACCCTTGCGGCGATGCGTGGCATGCACGGCGGCCGCGAAGCTCGCGGCCGCCAAAATATTCGCGCTCAAGCGATCACTTGTAGGCTTGCGGCTGCTGCTGCGGCGTCGTGATGACGCCCGTCGCCGCACCCACCGCACCGCCGGTCAGCGCGCCGATGGCCGCGCCACGGCCACCGCCAGCGATGGCGCCGATCGCCGCACCGGTGCCGGCGCCGATCAGCGCGCCGCCCGCGGCGCGTTGGCCGGGATCATTGGGGTTGGTGCAGGCGCCGAGGCCGAGCAGGGCGATCACGCCCAAGGTCGTCAGAACGGATTTCATCGCGAAGTCCTCCCACAGGTGCAAGATGGGCATGGTTCGTTGCAAAGATGGCAGCAAGATGGAGAAGCCGGCCCATCAAGCCACCCCGCCCGTTCAATTGCCAGGATGGTTGGCAACTTCCCGCCGCGGTTGAAAACCGTACCACGAAATGATCGGCGGCGCGCCATGGCCGCGCACGACGCCCGGCGGATATGCTTCGTGGGGCGCGCAGCCGCCGAGGCCGGACAGCAGCAGGATGGCGAGGAGGGCGAAGAGCGGCATGGGGAAAGCCTCGGCCAGGAAGATGGCGGCAAGATGGGCGGCGCGCGCCCTCTTGCTGGCCATTGTGACGTTGCCCCCTGTGACCATGCCCGCCCTTGCCGCAACGCCCACCGCGCCGCTGGAGCAGCTGCGCTTCGCGCGCGATGTGCTCTGCCCCCGCTGCGACAATGACATCGAGGCCGAGGGCGTGAACCGCCCCAGGCGGCGCGCGATGCTGGCGCAGGGAGCCTTGGCGGAGGCTGAGCAGGGACTGGAGGCGGCCATCAGCCAGGGCGAGACCGCGTGGCGCGCCGTGCGGCCTGCCCTTCGGCAGGCCCGCTCGGCGCTCGATGCCATGGATGAGCCCGCCGCCCACCGGGCCTCGCGCCGCGCGGTCCGCATCCTGGAGGGCGTGCGGACCCGCGAATGACGCCTCAGATGTTCATCGCGTCACGCCGCAGGCGTGCCGGGCGTCAGGCCGCAGGCGTGCCAGGCGTCACGCCGCAGGCGTGCCAGGCAACGCAGATGCGTGAACACCGTCAGGTGTTCATCGCATCAAAGAAGTCCTGGTTGGTCTTGCTGTATTTCAGCTTGTCGAGGAGGAACTCCATCGCGTCCTGCGTGCCCATGGGGTTCAGGATGCGGCGCAGCACCCACATCTTGCTGAGCGTGCCGCGATCCACCAGCAGCTCTTCCTTGCGGGTGCCGGACTTCGTGATGTCGATGGCCGGGAAGACGCGCTTGTCGGAGAGCTTGCGGTCGAGGATCAGCTCACTGTTACCGGTGCCCTTGAACTCTTCGAAGATCACCTCGTCCATGCGGCTGCCGGTGTCGATCAGGGCCGTCGCGATGATGGTCAGCGAACCGCCTTCCTCGATGTTGCGCGCCGCGCCGAAGAAGCGCTTGGGCCGCTGCAGCGCATTCGCATCCACACCACCCGTCAGCACCTTGCCCGAGGAGGGCACGACGGAGTTATAGGCGCGGCCGAGGCGCGTGATGCTGTCCAGCAGGATCACCACATCGCGCTTGTGCTCGACCAGGCGCTTCGCCTTCTCCAGCACCATCTCCGTCACCTGCACATGGCGCGTCGCCGGCTCGTCGAAGGTGGAGGCGACGACCTCGCCCTTCACCGTGCGCGCCATGTCGGTGACTTCCTCGGGGCGCTCGTCGATGAGCAGCACCATGAGGAAGACGTCCGGGTGGTTCGCCGTGATGGACTTGGCGATGGATTGCAGCATCACCGTCTTGCCGGTGCGCGGGGGTGCGACGATCAGCGCGCGCTGCCCCATGCCGATCGGCGCGATGAGGTCAATCACGCGATGCGTGTTGTCCTTCTGCTGGCCCTTCGGCACCTCCGGCTGGCCCTCGATCTCCATCTTCAGGCGACGGGTCGGGTAGAGCGGCGTCAGGTTGTCGAAGTTGATGCGGTGGCGCAGCGCCTCCGGCGGCTCGAAATTGACCGCGTTCACCTTGAGCATGGCGAAGTAGCGCTCGCCATCCTTCGGCGCGCGGATCTGGCCTTCCACCGTGTCGCCGGTGCGCAGGCCGAAGCGGCGCACCTGGGCGGGGCTCACATAGATGTCGTCGGGGCCGGGCAGGAAGTTCGCCTGCGGGCTGCGGAGATAGCCGAAGCCGTCGCTGAGGATTTCCAGCGTGCCTTCGCCATAGATCGCCTGGTCATTGTCGGCGAAGGTCTTGAGAATGGCGAACATGATGTCCTGCTTGCGCAGGATGGAGGCGTTCTCGACGCCCAGCTCCTCGGCGAAGGCGAGGAGTTCTGGCGGCGTCTTCGCCTTGAGTTCAGAGAGGTGCATGCAGCATCCGGGAGTGTGGATCGTGGGGAAGACGCCGGGGGCGATGTCACGGGCCCCGCAATTCGTGCCGCGCGCAAGGGCTTCGGCGAATTCGGCGGTCGGGAGGGAGGGATCGGCCCAGGACGGACCGACCGGAATAACCTAGGCAGCCGGGGCTGCCGCGTCAACGGCTCCCGCGGCGCGGCCTCAGAAGGGCTTCACGATGACCATGATGACGATGACGATCATGAGCAGCGTCGGCACCTCGTTCATGGTGCGCCAGTGGCGCTGGGGAAACAGGCGCTCATCCCGCTCGAAGGCCTTGCGGTGCTTGGCGAGGTACATGTGGAACCAGGTCATCGCCAGCACGCAGGTGAGCTTCACGTGCCACCAGCCCGAGGTCCAGGAGACGATGCCGGGGGTCGCCACCAGCATCAGGCCCAGCAGCCAGGTGGCGATCATGCTGGGGTTCATGATGCCGCGCAGCAGGCGCCGCTCCATGATCTTGAAGCGCTCATGCTCCGGCCCGCCGCCGGCCGGGATCTCGGAGTGATAGACATAGAGGCGCGGCAGGTAGAAGAGCCCCGCCATCCAGGCCATGACCGCCATGAGATGGAAGGATTTCACCCAGAGATAGGCGGGGGCGAGAAAGTCCACGGTCAGATTCCCTTCAGGATGGCGGCGACGAATCCATCCAGATCATCGCCGGGAAAGAGGTGGCCGGGAATGCCCGCCGCCGCCGCCGCCTCCAGGTCGGTCTCCCGGTCCCCGATCAGGAAGCTGCCGGCGCGCCGCAGCGGGAAATGGGCGAGCCAATCCTCGATCATGCCCGCCCCCGGCTTGCGGCGAGGGCTCTGGCGGCGATAGCGCGCCTCCTCGGCCTCGGGATGGAAGGGGCAATAGGCGAAGCCATCCAGCCGGGCGCCCGCCGCCCGGGCCTCGCCCGCCATCCAGTGATGCAGCCGCCCCACCGCCGCCTCGTCGTAATAGCCCCGCGCCACGCCGGCCTGGTTGGTGACGACGCAGATGGCGAGCCCCGCCGCGTTCAGGCGCCGCAGCGCGGCCATGACGCCGGGCACCCAGCGCACCTCCTCGATCCGGTGCGGGTAGCCGGTGTCCTCGATCAGCACGCCGTCGCGGTCCAGGAAGGCGCAGGGGCGCATTGGGTCCATCGGTTCCATGACAGCGCCGATAGCATGGCCTTCCGGCGCTGGTCTTCTCGCGCCGGGAGGATTAGAGGTGCGCCCATGCAGCCCGTGACCCGCCGCGCCGAGATCGCCCGCAAGACCGCCGAGACGGACATCACCGCCCGGCTCGACCTGGACGGCACCGGCCGCGCCGAGATCGCGACCGGCATCGGCTTCCTCGACCACATGCTGCACGCGCTGACGCGCCACGCCCTGCTGGACCTGACGCTACACGCGAAGGGCGACCTGCATATCGATTTCCATCACACGGCCGAGGATTGCGGCATCGTGCTCGGCCAGGCCATCAAGGCGGCGCTGGGCGAGAAGCGCGGCATCACCCGCTTCGGCCAGTGCCTCATGCCGATGGACGAGGCGCTGGCCGAATGCGCCATCGACATCTCGGGCCGCCCCTTCCTCGCCTGGAGTGTCACCTTCACCCGCGACAAGGTGGGCGAGATGGACACCGAGCTCTTCGAGGAGTTCTTCCGCGCCCTGGTGATGAATGCCGGCCTGACCTGCCACATCACCCAGAAGGCCGGCACCAACGCGCACCACATCGCGGAAGCCTGCTTCAAGGCCTTCGCGCGCGCGCTGCGCATGGCGGTCGAGCCCGATCCGCGCCAGGCCGGCGCCATCCCCTCCACCAAGGGCGTGCTGGAGGGGTGATGCGCAGCTGGACCGTGCATCTGCCGCCCGGCGCCGCCCGTGGCTCGGTGCCCGCCACCGGCCTGAAGCAACCGCCGGTGCTGATCCCCGAGGGGTTCTCCTTCTGGGCCTTCCTCTTCGGCCCCTTCTGGCTGTTCCGGCATCGCGCCTGGCTGGCCGGCGGCGTCGTGCTGATCGGCCTCGTGGTCATCAACATGCTGCCCGACCCCTATGGCATCGCCGTCGCACTCGGCGCGCATCTCCTGCTGGGCTTCCAGGGCCAGGATCTGCGCCGCTGGACCCTCGGGCGCCGCGGCTGGACGCTGGCGCATGTCGTCCAGGCGCAGACCGCCGATGGCGCGCTGGCCCGCCTGCTCCAGGCCGAGCCGCGCCTGCTGCCGCTCTATGCGGGTGAGGTGGCGCGATGAGGGTCTGCGTCATCGATCCCGGCTCGGGCAACCTCGCCTCCGTCTGTCGCGCGCTGGAACATGCGGCCGATGGCCCCATCACCGTCGAGATCACGCGCGAGCCGGAGACGCTGATCCACGCCGATCGCATCGTGCTGCCCGGCCAGGGCGCCTTCGCCGCCTGCCGCGCGGGGCTCGACGCGCTGGAGGGCATGGTGGGTGCCCTCTATGAGCAGGTGCGGGTGCGGCAAAAGCCCTTCCTCGGCATCTGCGTCGGCCTGCAATTGCTGGCCGAGCGCGGGCTGGAGCATGGCGTCACCCCCGGCCTCGCCTGGCTGCCCGGCGAGGTGGCGGAGATGGACCCCCGGGCGCCGGATGGCAGCCCCCTGCCCCTGCCGCAGATGGGCTGGAACGCGCTCGACTTCACGCCCGGCGCGCATCCGGTGCTGGAGGGGCTGGTCCCGGGCGACCACGCCTATTTCGTGCACTCCTACGCCTGGCGCGGCGGCGAGGCCGGCGATGTGCTCGCCACCACCGATTACGGCGGCCCGGTGCCGGCCATCCTCGGCCGCGGCAACGTCGTCGGCACGCAATTCCATGTCGAGAAGAGCGCCGGCGTCGGCCTGCGTATCCTCGCCAATTTCCTGCGGTGGACCCCCCAGGTGGAGGTCGCATGAGCCCCGATCCGGCCGTGGCCCATCGCCTGGAGGTGGACCGCGTGGACATGCTCGACCCGCATGACCTGGCCGATCTCTGCGAGGCGACCAACGCCGCCATCGTGGAGGGCGGCGGCTTCGGCTGGGTGGAGGCGCAGAGCCGCTCCGCCCTCGAGCGCCATTTCCGCGGCGTGATGCTGGTGCCCGAGCGCGAATTCTTCGTGGCGCGGCTGGACGGCCAGGTGGTGGGCAGCGCGCAGCTCGTCCGTCCGCCGCGCAACAACGAAGCCCAGGGCTTCGCCGCCCAGCTCACCCACGCCTTCATCGCGCCCTATGCGCGTGGCTATGGCCTGGCGCGCCTGCTGGTGCGCCGTGTCGAGGAGCGCGCGGCGGCCATGGGCATCCGCGTGCTGAACCTCGATGTGCGCGCCACGCAGGAAAGCGCCATCACGCTCTTCGAACGGCTGGGCTATGTGCGCTGGGGCAGCCACCCCGCCTATGCGCGCGTGGGCGGCGAGACGGTGGCCGGCTTCTTCTATTACCGCCTGCTGGAGCCGCAGCACGGCCGCAGCACGGCCGATGCATTGGGACAGATCAAGACGTGAGCGGCTTCACCCTCTACCCCGCCATCGACCTCAAGCAGGGCCGCGTGGTGCGCCTGCAGCGCGGCGACATGGCGATGGCCACCATCTATGCCGAAGACCCGGCCGAGCAGGCCGCCGCCTTCGCCGCCCAGGGCTTTTCCTGGCTGCATGTGGTGGATCTGGACGGCGCCTTCGCCGGCAAGCCCGCCAATGCCGAGGCGGTGGCCCGCATCCTCTCGGCCAGCCCCAACCCCGTGCAGCTGGGCGGCGGCATCCGCAACATGCCGACGGTGGAGGCCTGGCTGGAGGGCGGCGTGACCCGCGTCATCCTCGGCTCGGCGGCGGTGAAGGACCCGCAATTCGTGCGCGAGGCCTGCCGGCATTTCCCCGGTCGCGTCGTCGTCGGCATTGATGCGCGCGGCGGCATGGTGGCGACGGAAGGCTGGGCCGAGACCAGCACGCTGCCCGCGCGGGACCTCGCGCTGCGGCTGGAGGATGCCGGTGCCGCCGCCATCATCTACACCGACATCGACCGCGACGGCATGCTGAGCGGCGTGAATGTGGAGCAGACGCGCACCCTCGCGCTGGCGCTGGAAACGCCCGTCATCGCCTCCGGCGGCGTCGCCTCCATCGCGGATATCGAGGCGCTGAAGGCGGTGGCGGCGGATGGCATCGCCGGCTGCATCCTGGGCCGCGCCCTCTATGACGGCCGCATCGTGCCGGCCGAGGCGCTGGCGCTGGCGGCGGCGTGATCCGCCTCGCCGCTCCGCCCGACCTGGCGGGGATGCTCGACCTCTACCAGCACCTGAACCCGAACGACCCGCGCGTGCCGGAAGCCGCCGCCGAGACGGCCTGGCGGGCCATGCTGGCCTCCGACCTCATCCGCCTCTTCGTCGCGGAGGATGAGGGGTTGCTCGTCTCCAGCTGCATGCTGGTGCTTGTGCCCAACATCACGCGCGGGGCGCGCAGCTTCGGCGTGATCGAGAATGTCGTCACCCATGCGGCGTATCGCGGCCGGGGCCTGGGCCGCGCCGTGCTGGCCGCGGCGGTCGAGGCCGCCTGGGCGGCGGATTGCTACAAGGTGATGCTGGCCACCGGCTCCCGCCAGGGTTCCACCTGGAGATTCTACGAGGGGGCGGGCTTCACCCGCGCGACCAAGACGCATTTCGAGATGCGGCGCGGCTGAACCCCGCCGCGTCATTGGCCAGTCGCCAAAGCATCGCTTGACGCCCTTGCAAAAACACCCCAATCGCATGCACCCAGGATCATCCGGATGCCTGGACAAGCCTGGGATTCATCCGTGCTCGCGCTCCGCATCATTCCCTGCCTCGATGTGAAGGAAGGCCGCGTCGTGAAGGGCGTGAACTTCGTCTCGCTGCGCGATGCCGGCGACCCGGTGGAGCAGGCCCGCGCCTATGACGCGCAGGGCGCGGATGAGCTGACCTTCCTCGACATCGGCGCCACGCATGAGAACCGGGACACGATGTATGACGTCGTCTCCCGCACCGCCGCGCAGGTCTTCATCCCGCTCACCGTCGGCGGCGGCGTGCGCAGCGTGGAGGATATCCGCAAGCTGCTGCTGGCCGGCGCCGACAAGGCGAGCATCAACAGCGCGGCCGTGGCCGAGCCGGACCTGGTGCGCCGCGCCGCCGAGGCTTTCGGCAGCCAATGCATCGTCGTCGCCGTGGATGCGAAGAAGGTGTCGGACGGCCGCTGGGAGATCTTCACCCATGGCGGAAGGCGCGAGACGGGGCTGGACGCCGTGGACTGGGCGCGCCGCATGGCGAGCCTGGGCGCGGGCGAAATCCTGCTCACCTCGATGGACCGCGACGGCACGAAGCAGGGCTTCGACCTCGATCTGCTGCGGCGCGTGACGGCGGCTGTGCGGGTGCCGGTGGTGGCCTCCGGCGGCGTCGGCGTGCTGGACCATTTCGTCGAGGGTGCGCGGGCGGGCGCCACGGGCCTGCTCGCGGCCAGCGTGTTTCATGATGGCGTGTTCCGCATCGAACAGGCCAAGGATGCCTTGGCGGCGGCGGGCCTGCCCGTGCGCCGCGTCCGGGAGATGGCGTGATGGCGAAGGCCACGAAGAAGAAGGCGGCCGCCAAGGCCCCGAAGGCGGCAAAGACGGTCAAGGTGGCCAAGCTCGGCAAGCTGCCGGTGCCGAAGAACATCCCGGCGAAGAAGACGCGCATCCCCAAGGCCGTGCTGAAGGCCGAGGCCGCGCATCTGAAGCCGCTGGTGCTGCCCGAGGATGGCGATGCGGCGGTGCTGGACCGGCTCTGGGCCACTATCGAATCCCGCCGCCTGTCCGGCGACGCCGCCACCTCCCATTCCGCGCGGCTGATCGCGCGCGGCACGCCCAAGGTGGCGCAGAAGCTGGGCGAGGAAGCGGTCGAACTGGTGATCGAGGCGGTGGCGCGCAACCGCGCGGCCACCATCAGCGAGTCGGCCGATGTGCTGTATCACCTGATGCTGCTGCTGGTGGATGCCGGCATCACGCCCGGCGAGGTCTGGGCCGAGCTGCGCCGGCGCGAGGGGATTTCCGGCATCGCCGAAAAGGCCGCCCGCCCCAAGGCGCTGCTGGCCATCGCGCAGACGACGAAGCTGCCATAACGGGTCCGATCGTCTTCGGCAGCATGCCGAAGGCGTGAATCGGCCCCGCGGCGTGTTGGTCCGATCGTCTTCGGCAGTATGCCGAAGGCGTGAATCGGCCCCCGCCCGCCCTCAGCGCCGGCTGAGGGTGACGATGTAGCGGCATTCCTCCGTCGCCGACGGGTTGTGGAATTCGCAGTCGCGCGGCGTCGTCAGGTCATAGGCGAGCGCATCGCCGGGGCCGAGGGTGGTTTCCTCCTCGCCCTCGCGGATCACCAGCGCGCCGCTCTCCAGCCACACCACCTGGCCGCGCAGGAAGCGGTAGGACGCCGCCGGGTAGGCGATGCGCGCACCGGGCGGCAATTCCACCTGCACCAGCTCGGGCTCGGCGCCGGGCGGCGAGAGGGCGCGGCGGCGATAGCCCGTGCCGGGGTCGGTCCAGAGCTGCTGCGTGGCGGCGCGGGAGACGCGCCCGCCCCCCGCATCGCCCTCGGCGCGGGCCAGCAGGGCGGAGATGGTGAGGCCCAGCGCGCCGGAGAGCCGGCCCAGCAGGGCGGCGGTCGGGCTCGCCTCGGCACGCTCGATCTTGCTGATCATGGCGCGGGAGACGCCGGATTCCGCCGCGAGCATGGCAATGGACCAGCCCCGCGCCTCGCGCTCGCGCCGGATTCGGCGGGCGAGGAGATCATCGAGGTTAGCCATCATGGTGGACATTCGATCATTTTAGTGGATGATGTGGCGCATGACCAGCATCGGCCACAATGGCGGTCCGCCGCTCGAGGATGAAGGCACGGCCTGGCGCGGCTGGGTCTGGCGCCGCGCGCACAAGAAGGCCTGGAAGACCCCGCCCCGCGAAATCGCGCTGCGACGGCTGGCGCGGGCCGAGGAACTGGGCATGAGCTACAAGGAATACACGCTGGAAATCCTCGAGCGCGGCAAGTTCCTGTGACCCAGGGTCGCTGACCTCATCCCGACGATCCGGCCGCACAGCGGCCGGCGCCGCCCAACCGGATGTCGGGCCCAGCGCGCCCGCGGCGCGGCGGAGCCAAGCCGCCGGAGGCGGCGCGCGGCGTCTGAGGGCGGCAAAATCTATTCACCCCGAAGGGGGCGGGCCATGAGCGCGGCCAGCGCACCCTGCACGTCGAGGCGCCCCTGCAGCATCGCGACGACGGCCGCGCAGATCGGCAGCTCCACCCCGGCCGCGCGGGCCCGCTCCAGCAGGGCAGGCGCGGTCGCGATGCCCTCGGTCACGCCCGCACGGCCCGCCAGCGCCTGGGCCAGCGTCATCCCGCGCCCCAGCGCGAAGCCGAGCGAAGCGTTGCGGCTCGAGCTTCCCATCGCGGTCAGGATCAGGTCGCCCAGGCCTGACAGCCCCGCCGCAGTCTCCGGCTTCCCGCCCAGCCCGATGACGAGGCGCGACAGCTCCGCCAGCCCGCGCGTGATGAGCGCCGCGCGCGCATTCTCGCCGAGTCCCGCCCCCGTCGAGATCCCGGCCGCGATCGCCAGCACGTTCTTGGCCGCGCCGCCCAACTGCACGCCGAGCACATCCTCGCTGCCGTAGAGGCGCAGCGCCTGGCCGGAGAGCAGCCCCTGCGCGGTCGCCACCAGCGCGGCATCACGCGCCGCCACCACGCTGGCCGCCGGCAGCCCCGCCGCCACCTCATGCGCGAAGTTGGGGCCGGAGAGGATGCCGCCCGTGAGGTCCGGCCGCGCCTCGGCCAGCACCTCCAGCGGCAGGCGCAGCGTATCGGCCTCCAGGCCCTTGCAGACCAGAAGCAGCGGCGGAAGCCCGCGCGGCAACCGCAGCAGCACCTCGCGCAGCGGCTGCATGGGCACGGCGAGGATGCCGAGCCTGGCACCACCCGGCGCCGGATCATGGGTGACGCGCAGCGCCTCGGGGAAACTCGCGCCAGGCAGCAGGCGCGTGTTCACCCGCGCGCGCTGAATCTCCTCCGCGCGGGCCGCGTCGCGCGCCCAGAGGGTGACGCCATGGCCGAGCCGTGCCGCATGAATGGCCAGCGCCGTGCCCCAGGCGCCGGCGCCATAGACGATGACTTCACTCATCGGCGATCCGCGTCAGCGCCCATCCGGCACCCGCCTCCCCTGACAATTCCACGCGCAGCGCCTCCAGTATGGCGCGCGCGGCCTCCTCGAAGCCATAGGGCGGGTTCACCACGATCAGCCCGCAGCCATTGAGCCGCGCCGCATCCACCGGCTCGCGCAGATGCAGCTCGGCCGCCACCACGTCCCGCACGCCGGATTCCGCCAGCGCCGTGTGGAAAGCGCGCACCGGCGCGCGGCCCTTGATCGGATACCAGGCCGCCTGAACCAGGCCGCGCGCGCGGCGCGAGACCTCGGTGATGGCCGCCGTCAGGCGCTCGTACTCGCCCGGCTGCTCGAAGGGCGGGTCCATGAGGACGAGGCCGCGCTTCTCCGGGAAGGGCGTCAGCGCGCGCACCGCCTCGAAGGCATCGCGCCTGTGCACCGCCACGCGGCTGTCGCGCCGGAACAGCGCGCGCAGCGTGGCGTGGTCCTCCTCATGCAGTTCGACCAGCGCGAGGCGATCCTGCGGGCGCAGCAACGCGGCGGTGAGCGCGGGCGAGCCGGGATAGCCCCCATCGGCGCGCACGAGGTCGAGATAGTCGGCGAGCGGCCCCTCGGTGATGTCGAGCAGCCGGCCGATCCCCGCGCGCCATTCGCCCGTGCGTTCGGCCTCGTCGCTCGCCAGGTCATAGCGGCCGATGCCGGCATGGGTGTCGAGCACGCGGAAGGGTGCCGGCTTGCGCGCCAGCGCGCGCAGCAGCCAGACCAGCAGCGCGTGCTTCATGCAGTCGGCGAAGTTTCCGGCATGGAAGGCGTGGCGGTAATTGATGGTTCAGGCCCTTCAGATGGGCAGCGTCGCCCCATGCGCGAAATCCTGCCCGAGCAGCGCGAGGATGGCGGCCCCCACCTCCTCCGGCTGGCGCAGCTTGCTCTGGTCCTCGCCCGGGAAGCCGGCCGAGCGCAGCTTGGTGGCGACCGGACCCGGATCGACCAGCGCGACCTTGAGCGGCGACATCGTCACCTCTGCCGCCCAGCAGCGGACGAGATTGGCCTGCGCCGCCTTGGCGCTGCTGTAGAGGCTCCAATAGGCCGTCGGCTCCTCCGCATGCACATCGTGCAGGAAGAGCGCGCGGCCGGCGGGGGCGGCGCGCAGCGGCGGGTCGCAGGCGCGGATCAGGCGATAGGCGGCGGTGGCGTTCACCGCCAGGCTCTCGGCCCAGTCGCGCGGCGGGATGTGGCCGGCGGGCGTCAGCTTCGCGAGCAGCCCGGCCGCATGCACCAGGATGTCCAGCCGCCCGAAGCGCTGCACGATGGAGGGGCCCAGCATGTCGAGCTGCTCGGCCTCCTTGATGAAGTCCAGCGGCAGCAGCGTGGCCGCCCCGCCCGCCGCGCGGATCAGGTCGTCCGTCTCTTCCAGACCGCCCTGGCTGCGCGCCATGAGCACGACATGCGCGCCCGCGCCGGCGAGCGCCAGCGCCGCCGCACGGCCGATCCCGCGCGAGGCGCCGGTGATGAGCGCAACCTGCCCCTTCATGCTCACACGCCCGCCTTGAGAAGGCTGCCGCGCGCCTCGGTGTTGTCGGTGCGGTCGGTCAGCGGAATGGCGTATTCGCCGGTGAAGCAGGCATCGCAATAGGCGGGTGCGGCCGGGTCGCGCCCCTCGCGGCCCAGCGCGCGATACAGGCCGTCCAGCGAGATGAAGGCCAGGCTGTCCACGCCGATCAGCTTCGCCATCGCCGCCAGGTCATGCTGCGCGGCCAGCAACTCGGAGCGCTCGGGCGTGTCGATGCCGTAGAAGCAGGAATGCGTGGTGGGCGGCGAGGAGATGCGCATGTGCACCTCGGCGGCACCCGCCTGGCGCACCATCTCGACGATCTTCTTGGAGGTGGTGCCGCGCACGATGCTGTCATCCACCAGGATGACGCGCTTGCCCTCCAGCATGGCGCGGTTGGCGCTGTGCTTCAGCTTCACGCCGAGGTGGCGGATCTGGTCCGTCGGCTCGATGAAGGTGCGGCCCACATAATGGTTGCGGATGATGCCGAGCTCGAAGGGAATGCCGGCCTGCACGGCATAGCCCATGGCCGCCGGCACGCCGCTGTCGGGCACCGGCACCACGACATCGGCCGCCACATGGCTCTCGCGCGCGAGTTCGGCGCCGATGCGCTTGCGCGTCTCATAGACCGGCGTGCCCTCGACCACGGAATCGGGGCGCGCGAAGTAGATGTATTCGAAGATGCAGAAGCGGTTCTCATCCTTCGGGAAGGGCTTCACCGAGCGGATGCCGCTGTCGTCGATCACGACGATCTCGCCCGGCTCGATGTCGCGCACGAATTCGGCGCCGACGATGTCGAGCGCGCAGGTCTCGCTCGCCAGGACCCAGCCATCATTCAGCCGGCCCAGCACCAGGGGCCGCACGCCCATCGGGTCGCGCGCGCCGATCAGCCCGCCATTGTGCAGCGCCACCAGCGAATAGGCGCCCTGCACCTGCTTCAGCGCGTCAATGAGCCGGTCCAGCACGGTGGAGTAGAGGCTGATGGCGATGAGGTGGACGAAGACCTCGCTGTCCGTCGTGGACTGGAAGAGGCAGCCGCGGCGCACCAGGGCGCGCTTCAGCACGGCGGCGTTGGTGAGGTTGCCGTTGTGGCCGACGGCGAAGCCGCCGAACTCGAAATCGGCAAACAGAGGCTGCACATTGCGCAGCGCCGTCTCGCCCGTGGTGGCGTAGCGGTTATGGCCGATGGCGGTGCGGCCGGGCAGGCCCGCCATCACCTTCGCATCGCCGAAGATATCGCCCACCAGGCCGAGGCCCTTGTGCGAATGGAAGCGGCCCGCGTCATCCAGCGTGACGATGCCCGAGGCCTCCTGCCCGCGATGCTGCAGCGCGTGCAGGCCAAGCGCGGTGAGGGCCGCCGCATCCTTGTGCCGCCAGATCCCGAAGACCCCGCACTCCTCGTGGAATTTGTCGTCGTCAGACGCGGCGGGAAGGGGCATGGCAGGGACCTTCAGCTTCGGTTTCGGGCAGGCGGGCGCATCAGCTCCTCCTGCGTGGGCACGCGGCGTTCCGGCGGGGCTGCGATGCGGGGGCGATACTCCTCCGGCATCAGGCCGACAACCCATCGGGCGCCATCCACCACATAGGGCAGCGAGCGGGCTTCCTGCACGGGCTCGGGCCAGCGCTCGATGGCGGGGACGAAGAGCCCCGCCAGCACATAGGCCAGAACCGCGATGAAGGCGCCGCGCGCCAGCCCGAATATGGCGCCCAGCGAGCGATCCACACCCCCCAGAGGGCTGCGCTGGACGCTGCCCGCCAATGCGTGGATGAGGAGCTTCAGCACCACCAGCACGATCAGGAAGACGCCGCCCACGGCCACGCCATCGGCCAGCCAGTCGGGCTCGATCGTGCCTTCCATCAGCGGCTTGATGTGATCCAGCAGGGCGAAACCGGCCAGCGCCGCGCCGATCCAGGCGGCGATGCCGAGGAATTCCCGCACGAAGCCGCGCAGGAACGACAGGATGGCGGAGGCCACCATCACGAGGAGAAGGATGCCATCCGCCCAGGTCATGCTGCACCGCCATGTAGCCGGGGCGGCGATTCCTGTCACCTTGGGCCTAATCCCGTGTTCGCTTCAGCGTTCCCGCCGCAAAGGGCGCCACCAGATCGGCCAGATGGCCCACCTCGGTCAGCCGCAGCCCCTCGATGGCGGCGGGCGGCTTGTTCCCCCGCGCCACCCGGCGCGGCAGCACGGCGGCGGAGAAGCCGAGCTTCTGCGCCTCCCGCAGGCGCTGCTCGGCCTGGCTGACCTGCCGGATCTCGCCGGAGAGGCCCACCTCGCCGAAATACACCGCATCCGGATCGGTCGGCCGGTCGGTGATGGCCGAGGTCAGCGCCGCCGCCACGGCCAGATCCGCCGCCGGCTCGTTGATCCGCAGGCCCCCCGCGATGTTCAGATAGACGTCCGATTGCCCGAAGCTGAGCCCGGCGCGCGCCTCCAGCACGGCCAGCAGCATGGAGAGCCGCCCGCCCTCCCAGCCCACCACCTGCCGCCGCGGTGAGCCGCCATTGCTGGGCGAGAGCAGGGCCTGCACCTCCACCAGCACCGGCCGCGTGCCCTCGAGCCCGGCAAAGACCGCGCTGCCCGAGATATTGCCCCGCCGCTCCGCCAGGAACAGCGCCGAGGGGTTCGTGACCTCGACCAGCCCGCCCTCGGTCATCTCGAAGACGCCGATCTCGTCCGTGGCGCCGAAGCGGTTCTTGGTGGCGCGCAGGATGCGGAACTGGTGGCCGCGATCGCCTTCGAAATAGAGCGTGGCGTCCACCATGTGCTCCAGCACGCGGGGGCCGGCCAGCGTGCCCTCCTTCGTGACGTGCCCGACCAGCACCAGCGCGAAGCCGCGCGCCTTGGCGCAGCGGATCAGCTCCGCCGCGCAGGTCCGCACCTGCGCCACGGTGCCCGGCGCCGAATCCAGCGCGTCCAGCCACATGGTCTGGATCGAGTCGATGACGACGAGCGTCGCCTCATTCTCCGCCTCCAGGCTGGCCAGGATGTCCCTGAGGGCCGAGGCGGCGGCGAGTGCCATGGGCGCTTCCGCCAGGCCCAGCCGGCGCGCGCGCATGCGCACCTGCGCCACCGCCTCCTCGCCCGAGATGTAGAGCACGCGTTTGCCCCCCATCGCCATGCGGGCCGCGGCCTGGAGCAGGATGGTGGATTTGCCGATGCCCGGATCGCCGCCCACCAGCACGGCCGAGGCGGGGACGAAGCCGCCGCCCAGCACGCGGTCCAGCTCGGCGATGCCGGTCAGGTGGCGCGGCGGGGGCGCGCTCTCGCCCGCCAGGCCCACGAAGGTGATGCCCTTGCCTGGCGGCGCCTTGCCCGCGGGGCCGGGCGCGCGCGGGGCGGTGCTCTCCTCGACCAGCGTGTTCCATTCGCCGCAGCCATCGCAGCGGCCCTGCCACTTCGGGTGCGTGGCGCCGCAGGATTGGCAGACGAAGCGGGTGCGGTCCTTGGCCATGGGCAAGAACATAAATAGAACGTCGTCACTCGGCAAGGGATGGGCCGCGATAGGCGGCGCCGATGGCCGGCGATGCCAGAGCGGATTGGCCGCGCGCCGCCCTGCGCCCTAGCTTCCGGTCATCGGCATGGCGGCCCTGCCCGCTGGCATGAAGACGAAGGAGCGATCGAGATGAGACAGCACCTGTTGACCGGCCTCGCCGTCGCCGCGCTGGGCGCGCTCCCCTTCGCCGGTGCCTCGCGCCCCATGGCACCTCCGAACCGATCCAGCTGGGCGTGGCGACGCTGGGCAATCCGTCGGGCGCCGGTGGCCTGAACCTGCCGATGGACCTCGCTTCCGGCACCACCATCACCTGCCGCGTCCTGGTCCGCTCGGGCGCCTGAGCCGGCCCCAAGTCTCGGGATGAGCCCTGATCCTCGGCTCATTCGCAGAGGTCGTCGCGCCACTTCCCCATCCCAGGCGCGGCGGCACCCCCGGCGGGGCGATCCCCCCCAACTGGCCCCGCCGGGGCCCCCATCCCCGCTCACCCCATGCGGCAGGAGGCGCCGAGGCCGCGCAGCAGGGCCTCGGGCGGCAGGCCGGCCGATTGCTCCTCCGGCACGCGCAGCGCGAAGACCGTCTCGCCGCGGCGGGTCAGCATCAGGGGCAGGCCCATCTGCGGCCGCCCGCCGCCGGTCGTCAGTACGGGCTGCAGCAGGATCGCCTCCCCCGAGCGATTGGCGACGGCGACGGTGAGGCCGGTGGCGGCCAGGCCCGGCGCGTGCTCATGCCATTTCGGGCTGATGGCCAGGACCTCGACACGGCCGCCGCACAGCGAGCTCGCGCCAAAGGCGGGGCCGGCGAGAAGGCAGGCAAAGGCCGAAAGGGCCAGAATGCGGCGCATGGGATCGCTCCATCCGAGTGAGAACGATCCCGCTCTATGGGATGAAGGTTAACCGCCGCCTAAGCCACGCACGGTCAATCGCCGCGCAGCGCCGCGCCCGCCGCCAGGGGGGCAAGTGGCGCCGCGAGCGCCAGGATCGCGGCCTCCAGCAGCAGATAGGGCCGCGGCTCGAGCCCGCTCGCCGCGGCCTCGATGGCGGCCGCGCCGAAGATCACCGCGGGGATGGAAAGCGGCAGGACCAGCAGCGGCAGCAGCACGCCGCCGCGCCGGGCGCCGAGCGTCAGCGCCGCCCCCGCCGCGCCGAAGACGGACAGGATGGCGGAAGCGAGCCCCAGCGCCAGCATGGCGGCGGGCCAGGCCTCGGTCGGCAGGTTGAGCAGGGCCGCGGCCAGTGGCGTGGCCAGCACCAGCGGAATGCCGGTGGTGATCCAGTGCCCCAGCGCCTTCACCGCCGCGATGGCGGCCGGATGCAGGCCCGAGAGCAGGAGCTGATCCAACGAGCCATCCTCCGCCTCCGCGCCGAACAGCCGGTCCAGCGGCAGCAGCGCCGCCAGCAGCGCGGCGGCCAGCAGCACGCCGGGGGCGAGCCGCGTCAGCAATTCGGGCGAGGGGCCGACGCCGAAGGGGAACATCGCCGCCACCAGCACGAAGAACATGACGGCCGAGAGCGTATCGGCCGGGTGGCGGAGCGCGAGGCGGAGCTCACGGGCCAGCAACGCGATCACAGGCGCAGCTCCCGCGCATCGGGCAGCGGCAGCGGCAGGTGGGTGGCGGCCAGGATCATGCCCCCCGCCGCCCGATGCGCGGCGAAGAGTGGGGCGAGGCGCTCCACTGACGCCGCATCCAGCCCGACCGAGGGCTCGTCCAGCAGCCAGAGCCGGGCGGGGGCGAGTGCCAGCCGCGCCAGCGCCAGCCGCCGCTTCTGCCCCGACGAAAGCACCCGCGCCGGCAGATCGGCCAGCGGCGTCAGCTCCAGCGCGGCCAGTGCCGCCGCCACATCCCCGCCCCAGAGGCGCGCGAAGAAGGAGAGGTTCTCGCGCGCGGTCAGCGCCGGCTTCAGCGCGTCCTGGTGGCCGATATAGCGCAGCCGCGCGCCATGCGCCGCCGGATCGGCCAGGCAATCCTCGCCCTCCCAGGTCAGAGTTCCTTCCGCCGCCGGAATCAATCCCGCGAGCAACCGCAGCAGGGAGGACTTGCCCGCGCCATTCGCCCCGGTCAGCAGCAGGGCCTCGCCCGGGGAAACCTCGAAGGACAACCCGGCGAAGACCAATCGTTCCGCCCGCCAACAGGCCAATTCTCGCGCTTGCAGCAGGGCGGCCTCCATGGACCTCTCAACAAGGCCATGCTTAAAAGCGCGGCGCAAGAGTGAGGAAGAAGACAATGAACGGGACCGACACCCTCAAGGCGGCGCGTCAGCTCACGGTGGATGGCAAGACCTACCACTATTTCAGCCTGCCCGAGGCGGCCAAGCAGATCGGCGACATCTCGCGCCTGCCCTTCTCGCTGAAGGTGCTGCTGGAGAATGTGCTGCGCTTCGAGAATGGCCGCAGCTACACGGTGGACGACGCCAAGGCCATCGCCGAATGGGTGCAGGCCGGCCATTCCGAGAAGGAAGTCCCGTTCAAGCCCGCGCGCATCCTGCTGCAGGATTTCACCGGCGTCCCCGCCGTGGTGGACCTGGCCGCCATGCGCGACGCGCTGCTGAACCTGGGCGGTGACCCGCGCAAGGTGAACCCGCTGGTGCCCGTCGATCTCGTCATCGACCACTCGGTGATGGTGGATGTCTCAGGCTCCGCCTCCGCGCTGCAGAAGAACGTGGACATCGAGTTCGAGCGCAATGGCGAGCGCTATGAGTTCCTGCGCTGGGGCCAGGAGGCCTTCAACAATTTCCGCGTCGTGCCGCCCGGCACCGGCATCTGCCACCAGGTGAACCTGGAATATCTGGGCCAGGTGGTCTGGACCAACACGGTGGCCGGCGAGACCTATGTCTATCCCGACAGTTGCTACGGCACGGACAGCCACACGACGATGATCAACGGCCTGGGCGTGCTGGGCTGGGGTGTGGGCGGCATCGAGGCCGAGGCCGCGATGCTCGGCCAGCCCATCGCCATGCTCATCCCCGACGTGATCGGCTTCAAGCTCTCCGGCAAGCTGAAGGAAGGTGTGACCGCCACCGACATGGTGCTGACGGTGACGCAGATGCTCCGCAAGAAGGGCGTCGTCGGCAAGTTCGTGGAGTTCTTCGGCCCCGGCCTGGCGCATATGCCGCTGGCCGACCGCGCGACCATCGCGAACATGGCCCCCGAATACGGCGCGACCTGCGGCTTCTTCCCCGTGGATGAGATGACGCTGGGCTACCTCACGCTTTCGGGCCGGGATGAGCACCGCATCAAGCTCGTTCGCGAATACTGCAAGGCGCAGGGCATGTTCCGCGACGAGAACACGCCCGACCCCGTCTTCACCGACACGCTCGAGCTCGATCTCTCCACCGTCGAGCCCTCCATGGCCGGCCCGAAGCGCCCGCAGGACCGCGTGGCGCTGGTCAATGTCGGCGCCTCCTTCGCCAAGGACCTCGCCGCCGGCGCCATGGGCGTGCCGGGCGATGAGGCGAACAAGCGCGTGAAGGTGGCGGACGCCAATTTCGATCTCGGCCATGGCGATGTGGTGATCGCCGCCATCACCTCCTGCACCAACACCTCCAACCCCTATGTGCTGGTGGCCGCCGGCCTCGTGGCCCGCAAGGCGCGCGCCAAGGGGCTGAAGCCGAAGCCCTGGGTGAAGACCTCGCTCGCCCCTGGCTCGCAGGTCGTGACGGATTACCTGGATGCCTCGGGCCTGACCGCCGACCTCGACGCCATCGGCTTCCAGACGGTGGGCTATGGCTGCACCACCTGCATCGGCAATTCCGGCCCGCTGCCGGACGCCATGGTGGACGCCATCGAGGAGAACAAGCTGGTGGTCGCCGGCGTGCTCTCGGGCAACCGCAACTTCGAGGGCCGCGTGCACGCCAATGTGCGCGCGAACTACCTCGCCTCGCCGCCGCTCGTCGTGGCTTACGCGCTGGCCGGCACGGTGAAGCTCGACATGGGCAAGGATGCGATCGGCATCGGCAGCGACGGCAAGCCCGTCATGCTGGCCGATATCTGGCCGACGCAGGAAGAGGTGAACGCCACCGTCCATGACGTGCTGACGCGCAAGATGTTCATGTCCCGCTACTCGGACGTCTTCAAGGGTCCGAAGCAGTGGCAGGCCATCAAGGTGGATGCGGGCAGCGACACCTATCGCTGGAATGCCGGCTCCACCTATGTGCAGAACCCGCCCTATTTCGAGGGCATGACGATGGAGGTGAAGCCGCTCGCCTCCGTGCAGGGCGCGCGCGTGCTGGGCCTGCTGGGTGACAGCATCACGACCGACCACATCTCGCCCGCCGGCAATATCCGCAAGACCAGCCCGGCCGGTGAATACCTGCTGGAGCATCAGGTCCGCCCGGCCGACTTCAACAGCTACGGCGCCCGCCGCGGCAACCACCAGGTCATGATGCGCGGCACCTTCGCCAATATCCGCATCAAGAACGAGATGGTGCCCGGCATCGAGGGCGGCATCAGCAAGCACTACCCCTCGGGTGATGTTGCGCCGATCTATGACGTGGCCATGCGCTACAAGGCGGAGGGCGTGCCGCTGGTGGTCTTCGGCGGCAAGGAATACGGCACCGGCTCCTCCCGCGACTGGGCGGCCAAGGGCACCTTCCTGCTGGGCGTGAAGGCCGTGATCGCCGAGAGCTTCGAGCGCATCCACCGCTCCAACCTGGTGGGCATGGGCGTGCTGCCGCTGGTCTTCAAGGAGGGCGAGAACCGCCAGACCCTCGGCCTCAAGGGCGATGAGAAGGTGGACATCCTCGGCATCGAGAACCTGAAGCCGCGGATGATGCTGGACGTGGTGATCACCCGCGCCGATGGCAGCGTGGTGAAGACGCAGGTGCTGTGCCGCGTGGATACCGCCGACGAGGTGGAATACTACCGCAATGGCGGCATCCTGAACTACGTGCTGCGCGAGATGGCGAAGGCCGCCTGAGGCCTTGGCTGATGGGTGCGAGAGGGCTTTGCCCTCTCGCACTCACCCACCAGGAAACCCGGTTTCCTGGACCTTCCCCCGTTTGGTGATCCCGCTCAGCGCCCGGCCATCTGCATCCTGGGCAGGATGAAGCCGTGCGCGGCGAAGACGGTGTTTCCGTAGTCGTTGATGTTCGGATACCAGACGCGGATCTGCGTCCAGTCATTGTTCGCTGAAACGTCGATCACCGGCTGGTCCTGCGCGACGCGGCCGCGCGCCGAACCGCTCGCCCAATTCGCATGGTCCACCCGGATTTCGCGGGCGGAGACGACGCGCGACACCACGGCCACATGCCCCGTGGGCAGCCGCCGCGTGCGGGCCATGACCAGCACGCTGCCCGGCGCGGGGCGCCTTGCGCGGGTATAGCGCCCGGCCGCCGCATCCCACCATTGCCAGGCATCGCCGCGCAGCTCGATGCCCGAGCGCGCGCGCGCATAGGGCACGCAGGAGAGCTGCACATCCGGTCCGAAGCCCGGCACGCCGGAGGGCCTGGGCGCGCGCGAGGTGCCGCAGCCCGCGAGCGCGGACAGCGCGACCAACCCCAACCAGCGCCGACCGCTGGCCTGGAAGACGCTCGACACGATGAAAACCCCCAAAGCCGCCTCCCCCGAGGCGACGGGCCGATTTTACCGCAAGGCGGGCGGCGAAAAAAGCACGATCATTCGGCCGGCTGGAAATCGAGCGCGAGCGGGCCGATCCCGGGGCCGATCCACTGCTCGGCATAGCCCACCGCGCCGCTTTCGCGCTCCGCCCAGAAGCGGTTCACCACAGGGGAGAGGCCGGGCACGCGGCAGCGCTCCTCGATCAGGATGTAGCCATCCTCCGTCTCGGCCGCGCGCAGGCGGCAATCGAAGGCGAGGCCGAAGCGCATGGTGGAGGGGTCGCGCGAGGCGCCGGAGACATCCACCAGGCGCCGCGTCTCGGCGGTGCGGGTCAGCAGGGCGCGCGGATCGCTCAGCGGGTCCGGTCCGTCGAAGCGCGTGGCCATGACCATTTGCGGCAGCCCGGCGGTGCCGACCACCCGCGCCCCATCCGTCGCCACCACCACGCCACCCGGGGCGCGCCACATCCGCCGCGTGCCCTGTTGCTGGATGAGCACCGCGCTGGCCTGCCGCCGGCCCAGCGCCATGCGCAGTACCTCCCCGGTTTCCTGCGCCTCGGCGCTTTCGATCTCGGCGATGGCCATGCGGTCGGGCTCGCCGCTGGGCAGGAAGCCGGCGAAGGGGGAATTGCTGCCACAGCCCACCAGGGCGAGGAGCAGGATGGGCAGGACGGCGCGCATGCCCGATGATGCGAACACGCCCCGGTTGTGTCGAGTGGATTTCGCTGGGCAGACCCGCAGGCCGGGGAGGCTGGACGCACCGCCGCAAAAGCCGCAGAGAAACGCGCCATGTCGCCCTTGCTCACCGCCCGACGCATCGTCGTGAAGATCGGCTCCGCCCTCCTCGTCGAGCAGGCGGAGCCGCGCCGCGCCTGGCTCGAATCGGTGGCCGCCGACATCGCCGCCTTCCGCGCGCGGGGCACGGAGGTGGTGGTCGTCTCCTCCGGCGCCGTGGCGCTGGCGCGGGGCACGCTGGGCCTGACGCGCAAGACGCTGAAGCTCGAGGAGAAGCAGGCCGCCGCCGCCGTGGGCCAGATCCGCCTCGCCGGCGCCTGGGAGCAGGCGCTGGCCGGCCAGGGGCTGCGCGCCGCGCAATTGCTGCTGACGCTGGAGGATAGCGAGGACCGGCGCCGCTACCTCAATGCCCGCGCCACGCTGGCCACGCTGGCCGAACTCGGCTGCGTGCCGGTGATCAACGAGAATGACACGGTGGCGACCGCCGAGATCCGCTTTGGCGACAATGACCGCCTGGCCGCCCGCGTGGCCGAGATGATCTCGGCCGATGCGCTGATCCTGTTTTCCGACATTGACGGCCTCTACACCGCCGACCCTCGCCGCGACCCCGCCGCCCAGCACCTGCCCGTGGTGGAGCGCCTGACGGATGAGATCATGGCCATGGGGGGCGAGCCGCCGCCCGGCTATTCCTCCGGCGGCATGCGCACCAAGCTGATCGCGGCCCGCATCGCGACCGGCGCCGGGTGCGCGATGGCGATTGCGATGGGCCATGCGCCGCACCCGCTGAAGCGGCTTTCGGAAGGCGAGCGCTGCACCTGGTTCCTCGCCTCGCCGGAGGGGCGCACGGCGCGCAAGCGCTGGATCGGTGGCAGCCTGCAGCCGCAGGGCGTGCTCGTGGTGGATGCGGGTGCCGCGCGCGCATTGAAGCGCGGCGGCTCGCTCCTGCCGGCCGGTGTGCGCGCGGTGACGGGCGATTTCTCGCGCGGCGATCCGCTCAGCGTGCAGGACGAGACGGGGCGCGAACTGGCGCGCGGCCTCTCCGCCTATGACGCGGCGGATGCGGTGCGCATCGCCGGCCATCGCAGCGCCGAGATCGAGGACATCCTCGGCTGGCGCGGCCGCGACGAGCTGATCCACCGCGACGACATGGTGCTGGCCGAGCAGGAGACCCGCTGATGTTCGACGCCTTCCTGATGGGCGTGGTGGAGGGGCTGACCGAGTTCCTCCCCATCTCCTCCACCGGCCACCTGATCCTGCTGGGGGAGCTGCTGAACTTCCAGGGGCCGCCCGGCAAGGTCTTCGAGATCTCGATCCAGCTCGGCGCCATCCTTGCCGTCATCGTCGTCTTCTGGCGCAAGCTGCTCGGTGTGGCGCTCGGCATGTGGAAGCCGCGCACGCCCGAGCGCTATTTCGCGGTCAACATCGCGCTGGCCTTCCTGCCCGCCATGGTGATCGGCGCGACGCTGCACGGCACCATCACGGCGCTGCTCTTCAACCCCTGGGTGGTGAGTGTCGCGCTCATCCTCGGCGGCATCGCGATCATCCTGATCGAACGCACCATCCGCGTGCCCACCATCCGCTCCGTGCCGGAAATCGGGCCGCTCGCCGCCATCCTCATCGGTTTCGGCCAGGCGCTGGCGATGATCCCGGGCACCTCGCGCTCGGGCGCCACCATCATCACCGCGCTGCTGTGTGGCGTGGACCGCAAGACGGCGGCCGAGTTCAGCTTCATCCTGGCGATCCCGACCATGCTCGCGGCCGCCGCCTATTCGCTGCTGAAGGCGCGCAACGAGCTCTCGCTGGAAGGCCTCGGCCAGATCGGCATCGGCTTCGTCACCGCCTTCGTCGTGGCCTTGATCACGGTGCGTGCCGTGCTGGCGGTGATCGGCCGCATCGGCTTCACGCCCTTCGGCTGGTACCGCATCGCCATCGGCACGGTGATGCTGGTGCTGCTCAGTCTCGGCTGAGCCGCCTGCCACAAAACTGTCACTCCCCAAGCGGCCGGCCTGCTTCTATGGGCGTGATGGACCAGCATGGGGATTTGGCGTGGATATCCGTTTCGAGCAATTGTCCTCCGGCGTCGCGGTGATCCGGCTCAAGGGCCGGCTGGACATCACCGGCGCGATGAAGATCGACGTGCAGTTCGCCGCCGTCGCCGCCGCCAACCGGGCCGTGGTGGTGGATCTGGGCGAGGTGGAGTTCCTCGCCTCCATGGGTCTGCGGACGCTCATCATGGGGGCCAAGTCCATGCGCAGCAAAGCTGGCCGCATGGTGCTGTACCGGCCCATCCCGCTCGTCGAGGAAGTGCTGGTGACCAGCGGCACAACCACCTTGATCCCGGTCGTGCATGATCTGGCCGAGGCGGAGGCCCAGGCCCAGGCGGCATGATGATACGCGAGGTCCAGCTCAGTGCGGAGGTCGCGGAGATGCCGCGCCTCGCCGCCTGGGTGGAGGCTGAGGCGCCCGGCCTCGGGCTGAGCGATCGCCAGACCTACGCCATCCAGCTCTGCCTGGAGGAGGTGGTGGCCAACCTCGTGATGCATGCGCGCCCGGCTGCGGGCGCGGGCATCGCCGTCACGGTCCGCATCGAGGATGCGCCGCTGCGGGTGACGGTGGAGGATGACGCCGAGCCCTTCGACCTGACGGCGCTGGCGCCCGCCGCGCCGGCCTCCTCGCTGGAGGCGGCGGAAGCCGGCGGCCTCGGCCTGGGGTTGGTCACGGCCTATACCACCGCGCGGGAGTATCGCTCGGAAGGCGGGCTCAACCGGCTCACCTTGGCCTTCGACTGAGAGGTCTCAGCCCCAGGCGTCGCGGTAGAACCGATACCCGTCGCCCTCGCGCGCCAGATGCCCGGTGGCCGGGAAGGGGAAGTGGTAGCCGGTGACGCGGATGCGGTCCGTCGCCGCCATGTCCAGGATGCGCCGCCGGCTGGCCCCGGCCGCCGCACCGTCGAAATCGAAGAGCGAGATGTAATCCGGGCGGCGGGCGAACAGCTCCGGCCGGTGGGTGATGTCGGCCAGCACCAGGAACTGCTCGTTGTTGTCGCTGACGCGGAACACGGTGTGCCCCGGCGAATGGCCGAAGGCCGGCACGCTGGTGATGCCGGGCGTCACCTCGGAGCCGGGCGCGAAGCGGCGGATGCGGCCCTGATAGGGGGCGAAGCGCCGCGCGACATTGGCAAAGTTCACCCGCTGCCCCTGCGGGCTGCGGCTCTCATTCCCCGCATCGCTCCACCAGCCGAATTCCTCGGCGGCGACGGCGATTTCGGCATTGGGGAAGGCGGCCGCGCCCTCGGCCGTGGTCAGGCCATGGATGTGGTCCTGGTGGCAATGGGTGACGATGACGAGGCCGACGCGCGCCGGATCGAGCCCCGCCGCCGCCATGTTGGCGGAAAGCCGTCCGGCGGTGGGGGTGAGCTGCCCGCCCGTGCCGGCATCGAAGGCGATGAGCAGCCGGCCGGTGTCCACGAAGGTCACGTTGTAGGGGCCGATATAGTGGTCCGTCGGCAGGAAGGATTCCGCGAGCACGGCGCGCACCGCGTCAGCCGGCGCGTTCAGCACCAGCCCCTCGATGTTGCGGCGGGCGAAGCCGTCCGAGATGGTGGTGACGGTGAAGCCGCCGACGCGGAAGCGGAACCAGCCCGGCGCCTGCGGCACGGCGGCGGGCGCGGGGGCCTGGGCCAAAGCAGGTGTCGCCGCCAGCAGGGCGGGCGCGGCGAGCAAGGGGCGGCGGCGCAGCGTCATCAGGTTTCCTCCCGTGTGGCCGATCAGTTCAGCTTCTTCGCCCGCTCCGCCTCGCGCAAGTAATCCTCGGTCGTCTTGGTCTTGGGCCGCTCGGTGGTGGCATAGGGGTCGAGCGCGGCATTGGTCGCCGCGGTCACGCGGCAATCCTCGCAGAGGTCGAGCATGGCGAGGCGCGCGGGGTCCTGGAACATCCAATGGCCGGAGGCGACGAGCTTCGCCTTCACCCGCTCGACGCTCGACTTCATGCCGAACAGCTTGCCACAGGAGGGGCATTCCGCCGGCGGCTCTTCCTTCACCACCACCGGCCGCGCGGCCTCGGGCGCGAAGTTGAGGCGCGGCTCCAGCGTGATCACCTTCTCCGGGCAGGTCACAGCGCAGAGGCCGCATTGCACGCAGGCATCCTCCAGGAAGCGGAGCTGCGGCGTGTCCGGATTGGCGGTGAGCGCCGAGGTCGGGCAGACCATGGTGCAGGAGAGGCAGAGGGTGCAGCCCTCGGTATCCACGCGGGCCAGGCCGAAGGGCGCCTTCTCCGGCATCGCGACCTGCGTGGCGGTGGCGCCACTCGCGCCATGCAGGGCGCGGAAGGCCTGGCGCATCACCTCGCGCGGGGCGCCCATGGGCAGGAAGCTCTCCGGCGTCCAGCTGGTGCGCAGCGGCTTGAGCGCGGAGAGCGCCTCGCCCAGGGTGAAGGGATCATCCGTCTCGATCGCGGCGGCGCGGGCGCCCAGGCCCAGGCCTTCGAGGGCCGCGTTCAGGTAGTCGAGGTTGCGGAACACGCCCTCGGTGCCGTGGCCGCGCCGGGCGGGCATCAGCAGGCGCAGGCCGGCCGCGCCCCAGGCAAAGGCGCCGGCCAGCAGCGAGAGATCGAGCTGGCTCACCTCATTCACGCGGATGGGCAGCACGCGGGCAGGCAACCCGTCGCCATGGCGGGCGAGGGCATCAATCAGCGCCTCGCCATGCGCGTCGTCATGGATCAGCAGGATGGGGTCGCGCCCGCCCGCCTCGGCGAAGCCCAGCAGCATGGCGCGGATGCGCCGCGCCAGCGCATCGGCCGGCGGCAGCGCGTATTGGATCGCGCCGGTCGGGCAGACGGCCGCGCAGGCGCCGCAACCCGCGCAGATCTCGTTGGAGACATTCACCCAATCCTTCCCGGACGGCGTGATGGCGCCGGTCGGGCAGAGATCGAGGCAGCGCGTGCAGCCGGTCTTCTTGTTGCGGTTATGGGCGCAGAGCCCCTGCTCGAAATTCACGAAGCGCGGCTTGTCGAAGGTGCCGACCAGCTCGCCCGCCGCCGCCATGGCCTTGGCGACAGCGACAGGGTCGGCCGGGTCGGCGCGCAGATAGCCCTGCCGCGTTTCATGGAACAGCGCGGGGCGGCCCGAGAGGTCCAGGATCACGTCGCAGCGGCTTTGCGTGCCGTTCTTCCCCTCGCCCCAGAGATAGGTGGCGCGCGAGGCGGGCGATGCGGCCGAAGTGTCATCCACCACCACGGTGAAATCGCCCAGATGCCCGGTGGCCGAGCGCGCACGCCCGCGCAGGACGGGGAATTCCACGCGGCGGGCGGGCGTCACCGGCTCCTCGCCGGTCAGCAGCACGGTGATGTCGAGCTTGTCGGAGAGCGCGCGCGCCGCCTCCAGCGCCACGGCGTCCCGCCCCAGGATGAGCGCGATGCCCTGGCTGGTCATGGAGACGAGCGAGATGCCCGGCAGCGGCTGCGCGGCGGCGGCCAGGAGCCCCGCCATCTTCGGCCCGGCCTGCTCGCCCTCGCTGCTCCAGCCCGCATGCTCGCGGAGATTCACGAAATCCAGCGGGGCGTCGAAGCCGACCTCCTCCGCCTCCTGGGTGAAGAGCGGCGCCTCCTGCGTGCAGGCCACGGTGACGGGGCGGTTCTCGCCCAGGGCCTTGAGGAAGCGGTCCATCTGGCTGCGGCAGAGATGCTCCGCCGTCCGCAGTTCCGCGCCCTGGGCGGCGCAACCCTTGGCCAGGGCCTTGCCATCCAGCGCCATCGTGTCCTCGCAGGAGCAGACGAAGGCGATGCGCGATGCAGTCATGGGGGTGGGCTTCCTTCCCGGCGGCGTTGCGCGCGCTTATATCCTTACACGCCAGTCAGGAAAGAGAGGGGACTCCCAGCGTGCACACCGGCGACACCTTGCCGCCTCTGCCCAGCCTTTTCGCGCCGGTGATGCTGCGCGAGGGCGGGGATGCCATGGCCCGCGCGGTGGAGCTGGCGCCCGAGGGCGCCTCGCCCATCGCCAGCGGGGCGGGCACGCTGGTCTGGGTGCGGGCGCTGAACCGCGCCGAGGCCGCGGTGGTGCTGGAGCCCGACCGCCCTCTGGGCCAGGCGCGCCTCGCCTATCTGGCCGCCGCCAATGCCCTGGCCGACACGCTTTCCGCCATCGCCCCGCCCGAACTGCCGGTCACCTGGCGCTGGCCGGGGACGCTGGCCGTGAATGGCGGCGTGGTGGGCGAGATGCGGCTTGCCCTGCCCGAGGGCGCGACCGAGGACGAAATCCCCGAATGGATGGTGGTGGGCTTCGAACTCCGCCTCGCCTGGCCGGATTCCGTCACCCCCGGTGACCGGCCGGGCGAGACCTCGCTGGTCGAGGAAGGTTTCGAGGATCTGACGCCGGCCGGCGTGACCGAGGCCTGGGCGCGCCACCTCATGGCGAACATGGATGAGTGGAACGCCCGCGGCCCGCGCCGCGTGGCCGAGAAATACCTGGCCCGGCTGGAGGAAGCGGCCGGCCAGAAGGGCGTGAAGCGCGGCATCGACCCCAATACGGGCGCGCTGGTGATCCACCGCGCCAAGGGAGAAGACGAAGGGCGCGAGACATGGCCACTCTCTTGAGGACGATCCGCCTCGACCCCTCCGACACGCTGATCTTCCCTGTGGCGGCCGAACCCGGCGAATGGGCCGTCCCCGGCGGCTTCCAGTTTTGGGATGACGCGCCGGACAGCCTCGCCGGCAAGCGGCAGCAGGCCTTTCGCAGCGGCTTCCTGGGCCTTTCCAGCTTCGGCTGGTCCACCCTGGTGGAGGTGGCCGAGATCACGCCCGAGGCCCGGGCCGAGGTGCTGGAAGCCCTCGCCGCGCATATCCAGGCCGAGCATGGCGCGCCCGACCGCGACGCCGCCCGCGCGGCGGCGGCCGAGGAGCTGGCCTTCGCCGAATCCCTCTGCGACCAGCCGCCCGGCACCGTCTTCGCGCTCCATCGCAGCCATGACGCGGGCGGCGAGGTGCGCGAGGCCTTCCGCACGCTCCATCGGCGCGAGACGCCGCACCATGATTTCGGCGCCCTGCCTGTCTTCGCCATCTCCCAGGTCGAGGAGGAGACGCCGCCCGATTCCCCCGACCTCACCGCCCTCATCAAGGCGGGTTCTTTCAAGGATGGGCCATGACCCTGCTCTCCCCCGGTGATTTCTGGGTCGCCTCCGGCCACCACCTCTGCGACCTGGACGCGGAGGGGCGCATGCGCGCCACGCCCGACCTCTGGCGCGCCTTCCTGGCCCGGCCCGAACTGGTGCCCCCGGAAGAGGCCTGTGACGCCGAGCGCGCCCTGCATGCGCGCCTCATGGACAACCCGCTGGCGGCGGTGGAGGTGGCCGGCCTGGCCGACCCGGACGCCGCCGAGAACTGGGAGGTCTTTCTCGGCTTCCGCGACAAGGTGGCGGCCGAGCCCACGCTGGAGGCCGCCTGGCTCAAGCTCTTCCGGGGCAATGTCGGTGGCATCCCGCCGCTGTTCCTGCAGATGCTCACCCACCTTGTCGCCCGCGCGGCGATGGAGGGCGAGGGCGACGCCTTCACGCTCCGCGCCGCCGAATGCCTCTTCCGCACCCAGCGCGCCGCCATCACGCAGGGTGCGACGCTGCTCGCCGATGAGGAGGTGGTGGATGCGCGCCACGCCGATGGCGACCTCGGCGCGCTGGGCCGCCTGCTGACCGAGGCCGGCGCACCGCCGCGCGAGGTGGAGCTGGACGTGCTGAGCGAGGAGAATGCGCCGGGCTACAAGGCGCGCTCCGACGCGCATGACATGGCGCTGGACATCGCCGAATCCCGCCAGGGCCAGTTCGGCCTGGCCCGCGCGCTGGAGCGCTTCACCCGCCACATGTTCGGCGAGACGGTGCGCATCAAGCCCGTGCCCGTCATCGAGGACCGCAACTGGACCTGGCATGTGGGCCTGGATGCGGAGGCGACGCGCATCGCCAATGCGCTCTGGGACGGCAAGAAGGTGAAGCAGGCGGACCTGGCGCGCATCCTCTGGCTTGGCGTGCTGGAATTCGAGGATCCGACGCGGGTGGTGAAGCGCGCGCAGGGAAGGCCGGTCTATCTGGCGCTCGCCATGGACGCGGCGCAGCGCGTGCGGATGAAGCCGCAGAACCTGGTGAGCGGCCTGCCGCTCGTGGAAGCGGAGAGGGCGGCATGAGCGATTCGGCCGAAACCTTGCCCCCCGAACTGACGATCCCCGTCGCCATCCTGGCCGAACGACGGCCGGGCGTGACCATCTGGCAGTCCCATGTCTGGCGCGCGCTGGCCGTGCTGGAGGAGGCGCCGCCCGTCCCCGCCTGGACCAAGCTGCGTGAGGAGAACGGCCGCGAGGTCTTCTTCGCCGGCACGGCCGAGGTCCATCTCCATCGCACCGACACGCCCAACTACAAGGACAATCTGGAAGCCGCCGAGCCGCGCATCTGGGTGGTGCTGCGCGACACGCCCGAGGGCATGTCCATCCAGGCCGTGACGGTGGATCCCGGCGAGGCCGAGATCTACACCGAAGGCCCCTCGGACCTGATCGAGGCCCTGCCCCTGCCGCCCGGCCTCGCCGTGCTGCTGGCCATCTTCGTCGCCACCCATCACGTCGAGCGCGAATTCCACAAGCGCAAGCGGGACCGGCAGGATATCGATTCGCTGGGCCGGAAGGGGCGCGTGTGATGGCGGAGGAGGCGGAGAAGCTCGGCTTCCTCAGCCGCTGGTCCCGCCGCAAGCGCGGCGAGGAGGTGCCGGAGCCGCCGCCGGAGCCGGTGGTCGAGGCCAAGCCGGAACCCCAGCCCGAACCCAAGCCCGAGCCGGTGGCCGAAGCCCCGCCACCCGAGCCGGAATTCGACATCTCGACCCTGCCGCCCATCGAAAGCCTGGACGCGAGCAGCGATTTCACCGTCTTTCTCAAGCCCGGCGTGCCGCAGGCGCTGCGCACGGCGGCGCTGCGCAAGGCCTGGCTCGCGGACCCCTTGATCCGCGACTACATGAGTCCGCTCGACTATGCCTGGGATTTCAACACGCCCGGCGGGCTGCCGCATGGCTTCAGCAATGTGCTGGCCGAAACCGGCGAGGCGCTGCGCAAGCTGGTGAACCAGGCCATCGGCGAGATGGAGCCGGAGGAGGAGAAGGTGCCGGACCCCGTGGCGCTGGCTGAGGCCGGGTTGCCGCCGTCGGAAGGTGATCCCGTGCCGGACGAGGATTCTCACCTCGTGGAAGCGCCGTCCGCTCCGGATGACACGGACGACATGTCGATTCCGAGCCCCATCCGGCTCAGCGACACGCCCCTTCCGGCCCCCGCACCGGTCCTGGAGGAGCCGCCGCCGCCGCCCCGGCGGCGCCATGGCGGCGCCTTGCCGGCCTGAAAGCCCAGCTTTGCGGGCGACAAATTTGCGAATGCTTCTCATTCTCAAATAAGTCCTTGAAATTGCGCCACCTTTTCCCCGTCCCGGTTGACGCCGGTGCAAGATTTCTGCACTGTCATGTCAATGGACCGGGGAACGCAGACAGGCGGGCTTGACGCCGCCATCACCGCGGCTGGAGGCATGGAAGCCTTCCAGGCGGCCCTCAACGTCGCCCGCCGCACGGTTTTCCTGTGGAAACAACAGGGTGTGCCCGCCGAGCGCGTGCCCGAGATCGAGGCCGCCACCGGCATCTCCCGTCACGCCCTGCGCCCGGATCTCTGGCCCACCCCCACCCAGGCGGCCGATCCGCTGCGCGAGGGGCGCGCCAATCTTTACGCCCTGCTCGGCCACCTGCTGAGCGACGTGCCCGACCCCGCCTTGCTCGCCCGCCTCACCGCCATCCCGGCGGATGATTCGCCGATCGGCCGCGCGCTGGGCCAGCTTGCCGCCGCCGCCCGCGTGGCGAAGCCCGAGGCGCTGGAGCGCGAGTATCACGACCTCTTCATCGGCCTCGGGCGCGGCGAGCTGCTGCCCTATGCCTCCTACTACCTGACGGGCTTCCTGCATGAGCGCCCGCTCGCCGAGCTGCGCTCGGACCTCAAGCGGCTGGGCATCGCCCGCTCCGCCGGGGTGCATGAGCCCGAGGACCACATCGCCTTCCTCTGCGAGGTGATGGCGGGCCTGCTCCGTGGCGGCGTCCCGGAGGAGGCCGATGCGATGTTCCAGCGGCATATCCGCCCCTGGGCGATGCGCTGCTTCAGCGATCTCTGCGCGGCCCAGGCGGCGGTGTTCTACCGGCCCGTCGGCGAACTGGGGCGCGCGCTGATGGATGTGGAATTGGCCGCGGCCGAGCTGCCGGCCTGACGTTTCTTCGAAGGGAGAGGGAAATCGCCATGGCGAATGATCAGGAGACGGCCGGCAAGCGCCGTGGGTTCCTCAAGACCTTGGGCTTCGGCACCGCCGCCGCGGCGGCGGCCGTGACGCCGGCGCTCGCGCAGCGCGCCGATTCCGTGCCGGCGCGCGACGCCCGCAAGGAAAACGCCGCGACCCGCACCGCCGCGCGCTACCAGCCGAACTCGCCTTCGGTGCAGGCCTTCTACCGCACCAACCGTTACGAAACCTGAGCCCGGGAGAGACGTTCACCATGCTCATCAAGCGCTCCGACGGGGTCCGCGCCAAGCAGCGCCTCGCCTCCGCCTATCAGGGCCTTTCCGCCGGCGGCCTCGACCGCCGCGGCTTCCTCAAGCAGGCCGGCCTCGCCGGTGCCGGTGTGGCCGCGCTCGCCGGCATCGCGCCCCGCATGGCCGAGGCGGCCGGTGCCGCCACCGGCGTGATCAACCACGAACAGCCGGTCACCCGCGTCAAGAACATCTGCACGCATTGCTCCGTCGGCTGCACGGTCGTCGCCGAAGTGCAGAACGGCGTCTGGGTCGGCCAGGAGCCGGCCTGGGAATCGCCGATCAACCGCGGCACGCATTGCGCCAAGGGCGCCTCGGTGCGTGAGCTCGTGCATGGCGACCGCCGCATCAAGTTCCCGATGAAGCTCGTGGGCGGCCAGTGGCAGCGCATGAGCTGGGACGCCGCGATGTCCGAGATCGGCGAGAAGATGATGGAGATCCGGCAGAAGTCCGGCCCCGACTCCGTCTTCCTGCTCGGCAGCGCCAAGTTCTCCAATGAGGGCGCCTATCTGTACCGCAAGTTCGCCGCCTTCTGGGGCACGAACAGCGTGGACCACCAGGCCCGCATCTGCCACTCGACCACGGTGGCGGGTGTGGCCAACACCTGGGGCTACGGCGCGCAGACCAACTCCTACAACGACATCCGCAATTCCAAGACCATGATCATCATGGGCGGGAACCCGGCGGAAGCGCACCCCGTCTCGCTGCAGCACGTGCTGTCCGGCAAGGAGACGAACCGCGCCAACCTGATCGTCATCGATCCGCGCTACACCCGCACGGCCGCCCACGCGACGGACTATGTCCGCATCCGCCCGGGCACCGACATCCCCATCATCTGGGGCATGCTCTGGCACATCTTCCAGAATGGCTGGGAGGACAAGGAGTTCATCCGCCAGCGCGTGCACGGCATGGAAGACGTGCGTGCGGAAGTCGCGAAGTGGACGCCGCAGGAAGTCGAGCGCGTCACCGGCGTGCCGGGTGCGCAGCTGCGCGCGGTCGCCGAGAAGTTCGCGACGCAGAAGCCGTCCACGCTGATCTGGTGCATGGGCGCCACGCAGAAGACGGTCGGCACGGCCAATGTCCGCGCCTACTCCATCCTGCTGCTGGCCACCGGCAATGTCGGCAAGGAAGGCACGGGCGCCAACATCTTCCGCGGCCACTGCAACGTGCAGGGCGCGTCGGACTTCGGCCTCGATGTGGCGACGCTGCCGGCCTATTACGGCATCGATGAGAATGCCTGGCGCCACTGGTCGCGCGTCTGGGGCGTCTCCTTCGAGAGCATGCGCGCGCGCTTCGACACGCCGCAGATGATGCACACCCCGGGCATCCCGACCACGCGCTACTTCGACGCGATCCTGCTGCCCAAGGATCAGGTGCAGCAGCGCGACAACACCAAGGGCATGATCGTCTTCGGCCATGGCGGCAACACCGTCACCCGCATGCCCGAGGCGGTGAAGGGCCTGGAGGCGCTGGAGCTGCTGGTCGTCGCCGACCCGCATCCCACGACCTTCGCCGTGCTCTCCGGCCGCCGCGAGAACACCTACCTGCTGCCCATCGCGACCCAGTTCGAGTGCAATGGCAGCCGCACCAGCTCCAACCGCTCGGTGCAGTGGTGCTCGAAGGTGGTGGACCCGATCTTCGAGAGCCGCACCGACTACCGCGTGATCTATGATCTCGCGAAGTCGCTCGATGCCGCGGCGACGAAGCGCAACATGACCTACCGCATCGCGGAGGAAATGTTCCGCCCCTACGAGATCGTGAACGGCGAACCCACGGCCGAGAGCATCCTGGGCGAGATCAACCGCGGCGCCTGGGGCACGGGCTATTCGGGCATCTCCGCCGCGCGCCTCAAGCTGCACCAGCAGCACCAGGACAAGTTCGACCTGGTGACGCTGCGCGCCGGTGCGAACGCGCCCGCCGAGATCCGTGGCGACTATTACGGCCTGCCCTGGCCCTGCTGGGGCACGCCGGAGATGCGCCACCCGGGCAGCCACATCCTCTACAACACGAACATCGCCGTGAAGGATGGCGGCGGCAGCTTCCGCCCGCGCTTCGGCCTGGAGCGCAACGGCCAGACGCTGCTGGCCGAGGGCAGCTGGTCCAAGGATTCCGACATCCAGGACGGCTACCCCGAATTCACCGTGGCGGTGCTGAAGCGCCTCGGCTGGTTCGATGAGCTGACGGCGGCCGAGAAGGCGAGCATCGCCCAGGTGGGCGGCGCCAACCAGGATGCCGTCTCCTGGATGACCGACCTCTCGGGCGGCATCCAGCGCGTCGCCATCGCGCATGGCTGCTCGCCCTTCGGCAACGGCAAGGCCCGCGCCAATGCGTGGAACCTGCCCGACCCGATCCCCGTGCACCGTGAGCCGATCTACACCACCCGCAACGACCTGATCGCCCAGTTCCCGACGCTCCCCGACCGGCGTGGCTTCCGCCTGCCGCATCTGGGCCAGTCGGTGCAGGCGCGCAGCCCGCAGCTGGCGGCGGAATTCCCGATCATCCTCACCTCCGGCCGACTGGTGGAGTATGAGGGCGGCGGCGAGGAGACCCGCTCGAACAAGTGGCTGGCCGAGCTGCAGCAGGACATGTTCGTGGAGATCAACCCGCGCGACGCCGCGGCCCGCAACATCCGCGACGGCAGCTGGGTCTGGGTCATGGGCCCCGAGAGCAACAGCCGTGCCCGCGTGAAGGCGCTGGTGACGGAGCGCGTGGGCCCGGGCGTGGCCTTCATGCCCTTCCACTTCGCCGGCTGGTTCCAGGGCACCGACCAGCGTTCCAAGTACCCGCAGGGCACGGACCCGATCGTGCTCGGCGAGTCGGTGAACGCCGTGACCAGCTACGGCTATGACCCGGTGACCTTCATGCAGGAAACCAAGGTCACCATCTGCCAGATCCGTGCGGCTTAAGGGAGAAACGACATGGCCCGCATGAAGTTCCTGTGCGACGCGGATCGCTGCATCGAGTGCAACGCCTGCGTCACCGCCTGCAAGAACGAGCACGAGGTGCCCTGGGGCATCAATCGCCGCCGCGTCGTCACCATCAATGACGGCAAGCCCGGCGAGCGCTCGATCTCCATGGCCTGCATGCACTGCACGGATGCGCCCTGCGCCGCCGTCTGCCCGACCTCGTGCTTCTACACCACGGCGGATGCCGTGGTGCTGCACGACAAGGACACCTGCATCGGCTGCGGCTATTGCTTCTACGCCTGCCCCTTCGGCGCGCCGCAATATCCGCGCGTCGGCAACTTCGGCGGCCGCGGCAAGATGGACAAGTGCACCTATTGCGCCGGTGGTCCGCAGCAGGACAACACGCGCGTGGAGTACACGCAGTACGGCAGCAACCGCCTGGCCGAGGGCAAGCTGCCGCTCTGCGCCGAGATGTGCTCCACCAAGGCGCTGCTGGCCGGCGATGGCGAGATGATCGCGACCATCTACCGTGAGCGCGTGCAGCGCCGCGGCTATGGCTCGGGCGCCTGGGGCTGGCGCACCGCCTATCGCGAGAACATCACCACCTGATCAAATACGGCCCCGGCGAAAGCCGGGGCCAAGTCTTTCAAGGGAGGCGCAACCTCCCGGAGGAATGCACATGAAACGGCTCATTCTCGCACCCTTCCTGGTGCTTCTGCTGGCCCTTTCGGCCCCTGTCTTCGCGCAGCCCGCCCCCGGCGGCCAGGCGCGCGGCCAGGTGAGTGCGGAAGAGATGGAGATGCAGCGCCTGTTGCAGGGCGGCCGCGTCGAGGGCCGCACCTCGATCCCCGATCCGCGCTCCGAGGTGCTGATCCAGCCGCAGGGCAAGGCCTGGCGCGACTTCCACAATGTGACGCTGGCCTGGGTCGGCGGCATCGCGGTGGGCGGCATGGCGCTGATCCTCATCGCCTTCTACGCCACGCGCGGCCGCATCACGATCGAGGGCGGGCCGGCCGGCCGCACCATCAGCCGCTTCAACCTGCTGGAGCGCGCGAACCACTGGATGGTCGCCTCCTCCTTCATCGTGCTGGGTCTGACGGGCCTGAACCTGACCTTCGGCCGGCATATCCTGCTGCCGATCATCGGGCCCTATGCCTTCGCCAATGTCTCGCTCTGGGGCAAGATCGCGCATAATTTCGTGGCCTTCCCCTTCACGCTCGGCATCGTCGTCATGCTGCTGCTCTGGGTGAAGGACAACATCCCGAACGGCCGTGATATCGAGTGGTTCAAGATGGGCGGCGGCCTGATCGGCAAGGGGCACCCCAAGGCGGGCCGCTTCAATGGCGGCCAGAAGATGGTGTTCTGGATCACCGTGCTGGGCGGCGGCATCGTCGCCGCCTCGGGCTACTTCCTGATCTTCCCCTTCTGGGGCGAGTTCGGCGTGGCCGACATGCAGCTGGCGCACATCATCCACTCCATCCTCTCCGTGCTGATGGTGGCGGCGATGATCGCGCACATCTACATCGGCTCGGTCGGCATGGAAGGCGCCTTCGACGCGATGGGCTCGGGCGAGGTGGACCTGAACTGGGCCAAGGAGCACCACGGCCTCTGGGTCGAGGAAGAGATGGCCAAGGCCCGCCAGGTCGTGGCGCCGTCGGGCGTGAAGCCCGCGGAGTAAGGCTTGCGTGAAGCCGGCCGAGTAAGGCCGGCACCCCTTTCGCGGGAGGGAGGTTCTGGGTTACAGGACCTCCATCTTTCTTAGGGGGTTCTCATGCGCTTTCGCATTCTCGCGGCCATCGCCCCGGCGATGGCCGTTTTCGTTTCCTTCGGCGCCGCCGCACAGGACCGTTCGGCCTGGCGGCTCGACCTCGAATCCGGCGCGACCTTCCAGACCAAGAACCAGGTCCGCAACCCCGGTAACACCGGCACGCAATTCAACCTGAACGCGCTGCAGGGCGACCCGGTCTCGCCCTTCTTCCGCGCCACGCTGGCCTGGGATCCGTGGGAGCGGCATGGCTTCCTGGTGGCCTACCAGTATCTGCGCAATGAGGGCTCGGGCACGCTGCTGGGCCCCACCAACTTCGCCAACACCACCTTCGCCCCGGGTGTCCGCACCACGGGCGATTACCGCTTCGACACCTGGCACGCGACCTATCGCTACACGCTGGTGCAGACGCCCGATTTCCGCCTGCGCGTCGGCCTCACCGGCCTGATCCGCGATGCCGAAATCCGCCTCAGCCAGAACGGCATCACCCGCGCTGATTCCAATGTGGGCTTCGTGCCGCTGCTGCATGCGAGCTTCGACTGGCGCGTGGCCCCGCGCCTCAGCCTGATGGGCGAGGTGGATGGCCTCGCCGCCTCCCAGGGCAGCGCGGTGGATCTCGGCCTGCGCGCGGGTTTCGACCTGACGCCGCAATGGCAGGCGACGCTGGGCTGGCGCATGCTGACCGGCGGTGTGGACAATGACACGACCTACAACTTCGCCACCTTCCAGACCATCACGGCGGGTGTGGCCTATCGCTTCTGACGCGCATGCTTGACGCGCCGCGCCTGGGGGGTTGAAAGGCCCCCATGCGCATCATCGGCCTTGCGGGATGGAGCGGCGCGGGCAAGACCACGCTGCTCACCCGGCTCATTCCGGAATTGCGGGGGCGGGGGCTTCGCGTCTCCACCCTCAAGCACGCGCATCATGAATTCGACGTGGACAAGCCGGGCAAGGATTCCTTCGAGCATCGCGCGGCCGGCGCAGCGCAGGTGCTGGTGGCCTCCGCGAAACGCTGGGCGCTGATGACCGAGCATCGCGACGCGCCGGAACCGGGGCTGGCGGAACTGCTGACGCATCTCTCCCCGGTGGACCTTGTCCTCGTCGAGGGTTTCAAGCGCGAGGCGCATCCGAAGATCGAGATCCATCGCGCCGCCAACGGCAAGCCCTGGCTGCATCCGGGCGATCCCTGCATCGGCCTGGTGGCGAGCGATGTGGCGCCGCCGCCCGGCGCGCCTGGCTGGGTGCATCTGGATGACATTCCCAGCATCGCGGATGCCGCGCTGCGCCTCGCCATCGACTGGCCCTGACCCATGGCGCAGCTCTCCGATGACTGCTTTGCCTTCGGCGGCCCGCTGCTCACGGTGGAGCAGGCGCAAGCGCTGATCCTGGAGCGCGTGGCGCCGCTGCCGGGCGTGGAGCCCGTGCCGCTGCGCGCGGCACTCGGCCGCGTCCTGGCCGCGCCGCTGGTGGCGCAAACGCCGCTGCCGCCCTTCTTCAACTCGGCGGTGGATGGCTATGCCTTCCGCCATGCCGACCTCGCGCCCCAGGGCGAGACGCGCCTCACGCTCGCCGGGCGCATCGCCGCCGGGCATGCGGGCCAGGCCGTCACGCCCGGCACCGCCGCGCGCATCTTCACCGGTGCCCCCATGCCCGAGGGCGCGGACACGGTGATGATGCAGGAGGATGCGCGGCTCGAGGGCGACGCGTTGCTGCTCCCGCCCGGCCTGAAGCGCGGCGCCAATGCCCGCCCCGCCGGCGAGGATGTCGCTGCTGGCAGCGAGGCCCTGCCCGAGGGCCGCCGCCTGCGCGCGCCCGAACTCGGCCTCGCCGCCGCGCTGGGCTTCGCCGCGCTGCCGGTGCGCCCCTTGCTGCGCGTGGGCGTGTTTTCCACGGGCGATGAACTCGCCTCACCCGGCGCTGCCCTCGGCCCGGCGCAGACCTTCGACAGCAACCGCTTCACGCTGATGGCCATGCTGGCGCGCCTGCCCGTGCAGGTGACCGACCTCGGCATCCTGCCCGACCGCGCCGACGCCACCGCGCGCGCGCTGGAAGAGGCCGCCGCGACACAGGACTTGCTGGTCACCTCCGGCGGTGTCTCGACCGGCGAGGAGGATCACGTCCGCGCTGCCATCGAGGGCGCGGGCAAGCTCGTCTTCTGGCGCCTCGCCGTGAAGCCGGGGCGCCCGGCCGCGATGGGCGTGGTGAATGGCGTGCCCATGGTGGGGCTGCCCGGCAATCCGGTGGCCGCCGTCGTCACCTTCCTGCATCTGGTGCGGCCACTCGCCCTGCGCCTCGCCGGCGCCGCGCCCGAGGCGCTGCTGCGCGTCCCCGCCATCAGCGGCTTCGCCTACCGCAAGAAGCAGGGCCGGCGCGAATATGTGCGCGTGACGCTGGCTGAGACCGAATCCGGCCTCGTCGCCCAGAAATTCCCGCGCGAGGGGGCTGGCCTGCTCACCTCGCTGACGCAATCCGACGGTTTCGCGGAGCTGCCCGAGAGCGTCACGGAACTGGCGCCGGGCGAAGCCATCCGCATCCTCCCCTTCGCCGCGATCTTCTGATCTACTCCCTTCGAAGGAGCATGATCCGCTGAGGTGGAACACCGAAGCGGTGAATCATCCTCCCAACAATGGGGGAAACGCAGTGACCGAACATGTGCTGACCGAGCGCCACGGCGCCGTCATGACCATCCGCCTCAACCGGCCGGAGAAGAAGAACGCCCTGACGCGCGACATGTATCGCGGCATGGCCGCCGGGCTGCACGCCGCCGCCGCCGAGGATGCCGTGCATGTCGTGCTGCTGGCCGGCGGTGCTGATTTCACCGCGGGCAACGACATCGGCGACTTCGCCAAGGCCGGCGAGCGCGACCCGAAGGACCCCGGCGCGGCCTTCGATTTCCTCGAGGCCATCCTCGCCTTCCAGAAGCCCGTCGTCGCCGCCGTGCGCGGCAATGCGGTGGGCATCGGCACCACCATGCTGCTGCATTGCGACGTGGTGGTGGCCAGCGAGACGGCGCGGCTGATGATGCCCTTCACGCGCCTCGCCCTCTGCCCCGAGGCCGGCTCCTCGCTGCTCATGCCGGCCCGCGTCGGTCCTGCCATCGCCAATTGGTGGCTGCTGGCCAGCGCCGGCTTCAGCGGCGCCGATGCCGCCGCCGCCGGCCTCGCCACGCGCGCCGTGGCCGATGACGAGGTGGAGGCGACGGCGGCGCAGATGGCGGCCACGCTGGCCGCGCTCCCGCCCGGCTCGGTGCAGGAATCCAAGCGCCTGATCCGCGCGCCGCATCTGGACGCCGTGAAGGCCGCGATGGCGGCGGAGCGCGTGAGCTTCGGCGAAAGGCTGCGTAGCCCGGAGGCGCAGGCGGCCTTTGCTGGATTTCTGAAAAAGGCGGGCTGAACGCCCTGCGAGAGGGCTTTGCCCTCTCGCGCTCACCCACCAGGAAACAAGTTTCCTGGACCTTCATCAAAGATGGGTGCAGGGAACGAGTTCCCTGCCGGGGTCGAGGGGCAGAGCCCCTCGCTTACGCCAAGCAACCTCTGGCCAGCGCGGCGAAGGCCCGCGCCCGGTGGCTGTGCCGCGCTTTCTCCTCCGGCGTCATCTCGCCGAAGGTCAGCACCGCGCCATCCGGCACGAACATCGGATCATAGCCGAAGCCCTGCGCGCCGCGCGGCGGCGCCACCCAATGCCCGGCGCAGATGCCTTCGAAGGCTTCGGTATGGCCATCCGGCCAGGCCAGCACCAGCACGGCGACAAAGGCGCAGCGCCGCCGCGCGCTGCGATCCTCGGCGGCGATGCGCGCCATGGCGGCGGCATAGTCGCGCGTGCCATCCGGCCGCATCGCCCAATCGGCGGTGTAGACGCCGGGCGCGCCGCCCAGCGCGGCGACCGCCACGCCGCTGTCATCCGCCAGCGCCGGCAGGCCGGTGGCGCGCGTCGCGGCCAGCGCTTTGATCGTGGCGTTCTCGATGAAGGTCGTGCCCGTCTCCGCCGGCTCGGGCAGGCCGAGCGCGCCGGCGGAGGTCAGCTCCAGGCCATGCGGCGCCAGCAGCGCGGAGAATTCGCGCAGCTTGCCCGCATTGTGGCTGGCGAGAACCAGCCGGCCCGGCGCGAGTTTCCTCACAGCCCCACGGCGGCCTTCTGCGCCGCCACCAGCTGCGCCACGCCGTCGCGGGCCATGTCGAGCATCGCCAGGAACTGCGCCTCGCTGAAAGGCGCGCCCTCCGCCGTGGCCTGCACCTCGATCAGGTTGCCATTGCCGGCGAGCACGAAGTTGGCGTCGGCATCCGCCGTGCTGTCCTCGGCATAGTCGAGGTCAATGATCGCCTCGCCATTCGCAATCCCGCAGGAAATCGCGGCGACATGATCCGTCAGCGGAATCGCGCTCAGGATGTTGTTGCGCCTGGCGTGCTGGAAGGCCAGGTGCAGCGCGACCCAGGCGCCGGTGATGGCGGCGCAGCGCGTGCCGGCATCGGCGTTGATCACGTCGCAATCCAGCGTCACGGTCATCTCGCCCATCGCCTTGCGGTCGGTCACGGCGCGGAGCGAACGGCCGATCAGGCGCTGGATTTCCTGCGTGCGGCCGGACTGCTTGCCGCGCGCCGCCTCACGGTCGCCGCGCGTGTGGGTGGCGCGCGGCAGCATGCCGTATTCGGCCGTCACCCAGCCCAGGCCCTGGTTGCGCAGGAAGGGCGGCACGCGCGCCTCCAGGCTGGCGGCGCACAGGACCTCGGTGTTGCCCATGCGGATGAGGCAGGAGCCCTCCGCATGCTTGGCGATGCCGGTTTCGATGGAGATCGGGCGCAGGGCGTCGGGGGCGCGGCCGGATGGGCGCATGGTGGGCATTCCTTTTGGCGTTCTGCCGCGGCACTCAGCACAAGCGGGCCCGCATGACCAGGGGCGGAGCTGGGAAGGTTGACCAAAGGGCCCCGGATAACCAAGCTTAGTCCCAGCGATGCACACCCCCTTGAAGACACCCCTCGTCGCGGTGCCGAGTATCGCCACCAGCGCCCTGGACCCCCGCTCGACGGCAGTGCTGCGCGAGCTGGTGGAGGTCTATGTCGCGACCGGCGAGCCCGTGGGCAGCCGCACCCTCTCGCGCCGCCTGCCGCTGAACCTCTCGCCCGCCTCCATCCGCAATGTGATGGCGGATCTGGAAGAGGCCGGTCTGCTCTACGCGCCGCACACCAGCGCCGGCCGCCTGCCGACGCAGCAGGGCCTGCGCCTTTTCGTGGATGGCTTGCTCGAATTCGGCGACCTGGCCGAGGAGGAGCGCGCCGAGATCGCCGCCCGCTGCGCCGCGCATGGACGCTCGCTCCAGGACACGCTGGCGGAAGCCGGGCAGATGCTCTCGGGCCTCGCGGGTGCGGCCGGCCTCGTCGTGGCGCCCAAGGGCGAGGCGCCGCTGCGCCATATCGAATTCGTGCCCTTGGGCCCCGGCCGCGCGCTGGTGGTGCTGGTGCAGGGCGATGGCCGCGTCGAGAACCGCGTCATCGAGGTGCCGCCCGGCCTGCCGCCCTCGGCGCTGGTGCAGGCCGGCAACTACCTGAACGCCCGCCTCTCCGAGCGCACGCTGGATGAGACGCGCGCCAATGTGATGGCCGAGATCGCGGCCAACCGTACCGCGCTGGACGCGCTGACCACCCAGGTGGTGGAGGCCGGGATGGCGACCTGGGCGGGCGGAGGAAGTGGTTCCCTGATCCTGCGCGGTCAGGCGCGGCTGCTGGAGAACATGGAGAACCTGGCCCGCGTGCAGGAAATCCAGGCGCTGTTCGAGCGGCTGGAGGCACAGGAAACCACGCTCAAGCTGCTGGAACTCGCCCAGCGCGGCGAGGGCGTGCAGATCTTCATCGGCGCCGAAAGCGGCATCTTCTCCACGGCCGGGCTTTCGGTGGTGGTGGCCCCCTTCCGCAATGGGCAGGAGAAGATCGTGGGTGCCATCGGCGTGATCGGCCCCTCGCGCATCAACTATGGCCGCGTGATCCCGGTGGTGGACTACACCGCGCGGGTCATTGGCCGGCTGCTGGGTTGATCCCGCGCCGCCACGCGCCTACCTCTTTGCCATGAGCGAACAACCCAACCCAACCCCGGCCGAAGCCGCGCCGGAGACCCCTGACGCGCCCCCGCCCGCCCCCACCCCCGAGGAGCGCATCGCCGCCCTCGAGGCCGAGCTGGCCGAGATGAAGGACCGCTGGCTGCGCGCCGAGGCCGAGGTCCAGAACGTCCGCAACCGCGGCAAGGATGAGGTGGAGAAGGCGCGCAACTACGCCGTGCAGAAATTCGCCACCGACATGACGGAAGTGGCGGAAAACCTGCGGCGTGGCCTGGACCTCCTCCCCAAGGCCGAAGAGGGCGAGGCCGAGATCATCGGCAAGATGCGCGGCGGCTTCGAGGGCGTGGAGCGCTTCCTGCTGCAGCGCCTGGAAACCCATGGCGTGCATCGCAAGCCGGCCGAGGGCCAGCCCTTCGACCCCGAGCTGCACCAGGCGATGAGCGAAGCCCCCGCGCCGGAAGGCGTGGAGCCCGGCACCGTGCTGCAAGCCTGGACCAGCGCCTGGACGCTGAATGGCCGCTTGCTGAAGCCCGCCATGGTCGTGGTGGCCGGGAAGGGCTGAACGCCCTGGCATGAATTTCGCTCCGTTGGGGGCGCGGCGCCGGATTTCCCCGGTTTCTGCCGCGCCTTTCAGCAGGAGTGAGCCCATGCGCCTGTCCCGCCGCCTGATCCTGGGCACGGCTCTCGCCGCGCCGGTGACGGTCAGCGCGCAACCGGCCTGGCCCAGCCGCCCGGTGCGCGTCATCAACCCCTATTCGCCCGGCGGCACCACCGATGTGGTGATGCGCCTGATGAGCGAGCGGCTGGAGCGCGCCTTCGGCCAGCCCTTCGTGGTGGAGGCCAGGCCCGGCGCCGGCGGCTCGGTCGGCACGGCCCAGGCGGCGCAATCGGCCCCCGACGGCCACACGCTGCTCATCACCAACACCGGGCCGCTCACCGTCGCGCCCACGCTCATGGCCAATATCACCTATCGGCCGGAGAGCTTCACCTACATCACCATGTTCGGCGGCGCGCCCATCGTCTGCGCGGTGCGCGCGCAAAGCCCCTACCAGACGATCCAGGACTACGCCGCCGCGGCCCGCGCCCGGCCGGAGGGGATCAGCTTCGGCAATTCCGGCGCGGGCTCCATCGGGCATCTCGCCGGCATGCTCTTCGAGCAGGCGGTGGGCGTGAAGCTGCTGCACGTGCCCTTCCGTGGCGCGCCCGAGGCACAGGCGGCGGTGCTCTCCGGCGATGTCACCTCGCTGTGGGACACAATCGGCGCCCATGCCGGCTCGGTGCGGCAGGGCGCCTTGCGCGCGCTGGCCTTCACCAGCGCCGAGCGCATCAGCATCTTCCCGAATGTGCCGACGGTGCGGGAATCGGGCTTCCCCTCGGTGGTCGCGAACAACTGGTTCCTGCTGGCGGGCCCGGCCGGCATCCCGCCCGCCATCGCGGCGCGCATCAACGAAGTGTGCCAGGCCGCGATGCAGGAAGCCGTGGTGCGCGAACGCATGGACGCGCTGGGGCTCGCCTCGCTGGGCCAATTGAGCGGGGCGCAGATGCTGGCCTTCGTGGTGGAAGAGACGGCGCGCTGGGCGCCGGTGGCGCGAGCGGCGGGGTAAGTAAAAGGGCCTCCGGCGGCTGGGGCCATTGGCCCCAGACCCCGATTCCTTACTATCTTACGATCTTACCGCCGTGAGACGGGGCCTTTCGGACAAATGCTCCGGCCCGCGGGGCATGCGGAATGTGACGGATGCGACTGCCAAACAGCCGGCAGACTGTAGGAATTTTTGCCCAGAAAGGCAACGGAAAAAGGCGGCTGGAGCCCCAGCCGCCGAAAGCCTGACCTGCCTTCAGATGTAGTGTTCGGCCAGCGGCTCGAAGCCGTTGAACTTCTGGCTCGCATAGGTCGTCACATAGGCGCCGGTGGCCAGCAGCTCCACGCGGTCCCCGGCGGTCAGCGCCAGCGGCAGACGGTAGTTGCTCTTCTCATAGAGCGTGTCCGTGCTGTCGCAGGTCGGGCCCGCGATGGTCACGGGACCCTCGGCCGCGCCGTCATGCGGCGTGCGGAAGGCGTATTTGATCGCCTCGCCCTCGGTCTCCGCCAGGCCGCCGAAGCGGCCGATGTCGAGATAGACCCAGCGCACCGGATCATTCTCGGCCTTGCGGCTGACCAGCACGACCTCGGACGAGACCACGCCCGCATCGGCCACCAGGAAGCGGCCCGGCTCGATCACGATCTCGGGGATGGCATTGCCGAAATGCTCGGCCATGGCGCCCATGATGGCGGAGCCGAAATCGTCGATCTCGGGCACTTCCGCCTTGTAGCGCACCGGATAGCCGCCACCGAGATTCACCATGCGGATCTTCACGCCGGCCTCGGCGAGGTCGGTGAAGAGCATGGCGACCTTGGCGATCGCCGCCTCATAGGCGACGGTCTTGGTCTGCTGGCTGCCGACATGGAAGGAGAGGCCGAAGGCATCGAGCCCGAGCTCACCCGCGCGGATCATGAGCTTGCGCGCCATCTCGACCTCGCAGCCGAACTTGCGGCTGAGCGGCCATTCGGCGCCGTCATTGCCCACCAGGATGCGGCAATAGACGCGGCTGCCCGGCGCGGAACGCGCGAGCTTCTCCAGCTCCATCTCGCTGTCGAAGGCGAACATGCGCACACCGGCCGCATAGGCGGCGGCGATGTCGCGCTCGCGCTTGATGGTGTTGCCGTAGGAGATGGAATCCGGCGCGGCGCCCGAGGCCAGGCACATCTCGACCTCCTGGAAGGAGGCGGCGTCGAAGAAGGAGCCGAGCTCCACCAGCCGATCGAGGATCGGGGCGGCCGGATTGGCCTTCACGGCGTAATAGATGCGCGCCAGGGGCATCGCCTGCTGGAGGCGGGCGAAGTTGTGCGCGACGCGGTCCACATCCAGCACGAGGCAGGGCGTGGCCGGCTGGGTGTCCGCCAGGTAGCGAGCGACCTTGGGGGTCATCGCACGATACTCCACAAACAAGTGGAACCGACCCCGTCAGGGGTGGCCCCAGATTGACGAAACGGTCGAACGAACCAGCGACCAGAAGAAGACCGTGGGGTGAGCCACGGGGTTGCCAGAACGCTTGACGTCGTTGCGTAAACCTTGCGCCGCGGTGGCAAGCCTTATTCGGGGCTCAGCTCCGTGGGCCTGGGGCCAGAGGCACGTGCGTACTGCGTCTTGTGAGGCGCGATGTAGAACCCCCCGCACCAGCATGCAAGCGGGAAATCCCGGATGGGCGAAGTTTTTTCGCGTCTCCCCCCGGGGGCGCCGGAAACCCCGCCGAAAGCCCCCCGGGGGGTCACGGGAAAATGCCGGAATCGCCCCGGGGGCGGCAGGAGTGTTTCCGGCGCGTGTCAGGATTGCGCAAGGCGCATCGGGGCGGGGGCCGATTCGGTGAGCGTCACCCCACTCCGGTCGAGAGCTGACCTCCAAGAATCCGGCCGCAACGCGGCCGGCGCCGCCCAACTGACTTCATGGCCCGGCGCACCCGTCGCGCGGCGAAGCCAAGCCGCCGGAGGCGGCGCCCGGCGCCTGAGGGCACGCCAACCGAGTATGCGAGGCGAATAGCCGAGCCGGATCGCTTCAGCGATCCGAAGCCAAGCGCGCGGAGCGCGCGCCCGGCGTTTGAGGGCATCAATAAATCAGCCGGCCTTCGGCCGGCGGCGCCCGGCGTCTGAGGGCCGTTACAAGGTTCCCGGATACGAGCCGCCGTCGAGCAGGATGCTCTGGCCGGTGGTGAAACCCGCATGCACCGAGCAGAAGAAGGCCGCGAAGGCGCCGAATTCCTCGGCCGTGCCGAGCCGCCCGGCCGGGATGCCGGCCACGGCGCGGCGCTCCAGCTCCGCCACATCGGCGCCGCCGCCCTTGGCCACCACCTCCCAGTTCCCCCGCACGCGGTCCGTGTCGAAGGGCCCGGGCAGCAGGTGGTTGATCGTCACGTTGTGGGGTGCCACGCGCCGCGCCAGCGAGGCCAGCGCTCCGGTCAGGCCCGCGCGGGCGCCGTTGGACAGCTCCAGCCGGCCGATCGGCATCTTCACGGAATAGCTGGTGATGTTCAGGATTCGCCCGAAGCGGCGCGCCTGCATGGCCGGCAGCACGGCACGGATCAGCGCGATGGGGGTGAGCATGTTCGCCTCCACCGCCCGGCGCCAATCGTCCAGCTCGAACTGGGAAAACTCGCCCTGCGGCGGCCCGCCGGCATTGGTGATCAGGATGTCCGGCTCCGGGCAGGCGGCCAGCAGCGCGGCGCGCCCGGCCTCGGTGGTCACATCGCCCTGCACGGTGGTGACCGGGACGCCGGTCTCGGCGCGGATGGCAGTCGCGGTGGCCTCCAGCGCCTCGCCCCCGCGCGCGGAAATGACGAGCGAGACGCCCTCGCGGGCGAGCGCGAAGGCGCAGCCGCGCCCCAGGCCCTTGGAGGCCGCGCAGACGATGGCGGTGCGGCCCTTGATGCCGAGATCCATGATGTTTCCCCCTGATCTGGTTGGGGGAAGGCTATCTCAGCGGATCAGCCCCGTCATGGGGCTGGAGGCATCGGCCTTGTAGTCGCGCGGCATGCGGCCCGCGAGGTGGGCGGCGCGCCCGGCGATGACGGCGTGCTTCATGGCCTCCGCCATCTTCACGGGGTTCTGCGCATGCGCGATGGCGCTGTTCAGCAGCACCGCGTCGCAGCCCAGTTCCATGGCGAAGGCGGCCTCGCTCGCCGTGCCGATGCCGGCATCCACCAGAACCGGCACCTTGGCCGCCGCCTTGATGGCGCGGATCATGTAGGGGTTCACGACCCCCATGCCCGAGCCGATGGGCGCGCCCAGCGGCATGATGGCGACACAGCCCATCTCTTCCAGGCGCTTCGCGGCCACCGGGTCATCCGCGCAATAGACCATCACCTCGAAGCCATCGGCGATCAGCGCGGCGGCGGCCTCGAAGGTCGCGGCCATGTCGGGGTAGAGGAAGGGCGGCGGGCCCAGCACCTCCAGCTTCACCAGGTTCCAGCCACCCGCCTCGCGCGCCAAGCGCAGCGTGCGCACCGCATCCTGCGCGGTGAAGCAGCCGGCGGTGTTGGGTAAGTAAGTGTAACGGTCCGGCGGCACGAAATCCTGCAGCATGGGCGCCGAGGGGTCGCTCAGGTTCACCCGGCGCACGGCCACCGTGACGATCTCGGCGCCGCTCGCCGCGATGCTGTCGCGCGTTTCCTCCAGCGATTTGTAGCGCCCCGTGCCGACGATGAGGCGCGAGGTGAAGCGGCGCCCGGCGACTTCCCAGCTGTCTTCGGTCACGTCTCAGCCACCCCCGATGAAATGAACGATCTCGATGGCGTCGCCCTCGGCCAGCGCCGTCGTCGCGTATTGGGAACGCGGCACGATCTCGAGGTTGCGCTCCACGGCCACCTTGCGCTCGGCCAGGCCGATCTCGGCCAGCAGCCCGGCCACGGTCAGGCCGGCCGGCACGCGCCGCGCCTCGCCATTCACGGTGAGCTTCAGGCGTTCAGCCAGCTCGGACATCGCACGCGCACTCCCGCAAACGGGGCCACGGCAGCGACGGGGGGAAGTGGTTCTTCCATCCCTTCGCCGGCATGACCCGGATCAGGTTCGTAGGGTCACCGCGCCATCGCGGACTCTCAGCCCCTGGGTGGGGGGCTCCCCTTGGTTCGGGGCAATCTGGGTCGGCCGGGGCCGCTGCGCAAGCCGGGGGCGCGCTTGCCGCTGGCGCATGCCCCATGCTAGCCCGGCCAATCCCTTTCCTGTTTGACCGAAACGCCATGAACCTGATCGCCGTCCTCAACGGCCCCAACCTCAACATGCTGGGCACGCGCGAGCCGGAGAAATACGGCACGGCGACGCTCGATGATGTGGAGAATCTCTGCGCCGAGGCGGCGGAGGAGCTTGGGCTCGCGATCGATTTCCGGCAGTCCAACACGGAAGGGGAGCTGGTCTCCTGGATCCAGGAATGCCGCGGCCGCGCCGCGGGCATCGTGATCAACCCGGCCGGCTACACCACCACCTCGGTCGCCATCCTGGACGCGCTGCTCGCCGCAGGCCTCCCGGTGATCGAGGTCCATATCACCAATATTCATCGGCGCGAGGAGTTCCGGCAGCACAGCCTGGTCTCCAAGGCCGCCACCGGCGTGATCGCCGGCCTGGGCGTTGCGGGCTATGCCCTGGCGCTGCAGGCCATGGCGAACCTTGTCGGCGGAAACGAGGATGACGACGCATGACCAGCGGCATTCAGTTCGACGCGGACGCGATCCGCAAGCTCGCGGAAATCCTCCGTGAGACGGACCTGACCGAGATCGAGCTCTCGGAGAAGGAATCGCGCATCCGCGTGGCGCGGATCATTCCGCAGGCGCCCGTGGCGGCGCCGCAGTATTTCGCGGCGCCGTCCATGCCGATGCCCATGCAGATGCCGATGGCGATGGGTGCGCCCGCCTCAGCGGCTCCGGCCGCGGCACCCGCTGCCGCGCCCGCGGGGGATTCGGACGCGATCGACCCGAAGCATCCGGGCCTGATCACCTCGCCCATGGTGGGTGTGGCCTATCTCTCGCCCGAGCCGGGGGCCGCGCCCTTCATCACGGTCGGCGCCAAGGTGAGCGCCGGGCAGACGGTGCTGCTGATCGAGGCGATGAAGACCTTCAACCAGATCAAGGCCAGCCGCTCCGGCACGGTCACGCGCATCCTGGTGGAATCCGGCATGCCCGTGGAATACGGCGAGCCGCTGGTGCTCGTTGAGTAGCACCGGCATGGCACGCGCCGCCGCCCCGCGAGGATCCGGCCGCACAGCGGCCGGCGCCGCCCAACCGGATGCTTGGCCCAGCGCGCCCATCGCGCGGCGAAGCCAAGCCGGCGGAGCCGGCGCCCGGCGCCTGAGGGCGTTTGAAGAATCATCCGGCCGCAAAGCGGCCGGCGCCGCCCAACCGACTTCACGGCCTGGCACGACCATGGCGCGGCGAAGGCAAGCGCGCGGAGCGCGCGCCCGCCGTTTGAGGGCATAAAATGTTAAAAAAAATTCTGATCGCCAATCGCGGCGAAATCGCGCTGCGCGTGCACCGCGCCTGCCAGGAGATGGGCATCCGCACCGTCGCCGTGCACAGCACCGCCGATGCCTCGGCCATGCATGTGCGCCTGGCCGATGAGAGCGTCTGCATCGGCCCGCCCCTGGCGCGGGACAGCTACCTGAACGTCGCGGCCATCCTTTCGGCCGCGGCCATCACCGGCGCGGATGCGATCCACCCCGGCTATGGCTTCCTCTCCGAGAATGCGCGCTTCGCCGAGATGGTGGAGGCGCATGGCCTCACCTTCATCGGCCCGACCGCCGATCACATCCACATGATGGGCGACAAGATCGCGGCCAAGGACGCGATGCGGAAGCTCAACGTGCCGCTCGTGCCCGGCTCGCCCGGCGCGCTGGAGAGCTTCGAGGAAGCGCGCGAGATCGCCGAGCGGATCAAGTATCCCGTGCTGATCAAGGCGGCGGCGGGCGGTGGCGGGCGCGGCATGAAGGTGGCGCGCTCGGCGGAGGAGCTGGAGGAGGCCTGGCAGGTCGCCCGCACCGAGGCCAAGGCCGCCTTCGGCAATGACGCGGTCTATATGGAGAAATATCTCGACCGGCCGCGCCATATCGAGCTGCAGATCCTGGCCGACACCCACGGCAATGTCGTGCATTTCGGCGAGCGCGACTGCTCGCTCCAGCGCCGCCACCAGAAGCTGGTGGAGGAGGCGGGTTCGCCCGCGCTGACCGCCGCCGAGCGCAATGCGCTGGGCGCGCAGGTGACGGCGGGGCTGCGCCAGCTCGGCTACCGCAATGCCGGCACGCTCGAGTTCCTGTATCAGGACGGCCAATTCGCCTTCATCGAGATGAACACCCGCCTCCAGGTGGAGCATCCGGTGACGGAGATGGTCTGCGGCGTGGACCTCGTCCGGGAGCAGATCCGCATCGCGGCCGGCGAGAAGCTCGGCTACGGCCAGGAGGATGTGCAGTTCAACGGCCACGCCATCGAATGCCGCGTGACGGCCGAGGATCCCGAGAGCTTCGCGCCCTCGCCCGGCCGGGTGAACACCTATCACGCGCCGGGCGGCCTCGGCGTGCGCGTGGATAGCGCGCTCTACTCCGGCTACGCGGTGCCGCCGCATTACGACAGCCTGGTGGCGAAGCTCATCGTGCATGCGCCCTCGCGCCCGCAGGCCATCGCGCGCATGCAGCGCGCACTGGATGAGATGGTGGTGGATGGCATCAAGACGACGCTGCCGCTGCACCGGCGGATCATGGCCGATGCCGAGTTCCAGTCGGGCGACTACACGATCCATTGGCTGGAGCGTTTCGTCGCGCGCGGATAGCGCCTTCGCTTGCATGGCGGCCTGATCCCGGTGACGCTCCGGGGGCACAGGAGGCCCCCATGCAAGCACTCTCCCGCCGCGCCGCGCTGATCGGCGCGGGTGTCCTGGCCACGCCGGCGCTGGCCCAGGCGCCCTGGCCCGACCGCCCCATCCGCTGGATCGTGAATTTCCCGCCGGGGGGTGCCGCGGACACGCTCTCGCGCATCCTCGCCCCGGTGGTGAGCGCGCGGCTCGGCCAGCCGGTGGTGGTGGAGAACCGGCCGGGCGCGGGGGGCGCCTTGGGCGCGGATCTCGTCGCCAAGGCGCCGGGCGACCGCTTCCTGGTGATGATCTCCTCCGCCGCCTCGCACGGCATCGGGCCGGTGCTCTATCGCAACCCGCCCTATGACGCGCTGCGCGATTTTTCCAACATCCGGCTGATCGGCACCTTCCCCTCGGTGCTGGCGGTGAACCTCGATTTCCCCGCGCGCAATCTCGCGGAATTCCTGGCGGTGGCGCGGCAGCGGCCGGTCTCCTACGGCTCCGGCGGAAATGGCACCCTGAACCACCTGATCGGGCAATTGCTGGCGCGCGCGGCGGGGGTGGACCTCACGCATGTGCCCTATCGCGGCTCGGCCCCCGCGCTGACGGATACGATCAGCGGCCAGATCCCCGCCATCATGGAAAGCCTGCCCATCGCCCTGCCGCATCTGCGCGGCGGGCGGCTCAGGGCACTCGCCACCAGCGAGCAGACGCGCCCCGCCTCGCTGCCCGATGTGCCCAGCTTCGCCGAACAGGGCTTCCCCCAGGTGGTGGCGAGCAACTGGTTCGGCTTCTCGGCGCCTGCCGGCCTGCCGCCCGAGATCATCGCCCGCTGGGATGCCGAGATCGCCCATGCCCTGGCCGACCCCGCGGTGGTGGAGCGCTTCACGCCCATCGGCGTGCGGCCGGGCGCGGAGGGGCCGGCCGGCTATACCGCGCTGATCCGCAGCGAGCTGGAGCGCTGGCGGGCGGTGATCGCCGCGGGGAACATCACGCCCGACTGACGGGCGACTTGCGCGCGGCCGCCCGCGGGCCAATCTTGCGGGCATGAGCAATCCCGTCCCCGACCACGCCGCGATCCTCAGCGCCTTCTGGCGCGTCCTGGCCGGCAGCGGCTGGCATGGGCTGACGCTGCGCGCCGTCGCGGCCGAGGCCGGGCTGCCGCTTGCCGAGCTGCGCCGCCATTTCGCGACGCCGCTGCACATCCTCACCGCGCATCAGCGCGCCGTGGATGCGGCGGTGCTGGAGGGCACGGTGGATGACCTGGGCAGCACCCCGCGCGACCGCCTCTTTGACGTGCTGATGCGCCGCCTCGATGCGCTCCAGCCCGACCGCGCCGGCGTGGTGCGCCTGCTGCGGGACCTGCCGCGCGCGCCGCTGCTGGCGCTGTGGTTCGCGCCGCGCAACGCCGCCTCCATGGCCTGGATGCTGGAAGCCGCCGGGCTCGACGCGGCGGGCCCGAAAGGCCTGCTGCGGGTGCAGGGGCTGGTCGGCGTCTGGCTCGCGGCGCTGCGCGCCTGGGAAAAGGATGAGAGCGAGGACCTCTCGGCCACCATGGCCGCCCTCGACCGCGCGCTGGACCAGGCCGACCGCGTGGCGCGCTGGTTCGGCATGGCGCCCCGCGAGGCGGGGGTCGAGGCCGAGCCTGAGCTTGAGGCCGCGCCCGACGAATCGCCCGACGAAGTCATTTGACCGCTCAGGCGTCCGGCGGTTACGACTCGGAAAGGCGGTTCCCGGCCGGAACAATGGATCGCTGGGGTCCGTTGGGTGGCAGGGACGCGGAGACTCACGCCATGACGAACAGCTTCAATCCCGAAGAGATGATGCGCGCCTTCACCTCGATGAAGATGCCCGGCCTGCCCGATTTCCAGGCCTTTGCCGACGCGCAGAAGCGCAACCTCGAGGCGCTGACCACCGCCAACAAGCTCGCCATGGAAGGCGCCCAGGCCGTGGGCCGCCGCAACATGGAGATCATCCAGCAGGTGATGGCCGAGATGACGCAGGCCCTGCAGAACCTGAGCGCCGTCGAGGGCTCGCCCAATGCCAAGGCCGCGCATCAGGCCGAGATGATGAAGGCCGCCTATGAGCGCGCGGTGGCGAACATGCAGGAAATCGCCGAGCTCATCCAGAAGTCGAATGGCGAGGCCGTGGGCGTGCTGAACCGCCGCTTCGCCGAGGCGCTGGAAGAGGTGAAGAGCCTGGTGAAGAGCTGATCCGGGCCGTCCCTTGGGCCTTCCGCCGGGGCGGGTCTATTCGACCCGCTTCAGCTTCGCTTCGACGACCGCCGCCAGGACGCCCGCGCCATGCGGGATGGCGGCATCGTTGAAATCGAAGCGCGGATTGTGCACCTCGGCGCTGTCGCCATTGCCGGTGACGATATAGGCGCCGGGGCATTTTTCCAGCATGTAGGCGAAATCCTCGCCGCCCATGACGGCGGGGAATTCGCGCTTCACATGCCCCTCGCCCACCAGGGACGCGGCGGCATCGCCGAGGGCGACGGCTTCCATCGCGTCATTCACCAAGGGCGTCGTGATCACGCGGAAATCCAGCACGGCGGAGCCGCCGAGCCCCGCGGCCACGCCCTCGCTGATGGCGCGCATCCGGTCCTCGACCAGCTTCATGATCTCGTTGCTGAAGGCGCGCACCGTGCCGCCGAGGCGCACCTCGTTGGGGATCACGTTATAGGCGTTGCCGGCATCGAAGCGCGTGATGCTGAGCACCGCGCGCTCAGCGGCGGGCACATTGCGCGCGACCACGGATTGCAGCGCCTGGACGATGGCGGCGCCCATCACCACAGGATCGTTCGTCGTCTCCGGCCGCGCGCCATGGCCGCCCTTGCCGGTGACATGGATGTCGTAGAAGGCGACGCCCGCCATCATCGGGCCGGGGCGGATGCCGTAATGGCCCACCGGCATGCCCGGGCGGTTATGCAGGCCGAAGACCGCGTCGCAGGGGAAGCGCTCGAAGAGCCCATCCTCCAGCATGGCGAGAGCGCCGCCCGCGCCTTCCTCGCCCGGCTGGAAGATCAGATGCACCGTGCCGTCGAAGCGCTTCGTCGTCTGCAGGTATTTCGCGGCGGCGAGCAGCATGGTGGTGTGCCCGTCATGCCCGCAGGCATGCATCTTGCCGGGGATGGTGCTGGCATGGGCGAAACCATTCGCCTCGCTCATCGCCAGCGCGTCCATATCCGCGCGCAGGCCGATCCGCCCCTGCCCATTGCCGTTCCGGATCACGCCCACCACGCCGGTGACGCCCACGCCGCGATGCACCTCGATGCCCATTTCCGTGAGTTTGGCGGCCACGAGATCGGCGGTGCGATGCTCCTCCAGCCCCAGCTCGGGATGGGCGTGAATGTCGCGGCGGATGGCGGTGAACTCATCCTGCCACTGGGCGATGGTTTCGGTGGGATTGCTCATGGCCGCATTATTCCTCCGGCTTGCCGCCCTGGGCAATCGCCAGCGCCTGGCGCAGCACCGTCATGTCACCGATATGGTTTGCCAGCAGCAGGATGAGCTTGGCGTCGAGCTTGCGCGACGCCGCGTCATCGAGTGCGCGATGTGCCTCCATCAGGGCCGCATAGAATTCATCCGGTTCCGCCAGGCGCGGCGCAGTACGGAGCTGTGTCATCGTCCCAAGGGTCCATGTCCGAGTGCCTTGTCGCGCGCGGCGAGGATGGGCGCCGGCGCCGCCGTGGTGAAGCGCGCCGCCACATGCTGGTCGGGCCGAAGCAGCACGCATTCGCCGGGTGAGAGGCCATAGCGCGCGGCGGCCAGGCCCGAATGATCGAGCAGCGTGCCTGGGCGCGGCGTGTCGGTGAGCACGAGCGTGGTGATGCCGGGCAGCGGCACGGGCGTCACCTCCCGCGCGAGCAGGGTGAAGCCGCCATCCGCGCCGATGTGCCGCAGCAGCCAGTCCCGCCTTTCGCCGCGCATCACGGGCGCATCGGGCGCCGGCGTGCCGGGGGGCGCGAGGCCGGGCATCTCATCCGGGCCGTTCAGCGGGCTGTTCCACAAGGTCGAAGGGCGGGAGAGCCGGCCGGAATTCACCAAAGGCCGCGCCAGCGGCCAATCCTCGGCCAGTTCCAGCACGGCATCGCGCCAGGCGCGCGCGGCGGCGTTCTTCGGCGTGATGAAATCGGTGCTGCGGGTGGAGTTCAGGATGTTCTCATCCGCCGCCGGAATGCGCTCGGCGTCGTAGCTGTCCAGCAGCGCCTCGCCCGCCTCGCCGCGCAGCACGGCGGCGAGTTTCCAGCAGAGATTGTCGGCATCCTGCACGCCGCCATTGCCGCCGCGCGCGCCGAAGGGGCTCACCTGATGCGCGGCATCGCCCAGGAAGAAGACGCGACCATGGCGGAAGCGCTCCATCCGGCGGCAGCGGAAGGTGTAGACGCTGACCCATTCGAGGTCGAAGGGCACATCCGGGCCCAGCATCGCCTTCACCCGCTGGCGAACCCGCTCGGGATCCTTTTCGCGCTCGGGATCTGCATCCCAGCCGAGCTGGAAATCAATCCGCCAGACATCGTCCGGCTGCTTGTGCAGCAGCACCGACTGGCCCGGGTGGAAGGGCGGGTCGAACCAGAACCAGCGCTCCGTCGGGAAGGGCGCGGTCATCACCACATCGGCGATGAGGAAGCGGTCACGAAACACCTGCCCGGTGAAGGCGAGGCCCAGCGTCTCGCGGATCAGGCTGCGCGCGCCATCGGCGGCCAGCAGCCAGTCGGCGTGAAGGCTGTATGAGCCGGCGGGCGTCTCGACGGAAAGCCTTGCGCCATCCGCGTGATTCTCCACGCCCGTCACGCGGGATTTCCAGCGCAGATCCACCAGGCCGGTCGCCTCGCAGGCCTCCACCAGCCATTGCTCGGCGTAATACTGCTGCAGGTTCACGAAGGCCGGGAATTCATGGCCATCCTCCGGCAGCAGGTTGAAGCTGTAGGCCTCGCGCGACTGGAAGAAGACGCGGCCCTGGTTCCAGGTGATGCCCTTGGCGAGGAAACGATCGCCGAGCCCGAGGCGGGCGAAGATCTCCAGCGTGCGCTTGGCGAAGCAGATGGCGCGGCTGCCGAAGCTCACCGTGTCATCCTCGTCCAGCACCACCACGCGCTGCCCGCGCCGCGCGAGGTCCAGCGCCGCGGTCAGCCCGACGAGACCAGCGCCCACGATGACGAGCGGCGCATGCTCCTCACCCCCCGGATGCGGGCGGAAGGCGTAGCGCGGCTGGGTATAGGTGGTCGGCAAGTCAGTGCGCTTCGGCGGGCTTCATGGGCGTCGCACCCTCGACGGCGCGCCACATCTCGAGGTCGCGCTCGGCCGTCCAGATGCGCGGGTGGGTGATGCCGGACGCCTCGTCGAAGGCGCGGCTCACGTTGAAGGGCATGCAGTGTTCGAAGATCACCCAATGCCCGTATTTCGGCCGCATCACGCCCATCGCCTCACCGTAGAGCTGCGTCAGGTTCCAGCCCTTGGCCACGGCCTTCTGCGCCAGGCCGAAGAGGTCGCTCGTGAAGCTCTCCGTCTCGTGCAGCGCCTGGGCCACATCGGCCTTGGTCAGCAGCGCCGCACCCCGGCCGGGGACCAGCTTCTCCGGCCCCAATTCGCGGATGGCGGCGATGGTGGCGGGCCAGTCGGCGAAATGCGCATCACCGCAATAGGGGGTCGCGCCGAATTCCACCGTGTCACCGGCGAAGAGGACGCGCTCCTTCGGCATCCAGACCACCGTATCGCCCGCCGTGTGGCTGCGGCCGATATGGATGATCCGCGCCTCGCGCTCGCCGAGCCAGAGCGACATTTTCTTGTGGAAGGAATGCGTGGGCCAGGTCAGGCCCGGGATGCTCTCCCGCCCGCGGAAGAGGCGCGGGAAGCGGCCGATCTCGCTGTCCATGTCCTGCGCGCCGCGCTCCACGATGAGGTCCCGCGTCGCGTCGGAGCAGATGATGGCATGCGCCGGATAGCCGGAGGCGCCCAGGACGCGCACCGCATGGTAATGCGAGAGCACCACCTGCTTCACCGGCAGGGGTGTGACGGTCGCGATCCGCGCCTGCACATCGGCCGCCATGATGGGCGTGGCCTGCGCATCCACCACCACCACGCCATCGGGGCCCACGATGACGCCGGAATTGGGGTCGCCCTCGGCGGTATAGGCATAGAGGCCGGGGCCGAGCTCGTCGAAGGAGACGTGCTTCTCGGCCAGGTCCTGGGTGGAGGCGAAGCTCATGGAATGGCGGCCCTTCTCGCTTTGGCGTTGGGCCGCACTATAACCCCATTCCCGGTGCTGTCCCGCCCCTCAGGCCAGGCGAAAACGCGCGGCGGCCAGCGAATCCTCGGTGAGCGCCGCGCGCACGGCCTCACCCGCGCCCTCCTCGTCGAGCACGAGGACGCGGTCGAACCAGCGGGCCTGGCCGCGCACCCGGGCCTGGAACAGCCGGTCCAGCGCCTGGGCGGCGGGGCTGCGGCCCTGGCAGCAGGCGCAGGCCACCGCGTGTGCGGTGACCCCCGCCTCGAAGGTGACGGCGCAGGCCGCGCCCTCGGGCATGGGGCCGGGCGGGGCGAGCGTCACCACGGCCGCCGGCTTGCCGGCCGCGAGCGCCGCCGCCAGTGCGCCGGGCTCCGGAAGGATGGAAACAGGGATGCGGGCGTCCAAAGACCAAGCCATAGGGTAGACATAAGGATATCTTTATGCCATTTGCAAGCCCATGGACGCCCTCCTCTCCCAGCTGCGCGCGACGGCCGAGCCCACACGGCTCCGGCTGCTGGCGCTCTGCGCCCGCGGCGCCTTCTGCGTGACGGAGCTTTGCGCCGTGCTGGGCCAGTCCCAGCCGCGCCTCTCCCGCCACCTGAAGCTGCTGACCGAGGCCGGGCTGCTGGAGCGCCTGCCCGAGGGCTCCAACGTCTATTTCCAGGTGCCCGCCCAGGCCGAGCTGGTCCGCGTCATCCTCGCCCGCCTGCCGGAGGAGGAGCCGGTGCTCCAGGCCGATCGCCGCCAGGCCGCGCGCATCGCCGCCGAGCGCGCCCGCGCCGCCTCCGACGCCTTCCAGCGCGAGGGGATGGATTGGGACGAGCTGCGCGCGCTCGACCTCGACGCCGCCGCGATCGAGGCCGCGCTGCTGAGCGCGCTGCCTGAGCGGATCGAGGCGCTGCTCGACATCGGCACCGGCACGGGCCGCCTGCTGGAGGTGCTCGCACCCCGCACCCGCCGCGCGCTGGGCGTGGACGCCAGCCGCGAGATGCTGGCCCTCGCCCGCGCCCGCCTCTCCGAGCGCGGCCTGGCGGAATCCTGCACCGTGCGCCAGGCCGACATGTACCGCCTGCCGCTGGCCGACCGCAGCTTCGATGCCGTCACGCTCCAGATGGTGCTGCACTACGCCGAGGACCCGGCCGCCGCGCTGGCCGAGGCGGCGCGCGTGCTGCGCCCGGGCGGCATCCTGCTGCTGGCGGACCTCGCCCCGCACGGCTCGGCCGATGTGCTGACCCGCTTCGCGCATCGCTGGCCCGGCTTCGATGATTCCGAACTCGCCGGCTGGCTCGGCCAGGCCGGTTGCGCCCTCGCGGCGCGGGCCGACATCCCGGGTCGCCTCCCCGTTCGCGTCTGGCGCGCTGAAAAGCTGCCCGCCGACGCCCTCTCTCACGCCTGACCTGAAGAGTAATACCCATGGCCTCTCGCCCGCACCTCCTCGATGCCCTGCGCGACCGCGTCCTGCTCTGTGATGGCGGCATGGGCAGCCGCGTCCAGGCGCTGACGCTCGATATCGTCAAGGACTTCTGGGACAAGGAGAACTGCACGGAGGTGCTGAGCCTCTCCCGCCCCGAACTGATCCGCGAGATCCATCGCGGCTATTACGAGGCCGGCGCCGACATGGTGCTGACCAACACCTTCGGCGGCAGCCCGATCACGCTGGAGGAATTCGAGCTCGGCTCCCGCGCCTTCGAGATCAACAAGCTCGGCGTGGAATTGGCGCGCGAGGCGGCGGAGAGCTTCGCCGATGGCCGCCACCGCTGGGTGGTGGGCGATATCGGCCCGGGCACCAAGCTGCCGAGCCTCGGCCATGTCACCTATGACGCGCTGGAGGAGGCGCTGACCGAGCAGTGCCTCGGCCTCATCGCCGGCGGCTGCGACGCCATCCTGACCGAGACCAACCAGGACACGCTCTACATCAAGGCCGCGGTCAACGCCGCGAAGATCGCCAAGGCGAAGACCAAGAGCGACATCCCCATCTTCGTGCAGGTGACGGTGGAAACCACGGGCACGCTGCTGGTCGGCCCCGACATCGCCGCCGCCGCCGCCGTCGTCCATTCGCTGGATATCCCGCTCCTCGGCCTGAACTGCGCCTCCGGCCCGCAGGAGATGGCGGAACATCTGCGCTGGCTGTCGCAAAACTGGCCTGGCCTGCTCAGCGTGCAGCCCAATGCCGGCCTGCCGGAGCTGGTGGATGGCAAGACGCATTACCCGCTGGGTGCGGAGGAAATGGCGGTCTGGATGGAGCGCTTCGTGGTCGAGGATGGCTTCAACCTGATCGGTGGCTGCTGCGGCACCTCCACGCCGCATATCGCCGCACAGGACGCCATGCTGCGCCGCCTGGGCGGCGACAAGCACCGGCCCGCGCCGGTGCCTCGCCGCTATCACTGGGTGCCGAGCGTGGCTTCGCTCTACTCGGCCGTCGCGCTGCGGCAGGAGAATTCCTATTTCTCCATCGGCGAGCGCTGCAACGCGAACGGCTCCAAGGCCTGGCGCACCGCGCAGGAAGCCAATGACTGGGACAGCTGCCTCGCCATCGGGCGCGAGCAGGTGGCGGAAGGCTCCAACAGCCTCGATGTCTGCACCGCCTTCGTCGGCCGCGACGAAATGCGCGAGATGAGCGAGGTGATCACGCGCTTCACCGCCAGCGTGAACAGCCCGCTCGTCATCGACAGCACCGAGACGAACGTCATCGAGGCCTCGCTGAAGCTGCATGGCGGCAAGGCCATCATCAACTCGATCAATTTCGAGGAAGGCGAGGGCGCGGCGCATGACCGCATGAAGCTCGCCAAGAAGTTCGGCGCCGCCGTCATCGCGCTCACCATTGATGAAGTCGGCATGGCGAAGACGGCGGAGGACAAGCTGCGCATCGCCGAGCGCCTGGTGGATTTCGCCTGCAACACATACGGCCTGCCGCAGTCGGATCTGATGATCGATCCGCTGACCTTCACCATCGCCACCGGCAATGAGGATGACCGCAAGCTCGGCGTCTGGACGCTCGACGGCATCCGGATGATCCGCGAGAAATTCCCGGACATCCAGATCATCCTCGGCCTCTCCAACATCTCCTTCGGCCTCAATCCGGCCGCGCGCCATGTGCTGAACAGCGTCTTCCTGGATCACGCCGTGCGCGCGGGCATGACGGGCGCCATCGTCCACGTCTCCAAGATCAAGCCGCTGCACAAGATCCCGGCCGAGGAGGTGAAGGTCATGGAGGACCTCATCTACGACCGCCGCGAGGAAGGCTATGACCCGCTGCAGAAGGTGCTGGAGATGTTCTCCGGCCGGAAGGCCGCCGATAACGTCGCGAAGGTCAAGGCCGCGACGGTGCAGGGCCGCCTGAAGGACCGCATCGTGGATGGCGATCGCAAGGGCCTGGATGACGAGCTCGCCGCCGCCATGGCCGAGGGCATGAAGCCGCTCGACATCATCAACGACGTGCTGCTGGACGGCATGAAGGTGGTGGGTGACCTCTTCGGCGCCGGCAAGATGCAGCTCCCCTTCGTGCTGCAGAGCGCGGAGACGATGAAGGCCGCCGTCGCCTATCTCGAGCCCTTCATGGAGCGCGTGGAAGGCCAGGAGAAGGGCACCATCGTGCTCGGCACCGTGCGCGGCGACGTGCACGACATCGGCAAGAACCTGGTGGACATCATCCTCACCAACAATGGCTACAAGGTCGTCAACCTCGGCATCAAGGTGCCGCTGAACGACATCGTCGCCGCGGCCCGCGAGCACAAGGCCAATGCCATCGGCATGTCCGGCCTCCTGGTGAAATCCACCGTCGTGATGCGCGAGAATCTGGAGGAGATGTCCCGCATGGGCATCGATATCCCGGTGCTGCTGGGCGGCGCCGCGCTCACGCGCAACTATGTCGAGGAGGACTGCGTCCAGGCCTATGCCTGCGGCAAGGTGGTCTATGCGCGCGACGCCTTCGATGGCCTGCACCTGATGGACAAGGTGATGGGCAATGATTTCGAGGGCTATCTCGGCGCCATCCAGGCCAAGCGCGCCGGCAAGTCGCGCAATGAGAAGCGCGTGCTGGGCCAGGCTGATCCGCGCGGCTTCGCGCCGGTGGACGTGGCCTATGCGCAGCAGCGGCGCCGGCGCGAGACGGCGAACCTGCCCGCGCCCGTGCCGCCCTTCTGGGGTTCCAAGGTGATCGAGACCGACCCCAAGGCGCTGGTGCCTTTCATCAACGAGCGCAGCCTCTACCAGTTCCAGTGGGGCTTCCGGAAAGCGGGTCGTTCGCTGGAAGACTTCCTCGGCTGGGCAAAGCAGGAGCTGCGCCCCGTGCTCAAGCGCATGCTCGCGCTGACCGAGGAACAAAAAATCCTCAAGCCGCAATCCATCTACGGCTACTGGAAATGCGCGGGCCAGGGGAACGACCTGATCCTCTTCGCCGAGGACGGCACGACCGAGGTCGCGCGCTTCAACATGCCGCGCCAGCCCAAGGAGGATGGCGACTGCATCGCGGACTTCGTGCGCGACGTGGATGACGCGGAACGCGATGTGATCGGCCTGCAGGTCGTCACCGTGGGCCAGAAGGCCTCCGACATGGCGCGCGAGTGGTTCGAGGACAACCGCTACCAGGATTACCTCTACCTGCACGGCCTCTCGGTCGAGATGGCGGAGGCGCTGGCGGAAGTCACCCACAAGCGCATCCGCGCGGAACTCGGCTTCGCCGGCGAGGATGACCGCGACATCGAGAAGATGCTGAGCCAGGGCTATCGCGGCGGCCGCTACAGCTTCGGCTACCCGGCCTGCCCGAAGCTGGAGGACCAGGCGCCGCTGCTGGAACTGCTGGATGCGAAGCGCATCGGCGTGGACATCAGCGATGAATGGCAGCTGCATCCGGAGCAGAGCACCAGCGCCATCGTGCTGCACCACCCGCGCGCCAAGTACTTCACGGTGTGAGCGTGCGGGCCGCGCTCCTCCTCGCCTCGGCCCTGCTGCTCGCGGGTTGTGGCCTGGGCGAGCGGCGCGTCACCGATATCGGCGACACCTTCTGCGCGAACCGGCTGCGCACCGCGGTGGCGCATCTGCCTCCGCCTGCACCGGGCCAGGCCGAGCGGCTGCTGGCCGCCGGCTTCAGCGCCGAGGCGATCGAGACGGCGGAGGCCATCGGTGTGCTGGACCGCATGCAGGTGCTGATCGAGGCCGAGCGCCGGCCCGGCAATGGCGTGCCCGTCATCCTGGCGCGCCAGGGCGTGACGGATCGCGTTCTGTTGGCGCTGCTCGACGTGCAGGCGACGCTGGCCACCATCGACTGCGAGGGCGAGCGCGCGGATCAGCTGCGCGGCCAGCTCCAGCGCAACGAGGCGCGACGCGCGCGCAACCTGGGCCTCGCCGGCATCCTCATCGGCGCCAGCACGGCGGCCCTGACCGGTGGGCTCTCGCTTGCGGGCTCCACCGCGGCGGGCGACACGGTGGGCATCATCGGCGGCTCGACCGAGGCGGCGGTGGCCAGCATGCTGCTCTTCGGCGGCGGCGACGGCCTCTTGCGCACGCGCGCCAACCTGCTGGCCGAGATCCATCGCCAGCCCGCACAATCCGACCTCTTCCCGCCCACCGTCTGGCGCTACCTCACCCGGCGGGACGCCCCGGGCGAGGCGAATATCGCGGAGGAGATCGTGGCGGAGTGGCGCGCGGCGGGCCTGCTGGAAGGCGCGGGCGAGGAGGATCCCCTGTTCCAGCCCGAGGCGCGCCTGTCCATCGAGCAGTTGGAGCGCCGCGACGCCATGCTGGACCTGACCGAGGCGCGTATCGCGCTGATGAGCCGGGACCTCCGGCAATTGCTGGAGGAGGTCACCCGCCGCCCCACCCCGCTCCGCGCCCGCTGAGGGACCAGGATTCCGGTGGGCTTCCATGCGAGCCAGGATGCTTCGCGCCCCCGTGCGAATGGGCTAGACGAGTGGCTTCCGCCGCTGCGAAGAGGTAGAGCTTGACCCGCGCCGTTTCCCTCGCGGCCGGCAGTGTTGCCGTGGCCCTTGCCGTGCTGGCGATGAAGCTGGTTGCCTGGTGGCTGACCGGCAGCGTGGCGCTGTTCGCCGATGCGCTGGAGAGCGTGGTGAACGTGGCCGCCGCCGCCGCCGCGCTGGTGGCGGTGCATTACGCCGCCCAGCCAGCGGATGCGAACCACCCCTACGGCCATGACAAGGCGGAGTATTTCTCGGCCGTGCTGGAAGGCGCGCTGATCCTCGTCGCGGCCTTCATCATCCTGCACGAATGCTGGCAGGTCTGGCAGGCGCCGCGCGAGCCGGAGCTGAGCCTGATCGCCTTCGGCGTGGCGCTGACCGCCACCGCGGTGAACGGCGCGTGGTGCGCGGTGCTGTTCAAGCAGGGCAAGCGCCTGCGCTCGCCTGCGCTGCTGGCCGATGCGCGGCATCTTCTGGCCGACGTCGTCACCTCCATCGGCGTGCTGCTGGGCGTGGCGCTGGCCTTGGCTTCCGGCCTGCTCTGGCTCGACCCGCTGCTGGCGGCGTTGACGGCCGTGAACATCCTGTTCAGCGGCGCGCGGCTGGTGCGCGAAAGCGTCGGCGGGCTGATGGATGAGGCGGTCTCGCCCCAGATGCTGGCCCGCATCCGCGCCACCGTGGCCGCTGAGGCCGAGGGCGCGATCGAGGCGCATGACATCCGCTCCCGCCAGGCGGGTCGCTCCACCTTCATCGAGTTCCACCTCGTGGTGCCGGGCGACATGCGCGTGGTCGAGGCGCATGCCATCTGCGACCGGGTGGAGGCGGCACTCAAGGCCGAGCTGGGCAGCGCCATCATCACCATCCATGTGGAGCCGGACACCAAGGCGAAGCACAGCGGGGTGCTCGTCCTGTGATTCCGGGCGGACGCTGGGCGCCGCCTGAGCGCGGCGGGAACATCTCCGCGGCCGCGCTTCTTTCGCTGCTGCTGCATGGCGCGGCGCTGGCCGGGCTGATCGGCCTGTTCAACCGCGAACCCCGGACCGAGCCGGAGCCCGAGCGCGGCGTCGAGATCGTCTGGGATCAGGAGGCCTCCGAGGCGGTGAGCGAGGCCGAGGCGCCGGTGCCCCCCGGCGCGCCGCCGGAACCCGTGGCGCCGCCGGTCGCCGAGGCGCCCCCGCCCGCGCCGCC
>NZ_JAHRCU010000013.1 GCF_019083995.1 Roseococcus sp. SDR
CCGGCCCGGCGCCGCGCCGCCCCCGCCCAGCAGCCTCGCGGGGCCGCCACCCGTGCGCGCGCGCCTGCTTGATGATCCCGCCGGCGGCCCCGGCATGCGCCTGCCGCTGGGTGCCGGCACCGGGCTGGCGGCCTTGCGGCGCGGCGAGCAGGCCTTGGTTCTCGCCGAGACCGAGCGGCCCATCGAGTTCGGCGGCCTGCTGCGGGAGCCGGCCTTCGCCGGCATTCAGGCGCGGCCCGTGCCGGGTGCGACGCTCATCACCTTCCCGCTGGCACTCGGCCAGCAGCTTGCCGTTCGGCAGGAGGGGAATGACTGGTTCCTCTCCGTCGTGCCGCGCCAGCATCCCGCGGCCACGGCCACACCCACGCTGCGCGCCGAGTTCGACCAGGGACGCGCCATCCTGCATGCGCCACGCCCGGGGCGCGTGCTCAGCCTGCCCGATCCGCTGACCGGCGGGCCGCTGCTGGTCGGCCTCGTCACCCAGGCGGCACCGCGCCAACTCGGCACCCGCGGCCTGGCCGAGCTTGACCTGCTGGAGACCTTCCTCGGCGTCGCCGTGCTCGCGCGGGCGGATCGCGTGGCGCTGCGGCCCGGGGCGGGGCGTTTCCTTCTCTCGATCGAGGGCGGCAGCGTATCCCTCGCCGCCGGGCCCGAGGCCATGCAGGGCCTGGCCCCCGGCATGACGCGCAGCTTCGACATGCCGGGCCAGCCCATGCCCGCGCTGCTGGAGCGCCTCAGGGCACAGCAGGCCGGCATCGCCTCGGCGCCGCCATTGACCCGCGCCGAGCCGCGCCTGGCGGCGGCGCAGACGCTGCTCGCGCTGGGCTTGCCGCAGGAGGCGCAAGCCATGCTGCGCCTGGCCGGGCAGGAAAGCCCCGAGGCGGCGATGGACCGCCGCTTCGCCTTCCTGGGCGGGATGGCCGCGCTGCTGGCCGGCCGCCCCGGCGAGGCGGCGGGGTTGGATGCCGAAATCCCGGGCTCGGACGAGGTGCTGCTCTGGCGCAGCCTGCGCGCGGCCATGCTGGGCGATGCCCAGGCGGCCGGCCCCGGCCTCGCCGCCGCCTGGCCGTTGCTGCAGGCCTATCCCGAGGGCCTGCGCCGGCGGCTGATCGGCCCCGCGGCCGAGGCGCTGGTGGAGGGCGGGCAGCATGCGGCGGCCCGCCGGCTGATCGCGGGCGCGGCCGAAGATCCCGCCATCCTGCTCGCCCAGGCCATGCTGGAGGAGGCGGAGGGAGAGCCCGGCCGCGCGCTGGAGGCCTATGCCGCCGCGGCCCAGGGCCGGGACCGGCTGATGCGCGCCCGCGCGCTGCGGCGCGCGATCGAATTGCGCCTCGCGACCGGCCGGCTTGATGCGGCGGGCGCCGCGCGTGCGCTGGAGTCCGCGCTCTTCGCCTGGCGTGGCGACGGCATCGAAATCGGGACGCGCGAGCGTGTCGCGGCCCTGCGGCGCGAGGCCGGGGACCCACGCGGCGCGCTCGCCCTTCTGCGCGAGACGGCCGAGGCCTTCCCGGAGCAGGCCATGCAACTCCGCGCACCCATCCAATCCGCCTTCCTGCATGCGCTGGAGGCCGAGTCGCCGCTGGGTGCCGTGGCGCTCGCCGACGCGCATCCCGAATTGCTGCCGGCGGGCGAAGCCGGGGAGGGGGTGCTGGCCATGCTGACCGACCGCCTCGTGGCCCTCGACCTCGCTGATCGCGCCTCCGCCTTGCTGCGCCGCGCGATGGAGCATGCGCCCCCCGGCGAGCACCGCGCCGCGCTCGGTGCCCGCCTCGCGGCACTGCGCCTCTCCGAGCGTGACGCCGAGGGGACTCTGGCCGCGCTGGCCGCGAGTTCCGCGCCGCGCCTGCCGCCTGCGCTGATCGAGGCGCGCAGCCTCCTCGCGGCACGCGCGGAGGCGCGGAGGGGCAATCGGGCATTGGCCGCCGAGGCGCTGCAGGCGCTGGGCCCCGCGGGGGATGAGACCCTCTCGGAAATGATGGCCGAGGCGCGGGACTTCAGCGGTGCGGCGGCGGCGCTCGGCCGGCACCTCGCCACGCTGCCGGCCCAGGGCCCGCTGCCCGACTCCGCGCAGCGCCTGGTGCTGCGCCAGGCAGCCTGGCTCGCCATGGCGGGCGAGCAGCCGGCGCTGGCCCAGTTGCGGGCGCGGCATGGCGCGCAACTCACCCCCGGGCCGATGGCCACGGCCTTCGAGGCGCTGGCGACGGACCCGGTGCGCGGCCTCGCAGACCTCCCGCGTTTGGCCCGGGAACTGAACCTCTTCCGGAGTTTGCCGCAACGGCTGGAGCCTTTGCGGACGGCGCAGGGCCCGGCCGGTTGAGTCTTGCGCGGGGTGGGGGGGAGCTCCGCGATTTTTTCGGGCCGCGCAGGCGCAATTTCATTTGACCCCCGGGGCCCCTTGCCCCATATGCCCCCACCGCTGACCTGTTCGAACCGACGGCCACTGGGGCCGCACAGCCGACAATTGGTCATCTGCTGGTGGGAAAGGGAACCCGACATGGACTCTCTCGTCCGACTGGGGATGGACTCGGACACTCTCCCGAGCAACGCCCAGAACACGACTCATGCTTCGGCCGGTTCGGTCAGTGAGACGAAGGATTATTTCGTCGAGCGCAACGGCGTCCGCTACGCCGGCACGCACCTGATCATCGACCTCTGGGGTGCGACGAACCTCGACGACCCCGGCCATATCGACGCCGTGCTGCGCGAGGCGGCCATCGCCTCCGGTGCGACGATCCTGCACGGGCATTTCCACCACTTCTCGCCCAATGGCGGCGTGAGTGGCGTGCTGGTGCTGGCCGAGAGCCACGTCTCGATCCACACCTGGCCCGAGCGGGACTATGCCGCGCTCGACATCTTCGTCTGCGGCGATTGCGACCCCTACAAGGCCATCCCGCTGCTGAAGACCGGCTTCCTGCCGGAGCGCGTGCAGCTCGCCGAGCACAAGCGCGGCATGGTGGGCTGAACGCCCCGCAGCGATGCGATGAACGGGGCCGGGCGGCAACGTCCGGCCCTTCTTCTTGGCCTGAAGGACCTCCGACGATGACCGATGTGTGGGTGAACGAGACGCTCTATCCCGATTGGGGCCAGCGCTTCCTGGTGAAGCGCGAGCTGGCGCGCGTGAAGAGCGAGTTCCAGGACATCATGCTCTTCGAGAGCACCTCGCATGGCCGCGTCATGGTGCTGGACGGCGTGATCCAGATCACCGAGCGCGACGAGTTCGTCTATCAGGAGATGCTGACCCATGTGCCGCTGCTGGCGCATGGCGCGGCCAAGCGCGTGCTCATCATCGGCGCCGGCGATGGCGGCGTGCTGCGGCGTGTGCTGCAGCACCAGAACGTCGAGAAATGCGTGATGGTCGAGATCGATGGCGAGGTGATCCGCCTCTGCCAGGAGCACATGCCCGATGTGGCCGGCGATGCCTGGACCAACCCGCGCGGCCAGGTGATCGTGGGCGACGGCATTGATTACGTCCGCCAGGCCGAGGCCGGTTCCTTCGACGTGGTGATCGTGGACAGCACGGACCCGATCGGTGTGGGCGAGGTGCTCTTCACCGACGAGTTCTATCACAATGCCTCGCGCCTGCTCTCGGCCAACGGGCTGATCGTGAACCAGTGCGGCGTGCCCTTCATGCAGGCGGATGAGCTGCGTGAGACCTCGCTTCGCCGGGGCAAGTTCTTCCCCGACATCTCGGCCTATGTGGCGGCGGTGCCGACCTATGTGGGCGGCTTCATGACGCTGGGCTGGTCGGCCAAGACGCAGGGCCTCCGGAGCGTGCCGGTGGAGGAGATCCGCCGCCGCGCCGCGGCCGCGGGCATCCTCGGCACCACGCGCTACTGGACGCCGGAGATCCATGTGGGGGCGTTCAACCTGCCGCCCTACATCGCCGAGAACCTGCCGGGCTGACCGCCCGGAACCCGGTTCCGGCCGCCGCCGCGCCGCATGCGCGTGTTCGCGGCGATGCCCCCTCTCGCCACCGGATGGCGCGGCCCGCGGGCTGCCTCATCCGGGTGTCCCCGCCCTCCGGTCCGATCGAGGCATCTGCCTCGTGCATCGGCCCGGCAAGTTTCGGGGCGTCGCGACGGGGCCTCGCCTGGGGCTCTTCCCCGCTCACGTCATGCCCGGCGGCGGCCGGTTTCTGTCGCTACAGAGCGCCCTGTTCCTTCAGCACCTGCTCGGCCATGCGCAGCGCATCAATGGAGGCCGGGAAGCCGCAATAGGCGACGGCATGGGTGAAGACCTCGCTGATCTCCTCGGCCGTGCAGCCATTGTTCAGCGCCGCCACCAGATGGATGCGAAGCTCATGCGGGTGGTTCAGCGCGCAGAGCATGGCGAGCGTGATGAGGCTGCGCTGCTTGCGGTCCAGCACGGGGCGCGTCCAGAGCGTGGCATAGGCCATCTCCTCCGACAGCGCCCGGATCGCGGCGTTGAAGGGGGTGGTGCTGGCGTCCCGCGCCTCGGTGTAGGGCGCGCCCAGGATTTCGCGCATCTCGCGGCGGCCGCGCGCGCGGAGCGCCTTGTGGGCTTCGGTTTCGTCCATGATCAGATCCTCCCTGGATGCGGGGAGGGTAGGCGGGTTTAAGCGCGCCTCAAAACGGCTCGGCCGTGTCCCGGCGCAGCAGGCGGCGGAAGGCGCCCTGGGAGCGGTCATGTCCCGTCACCGCATCGGCCAGCGCATCGAGCCAGCCGGAGAACCAGGCCTTCCCCCAGTCGCCCGTCTGGGCCATCGGGTTTTCCAGCACCGAGGCGCCGGCGGCAAAAGCCTTGCGGCCGGCCGCATAGGCGTCGTCGCTGACGAAATCGTCGTTCGGGTCCACATCCTCGGGCATGGCGGCATCCTGTGATCTGGCGGCGCATATGGCATCGCAGGGCCCGGGGCGCCATCCTATATTGCGGGCATGAACGTGATCGCCCCCGTCCTCTTCCAGCCGATCCGCCAGCCCATGCCGGCCGCCGGCAAGCCGCTCAAGGTCGTCAGCCCCTTCGAACCCAATGGCGACCAGCCGACGGCCATCCGCGACCTCGTGGGCGGGGTGGAGGGCGGCGAGCGGGACCAGGTGCTGCTGGGCGTGACCGGCTCGGGCAAGACCTTCACCATGGCCAAGGTGATCGAGGCGGTGCAGCGGCCCACGCTGATCCTCGCCCCCAACAAGACGCTGGCGGCGCAATTATACGGCGAGATGAAGAGCTTCTTCCCCGAGAACGCCGTCGAATACTTCGTCAGCTACTACGACTACTACCAGCCCGAGGCCTATGTGCCGCGAACGGACACCTATATCGAGAAGGACAGCCAGATCAACGAGCAGATCGACCGCATGCGGCACAGCGCCACCCAGGCGCTGCTGGAGCGGCGGGATGTGGTGATCGTGGCCTCCGTCTCCTGCATCTACGGCATCGGCTCGGTCGAGACCTATTCCAACATGGTGGTGAAGCTGGAGGTGGGCGGCTCCATCTCGCGCGAGGCGCTGCTGAAGGGCCTGGTCGAGCAGCAATACCGCCGGAACGACATGGCCTTCCAGCGCGGTTCCTTCCGCGTGCGCGGCGAGAGCCTGGACATCTGGCCCGCCCATCTGGAAGACCGCGCCTGGCGCGTCAGCCTCTTCGGCGACGAGATCGAGAATCTGCGCGAGTTCGACCCGCTGACGGGCGAGATCACCGGCGAGTTCGAGCGGCTCAGCATCTACGCCAACAGCCACTATGTCACGCCGCGGCCCACGCTGACCCAGGCCATCGGCCGCATCAAGGCGGAGCTGAAGGAGCGGCTGGCGGAGCTGGAAAAGGAGGGCAAGCTGCTGGAGGCACAGCGCCTCGACCAGCGCACCACCTTCGACATCGAGATGATGGAGACCACCGGCTCCTGCAAGGGCATCGAGAACTACTCGCGCTATCTCTCCGGTCGGAACCCGGGCGAGCCGCCGCCCACCCTCTTCGAATACCTGCCCGAGGGCGCGCTGCTGGTGGTGGATGAGAGCCACGTCACCGTGCCGCAGATCGGCGGCATGTATCGCGGCGACTATGCGCGCAAGATCATCCTGAGCGACTACGGCTTCCGCCTGCCGAGCTGCACCGACAACCGGCCGCTGAAATTCGAGGAATGGGATAGCTTCCGCCCGCAGACGGTCTTCGTCAGCGCCACACCGGGCCCCTGGGAGATGGAGCGCACCGCCGGCGTCTTCGCCGAGCAGGTGATCCGCCCGACCGGCCTCGTGGACCCGGTCTGCGACATCCGCCCCGTCGAGAACCAGGTGGATGACCTGCTGGCCGAAGTGAAGGATTGCGCGGCGCGCGGGGCGCGCGTGCTGGTGACGGTGCTGACCAAGCGCATGGCCGAGCAATTGACCGAATACCTCACCGAGATGGGCGTGCGCGTCCGCTACCTGCATTCGGATGTGGACACGCTGGAGCGCATCGAGATCATCCGCGACCTGCGCCGCGGCGTCTTCGACGCGCTGATCGGCATCAACCTGCTGCGCGAGGGGCTGGACATCCCCGAATGCGGCCTGGTCGCCATCCTGGACGCGGACAAGGAGGGTTTTCTCCGCTCCACCACCTCGCTGATCCAGACGATCGGGCGTGCGGCGCGCAACGCGGAGGGCCGTGTGATCCTCTATGCCGACCGCATGACGGACAGCATGAAGCGCGCGCTGGAGGAGACCGAGCGCCGCCGCGCCAAGCAGATCGCCTGGAATACCGAGCACGGCATCACGCCCACTTCCATCCGGCGCGAGATCAGCGATGTGCTGAAGGATGTGAGCCAGGGCGACTACGTCACCGTGGAAGCGGTGGAGGGCGATGCCACCGCGCAATTCGTGGGGCGGGATCTGCGCGCTTCCATCGCGGAGCTCGAGAAGAAGATGCGCGCGGCCGCGGCCGACCTCGAATTCGAGACGGCGGCGCGGCTGCGCGACGAGATCAAGCGGCTGGAGGCGCTGGACCTGGGCCTGCCCGCCACGGGCGCGGCGTTGGCGCCGAACGAGGCCGGGCGGTCCCTGCGCGAGGCCACACCCAAGAAGGATTGGAAGCCGAAGCCGATGGGGCCGGGCGGCGGTGGCTATGATCCGAAGAAGGGCAGGGCCCGCAGCCGCAAGGGCCCGTAGCGCTACCCGCCCGCGGGCCGGGGCTTGGCCGCGCCGGCTTCAGGCTCCGCCGTGCCGCGCGTCGCGTGCTGGTCGAGGAACCGCTCGAGATCGCGCGGGATGATTCGGAACTCGCGCCCGACATCGATGGCGCGCAAATCCCCCTGCCTGATCCAATGGCGGACCGTCGCCTCGCCCACCTGCGCGAGGTCGGCCACTTCACGCACAGTCATGAACTTCCGCGTCAGCATCTGATCCCTGCCTCACCCATTCCGGCGCTGTTGAACCTGGTTGAGCAGCGTCGAGCGCCTTTTGACAGAGATCAAGGCGGTTGAGCCGCAATTGCCGCAAGTTTCCGGCGTTGGGTTATCGCGCCGCCAAGGGTTGGCGACGCCGCATCCGACGAGAGGGCGCGCCGGCGTTCAAGCCGGCCGATCCAGCCAATGCCGGAGGAGCATCCATGACCGTCACCACCATCGCCTGCCACGTCGAACCAGGGGACGGCGCCACACTGGACGCATCGTTCACCACGGCCTTCGCCTTGGCCGAGGCCTGGGGCGCGCATGTGACGGCCTTGGTCTTCACGACCGATGGGGAGGCGAGCCTCGCCGCCGAGCAAGGGGCGGCCGCCCAATTGCGCGATACGGCCGAGCGCCGAGGCCTGGCCTGCGAGGTGCTGGATCGCAGCAGCTTCGCCTTTGGCGTCGGCGAGGTCTTCGCGGACCATCTCCGCGTCTCGGATCTCGGGGTCATCGCGGCCGGGATGGCGGGGGTGATGGGGACGCGGAACCTGCTGAACGCTGCCGCCTTCGACAGCGGCCGCCCGCTGCTGGTGGTGCCGCCGGACGCGCCGCTCAGCGGCCTTCCGGCGCGCGTGGTGATCGCCTGGGACGCCACCCCCGCCGCCGTCCGGGCGGTGCATGGCGCGCTTCCCTTCCTCCGCCACGCCGAGGAGACGATCATCGTCTCCGTGACGGAGGACAAGGAGTTGCGGGCCGGCCAATCCGGCATCGCGCTCGCGCGGCTCCTGGCGCGGCACGGCGCGGCCGCCCGTTTCAGCGCGGTCCCGCGCGGCCGCGGCGGCGTGCTGGCGACGCTGGAGGCCGCGGCGGGCGAAGCGGGGGCGGAGATGATCGTGATGGGCGCCGTCCGTCATGCGCCGCTGCGCGACATTGTCTTCGGCAGCGCGACGCGCGAGCTGCTCGACCGCGGGGCCCGGCGCGCGACGCTGGTCGCGGGCTGAATCCGCCCCGCCTAAAGCTGCTCCTCCACCGGCAGCCGGCGAACGGCGCCCGCCAGCAGCCGCCGCCAAAGCCCCGCGCCCGGTTCGCGTGGGGCAAGGGCGGGGCCGTCGCGCCAGACCAGCTCGCCCGCCTCCAGCGCCACCTGCCAGCTCATCGCCGGGTCCGCGAGGCGTGCATGCTCGGCCGCGATGCCCGCCGCGATCCTGGCATCGCGCACGAAGCACCCCATCTCGGTGTTCAGCGCGGCCGAGCGCGGATCGAGGTTGAAGGAGCCGACGAAGCCGAGCCGTCCATCCACCGCGAAGGCCTTGGTGTGCAGCGCGGCGCCGCGCGAGCCCATCAGGCTCGGATTGGTCTCGCGCCACTCGGGCTTCAGCTCGAACAGCGTGACGCCGAGGCTGAGCAGCGCGCGGCGATATTTGGCATAGCCCCCATGCACGGCCACCACATCCGTCGCCGCCAGGGAATTGGTGATGATGGAGACACGCACGCCCCGCCGCCGCAGATCCGCGATCAGCGCAAGGCCGGCGCGGCCGGGGACGAAATAGGGCGAGATCAGCAGCGCCTCCTGCCGCGCCCCGCGCAGGGCATCGGCGATTTCGGCAGCGATGCCGCCGGCGGCCCGCGCGGCCTTGCGTGCGCGCAGGCCGCGCTTCGCTTTCTCGGGCGGGTCGGCCACCACCTGGATGGCATCGGGCGGCAGGAGCGCGAGCCCTTCGGCAAGGCGGTCGCGCAGCGGCGTATCGGCGTTGGCCAGCAGCGCATCGGCGGTCGGCCGGTCATCGGCCTGCGCCAGCACGCTGCGCAGCGCGGGCAGGCCGCCCGCGCGCTCGGCGGCGGCAGCGGCCAGTTCGGCGGGGCGGGCGAGGGGGCTGTTCCAGTAGCGCTGGAAGACGCGGCTCGCCTGGTGCGCGGCGGGGCCGGCGAGCACGAGGTCGAGGTCGCGGAAACGGATGCTGGCGCGTGAGGCGAGGCCGAAATAGGCATCGCCCAGGTTGCGCCCGCCCACCACGGCCAGGCGGCCATCGGCGATCCAGGACTTGTTGTGCATGCGCCGGTTCAGGTGCCGCCCGCCGAAGGCCAGCTCGAGCAGGAAGCCGATCCGGCCGAAGCGGCGCCAGCGCGTGCCGTTGAAGAGGCGCACTTCGATCCGGGGGTGCGCGTCGAGCGCGGCGAGGCTCCGTTCGCGACCGAGGGCATAGACGTCATCCAGCAGCAGCCGGACCTTCACGCCGCGATCGGCCGCGGCCAGCACCTCGCAGGCGAGGAGCTGGCCCGTCACGTCGCCGCGCCACATGTAGTATTGCAGGTCGAGGCTCCGGCCCGCGGCGCGCGCGCTGGCGGCGCGGATGGCGAAGGCGGCGGCGGCGTCGGGCAGCAGGGCCACGCCGCTCCGGCCGGGTGGCGCCGCATCGAGCGCCTGGGCCACGTCCTGTTCCAGGGCGGTGCGGCTCCGGCCGGGCGGGGTGAGGGGCGGTGTCATCATCTCCGGGGCATGGCCGGGCGGCATGGGTTGCCGCGCCCGGCCGGGCGGGGGCAGCATGCCACGAACCACGGGAGAGATGCCATGAACCGCCGAACCCTGCTCCAGGCCCTGCCGCTCGCCATGCCTGCGGGTGCCGCCCTCGCGCAATCCGACTGGCCGACGCGCGCCGTGACGATCATCGTGCCCTTCGCGCCCGGCTCCTCCTCCGACATCATCGCGCGCGCCATGGCGCAAGCCATGCAGGCGGCGACGGGACGTCCCGTCACGGTCGAGAACCGGCCGGGTGCGACGGGCGAGGTGGGCGCGCGGCAGGTGATCCGCTCCGCCCCCGACGGCTATACGCTGATGCATGCGCCGATCAGCACCTGGGCCATCAATGTCGCGCTGCGGCCCAACCTCGGCTACGACCCGCTGACGCAGCTCACCCGCATCATGCAGACCGTGCGCACGCCCAATGTGCTGGTGATCAACAGCGGCGCGCTGCCGGCGAATGACCTGGCCGGCGTGCTGGCCTGGCTGCGCGCGCCGAGGCGCAATGCCAGCTATTCGACCAGCGGCGCCGGCTCCTCCGACCACCTGACCATGGAGATGTTCCGCCAGGCGACGAACACCGACATCACGCATATCCCCTTCCAGGGCGGAGCGCCGGCGACGACGGCGCTGCTGCAGGGGACGGTTCAGCTCTCCTTCCAGAATCTCGGCTCCATCATGCCGCAGATCGCGGAAGGCCGCGTGCGCCCCATTCTCATCACGTCGGAGGCGCGCAGCCCGCTGCTGCCGCAGGTGCCGACGGCGGTGGAGCTGGGGCTGCCGGATTTCGTCGTCTATTCCTGGCAGGGCTTCGGTGGCCCGCCGGCCATGCCGGCCCCGCTGGTCGAGCGCGTCCACGCGGTGGCGGCGGCCGGGCTGCGCGCGCCGGCCGTGGCCGGGCGGCTCGGTGAACTCGGCTTCGAGATCGTGGCCAGCAGCCCTGCGCAATTCGCCGCCTTCCAGGCAAGCGAGATCGCGCGCTGGCAGCGCGTGGTGCGGGCGGGCAACATCACGGTGGATTGACGGAACGGGGCAGGGGCCTAGCGTTGCGGCAGCACTGCTGAGGAATGCCATGACCCCGCCTGATCGCCTGCGCAAGCTTCTCGCCGAACCCGGCTTCGTCACCATGCCCGCCGTCTGGGACGGGCTGAGCGCCAAGCTCGCCGCCAAGGCCGGCTACAAGACCGCCTTCCTCTCGGGCTCCTGCGTGGCGGCCAGCCGGCTGGGTGGGCCTGATCTTGACCTTCTCTCCTTCGCGGAGATGTTCGACAGTTTCCACATGGTGCATGGCGCGGCCCCGGACACGCTGATCCTGGCCGATGGCGACCATGGCTATGGCAACCCCCTGAACGTGCAGCGCACCGTGCGCGCCTATGGCCAGGCGGGGGCGGCCGCCATCCTGATCGAGGACAAAATCACGCCGCGCCAGCTCACCTCCTCCGGCAAGCCCTGCCTGCCGCGCGAGGAGGCGCGGATGAAGATCCGCGCGGCGGTTCAGGCGGCGAAGGACAGCGGCATCCTCGTGCTCGCCCGCACCGATTGCCGCCCGACGCAGGGCATTGATGAGGCGGTGGCGCGCATCGAGATGTTCGTGGAGGAGGGGGCGGACATCCTCTTCCTCGACAGCCCGGCCGATGACGCGGAGTTCCAGCGCGCGGTGGCCGCCGCGAAGGGCCGCCCCTCCTTCGCCGTGCTCTCGCCCGGGCCCGGTCGCCGCATCCCGACCCGGCCCGAGGCCGAGGCGCTCGGCATCAAGATCGGCACTTACCCGACGGCCATGCTCTCGCCCGCCATCGCGGGGATGGAGGCGGGCCTCGCCGCGCTGGTGGCGGGCGGTGCCGAGAGCGACTTGGCGCTGAAGCCGGCCGTGCTGCGCGAGACGCTGGGCTATCCGGATTACGACGTTCAGGGGAAGCCCTTCCTCGTCTGAGCCATGATCCTCGCCTTCCACCTCATCCTCCAGGCGCTGGTGATCGCGCGGATCCTGCTGCGGCCGCACCGGGACCCGGCGTCGCGCATCTCCTGGATGGTGGTGGTGCTGGTGCTGCCGGTGCTGGGCCTGATCGGCTACCTGTTGCTGGGCGAGACCAATATCGGCCGGCGGCGCGTGGCGCGCATGCAGAAGGTCCTGGCGAAGCTGCCCGAGCCCGCCGGCATGGGGGCGCCCGCGCCGGTGCCGGATCGGCTCGACGGGCTGTTCCGCGTGGGGCAATCCATCAGCGGCTATCCGGCGGTGGGCGGCAACACCGCGCGGCTGTCGGGGGATTCGGACGCGACCATCGCGATGCTCGTCGCCGATATCGACGCGGCGCGCGAGCATGTCCACCTGCTCTTCTACATCTGGCTGCCGGACCACAACGGCACGAAGGTCGCCGAGGCCCTGGTCCGCGCGGCCGGGCGCGGCGTCACCTGCCGCGTGCTGGTGGATGACATCGGCTCCCGCGCGCTCATCAAGAGCCCGCTCTGGCGGATGATGGCCAGCGCGGGCGTGCGCCAGGCGCGCGCCTTGCCGGTGGGCCTGCCCGTGCTGGGCGCGCTGCATGGGCGGCTCGATCTCCGCAACCATCGCAAGATCATGGTGATCGACCACGCCATCACCTATTGCGGCAGCCAGAACTGCGCCGATGCCGCCTTCCTCGTGAAGGCGAAATTCGCCCCCTGGGTGGATGTGGTGATGCGCTTCGAGGGGCCGGTGGCGCGGCAGAACCAGCATCTCTTCGTCACGGACTGGATGGCCTGGGCGGAGGAGGATCTGAGCGCGCTGCTCCGGGCGCCCATGCCGGAGCCGCAGGCGGGCGGCTTCGTGGCGCAGGTGGTCGCGTCCGGCCCCACCATGCGGCACTCGGCCATGCCCGAGATGTTCCAGAGCCTGATCTACGCCGCCCGGCGGGAGTTGGTGATCACCACGCCCTACTACGTGCCGGACCCCTCCTTGCAGGATGCGCTGCGCGCCGCGGGCAACCGGGGTGTCCGGACCACCATCGTCTTTCCCGCCCGCAACGACAATTGGGCGGTGGCGGCCACCTGCCGCAGCTATTACGCCGAGCTTCTGGCGGCGGGCGTGCATATCCGCGAATATGAGGGCGGGCTGCTGCACAGCAAGACGCTGACGATGGATGGCGAGGTGACGCTGATCGGCTCGGCCAACATGGATCGCCGCAGTTTCGACCTGAATTACGAGAACAACATCCTGCTGCACGACGAGGCGGCGACGGCGCTGGTCCGCGCGCAGCAGGCCGAATATCTCGCGCGCTCGCGCACGGTGACGCTGGCCGAGGTGGAGGCCTGGCCGCTGCACCGCCAGCTCTGGAACAATTTCGCCGCGGTGCTGAGCCCCATTCTGTAGCGCGGGCCAGCTTCCCGCCGCTCGCGCGGCCCCTCTGAGGCGCGTCCCCTGTCCCATGCGGGGTGACGTGGCACGCGCGCTCGGGCATCCTTCCGCCTATCACGGAGTTTCCTGCATGCGCCTGCAACGCCGTGGCGTGCTCGCCACACCCCTCGCCCTGGCCGGGACGGCCGGCGCCGCGCCCCAGCCGGGCAAGATCGCGCTGGAGGAGCATGTCATCATCCCCTCCTTCCTCGACTACCTGAACAAGGCCATGCCGCCGGTCTCGGCCGAGGCGCGGGCGGTCCTGGTGCGCCGCATGCTGGATTTCGGCGAGGAGCGGCTGGCCGCGATGGATGCGGCGGGCGTCTCGCGCGCCATCCTCTCCATCTCGGGCCCGGGCGTGCAGGTGGAGCCTGACACGGCGCGCGCGACGCGCCTCGCGGCGGAAGCGAATGACGCGCTGGCGCGCGAGATCCAGCGCCGGCCGGACCGCTATGGCGGCTTCGCGCATCTCGCCATGCAGGATCCCGCCCAGGCCGCGCGCGAGCTGGAGCGCTGCGTGCGCGAGCTGAACTTCCAGGGCGCGATGATCAACCACCACACGCTGGGCATCTATCTGGATGACCCGAGGAATGACGTGTTCTGGGAGCGGCTGCAGGCGCTCGACGTGCCGCTCTACCTGCATCCCGATGACAGCTTTCGCATGCCGCATGTGCTGGAGGGCGTGCCCGAACTGCACAAGCCGACCTGGGAATGGACGACGGAGACGGCGACCCATGCGCTGCGCCTGATCGTGACCGGCGTCTTCGACCGGTTTCCGCGCGCGCAGGTCATCCTCGGCCATATGGGCGAGACCTTGCCCTACATGCTCTGGCGGCTCGACAGCCGCTACGCCTTCACGCCCACGCGCCGGCCGATCCGGCGCAAGCCGTCGGACTACGTGCGATCGAACCTCCTGGTCACGACCTCGGGGCAATGCGACGACGTGCCGCTCAAGGCAGCGCTGGCGGCGCTGGGCGAGAGCCGCGTGATGTTCTCGATCGACTACCCCTATGAGGATTCGGTGACGGCCGCGCGCTTCATCGAAGCTGCGGCCATCACGGAGGATGTGCGGGCGCGGGTGATGCATGGCAATGCGCGCGCGGTGCTGAAGCTCCCTGGCTGAGGGTCAGCGCGGATGGGCGGCCTGGGTCACCAGGCGGCAGCCAGCCGATACGCGCTCCAGGCCGCCAGCGCGCCCAACAGCAGGCTTGCCGCCACATGGGTGATGGCCAGGCACCAGAAGGTGATCGGGTGCCGGCTCCGGGTCACGGCGCCGCCCATGGCCGGGACAAGCCCGGTGCGCAGAGCCTCCATGGCGACGAATCCCAGCAACGCGCCGAGGGGGGCGGCGAGCGCCAGGCTGATCAGCCACTGCGCGCCCTCGCGTTCCGCGATGACGGCGATGGCCGCGTAGAGCGCGATACCCAGGCCCGCCACGGGCAGGCCGGTCCTTGCGATCTTGCGAAGTATGGGGCCGGGACCGTCATGCACCCGCGCAGACTGGCCGGCGCGTGATCCGCCTTCAAGGCCCGGAGGCCGTCATGCTACGATCTCCTTCGTCACATGACGCCAGACCGACGCCCCTCCCTGCTCGCATTCCTGACGACGCCGCATGCCTCGTCACCCCGGCGATGGCTGTTCGTCGGCGTTTTCATCGCCGTCATCCTGGGCTTGGGCGCCTTCGGGCTGCTGCCCTGACGAGAGAGGGGGTTCGACTTGGAAGGCGACGTCGCCCGGCTGGACTGGGACGCCTTGATCGGCTGGGCGATGACCGCCGTGCCGATGCTGCTGGTCGTCGGCATCGTCTGGTACCGGCGTTGGCGACGCGACCCAAGGGCGTTCAAGGACCGGCTCGGCACCACCACGCCGGGAACCACCATCCCGGGCTCCTCCACCCACACGCCGCCGAGGGGGCGGATCTGAGCCGCTCGACGCGGGCTGGCGACTGCCCCGGCAGGGGTTTCGGCGCGCATCGGTGCGGTGCAGACTTGGCCCCGTGACGCCATCTCCGCGACGCCAAGGATCGCCCGCATGCCGACTGCGCCCGCACTCGCCACGCTGCTCTCGCTGACGCTTCTCCTGGCCTGGCCCGCCGCGGCCCAGCCGCGCGCCTGCGCGGTGCCGCCCGGGCCTCTCCAGGCGACGCTGTGCCAGGATGACGTGCTGCGTGCCCTGGATGCGCGGCTGCGCGCCCTGGAGCCCGAGGTGGCAGCGGCGGAGCTTCGCCGCGCCACCGTCACCCAGCGTGCCCGCGACTGGCATGCCGCGCTGGCGGCGGAGGCGCCCGACCGGGCGGCGCTGCGCGATGCCTATGCCGCGCGAATCGCCGCGCTGGAGGAGGTGCTGCGCCAGGCCCGTGCGCTGCGCCGGATCGAGCAGCGGCGCGGCGCGGATGGCCGCTTGGTCGCGGCCCCCGGAGGCACGATTCCCCGACCTGCGACGCTGGAGCAACGCTGCCTCGGCGCTGCCCTGCGCGACTGCCGTGTGACGGGCGCGGGCGTCGCCCTGGCCGAGGATGGCCGCACGCGGGTGCTCTGGCAGATCCAGGAGGGTTTCACGGAGGCCGATGGCGTGCGCTCCGGCATCGTCCTGCTGGCCGAGGTGGCGGGCGGCGTCCGCCTGCTCGGCTGGTCCTTCGAGGGGCATGGCTACGAGGCGCCGCGCATCCTGCCGGCGGAAGGCGGGGCGCTGCTGCATGTCCGCGGCCGCGCCGGCGGCATGGGCCGCGCGAATGGAGACCTTCTGTTCCGCAACGGACCCCGCGGCTGGGAGGAAATCGAGACTGAAAGCTGGCGGGCCGCGCTGCCGGGCCGGCTGCCAGCCGGGCTCGAGCTCCGCCAGGCGGTCACCTATGACTTCGAGCAGATGGCCGCCGAGGCGACGCTCGCGCGCCCGGAGGATGCGAATTGCTGCCCCTCGGGCGGCAGCGCGCAGCTCGACTTCCGGATCGAAGGCACGGGCCTCGTGCTGGCCGGCGTGGGGCTGGACGCCATCGCGCGGGCCGTCTCGCCGCGCGCCGCCTCCTGCCCGGCCGAGCGCGCGACCTATCGCCTCGATGCCCCGGCCGAATGGACGCTGGAGCTGCGGCGCGAGGGGCCGCCCGCCTCCGCCGCCTCGGACCTTCTGCTGCGCCTGGTTTCCGGCGCTGGCGGGCGCGAATACTGGTTCCGCTTCGCCGCCGCGCAGGGCTATGGCGGGCTGACCATCTGGCCGGTCGCGGCGCCAGGGCCCGAGACGGCCGAGGATGGCGTGCGCGACCTCGAGACCGACGACGCGATGCGCCTCGATGTCCATCCGATCACCGATGAGCTTGCCATCCTGCCCGATCCGCCGCGCAGCGGCGTCCCGGCTCCGCGGCGGCTTTTCACACCGGCGCTGGGCCGTGCGCTGCACTACGGCGAATTGCCGCAGCAGGCGCAGACCGGCGCGGCGCGCGAGCCGATGCCGCCGGGCTTCTGGGTGCTCTCCGCGTGCCGCTGAACGGCGCCGGGCGGCTGGGGCGCTGGGCTGGGAATCGCCGGGGGCGGGAGGCGGGGCCTTGAACGGGATGATGCAGGGATCGCGGCCGGCCCTGGCCATCGGGCTCGCCATGCTCGTGCTGCTCGGCGGCTTCTATGGAACGCTGGCGGGCGCGCTTGTCGGGCTCGCCGAATTGGTTCGGCTGCCGGCCATCCTGATCGGTGTGGCGCTGGCCTGCCTGGCGCGCGGCGGCACGCCGTTCCCGGCGATTGCGGGATGGTTCGCCATGGGCCTCGTCGCGGCGCTGGTGCTGCGCGGGGCGGTGGCCGCCCTGGGCGCGGCCGAGTGGTTGCCCACCGCCGGCGAGGAACTGACCGGAGCCGACCTCCTGCTCGATGCCGGATGGCTCTGCATCCTGGCCCTGCTGGCGTTCCGCGGCGCTGTCCCGGGGGCCATCCTGGTGGCGATCGTGGCGACGACGCGGGTCGGCGCCTGGGTGGAAATGCCGGCGGCCATCCTCGGCGCGGCGTGGTCCGGCTCCACCAGTGTCATCAGCTTCTCGGCCCTTGGCCTCCAGGCTCTGGCCGGCGTCCTGGCGGCGGGCCTCGTCATGCTTGGCGCCGGTTGGCTGCTGGCGCGCGGCGCCAGGGCCGCGGCAGGGCTTGCGCCGCCCGCGATCCTGCTTGCGGCGCTCGGGCTGATCGCGGCTGCCATGCGCCTGTGGGAGCTGCTGGGCAGCCGGATCTGATCATGCGGGTCAAGGCTGCGACGCTTTGTGCGCGCGGGATCCATGGGCGGGCGGGGAGGCGGCTCCCATCTTGCCGCACGGCAGGGGTTCGCTTTATGTTCCGTCCATGCCGCCGCACCGCACGCCCCCTTGGCTGACGTCCCAAGCTGCCGAGGCGATGCGGCGAGCGGCGGGCCTCGCCTTGGCCCGGCGCCTTGATGCGGCCGAGGAAGCCCGCCGGGTTGCGTGGGCGCTGCATCCGGCCCTGCCGGCGCGGATGATTTCCGAGGCGGTCGAGGCGGTGCTGGAAGCCGGGGAGGGCGGGGTGTGACGGCGCCGGACCTCACGCTGGCCGATTCGGATGATCTGGCCGAGGCTATCGCCTACGCCCTGAGGTTCAACGACCGGGGCAAGCCCCTTGGCTCGCGGACCCGTGACGATCCGGGGGCGGTGGCACGTGGTGTGGTGCTGCACCTGGCCCGATGCGGTTTCGTTGTGCTGAAGAAGCCGCCGATGGCGGCCCACTCAACCGGGTAGGATGGCCGAGCGGAGGGCGCATGCGCAGGCTGAAAGCCACGCGGCCCGGAAGATCAGATTTTCTGTGGGTCAGTGGCTCCGGCGGTAGGATTCGAACCTACGACCAACGGATTAACAGTCCGCTGCGCTACCGCTGCGCCACGCCGGATCACCATGGGCGGGGAACTAGCAGGGGTGGCGCGGGAGCGCAACCGCCCCTCAGCCGAGTTCTCGCACAAGGCGGATTTCCACCTCACGCTCGACGAAATCCCATTCGCGCTGCGCGCGCAGGCGCCCAAGCATCTCGTCGAAGGCCGGCTCGTGCTCGGGCGCGTATTCGAACCAGGTGAGAAAATCGAAGGGCTCGCCCAGTTCGCGGCTGTGGTGCAGGCGGCGGGCCACGGCGGGCAGATAGTCCATGCCGATGGCGATGTGGCGCGACTGAGCCTCCAGCACGGCGCGGCGCTCATCCTGCGCGAGGGACCACCAGGCCTCGTTCTTGCGGATGGGAATGAGCGCGGCGTGCACCGCCTGGGGGCGGGCGAGCCCCTCCTGTCGGGCGGCGAGCGAATCGGCCTCGATTCGTTCGGTGTAGCGCAGGTTCCCGGTGCTGCCGGCGAGCGTCCAGGCGATGGGGCCCGGCGGGGAAGGTGCCGCGGCTTCCTGAACGGCGAGGCGCCGGGCCTCCGGCAGCGGCGCGCCTGACAGGACCCGTTGCCGGAGGACGCGCCAGGGGCCGGCCTCGCCGCCATGGAAACGGACCATCAGGGGAGGGGGCATGGCGGGCTCCTGCGCATCGGCGCGCCCAGCATGCCGGAAGCATGCCCTCGCAGAAAAGAACCTTCGCAGAGAGGGAAGCTTGGAGGTCCGAGGCGGAATTGAACCGCCGTAGCAGGTTTTGCAGACCTGTGCCTGACCACTCGGCCATCGGACCCCAAGGCCCCGCTGTATCGGCCGGGCGGGCCGTCGGGTCAAGGCGGGGTAGGCCCGGGGCGCAAGCTTTCCGCCGCCCGCCGCCCGCCCTATAACGGCACAAAGGCCGGTCAGGAGATGAGGATGCTTGCTTTGGATGTGGATTTCGCCCGGGCACGCCGCTTCATGCGCGATGGGCAACTGACCCCCAATGGCGTGACCGACCCCCTGCTGCTGCAGGCGATGGACGAGATCCCGCGCGAGAATTTCGTGCCCGCCACGCTGCGCGAGCGCGCCTATGCCGATGCCCAGGTGCCGCTGGGCGAGGGGCGGGCCATGCTCCCGCCCATGGTGCTGGCGCGCCTGCTGCAGATGGCGCTGCCCCAGCCGGGCGAGCGCGCCCTCGTGCTGGCTGCGGGCACCGGCTATGGCGCGGCCGTGCTGGCGCGGATGGGCCTTCAGGTGACGGCGATCGAGGCCGACCCCGCGCTCGCCGCCGCCGCCCGCCACGCGCTGGATTTCTCCCTGACCGAGAATCGCCCGGCGGTGCATGAGGGTGACCCGCGCCTCGGCGCCCCGGCGGGCGCGCCCTACCGGCTGATCCTGATCGAAGGCATGGTCACGGAGGTCCCGGCCGCGCTCTTCTCGCAACTGGGCGAAGGGGGGCGGCTGGTCACGGTGCGGCGCGAGGCGGGTCCGGTCGGCCGTGCAATCCTCTTGCGCCGGATCGGCGGCGCGGTCACCGAGGTGGCGGGCTTCGATGCCGCCGCGTCACTCCTGGCCGATTTCGCGCCGGCTCCGGGCTTCGTGCTCTGACGTTTGTGAGTTGTTGACAGGTTTCATTTTGTGACCGGGGGCCCAACCCCGCCTTCGGCCCTTGGCGCGACGCGGCCGGGACGGGCTATACTCACCGGGAAGCTTGAAGGGGACATGGACCGATGCATCTGGGCATGAAGGCGACACTCCTCGCGGCCGCGGCCGTCATCATCGGCACCGCCGGCGGGGCACAGGCGCAGACCCTGCAGGAAGCCCTGGCCGTGGCCTACAGCAACAATCCCACGCTGCTCGCCGCCCGCGCCCAGCTGCGCGGTGTGGATGAAGGCGTGCCCCAGGCCCTGGCCGGCTGGCGGCCCACGGTGGTCATGGCCGGCAGCTACGGCGCGGCGGATGTGCGGACGCGCAGCCAGGTGCAGCAGTTCCGCAGCGACGGCAGCTTCTTCTGGCGTGACCCGGCCTTCCCGCAATCCACCACGATCCGGCAGGAGCGCACGCCGGCCACCGCGACGGTCACGCTGACGCAGCCCATCTACCGCGGCGGGCGCACCACGGCGCAGACCCGCCAGGCCGAGAATCTCGTCCTCGCGCAGCGCGCGCGCCTGATCGCGACCGAGCAGCAGGTGCTGGGCGACGCCGTCTCGGCGTACATCAGCGTCATCCAGAATGGCGAGCTGCTGCGGCTCAACATCAACAACGAGCAGGTTCTCGCCCGCCAGCTGCAGGCGACGAATGAGCGCTTCCGCGTGGGCGAAATCACCCGCACCGACGTGGCGCAGGCCGAGAGCCGCCTGGCCGGCGCCCGCACCGCGCGCGTCCAGGCGGAGGGCAACCTGCAGATCGCCCGTTCCGTCTATGCGCGCGTGATCGGCGAGGAGCCGCGGCGGCTGACCAATCCGCAGCCGCTGCAGCTGCCGGTGCGCAGCCAGGCCGAGGCGCAGTCCATGGCTGTCGCGAGCAACCCCACGGTCGTCGCCGCGCTGTTCAACGCCGCCGCCGCGCGCGACAATATCGATGTCCAGGCCTCGGCGCTCATGCCGCAGCTTTCGGGCAATGCGCAGGCCTTCCGCAACGACAACGCGACGCTGCCGCACACGCGGCAGAATGGCGGGCAGGTGACGCTGAACCTCTCGGCGCCGCTGTATCAGGGCGGCGCCGAATACTCCTCCGTCCGCCAGGCGCGTCAGGTCGCGCAGCAGAACCTCTCGCAGGTGGACGAGGCCCGCCGCTCGGCGGCCGAGGCCGCGGCGCGCGCGTGGGAGACGCTGACCAGCGCCCGTGCGGCCGTGACCAGCGTGCGCGTGCAGATCCGCGCGCAGGAGATTGCCCTCGATGGCGTCCAGCGCGAGGCGATCGTCGGCAGCCGCACCACGCTCGACGTGCTGAACGCCGAGCAGGAATTGCTGAATGCGCGCACCAGCCTGGTGAACGCGCTGGCGCAGGTGGTCACCGGCTCCTATGCGCTGGCGGGCTCGGTCGGCCGTCTCACCGCGCAAGACCTCGGCCTCAATGTCGAATTCTACGACATGACCGCCTATTACCAGGCGGTGCGCAACCGCTGGGCGGGCCTCGGCGACTATTCCAACGCCTCCGCGCGGCGCTGAACCATGTCCGGCCAGAACCCGCCCGGCGCTGCCGACCCCTCGATGGATGATATCCTGGCATCCATCCGCAAGATCCTGAATGAGGAGGAGCCGCCCGCGCCACCGGCCCCGCCGGGCGCCGAGCCGATCCAGTTGACGGCCGAGATGATGATCGCGCCGCCGGAGAAGCTGGCGGGCCCGCCGGAGCCGCACGCGCCGCAGCCCCCGCCGGCCGGCGCGCCGGAACCGCCCCGGGCTGCGCCGTCGCCCCCACCGCCACCCCCGGCGGCGGCCGCGCCGCCACCCTCCCCACCGGAGGCTCGCCCCTCGGCCCCCGCGGCCGCCATCCCAACGCCAACGCGGGTGCCCACGAACATCATGCAGTCCATCCAGCCCAGTCAGGCCCCTGAACCGGCGGCCGCGCCCTCCAACCTGCTGGACCCGCTGGCCGCGGCCGCCGCGGCGGCGGCACTCGGCCAGCTCAGCCGCGCCGTTTCTCAGGAGCGCAGCGCGAGCGTCAGCAAGGGCGGCCCGACCATCGAGGATGTGGTGCGCGAGGAACTGCGCCCTCTGCTCAAGGCCTGGCTGGATGCGCACCTGCCCGCGACGGTCGAGCGCCTGGTGCGTGCCGAGATCGAGCGCGTGATGGCGCGGCAGGCTTAGGCCGCTCCGTGGCGGGGATGGATCGCGCCAGATGAGGCTGAGTTCAGCCCCGCCGGGACGCTGATCCGCGCGATCGGGGCTTGACGCGCCGCGCCGCGCGTTGGACCAGTCCCCCATGCTCGACAAGGCCTTCGACCCCGCCTCCCTGGAAGCGCGCCTCTATGCCGCCTCCGAAGCCTCCGGCGCGTTCAGCGCGGATCCTGCGCGCAATGCCGCGCCCTTCACCATCGTCATCCCGCCGCCCAATGTCACGGGCAGCCTGCATATCGGCCACGCGCTGAACAACACGCTGCAGGATGTGCTGGTGCGCTACCGCCGCATGCAGGGGCGCGACGCGCTCTGGATGCCGGGCACGGACCATGCGGGCATCGCCACGCAGATGGTGGTGGAGCGGCTGATCGGCAGCCAGGGGCTGACGCGCAAGGGCATGGGGCGCGAGGCCTTCCTGCAGCGCATCTGGGACTGGAAGGCCGAGAGCGGCGGCACCATCACCCGCCAGCTCCGCCGCCTGGGCGCCAGCCTCGACTGGCCGCGTGAGCGCTTCACCATGGATGAGGGCCTGTCCAAGGCCGTCATCGAGGTCTTCGTGCGGCTGCACGAGGAAGGGCTGATCTACCGCGACACGCGCCTGGTGAACTGGGACCCGGTGTTCCAGACCGCCATCTCCGACCTCGAGGTCGAGAGCCGCGAGGTGAAGGGCAACATCTGGACGCTGCGCTATCCGGTGGAGGGCCAGCCCGGCCGCTTCATCGAGGTGGCGACGACGCGGCCCGAGACCATGCTGGGCGACACCGCCATCGCGGTGCATCCGGAGGATGAGCGGTTCAAGGATCTGGTCGGCCAGCGCGCCATCCTGCCGCTGACCGGCCGCCTGATCCCGATCGTGGCCGATGCCTATTCCGACCCGGAGAAGGGCACGGGTGCGGTGAAGATCACACCCGCGCATGACTTCAACGATTACGGCGTGGGCCGCCGGCATGAGCTGCCCATGCCCTCCGTGCTCGATGCCGAGGCGCGGATCTGGCTGGACGAGATCGCGGGCGATCTGCGCGCCGTGCCCGGCGTGGCCGATCCGGACTTCGTGCGTGGGCTGGCCGGCCAGGACCGCTTCGTGGCGCGCAAGGCGATCCTGGCGGAGCTGGAGCGGCTCGAGCTGCTCGTGAAGGCCGAGGCGCACACCAACATGGTCCCGCATGGCGACCGCTCGGGCGTGCCGATCGAGCCGCGGCTGACGCTGCAATGGTATTGCGACGCGGCGACGCTGGCGAAGCCCGCCATCGAGGCGGTCGAGACCGGCAAGACCGAGTTTGTTCCCAAGCAGTGGGAAAACACCTTCTTCGCCTGGATGCGCGACATCCAGCCCTGGTGCATCTCCCGCCAGCTCTGGTGGGGGCATCGCATCCCGGCCTGGTATGGGCCCGAGGGCAGCGTCTTCGTGGCGCGGGACGAGGCGGCGGCGCAGGCGGCGGCGCGCGCGAAATTCGGCCGCGACGTCGAACTGACGCGCGATGAGGATGTGCTGGACACCTGGTTCAGCAGCGCGCTCTGGCCCTTCTCCACGCTGGGCTGGCCCGAGAGCACGGCGGAACTGAAGAAGCACTACCCGACCGATGTGCTGGTGACGGGCTTCGACATCATCTTCTTCTGGGTCGCCCGGATGATGATGATGGGCATTCACTTCATGGGCGAAGTGCCCTTCAAGCATGTGGTGATCCATGGCCTCGTCCGCGACGAGAAGGGGGCCAAGATGAGCAAGTCGAAGGGCAATGTCCTCGACCCGCTCGAGCTGATCGACGCGCATGGCGCGGATGCGGTGCGCTTCACGCTGTGCGCGCTCGCCTCGCCGGGGCGGGACATCAAGCTCTCCAAGCAGCGGATGGAGGGGTATCGCGCCTTCGCCACCAAGCTGTGGAACGCGGCGCGCTTCTGCGAGATGAACGGCATCGCGCCCCAGCCGGGCTGGGACCCGGCGAGCGCGACCACGCCGCTGGCGCGCTGGATCCTGGATGGCGCGAACCAGGCGGCGGCCGAGGCGGGCGCGGCGCTCGACGCCTTCCGCTTCGATGACTACGCGGCCGCGCTCTATCGCTTCACCTGGAACAGCTTCTGCGACTGGTTCCTGGAATTCGCGAAGCCCGTGCTGAACGGGCCGGATTGCGCCGAGAAGGACGAGGTGAAGGGCGCGGCCCAGCATGTGCTGGGCGTGATCCTGCGCCTGCTGCACCCGGTGATGCCCTTCGTGACGGAGGAGCTCTGGACGCAGCTGGGCTATGGCGGCACGGCGAGCCTGATCACGGCGCCCTGGCCGGAGGCGAGCGCGGTGCAGGGGGCCGAGGCGGCGCGGGCGGAGCTTGGTTGGGTTACCAAGCTGATCGGCGAAGTGCGCGCACTGCGCGCAGAGATCAACGTCCCGCCCTCTGCTATGCTCCGAGCATCTTTTGCGCCCGATGAAAGCGCAGGGGACAATCAGAACTCCGAGTACTTGGCACGCAATCGCGAAGCGATTGAGCGGATGACGAGAACGACAGGCCTGTTTGAGGACCAGTTCCAAAACGAAGAAGTGCGAGCAATCTTCGCCGAGAGCGCGGTGCCCGTCTTGGTGCCGGGCGGCACCGTCTACCTTCGCCTAGCCGATGTCATCGACCTGGATGCCGAACGCGCGCGCCTCACGAAAGCCCGCACCGCCGCCGCCGCCGAGATCGGCAAGATCGAGAAGAAATTCGCCAATGCCGAATTCATGGCCAAGGCGAAGGAAGAGGTGATCGAGGAGAACCGCGAGCGCCTCGAGAATTTCACGGCCGAGATCGCCCGTCTGGACGCGGCGCTGGCCCGCATCGCAAACTGATTTCCGAGAGACCAAAGGGAACGCCGATGACCAAGTGGGACAAGTCCAAGCTGCCGAGCCGCCATGTGACGGTCGGCCCCGAGCGCGCGCCGCATCGCAGCTACTATTTCGCGATGGGCATGACGCGCGAGGAGATCGAGAGCCCGCTGGTCGGCGTGGCCTCCTGCTGGAACGAGGCCGCCCCCTGCAACATCGCCCTCTCGCGCCAGGCGCAGGCGGCGAAGCGCGGCGTGGCCGCGGCCGGCGGCGCGCCGCGCGAGTTCACGACCATCACCGTGACCGATGGCATCGCCATGGGCCACCAGGGCATGAAGTCCTCGCTGGTCTCGCGCGAAGTGATCGCGGACTCGGTCGAGCTGACGATGCGCGGCCATTGCTATGACGCGCTGGTCGGCGTGGCCGGCTGCGACAAGACGCTGCCGGGCATGATGATGGTGATGTGCCGCCTGAACGTGCCCTCCGTCTTCCTCTATGGCGGCTCGATCATGCCGGGCCGCCATCGCGGTCGTGACGTGACGGTGCTCGACGTCTTCGAGGCGGTCGGCCAGCACGCGGCGGGCAATATGTCCGACGAGGAGCTGAAGGAGCTGGAGGAGCATGCCTGCCCGGGTGCGGGCGCCTGCGGCGGCCAGTTCACCGCCAACACCATGGCCTGCATCTCCGAGGTGATCGGCCTGGCGCTGCCCTACTCGGCCGGCGCCCCTGCGCCCGACACGGAGCGCGACGAATACGCCTACAAGTCGGGCTATGCGGTGATGGACCTGATCCGCAACCAGCTCCGCCCGCGCGACATCGTGACGCGCAAGGCGCTGGAGAATGCGGCGCGCATCGTGGGTGCGACCGGTGGCTCGACCAATGCCGCGCTGCACCTGCCGGCCATCGCCAATGAGTGCGGCATCGACTTCCCGCTCGAGGAAGTGGCCCGCCTGATGCGTGACACGCCGCACATCGCGGATCTCAAGCCCGGCGGCAAGTATGTGGCGCTGGACGTGCACAACATCGGCGGCATCCCGGTCATCATCAAGGCGCTGCTCGATGGCGGCCTGCTGCATGGCGACGCCATGACCGTCACCGGCAAGACGCTGGCCGAGAACCACAAGGACGTGGTCTTCCCGACCAACCAGGATGTGGTGCGCCCCGTCTCCCACCCGATCAGCAAGATCGGCGGCGTGGTGAGCCTCTTCGGCAACCTTGCGCCCGATGGCGGCATCGTGAAGATCGCGGGCATGGAGAAGCTGCGCTTCGAGGGCACGGCACTCTGCTTCGACTGCGAGGAGGATGCCTTCGCGGCGGTGGACCAGCGCGCCTACAAGCCGGGCGACGTCATCGTCATCCGCTACGAAGGCCCGAAGGGTGGCCCCGGCATGCGCGAGATGCTGAGCACAACCAGCGCCATCTACGGCCAGGGCATGGGCGACAAGGTGGCGCTGATCACCGATGGCCGCTTCTCGGGCGCCACGCGCGGCTTCTGCATCGGCCATGTCGGCCCCGAGGCGGCGGTGGGTGGCCCCATCGGGCTGCTGCAGAATGGCGACAAGATCGTGATCGACGCCGAGAAGGGCACGATCGACGTGCTGCTCTCCGATGAGGAACTGGCCAAGCGCCGGGCCGCATGGAAGCCGCGCGGTCACAACTTCAATTCGGGCGTGCTCTGGAAGTACGCGCAGACCGTGGGCCCGGCCCGCCAGGGTGCGGTGACGCAGCCCGGCGCCAAGGCCGAGACGCACGTCTACGCCGATATCTGAGGCCGTGCGGCACGGCCGGATCTCGATCCGGCCGGCTTAACCGTTTCTTGGGCTTTCCCTGGGAAGTTTCGGATGGCGGAGGGATCCCCCCTCCGCCTTTCGAGCAAAGGGAAAACCCCCAATGACGATGAATTCGGTTCAGACCAATATCGGGGCGATGGTGGCGCTGCAGTCGCTCAATCGCACCAATGAGGAAATGGCGGCGACGCAAAAGCGCATCTCCACCGGCTTCCGTGTCGCGGATGCCAAGGATGACGGCGCCGCCTATGCCGTGGCCCAGCGCGTCCGCGGCGACATCGCGGGCCTCGGCGCCGCGAATGAGCAGCTCGGCTCCACCAAGGGCCTTCTCGAGACCACGCTCGGCGCGCTGAACGAGGCGTCGAAGAACCTCACCAAGATCCGCGAGACGCTGACCAAGCTCTCCTCCGACACGCTGAGCGAGTCGGACCGCGAGACCTACACCAAGGATTTCGAGAACCTGGTGAACCAGACCAACCGGGCGCTGGGCGATGCGAGCTACAATGGCCGCAGCCTGCTGGGTTCGCAGGATTCCAACAAGTCGAACGCCAGCACGGCGGTGGATACGGGCGTCGTCCGCAACGAGCGCGGCAACACGCTGAACATCACCGGCGTGGATGCCTCGACGCTGACCTTCGACACGCGCGTGGCGACCGGCGGGCGCGACATCGCCGGCACCTTCGAGAACCCCGTGGCCTTCACCTTCAATGGCGGCACGGCCATGACGTCGGAGCAGGCGCGCGTGATGCTGGGCAATGGCGATGCCAGCGCCACCGGCCCGCTGCAGGACACCATCGCGGCCTATTCGGACGAGGCGAATTTCGGCGGCGGCGCGGCCGCGTCGAACATCAAGACCTTCGCCACGGTGGAGCTGGCGCTGAACACCGCGCTCTCCAAGTTCGGCGCCGATGCGCGTGACATTGACGGCGCGCTCAGCACCAACCGCCAGAAAATGGACAGCATGGAAAGCGGCCTCGGCTCGCTCGTGGACGCGGATCTGGCGAAGGAAAGCGCCCGTCTTCAGGCGCTGCAGATCCGCCAGCAGCTCGGCACCCAGTCGCTCTCCATCGCGAACCAGGCGCCCCAGGCGCTGCTGTCGCTCTTCCGCTGATCGCCTTCAGCGCCATCGGGCTGGCAAAACGCCGCCCGGCTCAGTCCTTGTCCTGACCAGAGGCCCTCATGCAAGCCGTCACCGCCTCCCACCCCGATGCCGCCGCCGCCTATCGCCAGCGCCGCACGCCGCGCCAGATGGAGGCCGAGGTCTTCGTCCGCGCCAATCGCAGCATCCGCGAGGCGCTGGCCGAGCAGAGCCCGACCGCGATCGCCCGTGCCCGCGCCGATAACCGCCGCCTCTGGGATGTGGTTCTGGGCCTGGTGATGGACCCCGCCAACCAATTGCCCGCGCCGCTGCGCAGCCAGGTCGCCTCGCTGGCCCATGCCGTTCTGCGCGAATGCGAGAGCGAGCAGGCCGACCTCCAATTCATCTCCGAAATGAACGACGCCATCGCCGGCGGCCTCTGGAACTGACGCTCCACAGCTTTCCGGGCCCGCCCGGCTTGACGGAACGCTCCGGTCTTGGAACAGCTTCGCGCCATGGACCGCACAGAGATCGCGAGCCACAGGGGGGGCGCCTTCCTTTGGCCTGAGAACAGCCTGCTTGCCTTTCGCAAGGCGCTCACCTGGCCCGCCGAACAGATCGAATTCGACGTCCACGCCAGTGCCGAGGGCGAACCCGTCGTCATCCATGACGCGACGCTGGACCGCACCACCGATGGCTCCGGCCCGGTCGTGGCGATGCCGTGGGGTGAGTTGCAGCGGCTGCGCGTGAAGGGAACGGGGGGCGAGTGCCTGCCGCATCTCAGCGAGGTCGCCGCGCTGATCGGCCCCTCGGCGCAGCGCCTGCGTCTTGAGGTGAAGGCCGATGCGGAAAAGCGGCCCTATCCGGGCCTTGTCGCGCGCTGTGGGCGCCTGCTGGACAGCCTGGGCCTCAAGCCGCGCACCATCATGATGAGCTTCGAGCGGCCTTCCGTCGCGGAATGCGCTTCGGTCGGCGGGTTCGAGCAGGTGGTCTGGCTGGTGGATGGCCCGACGCTGCATGGCACCGCCACGGCCGAACTGGTGCGCGAATGCGAGGCGCTGGGTGCGACCGAGATCGGCGTGCATGTGAAGGGCGCCACCGAGGCGCTGCGCGACGCGCTGCGCGCGAAGGGCCTCAGGCTTTCCGTCTGGGGCGCCAATCATGGCGACACCATCCACCGCGCGCTGATGTTGGGTGTGGATGTGCTGGCGACCGACGATCCGCCCCTCGCCATAGAGTTGCGGCGCAGCGTGAAACGCATGGGCTGAGCCGGCCCGCGCCCCCGCCTGATGCCGGGGGCTCCCTTCCTCCTGGCGCGCAGCAGGGCCGCTTGTCAGCCTTCCCGTCAAAAGGAGGCGACATCCTGCGCAGCATGCTCTTCCGCTGCGGGATCATGCTCGTCGGCTCGGCCCTGGGCGCCGTGGCCCAGACGACGCTGCTCTCGGGCGCACCCCTTACGCGATGGGCATGGCGCCGGTGCGGCGCTGCTGCGTCATCGGCGGCCGCGCCGGGTGGGCCGGTGAGCGGTGGCGCTGGAGGCCTGTCTGGTGTCGGCGGGAGGGGCGGCTCGGGTGGGGCCGGCGGCGGGGGCGGCAGCGCTCGACGGGGCGGCGCTGGGAGGGGGCTCGCCGGGCGGGTGACGCTGCCGCTTGCCGCGGCGCGGGGGGCTGAGGGAAGATGCGGCACCATCGGCACAACAGGCCCATGGGCGAGGAAGCAGTCAGGTGATCCCCAACACGAACATCCCCAGTCTCGATTTCGGCCTCGGCGAGGAGATCGACGCCCTGCGCGACAGCGTGCGCGGCTTCGCGGCCGACCGCGTGGCGCCCATCGCGGCCGAGATCGACAAGACCGATGAATTCCCGCGCCATCTCTGGCCGGAGATGGGCGCGCTCGGCCTGCACGGCATCACCGTGGATGAGGAGCATGGCGGGGCTGGCATGGGCTACCTCGCGCATTGCGTGGCGGTCGAGGAAGTGAGCCGGGCCAGCGCCTCCGTCGGCCTCAGCTATGGCGCGCATTCCAACCTCTGCGTGAACCAGCTGGCGCGCAACGGCAATGCCGCGCAGAAGGCGAAGTATCTGCCCAAGCTCATCAGCGGCGAGCACCTGGGCGGGCTTGCGATGAGCGAGCCGGGCGCGGGCTCGGACGTCGTCTCCATGAAGCTGCGCGCCGAGAAGCGGGGCGACCGCTACGTGCTGAACGGCACGAAGATGTGGATCACCAACGCGCATTACGCCGAGACGCTGATCGTCTACGCCAAGACCGACCCGGAGGCCGGACCCAAGGGCATCACGGCCTTCATCGTGGAAAGGGGGATGAAGGGTTTCACGCCCGCCCAGAAGCTCGACAAGCTCGGCATGCGCGGCTCGCCCACCTCGGAGCTCGTCTTCGAGGATTGCGAGGTGCCGGAGGAGAATGTGCTGGGCGCCGTGAATGGCGGCGTGCGCGTGCTGATGTCGGGCCTCGATTACGAGCGCGCGGTGCTGGCCGCTGGCCCCTTGGGCATCATGCAGGCCTGCCTCGATGTGGTGGTGCCCTATATCCATGAACGCAAGCAGTTCGGCCAGGCGATCGGCGAGTTCCAGTTCATCCAGGGCAAGGTCGCGGACATGTACACGCGCTTCAACGCGGCGCGGGCCTATGTCTATGCCGTGGCGCGCGCCTGCGATGCGGGCAAGACCACGCGCAAGGATGCGGCCGGCGCCATCCTCTTCGCCGCCGAGGAAGCCACGAAGGCGGCGCTGGATGCCATCCAGATCCTGGGCGGCAATGGCTATATCAACGAATATCCGACGGGCCGGCTGCTGCGGGATGCGAAGCTCTATGAGATCGGCGCCGGCACGAGCGAGATCCGGCGGTTGCTGATCGGGCGGGAGTTGTTTCGTGAGACGGCTTGAGACCCAGGGGGCTTTGCCCCCCGGACCCACCTGCAGGGGTGAAAACCTGCGTGGTTTTCACGTTCCCTGCACCCATATTTGTTCGGAGATGCAAGAACCTGAGGTTCTTGCCGGGGAGTTTGAGGGGCGGAGCCCCTCAAGATGACCACCATCAACCCCCGCAGCGAGGAATTTCGCGCCAACGCCGCCGCCATGCAGGCGCTGCTCGATCAGCTCGCCACGCGCACGGCCGAAGCCGCGCTGGGCGGCAGCGAGGCGGCGCGCGCCAAGCACACCGCGCGCGGCAAGCTGCTGCCGCGCCAGCGTGTCGAGCGGCTGCTCGACCCCGGCGCACCCTTCCTGGAGCTCTCGCCCCTCGCCGCCAACGGGATGTATGGCGGCGAGGTGCCGGGCGCGGGCGTCATCACCGGCATCGGCACCGTCTCGGGCCGCGCCTGCGTCATCGTCGCCAATGACGCGACGGTGAAGGGCGGCAGCTACTACCCGCTGACGGTCAAGAAACACCTCCGCGCGCAGGAGATCGCAGCGCAGAACAACCTGCCCTGCCTCTATCTGGTGGATAGCGGCGGCGCGAACCTGCCCAACCAGGACGAGATCTTCCCCGACCGCGAGCATTTTGGCCGCATCTTCTTCAACCAGGCCAATATGTCGGCCGCCGGCATCCCGCAGATCGCGGCCGTGATGGGCAGTTGCACCGCCGGCGGCGCCTATGTGCCGGCGATGTGCGATGAGGCGGTGATCGTCCGCAACCAGGGCACCATCTTCCTGGGCGGCCCGCCCCTGGTGAAGGCCGCGACGGGCGAGGTGGTGAGTGCCGAGGATCTGGGCGGCGGCGATGTCCATACGCGCCTCTCCGGTGTCGCGGATCATCTGGCGGTGGATGACATGCATGCGCTCGGCCTGGTCCGGCGCATCGTCGCCAACCTCAATGCCAAGGCGCCGCCCGTGCCGCCGCATGCGCCGGTGGCGCCTCTCCACGCGCCGGAGGAGCTCAATGGCATCATCCCGCGTGACGTGCGCCAGCCCTATGATGTGCGCGAGGTGATCGCGCGCATCGTGGACGGGCCAAGTGACGGATCATGGCTGGACGAGTTCAAGCCGCGCTACGGAACCACGCTGGTGACGGGTTTCGCGCGCATCTGGGGCATGCCGGTGGGCGTCATCGCGAACAATGGCATCCTCTTCAGCGAGAGCGCGCAGAAGGGCGCGCATTTCATCGAGCTCTGCTGCCAGCGTGGCATTCCGCTGCTGTTCCTGCAGAACATCTCGGGCTTCATGGTGGGCCGCAAATACGAGACGGGCGGCATCGCCAAGGATGGCGCGAAGCTGGTGACGGCGGTCGCCACCGCGCAGGTGCCCAAGATCACGGTGATCATCGGCGGCAGCTTCGGCGCCGGGAATTACGGCATGTGCGGCCGTGCCTATTCGCCGCGCTTCCTCTTCGCCTGGCCCAATGCGCGGATTTCCGTGATGGGTGGCGAGCAGGCGGCGAGCGTGCTGGCGACCCTCCGGCGGGACAATCTGGAGGCTGCCGGACAATCCTGGAGCGCGGAGGAGGAGGAGGCCTTCAAGGCGCCCATCCGGGAGAAGTACGAGCGGGAAGGGGACCCTTATTACGCGACGGCGCGGCTCTGGGATGACGGCATCATCCCGCCCGCCATGACGCGCGATGTGCTGGGCCTCGCCTTCAATGCGGCGCTGCACGCGCCCATCCCGCCCACCAGGTTCGGCCTGTTCCGGATGTGATGGCCATGTTCAGCAAGATCCTGATCGCCAATCGCGGCGAAATCGCCGTCCGCATCATCCGCACCGCCAGGCGGATGGGCATCGCCACCGTCGCCGTCTTCAGCGAGGCGGATGCGAACGCGCTGCATGTGCGCGAAGCGGACGAGGCTTACGCGATCGGCCCGGCGCCGGCCGCGCAATCCTATCTGCGCGGCGAGGTGATCCTGGAGGTGGCGCGGCGCAGCGGGGCGCAGGCGGTGCATCCGGGCTATGGCTTCCTGTCGGAGAATGCGGATTTCGCGGAAGGCTGCGCGGCCGCCGGCATCGCCTTCATCGGCCCGCCCGCCTCCGCCATCCGCGCCATGGGCAGCAAGGCCGAGAGCAAGCGCCTGATGGTGGCTGCCGGCGTGCCCACCGTGCCCGGCTATCACGGCGAGGCGCAGGAGGAGGCGCTGCTGGCGGCCGAGGCCGCGCGCATCGGCTTCCCCGTTCTGATCAAGGCGAGCGCGGGTGGCGGCGGCAAGGGGATGCGGCCGGTCTACGCGGCCGAGGATTTCGCGGCCGAACTGGCTGGCGCGCGGCGCGAGGCGCTGGCCGCCTTCGGCGACGGGCGCGTGCTGATCGAGAAATACCTCCAGCGCCCGCGCCATGTGGAGGTGCAGGTCTTCGGGGATTCCCACGGCCGTGTGACGCATCTGCACACGCGCGACTGTTCGGTGCAGCGGCGCCACCAGAAGGTGCTGGAGGAGGCGCCGGCGCCTGACCTTTCCGACGCGCTGCGCGCCACGCTGCACGAGGCGGCCGAGAATGCCGCGCGCGCGGTCGGCTACACCAATGCCGGCACGGTCGAGTTCGTGGTGGAAGGCGAGCACGCCTATTTCCTCGAGATGAACACCCGCCTGCAGGTGGAACATCCGGTGACCGAGATGGTCACGGGGCTCGATCTGGTGGAATGGCAGCTGCGCGTGGCGGCCGGCGAGGCGCTGCCGGCCCATTGGCCGCCGCCCGCGCAAGGCCATGCGATGGAGGTGCGCATCTATGCGGAGGAGCCGGAGCGGGATTTCCGCCCGGCCACCGGGCGCCTGCGCAAATTCGCCATGCTGGATGAAGGCGCGCGCTTCGATACGGGCTTCACGCCGGGCGACGTGGTGACCGCCGCCTATGACCCGATGCTGGCCAAGGTGATCGTGGCGGGGACGGATCGCGGCGCCGCGCTCACGCGCCTCGCTGCGGCGCTCGATGCGCTCGAGATCGAGGGGCTGGGCAACAATGCCCGCTTCCTGAGCCGGCTTGCGCGACATCCGGCGTTGCGCGCGGGTGAATTGGATACGGGCTTCATCGCGCGCCACGCGGAAGCCTTGCTCACGCCGCGCGGGCCGGCGCCGGAACGCGTGCTGATCGCGGCTTCGGCGGGCCTCGCTGAGCTGGGGCGGCGCGCTGTCATGGCCTCGCCCTGGCTCGGGCGCGCGGGGTGGCGCCTGCAGGGCTCTGCCGAGACGGTGGAGGCCTGGGAAGACGGCACGGGCCCCCGCCGCATCACCCTGCAATGGAGGCCCGAAGGCCATGCCGTCGCGGTGGATGACGGAACAACGCAGACGGTCCGCGTCAGCGGTGCAGGGGAGCGGCTCATGCTGCTCCAGGGGGATGCCGCGGAGGCCTTCATCCTGACGGCTGAGCCAGATGGCTGTACCCTGCGGATGGCCGGGGAGACCTGGCGCCTTCACCGCCGCGATCCGCTGGCCCCGGCCAGCGAGGATGTGGCGGGCGAAAGCCGCTTGTCCGCGCCCATCCCCGGCCGCGTGGTGAAGCTGCTCGTTGCGGTGGGCGAGGCGGTGACGAAGGGCCAGCTCCTCGCGGTGCTGGAAGCGATGAAGACCGAGATCAAGATCACCGCCCCGCGGGATGGCGTGGTGGCGCATCTGGGCTGCGCGGAGGGGGAGAACATCGAGGAAGGCGTGGAAATTCTAAACCTTGCCACGGAGGAAACTGTAAAAACTCCGTGACTTGTCAAAAAAATACAACCGTAAGGATGTATGCTGGGGGAACGATTCAGCTATTGGTCGCTATTGCATGCTTTTCGGGCGGCCTAATATCCCAGATGGGTCGGGCTTGGCTGCAATGATCGCCGTTTGAGCGGTCAAGCGGTCCAGCCCGTGGGAAAAGGGGATATTGATGATGGTGTCTGAGCAGGAAGCTCCGGCCGTCGCGGCCGTGCCGCGCCGCCCGCCGGTGAATGTGATCAGCCTCTCCAAGGAAGAGGAAGGCCCCGTCAAGGGTGAGTTCTGGGCCCTGGCGCGGGCGCTTGGCCTGCTGATCGGCGCGATCGTCCTGATTGGCTATATCATCGCCTGATCAGGCGGCGCGGGCCAGCAGCGGCCCGCGCAGGTTCAGGAATTCGCGGAAGGCGGCGACGAAGCCGCCCAGGTCGGTCGGCGCCAGCGGCAGGCTGAGCGCCACCATCCCGCGCCGGGCGAGGTAGAAGCCCGCCTCCAGCATGTCCAGGAAGAACAATTCGCGGGCCTGCTCCTCCTCCGGGGTGGCGGCATAGGGCGCCTTGATGGCGCCGGCACGGAAATGCGCCGTCATCATGCTGCCCGCGCCGGTGAACTGCATGGCGACCCCGGCTACGGCGCAAAGGGCGTTCAGCTCGGCCCGCAACGCCTCCCCACGCTGGAAGAGCGCCTCCACCACCTCGCCCCGGAACAGCTCGCCCAGCGCCACGCAGCCGGCCGCCATCGACCAGACATTGTTGTTGAAGGTGCCGGCATGGGGCAGGGCACCGGGGCGATGCGCGTCGAAGACATCCATGATGGCGGCCCGGCCGCCGAAGGCGCCCACATTCATGCCGCCCGCGATATATTTGCCCAGCGTCGTCATGTCCGGGATGACGTTGTGGCGCTGCTGCAGACCGCCCTCGCTGTGGCGGCTGGTCATCACCTCGTCGAAGATCAGGACGGCGCCGGTCTCGGTGCAGGCGTCCCGCAGGGCTGCGAGGAACTCGCGCGTGGCGGGGATGCAGCCGCCCGAGCCCAGCATGGGTTCGACCAGCACGGCGGCGAGCTTGTCGCCCGCTTCGCGGATGGCGGCGATGCTGCCTTCCACGTCGTTGTAGGTCAGGAAGCGGGTGGGCACGGGCAGGTTCACCGGGCTCTGGCCGCTGGCGAAGGTCATGACGCCGCCGTGATAGCCGCCCTTGGCCACCATGATTTCGGCGCGGCCGGTGAAGGCGCGGGCGGCGGAGAGGGCCATGATGTTGGCCTCGGTGCCGGAATTGGTGAAACGCACGCGCTCGATCGAGGGGAAGCGGGCGCAGACCAGCTCGGCGAAGCGGATCTCATTCGCGCCGGCGCCGGCCAGGTTGATGCCGGTGTCCATGGCGGCGCGCGCGACGTCCAGGATGCGGCGCTCGCTATGGCCGAAGAGGCCGGCGGTGTATTCGCCCAGCAGGTCGGTATAGGCGTGGCCGTCCGCATCCCAGAGCTTCGCGCCCTCGCCGCGCGCCATGCTGATGGGGAAGGGCGACCAGAAGAGGACGGTGCGGGTGTTCCCGCCGGGCATGACGCGGCGCGCGGCCTCGTGCAGGGCGGCGCTTTGCGGCCGGGCCGCCGCATAGGTCGCGCGGGCTTCGAGCAGCGCGCCTTCGAGGTCGGAATTGCGGGGGGCGGGGTGGTCGAGCGGGGGCATGCGCGAGCCTGTCGCGAGACTCCGCGCGCCGTCAATCGGGACTTGCCGGGGGGCGCGGCCACGTGCTCCATCGCTCCATGGCGCGGGGGCTTTCGGCATGATGGTGGATGCGATCGTGGTGGGCGGCGGGCTGGTGGGAACGGCCATCGCCTGGGGCTTGCAGCGCGAGGGGCTCGCCACCGTGCTGCTGGACGAGGGGGACCTCGCCTTCCGCGCCAGCCGGGGGAATTTCGGCCTGGTCTGGGTGCAGTCGAAGGGCCTGGGCGCGCCGCATTACCAGCGCTGGACGCGGGCTTCGGCCGAGGCCTGGGAGGGGCTGGCCACCGAGCTTTCGGCCAGGACCGGCATGGATTGCGGGCTGCGCCAGCCGGGCGGCGTGCATCTCTGCCTGAGCGACAAGGAATTCGAGGACCGCGCGAACCGCATGGCGCGAATGAAGGCCGAGGCCGGGAACTACGCCTACGAATACCGCATGCTGGACGCGAAGGAGGTGCGGGACATGCTGCCGGGCCTGGGCGAGCGCGTCGTCGGCGCCTCCTGGACGCCCTATGACGGGCACGCCAATCCGCTGAACCTGCTGCATGCGCTGCATCGCGCCTACAAGGCGGCCGGCGGGCGCTATGTGCCCGAGGCCAGCGTCACCGGCGGCAGCGCCGCGCCGCGCGACTTCCGCGTGAGCACGCCGGCGGGCGATTTCGCCGCCCCGCGCATCGTGCTGGCGGCGGGGCTTGGCAACGCCAGGCTCGCGCCGCTCTTTGGCCTGGATGCGCCGGTGCGCCCGCAGCGCGGCCAGGTGCTGGTCACCGAGCGCACGCGGGAGGTGCTGCCCATCCCCACCACCTCGATTCGCCAGACCGATGACGGCACCTTGCTGCTGGGCGACAGCCAGGAGGAGGTGGGGTTCGACCTGCACCAGACGCAGGATGTGATGGCGATGATCGCCCAGCGTGCTGCCTGGTCCTTCCCCTGGATCGCGCGGCTGAACATCGTGCGCGCCTGGTCGGCGCTCAGGGTCATGGCGCCGGACGGGCTGCCGATCTACGACGAAAGCGAGGAATTCCCTGGGGCTTTCACCGCGAATTGCCATTCCGGCGTGACACTCGCCGCCGCCCATGCCCGCCTGTTTGCACCCATGGTGGCGCGCGGCGCGCTGGAGCCTGGGATGGAGCTCTTCTCCGCGCGGCGTTTTGCGAGCCCGGCCTAGGCCTTGGCGCGATCTTCGCGCTTTGCGGTCGCGCTCTGTTCCGTGTAGAGAACCCCGCATGGACCGCAGAGATTTCCTGGCCGGGCTGTCGGCGCTCGCCGTTGCCTCCGGCACAGCGCGTGCTCAGACCGCCGCGCCCGCCGCCCGCACCATGGTCGCCTCGCCCGAGGCGATGCAGCGGCTCTCCGCCCGCCTCATGCGGCTGGAGGAGGATGGGCTCGACCCCCGCTGGTATGGGCTGAACGCCGGCAACCAGGAAGACCCGGCCGCCATCACCCGCGCCGCCGCGGGCGCGCTGACCGACATCGTCCAGGGCCGCGTCGCGAGCCTGCCCGGCCGCGTGGACCTGCGACGCGATCCGAACCCGGCCACGCTGAACCTCTGGGTGCAGCGCATCGCCGAGGCGGCGGAGCCGGCCGAGGTCATCGACCTCGCCTCCAACGCCACGCCGGACATGGCGGTGCTCAAGCCCGCGCTGGCCGCGGCGCGCGCCCGCGCCACGGGCAGCTGGCCCGGCTTCCCGGTGGGCGGCCGCACGCTCGAGCCCGGCGCCTTCGACGAGAACCGGGTGAATGCGCTGCGCGCCCGCCTCGTGCTGACGGACCCGGTCCTCGCCGCCAATCCCGGCAGCGGCGGCACCTATGACGAGCGCCTGCAGGCTGCCGTCCGCCGCTTCCAGACAGCGGTCGGCACCGAACCCGATGGCCGCATCGGTGGCGCGACGCAGGCCGCGCTGAACCGCTCGCCCATGGCGACGGTGAACCAGCTCCGCGTCGCGATGGACATGCGCCGCGCCCAGCCCGCGCTCTCGGGCGAGCGGCGGGTGGATGTGAACATCCCGGACTACCGCCTGCGGATGGTGGAAGAGGGCCGCGTCGTCATCGAGATGGCGGTGGTGGTGGGCCGCCCGGCCCGCGCCACGCCGATGATCACGACGCGCATGACCTCGGTGCAGTTCAACCCTTCCTGGGGCGTGCCGCAGCGCAATGCGCGCGAGGACCTGCTGCCCCGCCTGCGCCGCGACCCGACGGCGCTGCAGCAGCGCGGCTTCCGCATCTTCGGCCGGGTGGACGGCCAGGTGGTGGAGATCGACCCCACCACGGTGGATTGGCGCGCCATCAACCCGGACCGCTTCCCCTTCATCATCCGGCAGGATGCGGGCGACCTGAACGCGCTCGGCCGCATCAAGTTCAACATGCCGAACAATGACGACATCTACATGCACGACACGCCCGACCGGCATTACTTCCGCCGGGCGGATCGCGCGCAATCCTCGGGCTGCATCCGGCTGGAGCGCCCGATGGATTTCCTGATGGTGGCCCTGGACGGCACGCCCGGCTGGGACCGTGAGCGGGTGGACCGCGTGCTGGCCACGCGCAACACCCAGACGGTGCCGCTGCGGCGCAACCCGCCGGTCCGCCTGTTCTATTCAACCGTCACCGTGGAGGGCAGCGAGTTGCGAGTCCGACAGGATATCTACGGCCTGGACGAGGCCTATGCGCGGGCCATGGACGCCCGCAACCGCCCGCCGGGCATTCCGATGGCGGCGGCGCAGGGCTGAGCCATGCGCCTGTTCCAGCATGCCTGCCCGGCCTGTGCGGCCGGTGATTCCCTTGACTGCCCCAATGACACGGGCGGCCTGACCCGCCGGGGCCTGTTCGGCGCCGCCGTCGGCCTCGGCTTCGCCGCCATGTCCGAGGAGGCCGTCGCCCAGCGCCTGGGCAATGCCGGCACGCGCGCCATCTCCATCCGCCGCGCCCAGACGGGCGAGAGCTTCTCCGGCGTCTATTGGCGCGATGGGCGCTATGACCGCGAGGCGCTGCAGCGGCTGGACCTCGTGCTGCGCGACCCGGGCATGGATGAAGCGACACCCATGGACCCGCGTCTGTTTGACGTGCTGGTGACGGTGCAGCGGGCGCTCGACAGCCAAGACACCTGGGAGGTGATCAGCGGCTATCGCGCGCCGGAGACCAATGCGGCCCGCGCGCGGCAATCGCGCCGCGTCAGCCGCGCCTCGCTGCACATGTCGGGCATGGCCTGCGACAGCCGTCTGCCGGGGCGCAATGCGCTGGGCATCGCGCGCATCGCGGCCGACATGCAGACGGGCGGCGTCGGCCTCTACCGGCGCGACGGCTTCGTGCATCTGGATTGCGGCCCGGCGCGGCGCTGGTAGCCGATGTTCCGGCGCAGCGGCCCCACCGATTGCGAGATCACCTGGAACGGGGCGCCGATCCCGGCGCGTGAGGGCGAGAGCCTGGCGGCCGCGCTGCTGGCCGCCGGCATCGCGCAGTTTCGCGAGACCGCCGTCTCGGGCAGCGCGCGTGGGCCGCTCTGCCTGATGGGCGCCTGCTTCGACTGCCTGGTGGAGGTGGAGGGGGTCGCGAACCGCCAGGCCTGCCTCGTCATGGTGACGCCCGGGCTTTCCGCGCGGACGCAGCAGGGCGCGCGGGAGACGGGGGCGTGAGGGAGATCCCGCTTCTGATCCTCGGCGCCGGGCCGGCCGGGCTGGCCGCCGCCGCCGAGGCGGCTTCCCAGGGCATCCAGGCGCTGCTGCTGGATGAGAACCCGGCGCCGGGCGGGCAGGTGCATCGCGCCGTCGGCGGCTTCTACCGGCCCGACCCTGGCGCGCCCGGCGCCGACCAGGCGGCGGAGGGGCTGGCGCTGATCGAGGCCGCTTCGGCTTCCGGTGTGGAGTGCCGCTATGGCGCGACGCTCTGGGCGATCCAGGAGGATGGCGTCGTCACCTGGTCCGAGGGCGGGGCCGCGCAACAGGCGCTGGCCTCGGTGCTTCTGCTTTGCCCGGGTGCCACCGAACGGCCCATGCCCATCCCGGGCTGGACGCTGCCGGGTGTCATGGGCGTGGGGGCCGCGCAAATCCTGATGAAGACGGCCGGGCTGCTGCCGGAGGGGAAGACCTGGCTGGCGGGGCAGGGGCCCTTGCTCTGGCTCTATGCGGCGCAGCTGCTGGACAAGGGCGTGACGCCGGCCGGGATCCTGGATCTCTCGCCGCCCGGCATCCCCTGGCGGGCGCTGCCGCATCTGCCGATGGCGCTGCGGGCACCTGGCTATCTGCTGAAGGGGCTGGACTGGATGCGGCGCCTCCGCCGCGCCGGCGTGCCCGTGATCAAGGCGCGCGAGGTGGCGGCGCTGGGGCGTGACCGGCTGACCGGAATTTCGATTGATGGCAAGGAGATGGAGGCCGATCTTCTCCTGCTGCATGATGGCGTGGTGCCCAATACCCAGGTGACGCGCGCACTCCCCGGCTGCGCCCATGTCTGGGATTCCGCGCAGATGAGCTTCCGCCCGGTGCTGGATGAGTGGGGCAATACCAGCCTCAACGGGCTGCTGGTGGCGGGCGATGGCGGGGGCATCGGCGGCGCGCGGGCGGCGGCGCTCTCGGGCCGGATCGCAGCCCTGGAAGCCGCCCGCTGGCTCGGCCGCCTCACGCCCGAACAGCGCGACGCCCTGGCCGGCCCGCTGCTGCACCGGCGCAGCGCCGAACTGGCGCCGCGCGCGCTGCTGGACGCGCTCTACCCGCCGCTGCCCATGGCGCGCGTGGCGGATGACACGCTGGTCTGCCGCTGCGAGGAAATCACCGCCGGGCGCATCCGCGCCGCCGTGGCGCTGGGGGCGCAAGGGCCGAACCAGATCAAGGCGTTCCTCCGGGCGGGAATGGGGCCATGCCAGGGGCGGGTCTGCGGCCCGGCCGTGCATGCGCTGATGGCCGAGGCGCGCGGCGTGGCGCCTGGGGCGCTGGAGCCGCTGCGCACGCGGTTTCCGACGAAGCCGGTGACGGTGGGCGAAATCGCGGCGCTGGCCGACGCCGGGTGAGTTTTCCAGGGGCGCTGCCCCTGGACCCCGGAAGGGGGCTCGCCCCCTTCACCCCATGGTGACCCTGCCATCATTTGATATGCCCTGGATTGTAAGTAGGCAGTGCTGTGTTAGGTTTGAGGCGTGGGGCCTATATCCTCGGCACCTTACTGCCCAACCGGCGTTACGTCTTGTCGTCAGCAAGGGTCGCTTGCGTGGTTCTCGCTTGATGAATCTGACATTTTGGCGGAGGTCGATTTGAAGCCAGAAGATCTTCTTCCTGTCAATGTGTTCACTCCGAATGATTATCCACGCCTAACCTACGTTAAGCGTGCGGTCGCGCCTGCCCTTGAGGATCGACTACAGCAAGCGTTATTGACGCCAAAGGAAGTGATTTCTATTTCTGGGCCTTCAAAGAGCGGGAAGAGTGTACTGATTGAGCGTATTGTTGGTGTTGATAATCTGATTACTGTTTCAGGATCAGAAATTTCGTCTACAGCAAGTCTGTGGGATAGAGTGCTGGATTGGATGGGGGCGCCGTCCTCGCGCTCGAACTCTACCGAAGTTTCCTCCATGAGTGGGAAGAGTTCAATTTTGACCGGGACTGCTGGAGTGCCTTTGGTGGCCGGGGGAAGCCTTGCCGCCGGCACTCAAAATAGCGAAACAGATAAATCATCAACCAGCTCAACTCATTCCCGCGGAGGTCTACTTCAAGTACAGAAAGAAATTGCAAATAGTTCATTTTGTGTTTTAATTGACGATTTCCATTATATACCAAAGGAATTGCAGGTTGAAATCGGCAGGCAGATAAAGACGGCAGCTGAACGTGGCATAAGAATGATCGCTGCCTCAGTACCTCATCGCTCGGATGATGTTGTTCGTAGTAATTCTGAGTTGCGTGGCAGAACGCAGAACATTGATACTGAATTTTGGTCGGAAGGAGAGTTGCTGCAGATCGCTCAAGCTGGTTTTTTGGCACTTAATATCGAAATAGACGACCTTATATTGAGAGATCTGGCGCGCAATGCGTGCGGATCGCCGCAGTTAATGCAGCGTATCTGTTTGAATTTATGCGTGCAATTGCAAGTCAAGAATGGCTACATAGTCAAGAGATACGTTTCAAAACATGAAATAAATCTAAAAGAAGTTCTCGCTGTTACTGCTACAAGTGCAGATTACAAGACACTGGTTACAACAATGCATCAAGGTCCAAAAACTAGGGGTGTTGAGCGAAACAAATATAACTTCGTCGATGGGTCGCGTGGTGATGTTTATCGATGCATTCTTCTTGCTATCCAGCAAGATCCGCCTGTAATGGCATTCCGTTATGATATACTTATGGAAAGAGTTAAGGCGGTATGTATCGGCGATTCGCCTGTTGGCCGAGGTGTCACGGAGGCATGCAGTCAGTTGTCAAATTTCGCATCGGCAGATAGAACTGTTGAGTTCGACACTGATGCTGACGTTGAGACGTTTTACATTTCCGATCCCTATTGGTTGTTTTACCTCCGATGCTCGCCGAAGTTAGGGGAGCTTGCAAAGGAACACCACGCAGCTCCGTCGTGAGCCGCCAGTTCTGGGGTGAAGGGGGCCGTGCCCCCTTCCGGGGTCGAGGGGCAGAGCCCCTCGGTTCACCCCTCACACATACCCAGGCCCCTCAATCGCCGGGTGCTTCACCAGAAACTCCTCATTGATCTCCACCCCGATCCCCGGCGCCTCGTTCGGGCGCACGGTGCCATCCGGGTGGATGCGCCAGGGCAGGCTGCAGAGTTCGTCGCGGAACTTGTTGGCGCGGCTGATATCGGCCTCGAAGTAGCCGGGGTTATCAATGGCGCAGAGCAGGTGGATGGAGGCGGCCTGGTTGATTCCCGTCATTGAGGAATGCGGGTGGAAGGGGATCTTGAAGGCCGAGCCCATGGCTGCGATGCGCAGGCATTCGGTCACGCCGCCGGCCTTGGAGAGGTCGCCCTGCCAGATGCGGATCACGCCGTCTTCCAGCACGCGGGAGAATTCGTAGCGCGTGAAGTGGTTCTCGCCGGCGGCGAGCGGCGTGCGGCCGTAGCCGGCGGCCTGCTTGTAGCTGGCGTGGTCGTGGGCCGGGAAGGGCTCTTCCAGCCAGCCGATGTTCAGCTCATCCATCACGGGCATGACGCGGCGGACATCCTCGATGGTGTAGCCGATATTGGCGTCGGTCAGGATGTCCACCTCGTCGCCGAAGGCGTTGCGGACGGCCTGCATGCGCTCGATATCGGCGCGCGGGTTGTCGCCCACGCGCAGCTTCAGCGCCTTGTAGCCGGCCTCCATGTGGGGCGCGGCCTCGTCGATGAGCTGCGCGGGGGGCTGGTAGCCCAGCGCCACGCCGCCGGCATAGGCGCGCACGGGCTTGGAGCGGCCGCCCAGCAGCTTGTAGAGCGGCCAGCCGCAGGCTTTGCCGCGGATGTCCCAGAGCGCCATGTCGATGCCGCTCATGGCCAGCGAGGTGCCCGCACCCATCCCGTGGGAGGCGAGCTGGTACTGGTAGATCTTCGCCCAGATGCCGACCACGTCGCTCGCATCCATGCCCATGATGAGGGATTTCAGCGTGGTCTCGATGAGGCGTGCCACGGCGGTATGGGCCCGGCCGTGATGGGACTCGCCCCAGCCCACGATGCCGTCCTCGGTCGTCACCTTCACCATCACGGCGTCGCGCTTCACCGCCTGGCCGATGCCCAGGCGCGGGCCGCCGGGGGGCAGGGCGAAGCTGGTGGGATAGGCCTTGATGTCCACGATCTTCATGGGCGCGTTCCTCCGTGTTTGGCGGGAGCGTGTCGCCTTGCGCGGGGGCTGGCAAGCGGGCCAGTATCCTGGCGCTTCAACGGAGTGCGATGATGGCGGAACCGAAGCTCGTCCTGCCCACCATGGATGCGATCCAGCGCTGGCAGGGGGTGGCCGTGCCCAATGCGGCGGCGCGGCATGGGTTGGCCGATTTCGAGGCGCTGATCGCGGATCTCGAGAAGCTCCGGGGCGAGATGGCGTTCGAGGAGGAGCCCGCGGGGTTCGAGGCGGCGCTGCGCGACTGCCGGGACAAGGGTTCGTGACCGTTTTCCTTGAGTTTCGGCGGGTTTTTGGTTTATATTCCTAGACATGGCGCCGCACCCCACCCGTTCCCTTTCCTGCATCCTTCGCCCGCCGCAATGGTCTGGGCTTTCCCCTGATGCGCGCGGCGCTTGCGGTCATCGCGCGCCCCGGCATTTGTCCGAAACCTGCATGGTGCCGCGATGAGCCCTGACGTCCTCTCCGAACTCTCCATGACCGAGGCGGCCGATGCCTTCGCCCGCGGCGAGGTCACGGCCCGCGCGCTGGTGGAGGCGATGCTGCACCGGCTGGGCCAGCATGAGGCGAAGGTGAACAGCCTGATCCGCCTCGACCGCGAGGACGCGCTGCTGGCGGCGCACGCGGCGGACAAGGCGCGCGCGGCGGGGCAGAAGCTGGGCCCGCTGGGCGGCGTGCCGATGCTCCACAAGGACATGTATTACCGCGAGGGGAAGGTCAGCACCTGCGGCAGCAAGATCCGGCGGGATTTCGTGCCGCCGGTGACGGCCACCGTGCTGAAGCGGCTCGATGCGGCGGGTGCGATTGATGCCGGCACGCTGAACATGGCGGAGTTCGCGCAGAACCCGACGGGCCACAACGCGCATTTCGGCGATGTGATGAACCCGTGGAACGGGGCGCATTGCACCGGCGGCTCCTCCTCCGGCTCGGGGGCGGCGGTGGCGGCGCGCTTCGTGACGGCGGCCCTCGGCTCGGATACGGGCGGCTCGATCCGGCTGCCGGCGGCGATGTGCGGCGTGACGGGCCTCAAGCCCACGCAGACGCGGGTGCCGCGGACGGGCGTGATGCCGCTCTCCTTCTCGGCCGACAATGTGGGGCCGCTCTGCCGCACGGCGCGGGATGCGGCGCGCTTCCTCTCCGTCATCGCGGGCGCCTGCCCGAATGATCCGACCAGCGCACGCGAGGCGGTGCCGGATTACGAGGCGGCGCTGACGGGCGATCTGCGCGGGATGCGCATGGCGGTGGTGGAGCCCTGGTTCCTGGACGGCATCGAGGAGCCGGTGGCGCTGGCCTTCGAGGCCGCGATCCGCGTGCTGCAGGGCCTGGGCGTGCGCACCGAGATGATCAGCCCGGCCTCGATGCACGGGATCGTCACCTACACGGCCGTCGTCTCGCGCGTGGAGGGGGCCACCATCCACCAGAACTGGATGCGCGAATGCCCGGGCGACTATGCCACGCATCTCTCGGCGCGGATCTATGGCGGCTATGCCATTCCCGGCACGGCCTATCTGGAGGCGGTCTCGCGCCGCGGGCCGTTGCTGCGCGCTTTCTGCGCGGAGGCGCTGGAGGGCTTCGATGCGGTGCTGACGCCCACGCTGCGCACCCGCGTGCCCACGCGCGCCGAGACGGATATCGATGCCGACCCCGAGAACTGGGCGCGCTTCATGGCGCTCTCGGCGAACACGCGGCCCTTCAATTATCTGGGCCTGCCGACCGTCAGCGTGCCGGCGGGCTTTGATGATCGCGGCCTGCCGGTGGGGCTGCAGATCGCGACGCGGCCCTTCGGCGAGGCGCGGCTGCTCCGGATCGCGGATGCCTTCCAGCGCGAGACGGATTGGCACAAGCGCAATCCCTTCCCGTGACCCCGCTCGGCATTGGCTTCATGTGCAAACCCCCGGTGGCGGGGGTGAGCAAGACGCGGCTCGCCGCCGTGCTGGGCGCCGAGCGCGCGGCCGAACTGGCCCGCGCCTTCCTGCTGGACAGCGCCGCCATCGCGCGGCAACTCGCCACGCGCGAGCATGCGGCGCTGACCGCCTTCCACACGCCGGATGACGCAAGCGAGGCCATGGCCGCGCTGCTGCCGGGCTGGCGGCTCGCGCCGCAAGGCGGGGGCGATCTCGGCGCGCGGATGGCGCACGCGGTGGAGCGGCTTTTTGCCGAGGGCGCCGGGCGCGCCCTGCTGATGGGCGCCGATGCGCCGACCCTGCCGCCCGCGCTTCTGGAACTGCTGCTGGCCGCACTGCGCGGCGGCGCGGATGCGGCGGTGATCCCGGCGCTGGATGGCGGCTATTGCGCCATCGCCTTCGCGCGCCCCTTGCCGGCGCTGCTGGAGGGCATCGCCTGGTCTACGCCGGAGGTGCTGGCACAGACGCAGGCGAAGGCGGCTGAGGCGGGTCTGCGCCTCGATGTGCTGCAAGCCTGGCACGATGTGGATGAAGCGGCCGACCTGGATCTGCTGCGGCTGACCTTGGATGGCGCGCGCCCGCCCGGTGGCTCGCCGCTGCCGGGCTACCGGGCGAGTGCGACGCGCGAGGCGCTGCGCGTTGCGGGGTAGGGCACGCCCCGCCCATCAACCCACAACACGTCCAGACCGCCCCGTTTCGTCCGAAACCGCGCCCCTACAGCGACCGGTGCAGCCAATGCGCGATCGCCGTCGCGCGCGCATCCTGGTGCGCCTGGCCGATCACCTGCGCCCCGAACGGCATGCCTTCCACGGCCATCACCGGCAGCGTCACGCAGGGCACGCCGAGCGCCGAGGTCGCGGCATTGGCGGCGATGTCGCCGGTGGGGCGCGGGTTCTGCGTGTCGTCCGGGTCCCAGAGCGGCGCGATGCCGGGGGCGGCGGGGGCGATCAGCGCATCCACCACGGGGGCGAGGCGCGCCATGGCGGCACGCATCTCCTCGCGCGTGGCCAGCGCCGCACGGTAATCCTCCACGCTCAGCGCCTCGGAGGCGCGCAGCCGGGCGATGGCGCGCGCACTGAGGCCGCCCGGGTGGTTGGCTTCCAGGTTCAGCAGCGACCAGCGGTTCTCGAAGCCCACGATCACCGCCGTCACCGCCTTGCCCTGTGCCGCGATGCGCTCGAGTGCGGCCAGCGCGGGATGGTCGGTCAGGACGGAAATGCCGAGGCCGCGGATGCGCTCCAGCAGCGCCTCGAAGGCCTCGCGCTCGGCAGGGCGCAGCATGGACCAGGCCTCGGTCTCGAGAAGGCCGAGCGTCTGCGGGCGCGCGGGATGCGGCGGCGTGTCCGGGCCGATCAGGCCGAGCGTGCCCGGGTCACCGCCCGCGCGGCGCGCGATCTCGATCGCGACCTGCCACATATCCTCGTAGCTGTTGGCGTGGACGCCGGCCGTGCTCTGGCTGGAGCCCTGGCGTTCGCCGCGATGGATGCCGCCCTGGGTGGGCTTCAGCGCGATGTTCCCGCAGAAGGCGGCGGGGCGGATGATGGAGCCGCCCACCTGCGTGCCGATGGCGGCCGGCACCATGCCCGCCGCCACGGCCGCCGCCGAGCCGGAGGAAGAGCCGCCCGGCGTGCGCGTGGCATCGAAGGGGTTCTTGGTGGGGCCGGGTTCGCTCTGGCCCAGTTCCGTGGTGACGGTCTTGCCGAGGATGATGGCGCCCGCCTGCTTCAGCGCCTGGATCATTGCGGAATCGCGACGCGGGAAATTGCCGGCATAGGCGGCGCAGCCCATCTGCGTCGGGAAGTCGCGCGTCTCGATCAGGTCCTTGATGCCGATGGGCATGCCATCGATGGCCGAGAGCGGGTTTCCTGCCTGCCAGCGGGCCGTGCTGTCATCGGCGTGCTGGCGCGCGAAATCGGGGTCATAGACCACGAAGGCGCGCAGATCCTCCTCACGCGCGGCGATGACGCCGAGGCAGCGCTCCAGATAGGCGCGGGGGCTGTCGCGCCCCTCGCGGAAGCCGGCCGTCGCGTCATGCCAGGTGAGGCCGGCGAAGGTCTTGGGGTGGTAGCGGGCCATTCAATGGATCTCCGGCTCGGGCGAGGGCTCGCCGCGTTCCAGGAAGTCGAGGTCGCAGCCGGTATCGGCCTGGCCGACCGTCCGCTGATAGAGCGCCGTCCAGCCGCGCTGCTGGGGTGCGGTTCGCGGCGTCCAGGCGGCGCGGCGCTTCGCCAGTTCGGCCTCGTCCACCAGCAGGTCGATGCGCCGCCCCGGCACGTCGAGCGAGATCATGTCGCCATCGCGCACCAGCGCGAGCGGGCCGCCCAGCGCCGCCTCAGGTGCGACATGCAGCACGCAGGTGCCATAGCTGGTGCCGGACATGCGCGCATCGGAGACGCGCACCATGTCGCGCACGCCCTCAGCCAGCAGCTTTTTCGGGATGGGCATCATGCCCCATTCGGGGAAGCCCGGCCCGCCCTGCGGGCCCGCCTGGCGCAGGACGAGCACGCTATCCGCCGTCACGTTCAAATTCGGGTCGTCCAGGCGCGCATCGAGGTCGTTGTAATCCTCGAAGACCACGGCGGGGCCGGTGTGGCGCAGCTTCTCGGGGCTGGCCGCGCTGTGTTTGATGACGGCGCCATCGGGGGCGAGGCTGCCGCGCAGGATGGCGACGCCGCCCTCCGGATAGAAGGGGTTGTCGAGGCCGCGGATCACGTCGCGGTCATAGACCTCCGCGCCCTCGATCTGCGCGCCCAGCGTGCCGTTCACCGTCACGGCATCCAGCGCCAGATGCGGTGCGAGCGTGGCGAGGAAGCCGCGGCTGCCGCCGGCATAGAAGAAATCCTCCATGAGATGCGTGTCGCCATTGGGGCGCAGATTGGCGATCAGCGGCACGCGCGCGCTGATGGCGTCGAAGCGCTCCAGATCCATCGCGATGCCCGCGCGCCGCGCGATGGCGATGAGGTGCGGGATGGCGTTGGTGGAGCCGCCAAAGGCCATGGTCGCCGCCACCGCATTGTCGAGGCTGCGCTGGTCCAGCAGCTTCGTGATGGTCAAATCCTCCCATACCATCCCGACAATGCGCGAACCGGCGGCGGCCGCCATGCGCGCATGGCCGGAATCCACGGCCGGGATGCTGGCGGCCCCCGGCAGCGTGAGGCCCAGCGCCTCGGCCGCGATGGCCATGGTGCTGGCCGTGCCCGCCGTCATGCAGGTGCCGGCGGAGCGGGAAAGGCCCGCCTCCATCTCGTTCCAGTCGGATTGCTTGATCGTGCCCGCGCGCAGCTCGGAATAGTACTTCCAGACATCGCTGCCGGAGCCCAGCTTCTTGCCGCGCCAATTGCCGCGCAGCATGGGCCCCGCCGGCACATAGATGGCCGGAATCCCCATGCTGATCGCGCCCATGATGAGCGCGGGCCCCGTCTTGTCGCAGCCGCCCATGAGCACGAGGCCATCGAGCGGGAGGCTGCGCGCGATCTCCTCCGTCTCCATCGCGAGGAAATTGCGGTAGAGCATGGTGGAGGGCTTCTGGAACACCTCGGGCAGCGCCATGGCCGGGATTTCCATGGGCACGCCGCCGGCCTGCCAGACGCCGCGCTTCACATCCTGCGCGCGCTCCCGGAAATGGCCATGGCAGTGCATCAGATCCGACCAGGTGTTGATGATGCCGATGACGGGCTTGCCGCGGAATTCCGGCTGGCCAAAGCCGAGCTGCATGAGGCGCGAGCGATGGTTCGCGCTGCGCATGGTCTCGACACCGAACCAGCGATGGCTGCGGAGGTCTTCGGGCTTTTTCGTCATCGGGTCATTACCTCATCACGATCCGATCGCCATGGCCGCCTTCGGCCATGGCGTGAATCGGCTCGACACCATGAAACGTTGAGACGCGTCCGCGTCTCAACGTGGCGCCATGCGCAGCGCGCCGTCGAGGCGGATGGTCTCGCCGTTCAGATAGGCGTTCTCCACGATGGTCATGGCGAGCTTCGCATATTCATCCGGGTTGCCCAGGCGATGCGGGTTGGGCACGCCGGCGGCGAGCGAGGCCTTCACCGCATCCGGCAGGCGCTGCAGCATGGGCGTGTCGAAGATGCCGGGAGCGATGGTGCAGACGCGGATGCCCTTGCTGGCGAGATCCCGCGCCGCCACCACCGTCATGCCGATGACGCCCGCCTTGGAGGAGGCATAGGGGATCTGGCCGATCTGCCCCTCGATGCCGGCGATGGAGGCGGTGAGGATGCAGACGCCGCGCTCGCCCTCCACCGCCTCGTTCTTCGCCATGGCGGCGGCGGCGAGGCGCAGCGCGTTGAAGGTTCCGGTCAGGTTCACGCGGATGATCTCGGCATAGTGGGCGAGGCTGCCCGGCGTGCCGTCCTTCTCCAGGATGCGCAGCGCGCCGCCGCGGCCCGCGCAATGCACCAGCACGCGCACCGGGCCCATCGCCTCGGCGGCGGCCACGGCGGCCATCATGCTGGCCTCGTCGCCCACATCGGCCACCGCGAAGCCACCGCCGAGTTCGGCCGCCACGGCCGCACCCGGGGAGGTGGCGAGATCCACGATCATCACTTTGGCGCCCGCAGCGGCGAGGCGCCTCGCGCTGGCCAGCCCAAGGCCCGAAGCCCCACCCGTCACGATCGCGACGGCACCCTTCACATCCATCTGAGTCCTCCCTCGGTGTGTGGAGGGAAGCGCACCATGCAAGGCGCATTGACGCAACCCGCAAGGGCGCGGAAGTTTGCCGCGAGGAACGAGCAAGGACACGCCCATGCCGCTGCTGGCCCAGAATGCCGCGCGCTGGCCCGAGAAACCCTGCGCCATCTTTCCCGATACGGGGGAGGCGCTGAGCTTCGGGCAGCTCGACGCCGCCGCCAATCAGGTGGCGCATGGGTTGGTGGCACTCGGGCTGCAGCCGGGCGAGGGCATCGCGCTGCTGCTGGAGAACGGGCCGGAGTTCCTCTGGCTCACCTATGGCGCGAAGCGGGCGGGGCTGATGGTCACGCCCCTCTCCATCCATCTGCGGCCCAATGAAGTCGCGCATGTGCTGCGCGATTCCGGGGCGCGGCTGCTGGTCGCGTCTGCGTCCCTGGGCGAGCTGGTGGCGGCGCTCGATCTCTCCGAGGTTCCGCATCGCTACAGTGTGGGGGGCGCCATCATCGGCTTCACGCCACTGGCAGCCCTGCGCGTGGGGCAGGGGAGCGGCTGGCCACCGGGCGAGCGGCCCTTGGGCCGTGAGTTCCTCTATTCCTCCGGCACGACGGGCCTGCCCAAGGGCATTCGCCGCCCGCTGATTCCCTTCGCCGACCGGCTCAAGCCGGAATTCGACATGACGTGGAAGGGCTTCTACGGCTTCGACGAGAACACGGTCTATCTCTCGCCCGCGCCGCTCTATCACGCGGCGCCCAACCGCTATGTGCAGCGCGCGATGGACCATGGCGGCACGGCGGTGATCCTGAAGAAGTTCGACGCGGAGCGCTGCCTTGCCCTGATCGAGCAGCATCGCATCACCCACAGCCAATGGGTGCCCACCATGTTCGTGCGGATGCTGGCGCTGCCCGAGGAGGCGCGCGCGCGGCATGACCTCTCCTCGCATCGCTGCGCCATCCATGCGGCCGCCCCATGCCCCGTGCCGGTGAAGCGCGCCATGATCGAATGGTGGGGCCCGATCATCCGCGAATACTACGCGGGCAGCGAGGGGATCGGCACCGTCTTCATCGACAGCGAGACCTGGCTCCGGAAGCCCGGCAGCGTCGGCCGCCCCGCCTATGGCCGCGTGCATATCCTGGATGATGACGGCAACACCCTGCCACCGGGCGAGACGGGCCGCATCTGGTTCGAGGGCGGCGCCAAATTCGCCTACCACAATGATCCGGAGAAGACGGAAGCCGCCTATAATGATCGCGGCTGGGCCACGCTGCATGACCTCGGCTGGCTCGATGAGGAGGGCTTCCTCTTCCTCTCGGACCGCCGCGCGGATCTCATCCTCTCGGGCGGCGTGAACATCTACCCGGCCGAGATCGAGGCGGTGCTGATGACGCATCCGCGCGTGAACGAAGTGGCCGTCATCGGCGTGAAGGATGAGGAGTTCGGCGAACGCCCGCGCGCACTGGTGGTGCCGCGCGGCGGTGCGGGCGATGCCGCGCTGGCGGAGGATCTGATCGCGCTCTGCCGCCGCGAATTGGCGGGGCCCAAGGTGCCGCGCGCGGTGGAGTTCCTCGATGAACTGCCGCGCAGCGAGGCGGGGAAGCTGCTGCGGCGCGTGCTGAAGGAGCGCTACCTCTGAGGGGGCTTCGCCCCCTCAACCCCCAGCAGGAGGCTGGCCTCCTGCACCTCGCTACCGTTGCGCCTTGTCTTCCGCGTTCCGGGCCTTGATGCGCGCGCGGGCCTCCGCCCACTCCGCATCGCCCCAGGCGGTGTAGTCATTGTAGTTGCCGGCGCCATGGGCCAGCCAATTGCCGCCATCCAGCGCCACCGTCTGCCCGCTGATCCAGCGCGCGCCATCGGAGAGCAGGAAGGCCGCGAGATTGCCGAGATCCTCCCCCGTGCCGCCCTTGCGCATCGGGTTCTTTGCCGCCGCCTTGCCCACCGGGTCCTCCGCCCCCGGGCGGATGCGCGCCAGCATCCCCTCCGTCGGGATCAGGCCGGGCGCGATGCCGTTCAGCCGGATGCCGTAGCGGCCCCACTCCAGGGAAAGCGACTTCGTCATCGCATCCACCCCCGCCTTGCTCATCGCCGAGGGCACCACGAAGGGCGCCCCGGTCCAGACCCAGGTGACCGTGATGGAGACGACAGCCCCCGGCATCCCCGCCGCGATCTAGCGCTTGCCCAGCGCCTGCGTCACATGGAAGGTGCCGTTGAAGACGATCTCCGAGACGGCGCGGAAGCCGCGCGGCGAGAGATCCTCGGTGCGGCTGATGAAGTTGCCGGCCGCGTTGTTGATGAGATGCGTGGGCCCATGGCCGGCGTCGAAGCTGGCCTGGATCGCGGCATCCACGGCGTCGGCATCCTTGATGTCCACCGCCTGGAAGCGCGCCCGGCCGGGATGGGCCGCGTTCATCGCGGCCACCGTCTCCTCCAGCACCGCGGCGCGGCGGCCCCAGATCTCGACCTCGGCGCCGAGGCCCAGCAGATGCTCCGCCATCATGCGCCCAAGGCCCGTTCCGCCGCCGGTGATCAGCACGCGCTTTCCGGCAAACAAGTCGCTCGCGAAGATCACAGGCCGAGCCCCAGCCGCTTCACGCGGGCTTCCTCGTAATCCGCCGTGGCCTGGATGAAGCGGCCATAATCGGCGCTGTTGAGGTACTCCAGCGGCATGTCCAGCCGCTCCAGCGTCGCGATATGGGCGGGGTCATGCAGCGCCACGCGGAAGCCGTCATGCAGGCGGCGGACGATCTCGGGGTCCATGCCCAGCGGGCCGACGATGCCGTAGGGCGAGGTCACGACCATGTCCTGGTAGCCGAGCTCCAGCAGCGTCGGCACGTCGGGCAGCTTGGGGGAACGCGCGCGCGGCCAGACGTTCAGCGCGCGCAACTGGCGGTCCTGGATGAGCTGCAGCACGCCCGATCCCGTGCCCGAGGCGTCGATATGGCCGCCGATCAGGGCGGGGACGGCATCGCCCTCGCCGCGGAAGGGCACGTGCAGCACCTCGATCCGCTCGCGCGCCGCGAGTTCGATCAGGGTGAGGTGCGGCGTGCCATTGGCGCCCGTATTGCCGATCTTCACCTCGCCCGGCCGGCGGCGCGCATCGGCCACCAGATCGGCCCAGCTCCGGTAAGGGCTCTCCGCCCGCACACAGACCATGAAGAGATAGCCGGTGACGTGGATGATGGGCGTGAAGTCGGTGCGCGGGTTGAAGGCCATGCGCTGCATGAAGGGCAGGCGGATGGCGGGCAGCGCGAATTGCGCCAGCGTATAGCCATCAGGCCGGGCGTTGCGCATGTTGGCCGCCGGCAGCGTGCCGCCGCCGCCGGGCCGGTTCTCGATGATCACCTGCTGGCCCAGGGCGCGCGTCGCCGCCTCGGCGAAGCTGCGCATCTGCACATCGGTGGCACCGCCGGCCGGGAAGCTGATCTGGATGGTGATGGGCCGGTTGGGGAAAGATTGCGCGGCGGCGAGGCCCGGCAGCAAAGCCGGTGTGGCCAAGGCGGGCATGGCCCACGCACTGGCCAGCAGGTGGCGGCGGTTCATCGTGACGTCTCCCGAAGTCTTATTATGAAGGACTCTTCATCGCCGATTTGGCGCGGCGATGCCAGCACGAAGCGTCAGGCGGGGTCGAGCCCGGCGGCGCGCGCCACCGCCTGTGCGGGAGGCGAGGTCAGGAAGCGGATCAGCGCCAGCGCCGCCTCGGGCTGTTCGGAGCGCGCGCCGATCCCGGCCGAGAAGGTGGTGACGCGCTGGATGGGCGCGGGCAGCGGCCCCACGATCTCGATGCCCGGGATGGGCAGCAGCTCGCTCACCTGCTGGAAGCCGATCTCGACCACGCCGCTCGCCACCTCGCGCCCCACCCAGCGCGGGAATTGCCGCGCCTTGCCCTGCATCTGCTCGGCGATGCCCAAGCGAGCGAAGAGTTCGGTCGAGAGATAGACGCCGCTGGCACTCGAGGAATAGCCAATGCTCTGGGCATTCAGCAGGGCCTGGCGGAATTCCTCCACCGTGCCGATGCGCGGATGCGGCGCGCCTGCGCGCACCGCCATGGCAATGGCGGAATGCACCAGGTCCCGTTCGCTGCCTGGGCGCACCAGGCCGGAACGCACCAGCCCATCCAGCGAGCCGCGCGCGAGGATGACGAGATCGGCCGCCTCGCCCCGCGCCAGGCGGTTCGGAATCGCATCCGGCGCGGCGCCCATGGAGGGGCCGCGGATGGTCTCGATGGCGTGGCCGGTCTCGGCGGTGAAGCGAGGCCCCAGGGTCTCGAAGGGCGCGGTGAAGGCGCCCGAGGTCATGACCTTGAGCGGTACCGCAGCGCGCGACGCCGTGGGCATGAGCACAGCGAGACCAAGCCCCAGGAACAGGCGGCGTTGCAGCATCTCATCCTCCCTCGCGTTGCACGCAGTTTTCGCCGGGCCAGCGCCGCGTGCAAGCGGGGAAGGGCGTCAGCCCTCGATGCGGATATTCGCCACCCGGATCGCCTCGGCGAAGGCGGCGCGCTGGGTGGTGATGTAGGTCGCCATGGCGCTGGCGTTCCGGTAGTCGGGCTCAAGGCCCGATGCCGCCACGCGCTCGCGGATTTCCGGCAGCTGCATGGCGCGGCCGACCTCGCCGTCAATCCGCTCGATCACGCTGGCGGGCGTGCCGGCGGGCGCCATCAGGCCGATCCAGGCACCGCCATCGAAGGCGGCAAGCCCCGGCAGCGCGGCCAAGGGCGGCACGCCCGGCGCCAGCGAGGAGCCGTTGCGGAAGGAGATGCCCAGCGCCCGCAGCTGCCCATTGCGCATGGCGGCGCCGGCGGCGGCCACCGTCTCGATCGAGTAGTTCACATGCCCGCCCATCACGGCCGTCAGCGCCGGCGCGCTGCCGGCGAAGGGCACATGCACCACATCCACACCCGCCAGCGCGTGGAACCAGGAGGCGATGATATGCGCCGTGGCACCCGTGCCGGAGGAGGAGAAGGTGTAGCGCCCTGGATTGGCCTTCAGCAGCGCGATGAACTCGGCGGCGGTCTGCGCAGGGAAGTTCGGCGGCACCACCAGCACCAGCGGCGCGATGCCGGTGATGGAGATGGGCATGAAGTCGCGCTCGGCATTGAAGGGCACGCGCTGCACCAGCGGCGAGGTCACGATGGGCCCGGTGGAGGCGGCGAGCAGCGTGTAGCCATCGGGCGTCGCCTTCGCCACCTGGTCGGTGCCGATCAAGCCCCCGGCCCCCGCGCGGTTCTCGGCCACGAAGGGCTGGCCCAGCGTCTCGGTGAGGCGCTGCGCCATGACGCGGGCCGCGAGATCCGTCGCCTGGCCGGGCGGCCAGGGAATGATCACGCGGACCGGGCGGTTCGGGTAGCTGCCCTGCGCCGCGGCGGTGCCGGCGAGCAGGGCAGGGGCGGCGAGGAGGCTGCGGCGCGCGAGCATCTCAGCCCTCGATGCGGATATTGGCGGCGCGGATGGCCGTCGCGAAGCCGCGCCGCTGGTTGGCGATGTATTCCTTCATGCCGTCCGCGCCGTGATAGACGGGCTCGAGGCCCGCGGTCGCCAGGCGCTCGCGCATCTCGCCGCGCTGCATGGCGCGGCCGATCTCGGCATCCACGCGGTCGATGATCGCGCGCGGCGTGCCGGCGGGCGCCATCAGGCCGATCCAGGCGCCGGCGTCGTAATCCTGCATCCCTGGCAGGCGCGCCAGGGGCGGCACATCCGGCACCAGGGTCGAGCCGTTCTTGAAGGAGATGCCGAGCGCGCGAAGCTGGCCATTGCGGATCAGCGGGCCGGTCGCCGCCAGGGTCTCGACCGAGTAGTTCACATGGCCGCCCACCACGGCGGTCAGCGCGGGGCCGCTGCCCGCGAAGGGCACATGCACGACATCCACGCCCGCCAGCGCATGGAACCAGGCAGCGACGACATGCGCGGTGGCGCCCGTGCCGGAGGAGGAGAAGCTGTAATGGCCCGGGCGGGCGCGCAGAAGGGCCACGAATTCCTCGGCCGTGCGGGCCGGGAAGTTGGGCGGCACCACCAGCAGATAGGGCGACATGCCGGTGATGGAGATCTCGGCGAAGTCGCGCTCGGCATTATAGGCGGTGCGCTGCACCAGCGGCGAGGTGACGATCGGCCCGGTCGAGGCCGCCAGCAGCGTGTGGCCGTCAGGGGCCGCCTTGGCCACCTGGTCCGTGCCGATCATGCCGCCCGCGCCCGCGCGGTTCTCCGCCACGAAGGGCTGGCCCAGCGTTTCGGTGAGGTGCTGGGCAGCGATGCGGGCCGCGAGATCGGTCGCCTGGCCGGGCGGCCAGGGGATCACGACGCGCACCGGGCGGCTCGGCCAGGCCGGCTGGGCGCCGGCGGAAGCGGCGGCGAGCAGGAAGGGGGCGGCAAGGGCCGCGCGGCGCTGGATCATGTGTTTCTCTCCCGAATGTCATGCGCGCATAGCGGCGGGGGGGCGGCTTGCGCAAGGGCCTTCGCACCGCTCCAAATGCGCGCCGCGACAAAGGAAGAAGCTTCATGCAATTCGAAACGCTGGCGCTGGAGTTCCAGGCGCCGCACCTGCTGATCGTGCGTCTGAACCGGCCCGAGGTGGCCAATGCGTTGAACACGCAGATGGGGCGTGACCTGCTGGCACTCTGGACCGCGCTGACCGAGGATTCGCGCGGCATCCGCTGCGTGGTCTTCACCGGCACGGGCGGCCGCGCCTTCTGCGCGGGCGGCGACCTGAAGGAGCGCCTGGGCATGACGGACAGCCAGTGGCAGGCGCAGCACGAGATCTTCGAGCGCGCCTATTGGGCGCTGATGGATTGCCCCATCCCGGTCATCGCCGCGGTCAACGGCCATGCCTATGCGGGCGGGCTTGAGATGGTGCTGGCGAGCGACTTCGCCTATGGCGCGGAGGGGGCGCGCTTCGCGCTGACGGAAGTCACCATCGGCATCATGCCGGGGGCCGGTGGCACGCAGAACCTGCCGCGCGCGGTGGGCGAGCGGCGCGCGAAGGAGATCATCCTGACCGGCCGCCCCTTCACCGCGCAGCAGGCGTTGGACTGGGGCATCCTGAACGCCGTCTATCCGCCGGATGACCTGCTGCCGGCCGCGATCGAGACGGCCTCACGCATCGCCGAGAACGCGCCCCTTTCGGTGCGCCAGGCGAAGAAAAGCATCCATTACGGCCTGCAGATGGATGTGCGGACCGCCCTCCGCTTCGAGATCGAGGCCTATAACCGCCTGGTCGGGACCGAGGACAGGCACGAGGGCATTGCGAGCTTCAACGAGAAGCGCAAGCCGGTGTTCAAAGGGCGCTGACGTCTGATCGCCGCAGGCGTGAATCAGCCGTCCGACTGATTGCGAAGCCATGCCACATACTCCGCGACACCCTGCTCCAGCGGCGTGGGCGGGTGCGGGTAGCCAGCCTGGCGCAGCTTCGCCATCGGCGCCTCGGTGAAATACTGGTATTTGCCGGCGAGGTCGCCCGGCATCGGCATGAACTCGATGCGCTCGGGCTGGCCAAGTGCGGCGAAGACGGCGCGCGTCAGGTCGAGGAAGCTGCGCGCCTGGCCGCTGCCGCAATTGAACAGGCCCGAGACGCCGGGGTTGTCCAGCAGCCAGAGCATGACCTTCACGCAGTCGCCCACATTCACGAAATCCCGCGACTGCATGCCATCGGCGATGCCCGGACGGTCCGAGGCGAAAAGGCGCGCGGGGGCGCCGGTCAGGATCTCGCGATACTTGTGCAGCGCCACACTCGCCATGCGGCCCTTATGGCCCTCGCGCGGGCCGTAGACATTGAAGAACTTCAGACCCGCCCATTGCGGCGGCTTCGGGCGGCCCAAGGCCAGCATCTGCGCCACCCGCCGGTCGAAGGCGTGCTTGGACCAGCCATAGAGGTTGAGCGGCTTGAGGCGCGCCAGTTCCTCCGGCGTCTCGCCATCCTCGAAGCCCTGGTCGCCATCGCCATAGGTGGCGGCGGAGGAGGCGTAGATGAAGGGCACGCCGCGCTCGGCGCACCAATCCCAGAGCCTGAGCGAGAGGGTGAGGTTGGAGGCGGCGACGAGGTCGCCATCCGTCTCGGTCGTCGCGCTGATGGCGCCCATATGCACCACGGCGCGCGGGCGCATGGCCAGCGCCGCGTCCAGCTCGGGCGGCGGCAGCAGGCCGGCCAGCACCGCGCCCTCCAGGTTGCGCCACTTCTCGTCCTTGCCGAGCCAGTCGAGCACCACCACCTCCTCGCCACGGGCGGTGAGAGCTGCGACAAGGTTCGAGCCGATGAAGCCGGCGCCGCCGGTGACGAGGATCATGATTGCGGGTTAGAACGCCCGCCGGGTCGCAGCAAGAAGGGGTGATCGATGCGCAGAGATGGACGGCAGCGGCTGGATGACCTGGCCGGGATGGCCGGGGGCGCCTTCTCGGTCTTCGCGGGGCTGCGCGCGGAGATGGAGGCCATGGCCCGCGCCCAGGCCGAAGCCATGGTGCGCAAGCTGGAACTGGCCCGCGCCGAGGACCTCGACGCCGCCATGGAAGTGGCCCGCCGCGCCCGCGCCCAGGCCGAGGCGCTGGAAGCGCGGGTTGCGGCGCTGGAAGCCGAGATCGCGGCGCTGAAGGCGCCCGCCGCCTAGTTTCCGGGGCGGACGCCCGCTTCGGCCAGCAGCTTCGTGATCCGCTCCAGCTCGGCCGTGAAGAGGTCGCCATGGCGCTCCGGCGTCTGGTCGGCCTCGGGGAAGGGCGTGGTGCCGAGCTGCGCGAAGCGCGCGACGATGGCGGGGTCGGCTACCGCCGCCCGCAGCGCGGCGTTGAGCCGGTTCACCACGGCGGGCGGCGTGCCGCGCGGGGCGTAGAGCCCGTGCCAGACATGCAAATTCACGCCCGGTACGCCCGCCTCGGCCGAGGTCGCCACCGTCGGGATGGAGGGCAGCCGCGCCGCTGACGTCACCAGCACGCCCTGGATGGTGCCGGCGGTGAGCTGCGGGATGGCGTTGGTGGATTGGTCACACAGCAGGTCGATGCTGCCCGCCACCAGATCATTCATCGCCGGCCCGCCGCCGCGATAGGTGACGAGTGTCACGGGAATCCCGAGCGCCTGCGCCAGTTGCAGCGCGCAGAGATGCCCGCTGGTGCCCAGGCCGCCATGGCCGATATTGGCCCGCTCGCCCTGCGCCCGCAGCCAGGCGAGCGGCTGATCCAACCCCCGCCGCGCCGAGAGCACGGTGGGGCCGGTGTTGACCAGCCCCACCGGCGCGAAGGCGGTGCGCGTGTCGAAGCGCAGGTTCGGGATCAGGCCGGGTGCGGCGAGCAAGGCGAGCTGGTTGATCAGGATGGTCTGCCCATCCGGCGCAGCATTGGCCACGCGCTCCGAGCCGATGGAGCCGCCGGCGCCGGCCACATTCTCGACCACCACCACCTGGCCCAGCGTGCGGCCCATATGCTCGCCAACCAGGCGCGCGATGGCATCCGTCGCGCCACCGGCCGCGAAGGGGACGATGAGCGTGATGGGCCGCGTCTGCGCGAAGGCCGGGCCCGCGACCAGCGCGAGGAAAAGGGCCAGCCAGCGCATCACGACCCCCGCCGCAGCAACAGTCCCGGCAGCGCGCCGGTCGCGACTCCATTGCGGTAGGTGACGACGCCGCGCTTGATCGTGGCGCGATAGCCCGAGGGCGCCTGCAACAGGCGCCGCCCGCCCGCCGGCAGGTCATGCACCATGCGCGGCGGCAGCAGGCTCAACTCCTTCTCGGCGATCAGGTTCACATCGGCCAGCATCCCCGGCGCCAGCACGCCGCGATCGGTGAGGCCCATGGCCCGCGCCGTGTCGCTCGTCTGTCGGCGGACCAACTCCTCCATCGGGAAGCCCTGCTTGCCCCAATGCATCAGCACGAAGGTCGGGAAGGAGCCATCCGAGATGAAGCCGACATGCGCGCCGCCATCGGAGAGGCCGATGATGGCGTTGCGGTGCCGCAGGCATTCGGCGGAAGCATCGAGCGTGTAATCCGCGAAATTGGTCAGCGGCGCGAAGATGAAGTTGGTGCCGTCGCCCTCGGTCAGCAGATCATAAGCGACCTCTTCCGGCTTGCGGCCCTCGCGCTCGGCCTGGGCTTCCAGGCTCTTCTCGCGCGGCGGCGCGTAGTCGGGCGGTGCGCCGAAGGGGAACATCCGCGCCCAGTGCAGCCGTGTGATCAGCGGGAAGTTGGAGCCCGCGATGCGGTCCTCGCCGAGAATGCGGGCCCGGCGGCCGGGCTCGCGAAGTGCCGCGGCGCGCTCAGCCGGCGGAAGATGCGCCACCTCCTTGTAGGAGGGGCAGCCGGAGAAGGGGTTTTGCGAGCCGACCAGCCCCAGCAGGATGCCGATGGGCCGCGGCGGAAACACCGGCCGGATGTCGAGCCCATTCTCCGCCGCCTCGTCGGAGAGGGCGAGGAGTTCCTTCCACGCCTCGGTCCGGTCATGCCGCGCCGTCAGCGAAAACACGATGGGCCGGCCGGAGGCCACGGCCACGCGGCGCACCATGGCGAATTCGGTGGCGGGGTCCGGCGTGTTCCAGTCGGAGACCATTTCCAGCAGCCCGCCGCCGCCTTCCGTCAGCCCGGCGGCGAGGCCGATCAGCTCATCCTCCTGGGCCTTCAAGGTCGGCGTCGGATCGCCCGCCAGGGTCTTGTGGCTGATGGTGCGGCTGGTGCTGGCGCCGAAGGCCCCGGCGGCGGCGGCCTCGGCCGTCAGAGCACGCATGCGCGCAATCTCGTCCGGCGTCGCGTTCTCGAGGCTCAACGCGCGCTCGCCCATCACATGCACGCGCAGCGCACCATGCGGCAGCAGCGCGCCGATATCGATGTCGCGCGCCTTGCGTTCCAGGGCGTTCAGGTATTCGGGGAAGGTCTCCCAGGACCAGTTCAGCCCCTCATGCAGCACAGGGCCGGGAATGTCCTCCACGCCCTCCATGAGTGCGATCAGCGTGTCGCGATCCTCGGCGCGGCAAGGGGCAAAACCCACGCCGCAATTGCCCATCAGCGCGGTGGTCACGCCATGCCAGGCGCTGGGGGCCAGGTGGCTGTCCCACACGGCCTGGCCGTCATAATGCGTGTGGATGTCCACGAAGCCGGGTGTCACCAGCAGGCCGGTCGCGTCCATCTCCTCGGCGCCGCGGCCGCGCACTTCACCGACCTGGACGATCTTGCCGCCCTGGATGGCGACGTCGCCTGCGAAGCCCGGCGCGCCGGTGCCATCCAGGATGGTGCCGCCGCGAATGACGATATCGAACATCAGGCTTTCGCTCCCCGGATCAGGCGGCCGGGCAGGGCGCCCGTGGCCGCGCCGTTTTCATGCACGATCTCGCCCGCGCAAAGGGTCGCGCGATAGCCGCGGGCGCCCTGCACCAGGCGCTTGCCGCCGGCGGGCAGGTCGTAGCGCATGTTGGGCCGCTCGATGGCGAGATTGTCGAAGTCAATGACGTTGAGGTCGGCGCGCAGGCCGGGCCTGAGACGACCGCGATCATGCAGGCCGAGCGCCGCGGCATTGTCGGCGGCGAGCCGCTTGACCACGAACTCGACGGGCAGCCTGCCGCCCCGCGCGCGGTCCCGTGCCCAATGCGTCAGCATGTGCGTGGGGGCGGAAGCATCGCAGATATAGCCCACATGCGCGCCGCCATCGCCGAGGCCCATCAGCGTGTGCGGATGCGTCACCATCTCGCGGATCGCATCCAGATTGCCGTCGGCGTAGTTCAGCAGCGGGCGGTTGAGGATGGCGCGGCCTTCCTCTTCCAGCATCCATTCGTAGCAGAGGTCTTCCGGGTCACGGCCCAGGCGCTTCGCCTGCTCCAGCACGCTCGCTTCGGGCGGCGGCTCGTAGTCGGGCGTCAGCTTGTAGATGCGGGCATAGTTGTTCAGGCGCGCGCGCAGTGCCGGCTCCGTGGGTTCCGCCAGGATGCGGGCGCGGCGGTCCGGGTCGCGCAGCGCGGCCACGCGCTCGGCGATGGGCAGATGCGCCACCTCGCGGAAGCCCGCGCGCGTCAGGAAGGGGTGTTGGGACAGCTCCCAGCCGAACATCAGGCCCACGGGCCGGCCCATCACCTGGCCCGTCACCTGGATGCCCTCGGCATTGGCGGCACTCACCTGCTGCAGGATCCAGCGCCAGAAATCCGGCCGCGATTCCCGCTGCAGCAGCGAGAAGGTCATGGGCCGCCCGGCGAGACGCGCGATGCGCATCAGCCGCTCCCACTCCTCCTCCGCCGGATCGTCGAAATCGGAAATCAGCTGCATCCAGCCGCCACCCAAGCCCGCCGCGATCTCGGCCAACTCGATCTCGGCGGCCCCCAGCGTCGGCGTGGGCTCGCCGGCCAGGGTTTTGTGCGCGATGGCACGAGAGGTGGAGAAGCCGAGCGCGCCGGCCGCGATCCCCTCACGCGCGAGGCGCGCCATCTCGGCGCGGTCCTCGGCCGTCGCCGGCTCGCGCTCGAAGCCGCGGCGGCCCATGACATGCACGCGGAGTGCCGCATGCGGCACCTGGGTCGCGATGTCCATGTCATAGGGGCGCGATTCCAGCGCGTTCAGGTATTCGGGGAAGCTCTCCCAGTTCCAGGGCAGGCCCTCGGTGAGCACCACCTCCGGCAGATCCTCCACACCCTCCATCAGCTTCACCAGCATGTCGCGCGCCTCGGGCCGGCAGGGTGCGAAGCCCACGCCGCAATTTCCCAGCAGCGCCGTCGTCACGCCATGCAGCGAGGAGGAGAGGATCTCGGAGGTCCAGGTGGCCTGGGCGTCGTAATGCGTGTGGATGTCCACAAAGCCCGGCGTGACCAGGTGCCCGCGCGCATCAAGCTCGGGCGTGCCGCGCGGGACCGTCAGCTTCTTGCCGATGGCGGTGATGCGGCCCCCGCTGATCACCAGATCGGCTTCGAAAGGTGCCGACCCCGTGCCGTCCACAAGGGTTCCGCCGCGGATGATGAGGCTCGCTTCGGCCATGGATATTTCTCCCTGGCCGAAGTCTCGCATCCCTGGCGGTGATGCGCCAGGGAGAGAGGGCTCAGCCGCGCCGCAGGACGCCCATCGCGACCAGCAGCCCGAGCGAAACCAGCCCCAGTCCCAGCAGTTGCAACCCACCCGGCCATTCGCCGGCCAGCGGAATGCCCAGCAGGATGGCCGATGCCGGAACCGGCGCCGGAGAGAGCGCGGCGCATCGGCACCTCGCGCCGCGTCGTCGTGGCCACACCCGAATACCTGGAATGGCACGGCGAGCCGCGCACCCCGCAGGACCTGCGGGAGCATGCCTGCATTCTCTATACGCGCCTCGCCACCGGGGCGAACTGGCCCTTCACCGCACGTGAGGGGCCGAACTCTGTGCCCGTTCAGGGCCGGCTGACCGTGAACAGCACCGAGGGCGTGCGTGCGGCCATCCTCTCGGGCCTGGGCATCGGCATGGTGCCCGTCTGGCATTTCGTGGACCGCGAGATCGAGACCGGCCGGCTGCGCGTGCTGCTGCCGGATCACGAACCGGCGCCGCACCCGATCCATGCGGTCTACCCGACGCGCCGCTTCGTCGCCCCCAAGCTGCGCGCCATGCTCGACCATCTCGCGACCGAGTTTGAGCTGGACCCGCTGCTCAGCGCCTATTCGGAGTAAGCGCGACCCTTGCGGGGGCGGGAAGGGGCCACACCTGCCGGGGCATGCGCTACCTCCTTCTCCTCGCCCTGCTCTGGCCGGCCACGTCCGCCCAGGCCGATGACGCCGCCGCCTGGGCAGCCCTGCGCGGCGGCGCCATCGTGCTCTTCCGCCACGCCCACGCGCCGGGCGGCGGCGATCCCGGCGGCATGCGGCTTGGTGATTGCGCCACGCAGCGCAACCTGGACGCCACCGGCCGCGCCCAGGCGGTGCGGATCGGCCAGGCGCTGCGCGAGGCGGGTGTCGCGGTCGGCGCGGTGCTGACCTCGCAATGGTGCCGCACCCGGGAAACCGCCGACCTTGCCTTTCCGGGCCGCGCGACCGAGGAGCCCGCCTTCAATTCCTTCTTCGCCGATCGCCGAACCGGCCCGGCGCAGACCGAAGCCGCGCGCGCCCTCCTGCTCGGCTGGAACTGCCCCGGCACGCTCTTCGTCAGCACGCATCAGGTGAACATCACGGGGCTCACCCGCATCGTCCCCGCCTCGGGCGAGGGCGTGGTGCTGCGGCGCGAGGGTGAGGAGCTGGTGGTGGTGGGGCGAATCCGGCCGTGAGGCTCAGCCCGCCTGCTTTCGCAGCGAGCGCGTGAAGCGCGGCCCGGCCTCCGCGAAGCCGGTGGCGCGGCAGAATTCCGCCAGCGCCGGGCCCTCGGCTGCGATCTCGATGCGCTCGCAGCCCGCGACACGCGCCGCCTGCGCGGCCGCCTTCAGCAGCAGGCGCCCGATGCCCTGCCGCCGCTGATCCGCCGCCACCAGCAGCAGGGAGAGCTGCGCGACCGGCCCCGAGATCAGCGCCGTGTGCCAATGCAGCAGCACCACGCCGCTGGGCGGCCCCCATTGCAGCGCGACGAGCGCGGTGCCCGGCCCCTGGCGCAGTGCCGCCAGCCGCTCGGCCAGCGCGCGCGGCTCAACCCTGAGCCCCGCCTCGGCCAGCAGGGTCGCGAGGCCCGGCGCCTCGGCAGCGGTCGCGGCACGGATTTCCATGCCGTAGCGCAGGTTCATCCCGCCAGCGCCACGCAGGAAAAGCCGACCCGAGCCTCGGTCGGCACGCCGAACAGCACCGTGTGCCGCGCCGGCAGCCCCTTCGGGAAATGCTTCACATACTCGGCATTCAGGGCCGCGTAGTCGGCGCGGTCGGTGATCAGCATGGTCACCTGCACCACGCGCTCCAGGCTGCTGCCCGCCTCCTCCAGCAGGCCCGCGATGAAGGTCAGCGCGTTGCGGACCTCCTCGGCGGGCGTCGCGCCGCGATGAATGCCGCGCGCCGGGTCATGCGGCGCCGAATGGCCCGAGACATAGACCATGCCACCCGCCCTTACGGCGCGGGTGAAGGGGCGGCTCTCGCCAGGCTGCGGCGGGTAGAAGAATTCGATGCTCATTGGCGCCTCATGGGTTTCCTCCGCCACTCTGCCGGATCGCGCCCCGGGTGGCATCCCGCCCGGGCCCGTTTCGGGCTATGCTGCGCCGCATGAACGATGCCGAGACCAAGCCACCCGCCAAGGGACCCACCAAGGCGAAGGAAAAGCCCAAGGCGCCCCAGCCACCGCGGCTGCGCTGGCTGCGCCGGGCGCTGTTCACGCTCGCCGGCCTCGTCCTCTTCCTCGGAAGCCTTCCCCTCGCTGCCTGGTTCCTGCTGCCGCGCTTCGACCTCGCCGGGATCGCGGCCGAGCAGGCCAGCGCGCGCCTCGGCCGTGCCGTCACCATCGAGAGCCTGCGCATCACGCCCGGCAGGCATCTCGGCATCGCGGTCAGCGGCGTCACCATCGCCAATATCGAGGGCGGCACGCGGGCCGAGATGCTCCGCCTTGACCATGCCAGCGCCGAGCTCGACCTGATGGACCTGCTGGCTGGCGAGGTTGCCCTGGGCCAGGCCGCGTTCCAGGGGCTTTCCCTGCTGCTGGAGCGCAATGCCGGGCGCGCGGCCAATTGGCAGTTCGGCCCGTCCGGCCCATCGAGCGGCGCCCGTCCCTGGGTTCCGCGTTTCGACGCGCTGCGCGCCACCGGGGCGGAAATCCTGTTCCGCACCTCCAGCGGCCAGACGCTCACCACGCGGATCGAGACGGCAAGCCTGACCTCCGAGGGTCTGCACGCGCCGCTGCGCCTCAGCGCCGCCGGCAGCTACAACAATGTGCCCCTCACCCTTGAGGGGCCGCTCGACAGCATCGCCGCCTTGCGCGACGCGAGCGCCCCGTTCAGCCTGGATCTCACCGCTACCGCCGGCGAGACGACGCTTGCCCTCCTCGGCTCCGCGCGCGATCCACTGGGGCTCGACGGCGTGCAGGGGCAGGTCGAGCTGCGCGCCGCCACTCCGGATGCGCTGCTGGCGCTGGGTGGGGCAGCGGTCGAGGGCGTGCCGCGCATCGCCCTCGAACTCTCCGGCACCCTGGATCGGCAGGGCGATGTCTGGCGCATCGGTGCGCCGTTCGGGCAACTGGACGGCGCGCCCTTCACCGGCCGCCTCTTGCAGCTGACAGAAGGCGCGCGCGGCCAGCCCGACGCCATCCTGCTCGACCTCGCGCTGACGCGGCTCGACCTCAACCGTGTGCTGCGCGCGGGCGGGCACGAGGTGGATGGCGTGGCGGACCTGCCGCTCGCCGTCTTTGCCGCGCCAGACCCGCTCATCGAGCTGCGCCTCTCTGCCGAGGCCTTCACCTACGGCGCGTTGGACGCGCGGGATGCCCGGCTGGAGGCAAGGCTGGTTCCGGGCCAGGTGCGCGTGCCCACGCTCGCCATGCAGGCCTTCGGCGCGCGCATCAGCGCGAGTGGCCTGCTGGAGGCGGATGACGAGGATCTTCGGATCACCGCCGATGTGACCATGGGTGAGGCCGATCTGGAGCCACTGCGCCGCGCGCTCGCCCTGCGCGAACTTCCACTCTCCGGCCGCGTCGAGGGACGGCTCGCCATCACCGCGCAGGGGCGCAGCCTGAACGCGGCCGCGCGGGAGGCGCAGGTCTCCGCCGTCCTGCTCATGTCCGGCGGCTCCATCGCGCGGGAGGTGATCGAGATGGCCTCGACCGACATCCGCTCCCTGTTCCGGACGGCGCGCGGGCGCACGCGGCTCTCCTGCGCCATCGGCGTGCTCGACATGAAGGGCGGCGTGGGGGAACTCGCACCGCTGCGCCTGCGCTCCGCCCAGGGCATGATCAGTGGCCTTGCGACCTTCGATCTCAACCGCCACCGGCTCGATCTCGTCATCGGCAGCCACCGCCAGACGACGGGCAGCTTCGCGCTCGACATCCCGGTGCGGGTCAGCGGCAGCTTCGAGGACCCCGGCGTTCAGCCGGCGCAGTGGTCGAGCGCGGGCCGGGCACGGCTCTCCGCGCCGGACCACATGGCGCCGATCCCGCCCGCGCTGCGCGATTACGCGCGCCGCAGCCCTTGCTTCTTCGCCGGTGGGCGCTGACGGGGAGGGGGGCCTGCTCCGGCCGGGAGTGCGCAGCACCGCACCGCCCGCCTTACAACCTGCTCAGCAGCCTGCGATGATGACCTGGCAGGCCGCGCCCGCACCGCAGACGCGCCGCGCCTCGCGCTCCGCATCGTCCAGTTCGATGCCGAAGCCGGCCGAGACCTGGCCGTCGGGCGCCACATAGCGGCGCTTGAAGGCCGTCCAGTCCTCCGGCAGCGGCGCCGTCTCGCGGCCCGCCGCGGCCTGGATCCGCAGGATGGGCGGGGCGGGGAGCCGGGGTGGTGCGGTGACGATCACGGAAGGATCCTGCAGGCTGGCTTCGCGGGCCCTGGCGGCGGCATCTCGGCCACGATCCTGTCCGGCGGGGGCCGGGGCCACCTTGAGCGGCCGGAAGGCCGTCGGATTTTTCTCAAGGTGTGTGGCGTTCCCGCCACCGCACGGCCGCAAGCCACGTCAGGTCCTGGCCCTTGAGGTAGTCGTGGAAGCCCTCGCGCCGCACCGTCGTGGGCGTGATGGCGAGGGGCGCCAGGATCTGGCGCGTCGCTTCGGCGCGCATCACCGCGGTGCTCGTGCGACAAAGGCGCTCCAGGATGAGTTCCGGGGTCCTGGCTGGCGCGAAGAGGGCGAAATCCGTCGTCACGGCGAAACCGGGCAGGCCGCTCTCCGCAATGGTCGGCACCTGGCGCAGAGGCTCCGCGCGCGCCGCCGAGGAGACGGCCAGCGGCCGCAGACCGCCGCCCGCGATGCGGGGGATGGCGGTGACGAGGTCGATGAAGGCGAACTGCACCTGGTCCTGCAGCACCGCGTGCATCGCGGGCGCGCCGCCGCTGAAGGTGATGTGCTGGAAGCGGAGATCGAAGCCCTTGGCGAAGAGTTCCACCGCGAGGTGATTGATGACGCCGATGCCGGCCGAGCCGTAGCGCAGCCGCTCGGGCGCGAGCCGCGCGGCCTCCACCAGGTCCTGCAGGGTATGGAACCTGGAGCCGGTATGCACGCAGAGCACCATCGGCGTGCTGGCGACGAGGCAGACGGGGGCGAAGTCCCGCTCGATCACGAGCGGCGTATCCAGGTAGTGAGCCGCCATGGCGAAGGTGCTGTTCGGGCTGAGCACCAGGCGGTGGCCGTCGGGTGCCGCGCGCGCCACATCCGCCATGGCCGCGAGGCCGCTCTCGCCCGTGATCACCTCGATCCGAAAGGGCTGGCCCAGAATGGCCGCGAGGCGCCGCGCCAGGATCTGGGCCACGAAATGGGTGGCGCCGCCCACCGCGAAGGGCACCACCAGCGTGACCGGGCCCGTGGGATAGGCATCCACCGCGTGCGCGGCTGCGGGAAGCAGGAAGGGTGCGGCAAGCAAGGCGCGACGCGGCACGGGCAGGGGGTGGGACATCGTCTACGCTCCAGTCAGGACGGCCAGCTGCCATCCGAAGGAAGGGGTGTCGGCGCGCTGGGGCACCGGGATGCGGGGCGAACGGCCGAGCCGCTCGGCGGGGATGCCTTCGGGCGCCAGCAGGACCTCGCCGCGGGCCGAGACCAGCGCGATGGGCACACCGACATGGGCTTCCTCGCGCCGGATCACGCCCACCACCCAGTCCCAGAGGATATGCGAGCCGATCATCGCGACGATCGTCCCGTCGCGGTCGCGGATGGGCGAGACGAAGTCGATCAGCCGAAGCATGCCTTGCGCGGCGCTGCGGTTCAGCGCGCGCTGCAGCAGCACGGCATCATGAACGTCCACCGCCGCGTCGTGCCGCGTGCCTGCCGTGCACCAGGGGCGCTGCGTGACGTCATCGCCCTCCAGCCGTCGCCGCGTGGTTGCCAGCACCCGACCATCGGCGACGGTCGCGACGCCGATCCAGATGATGTGAGGCGCATTGTCATGCGCCGTATCGAGGATGAAGCGCAGTTCCTCGGCATCCTGGGGCGGCCAGAACTCCTGCACCGAGCGCGCGACCCACTGCTGGTGATCCCATTGCCGGTCGAGGAGGATGGCGATGCGCGCGGCGATGCCGGCCGGGTCGCGTTGGCTGCCGGGCAAGGGCGCGAGGGCTGCGGTCTGGGCTTGCGCCTCGGCGGCGAGGGCGCCGAGCGCTGCGCCGAGCAGCGCCGTGCGGCGGGTCGTGGCCATCATCGCGGCCGCTCCATCGTGGTGATGTCCAACTGGCGGATCAATGAGAGCCAGGGCCGGTTCTCCGCCTCGAAATAGGCTGGGAAGGCGGCGCGCGTGCCCCCCATGGGCTCGACGCCGATGGGCGCCAGCAAGGCCCGCACATCCGCGCCCGAGAGTGCCGCGATGCTGGCCTCGGATAGCCGCGCCAGGGCTTCATCCGGCGTACCCGCGCGCGCGAAAAGGGCGAAATCGGTGGCGACCTCGAAGCCCGGCAAGCCGGCTTCGGCCAGGGTGGGGACCTCGGGCAACTGGGCCGCGCGTGCGGCCGCGGCGATGCCCAGCGCGCGCAGGCGACCGCCATGGACGAAGGGGACGGCCGCGCCCAGCTCCAGCAGCGCGAACTCGGCATCGCCCCTGTCCAGCGCTTCGAGCCCGGGCAAGGCGCCGCTGACCAGGACGCTGGTCAAGCTGATCTCGAGTATATCGGCCAGCAACAGCGTAGGCAGGTGATAGGCGTGCGGCGTGACGTAGCGCAGCGCGCCCGGGGCGGCCAGCGCCGTCCGGGTCAGCTTCGTGAGGCTGGTAAGCGGCGAGCCGGCGGGCACGCACAGAACGAGCGGCGTACGCGCAACCAAGCCGATAGGCGCCAGCCCCGATGTGAAGTCGAAGCGGCAGGAGAGGATGTTCATCGTGATCGCGTAGAGCCCATTCGTCGCGAGCAGCAGGGTTCGCCCATCCGGCGCCGCCTCACCTGCGTAGCAGGCGCCCGAGAGGCCGCTCTGCCCTGGCCGGTTCTCCACGACGACCGGTTCGCCCAGCAGGCGGGAGAGGCGCACGCCCAGCAGACGGCCGACGAAATGGATCGGCCCGCCCGAGGCATGCGGCACCACGATCGTGATCGGCCGCTGCGCGGCCGGGTTCGTCCCTGTAGATTGCGCAGGCAGGACAAGCGGAGGGGATCCGGGCACCGTGCCCGTCAGCCGCCGACTGATGAGCATGGGTGCAACTCCGCTGACTGCCTGCGTAATGATCGTGAACACTGTCGCAGAAAACAAACGAAAGCAGCGGCCTCTTCATCCGACTTTTGTCGAGCGAGGCGCGCCGGCCCTGTTTCTTGCGGGCCCGACATGAGAGGAAGGTTGCTGGACAGTCCGGTCCTTTGGCCGGGCAAGAAAGGATGCCCCGGCGGCGATGAGCCCTGAAACCCGGCCTGCCGATGATGCGGCGACGATCCTTGTCGTGGATGACGTCCCGCAGAACCTGCTCCTGCTGGGTGAATTGCTGCAGCCCCACTATCACGTCCGCGCCGCCAATTCCGGCGAGCGCGCACTGCGCGTGGCCCGCAGCGAGCCGCGCCCCGATCTCGTCCTGCTCGACGTGATGATGCCCGGCATGGATGGCCATGCGGTTCTGCGCGATCTGCGTGCCGATCCGGCCACGCGGGACATTCCCGTCATCTTCGTCACCGCGCTCGACGACGCCGCCGACGAGGAGCAGGGTCTCAGCCTCGGCGCGGTGGACTACATCACCAAGCCCATCGCTCCCCCGGTGGCGCTGGCCCGGGTGCGCACGCACCTCGAACTCGCCCGCGCCCGCCGGCGCCTCGCCGCGCAGAACGAGTGGCTGGAGGGGGAGGTGCATCGCCGCACGGCGGAGACACGGCTGATCCAGGAGTTCTGCATCCGGGCGCTGGCCTGCCTGAGCGACACGCGGGACAAGGAGACGGGGCGCCACATCATCCGCACCCAGGCCTATGTGGGCATCCTCGCGCGCCACCTCGCGGGCCACCCGCGCTTCGCCGCCGCCCTCGCGGGGCGCCGGCTCGAGATGGTCGTGCATGCTGCGCCGCTGCACGACATCGGCAAGGTCGGCATCCCCGATGCCATCCTGCGCAAGCCGGGTCGCCTGACGGCCGAGGAGTACGCGGTCATGAAGACCCATGCGCAGATCGGCGCGCATGCGATCGAGGCCGCGATGGAGCAGGCGCTGGCGGAGGCGGATGAACTCGCGGCGGAGCAGGCCGAAGGGGCGCTCGCCTTCCTGCGCACCGCGCAGGAGATCGCGCTGGCGCATCACGAGAAATGGGACGGCTCGGGCTATCCCTATGGCCTGGCAGGGGAAGACATTCCGGTCTCGGCGCGGCTCATGGCGCTGGCCGATGTCTTCGATGCACTCACCACGCGGCGGGTGTACAAAGCCTCCATGAGCATCGAGGAGACGACGCGCCTCATCATCGAGGGGCGAGGCGTGCATTTCGACCCGGACGTGGTCGAGGCCTTCCTTGCCTGCCGTGACGCCTTCATCGCCGTGGCACAGCGCATGCCCGACGCGCCGGAGGGCGCGGCGGTCGCATGAGGGTGTCCGGCCGCGGCGCGATGCCATGAAAGGGCGCTGGCCGCGCCTGCCGCGCTACTCCCTCATCTTCCTGCTGCCGATGATGGCGGCGCTCCTGGCGCTGGGCCTCATCAACCAGTACCACTACCGGAACATCCAGCACTCCCAGGCGGCCTACGTCGCCACCCAGGCCGAAGGCCTTGACGCTCTGACCGCCGTCGCCCGGTTCAACAGCAACCTGTCGGAACTTCATCGGCGCGTGATGCTGGAACTGGCCGGCGCCGGCCGCACCGACGGCCGGGAGGCCGACCCATCGAGCGAGGCGCTGGCCCAGGAACTCTCGGCACTGACCGAACGGGCCGGGCGCCTGGAGGAGATCGCGGCCCGGCTCGGGGATCACCTTCCCCTGATGCCGCGCCTTGAGGCCTATCGTACAGCCCTGCGCGCGGCGGCCGATCCATCCAGCCTCCGGCCACCGGCTGCACAACGCGCCATCGCCCTGGCCGAAGCGCGCTTCGCGGACGTCACGAGCGTCACCAACGCGCTGCTTGCCGCCGCCTCGGCCGAGGTGCTGCGCCGCTCCGAGGCGGAGGCCCTGGCGCTGGAGGCGCTCTCCGGCCAGCTCACCCGCATCCGCGCGGGGGTCGTCACCTGCTTCCTGGCCTTTTGGCTGCTCTTCGCCTGGCTGCTCACGCGCTCGCTGCGCCGCCTGACCGAAGTGCTGCGCCGGCTTGCCGGCAGCGAGGCGGCGCCCGCGCGCATGCCGGAGGTGGAGGCGCTGGCCGCCAGCCGCTCCGGCCTGTTGCGCGACATCGCCCTGGCCGCCGTGGCCTTCCGGGACGCGCTCGCGGCGCGCGAGGCGACGACGGCAGAGCTGCACGAGCGCATGAAGGAGCTGTCCTGCCTCTACGACACCACCCGCCTCACCGACCGGGCCGACCTGACGATCCCGGCGATGCTGGAGGCGGTGGCCGCCCGGCTGCCGGCCGCCATGCGCCACCCGTCCGCTGCCCTCGGCAGCATCGAGCACGCCGGCGTCCTGCATGGGCGACGGGCCGAGGGGCCCACGCTCGGCGTCACCTTCCCCGGTGCGGATGGGACGGAGGGCGTGGTCCGCGTCACCTATGGGGGCCCGCTCCCGCCCGGGCTCGACGAGGCCTTCCTGCCCGAGGAGCGCATGCTCCTCGAAGCCGTCGCCGAGCGCCTGGGGGCCGCCATCGAGCGCCGCCGCGCGGCCATGGCCGAGGCCGACAGCCGCAACCTCTTCTCCGCCGTCGTCAACGAGGCGCCGCTCGCGATCGAGATCGTGGATGCCGAGACGCTGCGCTTCGTGCAGGTGAACGACGCCTCCTGCCGGCTGCTCGGCTACACGCGCGACGAGTACCGGCGGATGACGCCGGCCGACATTCAGGCTTCGCCGCCCCCGGACGGCTTCGAGGCCCTGGCGCGCCAGATCCGCGAAGCCGGCGGCGCACGCTTCGAGACGCAACACCGCCACAAGGGAGGCGCTGTTCTGGATGTGCAGGTGAACATCCAGATGATCCGCCAGCGCGACCGGGAATACTTCCTCGCGATGTGGGAGGACATCACCGAGCAGAAGCGCCAGGAGGAACGGCTACGCAGCCTCGTGCGCGCGGTGGAGCAGAGTCCGGCCAGCATCGTCATCACCGATGTCCATGGCTGCATCGAATACGTGAACGAGACCTTCGAACGCACCACGGGCTACCGACGGGACGAACTGATCGGCGAGAATCCGCGCATCCTGCAATCCGGCCAGACACCCTCCTCGGTCTTCGAGGAGATGTGGGAGAAGCTGCCGCAGGGCGAGACCTGGCGGGGCGAGCTGGTGAACCGCCGACGCGACGGCAGCCTCTACATCGAGGCGGCGGTCATAGCGCCCATCCGCCGGCCGGACGGCGCCATCAGCCATTTCGTCGGCGTGAAGGAGGACATCACCGCAACCCGCCAGATGGCGGTGGAGCTGGAACGCCACCGCAGCCACCTCGAGGAGCTCGTGGCAGAGCGCACGGCCGAATTGCTGAGCGCCCGCCAGGCCACCGAGGCGCTGGGGCAGGATTTCTTCCGCGTGCTCGACCGCTCGCCCGACCTGATCGCGCTGAAGGGCCGCGACCTGCGCCTCAAAGCCTGCAGCCGTGCCTTCGTCGAGCTGGCGGGCAAGGCCAGCGCCGAGGATATGGTGGGCCGGACGGCGGAGGAGAGCTTCCCGGACGAAGTGATCTCGATCGTCAGGGCCGATGAGGAGGCGCAGCTCGCCGCCGGAGACGCGGTACGCAGCATGGAGCGCATCCTGCCGCATCCCGACGGCACCCGCCGGCTCTACAGCATCACCCGGACCATGCTGCGCGACGCGGATGGCGCCTTCGACGGGTTCCTGGTGATCGGCCGTGACATCTCGGCGCGCGCCGCGGCCATGGAGGCCCTGGCCCGCAAGGAGGAAGAGGAGCGCCTGCTGCTGGAGAGCAGCTCCAACGGCATCGTCGGCGTGGGGCCGGATGGATGCATCACCTTCGCGAACCAGGCGGCGGCGCGCCTCCTCGGCCATCCGGAGCCGGGCGTGCTGGCCGGCCTGCCGGCGCAGCGGGTCCTGCAGCCGCGCCGCGCGGATGGCACCGATGACGATTCAGGCGAGGGCGCGATCCATCGCGCCCTGACGCAAAACGCGCCGATGTCGAGCGGGGAGGAGGTGTTCTGGCGGGCCGACGGCACGCCGCTCGCCGTCTCCTGCTCGGTCGCGCCGATCCTGCATGGCACCGCGGTGCTGGGGGCGGTGATCTCCTTCGAGGATATCGGCGGCCGCAAGCTCGCCGAGGCCGAGCTGCGCCGCGCCAAGGCGGAGGCGGAGGCGGCGAGCCGCGCCAAGAGCGAATTCCTCTCCAACATGAGCCACGAGATCCGCACGCCGATGAACGCCATCATCGGCTTTGCGCACCTGCTCCGCCGCGGCTTGCAGGAGCCCCGCCAGCAGCAGCAGGTGGGACGCATCACCGACGCCGCGCACCACCTGCTGAACATCATCAACGACATCCTGGACCTCTCGAAGATCGAGGCTGGCAAGATCGAGCTGGAGCAGGCGGACATCGTGGTGGAGCGCGTGGTGGAGCGCGTCTGGGCGCTGGTGCGCGACAAGGCGGAAGCCAAGGGGCTTGAGCTGCTGGTCGATCTGCATGAGCTGCCGCCGGTGTTGCTGGGCGACGAGCTGCGCCTCAGCCAGATCCTGCTGAACTTCGCCTCCAACGCGGTCAAGTTCACCGATGCGGGGCACATCGTCCTCAGTGGCCGGGTCGCGCGCCGGACGGCCCATGGGCTGGTCGCGCGCTTTGAGGTGGCGGACACGGGCATCGGCATCTCACCCGAGCAGCAGGCGCAGCTCTTCGAGCCCTTCCAGCAGGCCGACGCCTCCACCACGCGCCGTTACGGCGGCACCGGCCTCGGCCTCTCGATCTGCCATCGGCTGGCAGGGCTGATGGGCGGCGAGGTGGGCGTGGAGAGCGCGACGGGTGAGGGCAGCGTCTTCTGGGTGGAGGTGCCGGTGGGCGAGGCGCCGGTCGCTTCCCCCGGCGCCGAGCCTTCGCCGCTGACCGGGCAGCGTGCCCTGGTGGTGGATGACGTGCCGGAGGCGCTGGAGGCGATGGCAGGCACGCTGCGCGCGCTCGGCCTCGCCGTCACCGCGACGGGCAGCGGCGAGGATGCGCTGACGCGGCTGAACGAAGCCGATGCGGCCGGCACGCCCTTCAATGTCGTGCTCGTGGATTGGCTGATGCCAGGGATGGATGGCCTGGAGCTCTGTCGTCGCCTGGGGGGGCTGCCCCTCGCCCGGCGGCCGCGCTGTATCCTGGTTTCCGCCGAATCAGATGCCGTTTCCCCCGCAACCGCCCTGCAGGCGGGGTATGAGGCGGTGCTGGCCAAGCCGCTCGTGCCCTCGCGCCTCGCCGCCGCTCTTCTGCCGCCGGCGCAGGAGGCCCCGCTCAGCCCCACACCGCCGCGCTTCCCCGGACAGCGCGTCCTGCTGGTGGAGGACAACCCGGTGAACGAAGAGGTGGCGACGGCGCTGCTCGAGGATGTCGGCCTCCTCGTGGAGGTTGCGCGGGATGGCGCCGAGGCCGTGCAGCGCGCCGCCGCCGCCGATTACGACCTCATCCTGATGGACGTGCAGATGCCGGTGATGGATGGCCGCGCCGCCACGCGGGCCATCCGCGACCTGCCGCGCCACGCGCGGACACCGATCCTGGCGATGACGGCCAATGCCTTCCTGGAGGACCGCCGCGCCTCGCTGGAGGCCGGCATGAATGATCACCTGGTGAAGCCTGTGAACCCGGCCGCACTGCATGGCGCGCTGGCACGCTGGCTGCCGGCACAGGGCGCCGGAAGCTCGGCACCCCGGCCGGCGACGGCGGCGCTGCCCGTGGTGGCGGGGCTCGACATGGCGGCCGGTCTCAAGGCCAGCAATGGCCAGCCCAGACTCTACCGCCGCGTCCTGGAGATCTTCCTGCACAGCACGGATGTCGCTGCGCTGCAGGCCGGACTGGTCGCCGGCGATGTGGCGGCGGCGCGTCGCGCGGCGCATTCCCTGAAAGGGGCCGCGGCGACGGTCGGGGCGACCACGCTGCGCGATGGGGCAGCCTCGCTGGAAGCCGACCTGGCGCAGGGGGACGCCGTGCTGGAGAGGTTGCAGCCGCGCGCGGCCGCGCTCGAGATGGAACTGGCCGCGCTGAAGTCACGTCTGGCCGCCGCCCTGGCGGAGGAAGCCGTCCCTGGGCTGGCCTGCCCGGCGGCTCCGGCTCCGCCGGAGCTGATCGGTCAGCTCATGGCGTTGCTTGAGGCGAACGACATGGCGGCGCTCGCCCTCTTCCATGCGCATGAGCCCTCGCTGCACGCGAGCCTCGGCCCGTCCGCGCTGGAGATCGGGCGCCAACTCGACAGCTTCGCCTTCGAAGAGGCACTGGCCGTGCTGCGGCAGGTTCACGCCTGAGGCGCGGCGGGTCAGGCCGGCCGCACCAGGACGTGCTTCTTCTTGCCCGCCGAGAGTTTCGCCGCGCCATCGCGCAGATCGGCCATCGTGACTGCAAGCGCCGCATCGGTCACTGGCGCGTCGTTCAGCCGCACGCCGTTCTGCGCCACCAGGCGCCGCGCCTCGCCCTTGCTGGCCGCGAGGCCGGCGCTGACCATGAGGTCGGCGATCGCGGCCGGGAGCGCTTGCGTGATGGTGGGCAGGCTCTCGGCCGCGGCGCCTTGCTCGAAGGCCAGGCGCGCCGTCTCGGCCGCTGCCTCGGCGGCGGCGCGGCCATGCAGCAGGGCGCAGGCTTCCGTCGCCAGGATCTTCTTCGCCTCGTTGATCTCGGAGCCCTGCAGCGCGCCCAGGCGCCGCACCTCGTCCATCGGCATGTCGGTGAAGAGGGCGAGGAACTTGCCCACATCGGCGTCCTCGGCGTTGCGCCAGAACTGCCAATAGTCATAGGGGCTCACGCGGTCGGCGTTCAGCCAGACCGCACCCGCCGCCGTCTTGCCCATCTTGGCGCCCGAGGCGGTGGTGATGAGCGGCGCGGTGATGCCGAAGGCGTCCGCCTGATCCATGCGGCGCACCAGGTCGGCGCCCATGACGATGTTGCCCCATTGATCGCTGCCGCCCAGCTGCAGCGTGACACCATGGCGGCGGCGCAGCTCCACGAAGTCGTAGCTCTGCAGCAGCATGTAGTTGAACTCGATGAAGGTCAGCGGCTGGTCGCGATCGAGCCGCAGCTTCACGCTGTCCATGCTCAGCATGCGGTTCACGCTGAAATGCCGCCCCACCTCGCGCAGGAAGGGGATGTAGCGCAGCGGATCGAGCCATTCGGCATTGTCGAGCATGATGGCCGTGCCCGGCCCGTCGCCGAAGGTGAGGAAGTTGGTGAAGGCGGTGCGGATGCCGGCCTTGTTCTGCTCGATCTTCTCCTCGGTCAGGATCTGGCGCGTCTCGTCGCGGCCCGAAGGATCGCCGATCTTGGTCGTGCCGCCGCCCATCAGCACCACGGGCCGGTTGCCGGTCTTCGCCAGCCAGCGCAGCAGCATGATCTGCACGAGATGGCCGACATGCAGGCTGTCCGCCGTCGCGTCGAAGCCGATATAGCCGGCGACCGGGCCCTTGGCGAAATGCTGGGCGAGGGCCGGCTCGTCCGTCACCTGATGGACGAAGCCGCGCTCGCGGATGACGGAGAGAAAGTCGGAGGCTGACATGCAAGGGACCCGGTTGGCGTTTCGCGGCCCGCCGTAGCACACTCGACCCATGTTGAGAATCATTGGGCTGATGAGCGGAACCTCGCTCGACGGGGTGGATGCCGCTTGGGTGGAGACGGATGGCGAGCGCGTGGGCACGCTCGGCCCCACGGTCACGTTGCCCTATGACCCGGCGCTTCGGCGTGACTTGCGCCGCCTTCTGGAGATGGCGCCCACCATCTCGCCAGAGGACCCCTTTCTGCTCGACTGCGAGGCCCGCCTGACGGAGCGGCACGCGGCCGCCGTGCTGCGCGTGCAGCAGGAGGCGCGACGCGCCGGGCTGCCCGAGGCGGAACTCACGGGCTTCCACGGGCAGACCATCCTGCACCGGCCGCTCCGGCCCGGCGACTCCCGCAATGCGCGCGGCCACACCTGGCAGATCGGCGATGCGCGGGCACTGGCGCAGGCGACAGGGCTCTCGGTGGCCTTCGACTTCCGCAGCGCCGATGTGGCGGCGGGCGGGCAGGGGGCGCCGCTTGTGCCCGTGGCCCATGCAGCGCTGGCGCATAGCCTGCCGAAGCCGCTCGCCGTGCTGAACCTGGGCGGCGTGGCCAACGTCACCTGGCTCGGCACGGATGGGCAGATGCAGGCCTTCGACACCGGGCCCGCCAATGGCCCGCTGGATGACTGGGCCAAGCGCTCGCTGGGGCGGGACTACGACAAGGACGGCAACCTGGCCTTGGCCGGCCAGGCGGATGGCGCGGTGCTGGGGCGCCTGATGGCGCATCCCTATCTGGCGCTGAGCCCGCCCAAATCCCTCGATCGTCTGGATTTCGACCGCGCTTTGCGGGATGCGGGGGCGCATCTGCTCTCACCCCAGGATGGCGCCGCGACGCTGGTGGCCTTTTGCGCCGTCTGCGTGGCGGCGGCGGCGCGGCACTTCCCCGAACCGCCGATGCAGTGGCTGGTGGCGGGCGGCGGGCGGCGCAACCCGGCCATGATGCGGGCGCTTTCGGCCACGTTGAGTGAGCCGGTGCGCCCGGTGGAGGTGGCGGGCTGGAATGGCGATGCGCTCGAAGCGCAGTGCTTCGCCGTGCTGGCGGCCCGCACGGCGCGCGGCCTGCCCATCAGTTTCCCGGAGACCACGGGGGCGCCACGCCCCATGACGGGCGGGCAGGTGCTGGGCGGGCTGCTCTAGGCCTTCGTCGAGGCCTCGGCCCGCAGCGGTGCGGTCTGCGTCCGGCGGCGGCCATGGCGGGGCCGCACCGGCCTGACCTGCGGCGTGCGCTCGGCGCGCGCCGCACGATTGGCGGCGGCGACCTGCAAGGCCGCGGTGGCGAGGGCGATGCCCCGGCGCGAGAGTTCCATGAGGAATACTCCTAGGGTTGTTCTCGGATATGGGCCTGGCGGTTGACGTTTGCGAGTCCAAAACGTTGCATTTGCAAAATATGTTCAATCCGCACGGAGCCCTGTCGCCCGCTGCAACTCGGCCCATTGCGCGCGGTCGCGCGCGATGTAGGCGGCGTAGTCGGCCGTGCTCATCGGCAGGACTTCCATGCCCCCGCTGGCCATGCGCTGCTGGAAGGCGGGGCGGGCGAGGATGCTCTGCACCGCCGCGTGGATCGTGGCGACGACCGGTGGCGGCAGCCCGGCGGGGCCGGAGATGCCGTACCAGTTCAGCACCTCATAGCCCGGCAGGGTCTCGGAGACGGAGGGCACGTCGGGCAGAACGGCCAACCTTGACTTGGTGGAGACGGCGATGGCCCGCACCCGCCCGTCGCGGATGAAGGGCAATGCGCTGCTGATCGTATCCGTCATGGCGGCGAGCCGCCCGCCGATCAGATCGGGCATGGCGAGCGCCGAGCCTCGATAGGGCACATGGGTGAGGTCGAGCCCCGCCTTGTGGGCCAGCAGCGCCAGCGTCATGTGCGTGGAGGAGCCGATTCCGGCCGAGCCATAGGCCAACTGCCCTGGCCGGGCGCGCACCAGCGCCAGGAATTCCGGCAAGGTGCGGACGGGCAGGTCATTGTTCACGATCAGCACCGCGGGCACGCCCGCGAAATTGGCGATGGGCGTGGTGTCGGTGCCCGGGTCGAAGTTCAGCCGGGTGAGGACGGGCGTGATGCCATGCGTCGCCTGGCTCGCGGTGAGCAGGGTGTAGCCGTCCGGCCGGGCGCGGGCGACGAACTCCGTGCCGATGGCACCACCCGCGCCGGTGCGGTTCTCCACCACCACCTGCTGGCCGAGGATGGGGGCCAGTTCTTCCGCGGCGATGCGCGAGATGATGTCGGCCGCCCCGCCGGCGGCGAAGGGCGCGATGAGGCGGATCGGGCGATCGGGCGTCCAAGCCTGGGCAGTTGCGGTGAAAGGCAGGGCAGTCGCCGCGAAAAGCGGCAGGAGCGAACGGCGAAACATGCGGATTTCCCGGCTGGTGAAGACTGAGCCGGAGGGTCAGCAATTACCGTGCCGTAATCCATGGGAAAGAAGCGCCTATCCCAGACCAGCGCCGCCCATCGAGAATCCGGGCCGAACAGGCCCGGCGGATCGCGCCAGCGATCCGAAGCCAAGCCGCCGGAGGCGGCGCCCGGCGTTTGAGGGCATCAACGAATACCCAATTCGGGCCCTAGAGCACGTTCCGATCAGCTTGAATCAAGCTGATCGGAAGGTCGTGCTCTAGAAACGTAACTGCTAGAGCAGCTTATGTCCGATCGAGTTGAACCGATTAGCGGTTCAACTTGATCGGACGCTGCTCTAGAGGCCCGAATTGGGCGCGTCGCACATGTAGCGGCTGAGGTGGTAGGGGCGCGCCGCCAGGCCCGAGCAGAAGCTCGCCACCACCGGTTCCAGCGCTTCGAACAGCGCCTTGGCGCCGGTCGCCGCCGCCTCCAGCCGCTCCCGCGCGGCTTCCGCCTCGCTGGCCAGCTTTGCCATGTCCAGCGTGGTGTGCCGGCCGTCGCGATAGACGAAGCGCCCGCCGATCATCACATGCCGCACGCCCGTCGCATCCTCGGCATGGATCATCTGGTTGAGCGTGGCGTTGTGGGGCATCCACTGCGCCTTGTGCAGGTCGAGGAAGACGATGTCGGCCTTCTTGCCCGGCGCGATTTCCCCGATGCCCTCGATCCCGAGCGCGCGCGCCGAGCCGATGGTGCCGGCGCGAAACACCTGCTCCGCCGTCGCCCATTCATAGGGATCGGGCTTCTGGACGTGCGAGGTGTGGGAGGCGAGGCGCATCGCCTCGTACATGTTGGAATTGTCGCCGCTGCTCACGCCATCGGTGCCGATACCGACATTCACGCCCAGCTCCAGCGCCCGCTTCAGCCGGAACATGCCATTGCCGAGCTTCATGTTCGACGCCGGGTTATGCGCAATGGAGGCACCGCGATCCGCCAGCAGGCGGAAATCGTCATCATCCAGCCAGATGCCGTGCGCGACCGTGAAGTCCGGCCCGATCAGCCCCAGGCTGTCCATGTAATGCACCAGCGTCATGCCGTATTTCTGCATGCCCACCACGGCCTGGACCTTGCTCTCGCCCACATGGCTGTGCAGGCCCACGCCATGCTTGCGCGCGAGATCCCGGCAGCCGCAGAGGAATTCCTGGCTGCAATGATGCGGAATGGTGGGGCCGACGGCGAAGCGGATGTCCTGGTTCGCCCAGCGCCAGCCCCGGAAGGCCGCATCCATCGCCGCGATGGTCTCCTGCCATGGCTTGAAGCGGATCTTGTCGGCTTCGGCGCGGAGCTTGTCGGGCAGGGCGTCCATCAGCCCCGGGATCGCCTCATAGAGCGAGCGGTCGGCCACCATCGGCGCGATCATCGCCCGCATGCCGACCGTCGCATAAGCATCGGCGATGGCATCGAGGCCGTCCACGCTGGGCAGCGGGACTTCCATGCTGAGGTCATAGGCGGCGGTGCAGCCCTTCGCGACCATCTCGGCCGCGCAGAGCAGGGTGGAGAGGCGCTTATCCTCCAGCGTGCGCCCGCCGCCGAACCAGGGGGCCGCGGCCAGCAGCGTCTCCAGGCTCATCCGATCACCCTGGCCGCGCGCGAGGCCGCCATGGCCATGGGTATGCGCATTGATCAGGCCCGGATGCAGGAGGCAGGCGCTGGCATCCACCACGCGCGTGCCCTCGGGTGCCACGAGATTGGCGCCCACCTCACGGATGATGCCGTCCTGGATCAGGATATCGGTCAGCGGCGCTCGCCGCTGGGCGGGGTCCGTCAGGCGGCCCCCCTGGATCAGCTGCCAGCCGGGTTCCGCCTTCGCCATGGGGTCAGACCTCCGGCGCGAGTTCGAGGGCGGTCAGGCTCCAGGCATCGGGCCCGGGCTCGGCATAAAGGGGCAGCGCATTGGGCGTGCGGACATTGGAGGGCAGCCCCGCCTCGTAGCGGAAGGCGCGCCAGAGCGCCCCATGCGCCACGACCAGCACGGGGCCCGGCAGCGCCGTCGCGCGGTTGATGGCGCGCACGGCCCGCGCGCGCAGCACGGCGAAGGGCTCGGCGCCGGCCGGCGTATAGGTGTCGGCGATCCAGTCATCATACCAGTCGCCCATCGGCTTGCCCTCCTGCTCGCCGAAGTTCACCTCCATCAGCTCGGGGTCGAGCTGGACCGGCAGGTTCAGCGCGGCGGCCACCGTCTCGGCCGTGACCCGCGCGCGGCTCAGCGGGCTCGCCACGATGGTGCTGATCTTCGTCCCGGCCAGGCTGCGCGCCGCGCGCTCCGCCTGCATCTGGCCGACCTTGTTCAGCGGGATATCGGTCTGGCCCTGGCTCAGCCCCTCCGCGTTCCAATCCGTCTCGCCATGGCGCAGGAACCAGAAGGGGATGGGATTGAGATTCATGCAGCGAAGCCTTCGGCCTGGAGCGTTTCGGCAAGGGCGGGCAGGGCAAAGACGCGCCGGCGATGCGCCATCAGCGCATCGGGCGGCACGACGCCCACGAAGCCCGCGAAGGTGGTCATCATGGCGACGACGAGATCGGCGGCTGTCACCGCGTTTCCGACGAGCCAGTCACGGTTGCCGAGCCTGGTCTCGATCAGGGCCAGTGCCTCGCCCACGCGGGTGAGGCCACCTTCGCGGATCTGGTTCTCGGCCGGCGGCGGGCCGAAGATCGCCGGGCGGAAGGCCGGCTGGAAGGCGCGCGGGAACTGGTAGGCGTACCAGGAGAGCCATTCCATGACCCGCCAGCGGGCCACGCCCTCCGCCGGGATCAGGCCGCTCGCCGGCGCCATCTCGCCGATGGCGAGCAGGATGGCCGGCGTCTCGGTGATGGTCTCGCCGCTGTCGAGGATGAGCGCCGGCACTTGCCCCTTGGGGTTCAGCGCCAGCATCTCGGGCGTCCTGTGCTCGCCCTGGCGCAGGCTCAAATCCCGCACCTCGCCGGGCAGGCCGGCGAGGGCGAAGGCAAGGCGGCACGCCAGGCTCGACGTGCGCGCGGAGACGAGAAGGATCAAGCGAGTCCTTCGCGCGCCATCACGCGCTGCACGGCCGGGCGCGCCTTCATCCGCTCGTAATGGGCGGCGACGTTCTTCGGCAGGTCGAGCTTGAGGCGCGCTGCCGCCCAGAAGGTGACGTAGAAGGGCGCCGCATCGCCGAAGCTGAAATCGCCGCAGATGTAGTCGCGGCCTTCCAGCGCCCGGTCCAGCCAGTTGAGGCCCTTGTTGAACAGCTCCAGCCCGCGCGCCTTCACCGCCTCGTGGTCGGCTTCGCTGGGGGCGAAATTCGCCGGGCGGAACATGCGCGAGAAGCCCTGCATGTGGATGGTGGCGACCGCGTAATCGGTGGCCTCCAGCGCCGACGCCTGGCCCTCGGCGGTGGCCGGCATCAGCTTCGCCGCCGGATATTTCGCCGCGATCCAATAGGCGATGGCGGTGAATTCGGTCAGCACCGAACCGTCGTCCCGCACCAGGGTCGGCACCTTCGACTTGGCGTTGATGCTGGTGAATTCCGGCTTGAACTGGGCACCCTCGCGGATGTTCAGGATGGTCGGCTCATAGGCCGCGCCGCTCTCTTCCAGGAGGACGTGGATGCCGAGCGAGCAGGCGCCAGGGGCGTAGTAGAGCTTCATGGGAATATTCCTTGCTTGATGGTTCACGCCGGCTTGGCTTCGCGCGCCAAGGCGCGCTGCGGATTCACTTGGCTTCGCGCGCCAAGGCGCGCTGCACGGCGGGCCGCGCCAGCATCGCCGCATGGTGCCGCGCGAGCTTGGGCGGCAGCGTCATGCCCGCCCGCCCGCTCGCCCAGCCGGTGATGAAGAAGAGCGCGCAATCGGCGACGCTGTAGCCCGAGGGAAGCAGCCAGGGGTCGCCCGCCAGGCCCTTCTCGATGACCTGGAGGTAGCCCTCGGCCAGCGCCTTGCCCTGCGCGATCACGCGCGCCTCATCCTCGGCGTCCTTCGCGAAGTTGCCGGGGCGGAACTGCCGGGTGAAGCCCTGCGGATGCACGGTGCCACACAGGTAGTCCATCCATTCCAGCGTCCGCGCCTCCGCCTCGAACTCGACGGCGATGAGGTTGGACATCGGGTTCGCCTTGGCCAGCCACCAGGCGATGACCGGGAATTCCGTCAGCACCTTGCCATCATCGCGCAGCAGCGCCGGCACCTTGGCCTTCGGGTTGATGGCCAGGTATTCGGGCTTCTTGTTCGAGCCGTCGCGCGTCGAGACCACCTGCGTCTCGAAGGGCTTGCCGATCTCCTCCAGGATCACATGGATGCCGATCGAACAGGCACCGGGCGAATAGAAGAGCTTCATGGGCGGACCCCTTTTGGACTTTCCCGACGGGCCGATTCACCCGGCACCCAAAAGACGGTGCCGGGATCGGACCGCTAACAGAAGAGCGACGAGACGGAGCGTTCCTCGCTGATGCGGCGCATGGCTTCCGCCAGCAGCGGCGCGATGGGCAATTGCCGGATGTTGCGCGCCCCCTGTACCGCGGGCGTGGCCGCGATGCTGTCGGTCACGATCATCGTCTCAATGGGCGATTTCCCCACGCGCTCGACAGCGGCCCCCGAGAAGACGCCATGCGTCACATAGACGCTGGCCGACTTGGCGCCGTTCTTCATCAGCGCCTCGGCCGCGTTGCAATGCGTGCCGCCGCTGTCGATGATGTCATCCACGATGATGCAGTCGCGACCCGACACGTCGCCGATCACGTTCATGACTTCGGAAACACCGGCCTGCGGGCGCCGCTTGTCGATGATGGCGAGGTCGCAATGCAATTGCTGCGCGATGGCGCGGGCGCGCACCACGCCGCCCACATCGGGGCTGACGACCATCAATTCGCGCCCCTTGAACCGCTCGCTGATGTCGCGCGCGAAGAGGGGGGCGGCATAGAGGTTGTCCACCGGGATGTCGAAGAAGCCCTGGATCTGCCCCGCATGCAGGTCCATCGTCAGCACGCGGTCGGCACCCGCCTGGGTGATCAGGTTCGCGACGAGCTTGGCCGAGATGGGCGAGCGCGGGCTGCTCTTCCGGTCCTGCCTGGCATAGCCGAAATAGGGCATCACGGCGGTGACGCGGCGCGCGGAGGAGCGCCGCAGCGCATCCAGCGTGATCAGCAGCTCCATCAGGTGATCATTGGCCGGATAGCTGGTGGACTGGATGACGAAGACATCCTCGCCGCGGATGTTCTCGTGGATCTCGACGAAGATTTCCATATCCGCGAAGCGGCGGATCGAGGCATTGGTCAGCGGAATGCCGATCTTGTCGGCCACGGCCTTGGCCAGGGGCATGTTGCTGTTGCACGCGACGATCTTCATCGAGCCATCTCACCCCTGTCCGGCTGGCGTGGCAGCGATAGCGCCCCGCCGCCGCGCTGTAAACTTCACCGCCGACATTCGCGTCAAGCGCATGCCCTAGCTGGTCGAGCTCGCATTGCGGATGATCTGCTGCACGCCGCCCGCGGCCTCCTCTGCGGCGGCATAGGCGATGTCGCCCCAGGCGCGGGAGAGGCTGCCCATCGGCACCTCGTTCAACTGCAGCACCCGGCCCAGTTCGTAGCCATCCCGCCGCGAGACGATCCACTGGATCTCGACGCGCTGCACGGTCGTGCTCACCGCCTGCACCGTCACCTCCGCCGTCACGGCGAAGGCCGCGCCATCGGCCAGCTCCTGCACCACATAGCCGCGATTGGTGAGGAATTCGCGAAGGCGCGCGGTGAGGGAGCTGTTCCCATCCCCCGGCGCGCCGCGCACCGGGATGAGCCGCAGCCGGGGCGGCCCGGTGCGGATGGCCGAGGGGTCCGCCGAGGCGCGGGCCGCCTGGATCGAGAGCAGCATCTGCGTCACGCGCGGATTGGCCTGCTGCGCCACGGCCTGCAGCGTGGGCGTCGTCGCCTCCGCCCAGGCGCGGATGGGAACGGGCGGGCCGGCGACGGCGCCCTGCTCCTGCCCATCGGCATTGGTGATGACATAGCGCGGGATGACGGTGGCGCCGGTGTTCTGCGCGGTCACGATCAGGCGCCAGTCGAGCGGCAGGGGGGTGGAAGTGGCGGTGGCCGGCACATCGGCCGCCTGCAGCGCCTCGCTCAGCGCCTCCGCATACCGGCGGGCCGCGTCATCGGTCATCAGTGCCTCGGTCGGTGGCAGGATGGCGAGCCGGACGGCGAGGGGGATGCGCAGGCCACCGGCGAGGCCCCCCGGGCGGCCGCGATGCGGCTGCGGCAGATCGCCGCAGGCAGGCAGCGCCAGGAGCGCGAGAAGGGCGGCCCTACGCGAAGACACAGGACACCATCATGGTGACGATGAGCAGCATGAGGAACATGATGACGTAGGGCATGGCGCCTTCACAGCATGATGGCGGAGAGTTGGTGCCCGAGCGGCCCGCCGCCCGCCAGGGTGCGCCGCCGGTGGCTGAAGAAGCGGGCCTCATCCGCCAGCGTGTCCAACCCGAGCGCCTCGCCCGCCACACCTGCCGCCTCAAGCCGCGCGACGCAATAGCCGGGCAGGTCGAACTGGAAATGGGCGTCATCGCGGCCGGGGGCGAAGAAGCGCGCATCGCCCACCGCATCGCGCAGGTCGGACCGCACCTCGTAGCTCGCCTGGGCAATGCAGGGGCCGACCACGGCGGTGATGCGCCCGCGCTCGGCGCCCAGTGCCTCCATGGCCGCGATGGTGGCTTCCAGCACGCCCGAGACGGCGCCCTTCCAGCCGGCATGGGCGGCGCCGATCACCCCGGCCGCGCCGTCATGGAACAGCACCGGGGCGCAATCGGCGGTGATGATGCCCAACGCTACGCCCGGGGTGCGCGTCACCATCGCATCGGCCTCGGGCAGGCTCTCCCACGGTGCGCCGGCCTCGACCACGGCCGGGCCGTGCACCTGGCGCAGGCCGCGCAGGCCCCTGGGCTCCGCGCCCAGCGCGCGGGCGGCGCGGGCGCGGTTCTCCGCCACGGCGGCGGGGTCGTCCTCGCTGCGCAGGCCGCAGTTCAGCGTGGCATAGGCCCCGGCCGAGACGCCGCCGCGCCGCGTGAAGAAGCCATGCCGCGCGGCAAGGCCCGCATGGGTCAGGAATTCGGCCATCACGCCTCGAATCCGGCTGGGGTGGGGAGGGCAGGGTGTGCCAGGACCAGGGCCTTGAACAGCCGCCCCATGCCCTCGGGCGCCACGAGGCGTTGCGCCGCCGCCAGGATGCTCCCCGCCTGGCGGGGTTCCGACTGCGCCAGCATGGCGCTGCGCGCCATGAGGCCGAGGCGTTGCAGGAAGACGCCCATGGGCAGCGGGCCATGCGCGGCGGCGCCCGCGGCCCGCCCCGCCGCCGCCAGGGCCGCGAAATCCACATGCGCGGTGATGTCGGCCGTGCCGGGCTCGCTCAGCGGATCGCACGCGGCATTGTCGCGCAGCGCCTGGAGCGTTTCGCCCAGGCCGCTCTCGGCCGGGCCGTAGTCCAGCGCCAGCAGGGCGCCGCCCTGCGCCGCGAGCCGCGCGCCGAGCTGCGCCGCGATCTCCCGGGCGGCTTGGCCGATCTCGCGGATACTGCCCTCGGGCGCCGCCTCCGCATGGTCGCAAGGCTGCTCGATGAAGCTGCCCTCCAGCACGTAGCGCTCGCGCCAGCCCTCTGCCCGCCGGATGAATTGCCGGATGGGCAGCGCGTCGAAGAACTCGTTGGCCAGCAGGATCGCGGGCCCCGGCGGGATCTCGCGCGCATCCGCGTGCCAGGCCGCGACACGTCCGCCGAGCTTGCCCGCCTGCGCCGCGCGCAGCGCCGGCGAGGTCTCGACGAGGTGCAACTCCAGCGCGCGGCCAAAGGCCGGCACCATCTGGTCCACCGCGCGCAGCGCGTCCGCCATCAGCGTGCCGCGCCCCGGCCCAAGCTCCGCCAGCACCACGCGGCCCGGCGCGCCCATGGCCTGCCAGGTGACGGCGGCCCAGAGGCCCAGGCACTCGCCGAAGGCCTGGCTCATCTCCGGTGCGGTGGTGAAGTCCCGCCCGATGCCCTCGCCCCGCGCGTAATAGGCGGCGGCGGCGCGGGCCATGAAGGCGTCGAGCCGCTCCATCAGCCGGCCCGGCGCGCCCGCCAGATCAGCCAGCTGCCCACCAGCACCATGGGCAGGCTGAGCAGCTGGCCCATGGTCACGCCGGCCAGCAGGAAGCCCAGATGCGCATCCGGCTCGCGGAACATCTCGCCCACGAGGCGCGCGGCGCCATAGCCGGCCAGCAGCGCGCCGGTCAGCAGCCCGGAGCGCGCGCGGTTGGCCGCATTGCTCCAGAGGATCAGCATCAGCGCGAAGAGGGCGATCCCCTCCAGCCCGGCCTGGTAGAGCTGGCTCGGATGACGCGGCAGCTGCAGCCGGTCGGCCGGGAAGATCATGGCCCAGGACACATCCGTGGCCCGGCCCCAGAGCTCGCCATTGATGAAGTTCGCCACACGCCCGAAGAACAGTCCGATCGGCACCACCACCGCCACGCGGTCCCCGAAGCGCAGCGGATCGAGCTTCTGGCTGCGGCAGAACAACAGAGTGGCGATGATCACGCCGAGCGCCCCGCCATGGAAGGCCATGCCGCCCTGCCAGACCATCAGCGCTTCCAGCGGATGGAAAAGATAATGCCCCGGCCGGTAGAACAGGACATAGCCCAGACGCCCGCCCAGGATGATGCCGAGCGTGGCCCAGGTGATGTAGTCATCCACCTGCTGCGCCGTGGCCGCCTGCGGCTCGGCCTGCGCCAGCCGCCGCAGGATGCGCCAGCCCAGCACGATGCCGGCGATATAGGCCAGGGCATACCAGCGGATGGCGAGCGGGCCGATCTGGATGGCGATCGGATCAATCTGCGGGAATTCAAGCATGGCGGATGCGTAGCCCGGCCGGGCCGGCAAGTCACGGCGGGGCGATCAGGGTGCGCGCAACACGGCCGAACAGGCCGCCGGCAGGGCAGGGGGCGGGCCGGGGGGGCGGGGCCGCGGCGGGGGGCGGCGCGCTTCCTCGGAAAGCCACCACTCGAGGCTCGCATCGCAGCCATCCCCGGCCGGGATGGGGTTCGCCTCCCGGCATTCGGGCGAGCCCGCGGGGCAGCGGATGCGGATATGCATGTGACTGTCATGCCCGCGCCAGGGCCGCACGCGGTGCAGCCATCCCTCGCCGCGATGCATCTCGCACAGGCTGCGCTTGATGCCGTGGTTCACCAGCACGAGGTGCACACCCGGGCTTTCGGCCGCCATGCGGATCAGCCGCGCATGCTGCGGCGTGAAGCGCGCGTTCACCCCCGTCTGGTCCGGCAGCACCAGGCTCGGCACGTCGATATCCTCCCGCGCCGCGCGGCTCATGGCGGGCTTGGGCGTGAGGTCCAGCCAGATGTCCACATCGAGGCCCGTCTGGTGGCTGGCGTGCATGTTGGGCATGGGCCCGCCGCGCGGCTGGGCGAGATCGCCGATCCAGAGGTCGGGCATGCCCGCCGCCCGCGTGCGCGCCGCCAGATCCCGCGTGAAGCGGATCAGGTCCGGGTGGCCCCAATGCCGGTTGCGCGAGATGCGCACCGCCTGATAGCCCGGCCCCTCGGAGGGCAACTGCACGGCGCCCGCGAGGCAGCCCAGCGTGGTCCCGCCGATCACCTTGGCCGGCCCGGGCGAGGGCGTGCTGACCTGTGCCCAGGGGCTCATCGGCTGCGCTTGCGCCGCCGGCGCGAGCAGCAGCAGCGCCAGCAGCCAGCGCTTCATCGGCCGCGCTCCAGGATGCGCGTCGTCGAGCGGCCCGGCAGCAGGTCGAGCAGCACGGTGCGGCCGCCCCAGGAGGCGACCTCGGGCGCGCCCACCACCTGCTCGATCGTGTAGTCGCTGCCCTTGAACAGCCGGTCGGGCCTGAGCGCCAGGATGGCCTCCAGCGGCGTGTCCTCAGGGAAGGCGATCACGGCATCCACGCTGGCCAGGGCCGCGATCACCGCCGCGCGATCCTCCAGCGGGTTCACCGGGCGTGGGGCGCCCTTCAGCCGCGTGACCGAGGCGTCGTCATTCAGCGCCACCACCAGCCGGTCACACTCGGCGCGGGCGGCGCGCAGCATGCGGGTGTGGCCGGCATGCAGGATGTCGAAGCAGCCATTGGCGAAGCCCACGCGCAGCCCCTGCTCATGCCAGGACTGCACCAGGCGCTGCGCCGCGGGCCAGGTGAGGATCTCGCCCGTCGCTCCGTCCAGCTCGCGCATGGCGTGGTCGAGTTCAGCCGCCGAGCAGGTGGCGGTGCCGAGCTTGGCGACGACGACGCCGGCGGCCGCATTGGCCGCGCGCATCGCCCCCTCGAGCCCGAGGCCGGCCGCCACGCCAAGCGCGAGCGTGGCGATCACCGTATCCCCGGCGCCCGAGACGTCGAAGACCTCCCGCGCCATGGCGGGCACGGCGACGGCGCGCGCATCGCGGCGCACCAGCATCATGCCCTTCTCGCTGCGGGTGGCGAGCACCGCCTCCACCGGCACGGCGGCCAGCACCGCCCGGGCCGCGGCTTCGCATTCCGCATCGGAGCCGACCGGCATGCCCGTGGCCTCGGCCAGCTCGCTCGCATTGGGGGTGAGGCAGGTGGCGCCGGCATAGCGCGTGAAGTCGCGCCCCTTGGGGTCAGCCAGCACCGGAATGCCCTGCGCCCGCGCGGCGGCGATGGCCGCCTGCAGCACGGCCGGCGTCAGCACGCCCTTGCCATAGTCCGAGAGGATCAGCGCCTGTGCCCCCGGCAGCAGCGCAGCGAGCCGGGCCGTGACGGCCGCCTCCTCAGCGGCGTCGGCATCGCGCCGCTCTTCCTCATCCACCCGCACCACCTGCTGGCGGGCGGCGATGACGCGCAGCTTCACCGTGGTGCGGCGCGCGGCGCTGCGCAGCAGATGCCCGGCCTCGCCCAGCAGGGCCGCGATCTCGGCGCCTTCCGCATCCTCGCCCGTCAGCGCGATCAGCGCCGCCTCGCCGCCCAGCGCCTGGATGTTGCGCGCGACATTGCCCGCGCCCCCCGCCATGGACTGCGTGCGCTTGAGGCGCACGACAGGGACCGGCGCCTCGGGCGAGAGCCGGTTCGCGTCGCCATAGAGGAAGCGGTCCAGCATCACATCGCCGAGGCAGATGATGCGGCGTCCGGAGAGATCGAGCATGGCGGGCTTCTACGCCGCCCGGCTTAGACCGGGAAGCGTTCCAGGATCTCGATCGAGATGTTCTCGGGGCCGCGGATGAAGCAGATGCGGATGCCAGGGCGCGGCTCGTTGGGTTCCATGGTGAAGACCACGCCCTTGGCCTTCAGCTTGGCGACATAGGCATCGAGCCCGGTCACCGAGAAGCCGAAATGGTCAATGCCGAGATAGGGGGCGGAGGGGGCAGGGGCCGCGTCCTTGCCCTCGGGCAGCAGGAAGATGTTGATCCCGCCCAGCTTCAGGTCCACGCGCGGCTGGCCCTGCTGCATGGAGCGGATCACCTCGGCCCCCAGCATCTCCTCGAACCAGAGGGCGGTGGCCTCCGGGCTCGGGCAGCGCAGGTGGATGTGGTCGAAGCTGAGCGCGGACATGGGCGATTCCTCCAGGGATGGTGCGCCGGGAGGGTAGAGGAGTTTCACGGTGTGGGTAGAGTGCGGGCCATGAGCCAGCCCTTTCACATTCTTTCCACCCTCGCCGTCGCGGGCCTGCTGAAGGAGTGGCTGCCTGGGCAGGGCGCGGAGGTGGTCTTCAACCCGACCGCCCGCCTGATGCAGCAGATCGCCGAGGGTCTGACGGGCGACATCGCCATCCTCACCGAGGCGGGCATTGAGGAATTGACGGCAAAGGGCGTGCTGGCAGCGGGCACGCGGCGCGATCTCGCGCGCTCGGCGATCGGCATGGCGGTGGCCCCCGGCACGCCGCACCCCGACATCTCGACCGTGGAGGCGCTGCGCGCCACGCTGCTCGCCACGCCCAGCCTCGTCTATTCGCGCGCGGGGGCCAGCGGCATCTTCTTCGCGGAGCTGATCGAGCGCCTGGGCATCGCGGAAGAGGTCAACGCCAAGGCCATCGTCATCCCGCAGGGCTTCACGGCCGAGGTCGCGGCGCGCGGCGAGGCGCTGCTCGCCATCCAGCAGGTGAGCGAGCTCATGGCCGTCCCGGGGATCGAAATGGTGGGCAAGCTGCCCGAGGGCGCCAACACCTACGCCGTCTTTTCCACCGCCCGCTTCAGCGCGGCGCAGTCCGGCGCGCAGGCCCTGTTGGACCGCATGGCGGCGGCGATGACGCCCGAGCGCCTCGCTGCCCATGGGCTGGACCCCGCCTGAGGCTTTTTCCTTGCGGCGGCGCGCATGCGCGCCGCATCCTGCGCCGCCGGGTTCAGGGAAGGAAATGGCCATGAGCCAATGCATCGTCATCGTGCAGTTCGACCTGCCCAAGCGGAGCGAGGAGCAGGCCATCCGCGGCGCCGTCGCCACCGCGCCGATCTATCGCGAGCTCGCCCGCAAGGGGCTGATCCGCAAGAACTATCTGAACGGCGATGCCGGGACCGGCGGCGTCTATTTCTGGGAAAGCCGCGCCGATGCCGAGGCCTGGTTCACCGAGGAGCGCATCGCCCAGCTCACCGAACGCTTTGGCGTGCGTCCGCGCCTCACCTGGTACGACACCCATGTGACGGTGGAGAACCCGGCCGAGGAAATCCGCGTGAATGGCCGCGCGGTGGAGCCTGCGTAGGGCTTAACCCTCGCGCACGGCCCCGATCAGGAATTCCCGGTTCCCCTCGGGGCCGAGGATGGGGCTCGCCTCCACGCCCAGCACGCGCCAGCCGGGCTGCTCGGCCCACCAGGCGCTGATCTCGTGGCAGACGCGGCGATGCACATTCGCATCCCGCACCACGCCGCCCTTGGCGATGGCGGGCCCCACCTCGAATTGCGGCTTGATCAGCGCGATGGCCCAGGCGCCGGGCCGGCACAGGGCGAGCGAGGCGGGCAGCACCACGCGCAGGCCGATGAAGCTCGCATCGCAGACCAGCACGTCGAGAGGAGGGACTTGCCCCGCTTCCAGGTGGCGCGCGTTCACCCGCTCCATCACCGTCACGCGCGGGTCGTTGCGCAGTTTCCAGGCGAGCTGCCCATGGCCGACATCCACCGCATACACATGCGCGGCGCCATGATGCAGCAGCACATCCGTGAAGCCGCCCGTGGAGGCGCCCAGATCCAGGCAGGTCTTCCCCTCGGGCGAGAGCCGGAAATGCGAAAGCCCATGGGCGAGCTTCACGCCGCCGCGCGAGACCCAGGGGTGATCCTGCCCGCGCAGCTCCAGCGGCCGGCCTTCGGCGATGATGTCGCCCGGCTTGTTGATCCGCACCTCGCCCGAATAGACGAGGCCCGCCATGATCAGCGCCTGCGCGCGCGTCCGCGATTCCGCGAGCCCGCGCTCGACCAGCGCGAGGTCGGCCCGCTGCTTGGAAGCCATGCGCGGATCAGGCCCGCGCCGGCTCCATCAGCGCTTCCTTGCCGAGTGCGGCCAGCGCCATCGCGGTGATGTGCGGCGCGTTCAGCCCGGCCAGGTCGTATTGCTTCTTCGGGTTGTCGTGATCGATCCAGATGTCCGGGAGCGTCATCGGGCGGAACTTCAGCCCGTGATCGAGCAGCCCGCGCAGCGCCAGATGATGCATGACGAGGCCGCCAAAGCCGTTCACGCTGCCTTCCTCGATGGTGATCAGCACCTCGTGGTTCCGCGCCAGCTGCTCGACCAGCTCCGTATCGAGCGGCTTCGCGAAGCGTGCATCGGCGACGGTGGTGGAGAGGCCGAAGCTCGCCAGCTCATCCGCCGCCTTCAGGCATTCCTGCAGGCGCGCGCCATAGCTGAGGATGGCGATCTTGCTGCCCTCCCGCACGACACGGCCCTTGCCGATGGGCAGCAGGCTGCCACGCGCGGGCAGCGGCTCCAGCGCGAAGCCCTCGCCACGCGGATAGCGCACGCCCGACGGTGCGTCATCGATCTGCGCCATGGTCGCGATCATGTGCGCGAGCTCCACTTCGCAGCTCGGCGCCATCAGCACCATGCCGGGAAGGCAGCCGAGATAGGCGATGTCGAAGCTGCCCGCATGGGTCGCGCCATCGGCGCCGACGAGCCCCGCGCGGTCCATGGCGAAGCGCACGGGCAGGCCCTGGAGGGCCACGTCATGCACCACCTGGTCATAGCCGCGCTGCAGGAAGGTCGAGTAGATGGCGCAGAAGGGCTTCATCCCCTCGGTCGCCATGCCGGCCGCGAAGGTGACGGCATGCTGCTCGGCGATGCCCACATCGAAGCAGCGATCGGGGAAGCGCTTGGCGAACATGTCGAGGCTGGTGCCGGACGGCATGGCGGCGTTCACGGCCACGATGCGCTCGTCATGCTCGGCTTCCGCGATCAGCGATTGCGCGAAGACCTTCTGATAGACCGGCGGGCCGGGCGGGGCCTTCTGCTGCTCGCCGGTGACGACGTTGAACTTCTGCACGCCGTGATATTTGTCGCCGCTCGTCTCGGCCGGGGCATAGCCCTTGCCCTTTTGCGTCACGGCATGAACGAGGAAGGGGCCCTTGTGGTCCGTGTCGCGCAGGTTGCGCAGCACGGGCAGCAGGTGGTCCATGTTGTGGCCGTCGATCGGGCCCACATAGTAGAAGCCCATCTCCTCGAAGAGCGTGCCGCCCGTCAGCAGACCGCGGGCATATTCATCGGCGCGCTTGGCGACCCGCTCGATGGGCCCCGGGAAGTTCTTCGCGATCTTGGCCGCGAAATCGCGCACCGAGAGGAAGGGGCGCGACGAGATGGTGCGGCTCAGATAGGCCGACATCGCGCCCACGGGCGGCGCGATGGACATGTCGTTGTCGTTCAGGATGACAATCAGGTTCGCCTTCTCGGCCCCCGCATTGTTCATCGCCTCATAGGCCATGCCGGCGGACATCGAGCCGTCGCCGATCACGGCGATGACGTTGCGCGGCTCCTTCTGCAATTCGCTGGCGACCGCCATGCCGAGGCCGGCCGAGATGCTGGTGCTCGAATGCGCGGCGCCGAAGGGGTCGTATTCGCTCTCGCTGCGCTTGGTGAAGCCCGAGAGGCCGCCGCCCTGGCGCAGCGTGCGGATGCGGTCCCGCCGGCCGGTCAGGATCTTGTGCGGATAGCACTGGTGGCCGACATCCCAGATCAGCCGGTCATGCGGCGTCTCGAAGACGGCATGGATCGCGACGGTGAGTTCCACCACGCCGAGCGAGGAGCCGAGATGCCCGCCCGTGACGGAGACGGTGCTGATCGTCTCCGCGCGCAGTTCATCGGCCAGTTGCCGCAGCTGGTCCGAGGAAAAGTTGCGCATGTCGGCGGGGACGCGGACACGGTCCAGCAAAGGGGTTGCGGGGCGGTCTTGCATTTAACTTCTCCGCTCGATCACGTAGTCGGCCAGGGCGCGCAGCAGATCGGCGCGCTCCCCGAAGATTTCGATATGGTCCCGCGCCTGCGCCACCAGGCGCTCGGCCTGCATGCGCGCGCGCTCGATGCCGAGCAGGCCGACGAGGGTCGCTTTGCCTGCAGCGGCGTCCTTGGCTGTCGCCTTGCCCATGTCCTCGGCCGAAGCGGTCGCGTCCAGCAGGTCATCAGCGATCTGGAAGGCAGCCCCCAGGTCTCGCCCATAGGCGGCCAGCGCATGGCGCTGTGCAGCGGCGGCCTTGCCGAGGACGGCGCCGGCTTCCGCCGAGAACTCGATCAGCTTGCCGGTCTTGAGCAGCTGCAGACGCCCGATGGCAGGCTCATCCAGCGGTGCGCTCGCCTGCTCGGCCATGATGTCCAGCATCTGGCCGCCGCACATGCCGCGCGGCCCGGATGCGCGGGCCAGCATGCGGACCAGTTCGATCCGCACGGCGGGGTCCGGGTGGGTCGCCTCGTCGGCCAGGACGGTGAAGGCGTGGCATTGCAGGGAATCGCCAGCGAGGATGGCGGTCGCCTCGTCGAAGGCCTTGTGGTTGGTCGGCTTGCCGCGCCGCAGATCGTCGTCGTCCATGGCCGGCAGGTCGTCGTGGATGAGGCTGTAGGCGTGCATCATCTCGATCGCGGAGGCGACGCGAAGCGCCGCGCTGCGCGAGACGCCGAACTGCTTCGCCCCCTCCAGCACCAGGAAGCCGCGCATGCGCTTGCCGCCACCGATGGTGGAATAGCGCATCGCCTCGAAAAGCCGGGCCTCATCCCCCTCCACGACGGGGAGGAGCTGGTCCAGGGCCTCATCGATATCCTGGGCGGCTTCGGTCAGGGCAGCCGCGAGAGAGGCGGCGGAAGCGCCACCGATCACCATGGTCATTCGAACGCTTGATCCTATTCCACATCCCTCAGGGTGAGGCCCATGCTCCCCTCGACCACGGCCTGAACCTTGGCCTCGGCCTCGGCGAGCTTCGCCTCGCAATGGCGACGCAATGCGGTGCCCCGCTCATATTCAGAAATCGCCTGGGCGAGGGTACTCCGCCCGCCCTCGAGCGACTTCACGATTCCCTCGAGCTGGCTCAAGGCCTCTTCGAAGGAAAGTTCCGAGACATCGGAATCCGCCAGCTCGGGCGGATGCGATGCGTGATGCGCAGACATCGAACGCTCCCTAAACCAAACTGCACTCCGGCTTCGGATGTTTGCAGCCTGATGACCCCGGCAAGACGCAGCAAACCGAAATTCAGCGGGCAACACAACCAAGACGTTCTGTCAGCTTTGCAACAAAGCCCGCACATGGGCCGCGGCAGACTGCGCGAGCGCCTGAAGGTCATAGCCGCCTTCCAGCAGGCTGACCACCCGGCCGCCGCAGCGCCGCTCGGCGATGGCGCATAACTCACTGGTCAGCCAAGCGAAATCGGCTTCGCTCAGGCGCAGCTGCGCGAGCGGGTCACGCGCATGCGCGTCGAATCCCGCGGAGATCACGATCAGTTCGGGAGCGTAATTCTCGATCGCCGGCAACAGCTTTTCCGACCACGCTTGTCGGAACTCGACGCCCGAGGCGCCGGGGGGAAGCGGAGCGTTGTGGATGTTGCCCACGCCCGTTTCGCTGGCCGCCCCCGTGCCCGGATAAAGCGGCATTTGGTGGCTGGAGGCGAAAAGGATGCTCGGGTCGTTCTCCGTGCAATCCTGGCTGCCATTGCCGTGATGCACGTCGAAATCGCAGATGGCGATGCGCGAGAGGCCGTGCGCCGCCTGGGCGTGGCGCGCCGCGATCACCGCATTGGCGAAGAAGCAGAACCCCATGGGGCGGCGATGCTCGGCATGGTGGCCGGGCGGGCGGGTGGCGCAGAAAGCGCGCCGCACCTGGCCCGTGCAGACCTCGTCCACCGCGCGCACCGCCGCACCGGCCGCCAGCAACGCGGCCCGCGCGCTGCCGTGGCACATCACCGTGTCGGGATCGAGCGCCACATAATCGCCGGGGGCGGGGCGCACGCCCAGGATGGCCGCCACATAATCGGCCGGATGGGCACGGCAGAGCTGTTCCTCCGTCGCCTCCTCCGGCTGGTCGCGGATGAGCTCGGCGAATTCCTCGCGGTCCAGCGCCTGCAGCACGGCGCGCAGCCGGTCGGGGCATTCCGGATGGCCTTCGCCCATCTCATGGGCCAGGCAGTCGCGATGGGTGAGGAGCAGGACGCTCACGGCTCGGCCCTCCGGCGCAGGACGAAGCGGAAGCCCTCGCCCTCCTCGGCCCAGGCGAGCAGCTCATGCCCCGTCTCCTGGGCATAGGCGTGGAAATCCTTCACGGCCGCGGGGTCGGTCGCCAGAACGGCCAGCGTGGCGCCGGCGGGCATGGAACGCAGCGCCTTGTTGGCCTTGAGCACGGGCAGGGGGCAGGTCATGCCCCGGACGTCGAGTGTCGTTGTGTCTCCCATCCTGCCAATCCAGCACCGGCGGGGGCTTGCCCGCAAGCCTCGCGCGCCGCAGCGTGGCCCGATGCGCATCGGGATAGATCTGGGCGGGACCAAGACCGAGGTGGTGGCCCTGGGGGTGTCCGGCGAAGTGCTGCTGCGCCGCCGCCAGCCCACGCCGCCTGACTATGCCGGCGTGATCCAGAACATCGCGGCGTTGGTCCAGGGCGCCGAGGCCGAACTGGGCGCGCGCGGTACGGTCGGCGTGGGCATCCCGGGAAGCCTCTCTCCCGCCACGGGGCTGGTGCGCGGCGCCAATTCCATCTGGCTCAATGGCGGGCGCCTCGATGTGGACCTCGCCGCCGCCTTGGGCCGGCCGGTGCGGCTCTCCAATGATGCGAATTGCCTGGCACTGTCCGAGGCGGCGGATGGCGCGGGGGCAGGGGCGTCGAGCGTCTTCGCCGTCATCCTCGGCACCGGCGTGGGTGGCGGCCTCGTGATCGGTGGACGGCTGGTGGAGGGCTTCAACCGGATCGGCGGCGAATGGGGGCATAATCCGCTCCCCTGGATGACGGAGGCCGAGTTTCCCGGCCCCGCCTGCTGGTGCGGCAAGCGCGGCTGCATCGAGACCTTCCTCTCCGGGCCTGCCCTGGCGGCCGATGCCGATGGCCCGGGCGCGCGCGACGCCTCCGGCCTGCCCGCGCGCCGGGATGAAGCGGCCCGGGCGGCGCTCGCTCGCCACACGGATCGCCTGGCCCGGGCATTGGCCGCGGTGGTGAACCTGGTGGACCCGGAGGTGATCATCCTGGGGGGTGGGCTCTCCAACATGGCGCATCTCTACGAAGATCTGCCCCGCCTGCTGCCGCGCCACGTGTTTTCCGACGTGGTCCGCACGCGCATCCTGCCGGCCCGGCATGGGGACAGCTCCGGTGTGCTGGGCGCCGCGCGGCTGTGGGATTCGTAATCCAGCGCTGATTCGCAGGGGCGGCGTGATGCGGCATGATCCATGCGGCAATTCCGACGGACCCCATGGATTTCGATTCCGAGAACACCCCGAGCAATCCTGCGCCGCGCGCGACCATTGGCGAGGTGATCGCCGAGCGCTATTCGCGCCGCGGCGCCTTGCTGGGGGGCCTCGCCGCCGCGCTGGCGGGCCCGGCCGGGGCCGTGCCGATGCGGGGCGGCCCCTCGACGCTGACCTTTCCGGAGCTGCGTCAGCAGCTCGCCCAGACCGATGCGGTGGCCGAGGGCCATGAGAGCCGCCTGCTGATCCGCTGGGGCGATCCCGTGCTGCCCGACGCCCCCGCCTTCGATCCGCGCCGCCAGACCGCCGCCGCCCAGGCCCGTCAATTCGGCTATAACAATGACTTCATTGCCGTTCTTCCCATGCGGCCTGGCGAGCCCATCGGCGAGCGCGCCCTGCTCTGGGCCAATCACGAATACACCAACACCAACCTGATGTTCCCCGGCCTCGGCTCCCCCTCCCAGGCGCGAACCCGCATGACGGCCGAGCAGGTCGAGGTGGAACTGATGGCCCATGGCGGAAGCCTCGTGGAGATCATGCGCGACGGCCGCGGCTGGAAGCTGGCCCCGCCCGGCCGGCTCAACCGCCGCATCACGGCGACCACCCCCATGCGGATCAGCGGCCCGGCCGCAGGGCACCCCTGGATGCGGACCAGCGCCGACCCCGAGGGACGCAATGTCCTTGGGATGCTGGCCAATTGTGCAGGCGGTATAACACCTTGGGGGACGATTCTCACATGCGAGGAGAACATCAACTTCGCCTTCGGCGGCGCGCTCCATGATCCAACTCAGGCCGAATCCCAGCGCCGCTTCGGCATGACCGACACCCCGCCCTATGCCTGGCATCGCTTCGTGCAACGCTTCAATCGCACGCAGGAACCAAATGAATCCAATCGTTTTGGATGGGTCGTTGAGATAGATCCTTATGATCCGGAGAGCCTGCCGGTGAAGCGCACGGCGCTGGGCCGCTTCAAGCATGAGGGGGCGGCCTACGCCCTCGCGCCGGATGGCCGCATGGTCATCTACATGGGCGACGATCAGCGCTTCGACTATGTCTATCGCTTCGTCACCGCCCGCCCGCACAACCCCGCCAACCCCGACCGGAACCTGCTGGACGAGGGCACGCTCTCCGTCGCGCGCTTCGAGGCCGATGGCACCATGCGCTGGCTCCCCCTCATCCAGGGCAGCGGCCCGCTGACGCCGGAGAACGGCTTCCACAACCAGGGCGACGTCGTCATCCAGGCCCGCCGCGCGGCCGATCTGCTGGGCGCCACGCCCATGGACCGGCCGGAGGATGTCGAGGCCAATCCGGCCAATGGCCGCGTCTATGTCATGCTCACCAACAACGCCAATCGCACGGCCGCGCAGGTGAACCCGGCCAATCCGCGCGCGGAGAACGCGCATGGCCATGTGGTGGAACTCATCCCGCCCGGCGTGCCAGACCGCCCGGACCACGCGGCCGAGACCATGCGCTGGGGCCTTTTCCTGCGCGCCGGCAAGCCCGGCATGGACGCCGGCGCCGAATACCACCGCGCCACCAGCGACCAGGGCTGGCTCTCCAGCCCCGACAATTGCGCCTTCGACAGCAAGGGCCGCATCTGGATCGCGACCGATTCCGGCGGCGCGGCCGGCATCGCGGATGGCGTCTGGGCGGCGGATACGGTGGGCGGCGGCCGGGCGCTGACCCGGCTGTTCTACCAGGCGCCCACCGGCGCCGAAGTCTGCGGCCCCTGGATCCTGCCGGATGACAGCGCGCTCTTCCTCGCCATCCAGCACCCGGGGCAGAACGCCGGCAGCAGCTTCGACGCGCCCTCCACCCGCTGGCCTGATTTCGCGGAGGGGATGCCGCCGCGCCCCTCGGTGATCGTCATCACCCATGGCGAGGGGCGCGCCATCGGCAGTTGAACCGCCGCGGCCTGGGCCGCATCCTCCGCCCATGCCCGACCCGGCCCTCTGCCGCGACTGCCTGAGCACCGACCCGGGGCCGGGTGCGGCCTGCCGCCATTGCGGCGGGCGGCGCGTGCTGCGCCACCCCGACCTGTTCACTCTCACCATCGCGCATGTGGATTGCGACGCCTTCTATGCCAGCGTCGAGAAGCGCGACCGCCCGGAACTCGCGACCAAGCCCGTCCTCGTCGGCGGCGGGCGGCGCGGCGTGGTGGCCGCCTGCTGCTACATCGCCCGCGGGTACGGCATCCGCTCCGCCATGCCCATGTTCAAGGCGCTCGCCGCCTGCCCGGATGCGGTGGTCCTCAAGCCCGACATGGCCAAATACGCCCGCGAAGGCGCCCGCATCCGTGCCCTGATGGAGGCGCTGACGCCGCTGGTGCAGCCGCTTTCGATTGACGAGGCCGTGCTGGACCTGGCCGGCACTGAGGCGCTGCACAAGGCGCCGCCCGCCGTCACCCTTGCGCGCCTCGCGCGCGAAGTGGAGCGGGAGGTGGGCGTGACCATCTCCATCGGCCTCGCGGCCAACCGGCTCATGGCCAAGCTTGCGGCGGGGCGGGACAAGCCGCGCGGCTTCGCCGTGATCGGTGGGGCCGAGGCCGCCGGCTGGCTTGCCCCCCAGCGCGTGGGGCTGCTGCCCGGCATCGGCCCCGCGGCGGCGCGGCGGCTGGAAGCGGCGGGCATCACCCGCCTCGGCCAGCTTGCGGCGCTGGACGCGAAGGCTGCCGTCGCGCGCCTCGGCGCCGATGGCCCGGCGCTGGCCGCCCGCGCCCGTGGCGAGGATGACCGCCCGGTGAACCCGGAGCGCGAGACCAAGTCCGTCAGTGCCGAGACCACCTTCGAGGAGGACCTCGCTGAGCGGGACGTCCTGGAGGCCGTGCTGTGGCGGATGAGCGAGAAGTTGGCCGGGCGGCTCGCGGGGAAGGGGCTCTCGGCCGGCGGGGTGGTGCTCAAGCTGAAGACCGCGGGCTTCGAGACGCTGACCCGCAGCGCCCGCCTGCCGGGCCCCACCCTGCTTCCCGAAACGCTCTTCGACGCCGCGCGGCCGCTCCTCGCGCGGGCCGCGGATGGCACGCGCTACCGCCTGCTCGGCCTCGGCGCATCTCCGCTCTGCCCGGCGGAGGAGGCGGACCAGGGCGACCTCGCGGACCCGAATGCACCGCGGCGCGCGGCGAAATGGCGCGCCGTGGAGGCGCTGCGCGAGCGCTTCGGCGCGGCCAGCGTGGTGGCAGGGCGATCCCTGCGAGAGCACAAGAAATCGTAATCAGATCGGAAGGATTTGACTTCATACCGTCTCCGGTGCCTCGTTTGCGAAACTAGGAGACCTCACCATGTCACGTGCATTGCGAAACCGGCCCTCGGCCTTGGCGGCGATGGCGATGCTGGGCCTCGCCGGCGCTTCGGGCGCCGCGGCCCAGGCACCCGCCGGCGGCTTCGCCGTTCCCACCCAGGGCCTCTATATCGGCGCCGGCGGCGCCTTCAACATCACCCGCTTCGGGACGCAGAACGTCTATGCGCTCGGCCTCTCGGACGTCTACCAGAACGGTGTGCGGGTCTCGAGCGGATCGGCTGCGGGCCCCGCGCGCGTTCCGCTCGGCAGCGAGTCGGGCTTCGCCCCGGCGGCGCAGATCGGCTATTTCCAGAATTTCGCGGAGAGCCGCTGGCTCTGGGGTGTGAAGGCCTCCTACAGCTACCTCGGCACCTCGGCCAGCACGCCCAATGCGCTGCTGCCCCAGGCCGGCGCCTTCACCGATGCGCGGACGGGCGCGAGCACGCCCTTCGTCGGCAATGCCGTCGTCCGCTCCTTCGAGCAGAAGGCCGAGCACCAGATCACACTGACGCCCTTCATCGGCCATGCCCATCAGCGGGGCTTCCTCTACCTGGGTGGCGGGCCGACGCTGACCCGCCTCAGCACGCAGATGAACGGTCTGGTGGGCTTCGCCGACATCAACGGCAATCGCAGCGAGATCTCCGGCCCCCCGCAGAACTTCTCGAGCGCCGGCTGGGTCTGGGGCGCGATGTTCATGGCCGGCGTCACCTATTTCATCGACCGCGACTGGTTCCTGGACCTGACCTACACGGCCTCGACCACGCAGCGGCAGACCGGCCAGTATTTCAGCAGCTTCACCAATGCCGGCGGCCCGGGCGGCACTGTCACCACGGGTTCGCTGATCGGAAATTCCTCCAGCGCGCCGCTCGTCTCGCAGGGCGCCATGCTGACCCTGAACCGGCGCTTCTGAGGGCAACCCCGGCGGGGCGGGTGAGGAAGGCTTAACCCGCCCGCCCCATTCTCCGGGCGTGCCGCGCCCCGATCCGTTCAGCTTCGACCCCGTCCGCTTCCCCGGTCTCGCCCCCGGCGAGGTCTGGCCGCCCGATGCCTTCGACTTCACCGCCCCCTGGCTGCGCCACCGGGAGCTGGCTTTCGAGCGCGGCGAGTCGGGCGAGGTCGTCCTGGTCCGCCGCTATGACGAGCTGCGCCTCGTGCTCGACATCGAGACCGCGCATTCCGCGCTGGATGTGGCGCCGCGCAGCCGGGATTTCCGGCTGCTGCGCCTGGTTCCCTCCGCCCTCTGCCTTGTCGAGACCGTGGCGCCGGGGGATCCCGTGCCGCCCAGCCTGCGCGGCCTGCCACCTGCGCCGCCGGAGGAGCACCATGTCTATGCCGCCACCACTGCGCTGGTCGCGGCCCTGCAGCGCGGCGCGGGAGAGGCGGGCGGCGCCTTCCTCGATGCGCTGCGCCGCACACCCCCCGGTGTGGGCATGTTCGAGGCGGCGGCGGCGCAATGCATCCGCCAGAGCGGCTTCGGGCTGGAGCGCATCGCGAACCTGGCCCGCGGCCTGCAGCGCCTGGCCAATGCCCATGCGGAGGTGCTGGCCGCCGAGGCGACGCGACCCGATTATGCCGGCATGGAGCGCATGGTGGCCGCCACGTCGCGCGCCATGAGCAATGATGCGGGATGGTCGCGGGACCTGCTGGCGCATGGGCTGCGCCAGATCGCGCCCATCATCTCCCGCCCGCGTGAGGCGACGGAGCAGCTTCGCGCCAATGCCGCCGCCCTGCTGGAGGCCGGGGGCACGCTGGGCGATGCGGCGCGCCTCGCCCATGCGCAGGGCGTCTATCGCGACCGGCTGATCGAGATGGGCATCTTCTGGCGGCGCCTGGCCGCGGCCTGGGCCAGTGTCCATCCGAAGCTGACCGACCGGCAGGAGATTGACCTGCTCTGCCGCAACGCGCTGCGCCGGCTCTCCCTCAAGGAGCTTTACGACGCGCTGTGAGGCGCGGTCACTCGCGCCAGGGCCGGCGCTGCCAGAGGGCGCGCAGATTGTCCTCGGTGCGTTGCGCCATGGCGCGGTAATCGGCGCCGATCATGGGGTTGAGCGGCATGAACTGGCGCTGCGCCTCGCGCAGGAACTCCGGATCGCGCAGGGCCACCGCAAAGGCCTGGGTCAGGCGCTCGGTGATGGCGGGCGGCAGGCCGGGCGGGCCCACGATGCCACGCGCCGCACCATGCAGGATGTCGAGCCCGACTTCGCGGAAGGTCGGCACATCGGCAGCTTCGGGGCTCCGGCTCGCGCTGGCCTGGGCCAGAATGCGCAGCTTGCCCTCGCGCTTCAACTGCAGTGCATCGCCCACATTGATGGCGGCCAGGTCCACATGGCCGCCCAGCAATTGCGGAACGAGGGGGGCCGCACCCGCGAAGGGCACGTGCACCAGCGGCGGCACATCGGCCAGCTGCTCGAAGGCCAGCATGAAGAGATGGTCGTCCGAGCCCACGCCCGTCGTCGCATAGGTCATCTGCCGGGGGCGCGCGCGGGCGGCCGCGATCAGGTCGGCCACCGAGCGCAGCGGGCTGTCGGCGCGGACGTAGAAGCAGTTCGCATCCTCGACGATGTTGGCGAGGAAGGTGAAGTCCATGGCGCGGAAGCGCGCCGGCCGCTCCATCGGGATGGCGTTGTGCGCGGGCAGCGTGGTGGCGCCCAGCGTGTAGCCATCGGGTGCCGCGTTGAAGGTGGCCTCCAGCCCGATCTGCCCGGCGGCGCCGCTGCGGTTGGTGACGATGTGCCGCATGCCCGGGATCTGCGCCGCCACCAGCGGCATGACGAGGCGCGTCATCACATCCACGCCGCCGCCTGCCGGGAAGGGAACGATGATCTCCACCGGCCGGTCATTCGGCCAGGCAGGCTGTGCACGCGTGACGGCAGGAATGGCCAGGCTCACGGCGGACCCCGCGAGCCAGGTACGACGCTGGATCATTCTCATCCTCCCCTTTTGGCCGGGAGGGTGCGGCATCCGGCTTCGGCGAGGCAAGGAATGTTTCGCGGGCGCTACTCGCGCCAGGGCCGCCGCTGCCACAGCGCGCGGAGGTTGGCGTAGTCCGCCGCCATCATCTGCCGATAGGCGCGCCCCACCAGCGGGCGCATCGGGAAGCCCTGCTGCGCCGCATCGCGGAGGAAGTCGGGGTCGGCCAGCATCGCCGTGAAGGCGAGCTCGTATTGCAGCGTGATCTCCGGATGCAGGCCGGGCGGGGCCGCGATGCCCCGTGAGGAGCCGCCCAGCACGTCGAACCCCGCCTCGCGGAAGGTCGGCACGGGGCCGAGCGGCGCCCAGCGCTCCGGCCCGCCCTGCGCGAGGCCGCGGATGCGCCCATCGCGCAGCAGGTTCAGCGCTTCGCTGCCGTTGAAGGCGCCGACGGCCAGCGTGCCGACCAGCAGGTCGCGCTGGATGGGCGCGGTGCCGGCATAGGGCACATGCAGCAGGTTCACCCCCGCCGCCGCCTCGAAGGCCAGCAGCAGCATGTGGTCATCCGAACCGATGCCGGCGGTGCCGACGCCGATCTCGCCGGGCCGCCCCCGTGCCGCCATGCGCAAATCCTCCAGCGTCCGCCAGGGACTGCGCGCGGTCACCCAGAAGGCGCCCGGATCATCCACCACATTGGCGATCAGCGTGAACTCATCCGGCCGGTAGCGCGGCCGCCGCTCGATGGCGATGGCGTGCATGGCGGTGTTGGTGGCGGCACCGATGGTGTAGCCATCGGGCGCCGCGTTGAACAAGGTCTCGAAGCCGATATGCCCGCCGGCTCCCGGCCGGTTGATCACCGCCATGCGCGCGCCGGGCAGGTGGCGCGGCAGGTGATGGGCGACGAGGCGCCCCATCTGGTCCACGCCGCCGCCGGGCGGGAAGGGGATGATGACCTCGATCGGGCGTTCCTGCGGCCAGGCCGCATGCGCGATGCCAGGGACGGCGAGGCCCCCCACTGCCAGAAGCGTCCTGCGCCGCATCCCCACCCTCCCTTGTCTTCGGGCAAGGGTGGATGCCCGGGCGGTTTTCGTCCAGCTTGGGGAGGTCACGAGGAGAGCGCGCATGCATGGATCGCTGCTGGAGGAATTCGGCGTCGAGGGCGAATGGAACGTCGCGGTGCGGCACCGCATCCGCTGGGCCGAATGCGACCTCTACGGCCATGTGAACCACGCGGCCTATCTCGTCATGTTCGAGGATCTCCGCGTGGAGCACTGGCGCTCCCTCGGACAGGTGCTGCAGGCCGACCAGCCGGGGCCGGTCGTCGCGAAGCTCGAGGCGCGCTACGTGCGCGCGACGGGTTTCGAGGATGAGGTGCTGCTGACACTGCGCGTGCCGAGCCTGCGCAACACGAGCTTCGTGCACGAATACGCGATGTGGAAGAACGGCCTCTGCTTCGAATGCAAGGCGTTGCTGGTCTGCGTGCAGAACGGCGTGAGCACGCCGATTCCGGAGGTGGCACGCAAGCTGATGATCGAGAGGGACGGGGCGAAGGCGGGGTGAGATCCCTCCGGCGCCCCGCCGGTCGCTAACCCGCGTAGCCTTCGACCAGGGCGACGTTGGAGATCGTGCAGGATGCGCGCAGCGCGATGAGCGGCGCATATTCCGCGCCGTGATAGAAGCGCTTCAGCGTCTCCATGTCGGGGTATTCCAGCACCACCACGCGGTCCAGGCCGGGCTCGCCCTCCACGACCGTCACCGCGCCGCCGCGGATCAGATAGCGGCCACCATGGGCCGCGATCATGGGGGCGACCTTCTCCCGGTATTCCGCGAAGCGCGCGGGATCCTTCACCGTGATGTTCGCGATGAGATAGGCGGCCATGTCGCTCACTCCACCTTGATGCCGGCGGCGCGGATGATGGGCTCCCACTTGCCGATCTCAGCGCGGAGGAAGGCGGCGGCGCTGTCAGGCGTGCTGTCGGCCACCACCTGCATGGTCATCTCCGTCAGGCGGTTGCGGATCGCCTCCAGCGCGACGGCGCGGTTCACCGCGGCGTTGATGGCACGCACCACCGGCGCGGGCGTGCCTGAGGGCACCAGCACCATGTGCCAGGTATAGGCCTCGTAGCCCGCCACACCCTGCTCGATGAAGGTCGGCACCTGCGGCACCAGCGGGCTGCGCTCCCTGGTCGAGATGGCAAGCGGCCGCAGCTCGCCGCGCTGGATATAGGGGATGGTGGCGGCCGCCACGTCCAGCATCATCGGGATGCGGCCGGCCAGCACATCCGGCATCGCGGCCGAGGAGCCGCGGAACGCGATGTGGTTCATCCGCAGCGGCCCCTGCGGCCCCCCTGCCATATGGAGGAACAGCTCGGACGCCAGGTGCACCGCGCCGCCATTGCCGCTGCTCGCATAGTCGAAGCGGCCCGGATTGGCGCGGACGAGGGCGATCAGCTCCGGCAGGGTGCGCGCCGGGAAGTTGTTGTTCACCATCATGATCATCGGGATCTGGCCGACGAGCGCGACCGGCGTGAAATCCGCGATGGGGTCGAAGGGCACGCGGTCGAAGAGCGCGCGCACCACGGCGTGGCCGACCGTGGTGTAGAGCACCGTCAGCCCGTCCTTCGGCGCCTTCGCCACCAGATCCGTGCCGATGATGATGCCCGAGCCGGTGCGGTTCTCGACGACGATGCGGTTGGGCAGTGTCTTCGACATTTCCTCGGCGATCATGCGCGCCGGAATGTCGGTCGGCCCGCCGGCGGCGAAGGGCACGATGAAGCGCACCGGCGCGGTGGGCCAGTCGGTCGCGACCTGCGCGCGGGCGCCCGCGATGAGGGCGGGCGTGGCGAGGGCGGATAGCGCCAGGGCGCGGCGGTTCAGCATGGATCGTGTCTCCCGTTTGGTTGCGCGGGAGATTGGGGCTTCCGCCGCCCGGGTCAATCCCGCGGGTCGAGCCGCTTGCCGGTTTCGCCGTCAAAGACGTGCAGCGATTCCAGCGGCAGGATCACGCCCATCGGCCCATCGGCATAGGTCGCGCCCGGCAGGCGCGCCGTCAGCGCCGTGCCGTCCGGCAGGCGGCCATGCAGCACGCTCTCGCCCCCCAGTGGCTCCACCAGCTCGACATGGATGTCGAGGCCGCCCGTACCGATCTGCAGATGCTCCGGCCGTATGCCGAGCGTCAGCTTGCGCCCGGCAGCCCCCGCGCGCGGCCCATCGGCGAAGGGCAGGACGAGCCCGTTGGTGTCGAGCCGCGCGGCGGCGCCGCCCTCCATCAGCGTGGCGGAGAGGAAGTTCATCGAGGGGCTGCCGATGAAGCCCGCCACATAGGTGTCGGCCGGGCGCGCCCAGATCTCCATGGGGGTCGCGATCTGCGCGGCATGGCCGGCGTGCATCACCACCAGGCGATCGCCCAGCGTCATCGCTTCCACCTGGTCATGCGTGACGAAAAGGCTGGTGACGTTGAGGCGCCGCTGGAGCTGCCGGATCTCGGCGCGCATCTGCACGCGCAGCTTGGCATCGAGGTTGGAGAGCGGCTCGTCGAAGAGGAAGAGCTTGGGGTTGCGCACAATGGCGCGACCCATCGCCACGCGCTGCCGCTGCCCACCGGAAAGCTGGCGCGGCTTGCGCTCCAGCAGTTGGCCGATGCCCAGCAGCTTCGCCGCCTCATCCACGCGGCGGATGATCTCCTCCCGCGCCATGCCGCGGATCTTCAGGCCATAGGCCATGTTCTGGAAGACCGACATGTGCGGATAGAGCGCGTAGTTCTGGAACACCATGGCCACATCGCGGTCGGCCGGCTCCAGCGGTGTCACGTCCTGGCCGTCGATGATGACGCCGCCCGAGGTGGCGGTCTCGAGGCCGGCCACGATGCGCAGCAGGGTGGATTTGCCGCAGCCCGAGGCGCCCACGATCACGATCATCTCGCCATCGCGCACATCGAGGTTCACGCCGTGCAGCACGGCGGTGGGTCCGAAGGATTTCTTCACATCGCGAAGGGTCAGCGTCGCCATTACTTTTCCGTCTCCGTCAGGCCCTTCACGAACCATCGCTGCATGAGCACGACCACGGCGACGGGCGGCAGCAGGGCCAGCACGGCGGTCGCCATGATCACGTTCCATTCATTCTGGGAATCACCGCTGCCGATCATCTTGGTGAGGCCCACCACCACCGTCTCCATGCTGCGGTCGTTCACGATGAGCAGCGGCCAGAGATACTGGTTCCAGCCATAGATGAAGAGGATGACGAAGAGCGCCGCGATATTGGTCCGGCTGAGCGGCAGGATCACGTCCAGGAAGAAGCGGATGGGCCCCGCGCCATCGATCTTCGCGGCCTCCACATATTCATCCGGGATGGTCAGGAAGAACTGGCGGAACAGCAGCGTGGCCGTGGCACTCGCCACCAGCGGGATGATCAGCCCCTGGTAGGAATTGGTCATGTTGAGGTCCACCATCACCTGGATGGTGGGAATGATGCGGACCTCGACGGGCAGCATCAGCGTGATGAAGATCAGCCAGAAGAACAGCATGCGCAGCGGGAAGCGGAAGAACACCACCGCATAGGCCGAGGTGAGCGAGATCGCGATCTTCCCGACCGCCACGCAGATGGCCATGATGATGCTGTTCAGCAGCATCACGCCGGCCGGCACGCCCATGAAGCGGCCGCCACCAACCCCCCAGGCCTGGGTGTAGTTGGCCACCGCCTCGCCACCCGGCACCAGCGGCACGTCGCCGCGGCCGATCGTGTTCACGTCATGGGTGGAGCCGATGATGGTCAGGTAGATCGGGAAGGCGAAGATCAGCACGCCGAGCACGAGGCAGGCATGGGTGACGAAGGCCTCGCGCCGCTGGCGGCGGCGGGTGCGGTCGGCGAGTTCGGTGACCGAGACGCTCATCAGTAGTGCACCTTCCGCTCGACATAGCGGAACTGCACCATGGTCAGGACGATGACCAGGATCATCAGGATCACGCTCTGCGCGGCGCTCGAGCCGAAGTTCAGGTTCATCACGCCATCCGTGTAGACGCGGTAGATCAGGGTCTCCGTCGCCTTGCCCGGCCCGCCCTGGGTCAGCGAGTGGATGATGCCGAAGGTGTCGAAGAAGGCGTAGACGAGGTTCACCACCAGCAGGAAGAAGGCGGTCGGCGAAAGCAGCGGAAAGACCACCGTCCAGAAGCGCCGCATGGGGCGCGCGCCGTCAATGGCGGCGGCCTCCAGCACGGATTTCGGGATGCTCTGCAGCCCGGCCAGGAAGAAGATGAAGTTGTAGCTCACCTGCTTCCAGGCGGCGGCGAAGATGATCAGCAGCATCGCCTGGTTGCCATTCAGCTTGTAGTCCCAAGGCACGCCGAGCGCGTTCAGCATCCGCCCGAAAATGCCGATATTGGGGTGGAACATGAAGAGCCAGAGCACGGCCGCGATGGCCGGGGCCACCGCATAGGGCCAGATCAGCAGCGTCTTGTAGGTATCCGCACCCCGGATGTGCTTGTCCGCCTGGACGGCCAGAAACAAGGCGACGCCCAATGCCAGCACAGCGACCGAGGCGGAGAAGATCAGCGTGCGGAAGGCGGAATCCAGCCAGGTCGGGTCGCTCAGCACATCCACGAAATTCTCGAAGCCGACGAATTGGCTGGAAAGCCCGAAGGCATCCTCCCGCAGGAAGGATTGCCGCACGGCCTGCGCCGCCGGCCAGAAGAAGAAGAGGCCCGTGACGACGATCTGCGGCAGCAGCAGCAGGTAGGGCAGGGCGATGCCCTTGAAATAGACCTTCTTCTCCATCGCCCTCTCACCCTCAAAGCGGCGAAGCCGCCATCCGCCCCCCGGCGCCCCTCGGTGGCTTTGCCACCGAGGGATGAGCCGAGCCCAAAAGCCCAGCGCCAAGCCGGGGCCCCCGCGAAGGTTTCGCTGGCGATAACGCCGCGAAGCCGGCGTTGCGACAGCGAAAACTTCGTGGGGAGAGAATTACCCGCGGTTGGTCCGCTCGAAGTTGCGCAGCACCACGTTCCCGCGGGTGACGGAGTTGTCCATCGCCTGCTGCGCCGTCTGCTGGCCCTGCAGCGCCCGCTCCATCTCCTCCTGCATGGCGGTGCGGATCTCGACGAAGCCGCCCAGGCGGATGCCGCGGCTGTTGCCGGTCATCTGCCCACCGCCGCGCAGCAGCTGCTGGATCGGAATGTCGGCCCCCGGGTTCTGCGTGTAGAAGCCGGTCGCCTGCACCTCGCGGAAGGCGGTCTGCGTCACCGGCAGGAAGCCCGTCTCGGTGTGCCAGGCGGCCACCACGCGCGGCTGCGCCAGGAAGGCGAAGAACTCCGCGATGCCGCGATTCTCATCGGCCGAGCGCGCGGCGTTCGGGCCGCGATTCATCGCCCAGAAGGCCGCACCGCCGATGATGGAGTTGATCGGCGCACCCTGCACATCGTTGTAATAGGGCAGCATGGCCACACCCAGATTGGCGATCCCGCCCGGCAGCTCGCGCACGAAGCGCGCCCGCGCGCCGGAGGAGGCGAAGATCATGCCCGAGGAGCCATTGGCGAAGAGCGCATCGCCCGCGCCATCGCGCCCGCCCCAGCGGAAGGTGCCCTCGCGGCCCATTTCCATCAGCGTGTTCAGGTGGCGCACCATCAGCGGGTTGTTGATGCGCAGCTCGGCATTCAGGCCGCCGAAGCCATTGTCGAGCGTGGCGAGCGGGATGTTGTGGATGGCGCTGAACTGCTCCACCTGCGTCCAGGTCGGCCAGGCGGTGGTGACGGGGATCTCCACGCCGCCGGCGCGCAGGCGGGCGGCGGCCGTGCGCATCTCAGCCCAGGTCGCGGGCGCCTGGTCGGGATTCAGGCCGGCGCGGCGGAAAGCGTCCTTGTTGTAGAACATGATGGCCGTGGAAGAGTTGAACGGCATGGCCATCATCCGGCCATCGGCCAGGCTGTAGTAGCCTTTCACGGCCGGCAGGTAGTCGTCGAAGTTGATGGTCACACCCGTCTCGCGCAGCAGCTCATGCAGCGGCTTGATGGCGCGGCCGGCGGCCATCATCGTGCCGGTGCCGACCTCGAACATCTGCACGATGTGCGGCGCGGTGCCCGAACGGAAGCCCGCGATCGCGGCGACCATGGTCTCGGGGTAGGAGCCGCGGAAGCTCGAGACGATGCGGAAGCGGTTCTGGCTCTGGTTGAACTGGTTCGCGATGCCCTCGAGGATGCCGCCCAGCGGCTGCGCCAGCCCATGCCAGAAGGAGATCTCGACGGGCCCGGACTGCGCGAGGGCAGGGGCAGCCAGGGGGGTGGCAAGGACGGCCTTGCCAAGGGTGCGACGCAGCATGAAGGGGCTCTCCCAGGAATTGCGATGGGTGGCGCCTAAGCCCCCACCATTGCCCCCATGTGACACTAAAAAGTCACTTTCGTGAAGCGGGTTACTCCGCGGTAAGTTTTTCATAGAGTTCGGGGTCGGTGGCGCCCTCGGTCCCGAAGATGAGCACGCGACTCTCGGGCGTCAGGCCCAACGCCTCGCAGGCGGCGGGGCTGCCCAGCGCGCCTTGCAGCGCGATCAGCCCGGCGACGGCCGATTCGCCCGCCTCGATCCCCTCGGCCTTCAGCGCCCGCATGGCGGGGCCCACCAGATCATCCGGCACGGCCATGGCGGCGAAGGCGCTGCGCTCCAGTTCCTGCCAGGCGAGCAGCGAGGGTTCGCCGCAGGCGAGGCCCGCCATGATGGTGTCCAGCGCGCCGGTCACGGTGCGCAGCTCGCCCGCTTCCAGGCTGTCGGTCAGGCAGGCGGCCTGGTCGGGCTCGGCGATGATCAGGCGCGGGCCCGCGCCGCACATGGCGCGGAGCTGCACGGCGACGGCGGCGGCCACACCGCCCACGCCGCCGGGCACGAAGACATGGGTGGGGGCCACGCCACCCATCTGGGAGATCGCCTCCTCGGCCATCAGGCGATAGCCCTGCATCACGTCGCGCGGTGGTTCCGTATAGCCGGGGTAGGAGGTGTCGCTGATCACGAACCAACCGTTTTCATCAGCGGCATGCTGGGCCGCGCGCACGCTGTCATCGTAATTGCCGGGCACCACGCGGATCTCGGCGCCGAAGCGGGCGATGGCGTCGCGCCGGCCCTGGCTCACATTCTCATGCACGAAGATCACGCAGCGCGCGCCGAAGCGCTGCGCCCCCCAGGCGACCGAGCGGCCGTGATTGCCATCCGTCGCGCAGGTCACGGTGATCTGTTCGGTCGCATGGGCGTATTGGCCCGATTCCAGCGCCGCGCCGTCGGCGTTGTTGGCCGTGCCGCGCCGGGCAAGCTCCGCGCCCAACAGCTTCCAGACGGCATAGGCCCCGCCCAGCGCCTTGAAGCTGCCGAGGCCGAAGCGCCCGCTCTCATCCTTGAAATGGACCGAGGCCACGCCCTCCATGGCCAGCGCGTGCAGCGGCGTGGGCGCATAGCCGGGCCAGGCGGTGATCTCGCGCTTGGCGCGGCGATAGCCCCCCTCGGGCAGGACGATGAGGCCGGGCGTGCCGTGATGGCGATTCAGGACGAGGCGAAAGGGGTGCATGGGGCCAAGCTTGGCGTGGCACGCGCGCGCGGGCAATCTGCCCGCCATGCAGATCACCATTCTCGGCGGCGGGGGATTCCTCGGCCGCAAATTCGCCGAGCGGCTCGCGGCCCAGGGCCATCTGGGCGGCACGCCCGTCACCGGCCTGATCCTTTTTGACCTCGCGGCCCCGAAACCGTTGGAAGCGCCCTTTCCGGTGACCTGCGTCGGCGGCGACGTGGCGAGCCTGGCCGACGTCTCCGCCGCGATTCCGGTTGGGACCAACCTCGTCGTGCATCTGGCGGCGGTGGTGAGTGCCGCGGCCGAGGCGGATTTCGACCTCGGCATGCGGGTGAATTTGCATGGCACGCTGGCGGTGATCGAGGCCTGCCGAAAGCTGGCGGCCCCGCCGCGCGTGCTCTTCACGTCGAGCGTGGCGAGCTTCGGCGGCGGGCAATCCGCGCTGCTGCCCGATGATGCGCGCCAGGTGCCGACCAACTCCTATGGCGCACAGAAGGCGGCGGCCGAATTGCTGCTGCAGGATGCCAGCCGCAAGGGCTTCCTGGATGCCGTCTCCATCCGCCTGCCCACCGTGATCGTCCGCCCGGGCCGCCCGAACAAGGCGGCCTCCTCCTTCTTCTCCGCCATCCTGCGCGAGCCGCTGCTGGGCCTCGAGACGCCGCTGCCGGTGGAGGATTCCTTTCGAGTCTGGGTCTGCTCCCCCCGCCGCGCGGTGGATTGGCTGTTTCATGCAGCGATGATGGACACGGCCCCGCTCGGCGTGGATCGCGGCATCAACCCGCCCGGCCTCGCCGTCAGCGTGGGCGAAATGCTGGCGGCCCTCAGCCCCGCCGAGCGCGCCTTGGTGAAGCGGGAGCCCGACCCCGCCATCGCCGCCATCGTCGGCGGCTGGCCGGCCGAATTCGCCGCGACCCGCGCCCGCGCCCTGGGCTTCGCCCCGCAGGAGGGCGTGCCCGAGATCCTCGCCGCCTTCCGCGCCGACGATCTGGCGGCGACGCGGGCGGAGCGCGGGCTGTGAGCCTCGAGGTCACGCGCTTCCTGCTGGGCGACGGGCCGAAGCGCGTCGCCCCCTTCAGCCATGCCGTCCGCGCCGGCGATTTCCTCTTCGTCACCGGCCAGATGCCGACCGAACCGTCGGACAACACGCGCTGCGTGGCGGGCGGCATCGAGGCGCAGACGCACCAGGTGATCGCCAACCTGAAATCCGTGCTGGCCGGCTGTGGCGCCGATTGGAACCGCACCGTGATGGCGCGCATCTACCTGACCGATTTCGCGCGCGACTACGCGGCCATGAACGCCGTCTGGGAGACGAGCTTCCCCGAGGGTGGGCTTCCCGCGCGCACCACCGTGGGTGTCACGGGCCTTGCATTGGGCGCGCTGGTCGAAGTGGATCTGATCGTCGCGCTTTAGGCGCGCGGAGGGTGTCGCGCTTTAGGCGCGCGGGCGATGTCGCGCTCCAAGCGCGCGGGCGATGTCGCGCTCCAAGCGCGCGGACGATGTCGCGCTCCAAGCGCGCGGACGATGTCGCGCTCTGAATCCGAATCGCCTTCACGCGCCGCGGCGCGCGTGGTTGCCTTCCCAGCAACGAAGGGGAGAGATGACGATGGTCGGTCCGCGCCTTGCCGTGCTGCTGTTCCTGCTGGCCGGTTGCGCGGCGGTCACGCCCACGCCTGCTCCGGTGGCTGAGCCCACGCCGGCGCCCACGGCGGCGCCTGCCGTGGCGCAACCCACGCTCGCCCTGGCTCCGCGCCGGCAATGGCGCCGCATCCCGCTGACGCGCGGGGCACGCATGAAGGATGCCTTTGTCGCCTCCGAGGTCGTCACCAACCCGGATGGCACCCGCCGCGTCTGGATGGTCATCAACCTGCTGGAACCCATTCGTCTGCCTGAGACGGGCGGCTATGCGCGCAGCGCTGCCTATCTCGCGGATTTTCGCTGCGACCCGCATGCCTGGAACCCCATCCAGGGCGTCTGGTACAGCCAGCCCAATGCGGTGGGCGAGGCGCTGCGGGAGCAGGAACGCGGCCCCGGCGGCATCCGCGACGTGAGCGAGGGCACTTTCGTGGACCTCTTCGTCAATGCCGCCTGCGGGACCCTGCCAGCCCGCCGCCGGCGATAGGCCGCCCCGATCAGCGCCATTCGAAGACCTGTCTCGATGAGGCGCGCAGCCCTGTGCAGGATGGCGGCCAAGAGCAACGAGGAGATGTCCCGATGACCCGACTTCTTGCCCTGGCGCTTGCGCCCGCGCTGCTCCTCTCCGCGCCCGTGCTGGCGCAGACGGCCAATTGTGCCAGCGCGCTCACCGTGGACAGCGTGAACTACGGCACGCAGCGCGTCCCGCGCATGGGGCCGGGCAGCGACCTCCTGACCCTCAGCGTCACGGTCCGCAATCTCTCGCCCATCCAGCAGCGCTTCACGGCGCGCTACACGTCGCGCGCCCTCCAGCAGGATTTTCTCACCGGGCAATCCTGGACGCTGGCCCCCGGCGGGCGGACCGAGGTGGTCGTCGGCAATGTGCTCCAGCCGCGTGAGGCGGAGACGACGGTCCGGCAGATGTTGCAGTTCACCTGCCAGTAGGCGGCAGCGCTCAGACGGGGCTCGCCGCCGCCGCATCCGCTGGAAAGACGGACACCGGGCGTCCGGCCTGCCATTGCAGCAGGACCGGCCTCGCGCGGCTGTTCTGGCCACGATCGTCGAGGCGGAAGCCCCATCCATTGGCCCACTGCCCCTCGGGCTGGTCGAGCGCCGCAAGCGCCGTGCGCAGTGGCCCGCGTTCGAGGTTCGGCTGCGCCAGGATGAGCTGCGCGCCGGCAAAGGCGGCCAGCGACAGGCCGGAGCGCGGTGCGCTGCCCCAGCGCCGTTGATACAGCTCGGCGAAGGGGCGGGCCCCCGTGGCCCAGCGCTCGGCGGTTTCGATCGGCGGCATGTCGAGCGCGAAGCAAGCCTCCAGCGCGGGCCCAATGGCGCGGGCCAGATCCGCAAGGCCCCAGGCTGGCCCCGCGCCGATCACCGCCGCCGGACGCCAGGCGGCATCCTGCATGGCGCGGAACAGGGCGACGGCATCGCCCTCGGCTGCCGCATGGATCAGCACATTCACGCCCGCCGCCCGCAGCCGCTGCACCATGGCCGGCATCTCCGGCGTGCGGATGGCATGCGGCAGGCGCTCGGCGACCACCAGGCCGGCCTCCCGCAGGCGGCTCTCCAGATGGATCGCGATGCTCTCGGCCGAGGCCCCGGACTCGTGGAGGATCGCGGCGCGCAGGACATCGGCAGGCTGCCCCAGGTGATTGGGCAGGAAGCGCGTCAGGGCCTCCGCGCCCAGGCGCCCGTAATCCAGGGCCGCGGGCGCGGTGCGGATGACGTGGCGCCCGCCGCGCTCCAGCAGCGCGTCGGCCGCGGCCGCCAGCTCGACATAGGTGGAGTCCAGCGACTCGGCGGCCTGCGAGGCGGCGAGGCCGATCGGCGCCGAGACGCTGCCGAAGAGCAGGGAGACGCGCTCGGCCTGCAGCAGACGCCGCGCCTCGGCCAGGGCCTGGGCGGGCTCGGTCACGTCGGCGCGCAGCAACCGGATGGGCCGGCCGCCGGCCGCGTTGCGCTCGGCGATGGCGAGTTCCAGCCCGCGCGCCGCTTCGTCGCCCAGCAGCGCATTGGCGCCGGAGAGCGGGAACAGGCCCCCCACCCGCAATTCCTGCGGGGCATTCTGGGCCAGGGCCCTGTTGAGGGCCGGGGCGGCGAGCAGGCTCGCCAGCAGCGCACGGCGCGAGGGAGGGCTAAGATTTGTCAAAGCGTCTCAGTTTCCGTCGCATCGCGCTGCGATGCAATGCGGCCAGCGCGCTTGACCTGCGTCGCCCAGGCGCGGAACGTGCCGGCCCAAGCCGGAGGAGCCCGCCATGAGCCTGAGCATGACCCATATCGCCCATGGTGCCGGGGGTACCGCGCAGGTGATGGTGCTGGCCCAGGGGCCGCGCCCCGCCCCCGCCGCCGATGAGGTGCTGATCCGCGTCGAGGCCGTGGGCGTGAACCGGCCGGATGTCCTGCAGCGCGCCGGCGCCTATCCGCCGCCGCCCGGAGCCTCGCCCATCCTCGGGCTTGAATGCGCGGGCGAGGTGGTGGCGGTGGGCCCCGAGGTGACGGCCTACAAGCCGGGCGACAAGGTCTGCGCCCTGACCAATGGCGGCGCCTATGCCGAGTATTGCACGGCCCCGGCCGCGCAGACGCTGCCCTGGCCCCGCGGCTATGACGCGCTTCGCGCCGCCGCCCTGCCGGAGACCTTCTTCACGGTCTGGGCGAACCTCTTCGGCACGCCGCATGCCGCAGGCGGGCGCCTCGCGGCGGGCGAGACGGTGCTGATCCATGGCGGCTCCTCGGGCATCGGCGTCACCGCCATCCAGCTCGCCAAGGCCTTCGGCGCCCATGTCATCACCACCGTCGGCAGCCAGGCCAAGTGCGAGGCCGTGCTGGGCTTCGGCGCGGACCACGCGATCAATTACCGCGAGCACGACTTCGCCGAGGAGGTGAAGCGCATCACCGGCGGCCGCGGCGTGGATGTGGTGCTGGACATGGTGGGCGCCCCCTATTTCGGGCGGAACCTGCGCAGCCTGCGGATGGATGGCCGCCTCGTCCTCATCGCCTTCCTGGGCGGCGAGATGGCCGAGAACCTGGATCTCCGCCCCATCATGCTGAAGCGCCTCACCGTGACCGGCAGCACCATGCGGCCGCGGACCACGGCGCAGAAGGCTGAGATCGCGGACGCCCTGCGCGCCCGCGTCTGGCCGCTGCTCGAGGCCGGGCAATGCGCGCCGCATATCCACGCGACCTTCCCGCTGGGCGAAGCGGCGGCGGCGCACGCGCTCATGGAAAGCAGCCAGCATATCGGCAAGATCATGCTGACGGTGGGCTGACCGGGTTTGTCGCAGGGCAGGGCGCTTCAGCTCCTCTTTCTCTCGGTCTTCCTCTTCGGCGGCGTCTGGCCGGTCACCAAATACGCCTTCGCCCATGCGACGCCGCTCTGGTTCGGCTTCACGCGGGCGGCGCTGGCGGCCCTTTCGGCCGCCGTCATGCTGGCGGCGATGGGCCGGCTGCGCGTGCCGAAGCGCGAGGACTGGCCAGGCCTCTGCGCCATCGGCCTGCTGCAGATCGGCGCCTTCTTCGCGCTCGCGCATGTCGCGCTCTCGCTGGTGCCGGCGGGGCGCACCGCGATCCTCGGCAACGTCACCATCTTCTGGCTGGTGCCGCTCTCCGTGCTGATCCTGGGCGAACCCGTCTCCCGCCAGCGCTGGATCGCGGCCGGGCTGGGCCTCGCCGGCGTCGGCGTCATGATGAGCCCCTGGGGCATGGACTGGTCCGCCCCCGGCGCCGTCTTCGGCCATGCGCTGCTGCTCTGCGCCTCGCTCTGCTGGAGCATCGCCATCCTCATCACGCGGCTTTACCCGCCGCGCACGCCGGTGGCCGACCTCATTCCCTGGATGTTTGCGCTGGGCGCGCTGCTCATCCTGCCCATCGCCCTCTGGCGCGAGCCGCTTTCCGAGGGCGGCGGCGTGGGGCGCGATGCCTGGCTCATCGCGGGCTTCATCGGTCTGGTCGCGGCGCCCATCGGCACCTGGGCGACGGTGGAGGCGGGGCGGCACCTGAACGCGGTGCTCGCCTCGGTCGGCTTCCTCATGGTGCCCTTGGTGGGACTGGTGCTGGCCACCACATGGCTGGGCGAGCCGCTGGGCTGGGACCTGATCCTGGGCGGCGGGCTCGTGGTGTTGAGCGTCATCGTCGCGGCGAGAGGATAGGGCATTGCGCCTGAATGTGATCGAGATGGGGGAGGGCAGCCCCGTGCTTCTGCTGCACGGGCTGTTCGGCGCGGGGCGGAACTGGGGCGCCATCCAGAAGCGCCTCGCGCAGCGCCACCGCGTCCTGGCGCCGGACCTGCGCAATCATGGCGAGAGCGAGCATGCGGCGCGCATGGACTACGCCGCCATGGCCGAAGATGTTGCGGAAGTGATCGCGCGCCGTGGCCTCGCCCCCGCCGCTGTGCTGGGCCATTCGATGGGCGGGAAGGTGGCCATGGCGCTCGCGCTCGGCCAGCCCGGCATGGTCTCGCGCCTCGTCGTGGCCGACATCGCGCCGGTGCGCTATCCGCCCGCGCTGCGCGGCTATGTGGCCGCCCTGCGCGCCCTGCCGCTCGCACCAGGCCTCTCCCGGCGCGATGCGGATGCTGCGCTGGAATCCGCGATCCCGGAGGCCGGCATCCGCGCCTTCCTGCTGCAATCGCTCGATTTCGGCGGCGATGCGCCCGCCTGGAAGCTCGGCCTCGCCGAGATCGCCGCAGCCATGCCGGACATCGAGGACTTCTCCGCGACCGGCCGCTATGAGGGCCCCACGCTGGTCGTGGCAGGCGAGCGGAGCACCTATATCCAGCCGGAGCATCATGCGCTGTTCCGCAGCCTCTTTCCCGCCACGCGCTTCGCCGTGGTCGAGAAGGCCGGACACTGGGTCCATGCCGACAACCCCCACGCCTTCCTGGCGCTGACGGAGCCCTTCCTCGCATGACCGCGCTCCCCATCACCTCCTTCTACGCGGCCTTCTTCGGGCTGCTGCTCTTCGCGCTCTCGGTGCAGGTGATCCGCGCACGCGTCGCCGCGCGTGTCGCCATCGGCCTGGGCGACGACATCCGCCTGCTGCGCGCCAGCCGCGCCCAGGGCAATTTCGTCGAATACGCGCCGATGATCCTGATCCTGCTCGGCCTGCTCGAACTGGCCGGCACCGGGCCCTTCCTGCTGCATGCGCTGGGCGGGCTCGCGCTCGCCGGGCGCGTGGCGCATGCCATGGGCATCTCGCGCGAGCCGGAGAACCTGAAGCAGCGCCAGCTGGGCATGGCGCTGACCTTCACCGTGCTGGGGCTCGCACCGCTGCTCCTGCTGCTGCGCATCGCCTTCGCCTGAGGTTGCGGGATCGGCGATCCGCCCCAGTTGGGGCGGATGATCGCCGCACCCACCCGCGCCGCCGCCCTGGCGCGCCTTGCCGAATTCGCCCCGCGCATGGGCCGCGACTATGCGGGCTTGCGCAACACCGATGGCGGACCAGAGGCGCGCTGCGTTTCCGCCCTCTCGCCGCATGTGCGGCATCGCCTCATCACGGAAGCCGAACTGGTGGGTGCCGCCCTCGCGGCCCATGGCCCCGCGCGGGCCGAGAAATTCATCCAGGAGGTGTTCTGGCGCTCCTATTGGAAGGGCTTTCTGGAGCTGCGCCCGGGGATGTGGCGCGACTATCGCCAGGCGGTCGCGCGGATGGAGGCACCGCCGGGCCTCGCTGCCGCCATGGCGGGCGAGACCGGCATCGCCTGCTTCGACGCCTGGGCGCGCGAGCTGGTCGAGACCGGCTGGCTGCACAACCACACCCGCATGTGGTTCGCCAGCATCTGGATCTTCACCCTGCGCCTGCCTTGGGAACTGGGGGCGGAGTTCTTCCTGGCACATCTCAGCGACGCCGATCCCGCCTCCAACACGCTCTCCTGGCGCTGGGTCGCCGGCATCCAGACGCCGGGCAAGCACTACCTGGCACGCGCCGAGAACATCGCGCGCTACACCAATGGCCGCTTCAACCCACGCAGGCAGCTCGACGAGGCGGCGCAGCCCATCGCGGCGCCGCCACCGCCGCCAGCCGGCCGCCTGCGTGCGGGCGACGCGCGACCAGGCGGGCGCGTGGCGCTGCTGCTCCACGCCGATGACCTTGGCTTCCGTACCGAAGACCATGAAGTGGTGGGCATGGCCGCACTGGCCGACAGCGCCCCGCGCAGCCGCTTCCCGCAGGGGCGCGTGGCGGCCGACTTCACCGCCGCCGCCCTGGCGGAGGGCGGGCGGCGCATCCTCGCACCGGCGGAAGTGGTGGGCTGGGCGCGCTCCCTCGGCGTGACGCGGATCGTGACACCCTGGGCACCGGTCGGCTGGACGGCCTCCGCGCTGGAGGAGGTCGGCAAGCTCTGCGCCGCCGAGGGCCTCACCCTGCACCGCCTCCGTCGCGATTGGGACGAGGCCTGCTGGCCGTTGGCGCAGCGGGGCTTCTTTCCCTTCCGCTCGGAAATCCCACGCCTGATCGGCGAACTCCGCCCCGCGCCCCCTTGACGGCGGGGCGGGGCGCATCCCATGTGACGCTTATGTTGACGGCGTTGACATCATGCGATCCTGGCAAAAACCCTCCGGCTGGTCCCCTTGGCAGAAGGCCAAGCCTTGCAACGCGCGGGCGTCATGGCGATCTTCACCGCATGCCGAAGGAACGCCCCTCGCCGGATCGCCTGATCGCCAGCATGCCGGTGCCGATGCGCGTGGTGCTGGGCCTTGGGCTGCTTGGCCTATGCGCCTGGCTGCCTGCGGCCATCGCGCTGTTCCGCTGACCATGGACATCAAGGGCGCCGTGAAGCGGCAGATCCGCGCGGCAACGCAGCAGCCGGTCTTCGGCTGGCGCGTCTGGCTGCTGCCGATGTTCTTCTGGCCGCTCTTCCTCGATGTGCCGGTCGAGATCATCCGCGGCGGCGGCACGCGGCTGGTTGGCGCGCTGCTCGGCCTCGGCCTCGCCTGGTATGCGGCCGCGCTCATGGCCCAGGGGCGCCGGCGCAAGGGGGCGCAACTCTTCGGTGTGGCGGCCGGCCTGACCGCGGGCCTCGCCGCCGGCATCACGCCGCCCATCGCGGTCGGCCTCGGCTTCGGCGCCTGGTTCGGCGTGCGCCTGCTGACCGCCGATCTGCCTGAGGCAGCGGCCCCGCCGCCACCGCCTGAACCCGCCCGGCCCGACCCGCTGGACGGCCCGCGCGCGCAACTCTCCCGCATCGCGGCCGCCGCCCCGCGCCTGCCGCTCGGCACGCTGCTGCTGGAGGCCGCGGGCGCGATGCAGGGTGTCGTCGAGGACCTCGAGGCCCGGCCGGCCCGACTGCACGAAGCCCGCCGCTTCCTGGCCGTGCATCTCGACGGCCTCTCGCGCATCGTGGACCGGCTGGAGGCGGGTGCGGCCCCGCCCGAAACCCTGCCCAGCCTGCTCACCGACCTCACCGCCTCCGCGCGCAAGCTGCGCAGCGAATTGCGCATGGCCGAGAGCGAGGCGCTTGAAATCCAGGTGAAGGTGCTGGCCGAACGGCTGCGCCAGGAGGAACCATGAGCGATATCCAACCCACGGGGCAGCCGATCCGCGAAGAGGAAGTGACGCGCCTCGCCGCCGCGATCGACCTGAAGGACCCCGGCACCATCCTGCGCTTCGGCGCCGCCGCGCAAAGCCGCGCCCAGGCCGCCGCCGATGCCATGCTGGAAGGGGCCCAGAACCGCGAGACGGGGGAGGCGGGGCAGACCCTTTCCTCCATGCTCACGGCCCTGCGCGGCTTCGACGTGACGAACCTCGCCGAGAAGCCGGGCTTCTTCCAGCGCCTGTTCAACAAGGCCGGCTCGGAAGCCACCGCCATCGTCCAGCGCTATGAGGGCGTGCGCGACCAGGTGCAGGTCATCGGCGACAAGCTGGACCAGCACCGCACCAAGCTGCTGGAAGACGTGGAACGCCTGGAGCGCCTCTACACCGCCACCCTGGACTGGTTCCACGCGCTGGCCGACCACATCGAGGCCGGCGAACGCGTGCTGAAGCACACCGACAGCGTCACCATCCCCGCCCTCGAAGCCGCCGCGCTGAAGGAAGGCGACCCGCTCGCCCCGCAGGCGCTGCGCGACGGCCGCGCCGCCCGCGACGAGTTGGAACGCCGCGTCCATGACCTGCGCCTCACGCGCCAGGTCGCCATGCAGGCGCTGCCCTCGATCCGCCTCATCCAGGAGAATGACAAGGCGCTCTCCGCCAAGATCCAGTCGGTGCTGGCCAACACCGTCCCGCTCTGGTCCCAGCAACTGGCGCAAGCTCTCGCCATCCACCGCATGCGCGAGGCCGGCCAGGCGGTGAAGGCCGCCACCGACCTCACCAACAAGCTCCTCGTCGCCAATGCCGAAACGCTGCGCACCGGCAACGCCGAAGCCCGCCGCGAGCTGGAACGGGGTACCTTCGACATGGACGCCATCAAGCAGGCCAATGCCGCCCTCGTCGGCACGATCGAAGACAGCCTGCGCATCGCCGACGAAGCCAAGGCGCAACGCCGAACCGCCGAAGCGGAACTCGCCAAGTGCGAACAAGACATCCGCCGCGCCCTCAGCGCCGCCCGCGCCCGCGAGCAAGCCGGCCCGCCCGCGCGCGGGTGAGGCCAGGGCATCCTGGAGAGAGGCTTCGCCTCCCTCCAGACCTCCCTCCACCAGGGGCCGAGGCCCCTGGACCCGATGCGCTGGGCTTGTTGGGAGAGAGGCATGGTGCGCGTGTGATCGAGGGCGCGCCCATGACGCCCCTCTCCCAACAAGCCCCATCCAGGTTTCCAAAGGCCCCCGGCCTTTGGTGGGGAGAGTTTGAGAGGGGCAAAGCCCCTCTCAAGGTCGCGCCCGAGCGTCAGCTGCGTGCCAGGCCGGCCGCTTTCATCGCGTCGCCGAGGGAGGCGTCGGCGGCGGCGAGGTGGCGGGCGAAGCCGTCGGCATCGGCGTAGCTCATGCCGAAGCCGCGGTTGTTCATGAATTCGCTGTATTCGGCCGAGCGGAAGACGCGGCCCAGGGCGGCGTTCATGGTGGTGCGGGCTTCGGCCGGGATGTTGAGCGGGCCTGCGATGCCGCGCCAGGCGCCGGTCGCGTAGTCGATGTTCATCGCCTCCTTCAGCGTCGGGATGTTCGGGAAGGCGCCGAGGCGTTCGTTGGACATGACGGCGAGCGCGCGGGCGCGGTTCGCGTCCAGCATGGCGCGGGCTTCGACGACGGAGTTGGTGGTGAAGTCGAGGCCGCCGGCGGCCAGGTCCTGCATGGCCGGCGCCGCGCCGTTGGAGGGCACCCAGCGGACGTGGTTGGCGGGCAGGCGCATGGCCATGAGCCAGCCGGCAAGCGCGAGGTGCCAGATGCCGCCCTGGCCGGTGCCGCTGGATTTCAGCTGGCCCGGGCGGCTCGTGCGGATGGCCTCGGCGAGTTGACCGACGTCGCGGTAGGGTGCGTTGACATTGACCTGGATCCCCGGCGGGTCGTTGTTCATGAGCGCGAGCGGCGTGTAGTTGCGGAAGGTGAGTTCGGTCAGGCCCTGCCAGTGCAGCATGCAGATTTCGGCCGTGATCATGCCGAGCGTGTAGCCATCGGGCGCGGCTTGCGCGATGGCGGCGTGGCCGACGACGCCCGAGCCGCCGGTGCGGTTGATCACGTTGAAGGGCTGGCCCAATTCCTTCTCCAGCAGGTTCGCGATGATGCGCACCACGGCATCGGTGCCGCCACCGGCCGCCCATGGGCAGAGGAGTTGCACCGGGCGCACCGGCCAGCGCGGCTGGGCGAGCGCGGGGGCGGCGATCAGGGCCGGCGTGGCGCCGAGGATGAGGCGGCGTGAGGTGATGATCATGTCGTGTCTCCCTAGATGTTGCTGTGTTGGTTCAGGCAGGCGAACGGCGCCGTGACAGGCGCATCCAGATCCAGGCAAGGAGCGGCCAGAGCAGCGCGCTGAAGGTCAGCGCCGCGAGAAAGGAGGAGACGGGCCGCTCGAAGAAGGGCAGCACATCGCCGTCGGACTTGATGAGGCTGGTGACGAAGTTCTGTTCCAGCATGCTGCCCATGACGATGCCGAGCACGAGGGCGGCGACCGGATAGCCGTTCTTCTCCATGACGAAGCCGAGCACGCCGAAGAGCGCCACCAGCAGCACGGCGAAGAGGTTGTTGCCGGTGGCGAAGGAGCCCACGGCGCAAAGCAGCAGGATCACCGGCATCACGGCCGAGCGCGGCGCGCGCAGCACGGTGGAGGCGGCACGGATCATCATGATGCCAAGCGGGATCATGATGATGTTGGCCAGGATGAAGATGATGTAGAGCGCGTACATGGACGAGGCCCGCTCGGTGAAGAGCGTGGGCCCAGGGTTGAGCCCCTTCATGTAGAGCACACCGATGGCGATGGCGGTGATGGTGTCGCCGGGGATGCCGAAGAGCAGGGAAGGGACCCAGCCCGAGGCGAGCGAGGCGTTGTTGGAGGCACCGGCCTCCACCAGGCCTTCCGGGTGGCCGGTGCCGAATTTCTCCGGCTCCTTCGAGAATTTCTTCGCCATCGCATAGCTGACCCAGGCCGCCATGTCGGCGCCCGCTCCGGGCAGCACGCCGATGATGATGCCCACGAAGTTCCCCCGCCACATCTGGAACTGGTATTTCTTCGTCAGGAACCATTGATTGGCGAGGATGGAGCCGAAACGCCGTCGTGGCAGCTTGGGCGGCTCGGCCTCGGCCATGGCGCGCATCACCTCGCTGACGGCGAAGACGCCGACCAGGGCAGGGATGGGCTCGATGCCGCCCAGCAGGTCCGGGATGCCGAAGGTAAAGCGCGGCGTGCCGGCCGGGTTCTCCATCCCGATGCAGGCGATGAGCAGTCCAAGCAGCATGGAGGCGATGGCCTTGATGGGCGAGGAGCGCGCGACGAGCGTGGCGCACATCAGCCCGAGCAGGGCGAGCCAGAAATACTCATAGGTCGAGAAGGAGAGGGCGATCTCGGCCAGCGCCGGCGCCAGCAGCATGAGCGAGATGGTGCCGACGATCCCGCCGATGGCGCTGAACCAGAGGCCGGCGCCGAGCGCCAGTTCCGCCTGGCCCTTGCGGGTCAGCGCATAGGCCTCGTCCGTGTAGGCGGCGGAGGCCGGCGTACCGGGGATGCGCAGCAAGGCACCCGGAATGTCGCCCGAGAAGATCGCCATGGCGGAGGCCGTGATGATCGTGGCGATGGCCGCGATGGGCGAGAGCCAGAAGGTGACGGGCACCAGCAGCGCGGTCGCCATTGTCGCGGACAGCCCGGGCAACGAGCCCACCACCAGGCCATAGACGGCCGAGGCCAGGATGGCGATGAGCACATCGGTCGCGAGGACGAGGCGCAGGCCTTCGAGGAAGGGCTCCATGCTACCAGGGCGCCGGGATCAGGCCCTGGGGCAGCGGCACCCGGAGCAGCTTGGCAAAGGCGAGATGCACGAGGATGGGCCCGCCGATCGCCACCGGGATGGCGATGGAAAGGCGCGAGCCAAGGGCGAGGCCCGCCACCAGCACCATGATGAAGGCCGTCAACAGGAAGCCCAGCGTCTCGGAGGCATAGGCGTAGAAGAGCAGCAGCGCCGGCGGGATGATCACGCCGACGGCGCCCAGGCGCGGCTTTGGTGCCGAGGAGGGCTCGGCCGGTTCGGGCGCCTCGAAGCTCTGGCCGACGCCGAGCGCGATGAGCGCGCCGCAGCAGATGAGCCCGAAGCCGATCAGCATGGGAAAGGCGGCGGGCCCGATATCCTGTCCGGGCACGGCCGGCAGGCGCGAGCCGAACCAGGCCGCGGCCGCACCCAAGGCCACCAGCACGCCGCCGGTGATCCGGTCGGTTACTTGCACGCGTCACTCCCTCAGTCTTTTCAGGGAGTGTCGCGGCCCGCGCCTGCCTTGGCGAGTGAAATTCTGGGCAGGTTCAGCGCAGCGGGAAGCCCAGTGCGCGCAGCACGTCCGAGAGCTTGTCGCGCCCGCCCATGGCGGTGAGCTTGCCCATGCGGGCGATGACGCGTTGGCTCCAGCTTGTGGCGGCCATCTCATTGCGCTTCGAGAACTCGGCCATCTTCGCGTCATAGGCGGCGCGCAGCGCGGGCTCGCCCGAGGCATCGTAGCGGTCATGGAAGAGGATGGCGGGCTGCGCGAGGCGCGGCTTCACCTCATTGGTCACGCCCGGCGCCGCATAGCCGACGCAAAGGCCAAAGACGCCCATCACGCCGGCCGGGAGGCCGAGGAGCTCGGCCACCAGCGCCGGATCATTGCGCAGCGCGCCGATATACACGGTGGAGAGACCGAGCGACTCGGCGGCCACCACGGCGTTCTGCGCGGCCAGCGCCGCATCGATGGCGGCGACCAGGAAGGTCTCGAGATAGGGCAGGGTGGGCAGGTCCACGCCCTCCTGCACGCCCAGGCGCGCATTGCGCGAGACATCGGCGCACCAGACGAGGAAGAGCGGGCATTGCTCGATATGCTTCTGGTTGCCGGCCGCCTTGGCCATGGCCGCCCGCGCCGCCGGGTCATGCACCGCGACGACCGACCAGGTCTGCAGGTTGGAGCTGGTGGCGGCCGATTGCGCGGCGGCGATCAGCGTCTCGAGCGTGCCCTCCGGCAGCGCATCCGGCCGGTAGCCGCGCACCGAGCGGTGCGAGAGCAGCAGCGCGATATGGTCGTTCCACGGGCCAGCGGCAGGGATCGCGTCAGCGCCATAGCGCAGAGCAAGGGCATCGGCCTGGGGCAGGGGGCCAGGGGTCACGGCATCCATCAGTGGACATCTCTTCGGCTGTGTCGCGGCCGGACTGTCTCAGACCGCCCGGCACGCGGCAAGCCGGGCCAGCTACCAGGCGAGGTCGGTGTAGTAGGCGATGCCCTCGTATTTGAAGACGGGATTGGACGCGATGATGGTGTCCCGCTCATTCTCCGAGTTGGTGTAGAGGTGCACGCCCGTCTTCGTGTTGAAGAACCGGTAGATCTCGTCCCGCCCGGCGCCGCCGCTGCCATAGGCGTAGAAGGCGGTGTTCTCCAGCGCCCATTCGCGCCGCGCGTCGAGGCCCAGCATCTCGCTCCGGCTCGCCGTGTAGAAATGCCGCCCCGTGTCGAAGTTGTAGAGGCGATAGACGGGGATGCCGGTGCTTGCCGTCGCCAGCGTCCCGAAGGCCAGCCCCTCATAGGCATAGCCCGATGAGCCTCCGGCCACGTCACGCGCCTCGATCATGCTGGCGGTGAAGAAATGGGCGCCGGTGTTCGCATTGTAGAAACGGAACACGTCCTGCCCGCGGGTCAGTTCCCCGTCATTGATGCTGATGGAGGGGATGAGCCAGTTCCAGTGGGCGGTCAGCGCGGCGGCGGCGATCGCGGTCGAGACGACGCCGACGATGCTGTAGTTGCCGACATAGATCGGGCCGCCCGAATTGCCGCCGTTGATCTCCAGGTCGGAGCGGATGTTGAACACGTTGTCCACCGCGTCCTTCGTGGCGGTCCCAGCGTCGAACATCATCCGGTTGCCATAGACCGAAGGGTGGCCGATCACGCCGACCGAGCCGCCCTGGCTGTTCGGGTCCATCCCGAACCAACCATTGCGGTCGCCGGGAGCGGTGCCGAGCGAGAGGAGTGCCACATCCAGTTCCGCACCCGCGAGCGAGCCGGCCCGGCCGTCCCCGCTGGAGATGCGGGTATCGCGATTGGGATCGAAATCCCGGTACCACTGGACCCAGACCGGGTTGATCCAGGCGGGCGTGCCCTCATTGGGATCGTAAGAAAATGCGATTTCGATGCGGTCGGCGAGGCGGCCGAACGTCGCGCTGTAGACCACATGGGCGGCGGTGAGGACATCGTTGCGGCCGACCAGCGCGCCCGAGCCCACGAAGCTCTGCGACCCCCAGGTGGCGCGGATATAGGCGATGGCCGTGCCCGGATAGGCGTCATCATCGATCTGGTTGGTCATGATGAACCTCCAACGGCCGGGGCCCGCACGGGCGGCCGGTCTCGGACGAAACCGTACCGGCCCGGCTTCGCCCCATGCAATGGCGGCTTGCGCCCATTGCCGTCAGTTCATCCCGCCAGGCGGGACCGAGCCTAGCGGCGGAACTTCAGATCCAGGCCCTGCTTGCGCCAGTTCGCCTCGATGGCGTCCATGTTCGTGCTGCCCGAGGGGTGCGCACGGCTCGGCTGGTTGCGCAGCCCCGGGGCTCGCGTCAGGCGCCACAGCTTCAGCAGGCGCTCAAGCTCATCCAACGGGTTCGCATGGTCATCCACCCGCAGGTCGATATCCGGGAAATCCTCCGAGGTGATGAGCTTCAGCGCCGCCGATTGCCGTCCCCGCTTGTCACCCCCCGCGACCTCGCCTGCCTGGAGCGCCTGGAGCATGCGCTCGGGCAAGGCCAGTTCCTGCCGCGCGAGGAAGCTTGCCAGCGTGTCCGCGATGACGGCCTCGCCGGAGAGCATGTTGCCCGCGATGGACCACCCGGTGCCCGAACGCGCACCAGCCCATTCCACGCAGTTCTGCCCCGTCCAGGCGGCGCTCCGGCCATGGCTGTCGATCGCGTGGATCTGGCGGAGGTTCTTGCCCTCATCGCCCACCAGCGCGCCCTCGATCGCGGCCGCAGGCGAAAGGCCGCGGGCCATGGCATCGAGTACGGCCGGGCCGAGATAGCGATTGGTGATGGACTGCGTCGAAACGGCGCCCACGCCCGCGCGCACGAAGGGGCAGGAGGCGCCGACGGCAAGCGCGCAGGTGGTGACGGCCACCGCAAAGCTGCCGGTTTCGGGCTCGTGCGCGAGCAATGACCAGGTCACAGCGAAATCCTCATATCGGCTCAGAGCATGCTTGCATGCAGAGAGTGGTCAGGGCAAAGCCCCGGTCAAGAAGGCCCGGGACGTTTCCATGGGCCAAGCGGGAGAATACGTCCATGTACCCCACCCCTCGCCGGAACATTCTTGCGGCCGCCGGGACGCTGCTCGCGGCACCTGCGCTGGCGCAGAGCCCATGGCCTGACCGGCCGATCCGCCTGATCGTGCCCTTCGGCGCAGGCGGCGCAGTGGACACGCTGAGCCGCACCGTGGCCGCGCGTTTCGGCGAGCACACGGGCGGGCAGACGCTGGTGGTGGAGAATCGGCCTGGGGCCGGCGGCACCATCGCGGGTGCCTTCGTGGCGCAGCAACGGCCGGACGGGCTGACGCTCATGATGTCCGATGTCGGCGCCAACGCGATCGGCCGCCTGCTCTATCCGAGCCTGCCCTATGACCCGATGACGGCCTTCACCCCCATCGTGCATCTCGTCAACCTGCCCGGCGTGCTCATGGCGCATCCCTCGGTCACGGCGACGACGGCGGCGGAAGTGATCGCCGCCGCGCGCGCCCGTCCGGACGGCTTCACCTTCTCTTCTGCCGGCAATGGCAATGGCAGCCACCTTTTCATGGAGCTCTTCCTGAAGCGGGCAGGCCTCAAGATGGTGCACGTGCCCTATCGCAGCGGCGCCGAGATGGTGACGGCGCTGATCCGCGGCGATGCGCAATTCGGCTTCCCCACCGTCTCCTCCGGGCTGAACATGATCCGGGAAGGCAGGGCGAAGGCCATCGCCATCTCGGTGCCTGGCGGCACGCCGGCACTGCCCGGCATTCCGGCGCTGGCCGATACGCTGCCCGGCTACAACACGGCCGTCTGGCACGGGATCGTGGCGCCGGCGGGGATGGAGCCCGGCCTCGTCGCCCGCATCAACGAGGTCTTCACCCGGATCATCACGATGGACGAGGTGCGCGAGCAGGTCTTCCGCGCCCAGGCCGGCACGGTGGTGCCCGGCACGCCGGAACAGTTCGCGACCTTCATCCGCCGCGAATATGAGACCTGGCTGCCCATCATCCGCGAGGGCAACATCCGGGCGGAGTAGCCGGGGCGCCCTGGCTGGGCTTCACTGGCGCGATGAGCACACCCGTCCAGCCGCGCCCGGCCGCCACCATCCTCCTGCTGCGCGACGGCAGAGAGGGCCTCGAAGTCCTCATGGTCGCCCGCGCGCGGGAGGTGGATTTCGCCTCCGGCGCTCTGGTCTTCCCTGGCGGGCGCGTCGAGACGACGGATGCGGCGTTGGCCCCGGCCGATGATCCGCTCGGCGCCTTTCGCGTTGCCGCCATTCGCGAGGCCTGGGAGGAGTCGGGCATCCTGCTCGCGCATCCACCCGGGCCCGAGGTGCCGGCCGAGGGCGAATTTCTGGCGCACCTGCATGCCCGGGGCCTGAGGCCGAACCATGCGGCGCTGACGCCCTTCGCGCATTGGATCACGCCGGCGCACAGCCCGAAGCGGTTCGACACGCATTTCTTCCTGGCCCATGCCCCGGAGGGCCAGGAGGCGATCCATGACGGGAGGGAAGCGGTGGAGGCCGTCTGGATCCGGCCCGGGCACGCCCTGGCCGAGGCCGAGGCCGGACGGCGGACGCTCGTCTTCGCGACCCGGCTGAACCTGGAGCGTCTGGCGCGCCACCAGGCGGCGGAGGAAGCCATCGCCACCGCGCGCGCCACGCCCATCGTGACCGTGATGCCCGAACCGCTGCCCGATGGCGCGGGCGGGACCCTGCTGCGGATTCCGGAGGCCGCGGGCTATGGCGGCAGCCTCTTCGCGGCCAAGGGCCCCCCCGCATCGGGCGGACGGTGGCCCGGCCAGAGATAGGGATTTGCCCGATGATCGAGAGCGTGATCCTCCCGCGCGCGCATGACGTGGGCGGGTTCGAGGTTCGGCGTGCCCTGCCGACACGCGAGCGGCAGATGATCGGGCCCTTCATCTTCTTCGACCAGATGGGCCCCGGCGAGTTCCTGACCGGGCAGGGCCTCGATGTGCGGCCGCACCCGCATATCGGCCTCTCCACCGTGACCTATCTCTTCGAGGGCGAGATCCTGCACCGGGACAGCCTGGGGTCCAAGCAGCCGATCCAACCCGGCGCGCTCAACTGGATGACGGCGGGGCAGGGGATCGCCCATTCGGAGCGGACCGCGCCCGGCTTGCGCGCGCATCGCAACCGCCTCTTCGGCATCCAGTCCTGGGCTGCGCTGCCCGCTTCGCTGGAGGAGACGGCGCCCGCCTTCGCCCATCACCCAGCCGAGGCGCTGCCCGTGATCGAAGACCAGGGCGCCCGGCTCCGTCTGGTGGCCGGCGAGGGCTGGGGGCAGCGAGCCCCGGTCGAGACGCATTGGCCGCTCTTCTACGCCGATCTGGAACTTGCGCCCGGCGCCGACTGCCCCTTGCCTGACCATCACGAGGAGCGTGGTGCCTATGTGGTGCAGGGCGCCGTTTCGGTGGCGGGCCAGGTCTTCGACGCCGGCCGGATGCTGGTGTTCCGCGCGGGGGACCGGATCTCGATCCGGGGCGAAGGGCAGGGGGCGCGCCTCCTTCTGCTGGGCGGCGCCGTGATGGACGGCCCGCGGCACATCTTCTGGAACTTCGTCTCCTCGCGCCGGGAGCGGATCGAGCAGGCCAAGGCGGATTGGGCGGCCGGGCGCTTCGCCAAGGTCCCGGGCGACGATAAGGACTTCATACCTCTCCCTGTGAAGAGAGGTTAAAATCCTAGGACTATAGGCCGCTCCGCTTGGCCAGAATCCATTCCTGTTCCATTTCATCCAGGGTGGCATCGGCCGGGCTGCGGCCTTGGGAGGCCAGCGCGGCCTCGACCGCGCCGAAGCGCCGTTCGAACTTGGCATTGGCCTGGCCAATGCAGCTTTCGGGGTCGAGATCCAGCTTCCGGGCCAGGTTGGCGAGCACGAAGAGCAGGTCTCCCACCTCATCGGCCAGGCGGCCGGGCACGGCGCTCGGCAGTTCGGCGCGAAGCTCCGCCACTTCCTCGTCGAGCTTGTCCAGGACCGCGTAAGCATCCGGCCAGTCGAAACCCACACGGGCGGCGCGGCGGGTCAGCTTCGCGGCGCGCGTCAGTCCGGGCAGGGCAGCCGCCACTCCGGCAAGGACGCCGGTTTCGGCCCTTGAGGCGCGCTCGGCCAGCTTCTGAACCTCCCAGGCCTCGGTTTGGGCCTCGGCGGTGGCGATCTCGGCGCTCCCGAAGACGTGCGGATGGCGGCGGATCATCTTGGCGGTGACGCCGGCGGCCACATCCTCGAACCGGAACCAGCCGCGCTCCTGCGCCATCTGCGCGTGATAGACGACCTGGAGCAGCAGATCGCCCAGTTCATCCTGAAGCGCCGCCGGGTCCGGCCCGCGCTGGATCACATCCGCCACCTCATGCGCTTCTTCCACCGTGTAGGGCGCGATGGAGGCGAAATCCTGCACGATGTCCCATGGGCAGCCGCTTACCGGATCGCGCAGCCGCGCCATCACATCGAGCAGGGCCTGCATGGCGGGGCCAGAGGCGGGACGGGGGTCGGTCATGGGCGGCTCCGGTTATGCACAGGTCGATTTGTCGCATAATCTTTATTATGGAAAGAAAAGCCCTGGGGAAAAGCCTGTGGATGGGCTCATCCGGGCACGTCGAGGGTCAGGCCGTCGAAGCCGAGCTCGACCCCCTTCGGTAGCCGGGCCGAGATTCGGGCGTAATCCATCCGGTCCCCCAGATGCGTCAGCACCGTGCGTCGTGGGCGGATCTCGTCGCGCCAGGCCAGCACCTGATCGAGTCCGGCATGCACCGGATTCTGGTCGCCGGGCTGCATGCAGCTCACCACCCAGGTATCGAGGCCGTGCAGCTTCGCGAGGCTCTCGGCCGGCATGCGGATCACGTCAGTCGTGTAGGCGAAGCGCCCGATCCTGAGCCCAAGGCTTCGCGTGGCGCCGTGATCCATGTCGAGCAATTCGCAAGCGATTCCACCCAGCGCCACCGGTCCGCCCGGGGCTACAACCTGCCCGTCGAGCACGGGCCGATAGAAGAAGCCGGTCGGCGCCAGGAAGGCATAGGCGAAGCGTGCCTTCAGCTCGGCGAGCGTCGTCGCGCTGGCATGGAGTGGCAGGACGGCGCCCATGGAGCGATTGATGGCCCGCATTTCGTCCAGGCCAGCGATGTGGTCGGCATGGGCATGGGTGACCAGCAGCGCATCCAGGCGCGTGACGCGTGCGCCCAGCAACTGGGTCCTGACATCGGGCCCCGCATCCACCAGCAAGGCTCGGCCATCGGCGGACTGCACCAGCGCTGAGGTCCGCATGCGCCGATTGCGGGGCTCGGTGGGATCGCATTCTCCCCATTGGCCAGCCCCGTCGGGGCCTCCCACGGCCGGTACCCCTTGCGAGGGCCCTGTGCCGAGCAGCGTGACCCTCAGCCCCTGGCTCATGTGGCCTTGGGATAGAGGCGATGGAAATTCTCGCTGGTGATCCGCCCGATCTCCTCGACGCTCACGCCGCGACATTCGGCCAGGACCTTAGCGGTATGCGCGGTGAAGCCGGGCTCGCAACGTTTTCCGCGGAGCGGCACGGGCGCGAGGTAGGGCGAATCCGTCTCGAGCAGCAGACGATCGAGCGGCAGCCGCGCGGCGACCTCGCGCAGTTCGGCGGATTTCGGGAAGGTCAGGATGCCGGAGAAGGAGATGTAACCACCCATCTCCACCGCTGAATCAGCAAGTTGCGGTGTTGAGCTAAAGCAGTGCAGGAGGAAGGGAAAGGCGCCCCCTGCCCGCTCCTCGGCCAGGATCCGCGTGATGTCGTCATCCGCCTCGCGCGCATGGATGGCAAGCGGCAGACGGGACTCCCGCGCGGCGCGGCAATGGCGACGAAATCCCTCCTGCTGAACCTCCCGCGGCGACTTGTCGTAGAAATAGTCCAGCCCGCTTTCGCCCAGGCCGATGATGCGAGGGTGATCCGCCAAGGCGACGAGCTCCTCGACACTCGGCATCACGCCCTCGGCCGCGCGGTGCGGATGAACGCCGACCGTGCCCCAGACCTGCGGGAAGCGCTCCACCAAGGCCCGCACAGCCGCCGCCTGGGGCACAGAGGTGCCGATCGTGACCATGCGCGTCACGCCGGCCGCAGCCGCTCGCGCCAGGATCTCCTCGATCTCGGTCTCGGCGAAGTAGTCCAGGTGGCAGTGTGAATCGATGATCATCAGAATGTTAACCGACGCTCTCAACCTTGCGGAACAAGGGAGATGGAGGCGGCAGCATATGCCCCTCTGGCAGCGGAAGGGCCAAGGCGGCGAGGCTGCGCGCGTCTGGCGGCACGCCCAACTGGTCGAGCAGCGCCGCCATGCTGCCCGGCATGAAAGGCTGCAGCACGGTCGCATAGGCGCGCAACGCCGTGTGCAGGTGGCGCAGGACCACGGCCATCCGTACGGGGTCGGTCTTCTTCAGGGCCCAGGGCGCCTGGACGGTGATGTAGCCATTGGCGCCGCGCACCTGGGCGAAGATCTCCTCCAGCGCCAGGTGGTATTGCTGGCTTTCCAGCAGCTTGCCGACCGTCTCGGGCAGACTCGTCAGCGGGTCAAGCAGCGCGCCATCCGCCTCTGCCGGCGCCGCGGGCGCGGGCAGCTTACCCTCGCAATTGCGCTGGATGAGGGAGAGCGTGCGGTTGGCCAGGTTGCCAAGCACATCCGCCAATTCGCCATTCAACCGGTTCACCAGGGCGCCGCGTGCGAAATCGCCATCCTGGCCGAAGGGCACTTCGCGGAGCAGGAAGTAGCGCACGGGATCGAGCCCGAACTCCTCCACCAGGGCGAGAGGATCAATCACATTCCCCAGGGATTTGCTGATCTTCTGCCCCTCATTGGTCCACCAGCCATGGGCGAAGACGCGCTTCGGCGGCGGCAGGTCGGCCGCCATGAGGAAGGCCGGCCAATAGATGGCGTGGAAGCGAAGGATATCCTTGCCGACGAAATGAACATCGGCCGGCCAGAACTTCCAGAGTGCAGCGTTTTCATCGGGATACCCCATGGCCGTGATGTAATTTGTGAGGGCATCCAGCCACACATACATCACATGCGCCTCATCTCCCGGCACCGGCACGCCCCAGCGGAAGGAGGTTCGCGAGATGGAGAGGTCCGAGAGGCCGGACTTGATGAAGCTGATCACCTCATTGCGGCGGCTGGAAGGCGCGATGAAATCCGGATTGATCTCGTAGTATTCCAGCAACTTGTCAGCCCAAGCTGAGAGACGGAAGAAGTAGGAAGGCTCCCTCACCCACTCCACCGGCGCGCCCGAGGGGGCGTATTTCACGCCATCCCGCTCGGTCAGCTCGTCGGGGCCGTAAAAGGCTTCGTCGCGTACCGCGTACCAGCCCTCATAGGCGCCGAGATAGATTTGCCCACGTTCGGCCAGCCGCTTCCACAGCGCCTGGCAGGCCTCGTAATGGCGCTTCTCCGTCGTGCGGATGAAGCCGTCATTGGAAAAGCCCATGGTGTGCGTCAGGTCGCGAAAGGCCTGGCTCACACGGTCGGTGAAGGCCTGGGGGGCCTCGCCGGCATCCTGCGCGGCCTTTTCCACCTTCTGCCCGTGCTCATCCGTGCCGGTCAGGAAATAGACCTCCCGCCCCGCCAGCCGGTGCCAGCGGGCCAGCACATCGGTCGCCAGGCTCGTATAGGCATGGCCGATATGCGGCTTGTCATTCACATAATAGATGGGAGTGGTCAGGTAGATCGGGCTCATGCCTGACCTATGAAGCGCCTCTAGCGCCCCCGCAAGGTGTCCATCGCGACGAGAACCGCCTGGCGCCGGTCCAGCGAGAGGCGCTCCGTCTCCTGGACGAGCTTGCCAACGGCCTCAGCCGCTTCGACCCACTCGGTCAGCGGGCGCGGGTTGAGCCAGGGCGCAGGCGCCTCGCCCCGCGCGGCCGCCCGCACCGCCTGAGAAAGGCCACGCAGCAGCAGGTTGAAGAAGGCCGGGAAGGCCAGGGCCGCCTCGCGTCCCGCGATGCGGTCCGCCAGCGCATGGGCGGCCAGGCCGCGCGGAAGATCCCGAAGCGTGGCGTCGGCGAGGCGGGCGAGCTCCACCCCCTCCCCTTGCGCCAATTCCAGCGCCCGGCCGGGCGAACCCTCCGCCAGGCGGATCAGTTCCATCCGGTCCATCCGCGACAGGTCCGGCAGCCAGCCCGAGAGCAGCCGCTCCATTGCCGCGTCGTCCAGGCCGAACAGGTCGAGCCGCCGGCACCGGCTGCGGATGGTGGGCAAAAGCCGGCCGGGCGAGGCGGTGATCAGCAGCAGGACAGTGCGCGGTGGCGGCTCCTCCAGCGTTTTCAGGATGGTGTTGGCAGAGGCCGCCTCCATCGCCTCCACCTCGTCCATGACGACCACGCGCCATCCGCCTTCGGCCGCGGTGAAGTTCAGGAAGGCCCGGGCCTCCCGCGCCTCCTCCACCTTGATGATGCGCCGCTTGCCGGGCTCCGCCTGCGGCTCCAACACCATGAGGTCCGGATGACTGCCGGCCGCAACGCGGCGGAACACCGGGTCCGTCTCGGGAACATGCAGGGCTTCGGTAGCGGGCGGTTGGCCGGCCAGCAGCCAGCGCGCGAAGCGATAGGCGAGCGTGGCCTTGCCAATGCCAGGCGGGCCGCAGAAGAGCCAGGCGTGATGCAGCCGGCCGGACTGCGCCGCCGCGGCAAGGCCGGCTGCAGCCTGCTCGTGTCCCACAAGGACCGGATTCCCACGGGGCGGAATCACGGCATGCCCAACCTTCCGCGCGCCACGGCGATCACGGCCGCAGAGACCTCTGCGAGCGGGCGTGATGCATCCAGCACCGCGATCCGGCCGGGTTCGGCCGCAGCCTGTGACAGGAAGGACTGCCTGATCCGCTCGTGGAAATCGAGACCGAGCCGGTCATACCGGTTGGCATCCCCGCGCGCCATGGCGCGTGCCAGGCCGAGTTCCACCGGGATGTCGAGGTAAAGTGTCAGGTCGGGCGCCGCCGTGCCCAGCGTGGCGGCCCGCAACTGCTCCCAGGTCCGGCGTGGCGCGCCCTGTCCGGCCACTTGGTAAGCCAAAGTGCTGTCAAAGAAGCGGTCGCAGACCACGAAACTGCCGGCCGCCAGACTCGGCGCGATGGTCTTGGCCCAATGCTCGCGCCGGGCGGCGAAGTGAAGGGCCATCTCGGCCACCGGGTCCCAGCCCGAACGTCCCAAGAGCAGGCCACGGATGGCCTCCGCTCCCGCGGAGCCGCCCGGCTCCCGCGTCCGAAGGACCGAATACCCAGACTCTGCGAGCCAAGCGGCCAGAAATTTTACCTGGGTTGTTTTTCCTGAGCCTTCGCCGCCTTCGAATGTGATGAGTCTGGGACTCAAATCCGCCCGCCCATCATCTGTCCGATCACGGCAGGAATCCGGGCCAGAACGCCCAGCCGTTCCACATCAGCACCGGCATAAAGCGGAAGGGTCATGGGCGGCACGCCTCGCCCCGAGATCTCGAGCCGGCCGAGTTCCTGGCCCTTGACCACGGGCGCGGGCACCGGCGCCTCGTAGCGGATGCGCGCCTGCAGGCTGTCCCGCCACCCGCGGGGGACGGTCGCCACCACCTCCCGCCCGCCGATCAGCGGCACGGTCCGGCGATCGCCCAGGTGCACCGGTACCTCCTCGATCGTGTCGGCGGCGCGGAAGAGGACGACGTTGTCGAATTCGCGGAAGCCCCATTCCATCAGTCGCTCGGATTCCTCGGCCCGGGCGCGCATGGTGGGCAAGCCGCCCACCACCAGGATCAGCCGCCGCTCGCCCCGCCGCACGCTCGCGGTCAGGCCATAGCCCGCCTCCTCCGTATGGCCGGTCTTCAGCCCATCGGCGCCGGCGACGCGGCCCAGAAGAGGATTGCGGTTCTCCTGCGTGATGTTGTTCCAGCGGAAGCTGCGCTCGCTGTAGAAGCGGTAGAATTCCGGATGGTCCACGATGATGCGCCGCGCCAGGGTGGCGAGGTCCCGAGCCGTCATCCGATGCTCCGGATCCGGCCAGCCGGTGGCGTTGCGGAAGGTGCTGGAGGTGAGGCCGATCTGTCGCCCAAGGCTGGTGATCATCTCGGCGAAGGCGCGCTCGGAGCCTGAGATGTGCTCGGCCAGCACCACGCAGGCATCATTTCCGGACTGGATGATGACGCCGCGCGAGAGCTCCTCGACGGTTGCGGTGCTGCCGCGCTCCAGGAACATCTTCGAGCCGCCCATGCGCCAGGCGGCCTCGCTCACCGTCAGCGACTGATCCATGCGCAGCCGGCCCGCCTTCACCTGGTCGAACACGGCATACATGGTCATCAGCTTGGACATGGAGGCGGGGGGCATGCGCTCATCCGCCTGCTTGTTCAGCAGCGTCGCCCCCGTCTCGAAATCCAGCAGCAGGACCGAGCGCGCGATGGTGTCCACCGGCCCGATCGGCGATTGCGCAGGTGAACTGGGCGGGCCGGCGGGGCGCGCGGGCTGCGGCCGCTGCGGCTGTGCGGGCGGGCGGTTCTGCGCCAGCGCCGGGGCGGCAAGCCCGAGCCCGGCGGAGGCGCCGATCATGGTCCGGCGAAACATCTCGATTCCCTTGGCGACAGGTCCAGGCAATACGCTGCGGCTTCAGTCCACCGCAAGCCGCAGATCAGGCTGACCCAGAGCGATGGCGCGGGCGAGCGCCGCATCCGCCTCGGCGATGCTGGCATAGGGCCCGGAGCGGACGCGCCATTGCTGCTGCCGGCCCGGCGGCCCGACGGCCTCTGCCCTGCCACCGATCCGCGCGGCCTGCGCCTGGGCGAGATCGCGGCGGAAGAAGCGCCCGGCTTCGAGCCAGATGCGCCCTGGGTTGGGCGAGCCCTGGATCACCTGTTCCGGCAGGCGTTCCGGCTCACGGAGGCTGGTGGTCACCTCGTTCGCGGGCCTTGCTGCCGCCTGAACCGGTTGCGCCGCCCCGCGCGCCCCCTCCGGCGGAGCGAGGGATTCGCGCTCCACCCGGCCGACCGGCGCCGTGGCGATGGGCAGAGGCGCCGCCTGGCCGGCCAGTCCCTCGATCGCGGCGCGGGAGGCATTGCCGTCCACCACGACACGCGCCCGGAAGGGTCCGGCAGCGCCCAGAAGCTGCGCGGCGCGGGGCGAGACGGCGATCACGCGCCCTGCCTCGGCCGGCCCGCGATCATGCACCCGAAGCCGCAGCGAGCGGCCATTGTCCAGGTTGGTGACGGTCACGATGGCCGGGAGTTGCAGCGTCCGGTGCGCGGCGACCATGCCCGCCGGGTCACGCGCCTCGCCATTCGCGGTCAGGCCCTGGGCGCGCTGCATGATGGCAGCGATGCCGCTTTCATCCAGCGCGAATTCTTCCTTGGGGTAGGACCAGAGGCCGCCGGCCCGGTAAGGCTCGCCGAGAACATAGCGCGGCTGAGGTTGTGGCGCGGCCGTACAACCTGCAAGGACCAAAAGCCCAAGGATTAAAAGCCTCACGCCACTCGATCCGACAGCAATCCCACGGCCGTCGCGTAGAAGTTGGACGGGTTGTAGCGCCGGATCGCCATGAAGTTCACGCCGACCATGAAGGACTGGTCATCGCCTCGAGACAGACCAGGAATCACGACTGCCCATTCACCTGGGCTGCCCGGCAGGCCGCCGCCGCTGGCGCGGGTCACGCCCATCCGCGCCCATTCGGCCATGGCGCGCATCTGCCGGTGATCGGCAAGGCTGGTATCGAAGCCGCGCGGCAGCAGCACCTCGAAGCCCCAGACCTCCCCTTCCCGCCAGCCACTCCGGGCCAGGTAGTTGGCGATGGAGCCCAGCGCATCGGCCTTGTTGTCCCAGATGTCGCGCTTGCCGTCGCCGTCGAAATCCACAGCCAGCCGCTCGAAGCTCGTCGGCATGAATTGCGGATGGCCCATGGCGCCGGCATGGCTGCCGCGCATCCGCTCGAAGCTGACGTTGCCGGCATCCAGGATGCGCAGGGCAGCCAGTAACTCGGCCCGGAAGAAGGCGGCGCGGCGCCCCTCCCAGGCGAGCGTCGCCAGCGCTTCGATCACGTTGAAATTGCCGGTGAAGCCGCCGTAGTTCGTCTCCATGCCCCAGATGGCGACGACGACCCGCGCGCTCACGCGGTAACGCGCCTGGATGCTCTCCAGCAGGGTCCGGTTGTCGGCATAGGCGCGCCGCCCGGCCTCGATGCGCGCGGGCGAGAGCCGCGCATCGCGGTATTGCGGCCATGTCTGCGTGAATTCGGCCTGCCGGCGATCCAGCTCCAGCACGCGTTCATTCGGACGCAGGCCGTTGAGTGCCCGGTTCAAGGTCGCTGGCCGCACGCCGGCGCGGCGCGCCTCGGTGCGGACGCCCTCCAGGAAGGCCTCAAAGCTGCCTTGCCCGAGGGCATTGCGGGCCAGGGCCGGGGAACCCAGCAGGGCCACGAATCCGGCAGGCAGGACACGGCGCTTGAACATGCCGGGCTTGGTGCCATTTCCCGCCCCCCGCCGCAACGCGCAAGTGCCATGGTCGGCCATCGCGAAGGCGCATGGCGTCTGGTCGCTTCGCGAGGGCTATGGTTTGATCGGCGAAACGCTCCCGAGGACAACGCCATGACCGCCGTGACCGCCGCCTTCGCCCGCTATGCCGCGAATATCCGTCATGAGGACCTGCCCGCCGAGGTCGAGGCGCGCACGCGCTTCCTGATCCTCGACCTCCTGGGCAACATCGTCCGCGGCCGGCATGACGCCGAGAGCAGCCTGCCGCTGATGGCCGCCGCCCAGGCGATGGGTCTCAGCCATGGCAACCATGCCGTCTTCGGCGAGACGAGCCGCTGGTCCCCCGCCGGGGCCGCGCTGCTGAATGGCGCCTTCGCCCACAGCCTCGACTTCGACGACACGCACGCCGCCGGCACGCTGCACCCCGGCGCCCCCGTGATCCCGGCCGCACTCGCCGCCGCCGAGATCTGCGGCGCCTCGGGCAAGGACATCATCGCCGCCATCGTGGCGGGCTATGAGGTGACGAACCGCCTGGCCGTGGCGCTGCCCGGCGGCGACCATTACGACCGCGGCTACCACCCGACGGCCACCTGCGGCGTCTTCGGTGGCGCCGTCGCCGCTGGCCGAGTTTTCGGGTTCTCCGAGGCGCAAATCGCCGATGCGCTGGGCATTGCGCTCAGCCAGTCCGCCGGCAGCCTGCAGTTCCTCGCCAACGGCGCCTGGACCAAGCGCTTCCAGGTGGGCTGGGCCGCGATGGCCGGCCTCTCCGCCGCACTCCTGGCGCGCGAGGGCTTCCGTGGCGCCACTGAGGCGCTGGAGGGCAAGGCCGGCTTCCTGCGCGCCTATGCACCGAACCCCAACCCCGAGCGCGCGATCCGCAATCTCGGGAAAGAGTTCGAGCTGATGGAGACGGCGGTAAAGCCCTATCCGTCCTGCCGCTACGGCCATGCCAATGTGGATGCGGCGCTGGCGCTGCGCGCCGAGCACAATCTGAAGGCCGAGGAGATCGAGAGCGTCACCATGGGGCTGCCCAACAAGGGCATGCTCCTGGTGGGCGCGCCGCTCGCCTACAAGCAGAATCCGAAGAACGTGGTGGATGGCCAGTTCTCTGGCCCCTTCGTCGTGGCCTGCGCCCTGGCCCACGGCCATTTCGGCTGGGACAGCTACCCGAAGATGGACGCGCCCGAGTTGCGCGCGCTCATGCCCAAGATCACGTGCGAGGAAGACCCCGAGATCCAGGCCGAGTTCCCGGCCAACATGTCGGGCAAGCTCACCATCCGCGCCCGTGGTCAGACCTTCGTGAAGAAGGTTGTCGTGCCCAAGGGCGAGCCGGCCAACTTCCTGACCGAGGCCGAGCTGCGCGCCAAGTTCCATGGCCTGGCCGATGCCGTGCTTGGGGCTGAGGGCGCCCGCGCGCTGGCCGATGCGGTGGTGGGCCTCGCCTCGGCCTCTGACGTGCATGGCCTGATGCGCCTTGGCGCGCCCCAGGCGGTCCTCCGCCTCGCCGGCGAATGAGCACGCGCGTCGCCCTCGTCACCGGGGGCGGACGGGGCATCGGCCTCGCCACCGCGCGGCGCTTCCTGGAGGAGGGCTGGCAGGTCGCCCTCCTCGACGTCGATCCCGATGTACTGGCGAGCGGCGTGGCCTCGCTTTCCGGCCCCTTGGCTTCTCCCGTGCTGGAACTGCTTTGCGATGTCTCCGACGCGGCCGCGGTGGAGCACGCCGTGCGGCGCACGCGGGAGCGTTTCGGCCGGCTGGACGCGCTGGTGAACAACGCCGGCATCGCCATCTTCAAGCCGCTGCTGGAAACCACGCAGGAGGATTGGAACCGCGTCCTCGCGGTCAATCTCACCGGTCCCTTCCTGATGACGCAGGCGGCCGCCCCCCTGATGGCCGAGGGCGGGGGTGGGGCCATCGTCAACATCGCCTCCATCTCGGGCCTGCGCGCCTCCACGCTGCGTGTCGCCTACGGCACCAGCAAGGCCGCATTGATGCATCTGACGAAGCAGCAGGCGGTCGAACTCGCCGCGCTCGGCATCCGCGCCAATTGCGTGGCGCCCGGCCCGGTGGACACCGCCATGGCCAAGGCCGTCCACACGCCCGAGATCCGCGCCGACTACCACGCCGCGATGCCGCTGAACCGTTATGGGCTGGAGAGCGAGCTGGCGGATGCGATTTTCTACCTCTGCTCCGAGCGCGCCAGCTACATCACGGGCCAGGTGATCGCCGTGGATGGTGGCTTCGAGGCGACAGGTATCGGCCTGACGACGCTGCGCGCCGAGCGACGGAACCTCTGATGCGCCTTGCCGTCATCTCCGACATCCACGGCAACCTCATGGCGCTGGAGGCCGTGCTCTCGGACCTCGCGAGCCGCGGCGTGGATGCCACCATCAACCTGGGCGATTGCGTGGCCGGCCCCCTCTGGCCGCGCGAGACCTTCGAACTGCTGGCCGACCTCGGCATCCCCACCGTGCGCGGCAATCACGACCGCTGGATCGTGGACCGGCCGGCCGAACAGATGCCGCCCGCCGGTCTCTTCGCGCGCGAGGCGCTGACCGAGGCGCAGCGCGCCGTGCTGCACGCCCTGCCCGCCACGCTGCAGTTCACGCCCGAGATCCTGGCCGTGCATGGCACACCCACGGATGACACCGCCTATCTGTTGGAGGAGGTGACGGAGGATGGGCGCCTCGCCCCCGTCCGCCGCGCCATCCTGGCCGAGCGGCTGGCCGGGGCGGCACCGCCGGTGCTGCTCTGCGGCCATTCGCACCGCCAGGCCGTCGTGATGGGGCCGGCCGGCACGCTGATCCTGAACCCGGGCAGCGTGGGCTGCCCCGCCTTTGCCGATTCGCCCGCGGCGGGCGGGCTGGAGCATCGCTCGCCGCATGCGCGCTACGCCGTGCTGACGAAGCAGCATGGCCGCTGGGGAGCCGAACTGCTCGCTCTTGAATATGATTGGGATGCGGCCGCGCGCCGCGCGGATGGATTGGGCTGGCCGCGCTGGGCGCGAGCGCTGGCGACCGGGAGCGTCGAATGACCAACAAGATGAAGGCCCTTTTTGCGGCCGGGAAGCCCGCGCTGGGCTGCTCGCTGATGTTTCCCTCGGCGCCCATCGTCGAGATGCTGGGCCATGCGGGCTTCGACTGGGTGCTTTTGGATTGCGAGCATGGCTCGCTCTCGCTCGCGGATGTCGAACTCATGTGCATGGCCGCCGATGCGGTGGGAATCACGGCCATCGGCCGGCCGCGCAGCAATACGACGGCCGACATCCAGCAGATCCTGGATCGCGGCGCGGCGGGGGTGCAGATCCCGCACATCAATACGGCCGAGGATGCACGCCGCGCCGTGGCCGCCGTGAAGTTCGGACCGGGAGCAGGCCGAGGCCTGGCTGCCGGAACGCGGCCGGATCGTTGGGGTATGGGCGCCAAGATGCCGGATTTCGCCGCGCAGGCGAATGCGCATTCGCTGGTGTGCGTGCAGTTGGAGCATGAGGAGGCGATCGCCAATGCCGAGGAGATCCTGAAGGTCCCGGGCATCGACGTCTTCTTCATCGGCCCGTCCGACCTCTCTCAATCCATGGGCCACCCAGGCAACCCCAAGGCGCCGCCGGTCGCCGCCGCGATCGAGACCACGCTTGCCCGCATCCGCTCGGCCGGCATGACACCGGGCATGCCCGCCACCACTGAGACCTTGCCCGAGGTGCTGGCCAGCGGCTGCCGCTACATCTACACGCACCTGCCTCGCGTGCTGGGTGCGGGCGCCAGGGGCTTCCTGACCGCCCGGTGATTGACGCGAGGGCGCGATCCGCGCGACGAAGCGCCCGCGGGACAGGTGGCCGAGTGGTTTAAGGCAGCGGTCTTGAAAACCGCCGTGGGGGCAACTCCACCGTGGGTTCGAATCCCACCCTGTCCGCCATGCAATGTCGGAAGGCCGCGCCCCGGCCTCGAAGCCGGGCGGAGGACCGCCTCTCAGCCCGCGTGAGTGCCATATGAGGGAAGCGCACCGTAGCGCTTCGCATGCCTGCGCCTGCCACCGCTGGCTGTTGCGCTTGCCCAGGGGCGACATCTCCGCATGGGTGACCGGACGCCCTGCTCCCCTCACCTCCCCTCCATCGGCCATCGCCTGATGCACGGGACAGGGCGAAGAGGGCGAGGCGTGGCGCGAGAATCCAAGCGGCGAGAGAATGGGTGCCGAAGAAGCCCTGCGCGTCGTCAGTGCCCGGGGCCTGCCAGCTGCGCGCAAGTCGGAACTCCGTGTGCACCGGTCCGTATCCTCCGCCATGCACGCCGCGCCGTGACATGGCGTTGCATGCCATCCGGGCAGCAAAGTGGGCATGCCGGTGCGGGCCGGGAATCACTTTCTCCCCCGGTCGGCGGGCACGAAGCGCTGCCTTCTCCACAGATTCTTCACGCTCGCCACACCGCGCGTAGAGGGACACCAAAACACAACCTATCCGAGCAAAACGGGGATCGCTCTTCCCGCATCCGGCGATCGCTGCCGATGATATGGATGGAATGGAATAAGTAAGGGATTTCCTCGGCTTATATGCATTCCCGGGCTCTTGTTCACCCTGGATGGACACGCGACGCGCGCAAAAAATGCTTCGTAATGCAACTTGGGGTTGCTGTATCGTCCCTGCATAGATCGAAAATTGCAAATATAACTTCGGCCTTCTTGTCTATACGATTGGTTTCTCTGCAATCCGATTCTCGCGCTTTGTTTGATCTCGCATTGACATGCACTTCACGATCTGGCGGTGTGTGTGACGGAAGCGTCATGTGGTCGCCCTTTTTCGGGAGCGATCACATGCGGAAGCACAACGCGAGGAGCCCCCCAATGACGACGTCGCCCTTCACCGAGAACAATGATGTCCGCTCGCTGAACAACAGCGCCAACAACATTCAGGCGGGCGCGGGCGACGATGTCGTTCTGGGCAATGGCGGCAACGACACCCTCGATGGTGAGGAAGGCGATGATTCCCTGAGTGGCGGCACGGGGAATGATACCCTCATCGGCGGGTCCGGCACTGACACCGCCCTCTACTCCGACGAACTCACCCTCGCCGACATCGCCTATGGCGTGGGCGGCTGGACGGTGACCGGTGCGGGCGACGGAACCGACACCCTGACGGGCATCGAAGTCATCCAGGACGGCAGCGAGCCGTCGCAGCGCTTCCTGCTGGTCGGCCATGGCGGCTTTGCCAGCATCCAGGCGGCCATTGATGCGGCACAGGCGGGCGACACCATCGTCGTGGGCGAAGGTAACTGGGGCTCCTTCACCGTCGGCGCGCACCTGACCGGCCTCACCATCGCCGGCGTCAACCATGCCACGGCCGGTGACGAGCATGGCGCGGGCGGCAGCGTGATCAACGCCTATGGCTCGGTCGTCAACGCCACCGGCGTGACCATCACGGGTCTGCGCTTCGACGTCTCCGGCAACCAGGGGGCCGAAAGCTCTGCGCTGCGGATCAACGCCGCCGATGCCACGGTTGAGAACAACGTGTTCTACCGTACCGGCGCGGCCGGCAGCAGCACGTGGCACCACGCCATCGTGGTTGACAACGCGGCGGGCGTGACCATCGCGGACAACCTTTTCGACCAGGCGGCGCCCGGCCCCTTCACCTCCACGCAGAGCAACGGCTGGCGCAACGGCGTGCTCGCCTCGGGCACCGGTACGGCCGACCTCAGCATCACGGGCAACACCTTCCAGGGCGGCGGCACCTCCGCGCTGTCGCTGCTGGCGCTTGGCGCTGCCACAGAGGTGGCGGGCAACACCGTCTCCGGCTACGGCACCTTCGCCACCATCGCTGACCCGTCCATCAACAACCCTGGCAGCGTCTTCTCGGACAACGCCTATACCGGGCCTGCGGCCAACCTCGGCGGCAACGGCACCTTCCTGAACGCCCAGGCCGGCAGCGGCGGTGCCGTGACCGTGGACGCCGATGATCTGGCCGCGGCGGGCAACACCAGCCTCGTTAACGGCACCTCGGGCTTCATCATCTTCAATGGCGGCGCGAACGTCGCCGACGACACCCTGTCGGGTGGCGCGGGCAATGACGCACTCGGCGGCAGCGGCGGCAACGATGTGCTGACCGGCGATGCGGGCGACGACGTGCTGACCGGCGGTGCGGGCAATGACACGATTGACGGCGGTGAAGGCACCGACACGGCCGTCTATGGCAATGGCGGCGTGACGGTGAACCTGACCACCGGCACCAGCTCCGGCGCGCAGGGCGCGGACAGCCTCTCCGGCATCGAGAATGTGACCACCGGTACCGGCAACGACCTGGTGCTGGGCAACCGCTTCTCCAACGTCATCACCACCGGTGCGGGCAACGACACGATCGACGGCCAGGGCAATGACAGCGTCGGTGGCATGGCCAGCGGCAATGACGTGATCGACGCGGGCGACGGCACGGGCGACGTGGTCGTCATGTTTGGCAACTTCCTCAGCTACACCATCGGCTTCAGCGACGGCAGGCTGACCCTCACGCGCGACGGCGAGACCACCACGCTCAGCAATGTCGAGCGGGTGAACTTCGCTGATCGGACGATGCTGGTGGTGGACCAGGACAGCGTCGCCAGCGATGTGACCACGATCGGTGCGGCGTTGACGACGGCAGGCGGCATCAGCGGCCCTGTGACCATCCTCATCGCTGACGGCACCTACGCGGAAGATCTCTCCGTCACCCGCGGCGATCTGGCGTTCCTGGGCCAGAGCGAGGCGCGTACGCTCCTCACCGGCCAGGTCAGCGTGACCGGCACGCTGGCGGGGTCGCTCGGCTTCCAGGATCTGAGCATCGACGCGACGGGCAAGAGCTACGGCATCATCTACAACGCGATCGCCGGCGCGGGCACGAGCCTCTCGCTGGATGGCGTCTCCATCAGTGGCGCGCTCGAGAATGCGCTCTTCTACGTCCGGCCCGGCAACAGCAGCGAGCCGAGCAACACCTCGGGTCTGCTGGCCGCGATCAGCGTCGTGGACAGCAGCCTGAGCGACAGCGGGGTGACGAACACCGGCAATGGTGGGCGTGGGCTGATGAACCTCTTTGGGTTCAACGGCAGCCTGACCGTCACGGACAGCGACTTCCTCGTGAGCGACGGCGCCAGCGCGCGCAAGGGCATCACGATGACCGGCGCGCCGCGGTCGGGCACGCTGAGCGATGCCGGTGCCATCCTGTTCACCGGCAACACGATCCAGGGCGCGTTCCTGACGGACGCCATCTCCTTTTATAACTACAACAGCTTCGCCAGCTTCACGGCCAGCGGCAACACGGCCGATGTGACGGCGCCCTGGGGCGTGCTGAACATGGACAAGGTCGGCGGCACGATCAGCACCGCCGACTTCTTCACGAGCGCCGAGAACGCTGGAACCCTGCCCGGCTCGCCGCCCCCGGGGACGCCCTCGCCCATCATCGTCATGCAGGGCAACGCCACGGGCGATGCGTTCACGGCCGGCGGCACCAACGACTTCGTCCTGGGCAATGCCGGCGATGATTCGCTGCAGGGCGGCGGTGGCAACGACGTCATGACCGGCAATGCCGGCAATGACACGTTGCTTGGTGGCGCCGACAATGACAGCCTCGATGGCGGCGCCGACAATGACAGCCTCGTGGGCGGTGAAGGCATCGACACGCTGACGGGCGGTGCGGGCGACGACATCCTCGATGGCGGGGATGGCGCGGATGTGCTCACCGGCGGCGATGGGACCGACACGGCCATCTATGCCGCCAGCCTGACTTCGGCGGATATCCGCCTGGTCGACGGGGCCTGGCAGGTTACGGCCGATGGCGTGACGGACACGCTCGCCAGCGTGGAAGTGGTTGACGGCGCCGGCGCGGGCAAGTTCCTGCTCGTCGGTGCGGGCGGCTTCGCCACGATCCAGGCGGCGATCGACGCGGCCGATGCGGGTGACACCATCATCGTCGCGTCCGGCAGCTTCGGCGGCGCGACGGTCACGAAGGACCTCACCATCCTCGGCGCGAAGCATGGCGTGGCCGGCTTCACGACCTTGGATCTGACCGGCGAGGCGCGCAGCGCCTCTGGTGAGACCGAGATGACGGGCGGCTTCACTGTCGCCGAGGGTGTCAGCGTCGAGATCAATGGTTTCCGCTTCGTCAACACCAATGCCATCAACACCAACAGTGGCAGCCTGGTTCAGGATGTGGTGTTCACCAACAACGTGGTGGTCGGCGGGGTCAACCAGTTCATCGGCAACGCCAACGGCCTGGGCACCGTCACGATCACCGGCAACTACATCAACAGCGCCACCAGCAACGGCTTCCAGATCAACGGCAGCGCCAATGGCAGCGTGACGATCGAGGGCAACGTCTTCGACGGGACCGGCAGCGGCGGGGCCGCGGTGAATGCGAACGGCATCGCGACCTTTGGCTTCAGCGACAACGTGGTCATGAACACCAGCTCGCACGGCATCCAGGTGGCCGGCGCGATGGGTGACGTGACCATCGACGGCAACCTCTTCGATGGGACGGTGCAGTCCGGCCTGCTGGACCGCGGCGCGATCTCGGTGTCGAACCCGCAGGGCTTCACCAGCCTCGCCATCACGGACAATACGGTGACCGACAGCCCCTTCGGCCTGGTCTATCGTGGCGGCAACGACGCCAATCCGGGCGCCATCACGCCGACCCTGTCCGGCAATGACTTCACGGGCGCGACGGTCGGCGCGATCGGCTACGCCGGCAACAACAGCGCCAACGCTCTGACCGGTGGCGCCGAGGATGCGGTGTTCCGCGGCTTCGACGGCGCCGACACGCTGTTCGGTGGTGGCGGCGACGATGCCATGGATGGCGGCACGGGCGTGGACGTGGCGCTGTTCGACACGACCGTCGCGGCGGCCTCGGTCTCCGCGAGCGGCGGCGGCTGGACGGTCGTCAATGGCGGCGACAGCGACACGCTCACCAATGTCGAGATCATCAGCCACGCGGGCGGGCGCATCCTCCTGGTCGGCAATGGCGGCTTCGCCACGATCCAGGCGGCGATCGACGCGGCCGATGCGGGTGACACCGTGCTTCTGGCCGCAGGGACCTATAGCGGTGCGGTCAACATCAACAAGGCGGTGACGCTGCTTGGCCCCAATGCGGGGATCGCCGGGAATGGCGACCGCGACGATGAGGCCGTGATCACCGGCGCGGTGACGATCTCGGCCGCGATCGGCGATGTGTCCATCGGCGGCGTCGAGTTCCGCTACACCGGCGCTGCGAACTCCCTCGACGTGATGCTCAATGTCACCGGGGCGGCGGATGTCACGATCGAGGACAACCGCTTCTTCACCGAGGCGGCGCAGGGCGGCGCCGGCAGCGGCCGCGCCATTCAGCTGACCACGGCAGCGGGCGGCGATATCACGATCGACGACAACTTCTTCGGCGGCGTGGTGGTGAATGCGGGGGATCGGTTTGGCACTGCCAACTTCAACCGCGCCATCTGGTCCGATGGCAGCTCGGCCAGCCTGACGATCACCGACAACACCATCGCCAACGCGCGCACCGCGGTGAACCTGGATGGTTTCGACCCCGCACCGGTGACCACCGTCACGGGCAACACCATCATCAACAGCGGCAGCGGCTTCTCGATCGCCACGCCCAGCGGTGCGTCCATCACGGGCATCTCCGGGAACGTCTTCCAGAACGTTCAGACCGACTTCAACCTGCAGAACGTGACCACGGCGTTCAGCTTTGCCGCGGGGACCAACTCCTCCACCACGGCGGTCGAGGCGGAGCCCGGGCTGCGCGTACTTGGCGGTACCCAGGATGACAGCCTGACGGGCAACGCTGGCATCGATGAGCTGTCTGGCCGGAACGGCAATGACACGCTGAATGGCGGCGGCGGCAACGATGTGCTCAACGGCGGGGCGGGCAATGACAGCCTGGTCGGCGGTGAGGGCACCGATACCGCGATCTTCAGTGCCGGCACGACCTTCCTCAGGAATTTCGACGGCAGCGTCACAGCAACCGGCCCGGACGGCACGGACGTCCTGCGCGGTGTGGAATCGGCAGTCGTGGGCGCGACGCCTGTGGACCTCACAGCCATCGCGACGCCCGACGTGACCATCGCCCTGGCGCAGGACAGCGGCAGCGACGAGGATGATCTGCTCAGCAACAGCGCCGATGTGAGCGGCACCGGCCGGCCGCTGACCGATGTGACGGTGACCTGGACGGTGGGCGCGGTCAGCGTCTCCACCACGGTCACCGCCGATGCCTCGGGCAACTGGACGGCGACCCTCCCCGTGAGCCCGCTCCTGCCCGATGGCGCGGTGACGGTGACGGCCGAGCAGACCGACGGCGTGGGCGGCACGGACAGCGCGAATGTCGAGTTCGAGTACGACACGGCCACGGCCGAGCCGGCCATCGACCTTGTCGCGGCGTCCGACAGCGCGGATGACGACGACAATGTGACGAGTGACGCGACGCCGACCTTCTCCGGCACCGCGGAGGCCTTCGCCTCGGTCGCCATCTTCCGCGACGGCGACCTGGTGGACACGGTCACGGCCGATGGGGATGGC
>NZ_JAHRCU010000014.1 GCF_019083995.1 Roseococcus sp. SDR
CGCGCCGGCCGGTGACGGTGGGGGGCGCCGGCCTGCTGCGCCAGCCCGCCGCCGCCGCCGGCGCTGCGACCGCCATGGCGCCGGCCGCGGCCCCGGTGGCCCAGGAACAGGCCTATGTCGAGGAAATGCCGCAGCCGGTGGCGGTGCAGCCCGCCCCCGTGCCGCAGCCCGTGGCCTACCAGGCGCCGATGCAGCAGCCCTCGCTCCCGGAAGTCGCCCCCGCGCCCCAGGGGCAGGTGGCCGGCCAGGGTGCCGGCTGGCGTGGCCTGTTCCGCAACGCGACCGGCCTGATGCGCCGCAACGTGGAGGAGGCGCCCGCCCCTGCCGCCGCGCCGCGGATGGAGCCCGTCGCCAGCCAGCAGCCGAAGCCGCCGCAGCCGATGCGCCCCGCCGCACAGGCACAGCCGGATGAGATGGGCCTGGACATCCCGACCTTCCTGCGCCGGCAGAGCAACTAGTTCACGCCCTCAGACGCGTCACGCCGGAGGCGTGCTGCACGCACGACGCGCGCGCTCCGCGCGCTTGGCTTCGGATCGCTGAAGCGATCCGGTTCGGCGCTTCGCCTCGCATGCTCCGTTGTCGCGCCATGACCGGGCGCGTGCTCCGGTCCCGTCTGGCGCTCAGGCGAGGCGCGTGACGCGCGCCGGCAGGCCCTGCCGGACCGCCGAGCCGGCGATCGGGTCCAGCCAGACCGAGAAGCCCTGCCGCGTCGGATCGGGAATGCCGAGGTCGTTCAGGTTGAGCCCCGCGCCCAGCCCCTTCTTCTCGGCCTGCAGCACGCCGCCGATCTCGTGCCGCCGCGCGCCCAGCTCCCGGTGGCCGAAGCCATGCTCCACCGCCATCACGCCCCGCGCCACGCCGCGCCGGAGGATGGCCGTGCCCTCCGCCGCGCCGCCCGGTGTCGCGATGCGGATGCGATCGCCGCTCGAAATGCCCAGCCGCGCCGCATCCTCGGGATGGATCGCCACCGGGTTGCTCGGGCGGATGCCGCGCAGGCGGTCGGCGCCGATGGAGTAGCTGTTGTGCAGCACGGATTTCTGGCTCACCAGCAGCAGGGGCCACTCGGCCTCGCCATGCACGGCGCGCATCGGCGTGCCATCGGCGAAGGCGGGCGGCAGCCAATGCGGCGTGCCACGGAACAGCGCGCCCGTTACCGCGCTGCGCGAGGTGCCCAGCGTCTCGTTGTAGAGATGCAGCATGCGGATGGGCCGGCCCGCGAATTTCTCGCCCTCATAGGCCTGGGCGAGCGGCTGGGTGCGGCCGCCGCGCGTCAGCACCTGGGCCACCTTGCGCCATTCCTCGGGCTTGAGCGTGGCCTCCAGCACCGGGCGCACACGGTCGAGGCCGGTCAGCGCCATGTCGTCATCGGTGGCGTCCGGCACCGGGCGCTGGCCGGCGAAGGCGATGTTGGCACCGCCGCGCAGATACCAATCCTCGGCGCGTTGCAGCGGGTGGAGGGCGCCGTCCTTGTCCTTGATGGCGCGCGCGCCGAAGCCCGGCCATTGGCAGGCCTCGGCCAGGCCCAGGAAGAAGCTCTCCATGCCGATGGGCTCGCCCGTCTCGGTCTTAGCGAGGCGCGGCTCGACCACCGGCCAGCGCGCCGTGCTGGCCCGCTGCGGCACGCCGGCCCAGGGCGCGGCCCAGCCCCAGCTCTCATAGAGCAGGCTGTCGGGCACGATGTAGTCCGCATAGGCGGTGGTTTCGTTGATGAAGGGATCGATCGCCACGATCAGCGGCAGGCGCCTGGGGTCGCGCAGCGCCGCATCCACCTGCGCGCGCAGGCCGGGAATCCCGTAGATCGGGTTGGTGTTCCACAGGAACAGCGCCTTCAGCGGATAGGGATAGCCATCCAGCGCGCTGCCCAGCCATTCGGTGGCGAGCTGCGGCGCGTTCCAGTACCAGGGCTTCTGCGCCGGATAGGGATTCTGCCCCGCCTCCCGCTTGCGGCGGAACTCGGCCGAGCGCTCATAGGGCAGGTTGTTGCGGCCGAGCGCGAGGCCGCGCGGCGTCTGCTTGCCCTCGAAATTCGCGAGGTCATAGCGCGGGCCCGCCCCGTCATCGGCGAAGCCGCCGCCGCCCTGGAAGGTGCCGCCCTTCCAGTGGAGATTGCCGATCAGCGCATTGAGCGTGACGAGCGAGAAGGCATTGACGAAGCCATTGCCCGCCATGGTGCCGCCATGGCTGCTGACGGCCGCCTTGCGCCCATGCGCGGTGAATTCCCGCGCGAGGCCGGCGATGGTCTCGGCCGGCACGCCGCAGAGCTCCGACCAACCGGCCAGCTCGCGCGAGAAGGCCTCCTGCCGCAGCAATTCGGCCGCCGAGCAGACGCGGATGGCGCGGTTCCCCAGCGTCACGCGCTGGTCCACCAGCAGGCGCGCCGGGCCTTCCATCGCCTCGGCCACGGCGAATTGGCCATTGGCGGCGGAGATCACCAGGGCGCCGTCGCGCGGCCCGTGCCGGTCCCCCGTGTAGGGCAGGCCGAGATCGGAGGCGCGCAGCAGGAAGCCCTCGCGCGGGTGGCCCGGCTCGGTGATGACGAGGTGCGTGGCATTGGTGAAGGAGGGCTCGCCCGCCGCGCGCGCCGCCTTCTCGGACGGCAAGGCGAGATAGGCGGCGTTCCAGCGATCCTGCTCGATCATCCAGCGCGTCATGCCGAGCGCGAGTGCGGCGTCGGAGGCGGGGCGGATCGGGATCCAGCGGCCATGATCGCGCGCCGCCTGCGCGTCGGAATGACCGAGCACGGGGTCCACGACCACATAGTTCAGCCGCCCGCCGCCGCTGCGCCCGGCGGCGAGCTGCCAGCCCTGCCGCTTGAACGGGTTGCCCGCATTGGCGGGCGCCGTGCCGCAGAAGATCACGAACTCGATATTCGCCATATCGGGCTTGGCGTGCGGCATCTGGCGGAAATCGCCGAAGGCGGCACCGGAGCCCGAGCGGTAGGAACCGCCGCAATAGCCGCCATGGCCCACGAAGTTGATGGTGCCGAAGGCGCCCTGCATCACGCGCCGCGCGAAGGCCTCGCGCCCGTCATTCACCGAGGAGAGCAGCGCCACCTGGTTCACCTTCGGCCCATATTCAGGATTGGCCGGGTCGATCGGCGCCATGTCGCGCAGCGCCTTCAGGCCCGTCACCGCGCCCTCGCCGAAGAGGTTCCCGCCTTCGGCGATCTCGCGGATGAGCTGGGCGAAGGGGATGGGTTCCCATTTCCCGGCGCCGCGCGGGCCCACGCGCTTCAGCGGCTGGGTGACGCGGAAGGGGCTGTCCATCTGCGTCAGCACGGCCGAGCCGCGCCCGCAGGCGGTGGCGCGCCCGGCGAGCCCCTTTTCCTCGAAGCGGGAGAGCGCGGCGAAGCTCTCGCGCACGCTGGCCTCCTGCGGCAGCACCGGATCGGCCGAGAGCGGCGAATAGGGGTTGCCCGCCACGCGCAGCACGCGGCCCGTCTCGCTCTCCACACGGACGCGCACGCCGCAGAGCGTGGTGCAGCCGAGGCAGAGCGTGTAGCTGACCTTCTGGCCCTCGGCGGGCGCGACCTCGCCCGTCGCGGGGTCCACGCGGAATTCCGGCGGCAGCGAGGCGCCGTGGATGTTGGGCGCGGCATTCGCCGGGCGCGGGCGCAGGCTCTCGGCCACGCCCTCCACCACCTTGCGCGCCGTCTCCTCATAGCCGAGCGCGAAGGCGCCGAGGCCGGCCGCGGCGGCGCCGGCCTTCAGGATGTCACGACGATCGGTCATGCTCAGGCCCTCCCGGGCAGGGCGTCGCCGGCGGGGCGCGCGGCGGGCGCGGCGCTGGCCTGGTTCCAGGGCAGCAGCGCGGTGATGGCGATGGCGAGGAAGAGGCAGAGCCCGCCCGTGCCGAGAATGCCGAGCAGCCCATCATGGCCCATCGGCAGATGCGTGGCGTAGAGGCCGGCGCCGGTCTTGGGCACGGCCTGGCCGCCGATGAAGACGGTCCAGCGGAACATCCAGCAGGCATGCAGCGCGAGCAGCCCGGCGAGCCAGCCGGCGCGCGGCACCATGGCGAGGCCGATGGTGGCCGCGGCGGCAAGGCCGGCCCAGATGGCGGTGAGGCGCCAGGCCTCATGCCCCACCACGCTCTGCAGCGCGGCCGCATGCGTCGCATTCCAGGGGATCAGCCCGGCGGCGAGCCAGGCGGCGCCGACCAGGCCGGTGGCCAGCACCAGCACCACCAGGAGGCGCGTCATCAGGCTCGCCGCCGCGGGCTGGTGGCCGGTCAGCATGCGCTCCAGCACCAGCGCCAGGCCTGTCGCGCCGACCAGGCCGGTCAGCGCGAATTGCACCGGCAGGAAAGGCGTGTTCCAGAGCGGGCGGGCGCGCACCACCATCACCTCCATGCCGGTGTAGAGCAGCACGAGCAGCGCGAAGCCCAGGGTGACAAAGGCGGCGAGGCGCAGCAACGCGCCGGTCGGCAGCCTGAGCCGGGGGAACGCAACCAGGCGCCAGAGACCCCGGAGCAGCACGCCGCGCCCCGCCCCCTCCGCCAGCGCGGGCCGCAGCGCCGCCCAGGCATAGAGGAAGAGCCCGAGCAGGTAGCCCGGGATGAAGAAGGCGCCCCAGGCCATCCAGGAATTCAGGTTGGGATGGGCGTAGAAGCGCCAGAAACGGCCGGGCTGGTGCAGATCCGCCAGCAGGGCCACGGGGGCCGCGATGCCGCAGACCAGGGCGCCCACCAGCGCCACGCGGGCGATGCGCAGCCAGGTGGGGTTGGTGCCGAGCAGCCCCGGCAGGCTGAGCAGGAAGCAGCCGACCGAGAGCGCGATGAGGAAGAAGTATTGCACCGCCCAGGGAAGCCAGGCGGCCTCGCGCGTCACGTTGATGACCTCGATGACGGGGCTCATGAGCGGACCTCCGCGCCATGCTGGGGTTGCCCATGCTGGGGTTGCCACAGCGTGGGCTCGGCCTCGACGCGGCCGAGGAAAAGGTCATCGAGGCCGAGGTAGAAGACATGCGGCGCCGTGTGCATCTCGGGCTTCAGCACCTTGGCGGGCGTCTCGGCCAGGATGCGGCTCACGCTGCTCGCGGGGTCGTTCAGGTCGCCGAAGATGCGCGCGCCGCCGACGCAGGTCTCGACGCAGGCGGGCAGCAGCCCGGCATCCACGCGATGGGCGCAGAAGGTGCATTTGTCGGCCTTCTGCGTGGTGTGGTTGATGAAGCGCGCATCATAGGGGCAGGCCTGGACGCAATAGGCGCAGCCCACGCAGGCATCGGCGTTGACGACGACGATGCCATCCGGCCGTTGATAGGTGGCGCCGACGGGGCAGACCGGGATGCAGGGCGCATCGGCGCAGTGGTTGCAGAGGCGCGGCAGCATGGCCATGCCGACGCCGCCGCCCGCCTCGCGCACCTCATAGGTGGAGACGATGGTGCGGAAGCTGTCCTCCGGCACCGCGTTTTCCATGATGCAGGAGACGGTGCAGGCCTGGCAGCCGATGCATTTCGCCGCGTCCACCACCATGGCCCAGCGCGGGCCGGGCGGCGGCGTGGGGGGTGGTGCGGCCGTGGCCTCGGTGATGCCGACAAGGCCGGCCACCGCGTTGGAGAGTCCGGCGAAGATCGAGCGGCGGGAGGAGTCCATGGGCGGCGGCCTGGTCGTGGTGCGGCTGGCTTAGGCCCGCCCGCGCGCCGCCGCCTTGATGTGCCGCAAGCCTGGCCATTTCGCCTCAGCCGGGCGCGGACACCTTGTCCTTGTAGTTGCAATGCTGGGCGGCCACGCAGCGCCAGCATTCGGGCGCGCGCGCCTTGCAGATGTAGCGGCCGTGCAGGATCAGCCAGTGATGCGCGTCCCGCAGCAATTCGGGCGGGATGCGCTTCACCAGGCCATCCTCCACCGCGCGCGTGGTCTTGCCGGGTGCCAGGCCGGTGCGGTTGCCGAGGCGGAAGATATGCGTGTCCACCGCCATGGTCGCTTCGCCGAACATCACATTCAGCACGACATTGGCGGTCTTGCGGCCGACGCCGGGCAGCGCCTCCAGCGCGGCACGCTCGCGCGGGACCTCGCCGCCATGGCGCTCGACCAGCATGGCCGAGAGGGCGGCCACGTTCTTCGCCTTGGCCTGCCACAGGCCGATGCGGCGGATGAGCTGGCCGATGCCCTCGGCCCCCAGCGCCGCCATGGCAGCCGGCGTGGGCGCGGCGGCGAAGAGGCCGGGGGTGACCTTGTTCACCATCGCATCCGTGGTCTGCGCGGACATGACCACGGCCACCAGCAGCGAGAAGGCGTCGGTATAGAGCAGCTCGGTCTCGGGGGCCGGATTGTCCTGCGCGATGGCGCGGATGAAGAGGCCGGCCTGCTCGCGCGACATGAGGCGGGCACGGCGGGGGGCGGTGGCCGTGCCATGCGGGGCGGCGGGCTTTCTGGGGGTTCTCACGCGCGGATTCATCCTATCTGATGCAGGCATGCCAGAAACCCCGGTGATTTTCGAGGCCCGCTCCGCGCCGCTGAACAGCATGGGCGAGCAGGGATTCCGCATCGTGGCGGGCATCCTGCTGGCCGGCTTCACCTTCACCGGCACAGTCTTCACCATACTCGGCGCCTGGCCCGTGCTGGTCTTCGCCGGCGCGGAGACCTTCATCGTGATCGGCATGCTGGCGCTGTATCGCCGCCATGCGCGGCGCAGCGCCGAGATCATCACCCTTTCCTCCGGCGAGCTCATGATCCGCCGGCGCGAGGGGCGGCGCAGCGAGGAGGCGCGCTTCGACCCGTTCTGGGCCAGGCTCTCCTGGGAGGAATCGCGGCTCTTCATCGGCCATCGCGGCACGGCCATGGAGATCGGCCGCTTCCTGACCCTGGAGGAGCGCGAGGACCTGGCCCGCAGCCTCGGCGAGAGCCTGCGCCGCTACCGCGAGCCGGTCTTCGACAATCCTCAGCTGCGCTAGCTTGGCCGCAGCTGCGCTAGTCGCCTGCCGCTCGGCGCGGTAAACCGCGAGGCATGACGACTGTGCCCCCCCCTTTGGCCCGCCCCGTGATGCTGGTGATCCTCGATGGCTGGGGGCACCGCGAAGACCCCGCCGACAATGCCGTGGCCCAGGCCCGCACGCCGCGCTTCGACGCGCTCTGGGCGAGCTGCCCGCACGCCTTCCTGCGCACCTCCGGCCTCGATGTCGGCCTGCCCGACGGGCAGATGGGCAATAGCGAGGTGGGGCATCTGAATATCGGCGCCGGGCGTGTGGTGATGCAGGACCTGCCGCGCATCGACGCCACCATCACCGATGGCTCCATGGCCGCGATGCCCGCGCTGCGCGACTTCGTGGCAAAGATGAAGGCCTCCGGCGGCACGGCGCATCTGGTGGGGCTCGTTTCGCCCGGCGGCGTGCACAGCCACCAGCGCCACGCGGCGGCCCTCGCGAAAATCCTGATGGCCGAGGGCATCCCCGTGGTGATCCACGCGCTGACCGATGGCCGCGACACGCCGCCGCGCTCGGCGGGTGAGGCGCTGGCCAGCCTGCCGCCCGAGGCCCCGATCGGCACCGTCATCGGCCGCTACTGGGCGATGGACCGCGACAATCGCTGGGAGCGCGTGCGCAAGGCCTGGGCCGCCATGGTCCTGGCCCAGGGCGAGGCGACCGCGCCCGATGCGCAAGCCGCCGTGGCCCAGGCCCATGCGCAGGACGTGACCGACGAGTTCATCCCCGCGACCGTCCTGCCCGGCTATGCGGGGATGAAGGATGGCGACGGGCTTCTCAGCTTCAACTTCCGCTCCGACCGCGCGCGCGAGATCCTGACGGCGCTGCTCGATCCGGCCTTCGCCGGGTTCGCGCGCGAGCGCAGCCCGCGCTTCGCGGCCGCCCTCGGCATGGTGGAGTACGCCGCCGAGCTGAACCCCTTCATCGCGACTTTGTTCGCGCCGCAATCCATGTCGGACATCCTGGCCGAGGTGGTGAGTGCCGCCGGCCGCACCCAGCTGCACATGGCCGAGACGGAGAAGTATCCGCATGTCACCTATTTCCTGAATGGCGGCGAGGAGAAGGCCTATCCGGGCGAGACGCGGATCATGGTCCCCTCCCCCAAGGTCGCGACCTATGATTTGCAGCCCGAGATGAGCGCACCGGAACTGACGGAGCGCGCGGTGGCGGCGATCCGCGAAGGGAAGCAGGACCTGATCGTGCTGAACTTCGCCAATGCCGACATGGTGGGCCACACCGGCAGCCTGGAAGCGGCCACCAAGGCCGTGGAGGCGGTGGATGCCGGCCTCGGCGCCATCGCCGATGCGGTGCGGGACGCGGGCGGCGCGCTGCTGGTGACGGCCGATCACGGCAATGCGGAACTGATGCGCGACCCCGCGACGGGCGGGCCGCACACCGCGCACACCACCAACCCGGTGCCGGTCTTCCTCATGGGCGGGCCGGCGGGCGCGCGCCTGCGCGATGGGCGGCTCGCCGACCTCGCCCCCACCTTGCTGGCGCTGATGGGCCTGCCGCAACCCGCGGCGATGACCGGCCAGAACCTGATCGAAGGAACCTGAACATGGCGCTGCGCGTCGCGGTCCAGATGGACCCCATGGAGAGCATCGGCATTGACGGCGACAGCAGCTTCGCCCTGATGCTGGAAGCCCAGGCGCGCGGCCATGCGCTCTGGCATTACCATGTGAAGCATCTCTCGATGCAGGCCGGGCGCGTCATCGCGCATGGGCATCCCGTGACGGTGCGGCGCGAGAAGGGCAATCACTTCACCTTCGGCGCGCCGGTGGAGCTCGACCTCGCGCGCGATGTGGATGTGGTGCTGATGCGCCAGGACCCGCCCTTCGACATGGCCTACATCACCGCCACCCATCTGCTGGAGCATATCCACCCGAAGACGCTGGTGGTGAATGACCCGGCCAGCGTGCGCAACGCGCCGGAAAAGCTCTTCGTGCTGAACTTCCCGGAGCTGATGCCGGAGACGCTCGTCTCCTCCGACACGCGGGAGATCAACAAGTTCCGCATGAAGCATGGCGACATCATCGTGAAGCCGCTCTTCGGCAATGGCGGCGCGGGCGTCTTCCACCTGCAGCCCAATGACCCGAATCTGAACTCGCTGATCGAGATGTTCACCGAACGCTCGCGCGAGCCCTTGATGGTGCAGCAATACCTGCCGGCGGTGCGCCAGGGCGACAAGCGCATCATCCTGGTGGATGGCGAGGCGATGGGCGGCATCAACCGCGTGCCGGCGGCGGGCGAGGCGCGCAGCAACATGCATGTGGGCGGCCGCCCCGAGCCGACGAAGCTCACCGATCGCGAGAAGGAAATCTGCGCCATCATCGGGCCGGAGCTGAAGAAGCGCGGGCTGATCTTCGTGGGCATCGACGTGATCGGCGGCTACCTCACCGAGATCAACGTCACCTCGCCCACCGGGCTGCAGGAGCTGGCGCGCTTCGATGGCATCCATCTCGAACGCGCGATCTGGGATGTGATCGAGGAAAAGCGGCGCGGCTGAGATGCAGGCCGCCTCGCCCGCGCTGCGCCTCACGCTCAGCGTCGCCGAGGCGATGGCGCCGCCGCCGCCGGCATTCCCGGCCGAGACGCCGCTCGGCGCCGTCCTCGACGGGCTGCGCGCGGCGCGCGATTCCGCGGCGCTGGCCCTCGACGAAGCCGGGCGGCCCATCGGCATCCTGACCGAGCAGGACATCGCGCGCCGCGTCGCCTTCCGCCTGCCTGAGGGCGCGCCGCTCTCGGCGGCGATGTCGGCGCCGCTCATCACCTGCGCGCCCGATGCCGGGCTCTGGCGCGCGGTGGCGCTGCTGCGCGCGCATCGGCTGCGGCACCTGCCGGTGGTGGATGGGACAGGGCGCTGCATCGGCATGCTGCATCGCGCGGCGGTGCTGGCCGCCGTCTCGGGCCGCATGCTGCACCACCTGGATGCGCTGGCCGGCGATGACGCGGCGGTGAAGGCGGCGCAGGCGGGGCTCGCCACCGCGTTGCTGGATGAGGGCATCCCCGCCCCCGCCCTGGTGCGGCTCGTCAGCGGGATCAATCTCGAACTGCATCGCCGCGTGCTGGACCGCGCCCTGGCGGACGGCCCACCGCCGCCGCTCGGCTTCACCCTGCTCGTCATGGGCAGCGCCGGCCGGGGCGAGAGCCTGCTGCGCCCCGACCAGGATAACGGCCTGATCCTGGAGCCCTATCCCGACGCCGCGCATGCGGAGGTGGATGCCTGGTTCCGCCCGATGACCGAGCGCTTCAATGCCGGGCTGGAAGCGGCGGGCTTCCCGCTCTGCCCGGGCGGGATCATGGCGCGCAACCCGCTCTGGCGGAAAACGCGGGCGCAATGGGAGGCGCAATTCGCGCTCTGGGCGCGGCGGCGCAGCGGGGCCGCGCTGCTCTTCGCCGACATCGCCTTCGACTTTCGTGGCATCGCCAGGACCGGGCCGGTCGCGGGCGACCCCGCGGCCGAGCTGCGCGCCGCCATCGCGCCCATCCTGGCCGCGAACCCGGCGCTGCTCGGCGCGCTGGCCGCGCAGGACCAGCGGCTGCGCGTGGGCCTCACCCTCTGGGGCGGCTTCTCGGATGACGAGCCGGGCCCGGGGGCGCGCACCGACCTCAAGCTGCATGGGCTGATGCCGCTGGTGGCGGCGACGCGCCTGCTCGCCCTCCAGCACGGCGTGGCGGAGACGGGCACGCCGGAGCGGCTGGAGGCCCTCTCCGCGCGCGGCGTCATCCGGGAGGGCGAGGCGCTGGGCACCGCCTTCGCCCTGCTTCTCGAGGCGCTGCTGCGCCAGCAGCTGGCCGATCACGCGGCGGGGCTGCCGCCCGGCAATCTGGTGGATACGGCGGCGCTGCCGAAGGCGGACCGCGCCGCGCTGCGCGAGGCGCTGCGCGCGATCCGCCGCTTTGCGAAGGCGAGCTTCGCGGGCTTCACCGGGGAACTCTGGTAGCGCTCAGAAATGCACGGCCGAGGCCGCCATCTCCGCCTCCATGCGTGTGCGGCGCGCGAGGTCGGCCAGGTCCGCCACGCCGCGCGCGCCGGCGCGGGCCAGCAGCCGCACCCAGAGCGCGGCCGTGGCGCGCGCATCGCCCAGGGCTTCGTGCCGGCCCGCGATGACGATCCCCTCCCGCCCGCAGAGGCCGTCCAGCGAATGATCCGCCTCCTGCGGGTCGAGCCAGCGTGAGACGATGAGGCTGCACAGGAAGGGCTGGGCGAGCGCGGGCGCGCCGCGATGCTCCTCCATGAAGAGCAGGCTGCGGTCGAAGGCGGCGCTGTGCGCGACCAGCACGGCGCCCGCGGCGAAGTCGCGGAAGCGGGCGATGGCCTCGGGCGCGCGGGGGGCGCCGGCCAGCATCTCGCGCGTCAGGCCGTGATAGCGGGTGGATTCGGGCGGGATGTCGCGGCCAGGTTCCACCAGGGTCTGGAACTCGGCCACCGGGGCGGCGTCGCGCAGACGCACCGCGCCGATGGAGAGCAGCGCATCGCCCCGGCTCGGCTTCAAGCCGGTCGATTCCAGGTCGAAGACGACATAGGACTGGGCGGCGATGGGGCCGGGCGGCCAGGGGGCGTGGAAATGGGCGCGGGCCTGAAGAAAGGCCTGGCCGCCCGGGGTCAGGGCGCGCCGCAGCCAATCCCCGACACGGCGCGCCATGGCCTGGCTCTCAGCCCCGCCGGAACACGCTCTTCACGCGCTCGATCTGCCGGTCGCCCCATTCCATCGCCTTCACCTCCCGCGCCTCGATGCCCGGGATGAGGTGCGGCCAGCGGCGATCGATCACGCTGACGCCGCGATAGGCCCAGACATACTGGTCCCGCAGGATGAAGGTGCCGAGGCCCACGAAGATGAAGCCGGGCAGGATGGGCAGGATCAGACCGACCGGGCCGAGGCACAGGCAGCCGATTCCAATGGCCTTCCGGCGGCGTGAGGGGCGCAGTTCGATCATCGGAACGCAATTGGCATTGCTCATCCCGCCAGACAAGCGGAAATGACACGAAGGACAGGTTAACCCACCCTGGAATCGCCGATCAGCGGGCCGGATGGATCGGCACGAAGACCGGGCGCAGCAGCCAGCGGCGCGCGATGTCGAAATAGCCCGGGAAGACGAAATGCCCGTTATGCGCCAGCAGCTTTTCGCGGTTGCGGCGCCAGAAGCCCGGGATCTCGAACCAGGACATGGTGGGGTAGAGGTGATGCACGATGTGCAGGTTGTTCCAGAGGAAGAGCAGCCCGAAGATCCAGTTGCTCTCGACCGAGGCGGTGCGCTCGCCCGGGCGGTCGCCCCAGCGATGCTCGATGAAGGCGCGCAACAGGCCGAGTGAAATCCCCGGCAGCACCCAGAGCAGGTAGTAGTGCCAGACCGACATGTGCGCGACCTGCGTCACGAACCAGAGCACGGCGGCGAGGCCGACGAAGAAGCCGAGCCAAGCCGGAACGTCGGAGAAATCACCGCGCCTGAGCTTGCCGCTCTCGACGATCACAAGCTTGCGCAGCCTGAGGATGGGCCCGACGGTCAGCCGCCCCAGCAGCGTCTGGTTGAAGAGCAGCACGGCGCGGAAGGCGGGGGTATAGCCGCTCCAGTCCTCGCGCTTGTGATACTGCGTCTCCGTATCCTCGCCGGGATAGGTGAGCCAGGTGTTGCGGTGGTGCTTGCTGTGGCTGCGCTTGTAGAGCTCGAAGGGCCACCAGCCGCCGATGGGGGGCCAGACGATGGCGGTGCGCAGCCAGGGGGGCAGGCTGCGCCAGCCATGGATCGCCTCATGCTGCAGCGAGAAATGCCAGGCGAGGATATAGGCCGCCAGCAGCGCCTCGACCGGCCAGGGCACATATTCGTGGTAGATCAGCAGCGTCGCCCAGCTCGCATAGATGGCGATGGCGACCCCCCAGGTCGGCAGTTCCCAGCGGCGCCAGAAGGCGCGCGGTTCGGTGGCATCGGGCAGGGTCGCGGGCTTGGCCATGGGCGGAATGCTGCCATATCGCGCCGCAGTGCAGCAATCGCGTTGCGCGCCCGCTCCACCCTGCCTAGGCTTCGCCCATGCCCGCACCCCGCACCCTTGCCGAACTCGAAGCCGATGTGGCGCGGGATCTGGACCTCACCGGCCATCCCCGCGCCCCCTGGCTGGAGGCGAAGCGGGTGGAGGGCACGCCGGCGCTGGATGTGCTCATCATCGGCGGCGGGCAATGCGGCGTGGCCGTGGCGCATGCGCTGAAGCGCGACAAGGTGGACAATATCCTGGTGCTGGACCGCGCAGGTTTCGGCGAGGAAGGCCCCTGGACCACCTATGGCCGCATGCGCACGCTGCGCAGCCTCAAGGACATGACGGGCCCGGACCTGCGCCTGCCCAGCCTCACCTACCAGGCCTGGCACGAGGCGAATTTCGGCACGGCCGATTGGGAAGCGATGCGCTTCATCCCGAAGGAATTGTGGAACGACTATCTGCTCTGGTTCCGGCGCGTGACCGGCGTGCCGGTCCGGAACGGCGTGGAGGCCGGGCTGATCTCTCCCGCCATGACGGAGGACGGGCTGCCCGCCTTCCGCGTCGAGACCAGCGAGGGTCCCATGCATGCGCGCAAGGTCGTGCTGGCGACGGGGCAGGAGGGAATCGGCGGCTGGTGGATGCCGGAGCACATCGCCGCCCTGCCCCGCCAGTTCCGCGCGCACACCAATGAGATGATCGATTTCGCCGCGCTGCGCGGCAAGGTGGTGGCGGTGCTCGGCGCCGGCGCCTCGGCCTTCGACAATGCGGCCGTCGCGCTCGAGCATGGGGCGGCGGAGGTGCATATCTTCTGCCGCCGGGCGGAGCTGATGGTGGTGCAGCCCTATCGCTGGCTCACCTTCGCGGGCTTCCTGCGCCACATGGGCGAGATGACCGATGAATGGCGCTGGCGCTTCATGTCCCATGTGCTGGGCATGCGCGAGGGCTTCGCGCAGGATCACTATGACCGCGTGAACCGCTTCGCGAATTTCCGCCTGCACACCGGTGCCGAATGGCAGGCGGCGCGTGTCGAAGGCGGCCGTGTGGTGCTGACCACGCCGCAGGGCGAGTTCACCGCGGATTACTGCATCACCGGGACGGGCGTGCGCATGGATGCGGGCCTGCGCCCCGAACTGGCCCTCTGCGCCGGGAACATCGCCACCTGGGGGGACCGCTACACGCCCCCGCCGCATGAGGCCAATGCGCGCCTTGCCCTCTATCCCTACCTGAACGCCGACAGCGCCTTCACCGAGAAGCGGCCGGGCGAGACGCCCTGGATTTCGGGCATCCACCTCTTCGGCATCGGCACGACGATGAGCTTCGGCCCGGCGGGCAGCTCGATCAACGCCATGGCCATCTCGGCGCCGCGCGTGGCCGCCGGCATCACGCGCAACCTCTTCGCCGAGGACATGCCGCGCCTTTACGCCGAGCTCTGCGCCTATGATGAGAAGCAGGTGCATGTGGACGCGGCCCGCCTGGCCGCGGAGTAGGCGCGCTGGCCCCCGACAACCGCAAAGGCCTGCTGCTGATGGTGGCGGCCATGTTCGTCTTCGGCTGCCAGGACGCGATCTCGCGCTACCTGGCCGAAGTCTATTCGGTGCTGGGCATCCTGCTCATCCGCTACTGGTTCTTCGCGGGCTTCGTGGTGCTGCGGGCGGTGCGGGCACCTGGCGGCCTGCCGCGCGTCATCCAGAGCCGGCGGCCCTTCGTGCAATGCCTGCGCGGCGTGATGCTGGTGGTGCAGGTCTGGATGATCGTGAACGCCTTCAAGCTGCTGGGCCTCGTTGAGACGCACGCCATCTTCGCCTGCTATCCGCTGATCATCACGGCCCTCGCGGGGCCGGTGCTGGGCGAACGCGTTTCGCTCATGCGCTGGCTGACGATCCTGGCGGGCGCGCTCGGCGTGCTGCTCATCCTCCGGCCGGGCCCGGGCATGTTCACGCCGGCCGCTTTGCTGGTGCTGGTGGCAGCGCTGAACTTCGCGGCCTATGGGCTGATCACGCGGCTCGTCGCGCGGGATGACCCGCCGGATACCAGCTTCTTCTACACGGGCCTCGCGGGGGCTGCGGCCATCACGCTGCTGACGCCCTGGATCTGGACGCCCATCGCCTTCGCCGATTGGGGTTGGATGGGGCTGCTCTGCGTCTCGGGCACGCTCGGCCATTACTTCCTGATCCGCGCGCTGGACCTGGCGGAGGCGAGCCGGCTGCAGCCGCTGGCCTATCTGCAGCTGGTCTTCGCGGCAGCCCTGGGCGTGCTGGTCTTCGCCGAGCCGCTGCCCTGGACCACGATCCTGGGCGGCGCGATGGTGGTCACCGCCGGGCTCGTGAACCTGCGGCTGACGCGGCTCGGGCGTTAGCCCTTCAGCAGCGCCGCGAGTTCCGGCGTCAGCCCGATGCTGTTCCGCCCGCGCGGGGCTGCGAAGCTGCCGGCACGCGGCTTGGGCAGCTTCAGCGTGACCAGCATCTCGGCGAGCTTCACGCCGCAGGCCATGCCATCCAGCAGCGGCACCGCCGCCTCCGCCTGCATCCGTGCCGCATAGCCGGCGAGTGCCGCACCGCCCAGGATCACGCTTTCCGCGCCTTCCGAGACGGCGCGCGCGATGCCCGCCATCACCTTGCGCTGCACGCCCTCTGGGTCACGCACGCTTTCCTGCGGCGTGGCGTCCACGCCCACCAGCGCGGCGCAGCGCGCGGCGAGGCCATGCTGCGCAATGCGCTCGCGATAGGTGTCCACGCCGCCAAAGGTGACCAGGCCGAAGCGCCCGCCGACCAGGCAGGCGGTGAAGCAGGCGGCTTCTGTCATGCCCACCACCGGGCAGGGCATGAGCTGGCGCGCCGCCTCCAGCGCCGTGTCATGGCTGACGGCCAGCACCACGCCATCCACGCTGCCCGCATGCTCGGCGAGCAGCGCCAGCAGCGCATGGCCCGCGATGATGTTCTCGGCGCGGCTGCTGATCACCTCGGGGCCGAAGCGCGGGGTTGCCGCGATGATCTCGGTGCCCGGGCTTGCGGCACCGCGCGCGGCGTCCGCGCACATCTGCGTGATGGCCTCGGTGGTGTTGGCATTGGCGACGAGCAGACGCATCCTTCATTCCTTCGCGGCGATCCCGCCATGCGACACGAAAAGAGGATTCCATGGAAGCCAAGCTCGACCTGCCCTTCGACAATGAAGCCATGCTCGCGGGGCTGAAAACCTGGGTCGAATGCGAAAGCCCGACGCATGACGCGGCCGCCGTGAACCGCATGATGGCGCTCGCCGCGCGGCACCTCGCGCTGATGGGCGCCACGGTCGAGACGATTCCCGGCCGCATGGGCTTCGGCGATTGCGTCCGCGCGCGCTTCCCGCATGCGAATGCTTCGTCCGCGCGCTCTCCGCACGCCGAGCCCGGCATCCTCGTGCTCGCGCATCTGGATACGGTGCATCCCGTCGGCACGCTGGCGGGCGGCCTGCCCTTCCGCCGCGAGGGCGACAAGGCCTATGGCCCCGGCATCCAGGACATGAAGGGCGGCACCTATCTCGCCATCGAGGCGATCCGCCAGCTCGCCATCGCCGGCATCGCCACCTCCAAGCCCGTGACCGTGCTGCTGACGCCCGATGAGGAAGTGGGCAGCCCCTCGACGCGGGACCTGATCGAAGCCGAGGCGGCGCGCCATTCCGTGGTGCTGGTGCCCGAGCCCGCGCGGCCCGATGGCGGCGTCGTCACCGGCCGCTATGCCATCGCGCGCTTCAACCTGCGCACCACGGGCCGCCCCTCCCATGCCGGCGCGCGCCTCGGCGAGGGGCGCAGCGCCATCCGCGAGATGTGCAAGCAGATCATCGCCATCGAGGAGATGACGACCGAGGCCTGCACCTTCTCCGTCGGCGTCATCCATGCCGGGCAGTGGGTGAATTGCGTGGCGACCTATTGCGACGCCGAGGCACTCTCCATGGCCAAGCGGCAGGAGGACCTGGATGCGGCGGTGGAACTGATGCTCAAGCGCAAGCCGACGGGCAATGACGTCTCGCTGGAGGTCACGCGCGGCGTGACGCGCCCGGTCTGGGAGCCGGATGCCAAGGTCATGGCGCTGCATGCCAAGGCCGAGGCCATCGCCAAGCGCCTGGGCTTCGCCCTGCCGCATCAATCCTCGGGCGGCGGTTCGGACGGCAATTTCACCGGCGCCATGGGCATCCCGACGCTGGACGGCCTCGGCATCATCGGCGCCCAGGCGCATACGCTGGAGGAGCATGTGATCGTCAGCAGCATGGCACCGCGGGCGAAGCTCTTTGCCGGGCTGCTGCAGAGCGTCTAGATCGGCGTTGCCTATCTTGAAGATCGGTTTTTCGGCCTCACGCCTATTGAGGCCATGGCGGTAATTCTTCTTTCACCGGCGGGGGACATCCTCCCGCCACCGAGAAAGAAGGACCACCGCCATGCGCCGCTTCGCCACCATCGCCGCCGCCGCCCTGATGATCGCCGGCTTCGCGGGTGCCGCCTCGGCGCAGGGGATCTCCTCCAACGGCGTGGTGTACGGCCAGTCCTGGAACCTGCCGCAGGACTTCTCCAGCCTGGAGCGCATGACCGCCGCCCAGGGCTCGGGCTCCGCCGCCGACCGTGCCGCCCGCGCCGCCCGCCAGGCCCAGTTCAACCGCCACTTCCCCGGCACCCCGATCCGCCGCTGATCGCTGAAACGGGGGCGACGCGGGCGCGGCGCCTGCGTTACCCTGGCCCGGAGGAGGAGACCCCGCCGCATGAGACCGCCCGCCGTCACCGCCATCCTGCTGCTCGCGCCCCTTCTGTTCACACCCGCGGCGACCCCGTTGGCCCAGGGGGTTTCGTCCAACGGGGTGGTTTTCGGGGATGGCCGTGACCCCAGCCAGGATTTCATCCGCCCCGGCGAAACGCCGGCCAGGCCCAGCGCCGGCACCACCGCCGCGGAGCGCGCCCGCCGGGCGGAACGGCAGCGGCAGATCAACCAGAATTTCTCGGGCACGGGGCGGCCGGTCGCCGCACCGCCCACACCGCCGGCACCGGCGCGGACCAGCGCAGCCCCGGTGGCACCGCCTGCCGCCCCCGCGCCGGTCGTGCCCGCCCAAAGTGCGGCGGCGCGGCCGCCGGTCGCCGCGGGCCCGGCCGAAACGCGCGCGGGCACGGCGGCGCCGCCGCCCGGCACGCGGGCCGCGCCCGTCGTGATCCAGCCAGGTCAGTCCACCGGGGCGGCCAGGGGCACGCCGGCCTCGCGGTAGAAGCGCAGCGCGCCGGGGTGGAAGGGCAGCACGCGGTTGTGCACCGCATTCGCCGCCCGCGTCGTCGCCGCGACGGCCCCGATGTCGCGCGCCGGGTCGGCCACCGTCAGCACCATCCGCGTGATGGCATAGGCCGTGGCCTCGCTCAGCGCGCGATTGGCCACGATGAAGTTCCAGGCGGCGAAGCTCTCGATCGGCGCCGTCTGGCCGGGATAGGTGCCGGGCGGCAGGGTGGTGGGCGCCAGCATGGGCAGGCGCTGGGTGACGCGCGCCACCACCTCCGCACCGGGGCCGAAGACCACGCCGGGCGCGCGCGCCAGCGCCGCCAGGATGGAGGGGATGGGCACGATGGCGCCCTGCCAGAGCGCATCCATGCGGCCGGCGAGCAGCCCCTCGGTCATCTCGGCGGGGCTGCCGCTGACGATCTGGATGCGGATGCCCGCGGCTTCCGCCGCCGCCTGGAGGAAGGTCTCGGCCGGGCCGCGCGCGGGGCCGGCGCCGACGCGCCTGCCGTCGAGCTGCTGGAAGCGCGTGAGGCCGCTGGTGGCCAGCGCCGCCACCTGGAAGCTCGTCTCATACATGGGCCAGAGGGCGCGCACGCGGGTGTGCCGCCGCCCGCCGGCCGCCGGCGTGCCCTGCACCGCATCCCAGGCGGAGCCCAGGAAGGCGGTGCCCAGCGCGTTCGGATTATCCTCGACGGCGGTGAGGTTCTGCAGCGAGCCGGTGCTGGCGGCGACCGTCGCGGTCACGCCGTTGCGCCCGAGCAGGGCCGCGATCGCCTCGCCATAGGTCACGAAGGGGCTGCCCTGCCCCGCCGTGTGGATGACCAGCGGGGGTGCGGCGTTCTGCGCCGAGGCGCCGCCCGCGAGAGCGAAGGCGGCGGGGGAGGCGAGCAGGGAGCGGCGCATCATCCAGGTTGATCCTCGGTCATTTCGGGGCGATGAAAGCATGATCCAGCCCATTGGAACCACTGGGCAAGACAGCGTTTCTTGAACATTTCCGGACGCCAAGGACACGATGCCTCAGATCGCCGCCGCCCGCCTCTGGTTCGAAGGCAACAGCTTCGCGCCCGAGCCCACGCCCCTCTCGGCCTTCCAGGGCCGCGAATGGCTCGCCGGGCCGGAGGCGCTCTCCCGCTACGCCGGCACGGCCACGGAACTGGGCGCGCTCGCCGCCTTCGTGGCCGAAAGGCCCGACTGGCAGCTCGCCATGCTGCGCTGCGCCGCCGCCCAGCCCGGCGGGCCGATGAGCGACCTCGCTTTCGAGGCCTGGATGAGCGAGGTGGAGGAAGGGCTCTCGCACGGCGCCTGGGACGGCGTCTATCTCTCGCTCCATGGGGCCTGCGTGACGGAGAGCGACCCGGAGGCGGACCTCACCATCATCCGCCGCGTGCGCGCGCTGATCGGGCCGCGCGTGAAGCTGGTCGCGAGCTTCGACTTCCACGGCAATGTCTCGCCGCAGATGGTGGGGCTGCTGGACGGCGCCTCGGTCTATCGGACCTATCCGCATGTGGACATGGCGGAGACGGCGCTGCGCGCGCTGCGCCTGCTGGAGCGGGCGTTGCAGGGCCACACGAATCACGGCGCGCTGATGAAGCTGCCGGCGGTGCTGCACAGCTTTCACATGCGCGACGCAGAGGGGCCGATGGCCGAGGTCTGGGCCGAGGCGCGGGCGGCGGAGCAGGCGCCCATCCTGGATGCCTCGCTCTTCGGCGGCTTCGCCTGGGGGGACAGCCCGCATGCCGGGCCATCCGCCATGGTCTGGGCGGAGGAGCATGGCGCGGCGCGCGCCTTGGCGAAGCGGCTGGTGGCGGAGATCGCGGCGCGGCGTGCGCGCTTCGCGGTGAGCCTGCCTTCGCCCGAGGAGGCGCTGCAGACCGCGCTGGCCGCGCCGCCCGGCCTCGTCGCGCTGCTCGATCCGGCGGACAACCCGCTCTCGGGCGGTGTCGCGGATACGCCCGGCCTGCTGCGGGTGCTGATGGAGGCAAAGCCCGAGGTGGAGACGCTCTTCTGCTTCCTGCATGACCCGCAGGGCGTGGCGGCGGCGCGCGCCGCGGGCATCGGCGGCGCCTTCGCGCGCGAACTGGGCGGGCGCACCACCGCGCAATTCGGCCCGCCCGTGCCGTTTGCGGGCGTGGTGGAGGCGCTGACCCATGGCCGCTTCCTCAACACCGGGCCCATGGAGCATGGCGCGCCGGTGGATCTTGGCCCCACCGCCATGCTGCGGGCGGGCAAGCTGCGCGTCATCCTGACCAGCCGGAAGGAGGCGGCGGTGGACCCGGCCTTCTTCGCGCTGCATGGGGTGGATCTGGGCGGCGTGCGGCTCCTGGTGAACAAGGCCAAGAACCATTTCCGCGCGGCCTTCGCGGCCCGCTGCAGCGCGATCGTGGAATGCGACGTGCCTGGGCCGGCGGCGCTCGATCTCGCTGCCCTGCCCTTCCGGCATGTGCCGCCCGGCTGGCGCCAGGGCTGAGGCGGCTCAGCCCTCGCTTTCGAGCCTGCGCTTGCGCAGCCTGAGCCAGACGATGGCGGCGACCAGCGGCACCAGCACCGCGATGATGGTCTCGACCTTGGTGCCGTAGCTCTCCCAGGGCAGCGGCTTCAGCAGATAGCCCACCACCGTCAGCAGGTAATAGGTGATGCCGGCGACGGAGAGGCCCTCCACCGTCTGCTGCAGGCGAAGCTGGGCGCGGCCGGTGCCGGCGAGGGTGGCGAGCTGCTGCTCGGCCTGGGCCTCCTGCGTCACGGCGACGCGGGCGCGCAGCAGATCCACCAGGCGCGCGGTGCGGACCGAGAGGGCGGAGATGCGCGCGCCGGTGGCGGAGACGGTCGCCATGGCGGGCTCCATCCGGCGGTCGAGGAAGCGGGTCAGCGTGGGCAGGCCGACCAGCGGCGCCTCGCCGAGTTCCGAGAGGCGGCGCAGCACCAGGCGGTGATAGGCGGCGCTGGCCGAGAAGCGCTCGGCCGTGGCGGCATTGGCGCGCTCGATCTCGCCGCCGATCTGGGTCAGCTCCTCGAGTGCCTCGCGCTCGGAATCCAGGGTTTCGAGCGAGGCGAGGCGCTCGGAGAGGCGGGTCAGCTGCTCGGAGGCGGAGGCGAGGCCGGGGCCCACGGCACGCGCCGCCGGCAGGGCCAGCAGGGCCAGCGCGCGATAGGTCTCGATCTCCCACAGCGTCTGGGCGAGGCGGCCGGCCACCATGGGCGAAGGGTGCTCGGCCACCAGGATATGCGTGGCGCCGTCGGCATGCAGGCGGAAGTCGGTGAAGACCATGGCCTCGCCGCCCGCGACGGCCGCACCCGAGAGGCTGTCGCCCACGAAGCCGCACAGCTCGGGCGCGGTGTCCACCAGGGTGATGTGCATGGCCGCGATGGCCTGGCCCGGCAGGGTCGCGAGCCATTCGGGCGGGAGCGCGGCCAGTGCGGGGTTCTCGAAGGGTCGGGCGGGGTCCGCGCCATCGGCCACGAAGTTCCAGCCGGTGAATTCCGTGTGCCGCTCGAAGCGCAGGCGGAAGGCGCCGAAATCGGCCAGGAACCAGGGGGCGCCCGGGGCCGGCGGCTGCACGCCATGGCGGGCGCAGAGGGCGGCCAGGTGCGCCTCCTCCGCCGCGCGGTCGGGGGCCAGCATGGCAAGGCGGGAGAGCCGCGCCGGACCCTGGATCGGGATGGCCGGGCGGGCGTGCAACTCGCCGACGAGGGATTCGCGGGCGGGATGGGTGGGGAAATTCATGCCGCCCCTACCTAGGGTGTGGCGGGGCCCGGTGTAACCCTCGTCAGCCCAGGAAACTCGTGCCAATCATGCGGGCATGGAGATCCGGAACATCACGGCAGCCGACATGCCGGCCCTGCTCGCCCTCAACAACGCCGAGGCGGAGCGGGTGAACGCGCTGACCGAGTCGGCGCTGGCCGGCCTGCTGAGCTTCGCCTTCGCCGCGCGGATGACGGTGGACGGCCAGGCCTTCCTCATCGCCTTCGACCATGCGACGCCGCCGCAGGGGCCGAACCATGCCTGGTTCACCGCGCGGGAGAGCTATTTCGCCTATATCGACCGCGTGGTGGTGGCACCCGCGGCGCGCGGCAAGGGCGTGGCACGCGCGCTGTATGACGACCTCGCGAAGATCGCCAAGGCCGAGATGACCAACCTGCTGGTCTGCGAGGTGAATCTCGACCCGCCCAATCCGGAGAGCCTGGCCTTCCATGAGAGGCTCGGCTTCACCGCCTGCGGCGAGGCGGTGGACCGGCGGAACGGCAAGCGCGTGCAATACATGCGCAAGCCGATCTGAGCCGAGCCCGGTCGCCCTTGGCGCAGCCGAGGGCGTGAATCGGCCTCGCGACTCCAAGCCCGATCGCCCTTGGCGCAGCCGAAGGCGTGAATCGGCCGCGCAGCAACGCGCCTCAGCAGATCAGCCGGTCGATCAGCGCCTCAGGCTCTTCGGCGCCGGGGATGGCGCGGTCGAGCATGAGGTGGGCGAGGCCATGCACCATGCCCCAGCTTCGGATCGCTGCATCGCGGTCGCCGGTATTGGCCTGCAGCGCGCCGAAGGCCCCCTTGGACGCGGCCAGCAGCGCGGGGTGATCGCCGGCGCGGGCCAGCAGCGGGCCGAACATCAGCCGGAACCGGCCGGGGCGGGCGAGCGCGAAGCGCAGATAGGCGCGGCCGCGTGCCACATAGGGTGAGACATCGCCGGCGGCGACGGCGGCCTGCATGGCGGCGCCGAAGGCCTCGAAACCCCGCAGCGCGAGGGCCGCCAGCAGCGCCTCCTTGTCGGCGAAGTGGCGATAGGCGGCGGTGGGCGAAACGCCCGCCATCCGCGCGGCTTCCCGCAGGCTGACGGCGCCGTCCCCCCCCTGGTCGAGCAGCGCATCGGCGGCGTCGAGCAGTGCGGCGCGCAGATCGCCATGGTGATAGGGCTTTTCTGATGTTGACATCGTTCACATTGGCCTTATGTTGACGATGCTAACATGACAAAGGCTCCCGTGCCATGCTCTTCCTTCATCTGGGTTTCTCCCTTCTCGCCCTGGTGGCCATCCTCGCCATCATGCTGCTGCCCAAGGGCCGGATGGCCCATCGCTGGCTCGGCCGGATCGCGGCCGGGGCGCTGGTGCTGAGCGCCCTCTCCTCCTTCGGCATCCAGGCGCGCGGGCATCTCTCCTGGCTGCACATCCTCTCGGTGGTGACGCTGGTGAACGTCGCCTGGGCGGTCTGGGCCATCCGGCACGGGCGGGTCAGCAGCCACAAGCGCGCGATGATGGGCAGCGCCGGCGCGCTCTTCATCGCCGGGCTCTTCGCCACCTTCGCGCCGGGGCGCTATCTCTATGGCGTGTTCTTCGGCTGAGCCTTGAGCGCGGCGATCTCGGCCCTGAGCGCGCGCACCTCCTGCACCAGCGCACGCAGATCGGCGCGGTCGGCGCTCTTCTCGGCCGCTTCGGCCGCGGCAGCCCCGGCGCCGCGGTCATCCCGCAGCGTCTGGATGCTCTCGACGATGACGCCGATGAAGAGGTTCAGCACGACGAAGGTGGAGACCACGATGAAGGGCAGGAAGAAGACCAGCGCCCAGGGCTTCGCCTCCATCGCCGGCTTCACGATATTGGCCCAGTCATCCAGCGTCATGAGCTGGAACAGGGTGAAGAGGCTGGCGCCGAGCGTGCCGAACTCCTCCTCCATCACGCCGCCGAAGAGCTTCGTCGCCATCACCGCGAAGACGTAAAAGAGCAGCGCCATGAGCAGGACGATGCTGCCCATGCCCGGCAGGGCGCCCAGCATCGCCTCCACCACGTTGCGCAGGCTCGGCACCACCGAGATCAACCGGAGCACACGCAGGACGCGCAGCGCCCGCAGCACGGCGAGCGGCCCGCTGGCCGGCATCCAGGCGATGGCGACGACGATGAAGTCGAAGATGCCCCAGGGGTCGCGGAAGAAGCGGCCGCGGAAGGCGTAGATGCGCAGCGCCAGCTCGGCCGTGAAAAGCCAGAGCAGGACGGCGTCCAGCGCGTAGAGCAGGCTGCCATAGCCCTCCATCACGCTCTCGCTGGTCTCGAGGCCGAGCGTCACCGCGTTCAGCAGGATCAGCCCGATCACCACCCGCTGGAAGAGCGGGGCGAGGACCAGCCGCGCCACGCGGGCGCGCAGGTCATCCCCGGCGTCGAGGGCGGTCAGGGCTTCCTGCATGTCCGAATCTCCATGTGCCGCGCCTGCAATGGCGGCGCGCGCGCCGGGGATCAAGCCCCTCCGGTATGGAGATCCCGGGTCAGAACGGCAGCGCCGGGTAACCGAAGAGCCAGGGATGCGCCACCAGCAGCCCGATCCAGGCGAGGCCGCCGATGATCCAGACCAGGCGCGGGATCTCCTCCAGCACCAGCCTGTTCCGCCCCACCAGGATGGCCAGGAAGGGCAGCTTGGAGGTGACGGGCGCGAGGCGCGCCCACATCTCGGGGTCCCGCGCCGCCAGCTTGCGATCAATCGAGGGCATGCCGACCAGCGCGGTCACCAGGAAGGCGCCGAAGAAGAGCACGCCCGAGAGGCTGCCCTTGGCGATCAGGTGCAAGGCCGCCCAGCCCGCGAAGGACCAGAGCATGGGGTGGCGGGTGATGCGCTGGATGCCGCGCGGCCCCTCCTCGCCCAGCTTGCCGGCGACGGCGGTGGGGTTGGGGGTCGCGACCGAGGCGACGAAGAGCAGCAGGACGGGCAGCATCAGCAGCGCCATGATCCAGCGCCAGGCGTCGGGCACGCGCCAGAGAGGCACATAGGGCGCCGCCTGCCAGGCCATGACGAGCAGCGTGATGCTCACCACCGAGAGGATCGAATAGGCGATGCGGAACCCCGCCTCGCCCAGCGATTGCGCGAGGCGCGCGCGCACCGTGGTGCCCGCGATGCCGACATGCACGCCGACCCAGAGGAGCGCCGCAGCGAGAAGAAGGAGCATCATGGCGGCGAGCATAGCGGGGCCGGCCCGGGCCCCGCCATGCGGAAATCGCCTCAGCCGTCCGAGAGGGCCGCGATGTCGGCGCGGACCATCTCGGCCACCATCGCCTGCAAGCTGGTTTCGGGCCGCCAGCCCAGCACCCGCGCCGCCTTGGCGGCATCGCCCACCAGCAGGTCCACCTCGGCCGGGCGGAAGAAGGCGGGGTCCACGCGCACCAGCACACGGCCGGAGGCACGGCAGCGCCCCACCTCCTCGACGCCCTGGCCCTGCCACTCCAGTTCCACGCCGATCTCGCGGAAGGCCAGCGTCGCGAAGTCGCGCACGCGGTGCGTCTGGCCGGTGGCGAGCACATAGTCATCGGCCACGGGCTGCTGGGCGATGCGCCACATGCCCTCGACATAGTCGCGCGCATGGCCCCAGTCGCGCTGCGCCTCGAGATTGCCGAGCGCCACGTCGCGCTGGCGGCCGAGATGGATGGCGGCCACGGCGCGGGTGATCTTCCGGCTGACGAAGCCCTCGCCGCGGCGGGGGCTCTCATGGTTGAAGAGGATGCCGTTGGAGGCGTGCATCCCGTAGCTCTCGCGGTAGTTCACCGTGATCCAGAAGCCGTAGAGCTTCGCGACCCCGTAGGGCGAGCGCGGGTGGAAGGGCGTCAGCTCGTTCTGCGGCACGGCGCGCACCTTGCCGTAGAGCTCGCTGGTCGAGGCCTGGTAGAAGCGCGTGGTCTTCTCCAGGCCGACGAGGCGGATCGCCTCCAGCAGGCGCAGCGTGCCCAGGCCATCCGCATCCGCCGTGTATTCCGGCACCTCGAAGCTGACGGCGACGTCGCTCTGGGCGGCGAGGTTGTAGAGCTCGTCCGGCTGGCAGTCATGGACGACGCGGATCAGGTTGCCGCCATCCGTCAGATCCCCCTCATGCAGGATGAGGCGGCCCTCATTCGCGGGCGTGATGAGGTGCGCGATGCGGGCCCGGGCGGCGGCCCCGCTCCGGCGCAGCAGGCCATGCACCGTGTAGCCTTTGTCCAGCAGGAGTTCGGCGAGGTAGGAGCCATCCTGTCCGGTGATGCCGGTGATGAGAGCCGAGGGCATGCGTCGCCTTGTTCCGGTGTGCGCGCCAGCCATACCGCAAGCGGGGCCGCGCACCAATCGCGCCGGGTGCATCAAGACAAAGCCGGCCCATAAAAAACGCCGGGGGTTGCCCCCCGGCGCCCGTCATCCCGAAGCGGGGATGTGAGGTCAGTGCTTGGCCGAGCCGTCCGCGTTCTCGGCGAAGATGTCCCGCTTGTAGGTCTCGGGCACCATGAAGATGCCGATGACGACCGTCGCGAGCGCGATCACGATCGGGTACCAGAGACCGGCATAGACGTCGCCGGTCTGGGCGATGATCGCAAACGCCGTGGCGGGCATCAGGCCACCGAACCAGCCATTGCCGATGTGATACGGCAGCGACATGGAGGTGTAGCGGATGCGGGTGGGGAAGAGTTCCACCAGCGCCGCCGCGATCGGGCCGTAGACCATGGTCACGTAGATCACCAGAAGGGTGAGCATCAGGATCAGAACGGCCGGCTGCTCGCGGAAGACGTCGAAGGGACCGGACATCTTCACGACGGAGGGATTGGCCGCCGTCGGATAGTTCACCGCATTGAGCGCTGCCGTCAGCTGCGCCTGGAATTGCGGGTTGATGCGCGTCTGGCCGCCCTCCGTGACGGTGGCATTCACCACCGGCTGGTTGGCGATCTGCACCGTCACCGCCTGCTGGCCCGGGGTGTTCTGGACGCGGTAGTTGACCGAGGCGCGGGCGAGCGCGGCCTTGGTCACGTCGCAGGGCTGGGTGAAGCGGGCCGTGCCCGTCGGGTTGAACTGGAAGGAACAGGCGGAGGTATCGGCCGAGACGACGACCGGGATGCTGGCATGGGCGGCCGAGAGGGCGGGGTTCGCCTCATGGCTGATCAGCTTGAACATCGGGAAGTAGGTCACGGCGGCGATGAGGCAGCCGCCCAGGATGATGGGCTTGCGGCCGATCTTGTCCGAGAGCCAGCCGAAGAAGACGAAGCCGCCCGAGCCCAGCACGAGCGACCAGGCGATCAGCATGTTCGTCGTGAAGCCGTCCACCTTCAGCACGGAGCCGATGAAGAACAGCGCGTAGAACTGGCCGGTGTACCAGACCACGGCCTGGCCCATGACGAGGCCGAGCAGGGCGAAGAGCGCGATCTTGGCGTTCTTCCACTGGCCGAAAGCCTCACCCAGCGGCGCCTTGGAGACCTTGCCCTCGTCCTTCATCTTCTGGAAGGCCGGGCTTTCCTGCATCTGCATGCGGATCCAGACCGAGATGGCCAGAAGGGCCAGCGAGAGCAGGAAGGGCACGCGCCAGCCCCATTCGGCGAAGGCGGCCTCGCCCAGGATGGAGCGTGTGCCCAGGATCACGAGCAGCGAGAGGAAGAGGCCCGCGGTCGCCGTGATCTGGATGAAGCTGGTGTAGAAGCCGCGCCGCCCGTTGGGGGCGTGCTCGGCCACGTAGGTCGCGGCACCGCCATATTCGCCACCCAGCGCCAGGCCCTGGAGCATGCGCAGGATGATGAGGCCGATCGGCGCCAGGATGCCGATCTGGTCCGAGGTGGGCATGATGCCGACGATGAAGGTCGAGGCACCCATGATCACGATCGTGACGAGGAAGGTGTATTTGCGGCCGACAAGGTCCCCCAGGCGGCCGAAGACCAGCGCGCCGAAGGGGCGGACGAGGAAGCCGGCGGCGAAGGCCAGCAGCGCGAAGACGTTGCGCGTCGTCTCGTCATACATGGAGAAGAACTTCAAGCCGATGACGGCGGCGAGCGAACCGTAAAGGTAGAAGTCATACCACTCGAACACGGTGCCGAGGGAGGAGGCCAGGATGACCTTCTTCTCCTCGGGCGTCATCGGCTGTGGACCCGATGCCGCGACTGCTGCTGATGCCATTCCCAACCCTTTCTTTTTTTCAGACGACAGCGTCCATGCGAACACGGGCTGGTGGCGCGCGGCGACCAGCGAGGCAGTGTCAGCAAAAAGACAGGATGGTTGTGGCTGAGACCTTGCGCTGGATCAAATTAAGCGTGCGTGCCGAAAGTGTAATTCATTGCATTGCTGCGCCGCAAAAATTACCGTGATTTCAGGAGATTGCGGGCTGTCTGCGCGGCATCGAAACGACGCTCGAACTCCTGTTGCGTGCTCACGATCTGGAAGCGCAGCGCGCCCTTGATCGCGAGGCTTTCGCCCTGCCGCTGCTCGGCATGGATGGGCAGGGTGGCGAAGAGGACCGGCTCGGCCAGCAGCGGCAGGCGGTGCGCAGGCAGGGCGGGTTCGGCCTGCAGCTTGGCCAGGTGGTGCGGCAGCGTGTCGCGCGCAGCCTCGGCACTCGGCGCCTCCTCCGCCGGCGGCGGCTCGGAGACCAGGGCGGCGGCGTGCAGCGGCGCCAGGGCGGCGGCAAGCTGGCCCTCGCGGCCCGGGGCATGCGGGCGCAGATGCGCCTCGATGAGCGCCGTGACATCGGTCAGCGCCGAGAAGAAGACCTGCCAGCGGCAATGCTGGAGTGCCGCCTGGAAATCCGGGTCGGCGAAGAGCTGTTTTTCGCTGCGGCCGGCCTTCACGCGGCAGTAGTCCAGCACCGTCTTCTGCGCGACATAGGCGGCCTGGCCATGCAGGAAGTGGCCGAGGGCCTCGGGCGAGGCCTCGGGGCGGCGGCGGAAAAAATCGAGAAGGGCCAAGGGCTGCACTCCGACTGGCCGGGGGTATGGCGCGAAAGCCACGGCCTTTCCATGGGATTAAACATTAACCATTCTTAACTCATCAGCCCTCTACCGTTTCGATAGATGACAAATTGGAGGGCGTGGGTCGGAAACCCGCGCCGGGAGGAGAGAGAGCATGCCCTTAGTTGAGTCCGGTCCCGAGCCGGAATCCGCAACCACCGCGGCCGTGGACCCGGCCACCGCGCAAGCCTATTGGAAGAAGACCTCCGCCCTCATGTGGACGGTCCTCGCCATCTGGTTCGCGGCTGGCTTCGGCGTGCATTTCTTCGCGCAGACGCTGAACCCCATCCATATCTTCGGCTTCCCGCTCGGCTTCTACATGGCCGCGCAGGGCAGCCTCATCGTCTTCGTCGTCGGCCTCTTCTGGTTCGCCAAGCGCCAGAACGAGATCGACGAGGAGTTCGGCGTGCAGGAGGACGCGTAAATGGCCGACGCCACCGGGGCGAAGGACCCCTTCATCTCCAATCTGAACAAGATCTATGTCGGCTACACGGGCGGCTTCGCCTTCTTCGTGGTGCTGCTGGGCATTCTTGAGCAGATGGGCGTGCCCGATCGCGTGATCGGCTACCTCTTCGTGTTCCTGACGATCGGCGTCTATGCCTATATCGGCATCATCAGCCGCACGCAGGTCGCTTCCGAATACTATGTGGCCGGGCGCCGCGTGCCCGCCATCTATAACGGCATGGCCACCGGCTCCGACTGGATGTCGGCGGCGAGCTTCATCGGCATGGCGGGCAGCCTCTATGCGCTCGGCTATGGCGGCCTCGCCTTCATCCTGGGCTGGACCGGCGGCTACATGCTCGTCGCGATCCTGCTGGCGCCCTACCTGCGCAAGTTCGGCCAGTACACCGTGCCGGACTTCCTGGGCGCCCGCTTCGGCGGCAACTGGGCGCGCTCCATCGGCGTCGTCGTCCTGATCACCGCCTCCTTCGTCTATGTCGTGGCGCAGATCGTGGGTGTCGGCATCATCACCCAGCGCTTCCTGGACGTCTCCTTCACGGTCGCCGTCTTCCTGGGCCTCGCCGGCATCCTGGTCTGCTCCATGCTGGGCGGCATGCGTGCGGTGACCTGGACGCAGGTGGCCCAGTACATCATCCTCATCATCGCCTACCTGATCCCGGCGATCCTGATGTCGGTGAAGATCTCGGGCGTGCCCATCCCGCAGCTGATGTACGGCCTCGCGCTGGAGCGCATCGAGGTGCTGGAGCAGGGCTTCCGCGCGGCCGGCATGACGCCGCCGCCGGGTGTGACCGGCTGGCACACCGCGCCCTTCATCGGGCCCAACGGCCAGTTCTCCATGAACGCGGCGGTCAACTTCTTCGCGCTGATCTTCTGCCTCATGGTCGGCACCGCGGCCCTGCCGCACGTGCTGATGCGCTACTTCACGACGCCGTCGGTGCGTGAAGCGCGTGCGTCCGTCGCCTGGTCGCTGTTCTTCATCTTCCTGCTGTACTTCACGGCGCCGGCCTATGCGGCCTTCGGCAAGCTGGAAATCTACCAGACCGTGATCGGCCAGCCGATCGCGAACCTGCCGGAGTGGATCAAGAACTGGCAGATCATCTCGCCCTACGGCACGCCCTGGATCAACATCGTGGACGTGAACCGCGACGGCATCGTGCAGTGGGGCGATTTCCGCATCCACCCCGACGTCGTCGTGCTCGCGACCCCCGAGATCGCGGGCCTGCCCTACGTCATCGCGGGCCTGGTGGCGGCCGGTGGCCTCGCCGCCGCGCTCTCCACCGCGGATGGCCTGCTGCTGGCGCTGGCCAACGCGCTCAGCCATGACGTGTACTACAAGATGATCAACCGCGATGCGCCGACGGCGAAGCGCCTGATCATCTCGCGCGTGCTGCTCCTGATCGTGGCGGTCGCCGCGGCCTGGACGGCGGGCTCCATGGGCGCCGACATCCTGTTCCTCGTCGCCTGGGCCTTCTCCATCGCCGCCGCCGGCCTCTTCGGCGCGCTGGTGATGGGCGTCTGGTACAAGAAGACCACCAATGCCGGCGCCTGCTGGGGCATGGCCGTGGGTTACCTCGTGACCTTCTTCTACCTGATCTGGTCCGAGTTCTTCGGCCTCAGCTTCATGCAGACCTTCGGCACGAAGGAGGCGATCCTGCGCGCCGCCACCGCGACCGCGGCGCTGCCGCAGGCCTCGGCCGAGCTGAAGGCCTATGCGGCCGGGCTCGTGGCGAATGCCTCCGCGATCCAGGACGGCTCGCTGGCCTGGTTCGGCTCGCTCTGGGCCGGCTCGGGCCTGCCGACGGACCATGTGGTGCTGCGTGGCCGCGTGGTCGGGCGCCTCTGGGGCCTGAACAACATCTCGGGCGGCGTGTTCGGCGTGCCGCTCTCCTTCCTGACCATCTACCTGGTCTCGAAGTTCACCACCGCCCCGTCTCAGGCGATGCAGAACTTCGTGGAGGATATCCGCATCCCGCGTGGCGGCGTTCGCCTCGCCGACCGTCGCGAGGCGGTGGAGTAAACAGAACCCGCGCTTTCGGGTAACAGGGGCGGCCACGGCAGCGTGGCCGCCCCATCTTTTTTTGAGAGCACCCAGCAGCAGGGCCCATGGATCAGCCGCATTTCGTCTTCGGGCACCTGCCCTTCTGGCTCATCACCTATACGCTGGCGCTGACGGCCTGGGCCTGCCTCGGCCGCTTCATGATGAGCTTCTTCCTGCCGCCCGAGAGCCCCAACTATATCTGGCGCGGCTTCCGCGCCCTCAGCGACTGGGCGGTCTGGTGCGCCGCACGGCTGGTGCCGAGCTATGTCGCCGGGCGCTACCTGCCGCTGGTCGCCATGTGCTGGCTCTTCGGGCTGCGCATGGTCTTCGGCATCTTCATGATTTCCGCCGGCTGGGCCCCGCGCCTTGCCCCGGCCGCGACGGGGGGCTGAGCGATGACACCGCAGGGCCTCTTCGTCACCATCGTCTCGGTCTGCCTGATCAACGGCTTCATCTCGCCCATGCTGGCCGTCGCCTGGCATCTCCATCCGGTCTGGATGCCGGAGATGCTGCCCGCGACGCGCGAGACCATCTTCTATGGCGCGAGCCTGATGGTCTCGACCGGCACGCTGCTGCTCTCGGCCGTGCCGGGCGCCATCGCGGAGCGGCTGGGCCTCTCGCTCACCAACGCCATGTGGGTCTGGCTGGGCAGCGCGGTGCTGCTCGTGATGTTCGGCTTGCGCTGACCGCAACCGCTGCGTGTAGGATGGCGCTCTCCCTGCCCGGAGAGCCGCATGGATCGCCTGGACGCCTATACCGACATCTCCATCCGCCGCGCCTGCGCCTTCGTCGGCCTGGGCGCGGTGACCGTCATGCTCTCCCTCTCCTTCGACCCGGTGCTGGCCTTCCGCACGGGCGCGGAGATCGCGGCGGTGCTGGCGGTGGGCCTGGCTTACGCTGCCTGGCGCGCGCCGCGCCGCAACATCCGCCACACCGAGGTCTATGCCATGCTGCGCGGGGCGGGCGTGCCGGCGAACTGGCTGAGCGCCGAGGTGAACCGGGTGCAGATCGTCTCCGTCCTGCGCGCGCGCCTCGCCTGGCATGCCGAGCGGGTGGCGGTGACGGCCGTCGCCCTCTGGGCGCTGGCGCTGATGTTCTGGCTGTTGCGCCCCGGCTGATCCGCCCCTGTTCCCCACCCCTGTTCCCCGCCCTTGGGGCATGGCAAGAACCGGGCATGACGCAGATCGGCATTGCCGGCATCGCCGGCCGCATGGGCAAGCTCCTGGCCGAGGAGGTGGCGGCCGCGGGCTGCACCCTCACCGGCGGCACCGGGCGGGCGGATGACCCGCGCGCGCTCTTCGAGCGGAGCGAGGTGGTGATCGATTTCACCCACGCGCATGCCGCGCCGCGCCACGCGGCGCTGGCGGCCGAGCTGGGGCGCGGGCTGGTGCTCGGCTCCTCCGGCCTTTCGGCGGAGGAGGAGGCGGCGGTGGCCGAGGCCGCCAAGCGCGCGCCCATCGTCTATGCGGCGAATTTCGCGACCGGCGTGAACCTCGTTCTCGCCATGGCGGAGAAGCTGGCCGCCGCCCTGCCCGGCAGCCAATACGATGCCGAGATCGTGGAGATGCATCACCGGCAGAAGGTGGATGCGCCCTCGGGCACCGCCATCGCGCTCGGCCGGGCCGTGGCCCGCGGGCGCGGCACCACGCTGGAGGAAGCAGGCCGCGAGTCGGGGCGCGATGGGCATACCGGTGCGCGCGGCACCGGCACCATCGGCTTCGCGGCGCTGCGCGGCGGGCAGGTGGTGGGCGAGCACACGCTGCTCTTCGCGGCGGGGTCCGAGCATATCGCGCTGACCCATCGCAGCTTCGACCGCCGCGCCTATGCGACGGGCGCGGTGCGTGCCGCGCAATGGCTGAAGGGCAAGCCGCCCGGCCTCTATTCGATGAATGACGTGCTCGGCCTCGGGTGAGCCGCTTCGTCTTCCCGTTGGCCGAAGCCATGGCGGCGCCGCCCGAACCCGGGCGGATCTCGGCGCGCATCTTCGGCCAGGGCAGCCTGGAGCTGCGCTGGTATGCGCCGCGGGGCGAGGACCCCCAGGGGCCGCATGAGCAGGATGAGGTCTATGTCGTCGTCACCGGCAGCGGCTGGTTCCGCCGCGGCGAGGAGCGGCTGCCCTTCGGGCCGGGGGATGCGATCTTCGTCCCCGCCCGCATGCCCCATCGCTTCGAGGATTTTTCGCCCGATCTCGGCGTCTGGGTGATGTTCTACGGGCCGCAGGGCGGCGAGTGAGGCTCAGGGCCGGACGATGCGCGGCGGGTGGTTGCCGAGCGTCGCCCAGTCTGGCCAGCCGATGAAGCGCTCCACCAGCACCAGCGCGACGCAGAAGACCAGCACCGCCACCAGGATCCGCACATGCTGGCGCGAGGGCGGGTGGCGGAACCATTGGGCGAGGCGGATGCCCCAGCGGATCATCGGGTCCATGACAGAGCCTCGCCGAGGGCTGATACCGACACCCACGGAGGACGACTCCTGGGGTGAGAGGGGCCTCCGGCGGCTGGGGCCGAAAGGCCCCAGACCCCAAATCTTGCTTCGATCTCCATCAAGCCATTGTATTCATCAAATGAATGGAATGGGGTCTGGGGCCTCGGCCCCAGCCGCCGGAGGCCCTTTTTTCCCTTTCGTATCAAGGCGAGCTGATCGGTCGAGGTCAGCGAAATCTGGTATGATTCACGCCCCTGGTGTGCCACCCAAGACGATCAGGCGCTATCGCGCCTCCCCCGGCGTGATCCCGAAGGCGGCGCGGAAGGCCGCGCCGAAGGCGGGCGCGCTGGCATAGCCGACACTGGCCGCTGCCTGGGCGGGCGTCGCCCCCTGGGCCAGCAGGGCGGCGGCCTCGGTCAGGCGGAGCGCCTGGCGCCAGCGGGCGAAGCCCATGCCCGTCTCGGCCTGGAAGAGGCGGGCCAGGGTGCGGGCGCTGGCGCCGCAGCGCGCCGCCCATTCCTCCAGGCTCAGGTCGCTGGCCGGGCTCGCCGCAAGCGCCTCGGCCAGGCGGCGCAGCCGCGCGTCGCGCAGCGCCGGCACGCCGAAGGGCAGGCGCGGGGCACGCGCCACCTCCTCCGCGATCAAGGCCGCCAGGTGCCCGCCGCGCCCGGCCTCGTCCCATTCCAGGGGTTCGGCGCAGGCGGCCAGGATCAGTTCGCGCAGCAGGGAAGAGACGCCGAGCACGGCGGGTGCGGCCTCCCCCACCCGCGCCGCATCGGCGCGGAAGAACAGGGCGCGCATGGCCACGCGGCCCTCGGTGCGGACCTCATGCTCCATCGCCGCCGGCACCCAGAGCGCGCGGCCGGGGGGGACGACGAAGCCGGCGCCGGGGGTGGCCACCCGCATCACCCCCTGCGTCGCGTAGAGCAGCTGCGCGCGGGCATGGGCGTGCCAGCCCGTCGCCTCCCCCTCCGCATAGTCGCGCGCGAAGGCGGCGAGCGGGCGGTCCACCTTCTCATGGGCGATCGTGCGCAGGTTTTGGCCGATCAGCGACATAGGTCGTCCTGACGTTGCTGGAGAGACAGGCTAGCCTCCCAGGACTGGAAAGGAAACGCCATGACTCCCGCCACGCGGCAGATCTGCTTCATCAACGCGGCCCACACCTTCACGCATTATGGACTGCTGGTGCTGGCCACCGCCGTGCTCGCCATGGTGCAGCAGGAGGAGGTGTTCGGGGCCGATTACGGGCCGATCCTGGCCCTCGGCACAGCCATGTTCGTGCTCTACGGGCTGGGCGCCCTGCCCATGGGCTGGCTGGCCGACCGCTTCGGCCGCAAGGCGATGATGTCGGCCTTCTTCCTGGGCTCGGGCGGCGGCATGGCGTTGGCGGGCTTCGTGGCGGGGCCCTGGGGGCTGGCCGTGGCGCTCGCCATGATGGGGGCGTTTTCCGCCATCTATCACCCGATCGGCACCGCCATCATCGCCGAAGCGGGCGGGGACCGGGTGGGCCGCGCCATGGGCATCAACGGCGTCTTCGGCAATCTCGGCGTGGCGCTGGCGCCGGTGGTCACCGCCTTCCTCGCCGCGCAATTCGGCTGGCGCTATGCCTTCGTCATCCCGGGCCTGGTCTGCATGGGCATCGGCCTGCTCTACCTGCGCGAGCCGCCCTTCGATGCGCGGAAGGCCGGCGTGCAGACGCGGCCCTTCCCCGTCATCCCGGCCGCCATCGTCCGCCGCGCCGTGATCTCGCTGCTGATGATCGCGACCGTCTCGGGTCTCGTCTTCAACGCCTATACGTTGCTGCTGCCCAAGCTGATGCAGGAGCGGCTGGCGAACAACCCGGATCTGCTGCCGGTGGTGGGGCTGCTCGCCTTCCTCGCCACGATCTGCGGCGGTGTCACGCAATACACCGTGGGGCAGATGATCGACCGCAAGACGCTGAAGAGCGTCTTCATGCCGCTCGCCATCGTGCAGGTGCCGGGGCTGCTGGCGCTCTCCTTCCTCGATGGCTGGGCGGTGCTGCCGATCTCGGCGATGGTCGCCGCCGCCATCTTCGGCCAGGTGACGGTGAACGAGACGATGACGGCGCGCTATGTGGCACCGGAACTGCGCGCGAAGCTCTATTCCATCCGCTTCACCGTGGGCTTCCTCGGCGCCGCGCTCGCCTCACCGCTGGTGGGTTTCCTGCATGAGGCGACGGGCGACATGGCCCTGGCCATGGTGGTGCTGGCGGGCGTCGCTTCCGTCACGCTCGGCTGCGCGCTCTGGTTCCCGAACCGGCCGGAGGAGCTGAAGCCCGAGATGTGGAGCCGCGCCGCGGCGCCCGCGCCGGCCGAGTGATCCGTCAGGCGCGCGCCGTCACATAGGCGCGGCGCGAGGGGTATTCGACCTCCGGGTAGGGCTCCCGCACCAGGGATTCCGTCACGGTGAAGCCCGCTTCCCGGAGCGCCTCCTCCAGCGCGCCCTCGGCGAAGAGGCGGAAGCCGAGGCGGACCGGCACGCCCCACATCGCCTCCGGCCGCAGCACGCCCTCGCCCAGATGCACCGCGGCGCGGAACTCGCCGCCGGGGAGGAGGGCGTGGCGGCAGGCACGGAGCGCGGGGGCGAGTTCCGGCGCCTCCAGATGGATCAGCGCATACATGGCGATGGCGCCGGCGAAGCGGCCGGGTCGGGCGCCCAGCGCGCGCAGGTCGCCCACCTCCCAGGCCAGGGTCGGGTGGGCGGCGCGGGCTTCGGCGATCATGCCGGGCGAGATGTCCAGGCCCAGCGTCTGCGCGCCCGCGGCGGCCAGGAAGGCCGCGACATGGCCCGGGCCGCAGCCGAGATCGGCCACCAGCCCGCGCCCTGCCATGTTGCGCGCGAAGTCCTGGAGCCAGGCGCGGTCCATCGGCTTGTGCGCGAGTTCGCCGGCGACGTGGCGGGCATATTCGGCGGCCAGGGCATCATAGTCGCGGGCGGTGGGGTCCATGGCGGCAGCATGGCACGGTGCGGCGCGCTTGACCCGCGCCGCCTTGCGGCACCAAGGAAGGGAGCGCATGACCCTCCCCTCGCCCCAGCAGCTTCGCTACCTCGCCGCACTCGCCGAGCATGGGCATTTCGGCCGCGCGGCGCAGGCCTGCGCCGTCACGCAATCCACGCTCTCCGCCGGCATCCTGGCGCTGGAGCGGCAGCTCGACGCCACGCTGATCGAGCGAGGGGCGACCAAGCGGCCGGTCTTCACCCCGCTGGGGCTGGAGGTGCTGGAGCAGGCGCGCGCCGCACTCGCCGCGCTGGAGGCGGTGAGCGAGACGGTGGCGACGGCGCGCGACCCGCTCTCCGGCACGCTGCGGCTGGGGCTGATCCCGACCATCGCGCCCTTCCTGCTGCCGCGGCTGATGCCGGCGCTGCGGAGCACCTTTCCGCGCCTGCAGCTCATCCTGCGCGAGGAGATGACCGAGCGCCTGATGGCTCAGCTCACGGAGGCGCGGCTGGATCTGCTGCTGCTGGCGCTGCCCTGCGACTGCGCGGGGGCGGAGATCGAGCCCATCGCGACCGACCCCTTCCTGCTCGCCCTGCCGCCGGGGCATCGGCTGGCGGGGCTGGCCGAGGTGCCGCTCGGCGCGCTTTCGGGCGAGCGTGTGCTGCTGATGGAGGATGGGCATTGCCTGCGGGCCCAGGCGCAGGAGGCCTGCGGGCTGCCGCGCGGCATGTCCTCCAGCGGTTTCGCCGCCACCTCGCTGCACACGCTGGTGCATATGGTGGCCGGTGGCTTCGGGGTCACGGTGCTGCCGCGCCTCGCGGTGGAAGGCGGCGTGCTGGGGGGCACGGATCTTGTGGTGCGGCCCATGCTGGCGGATATGCCGGGGCAGGCCGTGCCGGCGCGGACGCTGGCGCTGGCCTGGCGTCCCCGCAGCCCGCGCGCGGCGGAATTCCGCGCCCTCGCGCAGGCCATCGCGGCCGGATTGGAGTGAGAGATGGATCTGGGACGCATCTTCGGCGCGGTGCTGGGCGGGGCGGCGCAGCCCCCGCGACGGCGCAGCGGCAGCAGCCCCGCCCGGCAGAGTGGCGGCACCGGCCCCTTCGGCATGACCCAGGCGGAGACGCGGCAGGTGGGGCGGGCGCTGGGCGCGCTCGCCACCATCGCGGCCGAGGCGCTGTCGAAGTCGAGCCAGCCCGCGCCGGCGCCCGCTCCGCAGAAGGCCCCGCCGCCAGCCAAGGCGCCAGGCGCCTCGCCGCCGCCGGCACGCCGGCTGCCCGAGGTGGCACCCAAGGCGCCGCCCCCCGCCCCCACGGCCTCGGCCGAGCATGCCGAGGCGCGGCTGCTGCTGCGCGCCATGATCGCCGCCGCCCGCGCCGATGGCGTGGTGGACCGCGCCGAGCGGACCGCCATCGCCGCCCAGCTCGATGCCGCCGGGCTGAGTGCGGCCGAGCGCGACCAGGTGCTGGCCGATTTCGACCATCCGGCGACGGTCGAGGAGTTGTCCAATGCGGCGCGGGACCCCATTCTGCGCGCGCAACTTTACGCGGCGGCCTTCGCCGCGGCGGGCGAGGTCAGCGCGCTGGAACGCGCCTGGCTCGACCGCCTGGGCGAGGCGCTGAAGCTGCAACCCGCGGCCCGTCGGGCCATCGAGGACAGATTGGGGAAATGACCATGTTCACGCTCACCCCGGCCCAGGCCCGGATTCGCGACGCGGCCCGCGAGCTGGCGCAGGAAGCCTTCGCGCAATCCGCCGAGACCGACCGCAGCACGCAATATCCCTGGCCGATGGTCGAGAAGATGACCCAGGCCGGCTTCATGGGCATGACCGTGCCGCGCGAATGGGGCGGCCAGGGCGCCTCCTACCTCGATGCCGTGCTGGTGGTGGAGGAGATGGCCAAGGGCTGCGCCGTCTGTGGCCGCATCGCGGTCGAGGCCAATATGGGCGCGATCGGCGCCATCATGGCCTATGGCACGCCGGCCCAGAAGCGCATCGCGGCCGATCTCGTGCTGGCCGGCGACAAGCCCGCCATCTGCATCACCGAGCCCGAGGCGGGTTCCGCCGCCTCGGAGATGACCACGACCGCCGTGAAGCGCGGCGACCGCTGGATCATCAACGGGGTGAAGCACTGGATCACGGGCGGTGGCGTCTCGAAGCTGCACCTGATCTTCGCGCGCGCCATCGAGAATGGCGTGGAGCAGGGCATCGGCGGCTTCCTGGTGGTGCGCAACGGCGCGAATGATCCGGCGAACCTCGTCGTGCACAAGCGCATCCCCTCCATGGGGCTGTGCGGCATGCCGGAGGCGGAGCTGCATTTCCGCGACCTGGAAGTGGCGGACGACATGGTCCTGCGCGCGCCGGGCGGCTTCAAGCGCGGCTTCGGCAAGCTGATGGACGCGTATAACGGCCAGCGCGTGGGGGCGGCGACGGCCGCGCTCGGCATCGCGGCCGGCGCCTATGACCGCGCGCTGGAATTCGTGCAGCAGCGGCGCCAGTTCGGCCGGCCCATCGCGGAGTTCCAGGGGCTGGGCTGGATGCTGGCGGACATGTCCATCAAGCTCGAAGCGAGCCGGGCGCTGATCTGGCAGGCGGCCGCTTCGGCCGGGCCCAACGGCTTCCCGGACCGGCTGATGGCGGCCCGCGCCAAGGTGCTGGCGGCTGACAGCGCCGTGGAGGTGACCAACATGGCGCTGCAGCTCTGGGGGGCGGCGGGCTACTCGCGGGACAACCCGATGGAGCGCGCGGTGCGCGATGCGCGGATGTTCCCCATCGCCGGCGGCACGGCGCAGATCCTGCGCAACCAGGTGGCGGAGCAGCTGCTCGGCCGCAAGCTGCCGCAGACGCGCGACGGCCTGCTGAAGATCGCGATGGAGGAAGCGGCGAAGGTCGCCGCCGAATGAGGCCCGCGCTCGATCAGCAGGTCACCTTCCTCTACGCCGAGAACCCCGAGGAATGCTGGCGCTTCTACGAGGAGGTGCTGGAACTGCCCCTGGTGCAGGACCAGGGCAGCGTGCGGATCTATGGCATTGACGGCACGCGCGCCTTCGTCGGCGTCTGCCGGGCGCGGGCGCCGCGCGCCTCGGAGAATCCGCGCGTGGTGGGCGGCGTGGTCTTCACGCTGGTGACGCAGGATGTGGAGGGCTGGCACGCCTTCCTGACCGCCAAGGGCGTGACCCTGCCGATGGCGCCCACCTATTCCGAGGCCTACCGGATCACGCATTTCTTCTTCCATGATCCGGCCGGCTACACGATCGAGGTGCAGCGCTTCGAGCGGCCGGACTGGCCGGCGGTCGGGTAAGGGACGGCCCGCAGGGCCGAAAGCGCGAATGCGCGTCGCCGCTGATGCGGCGAAGCCAAGCCGCGCGGGCGCGCGGCGCCCGGCGTATGAGGGGCGCGAAGCTTCAGCCGGGGGAGAGGCGCCGCAGCAGGGTGATGAGCAGGGTGCGCTCGCCCTCGGAGAGGCCGGCCATGAGCGCGTCATTGGCGCGCACACCCGCCTGGCGGCCTTCGCGCACCACCGTCTCGCCCTCGGGGGTGATGGTCAGAACGCGGAGGCGCCGGTCCATCGGGTCGCTCGCCGTGCGCATGAAGCCGCGGGCGATCAGGCGGCGGACCACGCCCTGGATGGTGGCGGAATCCATGCCAGCGAGGCGCCCGAGATGGTTCTGCGTGGCACGGCCCATCTGCGAGAGGCGCACCAGCGTCGCGAATTGGGGGCCGGTCAGGCCGAGGCCCTGCGCACGTTCCTGGAACATGGCCTGGTAGCGCTGATGCGCGAGGCGCAGCAGATGCCCGGCCGAGGCGTCGAGGGAATATTCGGGCGCCGGGCGAACATCCGGGCGCGCACGTTGCGGCCGGCGCTCGGCAAGGCTCACGGGTTCAAGGATTTCGCTCATCGGACCCCGGCGTTTGGTCGTTCTGGTTGCGATGTCCTTGGGCAAGAGTCAAGGAGCAAGGGCGAACAACTCCGCCATTGCACAACCCTTTCCCATTGTTTAAGGCGGCGGCACGGGACCGCAGAAGCGGTGCCACGCATGGGAGCGAAATGATGACCGAATCCGAAAATGCCGGCCGTCGCGGCCTGTTGAAGGCCTCCGCCGTCGCCGCCGTGGGCGCCGCCGTGCTGGCCACGCCGCAGGTCAGCCGCGCGCAGACCGTCACGCTGCGCTTCCAGTCCACCTGGCCGCAGCGCGACATCTTCCACGAGTTCGCCGGCGACTATGTCAGCCGCGTCAACGCCATGGGCGGCGGGCGCCTGCGCCTCGAGCTGCTGGCCGCGGGTGCCGTGGTCGGCGCCTTCCAGCTGCTGGATGCCGTGCATGCCGGCACCTTGGATGGCGGCCATGGCGTCTCGGCCTATTGGTTCGGCCGCAACCGCGCCTTCTCGCTCTTCGGCACCACGCCGCCCTGGTTCGGCGATGCCAACCAGCTGCTGGGCTGGTTCTATTATGGCGGCGGCGAGGCCCTGTACCGCGAGCTGATGCACGACACGCTGCGCATGAACGCGGTCGGCTTCATGTCCGGCCCGATGCCGACGCAGCCGCTGGGCTGGTTCCGCAACCCGATCGAGCGCGCCGAGCAGATCCGCGGCCTGCGCTACCGCACCGTGGGCCTCGCCACCGACCTCTTCCAGGAGATGGGCGCGGCCGTGGTGGCGCTGCCGGGCGGCGAGATCGTCCCCGCGCTGGAGCGCGGCGTGATCGACGCGGCGGAGTTCAACAACCCCTCCTCCGACCGCGTCCTCGGCTTCCCGGATGTGGCGAAGAACTACTACATCCAGTCCTACCACCAGGCGGTGGAGTGCTTCGAGATCCTGTTCAACCGCCAGCGCTTCGAGGCGCTCCCGGCCGAGAACCAGGCCCTGCTGCGCCACTGCGCCGAAGCCGCCTCGGCCGACATGTCCTGGAAGCTGCAGGACCGCTACTCGCGTGACCTGCTGGCCATGTCGCAGACCCAGGGCGTCAATGTCCGCCCGACCCCGCGCCCCATCCTGGACGCCCAGCTCCAGGCCTGGAACCGCGTGATCGAGCGCCAGGAGGCCGACAACAGCAACCCGGCCGCCGGCCCCTTCTTCAAGAAGGTCTGCGACAGCCAGCGTGACTGGTGCCGCCGCGTCGGCAACTTCATGCTGCGCTACCAGGTGAGCCCGGTGGTCTCCTACAACCACTTCTTCGCCCGCGGCTGAGCGGACGGAGCGCCACGTCCCGGCCCGGTGAGCAACCCTCACCGGGCCGGTTTCGTATCAGGGACACTGAACATGACCGACAGTTTAGTGACAGGGGGCCTCGCCGGCCTCGTCGTCGTCGCCCTCATCATCGGCATCGCGTTTTCCACCAATGAATTGGTGAGCCGCGCGCTGCTGGCAGTGGACCGGTTCTCGACCCTGATCGGCCAGACCTTCTCCTGGACCATCATCCTGCTGACGCTGGCCATCACCTATGAGGTGATCGCGCGGCGCTTCTTCTCGGCGCCCACGAACTGGGGCTACGACGTGCAGTACATGCTCTACGGCACGCTGTTCATGTTCGCGGGCGCCTATGCGCTCAGCCGCGGCGGGCATGTGCGCGGCGACTTCCTGTACCGGATGATGCCCGCGCGGCGGCAGGCGATGCTCGACCTGCTGCTCTACATCCTGTTCTTCTTCCCCGCGATCTTCGCCTTCATGGTGGCGGGCTGGCACTTCTTCGAGCTGAGCTGGCTGCAGAACGAGCGCAGCATGTTCTCGCCCTCCGGCCCCATCATCTGGCCCTTCAAGGGCATCATCCCCGTCGTCGGCTTCATCATGCTGCTGCAGGGCCTGGTGGAAGTCGTGCGCTGCGTGCGCTGCATCCGCTCGGGCGAATGGCCGCAGCGCCTCTCCGACGTGGAGGAGCTGGACCAGATCATCCTCGCCAAGGCGGCCGAGAAGTCGCCCGAGGAACTCGCCCGCGAACTCGCGGAAAACGCCGACGCGGCGCTGGCCGCCAAGGGACGGTAAGCACCATGATCTCCGATGCCGGCCTGGGCCTCACGCAGCTCCTGCTCTTCCTCTTCTTCATCCTGCTGGGCTTTCCCATCGCCTTCACGCTGATGGCGATGGGCCTGTTCTTCGGCTATCTCGGCATGGGCGAGCGCGTCTTCGACCTGCTGATCCAGCGCACCTATGCCGTGATGAGCAGCGACGTGCTGATCTCCGTCCCGCTCTTCGTGCTGATGGGCTACATCATCGAGCGCGCGAACATCCTGGACCGGCTGTTCCGTGCGCTGCAGATGGCCTCGGGCAACATCCCCGGCTCGCTCGCGGTCGCGACACTCGCCACCTGCGCGCTGTTCGCGACCGCCACCGGCATCGTGGGCGCGGTGGTGACGCTGATGGGCCTGCTGGCCTTTCCGGCCATGCTGCGCGCGGGCTATGACGTGAAGCTCGCCGCCGGTGTCGTCTGCGCGGGCGGCTGCCTCGGCATCCTCATCCCGCCCTCCATCATGCTGATCCTCTATGGCGCCACGGCCGGTGTCTCGGTCGTGCAGCTCTACGCCGCGGCCTTCATTCCCGGCATCACGCTGGCCGGCCTCTATGTCGCCTATGCGATCGGCATCGCCATCGTGAAGCCCGAGGTCGCGCCGCGCCTCCCGCCGGATGCCGTGCAGGTGCCCTTCGGCAAGCTGGTCTGGGCGCTGCTGACCAGCTTCTTCCCGCTGGCGCTGCTCATCGCCATGGTGCTGGGCGCGATCCTGATGGGCCTGGCCACGCCGTCGGAAGCGGCGGCCATGGGCTCGCTCGGCTCCATCATCCTCGCCGTCGCCTATCGCTCCTTCAACTTCCAGAAGCTGAAGGAAAGCGTGTTCCTGACGGCGCGCACGAGTGCGATGGTCTGCTGGCTCTTCGTCGGCTCCTACATCTTCTCCTCGGTCTTCGGCTATCTCGGCGGCCAGGGTGTGGTGGAGGAGTTCGTGAAGAGCCTGCCGCTCAACACCTTCACCTTCATGCTGCTGGCGCAAGCCATCATCTTCATCCTCGGCTGGCCGCTGGAATGGACCGAGATCATCGTGATCTTCGTGCCGATCTTCCTGCCGCTCTTGGATGATTTCGGCGTGGACCCGCTCTTCTTCGGCATCCTGATCGCGCTGAACCTGCAGACGAGCTTCCTCTCGCCGCCGGTCGCCATGGCCGCCTTCTACCTGAAGGGTGTCGCGCCGAAGCACGTGAAGATCGAGGACATCTTCAAGGGCTGCATGCCCTTCATCTACATCGTCGTCTTCACGATGCTGATGGTCTACGTCTTCCCGGGCTTGGTCACCTGGCTGCCGGAGCAGCTCTATGGCGGTGACGCCGGCCCGCCTGCCGTCTCCATGGAATCGCCGCCCGAGGGCGGCTTCCAGGAGGAGGAGATGCCCGAGCTCCCGCCGCTGCGATGAGTGCCAAGGAAGCGGCGCAGTTCCTGGCCGAGGCCTGGGAGACGGGGCATTCGCTCGCCCCCTTCCCCGATGACCTGCTGCCCGCCGATGTGCCGGCGGGCGAGGCGATCGCCGCCGAGCTGGTGGAGGCGCTGGGCCTGCCGGTCTGCGGCGTGCGGCTTGCTCCCGGCCCGGATGGGCTGACCATGCTCTCCGCGCCGCTGCTGGCGCCGCGCATGCTGCGTGTGGGCACGCCGGTGGCACTCTCCGCCCTGCGCAGCCCGCGCATCTCGGTGGGCGTGATGGGCGTGCTGGGCGAGGCCTTCGAGGGCGGCGAGCCGGTCTTCTCCGCCTTCCATCCGGTGCTCGACATCGCGGCCACGCGCTACACCTCGGGTGCGGCGGATGCGGCGCATCAGGTGGCCGACATGGGCGGCCTCGGCTTCGTGCTGGTGGGCAAGCGCTGGATCGGCGCCCTGCCGGAGGATGGCGAGGCGCGGATCGGCCTGACCGGCGCGCGGCCCCGCCCGCTGCGCGCGCCGCTCGCCAACCTCATGCGCCAGGCAGGCGAGGAAGCGCTGCGCTGGGGCGGGCTGCCGGAAGGGGCCGCGCTGGTCGTGGCCGGGCTCGCCACCGGGTCGCCGCCCGTCGCGGGGCAGAAATGGGCGGGCGCTGTCTCGCCCGTCGGCCGCATTTCCGCGGTGCTCGGATGAATGGCGGAAGGGTTGCGTTAGTATTTCAGGCGTAACTTTCGCGCTCCGCAAGGCCGGAGAACGACGTGACGATCCAGACGAGCTGCCGGGGATGCCGTGACGGTGCGGGCTTCGGCCAGGTCATCACCATGGCCTTCCAGCCCATCCTGAACATCCGCACCGGACAGGTCTTCGCGCAGGAGGCCCTGGTGCGCGGGGCGGATGGGGCGGGCGCGGCGGAGGTCCTCTCCCATGTGACGGACCAGAACCGCTACGCCTTCGACCAGCTCTGCCGCACCACGGCGATCGAGCTCGCGGCCGGGCTCGGCCTGGCGGAGAGCGGGGCCGCGCTCTCCGTGAACTTCCTGCCCAATGCGGTCTATGAGCCCAAGGCCTGCATCCGCCTGACGCTGGCCACCGCGCTGCGGCACGGCCTGCCGCTCCATCAGATCATCTTCGAATTCACCGAATCCGAGAGCCTGGACACGGCGCATCTGCTGAACATCCTGCGCGCCTATAAGGCGATGGGGTTCAGGACGGCGATTGATGATTTCGGCGCCGGCTATGCCGGGCTCAGCCTGCTGTCCAAGTTCCAGCCGGACATCGTGAAGATCGACATGGAGCTGGTGCGCGGCCTCGACACCGACCGCGCCAAGCGGATCATCCTGCGCGGCACGCTGCGCATCCTGGCCGAGCTGGGCATCGCGACCGTCTGCGAAGGCGTGGAGACGCCGGCCGAATACGGGGTGCTGCGCGACATGGGAGTGGAGCTGATGCAGGGCTACCTGATCGGCCGGCCGGCGCTGCAGGCGCTGAACCACCCGCCCGTTCCACCGCCCACCCTTCCCTGGCCCGCGCGTGGCGGTGGGCGGAGCCAGCCCGCGCCACGCATGGCGCATGGCGCCCCGGATCGCTGAGGCCCCAGGGAAGCTCCCTCGGATGCCCCCTTAGGCCGCGCGCCGGAACGCTGCCAGGCCGCCGCTGCGCAGCAGGTTCGAGGGGAGCTGGTGGCCGACGATGCGCTCGGCCAGCTTCGCGGCCTCGATCAGGGCGTCGAGGTCGATGCCCGTGGAAACGCCCATTTCCTCGCAGAGGAAGACCAGCTCCTCGGTCGCGATATTGCCGGGGGCACCCGGATGGCCCGCGAAGGGGCAGCCGCCCAGCCCCGCCACGGCCGCGTCGAAGGCCGAGACACCGAGGCGCAGGCCGGCCGCCGCACAGGCGATGCCAAGGCCGCGCGTGTCATGCAGGTGCAGCGAGACCTTGGGGCCGGGGAATTTTTCCCGCACGGCGCCGACCAGGCGCTCGACCAGCACAGGATTGGCCCAGCCCATGCTGTCCGCCAGGGAGATCTTCTGCACCTCGCAGCCGGTCTCCTCGGCGATGCGCATGGCATCGGTCAGCGCGGCCATGGCCTGGGCGGTGGAGACGGCGCCCGAGAAATTGCAGCCGAAGGCGGCCTGGAGCGAGACGCGGGTGATGGGCACGCCGGCCGCCTGGTGCGTCGCCACATGCTGGCGCTGGGCGACGAGCTGCTCGGCATGGCTGCGGTTGAGGTTCTTCCGCGTGAAGGCCTCCGAGCCGGTGACGGTGATCGAGCCCTCGATGGTCAGCCGGTCGGCGAAACCCTGGACGCGCTCCAGCCCCTTCGCGTTGAACCAGAGTGCGATGTACTCGACGCCCGCGCGCGGCGTGAAGCCGGCCACGACCTGCTCCGCATCCGCCCAGCCCGGGACGATCTTGGGGCTGACAAAGCTCGCGACCTGCACCCGCGCGACGCCGGTGGCCGAGAGCGCGTCGATCAGCGCGATCTTGTCGGCCGTGGGAATGGGGCCGGGTTCGATCTGGAAGCCTTCGCGCGGGCCTTCCTCGGTGATCTCGACGCGCGCGGGCAGGTCGCTCATCGCTCAGCGCACCGCATAGACGTCATAGCGCGGGCCCGAGGGCGGGCGCTGGCCGGTGCCGACGGCGAGCGTGCGGTTCATCCAGGCGAGGTCGGCGGCACCCGTCTGGAAGCGCATGGTGGTGCGGAAATAATACTCGGAAGGGTCCACCGTCTCGCCGGCGGCGAGGCGGGCCAGCACCTCGGGCTTGCCGGTGCGGATGCCGGAATACTGGACATAGACGAGGCTGCCGGAGGCGGCCTTGATGGTGAGGCGGACGTCGATATGGGCGGTTCCGTCAGCCTCGACGCGCAGCCAATCGGCCGCGGTGCCGCCCAGGATCTCGCCCTGCAGCGCGGGGCCGGAGACGGTGCCGCCGGTGACGGCGACGACGCGGAGGTCATGCCCGTCCGCGCCCTTGCCCACCATCTGGGGGGCGCCCACGGTGAGGTCCATCGAGAAGAGATATTCGGTGACGAGCGGCAGCGGCATGGGGCGTCCTCCTTCGGGTTTCGGGCAGCATGCCCGGACGGGACCGTTCCGCAAGAGGCTTGCGGCGCGCGGAATGATGGCCCAATTTCACCTGAGGATTTTTCTCATTTCTCTCAGAGACCGATCATGAACGCCATGGACCCGCACAGCGCGACGCGCGCGCGCATCGCCGATGCGGCGGAGGCGCTGTTCCGCCAGATCGGCTACCAGAAGACCTCGGTGGCGGACATCGCCAAGGCCTGCGCCATGTCACCGGCCAATGTGTATCGCTTCTTCCCCTCGAAGAGCGCGATCAACGAGGCGATCACGCAGCGGCTGCTGGACACGATCGGGGGCGAGCTGGAGGCGATCGCGGCCGGCGGCGGCAGCGCGGGGGAGCGGTTGCGCGCCACCGCCCGGCACCTCTATCGGCGCGACGTGGAGCTGTTCTTCGCCGAGAAGCGCATGCACGACATGGTGGGTGCCGCCATGACCGAGCATTGGGGCGTGATCGAGGGCTTCATCGCGCGGATCCTGGCCCTCTGGGAGGGGTTGCTGCGCGAGGGGATGGCGGCGGGCGAGTTCCGCGACCTTGACCCGGCGGTGACGGCGCTGGCGTTCAAGCACTGCCTGCTGCTCTGGACCCATCCCATCCTGCTGGCCGATTGCCTGGGCCGGGGCGACACGCCGGATGAGCTGGCGGGCCACCAGGAGGCGGCGCTGGATCTGCTGCTGGCGGGGATCGCGAGCAATTGATCGCTGACGATTATTGATTTTCGTCAGTGAATAGTCATTATGGCTCCGATCACGGAGCCATGCCATGCGTCCCTCGCCCCTTCTCCTGCTGCTGCTGACCGCCTGCCTGCCCGAGGCGAAGACCGCCGCCCCCGCCCCCGAAGAGCCGCCCCGCCCCGTCCAGGTCGCGGAAATCCGCCATCTCCCGGCCGATGCGGGGCCGAGCTTCACCGGCGTGGTGCGCGCCCGGCGCGAGGCGGATGTGGCGCTGCGGGCCGGCGGGCGGATCGCCGAGCGGCTCGTGGACCTGGGCGCCGAGGTCAGCGCGGGCCAGGTGCTGTTCCGGCTCGACCCGCGGGACCTGGAGCTGGCCTTGCGCGCGGCCGAGGCCGACGTGCTCTCGGCCGAGGCGACGGCGGCGCAGGCGGTGAATGACGCGGCGCGCTCCCGCGCGCTGGTCGCCGCCGGGCATGTCGCCGCCGCCTTCCACGAACAGCGCGAGGCGACGGCGCGGGCCGCGACGCAGCGCCTCGCCGCCGCGCGCGCCCAGCGCGACCTCGCCCGCAACCGGCTCGATTATGCCGAACTCCGCGCCCCGGCCGCGGGCCGCGTGACGGCCATCCTGGCCGAGGCCGGGCAGGTGGTGGCGGAGGGCGCCCCCGTGCTGCGCCTGGCCGACCCCTCGGAGCGGGAGGTGCTGGTGCAGCTGCCCGAGACCGCCATCGGCGCGATGGTGGCGACCGCGCGCTTCTGGGCGCGGCCCGAGGTGGCGCTGCCCGTGCGCCTGCGCGAGGTGGCGGCGCAGGCGGACCCCAATATGCGCACCTATGCCGCGCGCTTCGCCTTGCCCGACGCGCCGGACTGGGCGCGGCTCGGCATGACGGCGACCATCCAGATCGCGGCCGAGCAGGCGGCGCCCAGCGCGCGCATCCCGCTCTCCGCTTTGCATGATCGCGGCCAGGGGCCGATGGTCTGGCGCCTCGCCGGCGGGGGCTCGATCGAGGCGGCGCCAGTGACGGTGCTCGGCCTTTCCGAGAGCATGGCGACCATCCGCACGCAGCTGCCCGAGGGCACGCGCATCGTCGCCATGGGCGCGCAGCTGCTGGCGCCGGACAGCCGCGTGCGGCCGGTGGAGCAGCGCCTGGCGGGGGCGATGCGGTGATGGGCCGGTTCAATCCCTCGGAGGGGGCGATCCGCCAGGGGCAGCTCACCCTCTTCGCCATGATCCTGCTGCTGCTGGCCGGGGCCTGGGCGTGGAACAAGCTGGGCCGCGCCGAGGACCCGGCGTTCACGGTGAAGGTGATGATCGTCTCCGCCGCCTGGCCGGGTGCGACCGCCGAGGAGATGCAGAACCAGGTGGCGGACCGGATCGAGGCGAAGCTCTCCGAGCTGCCCTGGCTCGATGTGCTGCAGACCTTCTCCCGCCCTGGCGTGTCCACCATCACGGTGACGCTGCGCGACGACACGCCGCCCGCCGCCGTGCCCGGCCTCTGGTACCAGGTGCGCAAGCGCGTGGGCGACATGCGGCAGAACCTGCCCGCGGGCGTGCAGGGGCCTTTCTTCGACGACGAGTATTCCGACGTGTTCTCCGCCGTGCTCGCGCTGCGCGGTGCGGACAATGCCGAGCTGGTGCGCCAGGCCGAGCGCCTGCGCGACAGGCTGCGCCGCCTGCCCGGCATCGAGAAGGTGACGCTCTTCGGCGAGCAGCCGCAGCGCATCCAGGTCGAGATCAGCCACGCCCGGCTGGCGACCTTGGGCATCACGCCGCAATCCGTGCTGGACGCACTCGCCCGGCACAATCCGGTCACACCCGCGGGCACGGTGGAGACCGGCAGCACGCGGGTGAACCTGCGCCTGCCCGAGGGGCTGGACGGCGTGGACAGCATCGCGGCGCTGCCGCTTTCGGCCGAGGGGCGCACCATCCGGCTGGGCGATGTGGCGCGCATCACGCGCGGCCTGGCGGACCCGCCGGAGCGCGCCATCCGGCATCTGGGCGAGCCGGCGGTGCTGATCGGCCTCACCAAGCAGCCGGGGCAGGATGTGCTGCGCCTGGGCGCCACGCTGAATGCGGAGCTGGCCCGCATCCGCACGGAATTGCCGCTCGGCCTGCATCTCGATGCGGTGACCGACCAGCCGCAGATCGTGCGCGAGAGCGTGGATGAGTTCCTGGTGAAGCTGGCGGCGGCCCTCGGCGTGGTGCTGCTCGTCTCCTTCCTCTCGCTGGGGTTTCGCGCGGGCATCATCGTGGCGCTGGCCGTGCCGCTCACGCTCAGCTTCGTGTTTCTCTTCATGGTCTGGCGCGGGACAGAGCTGGAGCGCATCTCGCTCGGCGCGCTGATCCTCGCCTTGGGCCTGCTGGTGGATGACGCGATTGTGGCGATCGAGGCCATGGCGGTGAAGCTGGAGCAGGGCTGGGAGCGCACACGGGCCGCGGGCTTCGCCTGGACCAGCACGGCGGGGCCGATGCTGACCGGCACGCTCGTCACCGTGGCGGGCTTCATCCCGGTGGGGTTCGCGGCTTCCACTTCGGGCGAATATGCGGGCGGCATCTTCTGGGTGGTGGGCGCCGCGCTGGTGGCGAGCTGGCTGGTCGCCGTCACCTTCACGCCCTGGCTCGGGGCCAAGTTGCTGAAGCCCGCGAAGCACAGCCACGGGCATGATGCACATGACACGCGGATGTATCGCGCGCTGCGCCGCGCCGTCGAATGGTGCGTGGATCATCGCGTGACACTGCTGGTGGTGATGCTGGTGGTCATGGCCGGCGGCATGCTGGGCATGGCGAAGACGAAGAAGCAGTTCTTCCCGGCCTCGCAACGCCTCGAATTGCTGGTGGACATCAACCTCCGCCAGGGGGCGAGCTATGCCGCGACGGAGGAGGTGGCGAGGCGCATCGAGGCGGTGCTGCAGGGTGATTTCGACGTCTCGCATTTCACCACCTATCTGGGCGCCGGCGCACCGCGCTTCTTCCTGGCGCTGAACCCCGACCTGCCGAACGAGGCCTTCGCGAAGATCGTGATCGAAAGCCGCGACGTTCCGGCGCGCGAGGCGCTGCGCGAGCGGCTGATCGCGATGGAGGAGGCGGGCGCCTTCCCCGAGGCGCGGGTGCGCGTCTCACGCCTCGACTTCGGCCCGCCCGTGCCCTTTCCCGTGCAGTTCCGCCTCGTCGGACCCGATCCGATGGAGCTGCGGCGGCTCGCCGACCAGGCGGTGCCGCTGCTGCGGAGTGTCAACGGCACGCGCAATGTGCAGACCGACTGGAGCGAGCTGGCCCCGGCCCTGCGCCTGGAACTCGACCGCGAGCGGATCGCGCAGATCGGGCTGTCGCCGCAGGCCGTCGCGACCTCCATGGGCACGCTGCTCTCGGGTGTCACCGCGACCACCATCCGCGAGGGCACGCGCGGCGTGGAGGTGCGGCTGCGCGCCGTGCCGGAGGAACGCGCCGCACTCGACCGGCTGGGCGATCTCTCGCTCGCCACGCCGGGCGGGCCGGTGCCGCTGAGCCAGGTGGCGCGCCTCGTGCCGGTGATGGAGGAGCCCATCCTCTGGCGCCGCAACCGCGAGCCCTTCATCACGCTGCGCTCCGACATCCGGCCGGGGCTGCAGGCGCCGGATGTGACGGCGGCGGCGATGCCGGTGCTGGCGCCCTTCATCGCCAGCCTGCCGCCCGGCTACCGGCTGGAGGTGGGCGGGGCGACGGAGCAGTCGGGCAAGGCCAATGCCAGCCTGTTTGCGCTGTTTCCGGTCATGGTCGCGGTGATGATGGCGCTGCTGATGCTGCAATTGCGGCATCTGGGGCGGATGGGGCTGGTGATGGCGACCGCCCCGCTCGGCATCCCTGGCGCGGCGGCGGCGCTGCTGCTGATGGATGCGCCCTTCGGCTTCGTGGCGCTGCTGGGCGTGATCGCGCTGGCGGGCATGATCATGCGCAACACGCTGATCCTGGTGGACCAGGTGCAGCAGGATCTGGAAGCGGGGATCGAGCTGCGGGAGGCGATCATCGGCAGCACGGTGCGCCGCGCGCGGCCGGTGATCCTGACCGCGCTGGCCGCCATCCTCGCCTTCATCCCGCTCACGCAATCGGTCTTCTGGGGGCCGATGGCGATCGCGATGATCGGCGGGCTGAGTGTGGCCACCCTTGCCACGCTGCTGCTGGTGCCGGCGCTGCATGCCCTCGCCCTGCCCTGGCGGAAGCGGCCGGCCGCGACACCCGCGCCGCTGAAGCCCGAGCCGGTGCCCGCGGAATGAGCGCGGCGGGCGTCCTTGCGCCGGGCGGCTGGTGGCCCATACTGCCGGCCATCGCCCGTCATCCGGCCCGCCTTCACGCTCCGGAGTTGAACATGATCCCGTCCATCGCCATCCGCCCGCTGGAGGCCAGCTTCGGCGCGGAGCTCTCTGGCCTTCGCATCGCGGGCGACGTGGCGGAGGCCGATTTCCAGGCCTTCCTCGACGCCTTCCACCGCCACCACGTCCTGCTGATCCGCGACGTGCCGAACGACCCGGCCGCGCAGGTGGAATTCAGCCGGCGGATGGGGAAGCTGGAGCACCACGCCGCCGCCTCCGCCGTGCATCCGCAATTCCCGGAGGTGTTCTGCGTCGGGAACTACGCCGCCGATGGCATCACCGCCAATTTCGCGCGCGGCGTGGAGCAGTGGCACGCCGACAGCAGCTTCCGCGAGGTGCCCAGCGCCGCCTCGCTCTTCTACGGCGCCATCTGCCCGCCCGAGGGGGGCGAGACCTGGTTCCTCGACGCGGTCGCCGCCTATGAGACCCTGCCGGAGACGATGAAGGCGCGGATCGAGGGGCTGCGCGGCGTGCATTGCCTCTACACGCTGAGTGAGTGGAACCGCCGCCACACGCCGGGCCGTCCGCCGATGGACGAGGCGAAGCGCCGCGCCTTCCCGCCGGTGGCGCATCCGCTGGTGCGCACCCATCCGGTGAGCGGTGTGCAATCGCTCTTTCTCTGCCCAGCCGTGATCAGCCACATCGAGGGGATGGGCGTGGAAGAAAGTGCCGCGCTGATCGAGGAATTGATGGATCACGCGACGCAGGAGCGCTTCGTCTATCGCCACCGCTGGCGTGAGGGCGATCTCGTGATCTGGGACAATCGCTGCACGCTGCACACGGCGAGCCTCTTTGACCACGAGAAATATCTGCGGCTGATGTTCCGCACGACGGTGGCGGGCACCGCCTAGAGCAGATCGCGTTCAGATGGAAACATCTGAACGCGTGAAGATGCTCTGAAAACAACAGCCTAGAGCCTGCGAAGTGAGCGCAAGCGAACGCAGCATGCTCTAGCGCACGACCAGCTCGTAGAGCCCGGCCACCACCTGGATGAAGATGAAGGCCGCGACGGCGATCTCCAGCAGCAGGGAGCGCTGGCCCTGGATGAGCGAGAGCAGCGTCTGCATGATCTCGCCCACCATCACCAGCTTGCGCTCCAGCGCCTCGCAGCGCTCGGGCAGCTCGAACTCGTCGCTCAGGCGCTGGTGCAGGCGCTCCAGCTCCGGATGCTCCCAGAGGAGATCGGGCTTGTCGGCGGCCTGGATGCGGGCATTGGCGCGGCCGCGCGCCGAGAGTGCCGCGCCGATCGCGCGCATCAGCCCGCGCGAGAGGAAACCCAGCCGCCCCACCTCGCGCAGGCGGGTCACCACCGGCTCCATCCCGTCCAGCGTGCGGGCCAGGGCCATTTCCTGATGGCTGAGGGCGGCGCTCTTCGCCAGCGCATCGGCCAGCAAACCAAGGCGCGGCAGGCCGAGATCCATGAGGCGGATCTCGCCCGTCTCGCTCACCTCATCCCGCTCGGCGCCGCCTGAGACCTGCGCCGTCTCGCTCACCGGCAGGGCCAGCGGATTGATGACGCGGCCGTCGAGCCGGGCGAGCAGCGCCGCCTGCTCGGCCTCCGTCGCGTCGAAGGTGACCAGCGCGCCCCAGCGGAAGGCGAAGGCCGGATGGGCGGCGCCGGTGAGGATGACCGGGTCCGCCCCGCCGCCCGCGCCACGGGAAAGGCCGCGCAGCTCCAGCCGCTCGCCCAGCAGCAGGGCGGTGGCGGTGAGGGGCGGCGTGGGGCTCAGCGCTGCCGCCAGGGCAGCTTGTCGGCCTTCCAGCCGGCGACGGTGCCGCGATGCCCCTCATGGTCGACCGGGCCCTCGAAGCCATCGGCCACGTTATAGGCATGCGGAAAGCCGGCCTGCTGGGCGGCCTGGCCGGCGGCGAGGCTGCGCGCGCCGGAGCGGCAGATGTAGAAGACGTGGCTTTCCGCCGTGACGCCGGCCTTGCGCAGATGCTCCACGAAATGGCCGTTCACCTGCATCCCCGGGAAGACCTGCCAGGGGATGAGCACCACCTGCTTGCCGAGGGGCGAGAGGTCCGGCACGCCCACGAAATTCCACTCGGCATCGGTGCGGACATCCACCAGCACGGCGTTGGGGTCGTTTTCCAGCGCGGCCCAGGTGTCGGTGGGCGAGATGTCGGGCACTCCGGTCATGCGATTCTCCTCAGGCTTGGCATGAGAATGGGGAGTCGGGCGTGCGGCAGCAATGAGGGGTGTGCAGGCTCTGGCATGCCCTGCTAGAGGGGCAGCCTGGACTTCCAGGGGAAAACGCCATGACGCCGCGCCGCCATCTGCTCCTCGCCACGGGCCTCGCCGCCCCCTTGGCCGCCCCCGGGGTGCTGCGCGCCCAGCCGGCCCCCCGCCTGCGCCTCACGCTGGACTGGGCCTTCCAATCGCCCAATGCCTTCGCCCTGGTGGCGCGCGAGCGTGGCTATTTCCGCGAGGCCGGCATCGATGTGCAGATCGATCGCGGGCAGGGCTCGGGCGGCGTGCCGCCCGCACTGGCCGCCGGCAGCCACGATATGGGCTATGCCGACATCAACCCCGCCATCCGCTTCCTGGCGCAGAACCCCGAGAGCGGGCTGATCTGCGTGGCCGTGCTGCATGACCGCGCGCCGCTCTGCGTCATCACCCGCGCCGATGGGCCGATCCGCACGCCGAAGGATCTGGAGGGGCGGCGGCTGGCCGCGCCCGATTTCGACGCGGGCCGCCAGCTCTTTCCGGCCTTCGCCCAGGCCGCCGGGGTGGATGCGAGCCGCGTCACCTTCCTCTCGGTGGCGCCGGCGCTGCGCGAGCCCATGCTGGTCCGGCGCGAGGCGGATGGGGTGACGGGCTTCGTCACCACCTCGGCGCTGGCGCTGAAGGGCATCGGCCTGCCCATCCCGCAGCAGCGGATCATGATGTATTACGACCACGGGCTGAACCTCTATGGCGGCGCGCTGCTGACGACCCGCGCCTATGCCGAGCGCAACCCGGCCGTGGTGCGCGGCGCCGTCGCCGCGCTCATCCGCGGCTTCCGCGACACGCTGAGCAACCCCGCGGGCATGATCCAGGTGCTGCGCCAGGTGGAGCCGCTGACCGATGCGGCCCTCGAGATGGAGCGGCACCAGTTGAACGTCGAGCGCGTGATCATGACCGACAATGTCCGCGCCAATGGGCTCTCGGCGGTGGACATGTCCCGCATGCAGACGGGCATCACGGCGGTCGAGGGCGCCTTCAACCTGACGCCGCGCGTGGAGGCGGCGCAGTTCTACCTGCCGGACTTCCTGCCGCCGGCGGAACAACGCCGCATCTGAATGCTTCCCGGGCGGTGGCAGCACGCCGCCGCCCGATTCCGAGGCATGCCGGGTGCGGCGGACGCATCGCCGCACATGCATGCGGTGGGAAGCGCCGCCCCGTGCTGCTAGCTGAAGATGCCAGGACAGCCCGGAGGCCCGCATGACCCGCCCCTTCGTCGAGATCGATCGCGTCGCCATGCGCTATGGCGGGGTCGAGGGCACGCTCGCCCTGCAGGATTGCAGCCTGAACGTGGAGAAGGGGGAGTTCATCGCCGTCGTCGGCCCCTCGGGCTGCGGGAAATCCACGCTGATGCGCCTCGTCTCCGGCCTCTGGCCCGCCACGGATGGCAATGTGGTGGTGGCCGGCGAGGAGGTGGACCGGCCGCTCAGCCTCGTCGGCATGGCCTTCCAGAACCCGACGCTGCTGCCCTGGCGGACCATCCTCGACAACGTGATGCTGCCGCTGGAGGTGGTGCCGGAGCACCGCAAGCGCCTGCGGGCCGAGCGCCCCAAATACGAGCAGAAGGCGCTGGACCTGCTGAAGCTGGTGGGCCTGGAAGGCTTCGGCGCGAAATACCCGTATCAGCTCTCGGGCGGCATGCAGCAGCGCACCAGCCTCTGCCGCGCGCTGATCCATGAACCGCCCCTGCTGATGCTGGACGAGCCCTTCTCGGCGCTCGACGTCTTCACGCGCGAGGATCTGTGGGAGGTGCTGCAGCAGGTCTGGATGGCGCGCAAACCCACCGTGGTGCTGGTGACGCATGATCTGCGCGAGGCCTGCTACCTGGCCGACCGCGTGCTGGTGATGTCGGCCCGTCCCGGTCGGATCATCGCCGAACGCACCGTGCCCTTCGCCCGGCCGCGCAGCCAGGAGACCATGGTGGAACCGGAATTCACGAAGCTGGTGGCCGAATTGCGCGGCTTCATCGCGCTGGCCCGCAAGGGCGAGGAGGTCACCTGATGGCGAGCAAGGCGCAATCCCGCATCGAGGCGCTGGCCGCCTCGGCCCGCCGTCGCCGGCGCCTGCAGGCCTGGCTGCCCTGGCTGGTGATCGCGGGCACCTTCATCCTCTGGGAGCTGGCGACGGACCTGTTTGGCATCTCCACCTTCATCCTGCCGGCGCCGAGCGACGTCTTCGCCGCCGCCGTGAAATGGTGGAAGCCCTTGCTGGATGACAGCCTGCACACGCTGATCTCGACGCTGGCGGGCTTCGGCCTCGCGGTGGTGGCGGGGCTGCTGCTGGGGGTGGCGATCGGTTCCTCCACGCTGGTCTACAAGGGGCTCTACCCCCTGCTCATCGCCTTCAACTCCATCCCCAAGGTGGCGGTGGTGCCGGTGCTCATCATCTGGTTCGGCATCGGCGTCTGGCCCGCGATCATCACGGCCTTCCTGATCAGCTTCTTCCCCATCGTCGTGAATGTCGCGACGGGCATCGCGACGGTGGAGCCGGAATTGCGGGACGTGCTGCGCGCCTTGGGGGCCAAGCCGTCGGACATCATCCGCAAGGTCGGCCTGCCGCGGGCCATGCCCTATTTCTTCGCCTCGCTGAAGATCGCGATCACGGTGGCCTTCGTGGGCTCGATCATCGCGGAAAGTGTCGCGCCCAATGCAGGCATCGGGCGGCTGATGATGGTGGCCTCCTCGCGCTTCGACGTGCCCCTGGTGTTCGCGGGCCTGATCGTGACGGGGATGATGGGCATCATGCTCTACTGGATCGCGGAATTCATCGAGCGGCGGACGACCGGCTGGGCGACGCGCGGGCAGGACGCGCAGAACTTCACGCCCGGTGGTTGAGAGCGGGCGGGTGACAGGTTAACGGGGCGCATGCGCCTCGGCTTCCTCACCCCCTCCTCCAACACCGTGCTCGAGCCGGCCATGGCCTGGCTGCTGCGGGACAGCCCGGGGATCACCGCGCATTTCGCACGCTTCCGGGTGCTGGCCATCAATCTCGGCCAGGCGGCGAACCAGCAATTCGACCCGGCGCCGGTGCTGGCGGCGGCGGAGATGCTGGCGGATGCGAAGGTGGATTCCATCTGCTGGGCCGGCACCTCGGGCTCCTGGCTCGGCTTCGCGCAGGATGAGGCGCTCTGTGCCGCCATCACGGCGCGCACCGGCATTCCCGCGACGACGGCGACGCTGGCGCTCAGGGATGCGCTGCGTCTGGCGGGGATGACGAAGCTGGCGCTGGTGACACCCTATCTGGCCGATGTGCAGGCGGCGATCCTGGCCAATCTGGCGCGCGAGGGCTTCACCGTGACGGCGGAGCGGCACCTGGAAGATCCGGGCAATTACAGCTTCGCCCTGCACGACGCGGAGAAGGTCGGCGCGCTGATGGAAGCCGCCGTGGCCGAGGCGCCGACCCAGGCGGTGGCCATCCATTGCACGAATTTCCGTGGCCTGCCGGCGGCGCGGGAGATCGAGCAACGCCATGGCGTGATGGTTGTGGATTCGATCGCAGCCTCGCTCTGGGGCGGCATCCGCGCGGCGGGCGGAGCGCAACCGAGCCGCGAGGATCGGCTGTTTCGACTCGCATAACGTGAATAATCTCTTTTTTGGTTAAAAATCGGTTGCAAAATACAGGCCCTGGTTGTATCCAGGGCCATGCTTCCCGCCCCGTTCCCCCGCCTTGCCTGGCCGTTCGGCACGTCGCCGGACCTCTCCTTCACCTGGATCCCCCTTGGGGCCACGCCGGAACCCGCACCGGCTTTCATTCCGCCCGTCGGGCCCGGCCTCGCGGAAGCGGGGCTGGCGGAGCCCGGGCTGCTGGCCCCCCTGCCCCCATCCGTGCCGGAAGTCTTGCCGCCGGCGGAAGCGCCCGCCCCGCCCATCCCGATCCCGGCCGGCTTCGCACCGGGCGCGCCCTTGCCCGAGCCGCCCGCCACCGTGATCCCGCCCACCGGGCCCGCACCGATACCCCCGCTGCCGGACATCCCCTTCGTGGTGCCGGAGCCGCCGCTCCCCGTGATCACGCCGCCCGGGCCCAATCCTTTCGCGGCGGACCCTGCGGCGCTGCTCGCGGCGCTTCAGGCCGCCCTGCCGCCCCTTCCGGAGGGGTTGCCCCCGGTGCCCCCACCCCACTTGGCCTGGTTTATGTAATAACATAACGTTTCGGGCAGCATCCGAATGAGCCTGCCCCATGCACCCATCGCTTCGTCTTTCCGCCGCCGCCCTTCTGCTCGGCGCCGGCTCCTTCCCGGCCAACGCCGAAGAGGCGGTGGAGGTGCCCGACACGGTGGTGCAGGCGCGCCGGCTGGACGCGGCGCGCGGCACCATCTCCCCCACGCTCGGCGCCACCGTCTCCACGCTGGACCGCAACGCGATCGAGGGCCTGCCCCAGGGCGTGCAGGCGCCGATCAACGAGTTGCTGCTCACCTTCCCCGGCGTGGTGCAGGACAGTTTCGGCGAGATCCATGTCCGCGGTGAGCACCGCAACCTGCAATACCGCATCAATGGCGTGACCATCCCCGAGGGCATCCAGGGCTTCGGCGCCTTCCTGGATGCGCGGGGCGTGCGCTCGCTCTCGCTCATCACCGGCTCGCTGCCGGCGCAGTTCGGTTACCGCACCGGCGGTGTCGTGGATGTGAACCTGATCTCCGGCACCTCCAATCCGGGCGGCTGGGCCAGCGTCTATGGCGGCAGCTTCCGCACCTTCCAGCCCTCGCTCGGCTATGCCGGCGTCTTCAACGGCTGGGATGTCTTCGCCATGGGGACAGCGAAGCAGAGCCTGATGGGCATCGAGCCGCCCACCGGCTCCTACGACGCCATCCACAACCGGACGAACCAGTATCGCGGCCTGCTCTCGGTCTCGCGGCCCGTGACCGAGTCCACGCGGATCAGCTTCATCGGCGGCGCCTCGGCCAATCGCTTCCAGATGCCGAACAATCCGGGCCAGCCGCAGGAATATCCGGTGGATGGGATCACCGATTTCAACAGCGCGCGGCTCAACGCGCATCAATGGGAGCGCAACCAGTTCGGCATCCTGGCCCTGCAGGGCGGCGACGCCGCGCTCGACTGGCAGGTGGCGGGCTTCGCGCGGCGCTCCTCCACCAAATACATCCCCGATGTGCAGGGCGAGCTGGCCTTCAACGGCGTGGCCTCCGGCATCCAGCGCCTCAGCCAGGCGGCGGGGGTGCAGGCCGATGCCTCCTACCGCCTCAATGCCGAGCACACGCTGCGCTTCGGCCTGATGACGATGGCCGAGCGCGTGCGCGCCTGGAACACCAGCTACGTCTTTCCCATGGATGCGGATGGCGAGGTGTTCGACGCCGCCTTCCCCGTCATCAACAACAACCGCCGCACCTCCTGGCTCTATGGCATCTACCTGCAGGATGAATGGCGCATCACCGACCGCTTCACGCTGAATTTCGGCCTGCGCGGCGATTATGCCGACCAGGCGGTGCAGGCGGGCCAGGTCTCACCGCGCATCAATGCCGTCTGGCGGCCCTGGGACGGCACGACGCTGACGCTGGGCTATGCGCGCTACTTCACGCCGCCCGCGCAGGACCTCATCACGCCCTTCACCGTCAGCCAGTTCGAGAACACGACCGGTGCGCCGCCCGGCACATACGGCGCGACGCCACGGCCCGAGCGCAGCAATTATTTCTCGGCCGGCATCTCGCAGCGCGTGACGCCGCAGCTCACGCTCGGCAGCAATGCCTGGTACAAGCAGGCGACCGACATGCTGGATCTCGGCCAGTTCGGCCGCGCGCTGGTCTTCACGCCCTTCAACTACGCGCGGGGGCAGAGCTACGGCATCGAGCTCACCGGGCAATGGACGAGCGAGCGCCTGAGCGTCTTCGCCAACCTCACCCTCTCACGCGCCATCGGCACCAATATCCGCAGCAGCCAGTTCAACTTCGACGCGGAGGAGCTGAGCTACATCGCGGGCAAGTATGTGCGCACCGATCACGACCAGCTCATCACCGCCTCGGGCGGCATCAGCTACCGGCCCTGGGAGGGGGCGCGCGCCTCGGCCACCGCCTACTATGGCAATGGCTTGCGGCGCGGCTTCGCCAACAGCGAGAAGCAGCCGGCCTATGCCACGATGAACCTTGGTTTCGCCCAGGAATTCCGGGCGTTTGACGGCGGCGCCTGGACCGCCCGCGTGGACCTGATCAATGTGACGGACCAAGTGGTGCAGCTGCGCGACGGCTCGGGCATCGGGGTCGGCGCGCCGCAGTTCCTGCCGCGGCGCGCCATCTATGCGGGGCTGTCCCGCGCCTTCTGAGGGGGCTCAGGCCGCCGCTCGCTCCGCCAGGAAGCCTCGCAGCGCCTCCTGCTGCGCGGGCGAGAGGGCGAAGGCCAGGCCGCAGCGCTGCGCGCCCGCCTCCACCACGCGGCCGGGCAGGCTCATGCCGCGCAACACCAGCGTGACCTGCGCGCCGGCGCCCAGGTCCGGCACCGGCTCCAGCCCCGCGCCGCCCTCGGAGAGATCGAGCAGCACCGCCTCCAGGCCCCTGCCCTGCCGTTCCAGCCGCACGGGAATGCCGAGCGCCATGCGGGGCGACCGGCGGCGATCCGCCGCGGCACTGCATTCGCGCACGGTGCGGACCAGCGTGCCCCGCACCTCATCCAGCGCACCGGCCGCCGCATCGGCGCTGCCGCGCATGCGCTCGGCGCTGTTCGCGGCCTCGGCCGCCTCATGCCCCAGGGATTGGACACGGCCCGAGACCTCGCGCGCCGCCTCGGCCGAACTGGCCACCGCGCGGGCGATCTCCTGCGTGGCGGCGGATTGCTGCTCCATCGCGGCGGCGACGCCGGCGGCGATGTGCTCGAGCCCCTCCACCGTCTGGCCGATGCGGCCGATGGCCTCGACGGCGCGGCCGGTCTCGGCCTCCACCTCCGCAATCTGCTGGCCGATCTCCTGCGTGGCTTGCGCGGTCTGGCTCGCCAGGCTCTTCACCTCCGAGGCGACGACGGCGAAGCCCTTGCCCGCCTCGCCCGCGCGCGCCGCCTCGATGGTGGCGTTCAGCGCCAGCAGATTGGTCCGGGCTGCGATGTCGGCGATCATCTCGGCCACCTTGCCGATGCGCTGCACCGCCTCCGACAGGCCACGGATCGTGCCGCTGCCCTCGCGCGTGCCCTCGACCGCGCCCTGCGTCAGGCTCGCCGCCTCCTGCATGCGGGCGGAGATCTCCCGGATGGAGGCGGACATCTGCTCGGCGGCGGCGGCCACCGTCTCGCTCGCTTCCAGCGCGTGGCTTGCGGCCTGGGCGGCACCCTGGCCGGCGGCGGAGATGCGCTCGGCGCCCGCGGCCACACCCTGCGTCTCCTCCGTCACGCTGCCCATGCGGGCGCCGATGGCGGCGAAGCTGTCCCGCGTCTGGTTCTCGATGCGGTCGGCCATCTCGGCCAGCGCCGCATCCTGCGCCTGGCGCGCTGCCTCGCGCTCGGCATCCGCGGCCTCCCGCAGGCGGGCGGCCTCTTCCTGCTGCGCCTGGAAGGCGGCCATGGCGCGGGCCAGCACGCCGATCTCGTCCGCCCGGGCGGTGCCGGGGACGGTGACGTCGCGCGCGCCTTCGGACAGGCGCCGGACGGTGATGGCCAGGGCATCCAGCGGCCGTGCCACGCGCAAGCTGATGAGCAAGGCCAGCGCGGCCGAGAAGGCCAGGCCCAGCAGGGCGAGCACGCCCTGGGACCACATGGCGGCCTCGGCCCGCGCGGTGCGCTCCGTGCCGAAGCGCGCCACGCCGGCCTCGGTCGCGGCCATCACGCCGACCATCCCATCGAGCGCGGGATTGGTGACGCTCATCCAGCGCGCCACATCCACCTCCGGCGCGCGGCCGGCCGCCCAGGCGGCGAGGATGTCGCGGGCCAGGGCGTCGAAGCCGGCCGGCGCGAGATACCGGCCGCGCGAGGTCTCGATCGCCTGCACGGCGGCGGGCAGGAAGAAGCCGGAGCGGGCCTGCACGTCGAGCGAGTCCAGCAGGGACCGCGCGGCGCCGCGCAACTCGATGATGCGGGTGAGCGCCGCGGCGTCCGGCGCGCGGCCGGCGGCGAGGCCCTCAGCGATGAGAGAGCGCGAGAGGCCGGCCGCATCGCGCAGGCGCCAGCTCATCATCAGCAGGTCGGCCCGGCGGAGCAGCGCCGCCTCATCCCCCGCGGCATGCGGCAACACCGTCATCCAGCCCGATCCCGCGGCCGAGACATGGCGGCGCGTCTCCTCGGCGTAGCGGCGCCGGGCGGCGGGGTCGCGCTGGGCGAGCGGCTGGGCGAGCAGGCGGTCGGCCTCGGCGCGCAGGGCCGGGACATCCCGCAGCAGGGCCTCGATCGGCGCATTTTGCGCGCTGCCGGGGGAGATCCGCAGCAGGGCCTGCGCGCCCGCCCGCATGGCATCCGCCGCGGCACGGTAGCGCTGGATTTCGGCACGCTGCGCGGCATCGGCCGGCGCCTCGGCCAACAGGGCGGTGAGGGTGAGCTGGCGCTCGGTCAGGAAAGCGGCGAGACCGGTGCCGAAGCGAACGGCGCCCATCATCTCCTCCGCCTCGGAGCGCACCGTGTCGAGCTGCACCTTGGCGCGATAGGCCAGGCTGCCGAGCGTGGCGGTCAGCGCGAGGCCCAGCAGCAGGATGGCGCCCGTCAAGGTTCGGCGGAGCGTGAAGAAGCGAGAGAAGCGCGAGGCGGACATGACGAACTCCAAGAGAAAGTTCCGTTCTACGGAACGAGGGTAAAGGCTTCCTTTCCGCGCCCCGCCCCTTGCCCCCGGCGCGCGGCCGCGCGAGCCTTCGGGCATGAGCGATTGGCAGGCCCGCGCGGGCACCTCCTTCACCCCCCGCAAGCAGCCGGCGACCGGTGCGCGCGGCATGGTCGTCACCAACCATCCGGCGGCGAGTGCCGCCGGCGCGCAGATGCTGGCCGAAGGCGGCAATGCGGTGGATGCGGCCGTCGCCGCCATTCTCGCCCTTTCGGTCTGCGAGCCGATGATGGTGGGGCTCTTCGGCGGGGGGCTGATGCACCTCGCGCATCCGGACGGCACGCATGAGGTGCTGGACGGCATGGCCTGCGCGCCCTTCTCGGCCAGGCCCGAGATGTTCGAGGGGCGCGAGCCGCATCGGCAGCTGCGCGGCGGGCAATCCGTCGCCGTGCCGGCCAATCTGCTGGCCTGGGAGGCGGCGCTGAAGCGGCATGGGCGCTTCTCGATGGCCGATGTGATCGCGCCCGCCATCCGCCTCGCCGAGCGCGGCTTCGCCGTCTCGGGCTATCTGAACGAGTGCATCCAGGAGACAGCGGCGGATCTGGCGCTTGATCCCGGCATGGCGCGGCTGTTTCTGCCCGATGGCGCGCCGCTGGCGCCCGGCGCGCGGCTGGTCAATGCCGCGCTGGGCGAGACGCTGCGCGCCATCGCGGCCGAGGGCGCGGATGCGCTGCATCAGGGGGATCTCGGCACCTCCGCGAGCCATGACCTGGCGCGCAAGGGCGGCATCATCACGACGGATGACCTGGCGGCGGCGAAGGTGATCAAGCGCGAGGCGGTGCGCGGGACCTATCGCGGGATCGAGGTCTGGGGGCCGCCCCCGCCCTCGGCCGGGGGCGTGCATGTGCTGCAGATGCTGAATCTGCTGGAGGCCTATGACATCGCCGCCAGCGGCTTCGGCACGCCCCAGACGCTGCACCTGATCGCGGAAGCCTTGAAGATGGCCTTCGCCGACCGCGCGGTGGCGACGGCGGATCCGGCCTTCCTGAAGGTTCCCGTGGCCAAGCTGATCAGCAAGGAATACGCGGCGGAGCGGCGGGGCTTCCTGGACCTCACGCGCGCGCAGGTGTGGACGGCGGGGCTATCCAACCGGGAGAGCGCCAACACCACGCATATCACGGTGGCGGATCACGAGGGGCGGATCGCCTGCTGCACCCACACCATCAACAGCCTGTTCGGCGCCAAGATCCTGCTGCGCGAGAGCGGGCTGATCCCGAACAACTACATGGCGCTGTTCGACCCGCGCCCGGGCCTCGCGCAGTCCATCGAGCCGGGCAAGCGCGTGACCACCTCGATGTCGCCCTTGATCCTGCGGAAGGAGGGGAAGCCTTACGCGGCGCTGGGGCTGCCGGGCGGCCTGCGCATCTTCGCCTCGACCTTCCAGGCGGTGATGAACCTGGTGGATCACGGCATGTCGGTGCAGGAGGCGGTGGAAGCGCCGCGCGCCTGGACCATGGGCGGACCGCTGGAGATGGAGCCGGGCTTCGGCGCCGAGACGCGCGAGGCATTGGCCGCGATGGGGCATGAGCCGCTGGCCGTGCCGCATGTGGCGGGCGGCATGGGGGCGATCCGCTTCCACGAAGACGGCCCCATGGAAGGAATGATGGAGGGCGCCTCCTGCTGGCGGGCGGATGGCGCGCCGGTGGGGATCGGCGGCGGGCCGGCGGCAAGCGGGGTGCGGTTCTTCCCGGATGTGGTGAAGTAGCTTTTCCGCCCTCAGGCGCCGGGCGCCGGCTCCGCCGGCTTGGCTACGCCGCGCCACGGGCGCGCCGGAGGGTCAGGGCTCATGGGCGGCGCCGGCCGCGTTGCGGCCGGATTCTTCCCGCGCACCGCCCGTTGGAGATCGCGGCGCGCGGCGCTAGAAGCCCCGCATGACCAAGCCGCTCAGCTTCCAGGACATGATCCTCACCCTGCACCGCTACTGGGCGGCGCAGGGCTGCCTCATCCTCCAGCCCTATGACATGGAGATGGGGGCCGGCACCTTCCATCCGGCCACCACGCTGCGCGCGCTGGGGCCCGCGCCCTGGTCGGCCGCCTATGTGCAGCCCTCGCGCCGGCCCTCGGATGGGCGCTATGGCGAGAACCCGAACCGTCTGCAGCACTACTACCAGTACCAGGTCATCATGAAGCCGAGCCCGCGCGACCCGCAGGCGCTGCTGCTGGAGAGCTACAAGGCGCTTGGCCTCGATCCCGCGCTGCACGACATCCGCTTCGTCGAGGATGACTGGGAAAGCCCGACGCTGGGCGCCTGGGGGCTCGGCTGGGAGGTCTGGTGCGACGGGATGGAGGTGACGCAGTTCACCTATTTCCAGCAGGTGGGCGGCATCCCCTGCGAGGTGCCCTCCTGCGAGCTGACCTATGGGCTCGAGCGCCTGGCCATGTACATCCAGGGCGTCGAGAATGTGTACGAGCTGGATTTCAACGGCCGCGGCGTGACCTATGGTGAGGTGTTCCACCGCGCCGAGGTGGAATACAGCGCGCACAATTTCGAGCATGCCGATGTGGCGCTGCTGAAGCGGCAATTCGAGGAGGCCGAGCAGGAATGCCATGCGCTGGTGGCGCAGCACCTGGCCCTGCCGGCCTATGACCACTGCATCAAGGCGTCCCACCGCTTCAACCTCTTGGATGCGCGCGGTGCGATCAGCGTGACCGAGCGCGCGGCCTATATCGGCCGCGTGCGCGCGCTGGCGAAGGCGTGCTGCGAAAGCTGGCTTCGGGAGCCGGCCTAGGGTAGAAAGGCCACGGAGGTTCTACCATGGGGCAGCTCAACATCAAGGATGAGGCGCTGATCGAGAAGGTCCGGCGCCTGGCCGAAAAGCGGCAGACGACACAGACCGATGTGCTGCGGCAATTGGTGGATGAGGCGCTGGCGCGCGACGACGCCGAGCGCGAGGCGCGGCGGCTGGAGAAGCTCGCCGCCATCCGCGAGATCACGGCCCGGACCGCCAAGCTGTTTCCGCCTGGCACCACCAGCGACCATTCCGACCTCTATGATGAGAATGGCCTGCCGAAGTGATTCTCGACACATCGGCCATCATGGCGATGCTGCTGGCGGAGCCGGAGGCAGCGGCCTTCGAGGATCAGGTGACGCGGACGGAAGCGGTCGCGATCTCCGCCGCCACGCATGTCGAGCTCACCCTCGTCGCGGCAGGGCGGCTCGGTCCGGAGATCTGGCCGGAGATGGATGATCTTCTGCTTCGGATGGGCGTCGAGATCATTCCCTTCACCGCCGAACACGCGGCCCTGGCGCGCGAGGGCTTCCGCCGCTTCGGCAAGGGGCGCCACCCGGCCGGCCTGAATTTCGGCGATTGCTTCGCCTATGCGCTCGCCCGCGCGCGCAACCAACCCCTTCTCTTCAAGGGCGATGATTTCGCCCGAACCGATGTGAAAGCCGCCCTCTAGTGCCCGAATTGCTCATCGAACTCCTCACCGAGGAAATCCCCGCGCGCATGCAGGCGCGGGCCGCCGAAGACCTCTGCCGGCTGATCAAGCCGGCGCTGGCGCCGCTGCTGGCTGGCGAGGCGCGCGGCTTCTACGGGCCGCGCCGGATCGGCCTGGTCGCCGAGATGGCGCTCTCCGCCGAGACGGCGGCGAAGGAGGAGCGCGGGCCGCGCGTCGGCGCGCCGGAGCAGGCGCTGGCGGGCTTCCTCAAGAAGCACAATGCGACGGCCGAGATGCTGGTGGAGCAGAACGGCTTCCTGGTGCTGGTGAAGCCGGGCGAGACCATCACAGCCGAGGCGCTGCTGATGCGCGCGCTGCCCGAGCTGCTCTGGAGCTTCCCCTGGCCCAAGAGCATGCGCTGGGGCGTGAGCCAGTTCACCTGGGTGCGGCCCTTGCAGCGCATCCTCTGCCTGCTGGATGGCCGCGTGGTGCCGGTGGCGCTGGCCCGTGGCGAGGATGCGGCGCATGGGCTGGTGGCGGGCGACATCACCGAGGGGCATCGCGTGCATGCGCCGGGGGCCGTGACCGTGACGGGTTACGCCGATTATCTCGCCAAGCTGCGCGCGCATTACGTCGTCGCCGATGTGGCGGAGCGGATTTCGATGATCCGCGACGGCGTGGCGGCACTCGCGGCCGAAAAGGGGCTGGAAGTGGTGCCCGATGAGGGGCTGCTGGCCGAGGTCGCGGGCCTCGTCGAATGGCCGGTGCCGCTCTTGGGGCGGATCGACGACGCCTTCATGGACCTGCCGCCCGAGGTGATGCGCACCTCCATGCGAGTGAACCAGCGCTACTTTTCCCTGTGCCATCCGGATGGGCGGGCTGCGCCGTTCTTCGGGATCGTGTCCAACATCGCGGCATCCGATGGCGGGGCGGCGCTGGTGGCGGGGAATGAGCGCGTGCTGCGGGCGCGGCTCTCGGATGCGCGCTTCTTCTGGGACCAGGATCGCAAGCAGAGGCTGGAGGCGTTCCTGCCGAAGCTGGAAGGCGTGGTGTTCCACGCCAAGCTCGGCACCCAGGCGCAGCGGGTGGAGCGGATCGCGAAGCTCGCCGCGCATCTGGCGCCGATGGTGGGCGCCGATGCGGCACTCGCCGAGCGCGCGGCGCGGCTGGCCAAGGCGGACCTGGCCTCGGGCATGGTGGGCGAGTTCCCGGAATTGCAGGGCGTGATGGGCGGCTACTACGCGCGCCTGCAGGGCGAGGATGCGCGCGTGGCCGATGCCATCGCCCAGCATTACCGCCCGCTGGGGCCCACCGATGAGGTGCCGCGCGAGCCGGTGGCCATCGCGGTCGCGCTGGCGGACAAGATCGACCAGCTCGCGGGCTTCTTCATCATCGGCGAGAAGCCCACCGGCAGCGGTGACCCCTATGCATTGCGGCGCGCGGCCCTCGGCCTCATCCGCATCATCCGCGAGGCGCGGCTGCGGCTGCCGCTGCGCGTGCCCTTCCTGGAGCACAGCGCGGCCGTGATCGGCCAAATCTACAACACGCATGTCTCCGCCGCGCAGCATGAGCTGGATCGGCTGGACGAGGCCTTCCCCTGGCTCGGGATCAAGGCGCTGGCGGTCGGCGGCAAGCCCCTGCCGGAGGAAGAGGGGCATGGGCCGCTCTACCGCTACGCCCAGCACCGGGACGAGACGAGCGGCGCGCTGCGCGAATTCATCGCCGAGCGGCTGCGCGTCCAGCTCCGCGCCGAGGGTGCGCGGCATGACATCATCGCCGCCAGCCTCGTCGGGGATGACGACATCCTGCGCATCCTCGCCCGCGCCGAGGCGCTCAAGGTGCTGGTCGAGTCGGAGGACGGCACCAACCTCCTCGCCGCCTACAAGCGCGCCCAGAACATCCTCCGCATCGAGGAGAAGAAGGACGGCCCGCATGACGGCCCGGTGGATGAGGCGCTGCTGACGCTCCCGCAGGAGCAGGCGCTGAATGCCGCGCTGGCCGGGGCCGAGGCCGCCGTCGCCCAGGCGCTCGGCTCGGAGGATTTCGCCGCCGCCATGGCGAGCCTCGCCGCGCTCCGTGCCCCGGTGGACGCCTTCTTCGAGTTGACCATGGTCAATGACCCGGTCCCCTCGTTACGGCAGAACCGTTTGCGGCTATTGTCACGCCTCAGGCGCGCCATGGACCAGGTGGCGGACCTGTCAAAGATCGAATCCTGAAGGAAACTCGCATGACCCAGTGGGTGTACAGCTTCGGCGCGGGGCATAATGAAGGCCGCGCCGACATGCGCAACCTGTTGGGCGGCAAGGGCGCGAACCTGGCCGAGATGGCCAGCATCGGCCTGCCCGTCCCCCCCGGCTTCACCATCACGACCGAGGTCTGCACCTATTATTACGACCACGGCCAGCAATACCCGGCCGACCTGAAGGCGGCCGTGAACGGCGCCCTCGCCCGCGTCGAGGCCGCGGTCGGCCTGAAGTTCGGCGATACCGAAAAGCCGCTGCTGGTCTCCGTCCGCTCCGGCGCGCGGGTCTCCATGCCGGGCATGATGGACACGGTGCTGAATCTCGGCCTGAACGACGCGACCGTCGAAGGCCTGGCCCGCGCCTCGGGCGATGCGCGCTTCGCCTGGGACAGCTACCGCCGCTTCATCCAGATGTTCGGCGCCGTGGTGCTGGACGTGGACCACCACCAGTTCGAGGACATCATCGAGGGCGTGAAGCTCGACCGCGGCGTGGCCGAGGACACGCAGCTCACCGCCGAGGACTGGAAGATCGTCGCCGCCGGCTACAAGGAGGTGGTCGCCCAGGCCACGGGCAAGCCCTTCCCGCAGGACCCGCATGACCAGCTCTGGGGCGCCATCGGCGCCGTCTTCGGCTCCTGGATGAATGCGCGGGCCAACACCTATCGCCGCCTGCACGACATCCCGGCGAGCTGGGGCACGGCCGTGAACGTCCAGGCCATGGTCTTCGGCAATATGGGCGAGGATTGCGCGACGGGCGTCTGCTTCACGCGCGACCCCTCCACCGGCGAGAACATGTTCTACGGCGAATACCTGGTGAACGCGCAGGGCGAGGATGTCGTGGCCGGCATCCGCACGCCGCAACCCATGTCCAGCCTGCGCGCCAAGCCCGGCGAGAAGCCGATGGAAGAGGTGATGCCCGCCGCCTACCAGGAACTCGTCCGCGTCCGCGCCGTGCTGGAAAAGCACTACAAGGACATGCAGGACATCGAGTTCACGGTGCAGCAGAACAAGCTCTACATGCTGCAGACGCGCAACGGGAAGCGCACCGCGGCCGCCAGCCTCAAGATCGCGGTGGACATGTGCGCCGAGGGCCTGATCGACGAGAAGGAGGCGATCAAGCGCGTCGCCCCCGGCTCGCTCGACCAGCTGCTGCACCCGACGCTCGATCCGAAGGCGCCGCGCAAGCTGCTCTCCAAGGGCCTGCCGGCCTCGCCGGGTGCGGCCTGTGGCGTGGTGGTGTTCAGCTCCGATGAGGCCGAGATGCGGGCGCAGAAGGGCGAGAGCGTCATCCTGGTGCGCATCGAGACGAGCCCGGAGGATATTCACGGCATGCACGCGGCGCGGGGGATCCTGACGACGCGCGGCGGCATGACCAGCCACGCCGCCGTGGTGGCGCGCGGCATGGGCCGGCCCTGCGTGGCGGGTGCGGGCGGCATCGCGGTGGATTACGCGGCGCAGGCGCTCTCGGCCGGCGGCCATGTGGTCCGCGCCGGTGACACCGTGACGCTGGATGGCGCGACGGGCGAGATCTTCCTGGGCTCCGTGCCCATGATCGAGCCCAAGCTCTCGGGCGATTTCGCCAAGCTCATGGAATGGGCCGATGGCGTGCGCCGCATGAAGGTGCGCGCCAATGCGGAGACGCCGCTCGATGCCGAGACGGCGCGCAAGTTCGGCGCCGAGGGCATCGGCCTCTGCCGCACCGAGCACATGTTCTTCGACCCCGCGCGCATCGGCGCGGTGCGCCAGATGATCATGGCCGAGCACGAGGATGGCCGCCGCGCCGCACTCGCCAAGCTGCTGCCCTTCCAGCGCAGCGACTTCACCGAGCTGTTCCGCATCATGGCGGGCCTGCCGGTGACGATCCGCCTGCTCGATCCGCCGCTGCACGAATTCCTGCCGCACACGGAAGAGGAAATCGCGGAGGTCGCGACCGGCCTCGGCGTGGAAGCGGTCGCCATGCAGCGCCGCCTGGCCGATCTCTCGGAAGCCAACCCGATGCTCGGCCATCGCGGCTGCCGCCTCGGCATCTCCTACCCCGAGATCTACGAGATGCAGGCCCGCGCCATCTTCGAGGCGGCCATCGCGGTCGCCAAGGAGACCGGCACGGCGCCCATCCCGGAGATCATGATCCCGCTCGTCATGTCCAAGCGCGAGCTGGACATCACGCGCGCGCAGGTGGAGGGCATCGCGGCCCAGGTCTTCGCCGAGACGGGCACCACCATCGAATACATGGTGGGCACCATGATCGAGCTGCCGCGCGCCTGCCTGACCGCCGACTCCATCGCGGAATCCGCCGATTTCTTCAGCTTCGGCACCAACGACCTGACGCAGACCACCTTCGGCCTCTCGCGCGATGACGCCGGCAAGTTCCTGCCGGCCTATGTCGAGAAGAACATCATCCCGAAGGACCCCTTCGTCTCGATCGACCCGGAAGGTGTTGGCGCCCTCGTCGAGATCGCGGCGCAGAAGGGCCGGCGCGTGAAGAACGGCCTCAAGCTCGGCATCTGCGGCGAGCATGGCGGTGACCCGGCCTCGGTGCAGTTCTGCGAGACGGTGAAGCTCGACTACGTCTCCTGCTCGCCCTACCGCGTGCCGGTGGCGCGCCTGGCCGCGGCGCAGGCCGCGCTGGACAGCGCCGGCCGGACCGACCGGACGGCGTGACCGCGGGGGCCTTGCCCCCGCACCCCCACCAAAGGCCGGGGCCTTTGGAAACCACTTATGGGGATTTGGGAGAGGGGCCTGAACGCGCGAAGGGCCCGGCGTGAGCGCGGGCCCCTCTCTCAAATCCCCATCACTGACGGGTTGCAAGGGCCTGGGCCCTTGCCGGGGAGCGCGAGGGGCAGCGCCCCTCGCAGGCCGCCCTCACGTCCGCCGGACGTTCCAGAAGACCGGGATGCCGCCCGGCTGCATCACGCCCGTCAGGTTGCGCCGATGCGCCAGCGGCTGGAAGAACTGGCCGAGCGGGATATAGGGCACGTCCTCCAGCATCTGGCGTTGCATGTCGGCGGCGATGGCCTGCTGGGCCGGCAGGTCGGGCGCTTCGAACCAGGCGTCGCGGAGTGCTTCGAGGCGGGCGCTTTCGGGCCAGCCGATGAAGCCCGCGCGCCCCTGGCCGCGCAGCATGAGATGGCCGGCGGGGTTCAGGTGATCGAGGCCGCCCCAATTGGTGCAGAAGGCGCTCCAGCCGCCCTGGTCGATCGGGGTCTGCTGCGCACGGCGCTGCACCACGGTGCCCCAGTCCATGGACTGGAAGTCGATGTTGACGCCCAGGCGGCGGAACATGTCGGCCGCGACCTGCGACCAGGCGGCAAGGCTCGCGATATCGGTGGTGCCGAGCAGCACGATGCGCTCATTGGCGTAGCCGCTTTCGCGGATCATGCGGCGCGCCGTGTCCATGTTGCGCTCGAAGACCTCGAGACCCACGGTGCTGGCGAGCGGCGTGCCCGGCGTGAAGGCGCCCACGCCGGATTTGAAGCCGGCGGGGTCGGTGCCCATGAAGGCGGTCATGTAGCTCGCCTGGTCCACGGCGCGCAGCAGGGCGCGGCGGAAAGCCGGGTTGTTCATCGGCGCGTGCAGGTGGTTGGGGCGCATCACGGCGATGGAGCCGAGGGGGTCGGGCTGCACCACGGCCACGTTGCGGTTGCGGCCGAGCATGGGGGCGAGGTCGGGCGTGACCGTCTCCCACCAGTCCATCTCGCCCGAGGCGAGCGCCGCGGCGGCGGTCGCGAAGTCGGGCATGATGTGCCATTCGACGCGGTCGAAATGCACCACCTTGGGGCCGGCGGTGCCCGAGGGCGTGCCGCCCTGCCGCGGGCGATAGCCGGCGAAGCGCTCATAGACGACGCGACTGCCGGAGACGAGCTCGTCCCGCTTGAAGCTGAAGGGCCCGCTGCCGATCACCTGCTCAGGGCGGATCTGGGTGAAGGCATCCGTCGCCGCGATGCTGGCTGGCATGATGAAGGGCGCGTTGCTGGTGGGCTTGGCCAGGCTGTCCAGCATCAGGCCGAAGGGGCGGCTCAGGCGGATGGTGAAGCGGCGGTCGTCGAGCGCCGTCATTTCCTCGGTGAGTGCGGCGAGGCGGGCGCCCATGGCGTCACGCTTGCCCCAGCGCGCGAGGGAGGCGACGCAGTCGGCCGCGCGGACGGGCTCGCCATTGTGGAAGCGCAGGCCCTCGCGCAGCGTGAAGGTCCAGAGCTTGCCGTCATTCGCGACGGTGTGGCCTTCGACCATCTGCGGCTGCGGGCGGTATTCGGAATCGAGGCCGTAGAGCGTGTCCCACACCATGAAGCCGTGGTTGCGGGTGATGTAGGCGGTGGTCCAGACCGGGTCCATCACGGTGAGGTTCGCGTGCGGCACCATCTTGAGGACGCGCGCGGATTGCGACTGCGCGATGGAGGGCGCGGCCGCGATGGCGGCGCTGGCGCCCAGGAATTGGCGACGATCCATTCTGGCTATCCCGGGTTGGGGTGGCGGAGGGGCGCAGCATGACGAGAAGGTCATCCGCCTGTCCATCGCATTCGTATCCTGGGGCGAGACGCCGGGGTGGAACGATTGTGACAGAAGCGTGACATGCCCTGGCCTTGGGCATAATCTGCGAAAAACCTGGGCTTTGGGAGGATTCATGCCGGCACGCATCGTCATCGCGGCTGTCGCGGCGCTGGGGCTCGCCGCCGGGCCGGCCGCGGCGCAGGGGTCGCTGAACCTCTATTGCTCGGTGCAGGTGGAATGGTGCCAGGCGGCGGCGACGCAGTTCCAGCGCGAGACGGGCATCCGCGTGAACATGACGCAGCGCGGCAGCGGCGAGATGCTGGCCGCGATCCGCGCCGAGGCGCAGAACCCGCGCGGCGATGTCTGGTTCGGCGGCACGGGCGATCCGCACATGGCCGCCGCCGAGGAGAACCTGACCCAGGCCTATGAGAGTGCGAACAATGCCGGGCTGCAGCCCTGGGCGCTGACGCAGTGGCGGCAATCCGAGCGGCGCTCCATCGGCGTCTATGCGGGGGCGGTGGGCTTCGGCTTCAACACGGAATTGCTGGCGCGGCGCAATATCGCGGCGCCGGCCTGCTGGGCCGATCTGCTGGAGCCGCGCTTCCGCGGCGAGGTGCAGATGGCGAACCCGAATTCCTCCGGCACGGCCTATGTGATCATCGCCACACTCGTGCAGCTGATGGGCGAGGATCAGGCCTTCGCGTATCTGCGGCGTCTGCACCCGAATGTGAACAGCTATACGCGCAGCGGCACCGCGCCGATCAAGGCGGTGGCGCGGGGCGAGACGGCGGTCTCGCTCAGCTTCGTGCATGATGCGGTGACGGAGCGGAATGCGGGCTTCCCCGTGGCCTGGGCGACGCCCTGCGAGGGCACGGGCTTCGAGATCGGCTCCATGTCCATCATCCGCGGCGCGCGCAACATCAACCAGGCGCGGCGCTTCTACGATTGGGCGCTGACGGCGCCGGCGCAGCGGCTCGGCTTCGAGGTGGCGGGGCAGTTGCAGACGCCCTCCAACCGCGAGGCGCCGCTGCCGCCGGGCGCGCCCGATCTCTCGCAGATGCGGCTGATCGAATACGACTTCGCGCGCTATGGCCGGGGGGCGGAGCGGCGGCGGCTGATCGAGAAATGGGACCGCGAGGTGGGGGCGCTGCCGCGATGATCGCACGGATTTTCGCCCTGGCGCTGATGGTGGCGCCGGCTGTGTCCCAGGCGCAGGGCAGCCTGAACATGCTCTGCGCGCCGGCCTCGGACTGGTGCGAGGCCATCGCCGCCGCCTTCCAGCGCGACACGGGCATCCGCGTGGCGATGGCGCGCAAATCCACCGGCGAGATCCTGGCGCAGCTGCGCGCGGAGGCGCAGAACCCGCGCACCGATCTCTGGTTCGGCGGCTCGGCCGAGACGCATCTGGTGGCCGCCGAGATGAACCTGCTGCAGGCCTATACCTCGCCCAACATGGCGGGGCTGCATGACTGGGCGCGGGAGCTGCACCGCATGTCGAACGGGCGCTGCGTGGGGGTGTCTTCGGGCGCCATCGCGCTGGTGTGGAATCGCGAGCTGATCGCGCGGCGCAACCTGCCGGTGCCACGCAGCTGGGCGGACCTGCTGAACCCGGCCTATCGCGGCGAGATCCAGCTGCCCAACCCCAATTCCTCCGGCACGGCCTATACGATCATCGCGGGGCTCATCCAGCTCTGGGATGAGGAGCGCGCCTTCGCCTATCTGCGGCGGCTGCATGCCAATGTGAACGCCTATACGCGCTCCGGCGCCGCACCCATGCAGGCGGTGGCGCGGGGCGAGACGGCGGTGGCCGTCAGTTTCAACATGGAGACCATTTCGCAGCAGCAGGCAGGCTTCCCGATCGAGATGGGCTATCCGGAGGAGGGCACGAGCTATGAGGTGGCCTGCATGTCCATCGTGCGCGGCGCGCGGAACCTGGCACAGGCGCGGCGCTTCTATGACTGGTATCTGACGCCGGCGGCGATGGATATCGGCCCGCGCGTGAACCAGTTCCACGCGCCCGCGCATCGCGACGCGACGCCCGATCCGCGCATCGCGGACATGAGCGGCATCCGCCTCATTCCCTACGACTTCGCGCTGTTCGGCGAGGCGGCGACGCGGCGGCGCATCCTGGAACGCTGGGACCGCGAGGTGGGCGCGCTGCCGCGTTGAGCCTGGCCCGCGCCCCTGGCCTGCCCGCCTGGCTGCTGGCGGCCCTCGCCGCCACGCTGCTGCCCTGGCACATGCAGCAGGATGGGGTGGCGGGGCTTTTCGCGCTGCGGGCGGAGGAGGCGGATGCGGCCTCGGCCCTCGGCCAGGCCTGGTTCCATGGGCGCTTCTGGTTCTGGCCGGTGCTGGCGGCGCTGGCGCTGGCCCTGCCGGGCGCCCTGGCGCGGCGCTCGGTCTTCCTGTTGGCGGGCGGGGGCCTCGGCTTGCTTGCGATCGTGGCGCAGGGCTTCGCCATCGGCATCCAGGGCTGGTCCTGGCCGTTCCTCGAGGCGTGGTTCGGCCCGCTGGAGGAGCGGCAATTCGGCATGGGGCTGGGCGGCGCGCTCTGCTTCCTCGGCTGCCTGCTGCTGGTGACGGATGGGCTGGCGCTGCGCGGCTTCTTCAAGGGCGATCGCTTCGTGGCGGGCGCGGTGGGGGTGCTGGCGGCCTCCATCCTGATCTTCACCGCCTGGCCGGTCGGCACCATGCTGCTGCAGATGTTCACGCCACGCGAGGAGCTGAGCGGCCTCACGGCGCTGGGCGTCCGCCTCTTCGACGGCAAGATCTGGGGGCTCGGTTGCGTCACCGGCCGGGTGCATTGCGGCGTCTTCTGGAACACGCTGGTGCTGGCGGTCTCCACCGCCTCGGCGGCGACGCTGCTCGGTCTCTGCTTCGCGCTCTTGGTGACGCGCAGCGGCTTTCCGGCCAAGCGCGCGCTGCGCCTGCTGACGGTGCTGCCCATCATCACGCCGCCCTTCGTGATCGGCCTCGGCCTCATCCTGATCTTCGGGCGTTCGGGCGTGGTGAACCAGTTCGTGCAATCCGCCTTCGGGCTGGAGCTGGGCCGCTGGATCTATGGCTTCAACGGCGTCTGGCTCGCGCAGGTGTTTTCCTTCACGCCCACCGCCTTCCTCGTGCTGATCGGCGTGGTGGAGGGGATTTCGCCGGCGATGGAGGAGGCCTCGCAGACATTGCGCGCGAGCCGCATGCGGACCTTCCGCGCCGTCTCGCTGCCGCTGATGCGGCCGGGTCTCGCCAATGCCTGGCTCGTCGTCTTCGTGGAGAGCCTGGCCGATTTCGGCAATCCGATCGTGCTCGGCGGCTCCTTCGGCGTGCTCTCCACCGAGATCTTCTTCGCCGTGGTGGGCGCGCAGCAGGATTTCGGGCGCGCGGCGGCGCTGGCGGCGATCATGCTGCTGGTGGCACTCGCGGCCTTCCTGATCCAGCGCGCGGTGGTGGGGGGCCGCTCCTATGTCGCGATGACGGGCAAGGGCGATGCCGGCCTGCCCACGCCCCTGCCCGCGCCCGTGCGGCGCCTCGCCTATGCGGTGGCGTTGCCCTGGGCGCTGCTCACCATCCTCGTCTATGGCATGGCGCTGGCGGGCGGCTTCGTGCGCGTCTGGGGGCGGGACTGGACGCCGACGCTGAGCCACTTCACCCGCGCCTTCGCGCTGGAATGGAGCGCTTCGGGCCAGATCATCTTCGTGGGCGGCGCCTGGAATTCGCTGTTTACCACCGTGACGCTCGCCGCCATCGCCGCGCCCATCACCGCGGGGCTCGGGCTGCTGGCGGCCTGGCTGCTGACGCGGCAGAGATTCGCCGGGCGCACCGCGCTGGAATTCGCACTGATGCTGACCTTCGCCGTGCCGGGCACCGTGATCGGCGTGGCCTATATCCTGACCTACAACCTGCCGCCGCTCGAGATCACGGGCACGGCGATGATCCTCGTCGCCTGCTTCGTCTTCCGGAACCTGCCGGTCGGCGTGCGTTCGGGTGTCGCGGCCATGAGCCAGCTCGACAAGTCGCTGGACGAGGCGGCGATCACGCTGCGTGCCTCCACCTTCCGCACGCTGCGCACCGTGGTGCTGCCGCTGCTCAAGCCCGCCATCGTCACCGCCCTGGTCTATGCCTTCGTGCGCGCGATGACGACGGTCTCGGCCGTGATCTTCCTCGTCTCGGCGGAATACGAGATGGCGACGGTCTTCATCATCAACCGCGTGATCAATGGCGATTACGGCCTCGCCATCGCCTATTGCGCCGTGCTGATCCTGCTGATGCTGGCGGCGATCGGGCTGATCAATCTGCTGGTGGGACGCCGCCAGCTCGGCCGGCGTGAAGGAGCGCGCACATGACCCGACACGGGGCAGAGGTCCGGCTCGAAGGCCTCGGCAAAAGCTACGGGCCGGTGCGCGCGGTGAAGCCGCTCGACCTCGTGATCGAGGGCGGCACGCTGGTCACGCTGCTGGGCCCCTCCGGCTGCGGCAAGACGACGCTGCTGCGCATGATCGCGGGGCTGGAGCAGGCGAGCGAGGGGCGCATCCTGATCGGCGGGCGGGACGTGACCTTGCTCTCGGCGGGCGAGCGCAATGTCTCCATGGTGTTCCAGAGCTACGCGCTGTTCCCGCATATGAGCGTGCTGGAGAATGTGGCCTATGGCCTCGTCTCCTCCGGCATTGCGCGGCGCGCGGCGGAGAGAACGGCGGAGGGCGCGTTGGAGACGGTGGGGCTGGCCGGCTTCGGCGCGCGCCTGCCCTCGGAGCTTTCGGGCGGGCAGCAGCAGCGCGTCGCCGTCGCGCGGGCGCTGGTGCTGGAGCCGGATGTGCTGCTCTTCGACGAGCCGCTCTCCAACCTCGATGCCCGACTGCGGCGCGCGATGCGCGAGGAGATCCGCGCCTTGCAGCAGCGCCTCGGCCTCACCGTCATCTATGTGACGCATGACCAGGCGGAGGCGATGGCGGTCTCGGACAAGGTGGTGGTGATGCTGAATGCCGGCATCGCGCAGATCGGCACGCCGCATGCGCTCTACACCCAGCCCGACAACGTCTTCGTCGCCACCTTCATGGGCGAGGCGAACCATGTGCGGGCCGAGATCGAGGCGCTGGAAGGCGATGCCGCGCGGGTGCGGCTGGGCGAGACGGTGCTGCACCTGCCGCATCGCGGGCTGACGCCGGGGCCGGTGGATCTGATGATCCGGCCGGAGGCGATCCGCATCGCGGCGGAGGGCGCGCTGCCGGCCACCGTCGCGCGCGCCACCTATATGGGGGCGCATACGGAATACGTCTTCACGACGCCGGTGGGGGAGCTCTTCGCCACCGACCGCCCGGGTGGAAGCCCGGGCGAAGCGGTGCGGCTGGCGCTCGATCCTGTCGGGACCGTGCTGGTGAGGCCCTGATACGAGAGGGCTCTGCCCTCTCGTGCTCTCCCGCCAAGAAACTCGTTTCTTGGATCTTCGATCTATTGGGTGCCCGAGGGGCTGGCCCCTCGGTCCCACAATGAGTGATCGGTCAGCCCTGGCGGGCCACCATCATCGACTTGATCTTGCCGATCGCCTCGGCCGGGTTCAGCCCCTTCGGGCAGGTCCGGGTGCAGTTCATGATGGTGTGGCAGCGATAGAGGCGGAACGGATCCTCGAGATTGTCGAGGCGCTCGCCCGTCGCTTCGTCGCGGCTGTCGGCGATCCAGCGATAGGCCGCCAGCAGGATGGCGGGGCCGAGATAGCGGTCGCCATTCCACCAGTAGCTGGGGCAGGAGGTGGAGCAGCAGAAGCACAGGATGCATTCCCACATCCCGTCGATCTTCGCGCGCTCCTCCTTGGACTGGCGGCGCTCCTCATCGGGCGGGGGCGGCGTGTCGCTCTTCAGCCAGGGCTCGATGCTGCGATATTGCGCGTAGAGCTGGCTGAGGTCGGGCACCAGGTCCTTCACCACCGGCAGATGCGGCAGCGGGCTGATGCGGACATCGCCCTTCACCTCATCGATCGGCTTCAGGCAGGCCAGCGTGTTCAGCCCGTCGATGTTCATCGAGCAGGAGCCGCAAATGCCCTCGCGGCAGGAACGCCGGAAGGTGAGCGTGCTGTCCACCTCGTTCTTGATCTTGATGAGCGCGTCCAGGACCATCGGGCCGCACTTGTCCATGTCCACCTCGAAGGTGTCCGTGCGGGGGTTGGCCCCGTCATCCGGATCCCAGCGGTAGATCTTGAACGCCTTGACGTTGGTGGCGCCCTCGGGCGCCTTGAACGTCTTGCCACCCGTGACGGTGGAGTTCTTGGGGAGGGTGAAAGTCGCCATGGATCAGAGTCCGATCGGCTGAGGTTGCTTGCAACCGAAGCCGTGAATCGGCCTCGCAAAAACGACTGAGACGGGTGCCGCGAGCGGAAGCGAGCGGCGCATGGCTCAGTACACCCGTGCCTTGGGGGGGAAGACCTGCACCTCGTTGGTGAGGGTGCGCATCTTCACGCCGCGGTAATCGAGGCTCACCTCGCCCTTCTCGTTCATCCAGGCCAGGGTGTGCTTCATCCAGTTCTCGTCGTCGCGCTCGGGGTAATCCTCCTGCGCGTGGGCGCCGCGGCTTTCCTTGCGCGCCTCGCCACCGACGATGGTGGTCAGCGCATTGCCGACCAGGTTGTCGAGCTCCAGCGCCTCCACCAGGTCGCTGTTCCAGATCAGGCTGCGGTCGCTGACCTTGAGGTCGCTCATGCCGGCATGGACGCCCTGCATCTTCTCGACACCTTCCTTCAGCAGCGCGGAGGTGCGGAAGACGGCGGCATGCGTCTGCATGGTGCGCTGCATGGCGAGACGCAGCTCGGCCGTGTTGGTGCTGCCCTTGGCGTGCCGCACGCGGTCGAAGCGATCGAGGCTGCTCTCGCCCGCGCGCGGCGGCAGCGGCGGCTGGGAGGCGCCGGGTTTCACCGTCTCGGCGGCGCGGTGCGCGGCGGCGCGGCCGAAGACCACGAGGTCGAGCAGGGAGTTGGTGCCCAGGCGGTTCGCGCCATGCACCGAGACGCAGGCCGCCTCGCCCACCGCCATCAGGCCGGGGACGATCGCGTCCTCATCGGCGCGGGTCGGGCGCAGCACCTCGGTGTGGATGTTCGTGGGGATGCCGCCCATATTGTAGTGGACGGTGGGGAGCATCGGGATCGGCTCCTTCGTCACATCCACGCCGGCGAAGATGCGCGCCGTCTCGGAAATGCCGGGCAGGCGCTCATGCAGGATGTCGGCACCCAGATGCTCCAGGTGCAGATGGATGTGGTCCTTCAGCGGGCCGACGCCGCGGCCTTCGCGGATCTCGATGGACATGGCGCGGGAGACGACGTCGCGCGAGGCGAGGTCCTTCGCGGTGGGCGCATAGCGCTCCATGAAGCGCTCGCCCTCGGAGTTCGTGAGGTAGCCGCCCTCGCCGCGGGCACCCTCGGTGACGAGGCAGCCGGCGCCGTAGATCCCCGTCGGGTGGAACTGCACGAATTCCTGGTCCTGCAGGGGCAGGCCGGCGCGCAGCACCATGCCGCCGCCATCGCCCGTGCAGGTGTGGGCGGAGGTGCAGGAGAACCAGGCGCGGCCATAGCCGCCGGTGGCCAGCACCACCTTCTGCGCGCGGAAGCGATGGATCGAGCCATCCTCCAGGCACCAGGCGGTGACGCCGCGGCAGACGCCCTCATCATCCATGATGAGGTCGAGCGCGAAGTATTCCACGAAGAACTCGCAGCCATGCTTGAGCGACTGCTGATAGAGCGTGTGCAGGATGGCGTGGCCGGTGCGGTCGGCCGCGGCGCAGGCGCGCATGGCGGGCGTCTTGCCGTAATCCTGCATATGGCCGCCGAAGGGGCGCTGGTAGATGCGGCCATCCTCGGTGCGGCTGAAGGGCACGCCGTAGTGTTCGAGCTCGATGACGGCGGGGATCGCCTCGCGGCACATGTATTCGATGGCGTCCTGGTCGCCCAGCCAGTCCGACCCCTTCACGGTGTCGTACATGTGCCAGCGCCAGTCATCCTCGCCCATATTGCCGAGTGCCGCACCCACGCCGCCCTGGGCGGCCACGGTGTGGGAGCGCGTGGGAAAGACCTTGGTGATGCAGGCGGTCTTCAGCCCCGCCGCCCCCATGCCGAAGGTGGCGCGCAGACCCGCACCGCCGGCGCCGACCACCACCACGTCATAGGTGTGATCGACGATGCGATAGGCCCCGAAGGTAGGCTTGCTGATGGCGTTCATGCGACCCGGTCCGCTCCGCTCAGGCCCGAGATGTGTCACCCCGGGCGGAATGTCATGCCGGGCGTTGTTCCCGGCCTCTTGGGTGGAGCTTGGTGGTTCCCGTGGAACCGCAAGCCCCTCTCGTGGCGCTTAGAGCGCGAAGGCGATCCGCAGCACGGCGAAGGCGCTGGCCAGCGCCATCAGCAGCGACGCCGCCTTGATCAGCAGGATGAAGGCAAGGCGCTTGAACTCGTCCCGCACGTAATCCTCGACCACCACCTGCAGGCCCGCGGCCATGTGATGGAAGGTGAGGCCGATCAGCACCAGCAGCAGCACCGCGTTCAGCGGCTGCGCGATCCAGAGCAGCGTCTCGAGGTAGGAGGCGCCGGCGAGGCCGATCATGCTCGCCACGAACCAGATGGTCAGCGGCAGCAGCGCGATGGAGGTGACGCGCTGCATCCACCAGTGATGCGTGCCCGTTTTGGCCGAGCCCATGCCGCGCACGCGGCCGAGCGGCGAGCGGAGGGAAGTCTGGGTGATGCCGTCCTTTGCCATCCGCGTCAGCCCCAGAACATCAAGGCGAGGATCCAGGTGAGGATCGAGAGGACCGCCGTGCCGATCAGCACGAGCCGGCCGGTGCGATGGACGGAGGGCATGTCGAAGCCGCGCCCCGCATCCCAGGCCAAATGCCGGAGGCCGGCCAGCGTATGATACCAGGCCGCGATGGTGAGGCCGAAGAGCACGAGCAGACCGAGGAAGGAGCCCATGAACCACTGCACCGCGGCGAAGGCGCCCTCGCCCGTGGCGGCGGCCATGAGCCACCAGACCATGAGCACGGTGCCCACCGACCACGCGACGCCGCTGATGCGGTGCATGATGGAGAGCGCGCTCGTGATCTGCATCATGTCATAGGCCTGCAGATGCGGAGAGAGCGGCCGGCGGATGATGGTGCCGTCGGAGCGGCGGGCAATCATCCCGGCTTCGCGCGGATCGCTCATGCCTGCGGCGCCTTCACGGCTTCCCGCATCGTCACGGCTTCAACATCCATGAGACTTGACCCCAACCTTTGGCCTTGCGGCCTGAATTCTTGGGCGTTGTTCTAGGCGTCTCTTCGCAGTTGCGTCAATCCGCGCAGACTGCGGAACCGGCGTGGATTTCCGCGCATTTCATCCGGGCCGATCGATACGGCATCATACCGAGCGACGACCTCGACAAAAAGTGGATTGACCCGCTCGGTCTCTGCCGCGAGTGTGTCTCGTTTTCTGGCCTTACGGCCCCGATGAGCGGGCCGGGGGAAGCGCCGGCAGGGCAGGGTTCACGCGTGATTTTGGTTCAGCGCCTGTTGCATTGGGGTGGCCGCCTGGGCGCGGCCTGTTTCGTCACGGGCCTGCTCCTTGCCGGTCCGGCCCATGCGATGGCCCAAACGCCCGCCCCCGCGCCGCCCCTTGGTCCGCCCTCTGGTCCGACCGATGGGCGGGAACCGATCCGCGTGCTGATCGGACTGCCGCCAGGCAGCGGGGTGGACCAGGTCTCGCGCCTCTTCGCGGAGGCGCTGAGCCAGCGCCTTTACCGCCCCGTGGTGATCGAGAACCGCACGGGCGCTCGGGGCAATGTGGCTGCGGAAGAGGTCGCGCGCGCCGCCCCCAATGGCAATACGCTCGGAATCGTGACCGCGACGACGCTGCTGCTGAACCGGCATTTATCGCGGCAGATGGGCTATGACCCACAAGCAGACCTGACCCCCATCAGCCGCTTTGCCGCCCTGCCCTTCCTGGTGCTGGGCGCGCCTGGGCAGGGGGTGCGGACGCTCGGGGACCTCATCGAGCTTTTGAAAGCGCGACCAAGCACTTGCGGGACGCCGGGCGCCGGAACCGCGCAGCATCTGGCGCTCGAATTGCTCATTCGCTCGGTGGGTGCGCGGTGTGATTTCGTGCATTTCCGGGGCCTGTCCGGTGCGCTTCCGGAATTGCTTAACGGGGGGGTCCAGGTCTATGTGGAGTCCGCTGTCATTGGATTGCCATTGGTGCGGGAAGGTCGGGTTCGCCTGCTTGCCGTGACCTCGCGGAACCGCTCTGCGCTGTTTCCCGAGACCCCGACAGTCGCCGAGACGGTCTCCGGCTTCGAAGCCGAGACCTGGCTGGCGCTCATGGGGCCTCGCGGACTGCCCGATTCCGTTCTGGCCAAGCTGGAGACGGCGGCCATGGCGGTGGCACGTGACGCTGCCGTGGTCCATCGGTTGCGAGCCCTGGCGGCGGAACCCATCGGGGGAACGCGGGCGGAGCTGGCGACCACCATTCGCGCGCAGGATTCCATTTGGGGGCCGGTGGCTCGCGCCGCCGGGTTGACCACTGATTGACGTTGCCATTCAAGCCACCATTCCCCGCAAGCTCGGCTTCAAGCCGGGCATGGTCTGCGCCGTGCTGGAGCCGCCGCCGGGCCTGAAGCATGGCCTGCCCGCCACCTCGGCCTCCGAGCCCGAGCTCATCCTCGCCTTCGCGCCGGATCGCGCGGCACTCAGCCGCGTCGCCGCCCGTGCGCTCGATCTCTACGGCGTGGGCGGCCGGCTGTGGTTCGCCTATCCGAAGAAGACCGGCCCCGTCCGCTCCGACCTCGACCGTGACCATGGCTGGGAGCCGCTGACCCAGGCCGGCCTGCTGCCAGTGACGCAGGTGGCGCTGGACGCCACCTGGTCCGCGCTGCGCTTCCGCCTGCGCGAAGAGATCCCGACCCTCACCCGCAAGGCGTGAGACGGGCCGGGGCGGCCTCAACCCGCCCCGCTCCGCTTCCTTCATGACATGGCCTCAGCCCTGCCGGGGGTGACCTTCCCGGCCGATGGTTGAGAGGCTTTCGCGCCCCGCCACCGCCAGCGCACCGCGGGCGAAGATGGCGGAAGCCGCGTTCAGGAGCCCGCGGCGTCCCCGGACTGGCAGGCGCCGGCGGGCACCTTGCCCTTGGCCCGGGCCAGGCTGGTGCGCCAGGCCTGGACCAGCGCGCTGTCATGCCAGCCTTGCAGGCTCCCCATCCAATCCCGCGAAACCGAGACCGCACTCTCCTGCTGGAACAGGCAGGGCGAGCCACGCTCACGCGCGCCGGGCAGGACCGTCGCGGCGGGGGCAAGGAGCGGCAGCAGGGCAAGCGAGCCGCCGGCGATGAGAAGCGGCAGGGCGCTACGCATGACGCAGCCCGGCAACGCCCCGGGGCGCGGTAGCGGCGGCCTGCGCGGCCGTGGCGTGGAGGAGGGGGAGACGGGGGGACATCTCGACGGAAGACTCTCTCTTTTTGAGACTCTATCTTCGCTTTTTTGGCGAGACCCGCCTGAAAGCTGCGTATTGATACAACTCAACCCGGATTCCCACAAGGAAAATCGACATTTGTCGCTTTATTATCTTTTTTTGGATTCTCCTGGCGCGGTCAGGGGCGCGTGAACGCCACGCGGCCAGGCCGGACGGCCGCAATCGACACGTCGGAACGGGCGTTGCGCGGGACGCGGCCGCTCGCCAAAGGCGGCCGGCCCTGGCGCCGAAGGGCGGATCGCCGGCCTGCCGCGCCGCAGACTCACGCCCGTTGCGCAGTCAGAGGGGATCCGAGGCTTCGCTGCGAGACGGATTCACGCCCCCGGCGCCGCCGGGGACGATCCGGCACGTTGCCGAGAGGCGGATTCACGCCCCCGGCGTCGCCGGGGACGATCCGGCTCGACGCCACGAGACGGATTCACGCCCCCGGCGCCGCCGGGGGCGATCCGGCTCGACGCCACGAGACGGATTCACGCCCCCGGCGTCGCCGGGGACGATCCGGCTCGACGCCACGAGACGGATTCACGCCCCCGGCGCCGCCGGGGGCGATCCGGCTCTACTGACTCGCGATCAGCTCCGTGGGCGAGATGGTGAGGGTGCCGCTGGTGCAGACATCCATGGCCGGCATCTCGGCGGCGCGGCCATTGGCGAAGACGATGCGCACCGCATTGCGCCCCGGCGTCGCCATCACCGTCCGGTCGCCGCCGGGCGGAATGTCCGTGGGCGTCAGCAGGTCCCGCCCCCAATTGCCGGGGCCCGCCGCGCTGAAGAAGGCCTGCTCCACGGCCATGGGGCCGATATTGCGGAGCAGGACCTGGCCCGAGCAGCCGATGCTGGCGGCCGGGTTCGTGCCCTCGCCGCCCGCGCAGGCCGCGGCGATCAGAGGCAGGAGAAGAAGCGTGTTGCGCATCACCATGTGGGGTCCACCGGGCTCGGGGGTGTGCCGGCGGCGGCGATGGCCTCGCCGGCCGCCAGAAGGAGATCCTCGCGATAGCGCGCGCCGACGAGCTGCACGCCGACCGGCGCGGTGCCGACCATCCCGGTCGAGACGGCGAGACCGGGCAGGCCCATGAGCGGCAGGCCGACCTGCGTCAACTGCGCCTCGATGATGGCGGTGAAGGCCTCGGCGCCGTTCTGGTCCGCCTCGTTCGCGAAGGGCAGCTCGCCCGAGACGGGCATGAGCACCACGGGATAGCGCTCGAAGAACAGGCTCCAGGCGCGCAGGAAGCCGAGGCGGGCGGTCAGCGCGTCCTGGTAGTCGGCATAGGCCGGTGGCGCGGTCAGCTTCTGCATATGCCCATAGACGGCGAGCGAGCGCGCCTCGGCCTCGCGCTCGGCCGCGGCGATGCCGCCGCGCGGCAGCATGGAGAGCCAGAGCTGCGCCTGCAGGCGCGCGGGTTCGCGCAGCGGCGGCAGGCTCGCCATCTCCTCCACCTCCCAGCCGGCGGCGCGCAGGCGCGATGCCGCGTCACGGAGGGCATTCGCCACCTCGGGCGCGACCTTCATGCCGTCGGGCGCCACGCAGAGGGCGGCGCGCTTCGGCGCGGGCGGGCCTTCGAGCGGGGCCGGCACATACCAGGGGTCGCGCGGATCGGGCGCGCTCATGGCGGCGAGGCTGAGGCGGAGGTCCCGGATGCTGCGCGCCAGCGGGCCGCTGACGGCCATGAGCTGCGCGCCGATGTCACGCTCGGGCAGGCAGGGGTTCCAGGCGGGGATACGGCCCAGCGTGGGGCGCAGCCCGTGGATGCCGCAGGCATAGGCCGGGTAGCGGATGGAGCCGCCGATATCCGTGCCATGGCCGATGGCGCCGATGCCCGCCGCGGTCGCCGAGGCCGCACCGCCGGAGGAGCCGCCGGGCGTCAGCCCCTTGTCATGCGGGTTGAAGGTCGCGCCGTGGATGTCGTTGGAGGTGAACCAGCGCAGCGAGAAGGCGGGCGTGTTGGTGCGGCCGATGATGACCGCACCCGACTTGCGGAAATTGGAGACGACGGGGTTGTCCTCCTTCGCCACCGCATTCGCCTGGATCTTCAGGCCATTGGTCGTGGCGAAGCCCACCTGGTCCATGTTGACCTTGATCGTCACCGGCACGCCGGCGAGCAGGCCGGGATCCTCGCCACGGGCGATCTGCGCGTCCACCGCGTCCGCCGCCGCCAGCGCCTCTTCCGGCAGGAACTGGATGACGGCGTTGAGCTTGGGATTCACCGCATCGAGGCGGGCGAGGTTCGCGAGCGTGACCTCGCGCGCCGAGACCTCCTTCGCATGGACGCGGCGCGCCACTTCCGTCGCATCCAGCCGCCAGAGATCGGTCATCGCGTGCTCCGTGAGATTCGCTGTGATCCTTTCGCCTGGGCGCGCGCAGGTCAACCGCGGCGGCGCTCGATTCCGGCGGGCAGCGTGGCGAGGCGCGCCATCTCGCCGCGCGTGAAGAGGGCAGGATCGGCCAGATACGCCTCGGCCATGGGCATGGCGTCGGCGCCCCAGAACAGCTCCGTCCCGACCGCAAGCGTGGGCACGCCGAAGACGCCGGCCGCGATGGCGGATTCGGTGGCGGCGCGGAGTTCGGCCTTGGCGGATTCCATCGCTTCGTCGCTCACGCTGGGCAGGCGTTCGCGAAGGGCGGCGAATTCCTCATGCGGGTCCCTCCCCTCGCCCCAGACAAAGGCGAAGGCGGCCTGCACCGCGTCGCGATCGCCGCGCAGCGCCGTCAGCAGGCGCAGCGCGTCGAGCGAGCGGAAGGGGTGGCGCGGCGGATAGCGCATGGGGATGCCGGCCTGATCCGCCGCGAATTGCGTCTGGCGATAGGTCTGGATGCGCTTGGGTTCGATCTCGGCCGGGCCGAGCTGGCCCCAATGGCCCAGCACGGCGCCGAAGACGATGGGCTTCAGCTCCACCTCGCCCATCCGCAGCACCCGCGGGAGCGCGAGGTGGGCGAAGGGCGAGATGAGGTCGAAATACCAGGTGAGCTTCACGGTCCCGTGGCCCCGAGGAACGTCCAATCGACCGCCGCCGCCAGGGAAGCGACAGAGAGAAACAAGGAAGCCAAGGCAAGCCAGCCATTCGTATCAGGCCAGAAACTTGAACCCGCCTTGGTGGACTTGCGGATTCTCCATGCCGCCGCGAACGCCACAGCAAGACCCACAATGGCCATCCAGAAGGGCGCGCCAACGGCCGCCACCGACAGCAGGGCGATTGTGACCAGGCACCCGAGGACGAAGGCGGCGAAGGGATTCACCCAGGCAGGTCCAGCACGTTCTTGCTGATGATGTTGCGCTGGATCTCGTTGGTGCCGCCATAGATGCTGGTCGGCCGGGCCTGGATGTAGAGCGCGCCGGGGTTGAGGTTCCGGTTGCCCTCCATCGGCCCGAAGAGGCCGGCATTCTCGCCCGCCACTTCCAGCATCGTCTCCGTGATGCGCTGGAAGAGCTCGGACTGGATGACCTTGAGCTGGCTGACATCGGCGCCCAGCGGGCGGCCCTGCTTCAGCACCTCGACATAGCGGCCGTAGAGGGCCTTGAGGTCTTCCAGATCGCAGCGGTGGCGCGCGTAGCGCTCGGCGAAGAGCGGCTCCTCCGCGACACCCATGCGCTCGGCGAGTTGCTTCAGGCGCGTGAGCGCATAGGCGGACTGGCGCGGCGAGCCGAGATAGATGCGCTCGAAGCTCAGCAGCGCCTTCGCCATGTCCCAGCCCTTGTTGAGCTGGCCCACCAGATTCTCCTTCGGCACCTTCACATTGTCGAAGAAGACCTCGCAGAACTCGTCATGCATCTCGAGGTTGATGATGGGGCGCACGGTGATGCCGGGCGTGTTCATGTCCACCAGCAGGAAGCTGATCCCCTCCTGCTTCTTGGCGGCCTTGTCGGTGCGGACGAGCAGGAAGATCCAGTTCGCGTCCTGCGCCAGCGTGGTCCAGATCTTCTGGCCGTTCACCACATAATGGTCGCCCGCATCCACCGCCTCGGTGCGCAGGCTGGCGAGGTCGGAGCCGCTGTTGGGCTCGGAATAGCCCTGGCACCAGATGTGCTCGCCGCTCAGGATCTTCGGCAGGAAATGCTGCTTCTGCGCCTCGGTGCCGTAGCGGATCACGAGCGGCCCCAGCATGATGATGCCGTGGTCGTTGCAGCGGGCGCAGCCATGGCGCTCCAGCTCCTCGGTGAAGATGATCTGCTTGGCCGGCGCGAGGCCGAGGCCGCCATATTCGCGCGGCCAGCCGGGGCAGAGCCAGCCCTTCTCGGCCAGCTTGAAGTACCAGACCTTGTTCTCCTCCCAATGGAGGCGCTTCTCCGGGTTGCGGATCTCGGCCGGGTAATTCGCCTCGATCCAGGCGCGGATGTGCAGCCGGAACACCTCGTCCGGCAACAGGTTCAGATCCTCAGGCTCACGGCCGGTGATGGCGTTCATGCCAGTCCTCCAGGGGATGGTTGAGGGGGCCCTTGGGTGGCACCTGGGAGGGCGCTGCCCTCCCAGACCCTCCCGCCGGGGACTTTGGGTCCCCGGACCCCTTGATACGTTTGTTGGGTTTGGGGGAGGGACATGAAGGGCGCGCCCTGCATCACGCGCACGCCATGCCCCTCCCCCAAACCCAACCATGTGCCCGGGTCCAGGGGCCAAGGCCCCTGGCGGATGGGGTCCGGGGAAGGCAGCGCCTTCCCCGAGGAGCGACCCCGGGCATCCTCACCGCCCCTGGAAGACCGGCTTGCGCTTGCCGAGGAAGGCGGCCTTGCCTTCCTTGTGGTCTTCCGTGACGAAGAGGGCGGCCTGGAAATCGGCCTCGCGGGCGAGCGCGCGTTCCAGGTCATCCGCGAACCATTGGCGCGTATAGGCGATGGGGAGCGGGGCTTCCTGCGCCAGGGCCTGGGCCTTTTCGAGCGCCGCCTTCAGCGCCTCGCCCTTGGGGACGACGTAGTCCACCAGGCCGATCTTCAGCGCGTCGGGGCCGAGATATTGCGTGTGGTGCAGCAGCATGTCGCGCGCGCGGCCGACGCCGATGCGGGCGGGCAGCGTGGCGGGCATGCCCATGTCGCACATCAGGCCGATCTTGTGAAAACCGGCCATGAAGCGCGCGTCATCGGCGGCGACGATGGTGTCGCAGAGGAGTGCCATGGAGAGGCCGGCGCCGACCGCCCAGCCTTCGACGGCGGCGACGATGGGCAGGTTGCCGCGCGCCATGAGGCGCACCAGACGATGCGTGCGGCGCATGCGGTCGCGCCCGTCATAGGCGGTCTCGATGTTCATGCCGGAGATGTCGCCGCCGGCGGAGAAGACGCCGCCGCTGCCGGTCAGCACGATGGCCCGGGTCTGCCCATCCACGCTGGCGCGTTCGAGCGCGTGTTCGAGCTTTTCGCGCAGCGGCACGGCGAGCGCGTTGCGGCGGGCGGGGTAATCAATGGTGAGCACCAGGACGGCGCCGTGGCGCTCCTCCAGGATGTTCATCTGGGGCATGTCGTTCATGCGTCTTCCAGCTCCGGCGAGAGTTCCATGAAGCGGCGGCGGTGCAGGGCGGCGCCGCCGAAGGCGGGCACCAGCACCATGGCGCGGCGCATGTGCAGGCCGACATCGTAGTCGTCCGTGTAGCCGATGCCGCCATGCAGTTGCACGCAGGCCTGCTGGACAAGCATCGCGGCCTCGCTCGCGCGGGCCTTGGCGCGGCTGACGAGGTGCGAGGGCGCGCCTTCATCCAGCGCGGCGGCGGCCTGCTCGACGGCGGCGCGGGTGAGCGCGATCTGCATCTTGGCGTCGGCCGCCTTGTGCTGCAGTGCCTGGAAGGTGCCGATGATCTTGCCGAATTGCTGCCGCGTGCGGAGGTAGTCGAGCGTCATGGCAAAGGCCGCCTCCATGCCGCCCAGCAGCGCGGCGGCGGTGGCGAGTGCGGCGCGGTCCAGCGCCTCGGCGAGCGGCACGTCATCGGCGATGTGGCGGCCGGGGCCGTGACCGCTATAGGGCAGCGGGCGGATGGTGCCGAGATGGCCGCCATCCTGCGTGGCCTCGGTGGTGATCTCGACCTGGTCGCGTGTCAGCACATGCAGCGCGACGCGGCCCGCTTCGGCCACGGGCCAGAGGATGTGGGTGGCACCCCCGGCGGCGAGGACGAAGCCGCGCGCGCCATCGGCGGTGCTGGCGAGGCTGAGCGTATTCGCGCGGTCCTGCCAGGCGGTGAGGACCACCGCGTCACCGGCGAGGAGTTGGCCGAGCAATTCGCTCTCGCCGGCCGCGGCCAGCAGATGCGCGGAGAGGGCGCAGCCGATCAGCGGCTCGGGCGCTGAGGCACGGCCGATTTCCTCGGCCAGCGCCACCATCTCGGCCATGCCCAGGCCGGTGCCGCCGGCCTCTTCGGAGACGGCGAGACCGATCCAGCCGGCCTCGGCCATCTGGCGCAGCAGGCCCGCATCGAAGCCCGGCTCGGTGAAGCGCAGCTTGCGCACGCGCGCCATGTCTGCCCCAAGCAATCCGCGCGCGCTGTCGCGGATCATCTCGATGCTCTCGGCGCGGTCGCCCGTGAAGGGGGCGACGCCCGCGGCGGTCGCGCTCACGACTGCGTGTGCAGCTTGGCGCCGCTCTTCGCCTGGAGTTCTTCCAGGCTCATCCCCGGCACGATGTCACGCACGACGAAGCCGAGGCCCGGCACCACATCCAGCACGGCCAGGTTGGTGTAGACGCGGCTGACGGAACCCAGCGAGGTCAGCGGATAGCCGCAGCGCTCGACGATCTTGGGGCGGCCATCCTTCGTCGTGTGGTCCATCACCACCCAGAGGCGCTTCGCACCCGCGCCGAGATCCATCGCACCGCCCACGGCGGGGGCGGTGTCGTTCTCGCTGGTCGCCCAGTTCGCGAGGTCGCCATTCTCGGCCACTTCGAAACCGCCGAGGACGCAGAGGTCGATATGGCCGCCGCGGATCATGGCGAAGCTGTCGGCGTGGTGGCAGATGGAGCCGCCGGGGCGCAGCGTGACCATCTGCTTGCCGGCATTGATGAGCCAGGGGTTTTCGTGCCCCTTCTCCGGCGCGGGGCCCATGCCCAGCACGCCATTCTCGGACTGGAAGATGACCTCGCGCGAGAGGGGGACCTGGTCGGCGATCAGCGTCGGCATGCCGATGCCGAGGTTGACCACCCAGCCCTCGGGAATGTCGGCGGCGGCCTTGGCGGCCATGTCAGTGCGGCTGTAGCTCGGCATGACGTTTTCTCCTCTGGAGACAGGCTAGAAGGATGGAGGGGCGCGGTCCAGAACGGGGTCAGGACGGCCCCACAAGAATGCGGCCGCGACGCGGCCGCCGCGCCCAGACTGCGCGTTTGGCCCGCGCGCCAGTGGCGGCGCGAAGCCAAGCGCGCGGAGCGCGCGCCCGGCGTTTGAGGGCACTAAACCCATCCCTCGCCACGGTCCACACGGACCACGCGGTTCACGAAGATGCCGGGCGTCGCGACACGCTCGGGATCAATCGCGCCGAGTTCCACGATGTGCTGCACCTGCGCGATGGTGAGGTCGGCCGCCATCGCCATCACCGGATTGAAGTTCCGGCCGGAGAGATTGTAGGTGAGGTTGCCCCAGCGATCGGCCTCCCAGGCCTCGATCAGCGCGACATCGGCCTTGAGCGCGTGCTCCATCACGTATTTGCGCCCGTTGAACTCACGCTCCTCCTTGCCCTTGGCCAGCAGCGTGCCGTGCGAGGTGGCGGTGTAGAAGGCGGGGATGCCGGCACCCGCGGCGCGCATGCGCTCGGCCATCGTGCCTTGCGGGACGATCTCCAGCTCGATCTTGCCCTCGCGGTAGAGCTCCTCGAAGACGACGCTGCCGGCGCTGCGCGGGAAGGAGCAGATGATCTTCCGCACCCGGCCCAGCTCCATGAGGCGCGCCAGGCCGACGCGGCCCGTGCCGGCATTGTTGGCCACACAGGTGAGGTCCTTCGCCCCCTGCTCGATCAGCGCCTCGATCAGCGCATCGGGCTGGCCCACGCTGCCGAAGCCGCCGATGAGGACGGTGCTGCCATCCTTCACGCCCGAGAGCGCCTCGGCCAGCGTGTTGACGATCTTGTTGATCATAATTTCCTGCCCTCAGACGCCGGGCGCGCCCTCCGGGCGCTTGGCTTGCGCGCCTCAGACAGGTGATTCCCGGCTCGTCGGTGGCGCACCGCGCGCCGCCGCTATTCGCGGCGGATACTGCGTTGTCGGCGGCGGTTCTGGAAGGGGGGTGCGGGGCTGGGGACGCCGGGCGCTGCCTCCGGCGGCTTGGCTTGCACGCCGCAGGGCTGGCGTTCCCGGCATTGCGGTTGCGCACCCCGCGCCGCCGCACTTCGCGGCGGATACCGCGTTGTCGGCGGCGGTTCTGGAAGGGGGGTGCGGGGTGGGAGGTTTGGGGTAGGCGTGCGTTTTGGGCATGCCAGGCGGCATCATTCGATGCTATATCGCGTGCCTCACTGGAGAGCTGACGATGCGCACCACCCTCGCCTTGGATGACGAACTCCTGGCCAAGGCCCAGGGATTCACTGGCATCACGGAGAAATCGGCGCTGGTGCGCGAGGCGCTGACGGCGTTGATCGAACGTGAAAGCGCGCGCCGCCTCGCCCGGCTTGGCGGGAGCGAGCCGGACCTCGTCGCGGCCCCTCGGCGGCGCGCGACGCCGGCTTGATCCTGCTCGATACCTCCGTCTGGGTGGATCATCTGCGCCAGGACGATCCTGATGTGGCCGCGCTGCTGGCGGAGGGTCGGGTGCTCGCCCATCCGCATGTCATCGGCGAATTGGCACTGGGGCATTTGCGGCAGCGCGCCACCATCCTCTCGGCGCTCTCCGGCTTGCCGAAGGCCATGCCCGCGACCGACGCCGAAGTGCTGGGGTTTGTGGACCGGAGCGGGCTCGCCGGGCGCGGGATCGGGTGGGTGGACGCGCATCTGCTGGCCGCAACGCGCCTCACGCCCGGCGCCCGCTTCTGGACGCGCGACCGGCGGCTCGCGGTCATCGCGCAGGAGATGGGACTCGCCGTTTAGCGCGGCAGCAGCGCGGTGATTTCGGCGGCTGTCGGCGCGGCCCCCATGATGTCGAAATCGCCGGCCTTCAGGCGGCGGGCGGCGGTGACGAGGCTGCCCATGGCCTGGCGGTAGAGCGCGCCGCCGAGCGAGACGCGCTTCACGCCGGCGGCCTCCAGCACGGCCAGCGGCACGGGGCCGCTGCGGGGGCCGAAGACGATGTTCACCGGCTTGGGGGCGACGGCGCGGACCACGGCCTCGATCGCTTCCATGTCGGGCAGGCCGGGGGCATAGAGGACATCGGCGCCGACCTCGGCGAAGGCCACGAGGCGGCGGATCGTGTCCGCGAGGTCCGGGCGGCCATGCAGGAAATTGTCGGTGCGCGCGGTGAGCAGGATGCGGCCCTTCGCGGCCTTCGCGGCGGCGGCGATGCGGGCGACGGCGTGGTCGAACTCATGGATGGGGCGCGCGGGGTCGGCCGTCGTGTCCTCGATGCCGAGGCCGGCGAGGCCGGCGGCGATGGAGGCCTCCACGGTCGCCACCACATCCTCGGGCCCAGCGCCGAAGCCATCCTCCAGATCGCCATTCACCGGCAGGCCCGAGAGGCGCGCGATCATCGCCGCGTGCTGGATGGAGAGGTCGCGGCCCAGCGCCGCCGCGCAATCCGGCCGGGCCAGGCCGAAGGCGAGGCCGGCGGAGGTGGAGGCGAGTGCGGGAAAGCCCTCGCGCTTCAGCAGCAAGGTGGAGGCGCCATCCCAGGGGTTGGGCATGACGAAGATGTTGCGATGCAGGTCGCGGAAGGTTTCATAGGCGGCGGACATGGCGGCGGCTCCTCGGCGGATGGGGTGAGCCTAGGCGCGGCCGGGCGGGGGATGCTTCGGGGAATTGCGAAGGGCTGGGTTGCGCGGTCAGGGGGCGGTCCACGTCACGGTCAGGCCGGGTTGGGGATTGGGGTTCCACACCCAGCACCCATTATGCGCATCAACCGTCCAGCCCGGGCGGCCCGGCTGCGCCACACTCTCCGCCGCCGGCGGCGCAGGGCGCGCGCGCGGCTGCGTCTGCGCCACCGCCGGGCCAGCAGCGCAGATCAACACCATCAGCGCGAGGCTCCAGCGCATGGGGCGTCTCCAGTGTTCCAACCCATGAAACAACAGACCGCATGCCCCCGCCAACACCATCTTGCCGCAGGGGCGCGGGGAGCCCGTGGCTCCCCGACATGAATCGGGTTGGTTCCGGGGGGGCGGGCGCCTTGGGAAACCCAGCCTTGTCCGGCCGCGCAAAGCTCTGGAATCCCCTTGGGAGGGGGGGTATCCTCGCGCCATGCTCACCGCCATTCCCCTGACCGAAGCGCAAGCCGCCGAGATCGAACGCCTGCTGGCCTCCGGCGCCTGTGCCGATGCGAGCGAGGTTGTGGCGGCCGGGCTGGAGGCCCTGGCGGCGCAGGAATCGGCGTGTTTCGAGGCGGAAATCCGCCCCGTGATCGAGGCGATGGAGCGCGATCCGTCCCGCGCCATTCCGGCCGGGCAGGTCTTCGCGGAGCTCCGCGCCCATCACGCGCGGCGCCTTGCCGGCGATTGAGTTCACCCCGGAGGCCCGGGCGGACCTCCTGGCGCTCTATGAGCTGATCTTCCGCGAGGCCGATGCCGCGCGCGCCGGGGCCTATCTGGACCGGATCGAGCGATGCTGCGCCGCGCTGCTGCTGTTTCCCCTTGCCGGCCGGGATCGCGGCGAGGGCGTGCGCAGCCTGGGCTTCGAGCGCCGCGCCAGCATCATCTACCGCCCCGACCAGGACCGCATTCTTATTCTGCGCGTCCTCCACGCCGGGAGAACGCATTGATCGCAGGGGTTCGGGGAGCCCGTGGCTCCCCGAGTTCCTTGACTTTTCACCCTGATTAGGTATAGTTTCCTGGGATGCAACAGCGCGTCCCCTTCTCCGCCCTCTCAGACCGCCAGTGGGACGCCCTGCGCCCCTATGTCCTGGCGCAAAAGGCCAGCCCCGCAGGCCGCAAGCTCGTGGACCTGCGCGAGCGCATGAACGCCATCCTCTTCCTGCTCTCCACCGACGCCCCCTGGCGGGAATTGCCCGAACGCTACGGCCCACCCGGCACTGTCTCGCGCCATTTCCGCAGGCTCAGCCATGGCGGCTTCTGGGAGCATCTGCTGGAGGCGCTGCATGACCTGGGGCCGCGCCATCCGCTCCAGCAGCTCCGCCGGCTGATCTTCCGGGGCGCCAGACGGGCCGCGAAGCTCGTCGGATTGCGCATCATTGTGCTGGCGCGGCGGTTGCAGCTTCTCGAAGCCCTACCTGGGCCGCCCTGGCTGCTGCCCGACCCCGATTTGTCCAAAACCCTGGTCGAGCTGTTCAAACGCAAATTCGAAGATCCGGAGCCCCGCCGCTTCCGCCGCTGGTGGCGCAAGATGGGCCGCACCTATATCCGGCTCTTCAGCGCCGCGACCGGAAGGCGCCACATCCCGCGCTCCGTCAGGCTCGCCATGCCGTGAGGGCGCTCAGTCCGTCTCTTCGGCGTAGGGGTTTTCGGTGCCGCGCAATTGCAGGCGGATGGGCACGCCCGGCATGTCGAATTCCTCGCGGAAGCCGTTCAGCAGATAGCGCTGGTAGTCGAGCGGCAGAAGCTCGGCCCGCGTGCCGAAGAGCACCAGGGTGGGGGGGCGCGCCTTGGGCATGGTGGCGTAGCGCAGCTTCAGGCGCTTGCCGTCCACCAGGGGCAGCTGGTGCCGCTCCAGCATCTGCGCGAACCAGCGGTTCAGCGCGCCGGTGCCGATGCGGCGGTTCCAGCGCTCATGGGTGCGGCGCACCGCGGGCATCAGCTTGTCCACGCCGGCGCCGGTGGCGGCCGAGATGGTCACCACCTCGATGCCCCGCAGCTGGTTCAAGGAGGTTTCCAGCGTGTCGGCGATCCGGTTCCGGGCGGCGGCGCGGTCTTCCACCGCATCCCATTTGTTCAGCGCGATGACGACGGCGCGGCCCTCGCGCTCGGCCAGGCGGGCGATGCGGATGTCCTGCTCTTCGAGGCCGAGATTGGCGTCGAGGACGAGGATCACAACCTCCGCCTCGCGCAGCGCCGCGATGGAGGAAGCGACGGACATCTCCTCCAGCCGGTGGGTGATGCGCGCGCGCTTGCGCATGCCGGCCGTGTCCACGATGCGGATGGGGCCGGCCTCGTCCTGGAAGATGGCGGCGATGGCATCGCGCGTCAGGCCGGGCTCGGGGCCGGTGATCATGCGCTCCTCGCCCAGCAGCGTGTTCAGCAGCGTGGATTTGCCGGCATTGGGGCGGCCGAGGATGGCGAGGCGCAAGAGCTTGGCCTCGCCCTCCTCCGGCTCGGGCACCTCTTCGGGCAGGTGTTCGCCGATGGCCTCCATCAGGCCCGCGATGCCCTCATTGTGCTCGGCCGAGACGGCGATGGGGTCGCCCAGGCCGAGTTCATAGGCTTCCAGCGCGGCCTGGGCGCCGCCGCGGCCCTCGGCCTTGTTGGCGACGAGGATGACGGGCCGGCGCGCGCGGCGCAGCCAATTGGCGAAGGCGCGGTCGGACGCCGTGATGCCGGATTTGGCGTCCACCACGAAGACCGCGACATCGGCCTGCTCGAGGGCGGCCTCGGAGCTCGCGCGCATGCGGCCGAAGAGGGTTTCGGGCGCGGCTTCCTCAAGGCCGGCGGTGTCCACCAGCAGGATGTTGCGGCCGGCGATCTGCGTCTCCGCCTCCTTGCGGTCGCGCGTGACACCGGGCGTGTCGTCCACGATGGCGATGCGCCGGCCGACGAGGCGGTTGAACAGCGAGGACTTGCCCACATTCGGCCGGCCGAGGATGGCGACGACGGGCAGGCCGGAGGTGTCGCGGTGGCGCGCCGGGTTTTCCGGGTCACGCGCCATGGGAAACGCGGCGCATCAGCCGACCCCGCGCAGGGCCACGGCGTTGCCGCCATCGGTGATGAGATACACGCTGTTGTTCACCACCACGGGCTGCAGGCTGCTGCCATCGGGGATGCGCGAGCGGGCGAGGATGTCGCCGTTTTCGGCATTCACCTCGAAGAGCTGCGCATGGCTGCCGGTGATGAGCAGGCGGCCGCCGGCCAGCACGGGCGGGCCCCAGGAGATCGGGTCGCGGTTGCGGGCTTCATTGGCGAAGGCGGGCAGCGGGGTGATCCAGCGCACCAGGCCCTCGTCGCGCGTCATGCAGATGAGGGAGCCCGCGCGGGTCAGCATGAACATCCAGTCGCCCGCAACGGAGGGGGTCTGGGTGCCGCCCACCTCGCGTTCCCAGACGCGGCGGCCGGAGCGCAGGTCGAGCGAGGTGGAGGCGCCGGCCATGCCGACGGCAAAGACGCGGCCGCGGTCGATGACAGGCAGGGCGGTGATGGCGCCGATATCGGCGATGGAGACGCCGCCGCGGCTGGTGCCCAGGCTCTCGCTCCACTGCACGCGGCCATCGGCGATGCGGAAGCAGACCACCTCGCCCGAGGGGAAGCCGCCGACGGCCACGTCACCCTCGACGGCCGGGCTGGGCAGGCCGAGCGGCATGGCCTGGACGGGGGTGGCGCGGAAGGTCCAGGCGCGGGCGCCGTCCTCGGCGTTGAGGCCGAGGAGCTGGTTCTCGATGGTCGGCACCAGGATGCGGTTGCCCGCGACGGTGAGGCCGCCGCGCGCGGGGGCCGGGAGTGCGGCGCGCCAGCGGATCTCGCCCGAGGCGGGGTCGAGCGCCATGATCTCGGCGAGGCCGGTCGCGCAGTAGAGCGTGTCATTGGCGTAGGCGATGGCGCCGCCCACCGCGCCGTCGCGGTCGCGCCGGGGGCGGGTGTCGGTCTGCCAGCGGCGGCCGCCGCGGGCCACATCCACCGCCGTCACCCAGCCGAAGGCGTCCACGGCGAAGAGGGTGTCGCCCACCACGCGGGCGGAGGCGGTGAGGCGCTGGCGGTATCCGGTGCCCGAGCCGATGGAGGTGTTCCAGACTTGGCCGATGGGGCTCGGGAGGGAGACATGGCCGGGCGCGTGGCCGGCATTGCCGCCGGCCGTCGGCCATTCGGTGTTGAGCGCGGCGGGCGGCAGGGTGAAGGGGCGGCCGGCGGCCGAGGAATCCACGGCGAGGCCGCGCTCCACCGCCATGACGGGCATGCGCTCGCCGGGCAAGGGCGTCTTGGTCTGGCCGAGGGCGGCGTCGAACCAGTCGCGCATCGTGTCGCAGCCGGCGAGCAGCGTGGCGCTGCCGAGCAGGGCGGCGCGGCGGCCCAGGGCGCCGCGCGAAGGGGTGCGGTCTTGCATCTAGCTTCCCAATCCTTGCAGCAGGCGGCTTGCGCGGTCACGCAGGCCCTGCGGCGTGGCCGCATCGGCGAGCACGGCCTGCAACGCGCGGCGGGCCTGTTCGGTGTTGCCGCGCTTGAGGGCGGCCAGCGCCAGCACCTCCTGCGCGGAGGCGCGCCAGGGGGCGCCGGGGGTGGCGAGCGGCGTCATGCGCGCCTCGATCTGCGCGGCGTCGCCCGCATCCAGCGCATGCAGGCCCCAGAGCACGGTGGCGAGGTCGCGATAGAGCGGGTCCACCTCATTGTCGCGGGAGATGGCCTCCCAGGCGGCCAGCGCGGGGTCGAGCTGGCCGGTCTCGGCGAGCAGGGCGGCGGCGCGCAGGCGGGCGAGCGTGCGGTAGCCGGCGGGCGCGCCCTGGGCGAGGCCGGCGAAGCGCTCGGCCGAGGCGCGGAGATCGGCGCCCTCGGCGGCGGCGTCACGCGTCGCGGTCAGGAAGGCCTGGCCGGCCTGGGCGGCCTCACGCCGCTCATACCAGCGCCAGCCCTCCCAGCCGCCGATGCCGGCGATGGCCAGCAGCAGAACGCCGGTGGCAAGGCCGCCATAGCGCTGGGCGAGCTTCTTCGCGCGTTCGGCGCGAAGCTCCTCATCCACTTCGTCAATCAAATCCGGCAAGGTCACGCGCCTTCTGGTTCAGAGTCCCCGCAGCGGGGGCCCTGCGGTATAGAGCATGATCGCCCTGGGGTGAAATCTCGGGCCGCGCGCCTTCACCCGCCGGTAACTCCCGCGGTCCATCCTGGGCCGGATGCGCGCCGCCCTTCCCGTCATCGCCCTGCTGGCCGCCCCGCTCCCGCTCGCGGGTTGCGACACGACGAGCCTCGCCATCGCGGGCGCGGCCAGCGTCGCCTCCATCACGCTGGTGGGGCGTGGCGTGCCGGACATCCTGGTCTCGGGGCTGAGCGGGCGGGATTGCTCGATCGTGCGGCTGGACCGGGGGATGAGCTATTGCGCGCCGGTACCGCCGCCGCCCGGGCCGCCGCCCTATTGCACGCCGAGCCTGGGGCGCGTGGATTGCTGGGTGACGCCGCCGGCCAGCGTGCCCCTGCAGCGCGGCGTGGTGGATGGGCCCGTCTATCTGACGCCCGCGCAGGAGGCGAACCGCACGGCCTGGTGGCCCGGCATCCCGCGCGACCTGCTGCCGCGGATCGAGCCGATGGCCGAGCGCACGCCCTGACGGGCCATCCGGACGGGCCGTCAGCAGTGCCGCCAGTTCGGGTTGTTGGCGCGGCAGAAATTGCGCTCCTCGAGCCGCTGCACCATTGGCGTGGAGGGCAGAGACGGGGCCGTCAGTGCGTCGATGATCGTGTCCTCGATCATCAGGGCCATGCGCTCGCGCTCCTCCAGGATCCTGCGCCGCTCGGCCGCGGGCAGCGCCGCCCATTCGCGGTTCCGGCGGGCCTGCAAGGCGGCGAGCTGGAAGGTGTCACCCGGTTGCGTGCCCTCGACATAGTAGATGACGCGACGGCTGCGCGTATCCACGACGGCGATCCGGCCATCGCCCAGGCGCTCCAGCTCGACGCAGGGGAAGCTGCCCGAGATCTGGCGGCACAAGCGGTTGCCCTCCCAGCGATAATCCCGCTCCTGCAGGCTGAGGTTCGGGAGTTCCAGCGCCGAACGCGACATGCCGCCGGTCTCGTAGATCTGGCGACCGCCCAGATACCAGGTGGCGGGCAGGGCCGGATCGCCGGTCGCCCGGATCAACCGGACCGTCCGGCCCTCCAGCAGCGCGCGCGCGGCGGCGGCGTCCAGCGTCTCGCCCCGGTTGGCGGAGCCGGGGGCGGGCGCATCGCCGCGCGGCGCCGCCAGGGCCGGCATGGCGCCGCGTCCGCCGGCGCTGCCCTGTAAGGCGGCGGAGGCCGCGGCCAAGGTCTCGCCCACATCGGCGGCGCGGCTGCGGGTCAGCTCGAGATGGCCGCAGCTGCGGTCATCGAATCGGGCACGCAGCGGCGCATCGGGCCGCGCCCCGCCGACAAAGCCACGCATCGGCGTCGTGCCGCCAGGCTCGATCCAACGGACCGGGTCCACGCGCAGGCCGCTGCCGCTGCGGTCGGTGGCCGAGACGCGCACCTCATAGCTGCCCGTCTCGCCCGACGCGGCGGCGAAGCGGAACAGCCCTGCGCCGCGCCCGTCGGGCATGACGAGCTGCCCGGCATACCGCTCGGATCCGCAAAAGTAGCGGCCGTTCCAGACGCCGCGGAGATCGGCCGGGCCGCTGGCCACGCCCAGGGCCTGCAGCTGGCCCGCCGTCTGGCCGCGCGTCGCCTGCTGCCAGGGGTTCGCGCCCCGCATGTCAAATCCGGCGCCGGTCCTCACCAGCCCTGCGACAGGCCGCGCCTCCGGCACGCAAGCGGTCAGCAGAAGGAGGGCCGGGACACAGAGACGCAACGCCATCGACGGCATGGATATCGCATTCCCTTGGAGTTGATGCCGTTTGACGTATTTAGCGGGCGGGACGAAGTCAAGGCGAGGGAATGCGGTGCGCACTGCCGCGGATGGAGCCCTAACCCTCCAGGAAGCGGGCGATCCAGCCGCGCATGCGTGGCGCGTCATCCGGGATGCGGAGCGATTCGATGGCGGCCTCGCCGGCCGCGCCATGCATCTCGCGCCGGCCTTCCAGCAGGGCGATGGAGAAATCCGCCGTGAATTCCGGGTGGCACTGGAAGGAGATGGCATCGCCGTAGTCGAGCCCGGCAAGCGGCGTGAAATCGCTGGCCAGCGTCACCCGCGCGCCGGGTGGCGCCGCCACCACCTGGTCCTGGTGGGAGGCGGCGATGCGGATGGGGGCGGCGCCATCCATCCAGGGGGCGGGCGCCGTCACCGCATAGCGGTGCAGCCCGATGCCCCAGCCCTTGTCGGATTTCACCACGCGGCCGCCGAAGGCCTCGGCCATCACCTGGTGGCCGAAGCAGATGCCGACCAGCTTCGCGCGGCCGCGCGCGGCGACCAGGAACTGCTTGAGCGGCGCGATCCAGGGCAGGTCGTCATAGACGCCGGCGGCCGAGCCGGTGACGAGCCAGGCGTCGCAGGCGGTCGGGCTCTCGGGCAGGGCGGTGGTCACGTCATGCAGCGTCGCGTCCCGGCCGGGCGGGAGGAGGCGGCGCATCATCCCGCCCATGCTGCCATGGGCGGGGATCAGCGCCTCGGGGATCTCCCCGCATTGCAGGATGCCGATGCGCATGCGCGTGGCTTCAGCGGAAGTTCACCGGCTTGCCGATGGGGCCGCCCAGCACCTCATCCTCGCGCATGGCGACATGGCCGCGGATGATGGTGCCGACCGGCCAGCCCTGGCAGCGATAGCCGTCGAAGGGCGTCCAGCCGCAGGGGCTCGCGATCCAGTCATTCGTGATCTCGCGCGACTTCGCCATGTCCACCAGGGTGAAGTCGGCGTCGTAGCCGACGGCCAGCCGGCCCTTGTTCACCGCGCCGTAGATGCGCGCGGGGCCGGCGCACATCAGGTCCACGAGGCGCATGAGGCTGAGGCGCCCGGCGCTGACATGGTCGAGCATGACGGGGACGATGGTCTGGATGCCGGTCAGGCCCGCCGCCGTGTCGGGCCAGGGGCGCTCCTTCGCCGCGCGGGAATGCGGCGCATGGTCGCTGCCCACCACATCCACCGTGCCGTTGCGCACGGCGGCCCAGGCGGCCTCCAGATGGCGCTGGTCGCGGATGGGCGGGTTCATCACGGCATAGCCGCCCAGGCGGTCATAGGCCTCGTCGGTCTGGGTCAGGTGGTTCATCAGCACCTCGACCGAGCAGATATCCTTGTAGTCGGCGAGGTAGGCGAGCTCCTCCGCCGTGCTCACATGCAGGATATGGGCGGGGCGGCCGGTCTTGCGCGCGATGGCCATGAGGCGCTTGGTGCCGAGCAGCGCGCATTCCACGTCGCGCCACTCCATGTGGTTCCGGTGCGGCATGCCCGAGCTGTAGTTGGGCTTGCGCGCCTGCAGGCGATACTCGTCCTCCGAGTGGTAGCAGATGCGGCGCCGGCCGGAGCGCATCACGGCTTCCAGGCTCGCATCGTCCTCGATCAGCAGATCGCCCGTAGAGGAGCCGGCGAAGACCTTCACCGCGCAGACATTCTCCTCCAGCTCCAGCGAAGCGAGGTCGGGGATGTTCTTCTTGGACGCGCCGACATAGAGGCCGACATCGCAATACGCGACCTCGGCCACGTATTTCCGCTTCCAGGCAAGCTGCGCGGAATCCGTGATGGAGGGCGCGGTGTTGGGCATGTCGAAGACGGCGGCGAGGCCGCCCAGGACCGCGGCCTTGGTGCCGGTCGCGATGGTCTCGACGGCCGCGTCGCCCGGCTCGCGCAGATGGACATGCGCGTCGATCAGGCCGGGCAGCACATGCAGGTGGCGGCAATCCACCTCCTGCGTGGCCTCGGCATTGCGCAGGCTGCCCATGGCGGCGATGCGGCCATCGCGCACGCCGATGTCCAGCGGCTCGATGCCCCAGGGGAGCACGGCCTGGCCGCCGCGCAGGATGAGATCGTAATGGGGCATGGAAGTCTCCGTCGAACGAGGCGCCAATCTGACGCGTCCCGCGCCGCGCGCAAGACGGGCGCTGGACGCGGGGCATCGGCTTGGGGAAGGATGGCGGCAAGCGGCCCAAGGCCGCAGCCGCCGGGTGGTTCCTCAGGAGTTGCCGCTTGCGCGATGCCCCACCCTCCCCCTGCCGCAACCTCTGCCGCCTCGAAGCGCAGATCTGCGCCGGCTGCGGCCGCACCGGCGCGGAAATCGCGCGCTGGCCGGCGGCGGAACCCGCGGAGAAGCACGCGATCCTGCACCGCAGCGCCGCGCGCATGGCGGCGCGAACCGCATGCGGCGAAGTTGTGCTTGACGCCACATGACATAAGGATATGTTGATATTGCGTTGGTCCGGCGCGAGCCGGTGAAAAGGGAACGCCGTGCGGCCCCCTCCCCGCCAGGGAGGCCAGGCCAAGTCGGCGGCTGCCCCCGCAACTGTCAGCGGTGAGCTGACCCTGCTTCGCCCCGCTTCGGGGCGCGCCACTGGGGTTCATCCCCTGGGAAGGCGGCAGGGCCGGCGACGACCCGTGAGCCAGGAGACCTGCCAGCGCATCGACCCACCCAATCCCGGCGCGGGGTGCCGCCGGACAGGAGACTTGACCATGCGCCTTCACCGCGCCCGAACGCCCATCCCCAGACCCGGCCCCGGCCGTTGGCGGTGTCCCGGCCCCCTCCAGGGCTGACCGCCATGCCAGCCCCCCTTGGCCAGGCCGAGGCGCCCGCCTCGCCCTGCGTGCAGCTCTGCGCGCTGGATGCGGCGGGCATCTGCCTCGGCTGCGGCCGCAGCCGTGACGAGATCACCCGCTGGATGCAGGCCTCGGCCGCGGAACGCGCCGTGATCCGCCGCGCGGCGCAGGAGCGGCTGGCCCTTCGCCACCTTCCGCCACACCCGGTGCGCTGACGCAGCCCCCGCGATCGCGGGGCCAGATCCGCCGCCCGCCCCGCACAGGGCGAACGGCGAAGGCCGCGCCACGCCCGGACCTCGTCTCAGGGATGACAACACATGACCGCCTACAATCTCGGTTTCCCGCGCATGGGCCTCCGGCGCGAACTCAAGACCGCGCTCGAGGCCCATTGGTCGGGCCAAGCCGATGAGGCCGCGCTGCGCGCCACCGCGGCCGAGCTGCGCGCCCGCCACTGGGCCCTGCAGCGCTCGGCCGGCATCGCCGTGCCGCCGAGCAACGACTTCGCGCTCTATGACCACGTGCTCGACCACGCCTGCGCCTTCGGCGTGATCCCGGAGGGCTATGGCTGGCGCGCGGGCGAGCCCGTCTCGCTCGCCACGCGCTTCGCCCTCGCCCGCGGGGCCCGCGGCACGGCGGCCGAGCAGGCGGCCGGCATCGCCCCCGGCGCGCCGGCGCTGGAGATGACCAAGTGGTTCGACACGAACTACCACTACCTCGTGCCCGTCTTCCGCCCGGGCCAGGCCTTCGTCGCCACCGGCTTCCCGGCCGTCGAGGCTTTCGAGGAAGCGAAGGCGCAGGGCATCCTGACGCGGCCCGTGCTGCTCGGCCCCGTCTCCTTCCTGCTGCTGGGCAAGATGGCGGAGGGCAAGGGCGATCCGCTGGAGCTCCTGGGCAGCCTGCTGCCGCTCTATGCCGAGACGCTGCGGCGGCTGCAAGCCGCGGGCGCGCGCGAGGTGCAGATGGACGAGCCCTGCCTCGCGCTCGATCTCGCGCCCGCCGCACGCACCGCGCTGCGCGCCGCCTATCTGGTGCTGGCCGGCGCGGCACCGCGCCTCTCGATCATGCTCGCCGCCTATTTCGGCGACCTGCGCGAGAATCTCGAAACGGCGCTGACCCTGCCTGTCGCGGGCCTGCATCTCGACCTGGTGCGCGCGCCGCGCATGCTGGAGGTCGCGCTGCGCCACGCCCCGCCGCGCATGATGCTCTCGCTCGGCGTGGTGGATGGGCGCAATGTCTGGGCGACGGATCTCTCCCGCGCCTTCCAGCTGCTCCGCGCCGCCGCCGCCGCGCGGCGCTTCGAGCTCTTGCAGGTGGCGCCCTCCTGCTCGCTGCTGCACAGCCCGGTGGACCTCGCGGGCGAGACCGGGCTCGACCCCGAGCTGCGCGGCTGGATGGCCTTCGCCCGGCAGAAGCTGGAGGAGGTGGCGATCCTCGCGCGCGGCCTGACCGCCGGGCGCGGCGCCATCGCGGCCGAGCTCGCGGCGAGCGATGCGCGCCAGGCGGCAAAGCGGAACTCGCGCCGGCTGCATGATCCGGCCGTGGCGGCGCGCCTCGCCGCCGGCCGCGCCGAGGATGCGGCGCGCGCGCCCTTCGACGAGCGGCGCATGGCCCAGCAGGCGCGGCTGCGTCTGCCCGCCTTCCCCACCACCACCATCGGCAGCTTCCCGCAGACCGCCGAGATCCGCGCCGCCCGCGCCGCCCGCAAGCGCGGCGAGGTGACGGAGGCGGGCTATGACGCCTTCCTCACCGAGCGCATGGCGGAGGCGATCCGCTGGCAGGAGGAAATCGGCCTCGACGTGCTGGTGCATGGCGAGTTCGAGCGCAACGACATGGTGGAGCACTTCGCCGATTTCCTCGCGGGCTTCGCGGTCACGAAGAATGGCTGGGTGCAGAGCTATGGCTCGCGCTGCGTGAAGCCGCCCGTGATCTTCGGCGATGTCTCGCGCCCCGCGCCGATGACGGTGGAATGGGCGCGGCGCGCCCAGGCCATGACCGCGCGGCCGATGAAGGGCATGCTGACCGGCCCGGTCACCATGCTGCAATGGTCCTTCGTGCGGGACGACATTCCGCGCGCGGTGGTGCGCCGCCAACTCGCCTACGCCATCCGCGACGAGGTGACCGATCTGGAGGCCGCCGGCATCCCCATCGTGCAGATCGACGAGCCCGCCTTCCGCGAGGGGCTGCCGCTGCGGCGCGATGAATGGGACGCCTACCTGACCGATGCGGTGACCTGCTTCCGCATCGCGGCCAGCGGCGTGCGGCCGGAGACGCAGATCCACACCCACATGTGCTACTCGGAGTTCAACGACATCATGACGCGCATCGCCGCGATGGATGCGGACGTGATCTCGATCGAGACGGCGCGCAGCCGGATGGAGCTGCTCGCCGCCTTCGTGGATTTCGCCTATCCGAACGAGATCGGGCCGGGCGTCTATGACATCCACGCGCCGCGCGTGCCCGAGGCGGCGGAGATGGAGCACCTGCTGCGCCTCGCGGCGCGGCGGCTGCCGGCCGATCGCCTCTGGGTGAACCCCGATTGCGGGCTCAAGACCCGCCGCTGGGAGGAGGTGCGCCCCGCCCTGCAACGCATGGTGGAGGCCGCGCGCAGCTTGCGCGGCTAGAGCCATTTCACCGCAAGCAAAGACGGTGAAACGGCTCCAGCACGTTGTTTTCACGCATTTTCCGAGTCGCCAAGCAAAGCTGCTTGGCTTGAAAATGCTCTAAGCCTCACCCGGCGCGGCGGGCGACGCCCGAGCCGCGGATCGCCGCCTCCACGCCGGGGCGCACCTGCTGGATGAGCGCGGATGTCTCCGCGCCATCCAGCACGCGGGTCGCGATGCTGGCGCCATTCTGCCGCGCCTGCACCTCGGGCGCCCGCGCGGCGCTGAGCAGGGCATCCGCCAGCCTTTCGCGGATCGGCGGCGGCAGGCCCACGGGGCCGGCCCAGATGATGGGCTGGCGGGTCGCCGTCTCGAAGCCCTGCTCGATCAGCGTCGGCACCTCGGGGAATTCGGGCCAGCGATCCACGCTCGCACTCGCCAGCATGCGCAGATTGCCGGAGCGCACGAGGCCGATCATCTCCGGCGTGCCGGTGTAGGTGTCGATATGGCCGCCCGCCACCTGTGCGGCCGCATCGGTGATGCTGCCGAACTGGATGTAGTTCATCTCGAACCGCGCAAGGCGCTGGAACTCGAACATCGCGACCGCCGAACCCGGATTGGTGCTGGCGAAGGTGACCGGCCGGCGCCGTGCCTCGGCCACGAAATCGGCGAGGCTGCGCACATTCGGCATGGAGGGGCCGACCGGAAAGCCGATCCGCAGTTCGGAGGTCGTGCCCAGGATGTCGAAGCTCTCGAAGGGCCGGTAGGGCACCTCCATCGTGAGTGGCGCCACGACCAGCGCGGAGAGGCCGACGAGCCCGAAGGTGTAGCCATCGGGGCGCGAGGCCGCGATGCGCGCGGGGCCCAGCGTGCCGCCGGCGCCCGGCGTGTTGCGCACGATGACGCTGACGCCGAGCGCGCGCTCCATATGGGCTGCGATGGATCGCGCCACCACATCCGTGCCGCCGCCGGGGCCGAAGCCGGTGACGAGCTGGATCTCGCGCGTCGGCCAGGCTTGCGCGCTGGCCTGGAAGGCGGGAATGGCGAGGCTGGCGCCCGCGAGCAGGCTGCGGCGATGCATGGCGTGTCTCTCCCGGGTCGTGGCCTGGCTTGGGGCCGCGATCTCCGCCGCGAGCCTCCCTGGCGGGGCCGCGCGCTGTCAACGAAAACCGTGGAGGGGGTGACGATCAGCGCGGGGGGTCGCATATGCGGGAGGTGACCCAGGCCCTGATCGTCGAGAATCTCGTGAAATCCTACGCCGCGGATCGCCCGCCGGCGGTGGATGGGCTCAGCTTCACCCTCGCCCGCGGGCAGACGCTCGGCCTGCTCGGCGGCAATGGGGCGGGCAAGACCACCACCATCGCGATGCTGCTGGGCCTGCTGGTGCCGACATCGGGGCGGATCACGGCCCTCGGCCACGACATGGCGACGGACCGCTTCGCGGCACTGGCGCGGATGAACTTTTCATCCCCCTATATCTCGCTGCCGCACCGCATCTCGGTGCGCGAGAACCTGACCGTCTACGGCCATCTCTACAATGTGGCGGGCCTGAAGCGCCGCATCGCCGAACTGGCGGAGGAATTGCAGCTCACCGATTTCATCGACCGGCCGGCCGGCGAGCTTTCGGCGGGGCAGAAGACGCGCGTCGCACTCGCCAAGGCGCTGATCAACACGCCCGAACTTCTGCTGCTGGACGAACCGACCGCGAGCCTCGACCCCGATACGGGCGACTGGGTGCGAACCGGCATCGAGCGCTACCGGGAGGCGACGGGCTGCGCGATCCTGCTCGCCAGCCACAATATGGGCGAGGTGGAGCGGCTCTGCGGCCATGTGCTCATGCTCAAGCAGGGCCGCGTGGTGGATGAGGGCGCGCCGTCCGACCTCGTCGCCCGCTACGGGCGCGAGGATCTGGAGCAGGTGTTTCTCGACATCGCGCGGGGCACGCGCGTGGGGGAAGCCGCATGACGGACTCGCTGCGCCGCGTCTGGGGCCTCGTCTATCGGCATCTCGCGCTCTACCGGCGCTCCCCGCCGCGCGTGATCGAACTCATGTACTGGCCGATCCTGCAGATGATCGTCTGGGGCTTCATGACGACCTATCTCGCCGGCGTGCAGAACAACGTGGCCAGTGCCGCGGCCGGCGTGCTGCTGGGCGGCGTGCTGCTTTGGGAGGCGGCGCTGCGCAGCCAGATGGGCTTCTCCATCTCCTTCCTGGAGGAGATCTGGTCGCGCAACCTCGGCCATATCTTCGTCTCGCCGCTGCGCCCGGGCGAACTGGTGGCCGGGCTGATGGCGATGTCGGTGCTGCGGACGCTGATCGGCGTGGTGCCGGCCATCCTGCTCGCCTGGCTGCTCTATGCCTTCAACGTCTTCGACATGGGGCCGGCCATGGTGCTGTTCTTCACGGCGCTGATCCTGATGGGATGGGCGGTGGCGCTGGGCTGCACCTCGCTCATCCTGCGCTATGGCGCGGGCGCCGAAAGCCTCGCCTGGTCCGTGCTCTTCGGCATCGCGCCCTTCGCGGCCGTCTTCTACCCGGTGAGCACCCTGCCCGGCTGGTTGCAACCCATCGCCCTCTCCCTGCCGGCGGCGCATGTCTTCGAGGGGATGCGCGCGGCGCTGATGGAAGGGCGCGTCGCCTGGGGGCACCTCGCCGCGGCCTATGCGCTGAATGCGCTCTGGCTCGCCGGCACGGCCTGGCTGTTCATGCGGCAATTGCAGCAGGCGCGCACGCGCGGCGCGCTGCTGAACATCGGCGAGTGAGCTACGCCAGGTAATCGAAGACGTCGCCCTCGGCCGCGACGCCCTCGATGTGGCGGCGGTGCCAGAGCGCGTAGAAGAGCAGGTGCCAGGCGGCGGCACCCGGCTTCTTCTCGCCCGCATGGCGGAAGACCTGCTCGACGCGGCCGGGCTTGCAGATCTCCGCGATGCCGGGCTGGCGCGCGACCAGCGGGCCGAGTGTCGCCGCCTGGCGCTCGATCCAGGCGCCGACCGGGACGGTGAAGCCCTGCTTCGGGCGGAAGGGCTCGCTTGCCGGGAAATGCTTCGCGAGCCAGGCGCGCAGCAGATACTTGCCCTGGTTGTCCCGCACCTTCAGCGCATCGGGCAGGCGGAAGGCGGCTGCCGCCACGCCGGAATCGAGGAAGGGCGTGCGCCCCTCCACGCCATGCGCCATCAGGCAGCGGTCAAGCTTGGTCAGCAGGTCATTGGGCAGCCAATCCGCCACGTCCAGCGCCTGCGCCGCTTGCAGCCGCGTGCGCCCGCCTTGCGCGGCCTCGCTCTCGGCCGCCGCGATGCCGTCGCGCCAGAAGCGCGGCTCGGCCCGCAGCACGTCCAGACGGTCGAAGGTGCCGCGCGCGCGCATGGCGCGGCCCCAGCGCCACCAGGGCCGCATGGCGGAGCGGTAGCGGCCATAGCCGCCGAAGATCTCGTCGCCGCCCTCGCCGGAGAGCACGACCTTCACCTCCTGCCGCGCGCGGCGCGCGAGGAACCAGGTGGGGATGATGGCGTAATCCGCCGCAGGGTCATCCATGCAGGCCACGATCTCCGGCAGATGCCGCCAGACCATCGCCTCATCGACCATGACCTCGACATGCTCGGCGCCGGCCGCTTCCGCGGCGCGGCGGGCGGCGCCGCGTTCATCGGCGGCACCCTTCACGTCGAAGCCGGCCGTGAAGGCCTTCACCGGCTTCTCGTTCAGGCGCGCCATCATGGCGAGGATGGCGGCACTGTCCGTGCCGCCCGAGAGAAACAGGCCATAGGGCACGTCGCTGCGCTGGTGCAGCGTGACGCTCTCCTCCAGCGCGGCGTCGAGACGGGCCAGTGCCGCGTCCTCACCGATGGATTCCGGCGGACCTTCCGGCAGTGCGGCGCGGCGATGCCGCTCGACGACCTTGCCATCGGCGATCGTCAGGCTCTCGCCGGGCAACAGGCGCCGGATGCCCTGGAAGATGGTCTCCGCACCCGTGGTGAATTGCAGTTGGAGCAGCTCGTCCCGCGCCTCGGGGCGGATGCGCGCCTCGGCGAAGCCGCCCGCGATCAGCGCCTGCGGTTCGGAGGCGAAGGCGATGCCAGCCTCTGTCTCGGCGATGTAGAGCGGCTTGATGCCGAAGGGATCGCGCGCCAGCACGAGGCGGCGCGCCGGGCGGTCATGCAGCGCGATGGCGTACATGCCGCGCAGATGGTCCACGAAAGCAAGGCCATCGCGGCGATAGAGATGCAGCGGCGGCTCGCAATCCGATTGCGTGGCGCAGAGCAGCTGGTTCTGCTCACGCAGCTCGCGGTAATTGTAAACCTCGCCATTGGCGACCAGCGCGGCACCGCCCGCGAAAAGCGGCTGGTCCCCGGTGACGAGATCGATGATCGAGAGGCGGGTATGCGCGAGCGCCACCGCACCCGCCACATGCTGACCCGAGCCGTCGGGGCCGCGATGGGCGAGGGCCGCGACCATGGCGTCCAGCGCGCCCTCGGGTGCCTGGGCGTTCGGGCGCAGCGCGAGGCCGGCGAGGCCGCACATCTATCGATTCCTCATCGCTGCACCTTGTGCAGGAAATCGCGCCATTGCGCGAGGACCGTCGCCTCGGCGAAGTCGCGCTCGAAGGCGGCCCGGCCCATGGCCGCCAGGCGCGCGGCGCGCTCAGGCTCCGCCAGCAGGGCGCGGATCGCCTGCGCCAGGGCCTCGGGCGCATCCACCGGCACCAGCAGCCCGGTCTCGCCATCCTGGATGAGCTCCGATGGCCCCTGCGCGGCGGCGGCAATGACGGGCCGCGCGGCGGACCAGGCCTCCAGCACCACATTGCCGAGCGGCTCATGGCGCGAGGGGCAGAGGAACAGATCGCAGCCGGCCAGCAGCCCGCCGGTGTCCTCGCGCCAGCCCAGCAGGCTCAGGCGGTCCGCCACGCCGCATTCCCGCGCCAGGGCTTCGAGGGCCGCGCGCTCCGGCCCCTCGCCCGCGATGCTGAGATGGGCGCCGGGCACGAGCGCCAGTGCGCGGATCAGCGTGTCGAAGCCCTTGTTCGCGTGCAGGCGGCCCATGGCCAGAAGCTGCAGGCCGGGCGCCGGGGCCACGCCGGCGAAGTCGCTGGCGAAGTTGGGCAGGAAATGGACGCGCTCCTCCGGCCAGCCCTGGCTGATGATCCAGCGGCGCAGATCGCGCGTGTTGCCGACCAGGTGGTCGCAGTGGCGGTAGTACTTGAGGTCGTAATAGCCGCCGAGGCGGCCCACCAGCGTCCATTCGCCGCGCGGCGTCATGCCCGCCGCGCGGTTCATCCAGGCCATCGCCACGCGCGGCCGCCAGTCGGTGAGGATGCGGTTGAGGCGCATCGGCGTGAGGATGTCGAGCGCGCCGCCGAAGCGCAGCTCCACCGGGCGAGCCTCGGCAAGCCGCTGCGCGCGGCCCGCATCGCGGCGGATGACCGGCAGCACCTCCTCGCCCGCGCGATGCAAAGCCAGCGTCAGCCGCTCGTAGAAGGCCTCGGCGCCTCCCTGCGGCGCGCCGGCCATGATGTTGGCCAGGCGGATCGAAGGGGCGTGGCTCATGCGAGAGCCTCGAAGGCCTGTGCCACGTCGGTCCAGTTGGGCCCCGGGCCGCGCGCAAGTGCCGCGCGATGCATGCGCAGCCAGAGCGCGTCGTCGCGGAGCAACGCCCGCGCGCCCTCGACGAACGCTGCCTCGCTGCGGGCGACGATGCCGGTCAGGCCATCCTCGATGCGCTCGGCGACAGCCCCGCGATCCATCACCACGCAGGGCAGGCCGGCCGCCTGCGCCTCGGCCACCGCGAGGCAGAAGGTCTCGCCCGGGTCGCCCAGGTAGAGCATGCAGCGCGCCTCGGTCAGGCGGGCCAGCAGCTCCGGCCGCGGCAGGGGATCGAAGAGGGAGATGCCCGCCACCGCGCCGACCCGCGCGAGGATAGGCGCCGCCCGCGCCGCGAGGCGCGCGTCATCGCCATAGGTCGCCGCCCCCGAATAGGCATGCAGCTCCCCGCATCCGATGTGCGGCCAGAGCCTCGCCAGCTCATCCAACCCCCGCAGCGGGTTGGAGGTGAAGATCGCGACCGGCGGCGGCGCCGCGCGCTCGGCCGTCGAGGCATCGAAGGGCGGCGCCACAGCCAGCGGGATCTCAGCGCGCAGCCCGGGCAGCCAGCGCGGCAGCGTGGCCGTGTGATGCGGCCCCAGTGTCACCAGCGCCGGCCGCGCCAGCAGCAGCGGCCAGGCATGGCGGGGCTTGTTCAGGTAGCGCGCCGGATTGTGCAGCCAGAGCACGCGCCGCCCCTGCGGCAATTCGCGGAACAGCCGCGGCACGCGGGTTGCGATCACCAGATCCGCGCGCTCCGGCAGCGCCGCGCGCTCGCCCTCGAAATGCAGGATCAGTTCATGCCCGCGCCGGGCGAAGGATTGCGCGAGCAGCGCCACCGCCGTCTCCACGCCACCCAGCGGCCGCTGACCGATCGCATCCGCCTCGATGCGCGGCCCCTCATTGGCCAGCACGATCTTCACGGCCGATGCCGCTCCGGCTCCAGCTTCGCCTTGAGGTAGGAGAGCAGCGGGAAGAGCCCCGCGCAGAGCGCGATGAGCAGCCCCCAGCCGCCCTCCTTGTAGCCCTTGCGCCCGATCAGGCATTTGAAGGTGCGTGAGATGAAGCGCCGCACATTATTGCCGAGCGTACCGATATCGCCCTCGGCCAGCAGGTCCGCCGCCTTGGCGCTGCTGTAGCGGTCGAGCCTTCGCAGCATGTCGGAGATGTCGCGATCCAGCTCGTGACGGATGCCATGCGCCGTCAGCCGCCCGCCCTCGCTCCCGTTCCAGTCGAGGCCCGGATGCACGCGCTGCGCCCGCCAATGCTTCGCACCCCGGCGGAACAGGATGGGCTTCAGCGTGGTGCCGAAGCTGCCGCCCCAGCCATGGAGGATCAGCCGCTCGCCCACGTAATTGTCGATGCGCACGCGGTGGAAGGCAGCGCTGCTGCGTTCGATGACGGCGCGGATCTCGGCACCCAGTTCCGGCGGCACCCGCTCATCGGCATCCACCTCCAGGATCCAGTCGCCCGAGCAGGCGGCGATGCCGGCATTGCGGCGCTCGCCCTCCAGCGTCCAGCCGCCCTCCAGCACCACTGCACCCGCGGCGCGGGCGATCCCGGCACTCGCATCCGTGCTGCGATCCAGCACCACCACGATCTCATCGGCGAAGCCGAGTGTCGCGAGGCAGGCGGGCAGCCGCGCCTCCTCATTGCGCGCGACGACGAGGGCGGAGAGCCTCATGCCGGCACCGGCAGCGCCAGCACGCGCGAGGCCGCCTCCACCACCTGCTCCACCGCGAGGCGCTGCATGGGCGTATTCGCCGGCGGCCCCTTGGCCAGCACGGCCTGGGCGCGGGCGCCGACGGGGGCGTATTCGCTGGCCGGTGTGGGGCCGAAGAGGCCCAGCGTCGGCGCGCCGGTCGCGGCCGAGAGATGCATCAGCCCGGAATCATTGCCGATGAAGAGCGCGCCGCGCGCCAGCACCGCCGCCGCCTCGGGCAGGGAAAGCTGGCCCACCAGATCCAGCGCCTCCGGCAGGGCGGCCAGCACGGGCTCGGCCATCTGCCGCTCCGCCTCGCCCGGCCCACCCAGGATGGCGAGGCGCGCGCCCGGCAGCAGGCCACCCGGCCCGGTGAGCTTCTGGGCCAGCGCGATGAAGCGCTCGGCCGGCCACATCTTCACCCGCCAATTGGCGGTGGGCCCCAGAATCAGCCAGGGGCCGCCCGGCAGCAGCGCGGCCGCCCGCGCCGCCTCGGCCTCACCGAACCAGGCGACGGGGCGCGGCGCGGGCGTCACGCCCAGCGTCTCCGCGATGTGCAGCAGCCGGTGGCCGGAGCGGCGGCCGCCCTTCATCACCGCGCGCTTCTTCGCCAGCAGCGTCCAGGCGATGGCCGAGCCGCGCAAATCCACCACCAGTTCCCAGCGCCGGAAGGCCACCTGGCGCCACAGCTCCAGCCAATGCAGGGACCAACGCCGCTTGGTGACGGGGATGATGCACTCCAGCCCCGGCATGCGGGCGAAGACGCCCTCCGCCACCGTCCCGCAGACGATGGTCACGGCCGCGCCCGGGTTCTCGCGCAGCAGATGGTCGAGCAGGCCCGTGGAGAGCACGGCGTCGCCGATGCGGGTGGAGGTGATGAACAGGATGCGCACGGGGGGAGCCTCTAGCAGAAAGAGGGCCGCTTGAACCCCCCGGCGGAAGCCGCCACATGCCTCCCCATGCCGATCGCCACCCTGACCGACCGCGCCGTCCTCGAAGTGACCGGCGAGGACCGCCTCGCCTTCCTCCAGGGCCTGGTGTCCAACGACGTGACCGAGGCCGCCCCCGGCCGCGCCGTCTGGACCGCCCTGCTGACGCCGCAGGGCAAGTGGCTGGCCGATTTCTTCCTGACCGCCGAGGCCGACCGCCTGCTCATCGACGCCGAGGCGGAACAGGCCGGGATGCTCATGCAGAAGCTGCTGCGCTTCCGCCTGCGCTCCAAGGTGGCCATGGCGCCGCTGGCGGGCTGGGTGGTGCAGGCCGGCTGGGGCGGGGCCGCGATGCCCGCCGGCGCCACCCCCGATCCGCGCCTACCCGAGGCCGGCTGGCGCTGGATGACCGCCACTCCAGCCCCCGCCGACGCGACGGAAGACGCCTATGACGCGCATCGCCTAAGCCTCGGCCTGCCCGACGGCTCGCGCGACATGCAGGCCGAGCATTCCGTCCTGCTGGAGGCAGGCTTCGACGAGCTGCACGGCGTCTCCTGGTCCAAGGGCTGCTACATGGGGCAGGAACTCACGGCGCGGACCAAGTATCGCGGCCTGGTGAAGCGCCGCCTCGTGCCCGTCGCCGTGGAGGGCCCCCTCCCCGCGCGCGGCACGCCCGTCACCCAAGGCGCCGCGGAGGTGGGTGAGATGCGCTCCGGCCGTGAAGGCCGGGGCCTCGCGCTGCTGCGGCTTTCGGCGCTGAGCGCGGGCCCGCTGGAATGCGGCGGAGCACGGCTCCTCCCGCTCGTTCCGGCCTGGATGAAGCTGCCGGAGGCGAGCGATGCCTGAGGCGGATCACGGCCCCGGCGTGCGCGTCCCGCCGCCGGTGATGGTGGCGGTGGCGCTGGCCCTCGCCTGGGGCATGCAGAAGCTGCTCCCGGTGCAGCTCGGCCCGCCCGCGGTGGCGCTGGGCGGCATGGTGATCTTCCTCGCCATGGGCTGGGTGGGCTGGGCGCTGCTGGTGCTCGTCCGCGCCGGGAACGACCCACGGCCGGACAAGCCAGACAGCGCCTTCGTGGCCGCCGGCCCCTACCGCTTCGGCCGGAACCCGATCTATTTCGGCTTCCTGCTCTTCCTCGCCGGCGTGGCGCTCAGCTGGGGCACGCTCTGGGCCTGGCTCGCCGTCGGCGCCACCTTCCTGGCACTCGACTGGCTCGTGGTGCGGAAGGAGGAAGCCTATCTCCGCACCCGCTTCCCAGAGAGCTACCCCGCCTACGCCGCGCGCACGCGACGCTGGCTTTAGCGTCTGATCGCCTTTGGTGGGATCACCAAAGGCGTGAAGCAGCCTCTCAGCATGGTCTGAAGCGTGATCAATCTCTGTTGATGACGCTTCAGCTCGAAGCCGGCTTCTCCGCCGGCTTCGGCTTGCGCTTCCGCTCTTCCCAGCGCTGCAGCACCGTGAAGAAGGCCGGCACGAAGAGCACCGCGAGGCCGGTATTGGCCAGCATCCCCGACATCACCGCGATGCCGATCGAGTTGCGCGCCGAAGCGCCCGCCCCCGTCGCCAGCGCCAGCGGCAGCACGCCGAGGATGAAGGCGATGGAGGTCATGATGATCGGCCGGAAGCGCACCCGCGCCGCCTCGATCGCCGCCTCCTCGATCTCCATGCCCTTGGCCCGCAATTCGCGCGCGACCTCGACGATGAGGATCGCGTTCTTGGAGCCCAGCGCGACCAGCAGCACCAGACCGATCTGCGTGTAGAGGTTGTTCGCGATGCCAAGCCCGATCAGCGCCGCCGCCGTGCCCAGCAGCGCCAGCGGCACGGCGAGGATGACGCCCACCGGCGCGAGCCAGCTCTCATACTGCCCGGCCAGCACCATGTAGACCAGCAGCAAGGCGAGCGCGAAGACCAAGTACATCTGGCTGCCCACCTGCGCCTCCTGGTAGGAGAGCGCGGTCCAGTCGAAGCCCGTGCCCGGCGGCAGCACATGCCGGCCGATCTGCTCCATCAGCCCCATCACCTCGCCCGAGCTGAAGCCCTGCGCCGGGATGCCGCTGATCATCGCCGCCGGATAGAGGTTGTAGAGGTTGATGAGCGAGGGGCCGAGCTCCATCCGCCAGGAGGCCAGCGCGCCCACCGGCACCATCTGGCCCTGGCGGTTGCGCACATGCAGCTGGCCGATGTCGTCCGGGTTGATGCGCGCATCGCCATCCGCCTGGACATAGACCTGGAAGGTGCGGCCGAAGCGGTTGAACTGGTTGACATAGGTGGAGCCCAGATAGCTCTGCACGGTCGAGAAGACGTCCGCCACGCCCACCTGCAGCGCCTCGGCCTGCACGCGGTCCACCTCCACACGCAGCTGCGGCACCTCGGCGCGGAAGGTGGTGAAGGCGCGGTTGATGGCCGATTGCGAGGAAGCGTTCTCGACCACCGTGTCGGTCAGGCGCTGCAGCTTGGTCCAGTCGAAGACGCCGTCCCGCAGCTCGACCATCATCGAGAAGCCGGAGGCATTGCCGATGCCCTGGATGGGCGGCGGCGGCAGCACGCTGATCGCGGCATCCTGATAGGTGCTGAAGCGCCGCAGCATGGTGGCGTAGAGGCCGCGCAGGTCTCTTCCGCTGCTGGGCGGGCGCAGCGACCAGTCATCCAGGATCACGTAGATCACGCCCGCATTCACCAGCGTGGCGTTGTTGTCCAGCACGGAGACGCCCGTGATGACGATGGTCTGCGCGACGCCCGGGATGGCGCGCACCTCGGTCTCGACGTCGGTCAGCACGCGATGCGAGCGCTCAAGCGAGGCGCCGTCGGGCAGCTGCACGCTGAGCAGCAGATAGCCCTGGTCCTCGGTCGGGATGAAGGCCGTCGGGATCCGCGTCAGCCCCCAGCCGGCCAGCCCGATCATGCCCAGCGCCAGCACGACCGAGACGCGCGCATGCCGGACGATGAAGCCGACCACCCGCGTATAGCCCCCCTCCACCACGCCGAAGCCGCGATTGAACACCCGGCAGAAGATGTTGCGCTTCTCGGGCGGTGTCGCGGGCTTCAGCCACATGGCGCATTGCGTGGGCTTCAGCGTCGCCGCGTTGATCGCGCTGATCAGCGCGGTGGCGGCGATGACGAGCGCGAATTGCCGGTACATCTGCCCCGTCAGCCCGGGCAGGAAGGCGGCCGGCAGGAACACCGCCATCAGCACCAGCGTGATGCCGATGATCGGGCCGAACAGCTCGTCCATCGCCTTGCCGGCCGCGACATGCGGCTCCTCGCCCTTGTCGATGTGATGGGCCGCGGATTCCACCACCACGATCGCGTCATCCACCACGATGCCGATGGCGAGCACGATGGCGAAGAGCGTGGAGAGGTTGATGGTGAAGCCCAGCGCCGCCATGGCCGCGAAGGCGCCGATGATGGTGACCGGCACCGTCGTCGCCGGCACCAGCGTGGCGCGCCAGTCCTGCAGGAAGACGAGGATGACGGCCAGCACCAGCACGCCCGCAATGATGAGCGTGACATAGACCTCATGGATCGAGGCCTGCACGAAGACGGTCGTGTCGAAGGGGACGGCCCAGGTCATGCCCTCGGGGAAGTCGCGCGAGAGGCGCTCCATCGTCGCCTTCACCTGTGCGGCCACCTCCAGCGCATTGGCGCCGGGCAGCTGGAAGATGCCAAGACCGGTGGAGGCGCGGCCGTTCCAGTTGAAGATCTGGCTGTAGGTCTGGGCACCCAGCTCGACGCGGCCCACATCGCGCACGCGGATGAAGCGCCCGCCCGGCTCGGCCTTGATGATGATGTCCTCGAACTGCGAGACATCCTCAAGGCGGCCCAGGATGTTCAGCGTGATCTGGAAGGCCTGGCCCGAGGGCGCGGGCTGCATGCCGAGCTGCCCCGCCGCCACCTGCTGGTTCTGCTGCTGCAGCGCCGTGATCACATCGGCCGGCACCAGGCCGCGCGCCTGCATCTGGTCGGGGTCGAGCCAGATGCGCATGGCGTATTCAGCCGCGCCGAAGACGCGCACCTGGCCCACGCCGGGCAGACGCGCCAGCTCCTGCATCAGGTTGATCGTCGCGTAATTCGCGAGGAACAGCCCGTCATGCCGCGGATTGCTGGAGGCCAGCGTCACGATCTCCAGGATGGAGCTGGCATGGATCTGCGTGGTGACGCCCTGCATCTGCACCGGCGCGGGCAGCTGCGCGAGCGCGGAGGAGACGCGGTTCTGCACCAGCACCTGCGCCATGTTCGGATCGGTGCCGATCTCGAAGGAGACGGTGAGGTTGTAGGAGCCATCCGCCGCCGATTGCGACTGCATGTAGATCATGCCGGCGACGCCGTTGACCTGCTGCTCGATCGGCAGGGCCACCGTGTCCACGATGGTCTGCGCCGAGGCGCCCGGATAGCTGGTGGTGACGGTCACCGTGGGCGGCACCACGTTCGGATACTGCGCGACCGGCAGGTTGAAGACCGAGACGGCACCGATCAGCACGAAGAGCATCGCGATGACGTTGGCGAGGATGGGCCTCGCGATGAAGAAGCGCGAGATCATCGGCTGGGCTGCGCCTGGGGGGCCGATTGCGCCGGGCGGGTGGGCGTCGCGACGGCGGGCGTCGGATTGGCCACCGTGCCGGTGACCGGCTCGGCCGAGGGCGGCGCGATGGTGCCGCGCTGAACGGTGACGCGCGCGCCCGGGATGGCGCGCTGCAGGCCGGAGATCACCACCTGGTCCTCCGCCTTCACCCCCTCCTCGATCACGCGCAGCGTGCCGATGCGCTGGCCCAGCACCACGGGCCGCTGCTCGATGGTGGAATTGGCGCCGACGACGAGGAGGTAGGAGCCGAGCTGGTTCGAGCCGAGTGCCGCCTCCGGTACCATCAGCGCATCCGGCCGCGTGCGGATCGGCACGCGCACCCGCACGAAGAGGCCGGGCAGCAAAGTCTGGTCGGCATTGGCGAAGAGGCCGCGCAACTGCAGCGTGCCCGTCGCGGGGTCGAGCTGCGGCGCGATATAGTCGAGCCGCCCGCCGATGCGGAACTGGGAATCGCCCGCCAGCGCGATCTGCACCGGCGGCGCGTTCTCGCCCAGCTGGTCCGGCCGGCGGATGCCCCGCCCGTCCAGCTCACGCCGGATGCGCAGCAGATCGCGCTCATTGACCGAGAAATTCACATGGATGGGCGAGAGCTGCACCAGGGTCGCGAGGCGCGTCGGCGTCGAGGCGCCGACCATGGCGCCCACATCCACCATATGCGCGCCGGCCACGCCGTCGAAGGGCGCCGTCACATCGGTATAGCCAAGGTTGATGCGGGCCAGCGCGAGATTGGCCTGCGCCTCGGCCAGCGTCGCCTGCGCCTGGTCGCGCTGCGACTGCCAGCGCTCGAGGTCCGCCTGCGCGGTCGCGTTCTGGCTGATCAGCCGCTGCTGGCGCGCCAGTTCGGCATTGGCGCGGTCCAGCAGCGCCTGGTTCTGCTGCACCTGCGCCTCGGATTGCTGGACCTTGGCGCGATACTGGTCGGGCTCGATCTGGAACAGGCGCTGGCCGCTGCGCACCACAGCGCCATCGGCGTAGTCGATCGAGCGCAGGAAGCCCGGCACCCGCGCGACGAGGTCAATCACGCTGACCGCGACGGTGCTGCCCGTGGCTTCCAGATATTCCGTGGCCGGCCCCACCGCGGGGGTCGCCGCCGTCACCTGCGGGGGCGGCGGCGGCACGAAGGTGTTGTCCTCCTTGCAGCCGAGCAGCGCGCCCGTGATCAGCAGCAGGCTGGCATGACGTCGGATCATCGGGATGCTCACGCTAGAAGGTGGGTTGAGGCAGCAGACCCTGGGTCCGCGGCGGGGTCAGGCGGCCATCGTCGTAGTCGAGCAGCGGGCCCCAATCGGTGCGCAGCGCCATCTGCCGTCGCGTCGCCTCGGTGACGAGCGGCCGCCCCTCGCGGATCTCCCAGCCGCCGCCGAGCGCGCGATAGACGGAGATGAGGCCCTGCGGGATGTCGGTCTCCGCGATGGCGAGCTGATCCTCGTATTCCAGCAGGATGCGCTGGCTGAGCAGCACCGTCGTGTAGTCCGTCTGCCCCTGCTCATACTGCGTGAGCGAGACGGCGGCGGCGCGGCGCGAGGCCGCGACGGCGCGCCGCAGCGAGACGGCGGCCTGCTGCGCGCCCGCGAAGGCGGCGAGCCCGTCCTCCACCTCGCGCTGCGCCTGCAGCACGGCCTGCTGGTAGGTGAGCAGCGCGGCCTGGAGCACCGCATCCTGCGCGCGCACCTGGTTGGTGATCTGCCCCCAGTTCAGGATGTTCCAGACGACCGAGGGGCCGGCGGTGAAGCTCGTCGAATTGCGCCAGGCGCCGCCGGAATTGAGCCGCAGGCTGCCCGCATCCGTCGCCAGGAAGCCGAAGCTGCCGCTGATCGAGAAGGCGGGGAAGAGATCGGCCCGCGCCACGCCGACGCGGGCACTCTGCGCCGCCGCATTGGCGATGGTGAGCCTGAGATCCGGCCGGCGGCGCAGCAGGTCGGCCGGCACGCCGGTCGCCACCATCAGGCGGGGGCGCGGGATCGGGCCTGGCTGCAGCAGGGGCCGGACCTCGGCAGGCGTGACACCCAGCAGCACGGCCAGCGCGTTGCGCGCGCGCTCGATCTGCGCCTCCAGGCCCGGCACGAGCGCCTCGGTCCCGGAAAGCTGCGACTGCGCCTGGTCGGGGTCGCGCTCGCTGGTCGCGCCCTCGCGGAAGCGCACGCGCGCGATTCGCAGCGATTGCCGCTGCAGGTTGATATTGGCCTTGGTGATGGCGAGCCGCGCTTCCAGCCCGCGCATGTTCACATAGGTCGCCGCCACGTCGCTCAGCAGGCTGACCATCGCATTGTCGTAATCCGCGATGGAGGCGACGAGGTCGGCGTCGGAGGCTTCGATGGCGCGGCGGAAGCGGCCCCAGAAATCGATTTCCCAGGCGGCGGTGATGCCGGCGCGGCCCAGATTGTAGCTCCGCGTGCCGCCCGCGATGCCGCCGGCATTGTTGGTGTTCGCGCGCTCGGCCAGCAGCAGCCCATAGGCCTGCTGCTGCTGCGGGTAATAGGCGCCGACGGTGGCCGCCAGCACGGCGCGCGCCTGCAGCACGCGCACGCCGGCCCGTTGCAGGGTGAGGTTCTGCGCCGCCGCCGTCTCGATCAGGCGGTTGAGCGTCGGGTCGTTCAGGCTGCGCCACCAGGCGGTATCGGCCGGCGGGCAGGTGGTGGTGGCGCTGGGCACGCAGGCGCTGACGGGAAGATTGGGTGCGGCGGCCCAGCTGGTGTCGAGCTGCGCGGGCGGGCGCGCGAAATCGGGGCCCACCATGGTGCAGCCGCCCAGCATCGGCACGGCCAGGGCCAGCACGGCCCGGCGGCCCGGGGCGCGGGGTGGCTCGCCGGCTCCCGCGGCGCGCCGCGGCATGGTTTCATCAGACGGCACGGGCACCCATCCTCACTCGATTCATTCAAACCCAGAGTGAACGATATGGACCCAGCGCACGGCTGAGAAGGGCTATCCCGCGCGACGCGGCTTCATCGCGTGTTAATCCTCCATGGCAATGATCGGGGCGTGGAACCGCTTGCCGCCCTCCCTGTCCCCTCCGCCCAGCCGGCTGCCGCGGCGCCCCGCGCCCGCCAGCCTTTGCCCGGTGGCTTCGCCGTCGCCCTCGCCTCCGCGCAGGAGGCCGCGCCGCGCGTCCGGGGCGTGGCCCTCTCGGGCATCGGCCCCCGCCCCTGGGAGGCGGCGCCCAACCCCGAATTCCGCCAGCGCATCGCCCAGGCCGAACGCAGCGCCGAGCACGCGCGGGACGGCTACGGCGTGCGAAACCCGCGTTCCGGCGCGCTCGGCCGCTACCAGTTCCTGCCGAGCAGCCTGCTCGACCTCGGCTGGAAGAACGCCCAAGGCGGCTGGACCGCGCTCGCCGAGCGCCATGGCGTGCGCAGCGAGGCCGATTTCCTGGCCAATCCGGCCGCGCAGGAGGCCGCGATGTCCCACTTCCTCCGCCGCGTCGAGGTGCAGCTCGAGCGCAATGGCGTGATGACGCGCCAGGGCGGTACGGTGCGCGGCCTGAACGGGGAGGAGATCAGCCTCACCGAAGGCGGCATGGTCGCCGCCGCGCATCGCCGCGGCTCGGGCATGCTGGCGCGCTATCTGGCGCACCGGACCAGCACGCCCGATGCGCCGCTCTCGGCGCGCGAGCGTTCGGCCTTCCAGGCGGTGGAGCGCCGGCTGCAGGATTTCGGCCCGGTCGCCTATGCCAGCTTGCGGCCGCAGCCGAACCGCGCGCTGGCAGCCGCACCGGGGGCGAATCCACCGCCCTCGTAACATCCCCGCTTGCCCGACTCCGCTCCGGGGCCACATGCAGGGGGCCATGCTGCACATGCTGAAGCTCTCCGTCGGCCCCAAGGATGTCGCGCAGCTGCGCGCCATCCAGAAGCTGCGCGCCGTGGCCGACCCGCCGCTGCGCCATCAGACGCGCATGATGCCCAAGCGGCGCGAGGAGATCCTCGATGGCGGCAGCATCTACTGGGTGGTGTCGGGATTTTTGCAGGTGCGGCAGCGCATCATCGACATCATCGAGGACCAGTGGGATGACGGCACGCCCTGCGCCGGCCTGGTGCTGGACCCGAAGCTGGTGATGGTGGAGGCACGGGCGACCAAGGCCTTCCAGGGCTGGCGCTACCTGTCGCCGGAAGACGCGCCCCCCGATGTAGTGGAGGGCGTGGCGGCGTCGGGCATGGAGTCCCTGCCCCCCGCGTTGAAGGCTGCACTCCGCGAAGCAAGGCTGATCTGATTCCTGGGGTCCGGGGCCTCTCGGCCCCGGCGGGTCCAGGGCAGAGCCCTGGAGACTTAAAACTCCCGGCGCGGCGGCCGCCGGTCGCGCGGCGGCGGCGCCGGCTGCGCCAGATCCGCCTCCAATTCCTTGATCTTCGCCTTCACCGAATCCCGCAGGGCGGGGGTGGCATGCGCCTTCATCCCCGCCAGCACTTCCTTCAGGTCGCGCAGCTGCTTTTCCTTCTCCGGCCGCGTGCGGGAGATGGGGCGGTTGTCGCTGAGCTGGCCTTCACGCGAACGCATGGCTCAGACCCCCAGCATCAGGCGGCGCGGATCCTCGATCGCCTCCTTCACGCGAACGAGGAAGGAGACGGCCTCCTTCCCGTCCACGATGCGGTGATCGTAGGAGAGCGCGAGATACATCATTGGGCGGATCTCGATGGACTTGCCCACGGCCATCGGGCGGTCCTGGATCTTGTGCATGCCGAGGATGCCCGATTGCGGCGGGTTCAGGATCGGCGTGGACATGAGCGAGCCATAGATGCCGCCATTGGTGATGGTGAAGCTGCCGCCCGCCATCTCCTCCAGCTTGAGCTGGCCATCGCGCACGCGCTTGCCGAAATCGGCGATGCGCTTCTCGATCTCCGCGAAGCCCATGGTGTCGGCGTTGCGCAGAACCGGAACGACCAGGCCCGAAGGCCCGCCGACCGCGATGCCCATATGGACGAAGTTGCGGTAGATGACCTCATCGCCCTCGATCTCGGCATTGACGGCCGGGAATTCCTGCAGGGCGGCAACGCAGGCCTTCACGAAGAAGCTCATGAAGCCGAGCTTCACGCCGTGGCGCTTCTCGAACTGGTCCTTGTACTCGTTCCGCAGGCCCATGACGGCGCCCATGTCCACCTCATTGAAGGTGGTGAGCATGGCGGCGGTGTTCTGCGCCTCCTTCAGGCGGCGGGCGATGGTGGCGCGCAGGCGCGTCATCTTCACCCGCTCCTCGCCGGCTTCGAGCGAGCGCGCGGGCTTGGCGGAAGCGGCAGGGGCCGAGGCCGCGGCGGGGCGGCTCAGGAAATCCAGCACATCGCCCTTGGCGATCCGGCCATCCTTGGCGGAACCGGCGCCGATCTGGGCGGCGGAGACGTTGTTCTCGGCCATCAGCTTGGCGGCGGCGGGCAGCGGGGCGGGGGTCGCGGCCGGCGCATGCCCGCCCGGGGCGGTGCCATGCTGCTCGGCCGAGGCGACGGAGCCGCCCCCGGTGCCGACGGGCTTGGCGGCGGCGGTCGAGGGCGCGGCGGGCTTGCCCGCGCCGGCGGCGATGCTGCCCAGCACGGCGCCCGGCTCGACCTCGGCGCCGGTCTGGGCGGCGATCGCCTCCAGCACGCCGGCGGCGGGGGCATTCACCTCGACCGTGACCTTGTCGGTTTCCAGTTCCACCAGCGGCTCATCGGCGGCCACCGCCTCACCGGCCTGCTTGAGCCACCGCGCGACGGTCGCGGTGCTGACGCTTTCACCCAGGGTGGGCACGAGAATGTCGGTTGCCATGGTTTTCCACTTTTTCCTGGAACTGGTCTTAATCCATTTGGGCCTGGAGCGTCACTTGGTGACGCTCCAGCTTTCGCATCAAAGGCCGAGCGCCGCGCGCACCAGCGCATCCTGCTGCGTCTGGTGCACCTTGGCGAGGCCGGTGGCCGGGCTCGCCGCTTCCTCGCGGCCGACGAAGACGGGGCGACGGCCGGGCGCACCCAGATCGCTCAGCACCTTTTCGATCCGGCGATCCACGAAGTGCCAGGCGCCCATGTTTTCGGGCTCCTCCTGGCACCAGACGATCTCGGCATTCTTGTAGGGCGCCAGCGCCATCGCCAGGCTGTTCGCGGGGAAGGGATAGAGCTGCTCGATGCGGATCAGCGCCACATCATTCACGCCCTTGTCGCGCCGCTCCTGCAGCAGGTCGTAATACACCTTGCCGGTGCAGAGGACGACGCGCTTCACCTTCTCCTCCGGCGCGATCGCATCCACTTCGGGGATCACGTAGCGGAAGGCCGAACCCGGGCCGAACTCGGCCAGGCTGCTGACGCAGAGCTTGTGGCGCAGCAGCGACTTCGGCGTCATCACCACCAGCGGCTTGCGGTAATTCGCCTTGAGCTGGCGGCGCAGCGCGTGGAAGTAGTTGGCCGGCGTCGTGAAGTTGCAGACGCGCATATTGCGCTCGGCGCAGAGCTGCAGATAGCGCTCGGGCCGCGCGGAGGAGTGCTCCGGCCCCTGCCCTTCATGCCCGTGCGGCAGCAGCATGACGAGGCCCGACATGCGCAGCCACTTCGTCTCGCCCGAGGCGATGAACTGGTCGATGATGACCTGCGCGCCGTTCGCGAAGTCGCCGAACTGCGCCTCCCACAGCACCAGCGTCTTGGGGTCGGCCAGCGAATAGCCGTAGTCGAAGCCGAGCACGCCCGCCTCGGAGAGCAGGGAATTGAAGGCCTCGAAGCGCGCCTGACCCTCACGGATGTGGTTCAGCGGCGCGTATTCGCGCTGGTCGTTCTGGTCCACCAGCACGCAATGGCGGTGGCTGAAGGTGCCGCGCTGCACATCCTCGCCCGAGAGACGGACGCGATGGCCTTCCAGCAGCAGCGTGCCGAAAGCGAGCGCCTCGCCGGTCGCCCAATCAATGCCCTCGCCGGTCTCGACCGCGGTCTTCTTGGCTTCGAGCTGACGGACGATCTTGGAATTGGCGTTGAAGTCGGCCGGCACGCGGCAGAGCGCGCCACCCACCTCGCGCAGCGTGTCGAGGCTGACGGCGGTGTCGTGCAGCTGCTCCACCTGGTCGGTGCTGCCCACGGCCTTGAGGCCGGTCCAGTGCCCTTCCAGCCAATCCGCCTTGTTCGGCTTGAAGCTGGCCGCGGCCTCGAAGGCCTCCTCCAGCTTGGCGTTGAAGGCATCCTGGATGGATTGGGCGTCCTCGGCCGTGACCGCGCCCTCGGCGGCGAGGCGCTCGGCATAAAGGGTGCGCGTCGTCTTCATCTGCCGGATGCGGCTGTACATGGTGGGCTGCGTGAAGGCCGGCTCGTCGCTCTCATTATGGCCGTGGCGGCGATAGCAGACGATGTCGAGCACGATATCCGCCTGGAAGCGCATGCGAAACTCGGCGCAGAGCTGCGCGCACCAGACCACCGCTTCCGGGTCGTCGCCATTCACGTGCAGGATCGGCGCCTGGATCGCCTTGGCCACATCCGTGCAGTAGAGGCCCGAATAGGCATGGGCCGGCACGGTGGTGAAGCCGATCTGGTTGTTCGTCACGATGTGGATCGTGCCGCCGGTGCGGTAGCCGATGAGCTGGCTCATCGCCAGCGTCTCATAGACCAGGCCCTGGCCGGCAAAGGCGGCATCGCCATGCAGCAGGATGCCCATGACGCTGGAGCGCGTCTTCACATCGCCCGCCATGTCCTGCCGCGCGCGCACCTTGCCGGCGACGACGGGGTTCACGGCCTCAAGGTGGGAGGGGTTGGGCTGCAGCGAGAGATGGACGCGCTTGCCCTCGATCTCGACATCGGTCGAGGTGCCGAGGTGGTACTTCACATCGCCCGAGCCCTGCACGTCATCGGGCTTGAAGCTCGATCCCTTGAACTCGGAGAAGACCTGCATGTAGGGCTTCTTCACGACGTTCACGAGCACGTTGAGGCGCCCGCGATGCGCCATGCCGATGGCGATCTCCTTCACGCCCTCGCGCGCCGCGGTCTCGATCACGGTCTGCACGGCGGGGATGGTGCTCTCGCCGCCCTCCAGGCCGAAGCGCTTGGTGCCGACATACTTCTTCGCGCAGAAGGCCTCGAAGCCCTCCGCCTCGGTCAGCTGCACCAGGATCTGGCGCTTCTGCGCGGCGGTGTAGCCATTCACCCAGGGCGCGCCCTCGACGCGCTGCTGGATCCAGGACTTCTGGTCAGGGTCCTGGATGTGCATGAACTCGACGCCGATCGGCCCGCAATAGGTGGCGCGGACGCGCTGCATGATCTCGCGCACCGTGGCCGTCTCGAGGCCGAGCACATTGTCGATGAAGATGCGGCGGTCGAGGTCGGCCTCGGAGAAGCCCCAGAAGGCGGCGGAGAGCTCGGGATGGGCAGGCGGCACCTGCAGGCCGAGGGGGTCGAGCTTGGCTTCCAGATGGCCGCGCACGCGATAGCTGCGGATGAGCATCAGCGCGCGGATGCTGTCCAGCACGGCGCGGCGCGTTTCCTCGGGGTCGGTCGCGCGGCTCTGTGCGGCCGCACCGCCCTTCGGCGCGGGCTTGGCCTCCTCGGCCGGCGCGAAGCCGCCGCGCGGGCGCGGCGCCCAGGAGGCGCCCATCGCATCGGTCAGCACCGCGCGCGCATCATCGTTCAGCGCGGCGAAAAGCTCGGCGAAGGAGGGGTCCACCGAACCCGGGCTCTCGACCCAGCGCGCGTAGGTATCAGCGAGATAGGCGGCGTTCGCGCCATTCATCGCACTCGCGAGGATGTCCACTCCGGCCATTCTTTTTCCACGGGCGCGTCTTGCGGCGGCCCGGCCCTTCCTTGTTCACGGCATTCCTGCCCCAGTCTGAGACTGGGCGGATTCCAGTGAACATAGACCTAAGCCCGAGGCAGGGGCAGCCCCTCTCCGCATGGGAGAGTTGAGGAAATCGGCGTTCTGAAAACGCAATGATAACAACGCAAAAGGGCCGGACGAATCCGGCCCTTTTCCTACCCCAGAAGTCAGAAATTCAACCCGTCAGCGCGCGCACCATGGTCGAGCCCAGGCTCGCTGGCGTGTCGGCGATATGGATGCGCGCCTCGGCGATCGCCACGTGACCGCGGCCTGCGGTCACCCCCCCGGGAATCGAGCGACAACCCCAGCAGCTTTTCTCAAGGCAGAAACCAGGCGGAACAGATCAGATGCGCGCCAAAATTCGCGGCGCCCTGATCCGCGTCGTTTCCTCTGGACGCGACTTTGGAGCCACGATCAGAAATTTCTCATCGCCAGCCACATCGCTTAAATCTTCAACAAAATCAATGAGCTCATCCGCATCGCGCGCGCCTGAGCGGGTGAGCTTGGCTGCCTCCCGAACGGAAAAGATCAGGGCATCCGTGTCTGTCTTGATTCCCTTAGTCTCTTTGATTTGCTTAATTAAATCAATGATATCCTGTGGAAGCTCGACTGTCTTCCGGCAGATCGTGGCTGACATAGCGGGTTCCGTTGATTGTGATGCGCACCGAATGCGCAGCAGATGCGAATGGAGCCATGCTCCTACACCCGGAACCTGACGCTAGCAAGCCAAAAGACGGGACCACCAACCGCTACCCCCGTGAATCTGCTCGCGAATCGTCAAAAAAATGCACCACGCAAGAAAATTGCGCGAACCTCGCGGGGCGCACACGAACTGCAATTTTGGCTACATATGGACCGCAAATTTAGTGCTTGACTTACGATCAATATGTGCTTTGAATATGCCTCAGATGATCATCCAGTGCATGGAGGAGCCGATGTACCGCCCCTGGCCGAGAGGCCCGCCGACCCACCAGTCCCGACGCAACACGAGAGGAGATTCAAATGTTCAATAGGAGGTTACCCCCGCCCCGCGGCCCGCCGCGCCAAACTCGCCAGGGCGAAGTCGCAGCAGCCCAAATCCCAGACGGGGCGGCGCAGGACCAAGAAGTTCTGGGAAGGATGGAGCAAGTTTGCTGAGCGGGTGCTCGCCGTTGCCCGTACCCGCGCAGGTGAGCTCTTCTGGCAAGCCTTGGCGACCGCCTTTATTTTCCTGCTGTCGCACGCTACCGCGCGAATCCTGGCAAATACGTTCCGCTAGGCCATGAAGCGTGGAGGCGGAATCGCAGAAACGCTGTAGCATCCAGCCGGCAAAGGGCAGACCGCGCGGAGTGAGCGCAGCGCGGTCAAGGTATCACAAACAGCCTGCCAGCCGCCGCTGGCAGGCTGTTTCACGTCCGGCCTGAAGGCCGCGGGCTTGCCTTTTACTTCGCCAAGGCCTTGACCATGGTGGAACCCAGGCTCGCCGGCGTATCGGCGATATGGATGCCCGCCTCGGCCATCGCCGCCATCTTGGCGGCCGCCGTGTCCTTGCCGCCCGAGATCACGGCGCCCGCATGGCCCATGCGGCGGCCCGGAGGCGCCGTGGCGCCGGCGATGAAGCCCACCACCGGCTTGTTCGGCTTGCCCGGCCCGAAATTCTCGGACTTCAGGAATTCCGCCGCCTGGATCTCGGACTGGCCGCCGATCTCGCCGATCATGATGATGGACTTGGTCTCGTCATCCGCCAGGAACAGCTCCAGCACGTCGATGAAGTCCATGCCCTTCACCGGGTCACCGCCGATGCCGACGCAGGAGGACTGGCCGAGCCCGGCCGCCGTGGTCTGCGCCACCGCCTCATAGGTCAGCGTGCCGGAGCGGCTGACGATGCCGACCGAACCCCGGCGATGGATATGCCCCGGCATGATGCCGATCTTGCAGGCATCCGGCGTGATGACGCCCGGGCAGTTCGGCCCGATCAGCAGCGAGGAGGAGCCATCCAGCGCGCGCTTCACCTTCACCATGTCGAGCACCGGAATGCCCTCGGTGATGCAGATGATCAGCGGCATCTCGGCATCGATGGCTTCCAGGATGGAATCCGCCGCGAAGGCCGCCGGCACGTAGATGACCGAGGCGTTGGCGCCGGTCGCTTCCTTGCATTCGGCCACCGTGTTGAAGACCGGCAGGTTCAGCGTCGGGTGCATGGTGCCGCCCTTGCCCGGCGTCACGCCGCCCACATAGGTGCTGCCATAGGCGATGCCCTGGCTGGCGTGGAAGGTGCCCTGCGCGCCGGTGAAGCCCTGCGTCATCACGCGCGTGTTCTTGTCGACGAGAATGGCCATGGACTTAAGCCCCCTTCGTCATGCCGGAGGCATGCTCAGATTTAACGGCAGCGACGGCCTTCTGGGCGGCGTCGGCGAGGTTGTCGGCCGCGATGATCGCGAGCCCGGATTCCGCCAGGATCTTCTTGCCCAGCTCCACATTCGTGCCCTCGAGGCGCACGACCAGCGGCACCTTGAGCGAGAGGTTCTTCGACGCCTCGACGATGCCGGTCGCGATCATGTCGCACTTGGCGATGCCGCCGAAGATGTTGACCAGGATGGCCTTCACATTCACGTCCGAGGTGATGATGCGGAAGGCCTGCGTCACGCGCGCACTGTCCGCCGTGCCGCCGACATCGAGGAAGTTCGCCGGCGAGGAGCCATAGAGCTTGATGATGTCCATGGTCGCCATGGCCAGGCCCGCGCCATTCACCATGCAGCCGATCTCACCATCGAGCGCCACATAGTTCAGGTCGTTGTTGGTGGCATCCAGCTCCTTCGGGTCCATCTCGCTGTCGTCGCGCAGCGCTTCCAGATCCTTGTGGCGGAACAGCGCGCTGTCATCGAAGGAGACCTTGGCGTCCAGCGCCACCACATCGCCGCCCTTGGTGACGACCAGCGGATTGATCTCGACGATCGCGCAATCCAGCTCCAGGAACGCCTTGTACATGGCGTCCACGAACTTCACGAAGCTCGACACCTGCTTGCCCTCGAGGCCGAGGCCGAAGGCGAGCTTGCGGCCATGAAAGCCGGAAATGCCCGAGGCCGGGTCGATCGCGACCTTCAGGATCTTCTCGGGGTGGTGCTCGGCCACCTCCTCGATCTCCATGCCGCCCTCGGTCGAGGCCATGATCAGCACGCGGGAGCTGTCGCGGTCCACCAGCAGCGAGAGGTACAGCTCGCGGGCGATGTCGCAGCCCGCTTCCACATAGACGCGGCTCACCACCTTGCCCTCGGGCCCGGTCTGCTTGGTGACCAGCGTCGAGCCGATCATCGCCGCCGCGGCCGCCTTGGCCTCCTCCGGCGACTTGGCGAGCCGCACGCCGCCCTTGCCGTTCGGGTCATTGGTGAAGCGGCCCGCGCCGCGCCCACCCGCATGGATCTGGCTCTTTACGACGTAGATCGGGCCCGGCAGCTTCTTCGCCGCGGCTTCGGCCTCGTCGGCGTTCCAGGCCACATGGCCTTCGAGGACGGCCACGCCGTAGCGGCGCAGCAGCTCCTTCGCCTGGTATTCGTGGATGTTCATGCTCGGGTGGTCCTTCGGGTCAGCTCAGATTTCCTGTGGCGAGCGCGCGCGACCAGTCATCCCGGCCGTGGCGCGCCGCCTCGGACGCGGCGGCGTCCCAGTCATACTCGATGGCGTGGAAATTGACACGCCATGTGCCGTGGCGCCGCTCCAGCAGCGCCCAGCGGGCATGCGGGGAGCCCGCCTGCATCACATGCGGGTAGGGAACGGTGTCGGTATAGGCCGGCTGGCCGACGGAGCCCGGGTTCACCACGAGGCGTCCGTCCCGCAATTGCATCGCATGCGCGCGGTGCGTGTGCGCCGTCAGCACCAGGCTTTCGCCCGCGGGTTTCGGCAGCAGGACTTCCACCTCACCCGGCACGCGCTCGCGGATGCCGTGGCGGGTGGATTCATGCATCACATAGGTCAGGTCATCTTCGGGCAGGCTGTGCATCGCCAGGATGCCATCGCCACGCCAGCTCATCGGCCGGGCGCCAAGCGCCGCGCGCTGTGAGTCGGAGAGCCGCGCCTGGGTGAAGCGGTCCGTCGTGCCCAGCGCCTCAGGCGCCTCGAAGGCCACCCAGCGGTCGTGATTGCCACGCACCGCGATGGCGCCGGCGGCCGCCAGCATCTCATAGGTCTCGGAGGGCCAGAGCGGCCCCGAGACCGCGTCGCCCAGCTCGATCAGCAGATCGGGCCGGGCGGCCGCGACGGATTCCAGAACCGCCGCCAGGGCCAGGCGGTTGCCGTGCACATCGGCGATCACGGCAACCCGCATGGGCTGCTCAGACGCCGAGCGCCTTGAAATCCTCGACCAGCTTCTTCACCGCGTCGCAGGACTTCACGAAGGCCGCCTTCTCTTCCGGCAGGAACTCGACCTCGACGATCTTCTCCACGCCGCCCGCGCCGATCACCACCGGCACGCCGACATAGAAGTCCTTCATGCCGTATTCGCCGTTCAGCATCACGGCGCAGGGCAGGACGCGCTTCTTGTCCTTCAGGTAGCTCTCGGCCATCGCGACCGCCGAGGCCGCCGGCGCGTAGAAGGCCGAACCGCGCTCCAGCAGCTTCACGATCTCGCCGCCGCCATTGGCCGTGCGGTGCACGATGGCGTCGATCTTCTCCTGCGTCGTCCAGCCCATCTTGATGAGGTCCGGCACCGGGATGCCGGCGACGGTGGAATAGCGGGTCAGCGGCACCATGGTGTCGCCATGGCCGCCCAGCACGAAGGCCGTCACATCCTCGACCGAGACCTTGAACTCCTCGGCCAGGAAGAGGCGGAAGCGCGCGCTGTCCAGCACGCCGGCCATGCCGACCACCATGTGCGGCGGCAGGCCCGACTTCTGCTGCAGCGCCCAGACCATGACGTCGAGCGGGTTGGTGATGCAGATCACGAAGGCGTTGGGGGCGTAGGTCTTGATGCCCTCGGCCACCTGCGCCATCACGCCGGCATTCTTGGTCAGCAGGTCGTCACGGCTCATGCCGGGCATGCGCGGGAAGCCGGCGGTGACGATGATCACGTCCGCCCCCGCGATGGCCGCGTAGTCGCTGCCGCCGCTCAGCGCCGCGTCGAAGCCGTCCACCGGGCTCGACTGCGCGATGTCCAGCGCCTTGCCCGCGGCCACGCCGCCGAAGACGTCGAACATCACGACGTCACCCAGCTCCTTCAGGCCGATGAGGTGGGCGAGCGTGCCGCCGATGTTGCCGGCGCCGATGAGGGCGATCTTGTTGCGGGCCATGGGGATTCCCTGTTCTTTGGCCACACCCGTGCGGCCTTCCTCGATGCGGTGCCCCGGCTTGCTTCCCGGTTCAGCCAGGAAGGTTTCCGCCTTGGAGCGCGGCAGAGTTACCGCGTTGCAGCAGGCCTGGAAAGACCCGCCATTGGCCGCAACGATCACCCCCATCGCCACCGGCCGATTGCTGGGCACCCCGCTCTCGCGCCAAAAACCCGACGTCGCGGGGCCACCCGGACGTCCCGCACCAGCCCAATGGCGGCCCCGCCGCTGAGACCGAGACCACAGATGCCGCGCCTCTCCGCCCTCGCACCCCTCGCCCTCCTCGCCCTGACCGCCGCAGCCTCCCCCCACGGATCCGCGGGAAGCACCTGGGGGGCCTGCCTGCCGCACCGCAACAACGAGGTGCGGTGCGCGGTGCGCCTCGACGTCCCGCCGAGCGGCCACCGCTACACGGTCCGGATCCAGGGCTTCGACATCAGCCACGCCTCGGCGACGATGACGACCGACACCTATGTCAGCATGTGCGGCGCGCCCGGGCGGATGGTGAGCCGGCAAGTCGGCCCCGTGCAGGGCGTGCGTCAGATCGCGACCTTCACCAATGAACCGGGCTCGATCACCGCCGAAATGAGTGTCGGCGCCGGCCTCTGCGTCGAGACCTTCATCTACAACTGCTCCGCCAATGCGCGCCCCTCCGGCTGCCAGGCGGTGATGAACCTCGTTCTCAGCCAGATCGAGGTGCGGTGAGCCCGGGGCCAGGCCCCGGCCCGCTTGCCCGCCCCATTCCTTCACCACCAACCCCAGGAGAAAACACCCCGATGCTTCGTCCCGCCGCCCTCACCCTGCTGGCCCTGATGGCCGCCGCCCCCGCCTCCGCCCAGACGGTCGGCCGCGGCGATTGCCAGCCCCACCGCAATGGCGAGGTGCGTTGCGCCGTGCGGGTGGATATCCCGGGCGGCAACCGCCCCTACAGCGTGTTCATCAACGCCGCCCGCGCGGGCAATACCGAGGCGCGGATCGTCGCGGACACCTACATCAGCACCTGCGGCACGGCCGGGCAGCTGGTCGGGCGCAGCAACATCGCCAATTCGGGAACCAGCCATGTGGCGGGCTTCACCAATGAGCGCAGCCAGGCGGGCGCCGTCACGCAGGGCGTCCTCGGCTTCTGCGTCGAGACCTTCCTGACCTCCTGCTCCAGCAACGGCCAGGCGGCCAATTGCCAGCAGGTGCTCAACCTCGGCGCGACGAAGATCGAGGTGCGCTGAGCCCTTGTCCTCAGGGGGCGCCGCGCGGGGCTGATGCGCCGCGGGCCCCTCCCCCCTCCAGCATCATCAGATCCAAAGGCATCTTCAGGAGATCCCCATGTTCCGCGCCGCGATTGCCTGCATGTTCACCTTCCTGGCGGCCGCCCCCGCCTCGGCCCAGCTCGCCACCAATGCCTGCTGGCCGCATCGCAATGATGAGGTGCGCTGCGCCGCCCGGGTGGATATTCCCGCCGGCACCCGCTTCGACGTCACCATCAATGCCACGCGCGCCGGTGCGGAGGCGCGCATGCAGGCCGACACCTATGTCAGCATTTGCGGCAGCAGGGGGCGGATGGTCGGTCGCACCAATATCTCGAATTCAGGCACCAGCCGCGTGGCGACCTTCACCCATGAGCCCAACCCGGTCGAACACTCGGTGCAGAGCGTGGTGGGCTTCTGTGTGGAGGTTTTCCTGTTGAACTGCACCGTGGCCGGCCGAGCCGAGAGCTGCACGAATGCCCTGCGGATCGGCCCAAGCCGCGTCGAGCTGAGCTGGGCGAATTAGTCTCAGCGTCGCAGCACCGGGCTGAGGCGCGGCGGGCCTGGAGGGGCCCGCCATCGGCCGGGCCGACCCCCGCCATCGCGAGCGCCCGGTTGATGCGCCGCGACCCCCACCCCGACACATCATCAGATGCGAAACGCAGATCCAGGAGATCCCCATGTACCGAACCGCGCTTGCCTGCCTGCTCACCCTCCTGGCGGCCGCCCCCGCCTCGGCACAGTTCACCGCCGGCGCCGCCTGCCGGGAGCATAACGACGGCGAGGTCCGCTGCGCCGTCCGGTTGGATGACTCCGCCTACATCGCTCTCAACGTCCTGATCAATGCCACCCGTGTTCGCGGCGAGGCGCGGATGCAGGCTGACACCTATGTCAGCACCTGCGGCAGCCCGGGGCGGATGATCGCTCGCACCAACATCGCCAATTCCGGCACCAGCCTCGTGGCGAGCTTCACCCATTCCCCCAATACGCTGGAGTTTGGGGCGCAACTCGCGGCGGGCGCCTGCGTGGAGGTCTTCCTGCTGAACTGCATCGAGGCCGGCCAACGCACGCCCTGCAAGAATGTCATGCAGACCTTCGCGTCCCGCGTCGAGGTTCACATCCGGTAGCGGCGCTGCGCCTCCCGCACATGGCCCGAGGGCAGCGCCTCCAGCCCCGGATCGGGCGGCAGTTCCACGCCGAAATGCCGGCCCAGCACCTCCTGGATCAGCTCATAGCAGCTGCCGATCCGCACCACCTCCATGGTCGAGAAGTCGATCATGGTGGAGGAACGGCGATACTGGTGAAACTTCTGCAGCCCGTAATCCACCACGATGTCGGCGCAGCCGCGGATCTCGGGCTGGATGTCCACCGCGCGGAACTTCGTCCCCGTCCCCGTCAGATTGGCCGAGGAGCCGAACAGCGGCTGCCCCTCCTCGGCGGCCAGCGTCGCCATGCGGTGTTCCAGCGCGCCCACATTCATGAGGATCGCGACCGTGCCGCCCTCGGTGCTGGCGGAGAGCGCCGGCTCGCCCAGCTTGCGCAGCAGCGGGTGATCCGCCCGGAAGGGCCCGATGGCCGAGATCGGCAGGTCGTAATCCTCGACCAGGCAGCGGATCATGGTGTTGGCGCGCGCGGAGAGGGTGTGCACATCCTCATGGATGGCGAGGCTGCCCAGCATGGCGTTGCGCTTATGCGCCCCCCGCCCCTTGGCCAGGAAGAAGCGCATCAGCGCCGCCTCGCAGCCCGCCGCCCCGGCATAGCCCACATCGGTCGGGAAGACGGCCACGCCGCCCGCCTTCACCACATCCACGATGCGCCGGGCGTCGCCCGCGATATCCAGTCGTTCCATGGGTGCTTCAATCCATCCGCAGGTTGAGGCCGGGCAGGATCGGCGCCCAGCGTTCGTATTCAGCCCGGAGCATGGCGGCCGCCTGCTCCGGCGTGGTGGTCATGATGTCGAAGCCCGCCCGCGTCAGCTGCTCCCGCAGCCCAGGCTCGGCCAGCGTCTCAACCGCGGCCGCATGCAGCGTCTCGATGATCGGGCGCGGCGTGCCGGCGGGGGCAAAGAGCAGGAAACGCAGGGCGTTCACCACCAGCGGAAAGCCCTCCTCCGCCGTGGTCGGGATGTCCGGTGCCGCCGCCGAACGCTCGGGCGAGAGCAGTGCGAGCGGCCGCAGCGTGCCCGCCGCGAAGTGGGAGCTGACCGCGCCCAGGCTGAAGACGCCCAGCTGCACATGCCCCGCCAGAACATCATTCAGCGCCGGGCCGCCGCCGCGATATTCGGCCTGGATCATCCGGATGCCGGCCTCGCGCGCCAGCAGTTCGAACCCCAGGTGATGCGGCGAGCCGATGGAGGGGTTGGCGAAGGAATACCGCTCGGGCTCGCGCCGCATCAACGCCACGAAGTCCCGCAGGTTGCGCACCGGCAGGCTGGGGTTCACCCCCAGCACCAAAGGCGACTGCGCGAGATAGGTGACCGGCACAAGGTCCCGGAACAGGTCATAGCTGAGCCGCTGATAGAGATGCGGAAACAGCGCGACATTGTCGGCGTTGACGATCAGCGTCTGGCCGTCCGGCGCCGCGCGGGCGGCCATCTCCATGCCGATATTGGTCGCCGCCCCGCCGCGATTTTCGATCACCAGCGGCTGCCCGAGCTTGGCCCGCATCCGCTCGGCCCAGGGTCGCGCCAGGGCGTCCGTTCCCCCGCCCGGCGGATAGGGAATGATCAGGCGGATCGGCCGGCTGGGATAGGTTTGCGCCCGGGCCAGCCCGGGCAGCAGCGCGATGGCGGTGAGCGCGGTTCGGCGGCGCATCCGGTCTTCTCCTCCACGGCCCCTCTCCGGGGTCCATCAGAGAAGGCTAGAGGGCCTTGTCCGGACAAGCTAGGGGGCTCCCCCGGCATTCAGGCGCCTCACCCCGGGGGCGTGTTCCCCACAAAGCAAAAAAGCCGCGGCCGCCCCAGGCGGCCGCGGCTCCAAGCCCCTCGGCTCAATTCCTCAGAGCGGAACGCAGCGGGTGATGTCGTTATGGCCGATCGCCATGGTGGCGATGGTGCCGTCCGGGCAGCCGGTCTGGCTGAAGGCGGCGGGCGCGAGGCCGCCGGTCCAGCGCATCGAGGCGGTGCGCGTCGCGGCCGGCGCGCAGGTGCGGCGGCCGTTGCGCGTGGTGCAGGTGGCGACCGCCGTCTGGCGCAGGCCACGGGTGTTGGTGGTGGCCGGCTGGCGGGCGTAGGGCACGGCCGCGGCCTGACGGGAGGTGCCGGCGCGCTGCGCGCTCCGGCTGGAGGTGGTGCTGCGCGGCGCCAGCGCCTGGCGCTGCGTCGTGGCGGCCGGGCGGCTTGCGCTGCTGGTCCGCGTCGTGGTGGACGGCCGCGCCGTAGCGGGCCGGGTCGCCGCCGTCGTCGTGCGGCTGGACTGGGAAGACTGCGCGGAACTCCGGGCATCCGTCCGGGCCGAGGCATCTTGCGGCAGAAGGGCAAGGCCCAGGCAAAGGCCCAGAAGGCCGCCGATGAAAGAGCGCATGAAACCCCCGTTTTCCGTCTCTCGTGTTACGGCGTATTACGTCACGGGAGATGAGGCAAGCCCAAATACTCCTGGCTTTGCATTTCCATGAGCCGTGATGCGGTTCTTTCGAACATCGCCGCGTTGTCGCCGCGCTCGTAAAGCTCGTCCGGCCCGGTCTCGGCCGAGGCCACCAGCTTGCAGCGATGCTCGTAAAGCGCGTCCACCAGCGTGATGAAGCGCCGCGCCCGGTCGAAATTCTCCGGCCCCAGCCGCGGGATGCCATCCAGCACCAGCGTGTGGAAATGGGTGGCGATGGCCAGGTAATCCGCCGGACCCAGCGCCTGGCCGCAGACCGCGTCGAACTCGAGTCGCGCCACGCCGCGCGCGGCTTCCGCGATCGGCACCGGGCGGCCCAGCACCTGCAGGCTCACAGGTGCGCCCCGCGCCGTGCCGGTCAGCTCCAGGAAGGCCGCGTCCAGCGCGCGTTCGCTCCGCCCATCCAGCGGGTGGTGCCAGGTGGGCATGCCCCGGATGCGCTCGCGCCGGTAATCCTGTGCGGATTCCAGGTGCAGCACCTCCACGCGGGACTGGATGAGCGCGATGAAGGGCAGGAAGGCGTCCCGCCCCGGCTTGCCCTTGAACAGGTCCTGGGGCGCGGTGTTGCTGGTCGCCACCACCACCACGCCGCGGGCGAAGAGCGCCTCGAACAGGCGGCCCAGGATCATGGCATCGGTGATGTCATGCACCTGGAACTCGTCGAAGCAGAGCAGCGCCGCCTCTCCCGCGATGGCATCCGCCAGCGGCGGGATCGGGTCGTCCGAGCCGGGATGCGTCTGCTTCCAGCGATGGATGCGCTGATGCGCCTCCTGCATGAAGGCGTGGAAGTGGATGCGCCGCTTGCGTGCCACCTCCGCCGTCTCGAAGAAGAGGTCCATCAGCATGGACTTCCCCCGCCCCACGGCCCCGACCAGATAGAGCCCCTCGGGCGTGCCCGGGGGTGCGGCGAGGTCGCCCGAGCCGCGCTTGCCCCCGAAAAGACGGCCGAAGAGGCCGCGCGGCGCGCTCAGCGTGGGCTGCGGGTCATAGCCGCGCAGGATGCGCCAGAGGTTCTGCAGGGTCTCGGCGGCATGGGCCTGGGCGGGGTCGGGGTGCAGCAGCCCCTCGGCCACGCGCGCGCGATAGGCCGGAAGCGGGCCCTGGTTGAGGGGCGACAGCGAATTCATGGCTGAAACCGATAGACCCGAAGGCCCGATGGCTCAACCGGCGGCGCCGCTGAAATCGCGGTAGCGGAAGGTGCTTTCCCCCGCCTCGGCCAGCGCCTCGGCCAGCATCCCGTGATGCGGCGAAAGGGCGCAGGCCGGGTCGGTCGCCGCCGCATCGCCGGTCAGCGCGAAGGCCTGGCAGCGACAGCCGCCCCAGTCGCGCTCGGCATGTTCGCAGCCCTGGCAGGGCTTGGGCATCCAACCCGTGCCGCGGAAGGCGTTGAAGGCCGCGCTCTCGCCCCAGGCGGCGGCCAGCGAGGCTTCGCGCACATTGGGGAATTGCATGCCCGCGATGGATTCGGCCGCGTGGCAGGGCAGGATATTCCCGGCGGGCGAAACACCCAGGAAGCGACGCCCCCAGCCGCCCATGCAGGCCTTGGGCCGCGCCGCGTGATAATCCGGCACGACGTAATCAATCACCAGCCGCCCGCGATGCGCGGCGCGCGCCGCCTCCACGATGCGCGTCGCCTCGTCGAGCTGCGCGCGGGTGGGCAGCAGGGCCGCGCGATTGGCCAGCGCCCAGCCATAATACTGCACATGCGCAACCTCGAGCCGGCCCGCCCCCCATTCCAGCGCGATCTCGATCAGGCGGGGCAGGTTGTGCAGATTCTGCCGGTGCACCACGGCGTTGAGCGTGAGCGGCAGCCCCGCCGCAGTGACCAGCGCCGCCGCCGCGCGCTTCTTCGCCTGCGCACCCTTGAGCCCGCCGATGCGCTCCGCCCCCGCCTCCTCGGCGTCCTGCACGGAGAGCTGCACGTGATCCAGCCCCGCCTCGACCAGCCGCGCCATCAGGCTTGCGTCCAGCAGCACGCCCGCCGTGATCAGGTTGGTGTAGAGCCCCGCCGCGCGGGCGGCGGCCACGATCTCCACGATGTCCCGCCGCGAAGTCGGTTCGCCGCCCGAGAGATGCACCTGCAGGCAGCCGAGGGCGGCCGCCTCCTGGAACACCCGCGCCCATTCGGCGGTCGAAAGCTCACCCGCCGCGCGCGTCAGTTCCGTCGGATTGGAGCAATAGGGGCAGCGCAGCGGGCAGCGATGCGTCAGCTCGGCCAGCAGGGCGAGCGGCAGATCACCCACGACGCAAGGCGCCCTTCGCGACCAGGTCATCCAGCATCACGGCCACATCGGCGCCGATCACATCCTCGGGTGCCGCGAACTTCTCGACCAGCGCGGCCACGATCGCCGCCTCATCCCGCACGCCATCCACCAGGCGCAGCACTTCGAGCGCGATCTCGTCCGGGATGAACATCAGCTCCGGCGCCATGATGACCCAGCGCCCGCGCGCCTTGTCCTCCTGCAGGCGGACCCCGGGGGCGAAGCGGATCGCGCTCACGGCCTGAAGGCACCCGGCGGGATGAGCCGCGGCTCCACATAGGCCAGATGCAGCGCATCGAGCTGCGCCCAGAGCAGGTCGCATTTGAAGCGCAGCGCGGCGAGGCACTGCTCCTGCTTCTCCCGCGTATCGGCGTGCCGCTTCACATAGCCCAGCGCGAAATCCACATCCTGCGGCGCCTGGGTCAGGCGCGGCTTGAAGTAGGAGAGCGTCTCCTCGCTCACGAAATCATAGTTCCGCAGCATGCCCGAGACGCGCTGCTGGATGATGTTGGGCGAGAACATCTCGGTCAGCGAGGAAGCGATGGCCTCCAAGAGGCTCATCTCCCGCACGAAGCGCACATAGGCATCCACCGCGAAGCGCGTGGCCGGCAGCAGGCCGCGGAGCGAGGTCACATAGTCGCGGTCGAGCCCCAGCCCGTCCGTCAGCTTCAGCCAGCGCTCCACGCCGCCCGGCTTCACGCCGTCACCATCATGATCCTCCAGCCGCCGGCGCCATTCGCGCCGCAGCTCGGGCGTCGGCAGCCGCGCCAGCAGCGAGGCATCCTTCGCCGGGATGCTCGCCTGGTAGTAGTAGCGGTTCAGCGCCCAGGCCTGCACCTGGCCCTTCTCCAGCTTGCCGTTGTGCAGCAGGTGATGGAACGGGTGATGGATGTGGTAACGCTCGTCACCGATGGCGCGCAGCGCGGCCTCGAACTCCTCAGGCGACATCAGGCTCACAGCGAAATCTCCATCCGGTCCTCCGCGACCTCCCAGCCGGCGGCGGCGAGTTGCGCACGCTCCGGGCTGTCATCCAGCAAGGCGGGGTTGGTGTTGTTGATGTGGATGAAGATACGCCGAGCCACGCCCAGCGCCGCGAATTCCTGCACCGTGTCCACCATGGACATATGCCCCATGCGCCGCCCGGTCTTGGGGCCGGCGCCGGCCAGGATCATCTCGTCATCGGTGAAGAGCGTGCCATCGAACATCACGCAGGCCGCGCCCATGAGGCGCTGGCGCAGCGCATCCGTCATCATCGCGCAGCCCGGGATATAGTGCAGCACGGCGCCACCGGCGGAGATGGCCAGCCCCAGCGCCTCCCCATCCTCGCAAAGGCCCGGGTCGCCCGCGCCCTCGGCGAAGAGCGGCACCTTGCCCGGCACCGGATAGGCCTCGATGGTCAGCCCCAGCGGCGCGCCGTGGCCGTCGCAGGGCGCGAAGGGCGTCCCCAGCGGCATCGCCTCACGCGTCACGAAATCCGGATTGAGCGCTCGGAAGATGGGGTTTTCGTCGAGCAGGGCGAGGCTCGGGGCCGCGCCATAAAGCCGGAAGGCCTGCCGCTCGCGCAGGTTCAGCAGGCCCGCGATGGTGTCCACCTCCGCCCCCGTCAGCGCCACGGCGGCGATGGGCGAATTGCGCAGCGGCTCAGGGCGGGGGTGCAGGGCGGGTGTGGCGGCGATCTGCGCCCGCAGGTCGGGCGATGCATTCACCAGCAGCCAACGCTCCCCATCGGCACTGACCGCGAGCGAGGCCTGGCTGCGCGGCTTGGCGCGCGGGTCGCCCGTGCGTGCGCGCTGGCAGCCGGGGCCCGCAGAATTCCATTGCGGGAAGCCACCTCCGGCCCCCGCGCCCAGCACGATGGCGCGCAGCATGGGAAACGCCTGGGCTGAACCAGCCCAGGCTCCTGATTCAGCCGATCTCGGCGCAGGCGTAGCTATTGATCTCGAGCGCGAGCGAGACCACGGTCACGCGAGGGGTCTTCCAGGCCATGACGATCTTCCTTCCCAAATGACACCGGCCCGACGCCGGCGCGCTTAACATGGCGTCGAAACGCCGCCCCATCAAGCCGCCGCCAGGGCGGCCAGCCCGACCCCGTCGCTGGCCCGTCGGACGATCCGCATGGGCCGCGGGGTGGCGCCGGCGCAGCACAGCGTCACCACTTCGCCGGGCACCTGCACATCGGTGGCGAAGAAGGCGCCCTCGGGCGAGGCATTCCGCAACACCCCGGCCACGCTGCCGCCCGGCGTCTCCAGCCGCGCCGGCTCCCCCCGCGCGATGCGGGGCGCGCGGCGGCGCTCCAGCTCCTCGAAGCGCTCCCGCACCATGCCGATCAGGCCACCGCGCAGCCCCTCCACATGGCGGGCCACCTCATGGGCATCATCGGCGAGTTGCCCGGCCCGGGCATCGGTCGCGCGCGCCTGGTCGGCGATGGTCTCCATCTGGCGGGCCAGGGCGCGGGCATGGCCATCGCCGGCCAGCAAGGCCTCGGAGATCAGGCGCGTCGCCTCCGATTGCCGCTCCGCCGCGCCGGCCACATCCAGCGTCAGCTGGCTCAGTAGGTTCACCCCTTGCTGGATGCCGAGCAGCGCGCTGGCCGCCTGCTCGGCGCCTTGCGTCAGGGCATTGATGCGAATGCTGATCTCGGCCGTGCTGCCGGTGGTCTGCGCGGCCAGGGACTTCACCTCCCCGGCCACCACGGCAAACCCCTTGCCGGCCTCCCCCGCGCGCGCCGCCTCGATCGTGGCATTCAGCGCCAGAAGGTTGGTGCGGCTCGCGATGTCGCCGATCAAGCGGGACACCTCGCCGATCTGGCTCACCGTGGCGCTGAGAGCCTGGAAGGCGCCGCGCGCCGCCTCGGCCTGGGCGACCGCCTCCTGGGTGTCGCGCCCGGCCTGCTGCATCCGCCGGGAGATCTCGAGCGCGGCGCCGCCGATGTCCTGCCCGGTCTGGGCGGCGGCGCCGAGCCGCTCGGCCGTGGTGCCGGCGGTCTGCGTCGCATCGGACGTGGCATCGGAGATCCGGGCCATCGCCTCGCGCACCTCGGCCGAGAGGTGGCCCAGCGCCTCGGTGCGGCTCTGGACCGCGCCCATCACCCGCCCGCTCTCGCGCTCGATCACCTCGGCGAGTTCGCGCAGGGTCTCGGCGCGCGCCGCATCGCCGCGCCGCCGCAGCTCATCCTGCTCGGCCAGCAGCAGCCGATGGGCCCGGGCCGCTTCCTGGAAACGGGCGGTCGCACGGACGAGCCCGGCGATCTCGTCCTGGCCGCGTGCCTCGGGCAGCGGGGCCTCGTCATCCCCGCCGGCGAGGCGGTGCAGCGCCGCCATCGCCTCGCGCAGCGGGCGCGACATCCGCCATTCCACATAGGCGAGGCCGGCCAGGATCAGGCCGAGGCCCAGCGCGAGCAGTCCGGCCAGCGCCAGGGCGCGCCGCCAGGCCGCACCCGCCGCCTCCTGTGCATCCGCCGTCAGCAGGGCCGACACCTCGTTCTGCGCGGCGAGCAGCGGCTCGATCGCCTGGGTCGCCCCGCGGAACCACTCGCCCGGGTTCATGGGGGCCGGCTGGCCCTGAAGCAAGGCCTGGATGACGGGGCCGCGCACCGCCTCGAAGCGGGTGAAGTATCCGGCCAGCGCCGCCTCCGCCGAAGCCGGCAGCGCCACGGCGGCGAGGCGCGAGCGCGCGCCCTCGATCCGCCCGCGCAGCGAGCCGAGGCCCAGCATCTGCTCCGGCGTCAGCGGCCTGCCCGCGGCCAGCATGCCGTTCACGAGGCCGCGCTCCCGCCCCGCATATTCCGACAATTCGGCCAGCGAGTCGCGCAGGGTCACCAGATCGGCGGCGCGGTCCTGCACCAGGCCGGTCTCCAGCGCACGGCGCAACGCGGTCAATTGCTCGATCTGCGCGGATGCGATGGCGAACCAGCCCCCGGCGGGCGCGCCGCTGGGGCCGGCGGGCGCGCCGCTGGTGACAACGGCCGCGGCCGCCAGACGTGCCCGCTCCAGCTGCTCATGCGCCGCGCGCCAGGCGGAGAGCGGAGCGGCAAGCCGGGGGTCGGTGAGCTGCGGCAGCGCCTGCGCCAGCGCCGCCTCACCCAGGCGGCCGCGCTCCTGGGCGCGGGCCAGCGCGGCCCGGTCGCGGGAGGCCAGCGCGCCGTTGATCTCGCCGCGCTCCACCGCGAAGTGCCCGGCGGCCTCGGTCAGGGCACGCGCCTCCGCGTTGATGAGCTGGCGCCGGGTGGCGCTGCCGGCCTCGCCCCAGGCGGACCAGGCGCCATGCGCGAGCAGCGCGGCCAGCCCCGCGCCCAACAGGCCGATGATGAGAAGAAGCCGGATGCGAAGGGTCATGCTGCAATCCCAGGAATGCTCCATCCCTCTGGCGACGTCCCGGTAAACAGCCCGTGAATCGGGGCTTGCTGGACGCACCCTGCCCCAGGCCGTAAAGCCGGGGCCGGATCGCAGGGAGACCACCCATGGCCTATAAGATCGCCGTCGTGGGCGCCACGGGCGCCGTCGGGCGCGAAATCCTGAAGATCCTGGCCGAGCGGAACTTCCCGGTCAGCGAGGCCTTCGCGCTGGCCTCCCCCCGCTCGGCCGGGCAGAGCGTCAGCTTCGGCGAGAACCAGGTGCTCAAGGTGAAGAACCTCGAGACCTTCGATTTCTCGGGGCTGGACCTGGCCCTGTTCAGCCCCGGGGCCGCGGTCTCCGCCATCCATGCCCCGCGCGCCGGGGCCCAGGGCTGCGTCGTGATCGACAACACCAGCCAGTTCCGCATGGAGCCCGACGTGCCCCTGGTGGTGCCCGAGGTGAATCCCCAGGCGCTGAAGCGCTTCCGCAAGCGCAACATCATCGCCAACCCCAATTGCAGCACCATCCAGATGGTGGTGGCGCTCAAGCCGCTGCACGAGATCGCCCGCATCCGGCGCGTCGTCGTCTCCACCTACCAATCCGTCTCCGGCGCGGGGAAGGAGGGCATGGACGAGTTGTTCAACCAGACCAAGGGCAGCTTCGTGAACGACCTGCCGACGGTGGAGCAGTTCACCAAGCCCATCGCCTTCAACGCGATCCCCCACATCGACAAGTTCATGGAGGACGGCGCGACCAAGGAGGAGTGGAAGATGTCGGTCGAGACGCGGAAGATCCTCGACCCCGACATCCAGGTCATCGCCACCTGCGTGCGCGTGCCCGTCTTCATCGGCCATGCCGAGGCGGTGCATGTGGAGTTCGAGAGCCCCATCACGCTGGCCGAGGCGCGCGCCGCGCTCTCCAAGGCGCCCGGCGTGCAGCTTTTCGACAAGCGTGAGGACGCCGGCTACATCACGCCCATCGACGCCGCGGGCGAGGACGAAGTCTTCGTCTCCCGCCTCCGCCGCGACCCCACCGTGCCGCATGGCCTGGCCTTCTGGTGCGTCTCCGACAACCTCCGCAAGGGCGCCGCACTCAACGCCGTGCAGATCGCTGAGGAACTGCACCGCCAGGGCCTGCTGGTGCGCACGCCGGCCTGACGCGGAGGGCGCGGCGGGCGCTCGCCGCCGTCTTCCTGATCGCCACCCCCGCCGGCGCCACCGCGCCCGAGGCCGGCATGGCCTCGCCGGTGACGGGCCTGCCATTGCCGCGCCCGGCCCGCCCGCTGGCCGAGGCCAATCTCCGCCAAGGCCCAAGCCCGGACCATCCGGTCCTGGAGCACATGGAACAGGCCGGACTGGTGACGGTGCGCGCCGAATGCGAGGTCTGGCGCCTGGTCCGCACCGCCGATGGGCGCGAGGCCTGGGCGCACAGCACCACGCTCCGGGTCCGCTGACAGGCGCGTTTTCCTGCCATCTTGCGCGGATCATAGGACCGCAATCCTCTTTTCGCTTGCAAGTTAGAACAAAATAAGAACATAAAGGGTCCTCGCTCGGAGGTCCCCCGCCTTGCCCAGCTTCCTCATCCCCCCCATCGCCATCCTCCTCAGCGGCCTCGCCGCCATCGCGGTGCTGCTCGCAGCCCGCCTCGCCGGGCTCGGTTTCGCGCCCCTCGCCGGCCAGCCCGCCAGCCTCGCCGCCCTGCTCGTCTTCCTGGTCGGCCTCGGCTTCGCCGGCTTCCTCTGGTGGCTGGCGTCGCGCTGCTTCACCCTGCTGCGCGACCCCGCCACCACGCCCGAACAGCTCTCCGCCCTGCGCGACCTGCCGCTCGCCCTCCCCGAGGGCACGGTGCGCGCGCTGCTGGCGCTCATCGTCGGCGTCATCGGCCTGCCGCTGCTGCTCTTCAGCCAGAGCCTGGCGCTGAATGACGCCATCGCCGGCTATGTGAACGGGATCATCGCCGGCGTCTTCGGCTATTATTTCGGCGCGCGATCCACCGGCCCCGAGGCCCAGGCCGCCCGCCGCCTCGGCGAGGCGCTGGAGGGCCAGACCCGCGCCAACGAGGCGCTGCGCCAAAGCGAGGCCGCCGCGCGCGAGGCCGCTGCCCAGGCCGCGCAGCCCGCCCAGATGGGCCAGGCCATCGCCCGGCTGGAAGGCCAGCTCGGCGTCGCCCGCATCCTGGTCCAGCGCATCGGCCCCGCCCTGCCCGCCGGCCTGATCCCCCCCCAGGCCGAGGCGCTGCTCGCCGGGGCCGAGCAGGCACTGGCCACCGCCCGCAGCCTGCCCGACCTCGGCGCCATCCAGGCCGCGACCGCCGCGCTCACCGGCCGGGACGGCCCCCTCCCCGCCCTGCTCCGCGCCGCCGCCCCCCTGCTGCCCGCCGCGGCCGGCGGCCCGCTCGCCGGGATCGCGCTGCTGCTCGGCCTCGGCTGGAACCTGGGCGCCGCCGCCTGGCGCCGCTTCCGTGCCCGCCTGCTCGACTCGCCGCATGACCCGGCGCTCTTCGACCCCGGCGCCATCACCCCCGCCTCGGCCGAGCTGCGCCTCGCTGAGGCGCCGATCTTCGCGCGGATCTTCACGCCGCGCCTGGCCGAGCCCGGCTTCCTCGCCACCTTGCTCGACACCTGCCTCCGCCCCGATGCGGCCGCCCTGCTCTGGGCCCGCTTCCCCGGCTTCGCCAATCCGGCCGAGGCGGAAGCGGGCTTGTCCGAATTCCGCCGCGCCCTGCTGGAGGATCGCGTCCAGGGCGACCTCCCGCCCGAGCTGGTCGGCCGCGTCGCCGCCGGGCTCGGCCAGCCCGCCGCCACGCCCAGCCTGCCGCAGGCAGGGCCGGAGGAGGCCAGGGCCGCGCTGCAGGCCCTTACCCTGCTGCTGAGCGAACTGCGCGAGTCCCGCACCGACCCCGTGCCCCTGCTGCGGGAGCTCACGCCATGAGGATCGCCCTCCTCCTCCTGCTCGCCGCCTGCACGCCGGTCGCGGCCCTGCTCGACCCGCCGCTCGCGCAGCTCGCCCGCTGGGAACACGCCACCCCGGCCGAGATCGCCGCCGAGTCCGTCACCTGCCCGCCAGGCCACCCGGCCTGCGCCCGCCTGCACAGCCGCCGCGCCGAGGCCTGCATGTCCCTCGCCATGGCGGCACGGGCACCCGGCGCCGCCTGCCCCGGCGCGCGCGATCACCTGCCCTGCGCGGCGGAAGCCTATGCCGCGGCCCGCGCCCTGACGCCGAGCCCGGCCCTGGCTGCCGGCGAAGCCCAGGCCCGGCTCTGCCTCGCCGAATTCCTCACCCCCGCCGAGGCCGCGGCCGAAGTGGCGCGCGCCGCGCCCGCCATCGCCGCATCGCCCCCGCCCCGCGCGGCGCTCCTCGGCGCCCGCGCCGCCCTCATCGCCGCCCGCCCCGGCCCGGGCACGG
>NZ_JAHRCU010000015.1 GCF_019083995.1 Roseococcus sp. SDR
GCGCAATCGCCGCCCATTGCCGGTCCGAAAGCCAGAACTCACCCGCCATGACCCAAGCTCCGCTACCCAGCAGCTTGAATCACACCCCGCCGCGTCGCGCCTAGAACTGATTGGGTTTGGAGCCTAGGACATGATGCGGTGGGGCGGAAACGCCGAATCAACCCCTCCACGCGGGCAGGCCCCCACGAAGCGGGCGCAACACGCCCGGCTTCGTCGCGCGTGTGCGGGTGAGCCTATCGCGGGGAGGGCCTTGCGGCTGCGCGGTCAGGCAGGAACTCGACGAAGTATTCGTAGTTGTCCGCGTTCAGCGCCGCCCGGTCCGGCTCCTTGCGGGCGAGGGCCAGGGCCGCGCTGCGGCCATAGGCCATGTCGCCGGTTCCGGCCGCGAGGTGGGTCATCTCATGCACGATGATGCCGGGGCGGGAATCCGCCCCCTCGTTCCGGGCCTGGAAGAACATCGGGCAGAGCGTCACCACGCGCCGCGTCAGGTTGGCGATGGCGAAGACCGGACGGTTGCCGCAGGATTCGGCCGTGCCGCAGATCAGCGGCGGCCGGCGCTCCGGCCGCAGCAGATCCAGCGTGCGGGCCAGGCGGACGCGGATCTTGGGCGCGGGCGTGGTGCCGAACCACTCGCGCACATGCGCATGATAGGGATCGGCATCGATGAAGGCGACGGCCGCCGCGGTGCGGCGCTCAGCCACGGAGACCGCGTGCTGGATGAGAATCATCTGCTTGGCGTCGCAGCCGGCGGGCGCCGTGGCGGCGCCCTTGGGTCCAGCCTGGGCCACCGCCTCGCAGGCGCCCAGCAGCAGCGGCAGCAGCGTGAGGCCGAGCAGGCGGAAGGGCGTCTTCGCGGTCATGCGCGATGCTACGCCCAAGCTCCGCCGCACTGGAAGGGCCCTGCCGCGATCCGGCAGGGCTCGCTTCAGCCGGCGCGGCTCCATTCCCAGTAGAGCGGCTGCCGCCCCGCGGCGAGGGCCTTGGCCTCATAGCGGGTGGGCGGCCAGCCCTCAGGGCGCGTGGTGGCGGGCGCCGCACCGGTGAAGACGGATTGCGCCGCGAAGACCTCGGTCACCCAGCCCTGATAGGTCGGGTCGTCGCTCGCCACGCGCCAGATCCCGCCAGGCTTCAGCGCCCGCGCTACGATGGGCAGCATCTCCGGATGCACGAAGCGGCGCTTGGCGTGGCGCGCCTTGGGCCAGGGGTCGGGGAACATGAGGAAGAGGCGGTCGAGGCTCGCCTCCGGCAATGCCATCAGCAATTCGCGCGCATCCTCGGGCCAGAGGCGCAGGTGCCGCGGCGGGGGCGCCGTCGCTTCCGCGCCCTCGGGAATGAGTTCGCTGAGGATGGAGCAGAGGCCATGCTCATAGACCTCGCTCGCGATGATGGCGGTGTCGGGGTTGGCCTGCATCTGCGCCAGCGTGTGCTCACCGCCGCCGAAGCCCACCTCGAACCACAGCGCATCCGCGCCCGCCGCGAAATCCAGATCGGTGAAGCGCAGCCGCGGCAGCGCCTCGGCCAGCAGCTTCTCCTGCCGCGTGCGCAGCTTCTTGCCACGCCGCCGCCCATAGAGCCGATGCGGAATTCCCTCGGGCCAATCGCCCGTCGCGCCAGGATCGTCAGATGTCATGCGGCCGTGCCTGCGGGGCCATTCCGCCCCCTGGAGCCCTCGCGTGGCTTCGCCACGCGAGGATGAGCCATCCCACCAGGATGGAAACCAATCCGGGGCCCCCGAGAGAGCGCGAAGCGATCTCTCGGGGAAATCAGATGGGGCCCCCAGGAGAGCGCGAAGCGATCTCCTGGGGAAAGCCTCAGCGCCCGAAGGCCGCCTTCAGCGCGGGGACCAGGTCGGTCTTTTCCCAGGTGAAGGTGCCCTTCTCCTCATCCGGCGTGCGGCCGAAATGGCCGTAGCTGGAGGTCGGCACGTAGATCGCGCGGTTCAGGTGCAGATGCTCGCGGATGCCGCGCGGCGAGAGGTTCACCAGATCCTGGACGACCTTGGCGAGCTTCACCTCGTCCACATCCTTGCCCGTGCCGTGCAGGTCGAAATAGACCGAGAGCGGCTTGGCCACGCCAATCGCGTAGCTGACCTGGATGGTGCACTTGTCCGCCAGCCCGGCGGCGACGACGTTCTTCGCGACATAGCGCGCGGCATAGGCGGCCGAGCGGTCCACCTTCGTGGGGTCCTTGCCGGAGAAGGCGCCGCCGCCATGCGGGGCCGCGCCGCCATAGGTGTCCACGATGATCTTGCGCCCCGTCAGGCCGCAATCGCCGTCCGGGCCGCCGATCACGAAGGTGCCGGTCGGGTTGATGTAGAGCTCGTTGTCCGGGCACATCCAGCCGGCGGGCAGGCTGCTGGCGATCAGCGGCTTCAGCATCGCCTTGATCTGCGCCTGCTCCAGGCCTTCCTCATGCTGCGTGGACACGACGACGGAGGTCGCACCCACCGGCTTGCCGTCCACATAGCGCAGCGTGACCTGGCTCTTCGCGTCGGGCAGCAGGCCCTTCACGGCCACGTCGCCATTGCGGCGCATCTCGCTGATGCGGCGCAGGATCAGGTGCGCGTAGTAGAGCGGCGCGGGCATGAGGTCGGGCGTCTCGGTGCAGGCGTAACCGAACATGATGCCCTGGTCGCCGGCGCCCTCATCCTTGTTGCCGGCCGCGTCCACGCCCTGCGCGATATGCGCGGACTGGGCGTGCAGGTGGCACTCCACATGCGCGTTCTTCCAGTGGAAGCCGTCCTGCTCGTAGCCGATATCCTGGATCGCGAGCCGCGCCTTGTGCATCAGCAGCTCAGGCGTGATCGAGGCCGGGCCGCGCACCTCGCCCGCGATGACGACGCGGTTGGTGGTGACCAGGGTTTCGCACGCCACGCGGGCATACGGGTCCTGTTCGAGGAAGGTGTCGAGCACGGTATCGCTGATGCGATCCGCGACCTTGTCGGGGTGGCCTTCGGAGACGCTCTCCGAAGTGAACAGGTATTCGCCCTTGTCGCGCATGGCTTGGTTCGGCCTCTTGTCGCTGGTGAATGTTCCGGAACGGAATTCAGCCCGTGGAAACACCCAGTGGGCGACCGGACACCCCGGTCAGGCTGGCCCACCTCACGCGGGCGCGGGGTGTTTGGCAGCGCCTGCCCAATGGGTCAAGGGACCGGACCCATTCGGAATCCATCCATCGGGATGGGTGATGCACGGCCGCCGATCTCGGCCGCCAGCACGGCCGCGCTGCCCATGGCGAGCGTGAAGCCGAGCGAACCCTGGCCGAGGTTGAGGTAGAGCCCCTGCGTCCCGGGCGCCCGGCCCAGGATGGGCAGTCCGGTCGGCGTCGCCGGGCGCAGCCCGGCCCAGGGGTTCAGCTCCCGCCAGTCGCTCGCCCCGGGGAAGGCGGCGCGGGCCTGGCGCACCAGGCTGGTCAGGCGCTTCTCCTCGAAGGCAGTGGAATAGCCCACCACATCGGCCATGCCGGCCACCCGCAGCCGCGGGCCCAGCCGCGCGTAGACCAGCTTGGCCGCACTGTCGGTCACGCTGATGCGCGGCGCCGCGTCGTCCCGCAGGATCGGCAGGGTCAGGGAATAGCCCTTGAGCGGGTAGATCGGCAGGTCGAGCCCGAGCGGGCGCGCCAGCGCGCGGGCGCCGACGCCGAGTGCCAGCACCACCGCATCCGCCTCGATCACGCCCTGGCTGGTGGCAACCCCGCGCACGCGGCCCTCGGCGCGGATGATCTGCGTGGCGCGCAGACCCAGCCGGAAGCTCACGCCCGCGTTGGACCGCTGCAGGCTCGCGGCCAGCCCCTCGCAGAACAGGCGGCAATCGCCCGCATCCTCGCTCACCGTGTGGATGCCGCCCGCGATGCGATGCGCGATGCCGGCCAAGGCGGGCTCCAGCGCCAGGCATTCATCCCGCGTCAGGGCCCGCTGCTCGGTGCCCCATTTCGCCTGCAATTCCATCTGGCGGCGGGCGCCGGCCATGGCGGCCTCGTCCGGCTGCAGCACCAGCTTGCCGGCGGGTGCGAAGGCGAAGTCGAAGCCCTCCCGTGCCGCCAGATCCCGCATCAGGTCGCGCGAGAGGTAGCTCAGCAGCAGCAGACGGCGGGTGGTGAGCTCGGCCGTCGCGGGATTGCAGGCGCGCAGAAAGGCGATGAGCCATTTCCACTGGCCAGGGTCCATTCGCGGCCGGAAGCGCAGCGGGCCGTCGGCGTCCAGCATCCAGTGCGGCACCTTGCCGATCACGCCCGGGCCGGCGAAGGGCGCCACATAGCTGTAGGAGAGCTGCCCGCCATTGGCGAAGCTGGCCCCCTGCCCCACCCGGGGCTCGGCGTCCAGCACCGTCACCGCGTGGCCCTCCTCGGCCAAGGCGCGCGCGGTGGCGAGGCCGGTCACGCCGGCACCGAGGATCAGGACATGCATGGCCCATTGGTGCGGCGCAGCGCGCCACGGGTCAATGGCGAAACCCGCGGCGCTCTGGTATCTGCGCGCGATGACCCTGCCCGATGCCCGCATCTCGGATGCCGAGCTCCTCACCCGCATGCAGTCCTTCCACTGGTGGCATTCCATCGCGCTGCGCCCCGGGCTGACGACCTTGGGCGGCAAGAGCATGGAAATCCTCGCGCAGGAGGAGGACGCCTTTCTCGCCCCCTTCGACCTCACCGGCCGCAGCGTGGTGGATGTCGGCGCCTGGAACGGCGCCTTCAGCTTCGCGGCGAAGCGCCGCGGCGCGGCCCGCGTGCTGGCGACCGACAGCTACACCTGGAACCATCCGGTCTGGCGCGGGCGGGAGGCCTTCGAGCTGGCCCGCGCCGAACTCGGCCTCGACATCGAAGCCAAGATGATCGACCCGCCCGATATCACCGAGAAGCTTGGCCTGTTCGACGTCGTGCTGTTCCTGGGCGTCTTCTACCACCTCTACGATCCGCTCGACGTGCTGGCGCGCATGCGCCGGATCACCCGCCAGCTGCTGCTGGTCGAGACGCACCAGGACCTGACCAATGACGCACGGCCCGGCATGGTCTTCTACCCGAGCGACATCCTGAACCAGGATGCGACCAACTGGTGGGGCCCCAACCCCGCCCTGATGCTCAGCCTGCTGCTGCAGCTGGGCTTCACCCGCGTCTTCTACCGGGATCACCCGACGCTCGGCCGGGCGCGGGGCGTCTACGCGGCCTTCACCCCCGAAGTGGAGGACAGCCTGGTGCGCGGTTTCGACTCCAACTGGCTGGACCTGGACGTGCCCGGCGCCATCGAAGGATTGCTGACCCCGTGAGCGAGGCCGAACTCCGCACCGCCGTCGCCGGTCATCGCTGGCTGCAGAGCCTGCGCCTGCGCCCCGACCTCGTCACCCCCGGCCTGAAGCCCGAGGCACAGCTCAAGGCCGAGGAGGCCGCGCTGTTCGACACGCTGAATCTCAAGGGGGCGCATCTGCTTGAGATCGGTGCGGGCAACGGTGCCTTCAGCTTCGCGGCGCTCCGCCGCGGCGCGGCCCGTGTGCTGGCGACGGACCACCTCGCCTGGACCCTGCCGGGCAGCGACGCGCTCTCGGCCACGCAATGGGCGGCGCATGCGCTGGGTGCCGGGATCGAGATGTCGCCGCTCGACCCGCGCGAGCTGACGCCGCGCTTCGGCAGCTTCCATGTGGTCATGGCGACCGCCTGCTTCGACCAGCTCTTCAATCCGATCCAGGCGCTGCGCGGGATGCGCAGCGTGACCGAGCGCGTCCTGCTGATCGAGACGCTGCAGGACGGCTTGGCTGATGCGCGGCCCCTGATGATGGGCCACGGACAGGTCTTGCCGATCGGCGGACCAGAGGGCAGCTGGGTCTTCGGCTGGGGCCCCAACCTGCCGCTCATGACGCAGCTGCTGACGGATCTGGGCTTCAGCCGCGTGCTTTACCGCCACCACCCGACGCTCGGCGCCGCGCGCGGCCTCTACGCCGCCTTTCTGCCCGAGGCGCCGGACGGGCTGCTCGAAGGCTTCCACACGCCCTGGATCAACGTGACATCGCCCCAGGCCGCATGACGCCGCAATCCGAGCTTTCCGACCAGGAGCTGCTGGCGCGGATCGGCCGCATCACCTGGTTCCATTCGCTGGAGCTGCGGCCGGGCATCGTCACGCCCGGCGCCAAGAGCCTGGCGGTGTTGCGGCGCGAGGAGGAGGCGCTGCTCGGCCCCTTCGACCTCCGTGGCCGCTCCGTGCTGGACATCGGCGCCTGGAACGGCGCCTTCAGCTTCGCGTCCAAGCGGCGCGGCGCGGCACGCGTGCTCGCCACCGACGAATTCGCCTGGACGCACCCGACCTACAAGGGCCTGGAATCCTTCGAGCTGGCCCGCGCCGAGCTCGGCCTCGAGGTCGAGACGCTGCAACTCGATCCGACGCGGATGGACGCCTCGCTCGGCCAATTCGACCTCGTCCTCTTCCTGGGCGTCTTCTACCACCTCTTCGATCCGATCGACGTGCTGCAGCGCATGCGCGCGGTGACCGGCCAGGTCCTGCTGGTGGAGACGCATCAGGACGCACTGGAGCGCGAGGAGCCCGCGATGGTCTTCTATCCGGGCCGCACGCTCGCCAATGACGACACCAACTGGTGGGGCCCGAACCCGCCGCTGATGCTGCACCTGCTGCGCCAACTCGGCTTCGCGCGGATCTACTACCGCGACCACCCGCATTATCTGCCGGCCGAGGGCAGCCGCACGCGGGGCATCTTCGCCGCCATCCTGCCCGGCGCGGAGCCCGCCATGTCGGCCCATTTCGGGATCGAATGGCGCGATCTCGGGGCCGCGGGCGCGATGCGGGATTTCCGGCCATGACGCTCGGCCCCCCCCTGCATGAGCAGGTCGCCGCACTCACCTGGCTGCAAAGCCTGCGCCTCGCGCCCGATCTGGTGACGCCGGGCGCCAAGCCCGAGGCGACGCTGGAGGCGGAGGCCGAGGCGCTGTTCGGCCCGCTGCCGCTCATGGGCATGACGCTGCTCGAGATCGGCGCCGGCAATGGCGGCTTCAGCCTCGCGGCCCTGCGGCGCGGCGCGGTCAGCGCGGTGGTGACGGACCACCTGGCCTGGAGCCTGCCGGGCGCGGAGGCGGGCATGGCCACGATGCTGGCGCTGGAGGCGACGGGCGCGCCGGCCCAGGCCATGGTGCTCGACCCGCGCGCGCTGACACCGGAATTCGGCCGCTTCGACCTCGTGCTCGGCACCGCCTTCTTCGAGCAGCTCTTCAATCCGATCCTCGCGCTGCGTGGCATGTCCTCGGTCACCGGCCAGGTGCTGCTGCTCGAGACGGCGCAGGCGGCGCTGGACGAGGCGCGCCCCATGCTGACGGCGACCACGCGCCCCATGCCCTATGGCGCCCTGGTCTCGGGCTGGGCGCCGAACCCGGCGCTGATGGGCCCGCTGCTGCGCGACCTCGGCTTCGTGCGCGTGCTGCACCGCGCCCATCCCATCGAGGGCGCCGCGCGTGGTCTGTACGCCGCCTTCAAGCCTGACGCGGCAGCAGGGCTCGCGGCGGGCTTCGGCGCGCCCTGGCGCGAGCTGGCAATGCCCGCCTGACCCTGGCTGGACGCTGACGCGGAGAGGGCCTCGAATTTCGGCTTGACATTATACATTTGATGAAACTATCATTTGTATATAGAAGATGACCGCCATGCCCGACACACCCGCCGAACCCATCCCGCTCGACCCGCCCCGCCTGGGCGCGCCCGCCATCCCCTTCCGCGTGCGCACCACCATGGGCGAGCGGAGCCTCGCGGATTACCGCGGCCGCTGGTTGCTGCTCTTCTCCCACCCGGCCGATTTCACGCCCGTCTGCACCAGCGAGTTCATCGCCCTGGCCCGCGCCCATCCGCGCTTCCAGGCGCTGGGCTGCGAGCTGCTGGGCCTCTCGGTGGACAGCCTCTTCGCCCATCTCGCCTGGCTGCGCGCCATCGAGGCCGAGTTCGGCGTCGCCATCCCCTTCCCCGTGGCCGAGGACATCTCGATGGCCATGGCCCGCGCCTACGGCATGATCCATCCGGGCGATTCCAGCACCGCCACCGTGCGGGGCAGCTTCCTGATCGACCCCGCCGGCATCATCCGCCTGCTGGCCTATTACCCGATGAGCACCGGCCGCAGCGTGGAGGAGTTGCTCCGCAGCCTGGCCGCCCTGCAGGAGCACGACGCCTCCGGCCTCTCCACCCCGGCCGACTGGCAGCCGGGCGCACCCGCCTTGCGCCCGCCCCCGCAAACGCTGGAGGAGGCCGCGCGCAGCGCCACGCCCGCCTGGTATCACCAGACCCAGCCCACGACGCGCAGCCGCAAGACGGTGAAGCCATGAGCGCGCTGGGCTGCGACCCCGAGGTGGCGGCGGAATTCCTGCGCGCCCTCGCCCATCCCATGCGGCTGCGCATCCTCTGCCGCCTGCTGGACGGCGAGCTGGCCGTGGCCGGCTTCGAGAGCGAACTCGGCCTGCGCCAGCCCAATCTCTCGCAGCAGCTCGCCGCGCTGCGCGAGGCCGGGCTGGTCACCACGCGGCGCGAGTCGAAATCCATCATCTACAGCCTGGCCGATCGTCGCGTCGCCGGCGTGCTGGAAGCGCTGCGCAGCGCCATGGGGGGCGCGGCCATCGGCGGCACGGCGGCCACCCCGCGCGAGGCCGCACCCGCGCCCGCCAAGGCACCCGAAGCGCCGCGAGCCGCCGGCGAGGCCGGACATTTCGCCCTGGCCGGCTGGAACCTGGCACGATGATCGAGGCCCTGCTCGCCATCGGCTCGGGCGGCCTGGTCGGCTTCGTGCTGGGCCTGGTCGGCGCCGGCGGCTCGATCGTGGCGACGCCGCTGCTGCTCTATGCCGTCGGCCTCTCGCCGCACATGGCGCTCGGCACCGGCGCGCTCGCCGTCTCGGCCAATGCCTTCGTGAACTTCGCGGGGCATGCGCGCGCGGGCCATGTGCGCTGGGCCGCCGCCGCCATCTTCGGCGCCACGGGCCTCGCCGGCGCGCTGGCCGGCTCCACGCTCGGCAAGATGATGGATGGCCAGCGCCTCATCCTGCTCTTCGCGATGATGATGCTCGTCATCGGCTTCGCCATGCTGCGCCCGCGCCGCCCGGGCGCCGAGGAAGCGCCCGGCCCGCTGACCCGCGCCATGGCGCTGCGCCTGGCCGGAATCGGCCTGGGCGTCGGCCTGCTGGCCGGCTTCTTCGGCATCGGCGGCGGCTTCCTCATCGTCCCCGGCCTCATCCTCGCCACCGGCATGCCCATGCTGCACGCCGTCGGCACCTCGCTGCTCGCGGTCGGTCTCTTCGGGCTGGCCACGGCGCTGAACTATGCGGCCTCCGGCCTCGTGGACTGGGCCGTCGCCGGCGAATTCATCGCGGGTGGCGTGCTGGGCGGCGCGCTCGGCCTCCAGGCCGCCCGCCATCTCGCCACCGGGCGCGAGACGCTCACCCGCATCTTCGCCGGCATCGTCCTCGTCGTCGCCGGCTTCATCATCTGGCGCTCCCTGTGAAAGGCCCTGCCATGTCCCACGCCGACCACCACCCCAGCCCCGACGTCACGCCCTTCTTCGACGCCGACACGAACACGATCAGCTATGTCGTGAAGGACCCCGGCTCCAGCGCCTGCGCCATCCTGGACAGCGTGCTGGACCTCGACTACGCCGCCGGCCGCATCGCCACGCGCTCGGCCGACGCCATCATCGCGCATGTCCGCGCAAAAGGCCTCACGGTCGAATGGCTGATCGAGACGCATGTGCATGCGGACCATCTCTCCGCCGCGCCCTATCTCCAGCGCGAACTGGGCGGCAGGATCGGCATCGGCGACCGCATCACCGTGGTGCAGGACACCTTCGGCAAGGTCTTCAACGAGGGCACCGAATGGCAGCGCGACGGGCGCGAATTCGATCACCTCTTCACCGATGGCGAAACGTATACCGTCGGCGGCCTGCCCTGCGTCGCGCTGCACACGCCGGGCCACACGCCCGCCTGCATGACGCATGTGATGGGCGACGCCGCCTTCGTCGGCGACACGCTCTTCATGCCCGATGGCGGCACCGCGCGCGCCGATTTCCCGGGCGGCGACGCGCGCGTGCTCTACCGCTCCATCCAGCGCGTGCTGGCCCTGCCGCCGACCACGCGCCTCTTCATGTGCCACGACTACGGCCCCAATGGCCGCGAGATCCGCTGGGAAACCACCGTCGCCGCCGAGCGCGCGGAGAACATCCATGTGCGCGACGGCGTGACGGAGGAGGTCTTCGTCGCGATGCGCGAGGCGCGGGATGCGACGCTCGCCATGCCGCGCCTCATCATCCCCTCGCTCCAGGTGAACATGCATGCGGGGCAGCTCCCCGCCCCAGGCGCGGATGGCAAGCGCTTCCTCAAGGTTCCGCTGGACGTGCTGTGATGACGAGCTTCACCCCCTTCGCCTCGCTGGCCGGCGGCGCGCTGATCGGCGCCGCGGCCGCCCTGCTCTGGCTGACCCTCGGCCGCATCGCGGGCATCAGTGGCATCCTGGCCGGCAGCATCGGTTCCGATCGCGGCTGGCGCATCGCCTTCCTCGTGGGCCTTATCGGCGCGCCGCTCGCCTGGGCCGCGCTGGCCGGCGCGCCGGCCCTGCATGTCGCGGCCGGCCCGCTGACACTCGTCGCCGCCGGGCTGCTCGTCGGCTTCGGCACGCGGCTCGGCTCGGGCTGCACCAGCGGGCATGGCGTCTGCGGCCTCGCGCGGCTCTCGCCGCGTTCCATCGCCGCGACCGGAATCTTCATGGTGACGGCGGCCGCCACCGTCTTCCTCACGCGCCACGTCCTGGGGGGCTGAGGACATGACACGCATCCTCGCGGCGCTGGCGGCAGGCGCGCTCTTCGGCGCCGGCCTCGTGCTCTCCGGCATGGCCAATCCGGCCAAGGTGCTGGCCTTCCTCGATGTGGCGGGCGATTGGGACCCGAGCCTCGCCTTCGTCATGGGCGGCGCCATTCCGGTGGCCGCCATCGGCTTCGCGCTGGGCCGCCGCCGCGGCGCGCCGCTCTGCGCGGAAGGCTTCGCCACGCCGCCACGCGGCCTGGTGGATGCGCGCCTCATCGGCGGCGCCGTGCTCTTCGGCCTGGGATGGGGGCTTGCCGGCTTCTGCCCCGGCCCCGCGCTGGCCGCCCTCGGCTTCGGCGGCTGGCAGCCCTGGCTCTTCGTCGCCGCCATGCTGGCGGGCATGGGCCTGTTCCGCCTGCTTCCGGAGCAGGCGCGATGAGCGACGCGCTGCAGATCATCTGCCCCGGCTGCGGCGCCGTGAACCGCGTCCCGGCCGCGCGTCTCGCCGACGATCCGCGCTGCGGGCAATGCAAGGCGGCGCTCTTCCAGGGCAAGCCGCTCGCGCTGGATGAGGAGGGTTTCCGCCGCCACCTGCGCCTCTCGGGCGTGCCGCTGCTGGTGGATTTCTGGGCGGCCTGGTGCGGCCCCTGCCGCGTGATGGCGCCCGAGTTCGAAGCGGCCGCGCGCCTGCTCGAGCCGCGCCTCCGCCTCGTGAAGATCGACACGGAGCAAGCGCCCGCGCTCTCCGCCGAACTCCAGATCCGCAGCATCCCCACGCTCGCCCTCTTCGCGGGCGGGCGGGAGGTGGCGCGGCAGGCGGGTGCCATGCGCGCGCGCGACATCGCCGCCTGGGCCGAGCGTGCCCTGGCGGCCCATCCACCTTGACCGCGATCAAGGCAACAAGACCGGGAAATCCCAGAATGGCGCGGGCGCGGTCCGCGTCGCAGCAGGACGGAGAATGACGATGACGAAGAATGTCGGTGGCCTGGACAAGGGCCTGAGGATCGTGGCGGGCCTGGCCCTTCTGGCGCTGGGCGCCTTCGGCCCGCTCGGCTGGTGGGGGGCCATCGGCATCGTCCCGCTGGCGACGGGCCTGATGGGCAATTGCCCGCTCTACAGCGTGCTCGGACTGAACACCTGCCCGGTGAACCGGGCGGGCTGAGCCAGGGCCTGATCATCCCGCGCGCGAGTCCGGCGCGCGGGGCGGCGGCTCAGCGCCCCATCGTGTAGAATTCGTCGTTGGGGCGCAGGCTCGTGACATTGGCGATGCGGTTGGACATGCCGAAGAAGGCCGCGATCGCCGCGATGTCCCACGCCTCCTCCTGGCCCAGGCCATGTTCGGCGAGGGTGGCGAAATCCGCCTCCTCCACCGCCTGCGCCTGGAGCGCCACCTTCATCGCGAAGTCCAGCATGGCGCGCTGGCGGGGCGTGATGTCCGCCTTGCGGTAATTCACCGCCACCTGGTCGGCGATCAGCGGGTTCTTCGCGCGGATGCGCAGGATCGCACCATGCGCCACCACGCAATACTGGCACTGGTTCGCGTTGCTGGTGGCCACCACGATCATCTCGCGCTCGGCCTTGGTGAGTTCGCCGGGCTTGTCCATCAGCACGTCGTGATAGGCCATGAAAGCGCGGAACTCCTCAGGCCGGCGGGCCAGCACGAGGAAGACATTGGGGATGAAGCCCGCCTTCTCCTGCACGGCGAGCAGGCGCGCACGGATATCCTCCGGGATCTCCGCCAGCGTCGGCACGGGAAAACGGCTGATGGGAAGGGCGGTCATGGCCGTGCGATCCTCTGGTTCGTGGATCGTGACTATGGCCCCGCCCCGCGCGGGCAGCCACCGCGCAGGGCGGCGATCCGCCCTGCGCGGCGCGCATCCTACTCGAACAGCGCCACCGCGCGGATCGGGCTCGCCGTGCCGCCACGGATCTTCAGCGGCAGGCCGATGAAGCGGAAGCGCCCGCGCCCCACCACGGCCTCCAGGTTCGCCAGGCACTCCATATGCGTGATGCCGAGCTCCGCGCAGGCCATGTGCGCCTTGAAGTTCAGCTCGCCCTCCGGCGCGGGGCTGATCGCCTCCACGCCGAACATGCCGATGCCCTGCCCCGCCAGCCAATGGATCGCCTCGATGGAGAGGCCCGGGAAGTCGTGGCCATAGCCGGGCTTGCCCAGCAGCCGCGCATTGGTGCCCATCAGGATCAGCACCGTATCGCCCTTGCGGATCGTCTCGCCCGAGGCCTTCACCGCGGCCTGCACCTCCTCCACCGTCGCCGCGTGCTTCAACGGCACATGCGAGAGGTCGATGCAGAAGGCCGAGGTGATGAAGTTCGTGAGCGGCACCTGGTCGATGGAGAGCGCGCCGGGCCGCGGATCGAAATGCACCGGCGCATCCACATGCGTGCCCGCATGGTCGCTGAAGGCGATGGACATGGCCTTGCTGGTGAAGACCGTATCGCCCGCATATTTCTTCTCGGAGTGGTCGTTCCACACCGTCATGATCACCGGCGGATGCGAGGGATGCGTCTGCGTGCGATGAAAGATCTCGCGGCTCAGATCGACGATTTCCATGGGGCCTCTCCTTGGCTCAGTTCACGGTGATGTTGGCATCGCGGATCACGCGGCCCCAACGGGCGCGGTCGGTCGCGACATAGGCGGCGAATTGCTCGGGGTTGAGGCCGAGGCGGACGATGCCCTGCTCCTCCAGCCGCCGCGCCACGGCGGGGTCGGCGATGGCGGCGGCGCAGGCGGCGCGCAGCCGCGCCAGCGGCTCGGCGGGCACGGCCGAGGGTGCGAAGAAGCCGTAGTAGCTGACGGCCTCGTAGCCCGGAACGCCGGCCTCGGCGACCGTCGGCAGGTTCGGCAGCGCGGGGAAGCGCTGCGGCGTCGTCACCGCCAGCGCGCGCACCGCGCCGGCCTGAACATGCGGCAGCGCGGTGGTGATCGGGTCGCTCATCGCATCGATGCGCCCGGCCAGCAGGTCGGAGGTCGCGGGCGCCGTGCCGCGATAGGGCACATGCGTCATCCGGATGCCGGCCATCGCCTCCAGCAGCGCCATCGAGAGATGCGGGGCACCGCCATTCCCCGCCGAGCCATAGGTCAGCTCCCCGGGCCGTCGGCGCGCCAGCGCCAGCAGGTCGGCCAGGCTGCGCACCTCCAGGCTGTTGCGGACATAGATGATGGACCCCACGCCGCCGACCAGCGCGACAGGCACGAGATCCCGCGCCGGATCGAAGCTGGAATCGCGATACAGCTCCGGGTTGATCGAGTTCGTCGCCTGGCTGCCCATCAGCATGGTGTAGCCATCGGGCGTGGCGCGCACCGCGGCCTCGGTGCCGATGCGCCCGCCACTGCCCGTGCGGTTCTCGATGACCAGCGTCTGGCCCAATTCGCGCGAAAGCGCCTCGGAGAGGAGGCGCGTGATCACATCCGCGGCGCCCGCCGGCGGAAAGGGCACGATCACGCGGACCGAGCGGTTGGGAAAGCCCTGCGCCTGCGCGCCGCGCGGGGCAAGGCTGGCAAGGCCGGCGGCGATCAGGCCGCGGCGAGCGAGGCTGGATGTCGTCATGATGCGTCCCTTCCAGGATGATCCGCCGAGCATCCCGAAGCCGCCGCCCCGCTGCCAAGGGATTTCGATCCGCACTTCCACGATGTGAAATTCTCCGTGAGAAATGCATGTCACTTGCGGCTTTTTCGGCGCCTCACGCCCCGATAGGCTGGGCGCGCATTCGGGATCAGCGCGATGGACTGCCAGCCTGCCTCTTCGCCCGACGGCGCGCGCGTCCTCCGCCGCGCCGTCTCCCTCCTGCGCGAGGTCTCGGCCGCGCGCGGCAATGGCGCGACACTGAAGACGCTGGCCGACAGCGCGGGCCTGCCGCAGCCCACCGCGCACCGCCTGCTGAAGCTGCTCCAGCAGGAAGGCCTCCTGGAGCGCGATGCCGCCAGCCGCGCTTATCGCCTCGGCCCCCTGCTCTATGAATTCGGCCTGGCCGTGGCGCCGCGCGTGGATGCGCGCCGCCTCTGCGCGGGCACGCTGGACCGGATCACCCGCGCGGTGGGGGATGCCACCTATCTCAACAGCCGCAGCGGGAATGACGCGCTCTGCCTCGACCGGCGCGAAGGCAGCTTCGAGATCCAGGCCCTGCCCATCGAGATCGGCAATCGCCGCCCGCTCGGCGTGGGCGCCGGCGCGCTGGCCGTGCTGGCCAGCCTGCCACCGGGCGAGGCGGATGCGGTCATCGAAGCGAATGCCCGCCGCTACCGCCGCCACGGCCTGACCGCCGAGCGCATCCGCGTCTATGTGGAGGCCACGCGCGCGCGCGGCTTCGCCATCACCTCGGGCCGCATCGTCGCGCGCTATCGCGGTGTCGCGATCGCCGTCGGCAACGGCATCGGCGGCGTGCCCGCCTCGCTGTCCGTCATCGCCATCACCGAGCGGCTCGATCCGCGCCGGATCGAGCAGGTGGCGCGCATCCTCCTTCGTGAAGAACAGGCACTGCGGGAGATGCTCGCCATCGCCCCCGCCGCCCAAGCCGAAAGCCCCGCTGCATGACAAACAAGAACACCGCACCGCTCAGCGCCACCCGGATGGCCGAAGCGCTGGAGCGTCGCACCACCACGCCCGCCGCGCTGCTGGAGGATGCCCTGGCCCGTGTCGCGCGCGCGGATGCCGCGCTCGGCGCCTTCGTGCACCTGGATCCGGAGGGCGCGGCCAAAGCCGCCGCCGAAGCCGGCGCACGGCAAGCGGCGGGCACGCGCCTCAGCCCGCTCGATGGCGTGCCCGTCGCGGTGAAGGACAATCTCTGGGTGGCCGGCATGCCGGCGCATTGGGGCAGCCGCCTCTGGTCCGACTTCACGCCGCCCTGCGACGACATCGTGGTCGAGCGCCTGCGCGCGGCGGGCGCCGTCATCATCGGCAAGACCAACACGCCGGAATTCGCGCTTTCCGGCCGCACCGACAGCCCGCTGCACGGCAAGTCCCGCAACCCCTGGGATGTGACGCTGACACCCGGTGGTTCCAGCGGTGGCTCGGTCGCCGCCGTGGCCGCCGGCATGGTGCCCTTCTCCATCGTCACCGATGCGGGCGGCTCGACGCGCATCCCCGCCAGCTACACCGGGCTCTACGGGCTGCGCCCCTCCAATGGCCGCCTCGCACGGCGGCATGGCTTCCCACCCATGGGGATCGACTTCCAGGCGGTCGGCATCGTCGCGCGCGAGCTGGCCGATCTCGAACTCGCCTATGGCCTGCTCGCGGGCCCGGATGAGCGCGACCCCGCCTCGCTGCGCTTCCCGCCGCCGCGCGCGGGGGGCAAGCCGCGCATCGGCTGGTTCGCGCGTTACGAGGGCGAGCTGGTGCACCCCGAGGTCGAGGCCGCCGTCACCGAATGCGCGGCGTTGCTGGAAGCCGCGGGCTACGAGGTCACACCCTGCCCGCCGCCCTATGACGTGGCGCTGGTGCGCCGCGTCTGGGGCGCCATCAGCTCCGCGGGCGCAGCGCGTGCCGCCGAGATGCACGCGGAGCGCTGGCGCAAGGAAGCGAGCGCCGCCATCGCGGCCGCCGCCGAACGCGGCCTCGCCATGAGTGCCGTGGATTATGTCCGCGCGCTGGATGGCCTCGCCGCCATCCGCGCCCAGGTCTCGGAGAATTGGGGCGAGGTGGATGTGTATCTCTGCCCCAGCGCCGCCTCCCCCGCCTGGGCGATCGACGATGAATTCCCGGCCGAGATCGGCGGCAAGCCCGGCCATGCGGCGGCCCAGAACACCTTCGCCACCTGGGTCAATGCGGTGGGCCATCCGGGGTTGAGCATCCCCGGCCGCCCGCATGCGGATGGCCGTCCGCTCGGCGTGCAGCTGGTGGGCCGCTTCGGCGGCGAGGCGGATCTCTTCACCCTGGCACGGGACATCGCGGCCCGTGCCGCCTGGACGCGCCCGCCCTTCCCCGCCTGGTAGCCGCTACGGCGCCATCCGCCGCATGAGCGCGGCGAGACGCGGCCCGGCGGCCCGCTGCGCCGCGCGCTCGATGGCGCGATAATCCGCCACCAGCTTCCGGCCGGCCTCGGTCAGCGTGGCACCGCCGCCGCGCGCGCCGCCCGGGCTCGCCGCCACCACCGGCGCGCCCAGCTGCTTGTTCAGCGCGTCCACCAGGTCCCAGGCGCGCTTGTAGCTCATGCCCAGCGCGCGCCCCGCGCCCGAGATCGAGCCCTCGCGCTCGATCGCTTCCAGCAGGTTGATCTTGCCGGGTCCGATGCGTCCGCCCGGCAGGTCGATGCGCAGGCTCAGCAGCCCGGTGGGCGCTTGGCTCATGCGTCGCCCTCCGGCCGCGGCAGCGCCGCCAGGCGATGGTCGAAGGTCACGGCCTTCAGCAGCGCCCAGACCGGCAGGCCGGGCCGCAACGCCAGCCGCTCCACGCTGCCCTGCGTGATGCGCGCCAGCAGCAGGGTGGGCCCGACCGCGAGGCGCACGAAGGCCTCGGCCGGATCGCCGCCCGGCGTGATGTCAGCCACCGTCGCCGGCAGGATGTTCTGGGTGGAAAGGCCGCGTGGCTCCTCCGTCGCGATGGCGATGTCGCGCGCGCGGAGCCGGATGCGCAGCCGCGTGCCCTCCGGCCCCGGGCGCGCCGTGGTCAGCAATTCCCCGCCCGCGAAGCCCAGCGCCGTCAGCCCGCCCACCGCGCGCCGCACGGTGCAGGCCAGGAGCACGCCCGCATCGCGCCGCCCGGCGAGCAGCGGCAGGTCCGTGCGCATGGACAGCGCCTCGGCCGGGCCGGCGGCGACGACGCGCCCGGCCTCCAGCAGCACGAGGTGATCCGCCAGCGCATCCACCTCCTCCAGCGCGTGGGTGACGTAGAGGATGGGCAACCCGGCCACATCGCGCAGCCGCGCAAGGAAGGGGAGCACCTCCGCCCGGCGCGCCGCATCCAGCGCAGCGAGCGGCTCGTCCATCAGCAGCAGCCGGGGGCGGGACAGCAAAGCGCGCCCGAGCGCCACGCGCTGCCGCTCGCCGCCCGAAAGCCCGGCCGGGCGCCGCGCCAGGAGGTGCCCGATGCCAAGCAGCGCCACCACTTCCTCGAAGCCGGGGCCCGCGGCATCGGCCGGCGCGCGCTTCAGGCCGTAGCGCAGATTGGTCTCCACGCTGAGATGCGGAAACAGCCGCGCCTCCTGGAACACCACGCCACAGCGCCGGTGTTCAGGCGCCACGCAGATGCGCCGCGCGGTGTCGAGCAGGACGGCCTCGCCGACGGCGACCCGGCCCGCATCCGGCCGCAGCAGCCCCGCCACGGCCGAGAGGATCGTGCTCTTGCCGCAACCCGAGGGGCCGAACAGCATCGTCACCCCGGCCGGCGGCGCGTCAAACGCGACGTCGAGCGCGAAGCCCGCCCGGCCGAAGCGATGCCGCAGCGCGACGCCGATCACGCGGCGCGCCCCAGCAGCCGCCCCATGCGCCGCGCGATCAGCTCCGCCAGCAGCAGGCCGCAGACGGCCAGCGTGAAGGAGACGAAGGCAAGCCGCGCCGCCACCGCCTCGCCGCCCGGCGTCTGCGTCGCGGCATAGATGGCAAGCGGCAGCGTCTGCGTCTCGCCCGGGATGTTGGAGGCGAAGGTGATGACGGCGCCGAATTCCCCCAGCCCCGCCGCGAAGGCGGTGACCGCGCCGGCCAGGATGCCCGGCGACATCAGCGGCAGCGTGACGGTGAGGAAGCGGTCCACCGGCCCCGCGCCCAGCGTGCGCGCCGCCGCCTCCAGCCCCTCATCCACGCCCTCGAGCCCGAGGCGCACCGCGCGCACGATCAGCGGGAAGGACATGACGGCGGTGGCCAGCGCGGCACCCTCGGTGGTGAAGACGAGGCGGATGCCGAACCACTCGTGCAGCGGCGCGCCGATGGGGCCCCGGATGCCAAAGAGCATCAGCAACCCCCAGCCCACCACCACCGGCGGCACCACCAGCGGCAGGTGCACCAGCGCATCCAGCAGGATGCGCCCCGGGAAGCGCCCGCGCGCCAGCAGCCAGGCGACGCCGACCGCCGGCAGCAGCGAGACGGCGACGGAGCGCGTCGCCACCTCCAGGCTGAGGCGCACCGCCGTCCACTCCTCGGGGCTCAGCCAGACACTCACCGCGGCAGCGTGAAGCCGAAGCGCTGCCAGACAGGCGCCGCCTCCGCCCCGGTGAGGAAGGCGAGCAGCGCGCGCGCCTGCGCATTCCCCTCGGCGCGGCGCGTCAGCGCGAAGGGATAGGTGATGGGCGCATGGCTTTCGGCCGGAAAGGTCCCGATGACGCGCACGCCCGGGCTCGCCGCCGCATCCGTCGCATAGACGATGCCGAGCGGCGCCTCGCCCCGCTCCACCAGCAGCAGCGCGGCGCGCACATTCTCGGCGCGCGCCAGGCGCGGCGAGAGCGCCGGCCATTGCCCCATCCAGGTGAGCGCGGCCTGGGCATAGCGGCCCACCGGGACATGCGCCGGGTCGCCCGTGGCGATGCGCCCCTGCGGGCCGAGCAGCGCGGCGAGGTCCGTTCCGCGCGTGAGCGTGACTGGCCGCGCCGCCTGCGCGGGCGCGATCAGCACCAGCGCATTCCCGACGGGCGAGCTGCGCGTCGCATTCACGAGCAGGTTGCGGTCCTGCAGGTAGTTCGCCCAGGCCTCGTCGGCCGACATGAAGAGATCCGCCGGCGCGCCCTGCTCGATCTGCCGCGCCAGCGCGGAGGAGGCGGCGAAGGAGAAGCGCGGCGCGGGGTTGCCGCGCGCGGCCCATTGGGCGCCGAGGTCACGCAGCGCATCCGTCAGGCTGGCGGCCGCGAAGACCGTCACCGCCTCCTGCGCGCGGGCCGCACCCGTCGCGCCCAACGACAGCGCGAGCGCGGCGAAGACGGACAGGAAGGCGCTGCGGCGCATGCCGGATCTCCTCGGGCGCGTTGTATGCCGCCAAACATAGCGCCGGCCGCGGGTCCCGTCCATCGCGACAGCCGGCGCTGTAACCACGCCGCGCACAGCGGAGAAGAGAGGACGAGGCGGAAGGCGCCCCGCCCCCCGCGAGCCCGCAAAGGAATTCCCATGCCCCCTGCCAGCCTCAACGGCCAGGTCGCCATCGTCACCGGCGGCGCCGGCGGCATCGGCCTCGGCATCGCGCGGCGCCTCGCGCAGGCTGGCGCGGTGGCGGTGCTGGCCGATCTCTCGCCGGCCGCCGCCGAGGCCTCCGCCCTTGCCCTGAGGGCCGAAGGGCTGCAGGCCGAGGCGGTGGCGATGGACGTCTCGGACGAGGCGATGGTGGAGGCGGCCGTGGCCGAGGTCGTCCGGCGCTTCGGCCGCCTGGACATCCTGGTGAGCAATGCCGGCATCCAGATCGTCCACCCGATCGAGGATTATCCCTTCGCCGAATGGAAGCGGATGCTCGCGATCCACCTGGACGGCGCCTTCCTCACGACGCGCGCCAGCCTGCGTCAGATGTATCGCCAGGGCAGCGGCAGCATCATCTACATCGGCTCGGTGCATTCGAAGGAGGCCTCGCTGCTGAAATCGGCCTATGTCACCGCGAAGCACGGGCTGATCGGGCTCGCCAAGGTGGTGGCGAAGGAGGGCGCGGCGCATGGCGTGCGCGCGAACGTCGTCTGCCCCGGCTTCGTGCGCACGCCGCTGGTCGAGAAGCAGATCCCGGAGCAGGCGCGCGCGCTCGGCATCTCCGAGGAGGAGGTCATCCGCAACGTCATGCTGCGCGAGACGGTGGATGGCCGGTTCACCACGGTGGAGGATGTGGCGGAGGCGGTCCATGTCTTCGCCGCCGCACCCTCCAACGCGCTCACCGGCCAGTCGCTGATCGTCAGCCATGGCTGGTGCATGGAGTAGCGCGATGCGCCTCCGGCATCGGCGGGTGCATCTCCTGGCCTGGCGCGCGCTGCTGGTCCTGCTGCCGCTGATCCTCGGCGCCGCGCTGTGGCAGCGCGCCGCGGCCCCCGCGCGCGAGGTGCCGGTGCGGATCGCCCCGCCATGAGCCACCGCTTCGTCCCCGTCGGCTGGACGCGCAGCAAGATCCTGTATGACGCGGCGTTGCTGGGAGGTGTCGCGGCCTATCTCGTCGCCTATGTCCGGCTCGCACCGCTGCTGGGCGCCACGCCGCTCGACGACCAGAGCCTGCGCATGCGCGCCTTCGGCAGCGGCGCCTTCCTGCTGCTGACCCTGGCGCTCGCCATCGGCCCGCTGGCGCGGCTCGATCCGCGCTTCCTGCCGCTGCTCTACAACCGCCGCCACCTCGGCGTCGTCACCTGCCTGCTGGCGCTGGCGCATGCGGCCGAGGTGCTGGGCTGGCACTTCGCCTTCAGCCCGACGCCCGGCGCCGTCGCGCTGCTGACCACGGAGCCGGGCGCGCTTCCCTTCATCGCCTTCGGCCTGCTGGCGCTTTGCGTCCTCATCCTGCTGGCGGCGACGAGCCATGATTTCTGGCTGGCCTTCCTGGGCCCCGGCCTGTGGAAGGGCCTGCACCAGCTGATCTATCTCGCCTATGCGGCGGTGGTCGCTCACCTCGCCTTTGGCCGGCTGCAGGATCCGGGGGCGCTGCCTCTGGCCCTGTTGCTCGGGCTCGCGGTGTGCGCGCTGCTCGCGCTGCACCTGATCGCCGCCAGCCGCGAGGCGCGGGTGGATGCGGACATCGCGCCGCCCGCGCCCGTCGCGCCCTGGCTCATCGCCGGCCGCGCCGCGGCGATCCCCGAAGGTCGCGCCCTCGTGGTCCGCCCGCCCGGCGGCGAGAAGGTCGCGATCTTCCGGCATGAGGGGCGGCTCTCCGCGGTCAGTCATCTCTGCGCGCACCAGCACGGGCCGCTGGGCGAGGGCCAGGTGCTGGATGGCTGCATCACCTGCCCCTGGCATGGCTACCAGTACCGGCTGGAGGATGGGCGTTCGCCGCCACCCTTCACCGAGCGTATCGCGACCTACCGGCTGCGGCTGGTAGGCGGCTGGATCTGGCTCGATCCGCGCGCCAATCCGCCGGGCACGCATGTGCCCGCCCTGGTGCTGCCGTGAAGGAGATCTTCGTGGGCTGGGCGGCGCGCCCGCCGGCGCATCTGCGCGCCTTCCTGCGCCGCCTGGCGCTGGGCCTGCCGCTCATGCTGCTCGGCCTCGGCCTCATCCTCGGCCTCGCCCCGCAGGACCCGGCGGGGCCGCGCTTCGCGACCGGCGGCGCCCCCCTGCCGAGCCTGCCCATGCCCGAGCCCGGCGTGACCGGCGTGCTCACCCTGCGCCCCTATCCGCTGCTGCATGTGGGCGAGGGCGGCGGGATGCGCACGCTGCTGCTGGCCGGCGACGGCAAGCAGCGCCCGCCGGGCGATCTCAGCGTTCTGGACGGGCAGCGCGTGACGGCCGAGGGCTTCCTCCTCTCGCGCGGGGACATCGCCATGCTCGTCCTCGGCGCACCGCCGCGGGCCCTGGGCGGCGCCACGCCGCCCGCCCGCGAGGCGCTCGGCCGCTGGCGCATCACCGGCGAGATCTGCGACGGGAAATGCGCGGCCGACGGCATGCGGCCGGGCATCGGCATCGCGCATCGCGCCTGCGCCGCGCTGTGCCTGGACGGGGGAATCCCGGCGGTCTTCGTCAGCCAGGCGCCGCTGCTCGGCCACGCCTATCTGCTGCTGGCGGGGCCCGATGGCGGGCCGATGGATGCCGCGCTCCGCCCCCTCATCGGTCGCCGCGTGACCCTCGAAGGCCGGGTGGAGCGGTTGGGGCGCCTCCTCATCTTCCACGCCGAGCCGCCCGGGTGAGGCGCCTCGCGCCCTTCGCGCTGGCGGCCGCGATCCTGGCCCTGCCGGATCTCGGGCCGCTGGCGCGCGGCCTGCTGCTCTTTCCTGCCCTCGGCCTGCTCGCCCGCTGGACCGAACACACCCCCGGAGACCCGCATGACCCATGATCCCCGTCGCGTGATCCTCGTGACCGGCGCCGCCGGCAATCTCGGCCGCGCCACGCTCGCCTGCCTCGCTCAGGAGGGCGCGACGCTGGTGGCGGTGGACCGGATGGGCGATGCGGCAAGCCTCTTGCCGCCTGACCTTCCTGACGCCACGGCGCATCTCGCCCTCCCGGGGCTCGACCTGCTGGACGCCGCATCCTGCGAGGCGGGCATCGCCCGTGTCATGGCGCGATTCGGCCGGCTGGATGGCGTGGCGCATACGGTGGGCGGCTTCGCCATGCAGCCGCTGACCGAAGCCGGGCCGACGGAATGGGAGGCGATGTTCCGGCTGAACCTGCTCTCGACGCTGAACATCTTTCGCGCCGCCATCGCCGCGATGCGCCCGGCCGGCCGGGGCAGCCTGTGTGCGGTCGGCGCGCTCGCCGCCCTGAAGGCGCCGGCGGAGATGGGCGCCTATGCGGCGTCGAAGGGCGCGGTGCTGCGGCTGGTGGAGAGCTACGCGGAGGAGTTGCGCGGCACCGGCCTGCGCGTGAACGCCGTGCTGCCGGGCACCATGGACACGCCGCAGAACCGCGCCGCCATGCCGGGGGCGGAGCCAGGCGCCTGGGTGCGGCCGGAGGAGGTGGCGCGCCTCATCGCCTTCCTGCTGTCCGACGCGGCCGGAGCGCTGACCGGCGCCCTGGTTCCCGCCGCCGGACGGAATTGAGCGGGGGCCCAACTGATGCCCGGAATTCAACAAACGGCGCAGGGAGTTGCTATCGAATGCGCGACCGTTTCAGCGAGCCTCGTCTCCAGGTTGCAGGAGACAAGGCTCAATGGAATTGCACCGCGCCAAGCTGTGCCAAGGGCGGGAGCGCATCTCTCGCGTCCCGGCAGCGGATCCCCCGCGACGGCTTGAGGAGCTGATGGCCGACATCAAGGCCGGCGAGACTCAGGCCTATGCGGAGCTGGTTCGTCGGGTAACGCCGCTCCTGCGGCAGGTCGCGCGTAACCGGGGGGTCGCGGCTGCCGACCTGGACGATGTGGTGCAGGACACCCTTCTGGCCCTGTATTGCAGCCGCGAGAACTACGATCCCGCCCGTCCCTTTCTGCCCTGGCTGATCGGAATCACCCGCCATTGCGCGAAGGATCGCTGGCGGCGTGACATGCGGGAAGATCGCCGCAGACTGGCCTGGCGCACCCACAGCCTGGCCTGGCAGAGCGCCGGCGCGGACGGTGGCGTCACCGGCGGGCTCCTGGCCGATTCACTGGGGGTGTTCATCGCCCTGCTGCCCCCGGCCCAGCGCCAGGTGATCGAGCTCGTCGCCATCGGCGGCATGGACCTGCGCGCCGCGGCCGAGGCCACGGGCCGCACGGTCGGCGCCATCAAGGTGAACCTGCACCGCGCGCGGGAGGCGCTGCACCAGCGCCTGGAGGCTTGCGGCGATGTCACGCGCCCGCCCCGTAACCGGCCCGCGTCCCACCTCGAAGCGGGGGAGTAGGAGATGCCCATGCCCGAAAAGCCCATCCCCAAGCGCCCCGCCGCCTATGACAAGAAGGTGGCGCTCGTGCTGCAGGGCGGCGGCGCGCTCGGCAGCTACCAGGGCGGTGTCTATGAGACGCTCGCCGAAAGCGAATACCTGCCCGACTGGGTGGCCGGCATCTCCATCGGCGCCATCAACGCCGCCATCATCGCGGGCAATGCGCCGGAGCGGCGGGTGGAGCGCCTCAGGATGTTCTGGGAGTCCATCACCGCGCCGCCTTCGCTCTGGGCGGATTGGCTCGAAACCTCGCTCTCGACCTGGAGCGACCCTCGGCCGGCCGCGGCCCTGCGTGCCCTCATGCTGGGCCAGCCCGGCTTTTTCCGGCCACGCCCCGCCGCCTACTGGCTGTTCGGCGAAAGCCGCGTCAGCTTCTACGAAACCGACGCGCTGCGCGGCACGCTCGAGGCGCTGGTGGATTTCGACCGCATCAACGCGCGCGAGATGCGCTTCAGCATCGGCGCCGTGAACATCCGCACCGGCAACATGGTCTATTTCGACAATGCCGAGACAGCGATCGGCCCGCAGCACGTGATGGCGAGCGGCGCGTTGCCGCCCGGCTTCCCCGCCATCGAGATCGACGGCGAGATGTACTGGGATGGCGGCCTCGTCTCCAACACGCCGCTGCAATACGTCGTCTCGCAGGTCCCCCGCCGCTCCCGCCTCAGTTTCCAGGTGGATCTCTTCCCCGCGCGAGGCTCCTTGCCGCGCACCATCGAGGAGGTGCAGGAGCGCGAGAAGGACATCCGCTACAGCAGCCGCACCCGTGCCGCGAGCGACATGCTGGCCCGTGCGCATGACCTGCGGCACAACATCAACACGTTGTGGGACAAGCTGCCCGACGCGCTGCGGAACACGCCCGAGGGCCGCTACCTCTACGATTTCGGCTGCGTGACCACGATGGACATCGTGCAGCTCATCCATCGCGGCGATGTCGCGCAAGGCCAGGCGAAGGACTACGAATTCAGCCGCGCGACCATGGAACGCCGCTGGGCACAGGGCCTGGCCGATGCGCGGCAGACGCTGGAGGCTTCGCCCTGGCTCGCCCCCATGCCGGCGGAACTCGGTGCGCGCAGCTTCGACGTGGCGGGCGCCGCCCGGCACGAGGCAAGACCCGCGGAGGACCAGGTGCCGGCCGTCGTCGCGCCGATGAAGCGCCGGAAGCTCGCCTGATGGAGGAGGCCGCGATTCGCGAGGGCGCCTTCGCCATGCCGCGCACCAGCCCCTCCTATCCGGCAGGGCCCTATCGCTTCACGGGGCGGGAATACCTCACGATCGAGTACCGCACGGAGGCGGCGAAGCTGCGCGATCTGGTCCCCGAGCCGCTGACGCCCCTGGGCGAGACGGCGCGCTTCCAGTTCGTGCGGATCGCGGATGGCACGGGTTTCGGTGTCTATCACGGCGCGGCGCAGGTCATCCCGGTGCGCCTGCCCGGCGGCGAGGCGGGCGGCTATGTGCACGCGATGTACCTCGACGCGCATGCCCCCATCGCGGGTGGGCGCGAGCTCTGGGGCTTTCCGCAGAAGTTGGCGCGGCCGGCTCTCGCCGTGGAGCGGGACACGCTGGTCGGACGTCTCGATTTCGGGCCGTTGCCGGTGGCGGTCGGCAGCATGGGCTTCAAGCACCGCGCGCTGCCCGGCGGCGCGGCGGCAGCGATGCTGGCCGAGCCGGGGGTGCTGCTGAAGATCATCCCGCATGTCGACGGCACGCCCCGCATCTGCGAGCTGGTGCGCTTCACGCTGACCGACGTCACCGTGCGTGGTGCCTGGAGCAGCCCGGCCACGCTGCAGTTCATGCCGCACGCCCTGGCCCCCGTGGCGGAGCTGCCCGTGCTGGAGTTGCGCGGCGCCACACATGTCATCGCCGATGTGACGCTCGCCCTCGGCACCGTGCTGCACGACTACCTCGAAGCGGAGGACGGCGCATGACGCCCGACCAGGTTCGCGCCCGCGCCTTCGCCATGCCGCTCACCAACCCCTCCTATCCGCCGGGGCCTTATCGCTTTCTGCGGCGGGAATACCTCATCATCGCCTACCGGACCGATCCTGCGGCGCTGGCGCGCATCCTGCCCAAGCCGCTCGTGGCCCCCGAACCCATCGTGAAATACGAGTTCATCCGCATGCCCGACAGCACCGGCTTCGGCGACTACACCGAGAGCGGTCAGGTGATCCCGGTGCGGTTCGGGGATCAGCATGGCGGCTACGTGCACGCCATGTATCTGGATGACGATCCGCCCATCGCGGGGGGGCGCGAGCTCTGGGGTTTTCCGAAGAAGCTCGCCTCCCCCGTGCTGCGGGTGGAGCATGACACGCTGGTCGGCACGCTCGATGTCGGCGGCGTGCGGGTGGCGAGCGCCAGCATGGGCTACAAGCACCGTCCCCTGCCCGCGCCGGCGCTGCGCGCCGCGCTGGAGGAGCCGGGCTTCCTGCTCAAGATCATCCCGCATGTGGATGGTCGGCCGCGCATCTGCGAACTGGTGCGCTACCACCTGGCCGACATCGTGCTGCATGGCGGCTGGACCGGCCCGGCAGCCCTGTCCCTGGTGCCGCATGCGCTGGCGCCGGTGGCGGAGCTGCCGGTGCTGGAGGTGCTCTCCGCCACGCATCTCCTCGCGGATCTCACGCTCGAACTGGGAGAGGTGGTGCATGACTATCTCGGCTGAATGCTGAGCGCGGAAGCGGCCCGGCTGCTGCTGGGCCTGCTGGCGGGGTATGGCGCGGGCGGCCTCGCCGTCGCGCTGGCCTTCCTGGCGGGGCCGATCGAGCGCGCGACACCGGCCGCGCGCGGCGCCCATGCCTTCCGCCCGCTGCTGCTGCCGGGCCTCATCCTGCTCTGGCCGCTGGTCCTTTGGCGCTGGCCGCCACCCGAACGGTGACCGGTCTTGCGTGACCGCGCGCCGGCCCTGCTGGGCCTCCTGGCGTTGTCCTGGCTGCTCATGCTGCTGATGCGCGAGGGGGATGGGCAGCGGCTCGGCCTGCTGTTGACCGCCGTGGCGATGGGCGCCGTCTTCGTGCGCGTGGGCTTCGGCTTCGCGGGCGGCTACCGGCAATTCCTGCTCGCCGGTGATGGCCGGGCCATGGCGGCCTCGCTCGTCATTCCCGCCCTGCTGCTGCCGCTGATCCTGCCGCTCGCCGCGGCCGACCCCGGCTACACGCGCTTCGTCGCACCCATCAACCTCTCGCTCATCCTGGGTGCCGCGATGATGGGCTTCGGCATGCAGATGACCAATGGCTGCGCCTCCGGCGCCGTGGTCGCGGCGGGCGAGGGCTCGCGCCGCATGTGGGTGGCCCTGCCCTTCTTCAGCCTGGGCGGCGTGGCGGGCAGCCTCTTCGCACCAGCGCTGGAGGCACGGCTTCCCAGCCTCGGCCATCTCGACCTGCTGGAGAGCCTCGGCCCCTGGGGCGGCGTGCTGGCGATGGAAGCGATGTTGCTCGCGCTGGCCTGGCTGCTGCTGCGGCGCGCGCCCCGCCTGGTGGCAGCACCTTTCGGCCATGCCGCGCTGATCGCGGCCCTGGCCGGGCTGATCTTCCTGCTGGCGCGCGAGCCCTGGGGCATCACCTTCGGGCTGACCATCTGGGGGGCCAAGGCGCTGCGCTGGTTCGGCCTGGATGCCGGGGCAGCCGACTACTGGATGGCGGCGCATGCCGCTGCGGGGCTGGAGGGGCCCTGGCTCGGCCATGTGACGGCGCTGACCGATGTGGGGATGTTCCTCGGCGCGCTGCTGGCCGCAGCGGGTGCGGGGCGCATGCGCCACCGCGTCGCCATCGGCACGCAGGGCGTGATCGCCGCGGCGCTGGGTGGGTTGCTGATGGGGGTGGGCGGCCGCCTCTCCTATGGCTGCAACATCGGCGCGTTCATCAGCGGCACCGCCTCGGGCAGCCTGCACGGGCTGGTCTGGCTTGCCGCCGCCTTGCCCGGTGCATGGCTCGGCCTGCGCCTGCGCGGCTGGTCGGGCCTGCCGCGCGCTTGAGGTGTCGTCACCTCAATGCGCGGCGGCGGAGAAATCCATCGGCAACCGGCAGGCCGCCACGCGCACATCGCGGATGGTCGCGGGCGTGTTCCGGCTGCGCCCGACGAAGCGCGGCACGCCTGCGGAAAACACCGCGCCGACGGCGGGAATATCGCCATTGCGCAGCGCCGAGAGGGCATCGCCGCAAGCCCCGCCGGCGCAGGCATCGAGCAGGATCACATCCGCATCCCGCCCCTCCGCCAGGATGCCGGAGTTGAGCCGATAGACCCGCGCGTTGTTGCCGGTGGCGGCGGCGATCGCGATCTCCGGCGCCATGCCGCCCAGGCTGGCCAGGTGACTCATCGTGTAGAGCATGCCGAGCGGCATGATGCCGCTGCCGGTCGGCGTATCGGTGGCGATGAGCAGGCGCTCCAGCTGCCCCGCCTCCTCCAGCAGCTTCGCGGTCAGCAGCGCCGTGCGGAGATTGCCCGCGGTGCAGATCTGCAGCGCGATGTCGCTCTCCTTCACCAACCGCACGAAGCCGGGCTCGGGCATGGCGACGGGGCCGCCATTCACATGGAAGCTGACATGCGGGTGGCTCGCCAGCACATGCTCGGCCCAGATGCCCGAGGAGCCGGGGATGGAGGAGCCGCCGGTGTGCATGGTGGTGATCATGCCCGCCGCGCGCGCCGCCTGCATCAGGGGCGCATAGTCATGCGGCGTCGGAAAGGCGCCGAAACCGGCCTTGGCGAGCCAGATCCCGGCCGCGGCCAGCTCCCGCAGATCCTCCGGCGTCAGCCCCGGCTCCAGGATGACCGAGCCCGCATGCACGCGCATGCCGCCCGGCCGATAGTCGCGAAAGCAGGCGGCCGCGGCCAGCGCCAGCGCCTTCACCCCCGCCGGGTCCTTGGGCCGCCCCGGCACATGCACCTCGGAGGCGGTGATGGCGGTGGTGACGCCGCCATGCAGGTAGCTCTCCAGAAAGCCCACCGTGCGCTGGCGCGGCGTATAGTCGCCGAAGGTGATGTGGACATGGCTGTCGATCAGCCCCGGTGCGGCGAGCGTGCCCCCCGCATCCACCACCACGTCGCAGCTTTCCAGTGTCGCCGCATCCAGCGTGCCGATGCGGCTGATTCGCCCCGCCTCCATCAGGATGGCCTCGGCCTCGCGCAGCGGCGCGGCGAGATCACCCGTGGCAAGGCCGCCCAGGTTCACGATGGCGCAGCGCATCAGCGCAGCCCGTCGCGCTTCGAAATCTCAGCGGCCTTCAGCCCGCCCACGCGCGCATCGATGCGCCCGCGATTGGCGATGACGATGATGAGCGCCACTTCATCCGCCTGCGGCGCATCGGGCAGCATCAGCGTCATGCCGTCATAATGCGAACGGACATAGAGCGCGTCCTTATGCGCCAGCGGCACGTCGATCATGGTCCCCGGCGCGCCGCGCTTGGTGAAGGAGGGCAGCCAGGCGAGGCCGCCACCCACCGCCGCACGCAAGGGCTCGGCGAAGATCGTCGTGAGCATGGCGTTCGCATGCTCCTGCTCGCCCGCCAGGCCCACCACAGCCCCCTTGCCGTAGCTCTCGATGGCGTGCGCCCCCATGGCGGCGACCGCCATGGCGGAAAGCTCGCGCCCCACCGCCTCGCTCGCCGCGATGCTCGCCGAGAGATCCTCGACGAAGCCCTGCCCGGCATAGGGGTTCGCCACCACGCCCGTCACCGCCACGCGGCGCAGCGGCGGGCCCGTGTCGCGGCTGCCCGGCGGCACCTCGATCTGATCCACCATCACGAAGGACCGCCGGAGTTCGAGCCGCATCGCCGCGGCCTCAGGCATTGGCCGGCGGCGGGCGGCTGCCGACAAGCACGAAGCTGCCGTCACGCACCTCCAGCACATAGGTGGTCTTCAGCGCGTCGCCCTGCTCGGTGAAGCGGGCCAGCGTGCCCTCGATGGTCTCCACATTGCGCATGGCGCGCAGCGCATCGCGGATCGCGGCGCGCTCGGCGGCGAGCCGCGCGCGCTCGCCCGTCACGCGCACCTGGCGCATCGCGGCGGCGTAGAAATGCACGATGCTGTGCGCCGCCGCGTCATACATGCCGGGGCGCAGGTCGCCCGTCTCGCCGGCCGCCTGGGCGCGGCGGACGAACTCGTCGCGGAAGGCGATCGCGCGCGGGCTGTCGAAATTGTAGAAATGCGTGGAGGAGACCAGCGTGCCATTGCCATCCGCGCCCATGCGCGAGGGCAGGTTCACATCCACGATGGTGGTGCCGCCCACGATGCGCCCGCGCATGCCCTGGCGCCGCATCTCGCGCACCAGCACGATGGCGGGCTCGGGCGGGCCGCCCATGCAGACCAGGTCCGGCGCGGCGCCGCGCATCTGCGCGACCTGCGCCGACATGTCGAAGGCGGCCACCGGGAAGGAGACGGAGCCGGTGACCGGAATCCCCGCCGCCTGCAACAGGCGCGGAAACACATCCGTGCCCATGGAGCGGCCGATCACCTCATCGGTCGTATAGGCGATGGCGGCGTTGCGCGTCTCGATGCCGCGCTCGCGCACCACGGAGAGCAGGCGCTCGAAGAGATAGGCCTCGTCAGAGGTGTTGCGGAAGGCGAAGCGGAAGGGCGCGGCGAGGCCCGGCGCGCTGCTGGCGATGGCCATCTGCGCGATGCCCAGCCGGTCGCCGACCGGGAAGGCCACGCGGCATTCGCTGCTGCTGAAGGGCCCGATCACCGCCAGCGCGCCGTCATCCTCCGCGAATTGCCGCGTCGCGATCGCCGCCTGTTCGGGACGCGACGCGGTATCGAAGGTGCGGATGGCGATGGGCCGGCCATGAATGCCACCCGCCGCATTCACCTCCTCGACGGCGAGGTTCACCGCGATCTCGTTGCGCCGGGTGAGCGAGACCCAGTTGCCCGACTTGGCCGTGGTGAAGCCCAGCGGCAGCGGGCCCGATTGCGCGGTGGCGATGGCCGGCATGGCAAGCCCGGCCAGCAGCAGAGGGCGACGGCGGATCATGGGGGAACTCCTTCCGGTGGGGTGTGGTGGGGCGTATCCTCGGGCGCGCTGCCGCCCAGATAGGCGCGGCGCACGCGGTCATCCTGCAGCAGCGCGGGCGATGCACCGTCGAAGGCGGTGCGGCCCAGCTCCAGCACCAGCGCGTGCCGGCTCGCCTCCAGCGCCAGCATCGCATTCTGCTCGACCAGCAGGATGGCAATGCCCTCGGCATTCAGGCTCGCGATCAGCGCGAAGACCTCGGCCGTCAGACGCGGCGAGAGGCCGAGCGAGGGCTCGTCCAGCATGATCAGCTTCGGCCGCGCCATCATCGCGCGGCCGATGGCCAGCATCTGCTGCTCGCCACCCGAAAGCACGACGGCCTTCATGTGCCGCCGCTGCGCGAGGTTCGGGAAGCGGCCATAGATGGCGTCCAGCTCCGCGGGACCCGGCGTGTCGCGCCGCGGATAGGCGCCCATGAGGAGGTTCTCCTCCACCGTCAGGCTCGTCAGCACACGCCGCCCCTCAGGCACCATGACGAGGCCGCGCCGCACGCGCTCGGCGGGCTTGAGGCGCGTGATGTCCTCGCCCCGAAAGCGGATGCGTCCCGCCTGGGCCGGCAGCAGGCCAAGCAGCGTTCGCAGCAGTGTCGTCTTGCCCGCGCCATTGGCGCCGAGCACGGCCATCACATCGCCCTCGGCCACCGTGAGCGACACCTCGGCGAGCGCCTTCACCGGCCCATAGGCCGCGGAGATTCCGGCCGCCTCAAGCATGCGCGTAGCGCTCCGGCGCATGGCCCAGATAGGCCTCGATCACGGCGGGCTCTCGCGCGATCTCGGCCGGCGTGCCTTCCGCGATCTTCTCGCCGAAATTCAGGACGGCAGCGCGCCCGCACAGCCCGCCCACGAAATGCATGTCATGCTCGACCACCAGAAGCGTGACGCCGCCTTCGGCCACGCGATGCAGCTCAGCCAGAAGGGCGCCGCGCTCCTGCGTGTTCAACCCGGCGCAGGGCTCGTCCAGCAACAGGAGGCGCGGCCGCGCCATCAGCGCGCGCACCACCTCCACGCGCTTGCGCAACCCGTAGGCGAGACCGGCCGCCAGGCTGCCGGCATGGTCCGCGAGCCCCGCTTCGGCCAGGCGCGCCCGCGCCTCCTCGCGCAGCCGCCGACCCCGTCCCAGCCCGAGCGGCAACAGCATGGCGAGCGGCCCGCCGGCATGCACATGCGCGCCCAGCAGCACATTCTCCAGCACCGTGAGATGCCCGATCAGCCGGATGTTCTGGAAGGAGCGCGCCAGGCCATGGCGGATGCGGCGGCGGGGCGCGATGGGCACGAGGTCCACGCCGCCCAGCCGGATCTCTCCGGCATCCGGCGCGTAATAGCCGTTGATCAGGTTGAAGACGGTGGTCTTGCCCGCGCCATTGGGGCCGATCAGCGCCACGCGCTCGCCCTGCCCCACCTGCAGGTCAAGGCCCCGCACGACATCCAGGCCGCCGAAGCTCTTGCGCAGGCCGCGAATGTCGAGCAGCGGCGCGCTCATGCCAGCCGGACCACCCGGCGCAACCGCATGAGGTCGGCCCGCGTCAGCAGGCCCTGCGGCCGGATCGCCATGACGAGGATGACGGCGGCGGCGAAGAGGACGTAGCGCCAGGCGGCTGCCCCGCGGAAGATCTCCGGCAGCAGGGTGAAGAAGGCAGCGCCGATGGCCGGCCCCCAGACCGTCTGCGTCCCGCCCAGCACCACCGAGAGCACGATGGTGACCGAGAGCAGCACGCTGAAATGCTGCCCCTCGATGAAGGAGAAATGATGCCCGTAGAGCCCGCCTGCCAGACCCGCCAGCACGCCGCCGATGGTGAAGGCGGCAAGCTGCGTGAAGGGCACGTGCACGCCGAACAGCGCCGTCACCGTCTCATCCTGCTCGATGGCGTGCAGGTTCATCCCCAACCGGCTCGCCCCCAGCCAGAGCGCCAGCAGGAAGACACCGGCCGCGCAGGCGGCGATGGGGGCCAAGCCCAGATGGCCGATCACGGGATAGCCGGCCGCACCCCCCACCACATCGAGATTGATCAGGATGCCCCGCACCACCTCATTGAAGGCGAGCGTGGCGAGCGCGAGATAGAGCCCACGCGTTCGCAGCACCGGCCCGCCGATGGCCATGGCGAGGCCGCCGGCGCAGACCGCGCCGGCCGCGATGGCCATGGGCAGGGACCAGTCGAACTCATTGCTCAGCACGGCGGAGGAATAGGCGCCGATCGCCATGAAGCCGGCCGTGCCGAGGTTCACCTGTCCCGCCGCGAGCGGCAGCCAGGCCGCATAGGCGGCGATGATGTTGATCGCCAGCAGCGTCAGGATGGCGGCGGTATAGCCGCTCACAGTTTTTGCTGCCCAAGCGCGGGGTCCCCGAAGAGGCCGGTCGGCTTGATGATCAGGCTCAAGAGCAGGATGCCGAAGACCACCACATTCACATGATCGGCCGAGAGCGCGCCCACCGCGAAGATCTCGACGAGGCCGATGACGAGCCCGCCGATCACCGCACCCCAGATATTGCCCATGCCACCCAGCACCATCGCCGAAAGCCCCTTGAGCGCCACCTGATCGCCCATGTATGGCGAGACCAGCTGGTAGGAGAGCGAGAAGAGCACACCCGCCAGCGCGCAGAACAGCCCAGCGAGCAGGAAGAGGCGCGGCGCCACGCGATCCACCTCCACGCCCAGCATGGTTGCCGTCTCGGCGTTCTCGGCAAGGCTGCGGATGCCACGGCCGAGCTTGGTCCGCTTCAACAGCGCCTGCAGGCCGAACACCAGGCTGATCGAGAGGATCAGGCCGAAGAGCTGCGGCAGGCCGATCACCACATCGCCGATGCGCCAATTGGCATCGCCGAAGGGCGAGGGAATGGCCCGCGCATCGGAGCCCCAGCGCACCAGCACGAGGTTCTCGAACAGGATGAGGAAGCCGAGCGAGGAGACCAACGGAATCAAGGGCGGCCCGCCACGTTGCAATCGCCAGGTGAGCCGCTCCACCAGCAGCGAGGCGAGGGCCGCCACCGTCAGCGCCAACAGCACGGCAAGCGGCCAGGACAGGCCGGCCGCGACGCCGGCCCAGGTCAGGAAGCCGCCCAGCATGAAGAGCGCGGGGACGGAGAAGTTCAGAAAATTCAGACAGCCGAAGAAGAGCGTGAAGGAAACGGCGACGAGAACATAAATCCCACCCAGCATCAGCCCGTTGACGAGCTGCTGTGCGATCATGCCGCGCGCCCGGCCGCGCTGCCATCCGGCATGCCGTAGCTGCCCAGCAATCCGTCCACCATGCCGAGTGCGCGCTCCCAGTCATAGGTGCGCCAGGAATGACCGCGCGTCACGAATTGCGCGCCGGCGTAGAACATCTCGTATTGCAGATGCCGGCTGGCGAACTCGCTGCCCACCGCATCCCAGGCGAGCTTCATGAACTTCACCCGCTCATCCGGCGTCGCGACCGGCGACTGCTGAGTCGTGCGGATGATGCGCGCGACCTCCGGATTGCCGTAATCCGCCGCCGAGGAGGGCAGCATGATCAGCCCACCGCCCGCGAGGTCGCGGATGGTGGAGACGATCTGCGGATAGAGCTCCTGCGTCAGCACCTGGGCCGCGTACATCATATGCTTGTTGGGCACGAACCATTCGCCCTGCTGCGCGCCCGAGGCCTCCATCCCGTGCAGGATGGCCTCCACGCCCGCCGCCTGGGCGGCGAGCTTGCCCAGCGCATCGCGCACGGGCGGCATGTTCACCGTGCCGATGGTCTCCGCGACGCGGCGGGCGATGCCGGTCAGGAAGCGCAGCTTCTCCGTCAGGCGGATCTGCGCCTGGTAGTTCTGCATCGTATGGCCCCAGGTGTCGTGGAACTGGGCCCGGCACATATCCGTGTCGCGATGCACGAAGACGCGCTCCCACGGCACCTTCACATCCTGGAACCACACCACCGCGTCATTCTCGTCGTAGCGGGAGGAGAGCGGGTTGTCCCATTCGCTCACCGCATGCGCCTCATAGGATTTGCGCGAGAGGACCTTGAGCCCCTTGGTGTTCATCGGCAGCGCGCAGGAGAAGGCAAGATCCTCTTCGCCCGGCTTCAGCGGCTGGAGATTCGCGACCAGCACCTCATTGGCCATGATGGAGGAGGTGCCGAGCATCTTGCCGCCGCGGATGGTGATGCCGCCCGCATCCTCATCGACGATGCGGGCCGAGAGATCCGCCTCCGCCTGTTCGCCCCAGGCCTTGGAGCGATCGGCCTGCGGGTTGATGATGACGTAGGTCAGGAACCAATCCTGGCGCGTCGCCTCCGCCACGTAGTCACGCAAGGCGCGCGCTCGCGCGGGGCCGTGCTTCTCGAAAACCTCGATGCCCATGACCTGGCCGATCAGCGCGGAGGCCACATGGTCCGGGCTGCGGCCGATGAAGCCGCAGGACTGCGCCGACCAACTGGACAAGGCCTGCCGCCGCGCCACCAGTTCCTCGCGCGAGCGCGGCATCTGCCAGGCGCGGCTCACGCGCCGCCCGCCGCCGCAATCGAAGGTCATGCGCTCGATATTCTCGGGGCGCGCCTGATAGTCATAGAGCATGCCCGCCGATTGCACGGCGCCACGGAACGCCGGATGGGTCGTCACATCGGCGACGAGCGCGCCATCGAGATAGACGCTGCGGCCATCGCGCAGGCTCGCGATGTGCTGGGCACCGGTCTTCACGTCAGCCATGCTGGGACACTCCCTCAAGGTTCATGCGGCACCGCGCTGGTCTTCGGTTGCCAGGGCGCGTTGCAATTCGAGCGCACGGTCGGCGGCGCCGTTCAGGTTCTCGACGAGGCGCAGCAACGTGCGGAATTCCGCGCGGCTGAGCGGGCCGAACTCGATGTCGTTGATCACCCGCTGCGTGGGCGCCAGCGCCGCGAGGCGCGCGCTGCCGGCGGCCGTGACCACCAGCTGCAGGCGGCGCCCATCCTGCGGATCGCGCCGCTTCTCCAGCAATCCGGCGGCTTCCAGCTTGTTCGTCTCGGCCGTGATGAAGGCGGCGCTCACCTTCATATGGGCCGCCACGTCACTCACCGAAACCGCGCCCTGCGTGCCCAGATGCAGCACGGAGATCAGGATGGAATAGGCGGGACCGGCGAGGCCGATGCGCGCGGCATGACCATCACGCAAGGCCTGGTGCCGCTGGGAGAGCGCCAGCAGCCCGTTCACCAAGCGGCGGAACGCGGCATCCGAACCATCCTCCAGCAGCGCGGACCGGGAGGTGGTCAGCGGCGCGGGGCTCGGCACGGGGGCACGGCGTTTCGGCATGAACGGGAGCGTAGGTTAACTAGATTAAGCATTGCAACGCATTTCTCTCCAAGCGAGACGCCATTCCTGCTGGACAGCAGAGCTGAGTTTCTTCAGCATTTTGTGATGACGCAGGGAGGCAGCCATGACCATCAACAAGGCCCATCTCGAATTCCACACGCTGGATCTCTCGACCGGGTGGGAGACGCCGCCCGGCTATCCGCCCGGCATCCAGCAGAAGATCCTGGCCGGCGCTCTGGATGAGGCGGGCAAGCGCGGCTGCCGCACGCGCCTGCTGCGCTTCGCGCCCGGCGCCTTCACCACCGCTCCCTTCGTGCACGACTATTGGGAAGAGGTGTTCCTGGTGAGCGGCGACCTCTTTGTCGGCAATGATGCCGAGGGCAAGGGTGGCGAGAAGTTCCTGCCGATGACCTACGCGTCCCGCCCGCCAGGCGCCTGGCACGGACCCTTCCGCAGCGAGGGTGGCTGCATCCTCTACGAGAGCCACACCTACGATCCGGCCTGACCGGCGGGACCCGACCCCTCGCTTGGAGATGCACCGCCCGCCCCCCACCGAGGGGGGCGGCGCTTTCACCGCAGCACGGCCAGTCCGTCCGCGGCGCGGACGCCTTGCCCCTCCGGCAGCACGAGGAGCGGATTGATCTCAGCCTCGATGAGCCTCTCGCCCGCCGCGGCGACCATCGTGGCAAAGCCCAGGATCGCATCCACCAGCGCGGTCCGGTCTGCGGGCGGCGCACCGCGCCAGCCACGCAGCAGCCGCACGGCCTGAAGTTCCTCCAGCATCGCCTCGGCATCGGCGCGGGTGATGGGCAGGAGGCGCAGCGCCGTGTCCTGGAACAGCTCCACCGCCACGCCACCGGCGCCGACGAGGAGCACGGGGCCGAGTTGCGCATCGCGGTGGAAGCCCAGGATCATCTCGATGCCGCCTCGCACCCGCTCCTGCACCAGGAAACCCTCCGGCGCGGGCGCGCTTGCCGCTCGGAGCCGGTCCAGCATCGCGGCGCAGGCCGCCGGCACCTCCTCGGCCGTCAGTCCCACCCGCACGCCGCCCAGTTCGCTCTTGTGCGGGATGGCGCGCGAGAGGATCTTCAGCACCACTTCCCCGCCCAACGCGCGCGCCGCGGTGGCGGCCGAGGCGGCATCGGCCGCCACCGCCTCGCGCGTGACAGGCACGCCGAAGCGGGCGAAGAGCGACTTGCTCTCGGCCTCGTTCAGATTGCCCGGCGGCAAGCCGGCAAGCAGGCCGGGATCGACGCTCGGCGCCTCGGGCGCAGGCGGCACGGCACGGCGCTGCAACGCACGCAGCATCGGGGCGCAGCTCTCCGGGGTGGCGAAGGCGGCGATGCCGCGGCTGTTCAGCAGCCGCACAAGATGCGGCGCGTGCGGGCTCACATAGGCCAGCACGGGCTTGTCGCTCCGCGCCTGGCACTCGACGATGGCGCGCGCCGCCAGCTCCGGCGCCGCCAGCGCCGAGGAGCCGATGACCACCACGAGCGCGTCATAGGCGGGGCTGTCCAGCAACGCCCCGATGGCGCCGCGAAACAGGTCGGGCCGGAGCCCCGCCAGGGTCACATCCACCGGGTTGCGGCCGACCGTCGCCTGCTCCTCATCGAGCAAGGTCGCGAGCCGCGCGGTGGTGCCCGCATCGGGCGCGGGCACCTCGATGCCGGCCAGGCCGCAGTGATCGGCCAGCAGCGTGCCGGCCCCCCCGGTCGAAGTCAGGATGGCAACGCGCTGGCCGGCCATCCGCCGCCCCGTCACCAGGGCAGCGGGGATGTCCAGCAGGTCGGTGAAGCTCTCTGCGCGGATCACGCCGAGCTGACGGAACATCGCGTCATAGACGCGATCCGAACCAGCCATGGCGCCGGTATGCGAGCTCGCCGCCCGCGCCCCGGATTCCGAGCGGCCGACCTTGTACACGACGATCGGTTTGCCGAGTTCGGCGGCGCGGCGCGCGGCCCGCCGGAACGCCTCGGGCCGGCGCAACCCCTCCATATAGACCGCGACGGCATCGGTGGCGGGGTCCTCGAGCAGCTCCGCGAGCAGGTCGCTGCTGTCGAGGTCCGCCTCGTTGCCGGTGGAAACCAGCTTGGCGAAGCCGATGCCGCGATCGGCCGCGCGGGAGAGCAGCGAACCCAGAATGCCGCCGCTTTGCGAGACGACGGAGATGCGGCCGGCCGGCAGATCGCCGACTTCGAGCGCGCCGGTGGCCGAGAGCATGATGCCATCGGTCAGGTTGACCAGGCCGATCGTGTTGGGGCCGAGCAGGCGCATCGGGCCCGCGGCCAGCTTCAGCGCCTCCTGCCGGCGTGCGCCTTCCTCGCTCGCCTCACCATAGCCGCTGGCCAGCACGATTGCGGCCTGGCAGCCTCGCTGAGCGAGATCGCGCACGGCGGCCTCGGCGCGCTCGGGGCCGAGCAGCACGATGGCGGCGTCCGGCGCGCCGGGCAGCGCGGCGACATCCGCGAAGCAGGGCAGGCCCGCGATGCTCTCGGCGCGCGGATTGACCGGCCAGATCGCGCCCGCGAAGCCGTGGCGCTGGAGGTAGCCGATGGGGCGGCCGGTCATCTTGGCGGGGTCGGCCGAGGCCCCGATGACGGCCACACTCCGCGGCCGCAGCAGCGCAGCGAGCGCGCTCATCGCGAGGTCTTCGCCAGGAAGGCGGCCACCGAGGCGCGATGCTCGCCCGAGGTGTAGCAGATGGCCTGGGCCTTGGAGCCCTCGGCCAGCACATCCTCGAAGCTCATCTCGAACGAGCGGTCCATCACGGATTTCGCCAGCGAGAGCGCGACGGGCGAGCCGGCCGAAAGCTCCCGCGCCCAGGCCTCGCAGCCGCTCAGCAGCTCGGCATCTGGCAGCACGCGCTCGATCATGGAAAGGCCCAGCGCCTCCGCGGCGCCGACGCGGCGCCCGCTGAAGACCAGCTCCTTGGCACGGGCGAGGCCGACGCGGCGCGGCAGGAAATACATGCCTCCGCCATCCGGGATCAGGCCGCGCGTGACGAAGCTCATGGTGAAGTGGGCACTCTCCGCCGCCACGACGAAATCGCAGCAGAGCGCGACGTCACAGCCGAGCCCGGCGGCGGCGCCATTCACGGCGGCGATGGTGGGCTTCGGAAAATTGTGCAGCAGGGCCACCGCGCGATGCGTGCGGGCCTGCCGGCGCCAGCCATTGAAGGCGATCTCCTCCTGCGGCGCGGAGAGGCGCTGCTGCATGCCGGCGACGTCACCGCCCGCGCAGAAGGCGCTTCCGGTGCCGGTGATGATGAGCGCACGCACGGCGGGGTCGGCCGCGGCGGCTTCCAGTGCCTCGATCATGAGCCCGCGGGTGGCGTCGTCGATCGCGTTCCGGCGTGCAGGGCGGTTGATCCTGAGCGTGGCGATGCCGTCGGTGCAAGTGAGGAGGATCGGGGATTCGTCAGTCATCATGCGGGCTCCTTCGGCCATGCGCGGCGCTGCGCCAGGGCTCGCATGATCGGGGAGGCGCCGAAAGCCGCAGAGTTTTTCGGCCTACCCCAAGCTGGTGTTATGCTGGCACATGACCGAGCGCGGACCCTCGCTGCAGAACATCTGGACCTTCCATCTCATCGCGGAGAGCGGGAGCATCGCGGCGGCGGCCGCCGCCTTGCGGGTCACGCCGCCCGCCGTCAGCCGGCGCCTGCGCGAACTGGAGCAGGCGCTGGGCTGCCCCCTGGTGCGCCGCGGGCCGAACGCGCTCAGCCTGACGGAACCGGGCCGGCGCTTCGCCGAGGCGCTGCGCGCGGGCTTCGCCCAGATCGAGGCCGCCAAGCGGGCCCTGCGGACCCAGCCGGCGCCTCTGCGCATCCGGGCCTATACCACCTGGGCACTGCGCTGGCTGATCCCGCGTCTTGCGGATTTCAAGCGAGCCCATCCCAGCATCGATGTGGAGGTGAGCACCTCCACCGCGCCCGTGGACCTGGCGCGCGACGACGTGGATGCCGCGGTCCGCACCGCGCCGCTGAAGACCCGGGCCTCGGCGACGCTGCGGCCGCTCCAGCCCGTGACCATCGCGCCCTTCGCCGCGCCGGCCTTGGCGGCGTCGCTGCGAGGCGGGCTGGACCAGGTGCAAGGCGGCCGCCTTCTGGGCAGCAAGGCCCGTGCGCGCGACTGGGCGATCTGGCAGCGGCATGCGGGCCTCGCCGGCACGCCCGTCCCGCTGCTCTTCGAGAGCACGACGCTCGCCATCCAGGCCGCGCTCGAGGGGCTCGGCGTGGTGATCTGCTCGCCGGGCCTCGTGCGGGAGGAGGTGCGCGCGGGGCGCCTTGTCGCCCTCGCGGAGGCAGCGGCGATGACGGGCGACAGCTACTGGCTCGTGCTGCCGCAAGGCAGGATCAGCCCCTCGCTGCGGCTGTTCGCCGATTGGCTGGTCCAGGAGGCGGCCCGAGACGCCGGGACCACCTGACCCAAGCGGTGCCGGTGCGAGCATTCATGTTACCCTCACGGATCATGACCCGACCCAACCCCTGGAAGCCGCCCACGTGAGCCGAACGCCAAGCCGCAAACCCGCGAAGCCGAAAGCGGCTGCCCCCCAGGCGCGGGCGGGCCTCGCGGATGGCAATGTGCGCGCCGTCGACCGCGCCATCGCTCTGCTTGGCGCCTTTCGCGACGAGGATGGGCCGCTCGGCCTGGCCGAACTCTCGCGCCGCGTCGGCCTGAACATGACCACGGCGCTCCGCCTGCTGCAGACCCTCGAGGCGCAGGGCTTCGTCCAGCGCCTGCCCTCCGGCGGCTACCTGCTGGGCGCCACGCTGCTGCTGTTGGGGGAGCGGTTCCGTCGCTCGCTCCGGTTGGACAACCACGTGATCCCGGCGCTGGAGCGGCTGCGCGCGGAAACCGACGAGAGCGCCGTCTTCTTCGTGCGCGACGGCGACCAGCGGCGCTGCCTCTATCGGCTCGACTCCCCACAGCTCGTCCGCGCCTATGCCCCGGTGGGGGAGGTGTTTCCCCTGGGCCATGGCGCGCATGGGCGCGCGCTGATCGCGCTGGAGGATGGCGCGGGCCCGCCGGCCCTGCCCGTGGTGACGCGCGCCGAGCGCCACCCCGACCTCGCCGCCATCGCCGCGCCGGTGCTGGACGCCGCCGGCGGGGTGGCGGGCTCCATCGGCGTCTCGGTGCCGCTCTATCGCTTCACACCCGAGATGGAAGCGCTCTGCCGGCGGCTGACGATGCGCGAGGCACTCCAGGTGACGCGCGAACTGGGCGGCGACCCACGGCGGCTGGGGACCGACATGGCAGCGGATTGAGCCGCCCTCAGTCGGGCCGGATGTTGTTGCGCCGGATCACCTCGCCCCATTTCGCATTCTCGCTGCGCAGGAAGGCGCCGAATTCCTCCGGGTTGTTGCCGCCGGGGATCGCGCCCTGCTCGTTCAGCCGGCGCCGCACCTCCGGATCCTGAAGGGCGGTGATCGCCGCACGGCGCAGCGCCTCCAGCGCCACCGGCTGGGTGCGCGCGGGGGCGACGAGGCCATGCCAGTTGCTGGCATCCACCGACGGCAATCCCAGCTCGCGGAAGGTCGGCACATCCGGAATCCAGCTCAGGCGTTCCGGCGTGCCCACGGCCAGGGCGCGCAGGGTTCCAGCCTGGATTTGCGGCAGCAGCACCGGCAGGTCGGCAAAGCCCAGCTGCACCTCGTTCCGCAGGATCGCCGTGGCGAGCTGGCCGCCGCTGTTATAGGCGATCTGGACGATGTCGAGCCCGGCCGCCGCACGAAGCTGCTCAGCCGCCAGGTGCGGCATGGAACCATTGCCGGTGGAGCCGAAATTCAGCGCGCCCGGCCGGGCGCGTGCATCGGCGATGAGATCCTGCAGGCTGCGGTGGCGCGAGGCGGCAGGCACCACCACGGGCTCCGGCACCAGCACGCCAAGCGTGATCGGCGCCAGGTCACGCAGCGGATCATAGGGCGTACCGCGCCCGAGATTGGGCGAGATGGCGAGCGCACCGGCACTGCCGATGCCGAAGGTATAGCCATCCGGTGCCGCCTTCGCGATGACGTCCACCCCCGTCACGCCGCCGGCGCCGGGGCGGTTGTCCACCACCACGGGCTGGCCCAGCGCCTGCTGCATATGCGGCGCGATGATGCGCGCCACGATGTCGCTCGGGCCGCCCGCCGCGAAAGGGACGATGAAGCGGATCGGACGTGAGGGGAAAGCCTCCTGTGCCATGGCCGGCAGGGTGGCGAGCGCGCCGAGCAGAGCGGTGATGACGAAGCGCCTCATGGCGATGTTCCTCCGGGTCTCGTTGTCGTCAGGCGATGTCGGGCAGGCGGTAGAAGCGCGCGGCGCTGCGCCAGAAGAGGTCGGCCTTCTCCTCGGCGCTGGCTCCGGCCGCGATGCGCTTCATCGCGTTCCATCCGATCGCATAGCCGAAGCCGCCCTTGTCCACCGGGAAGTTGCTCTCGAACATGCAGCGCGCCGCGCCGAAGATCTCGATGCAGCGGGTCATCCAGGGGCCCCAGGCCTCGGCGAGCTCCAGGGAAGACGGAGCCTGCGCGCGCGCCTCGAAGCCGAAGCCGGGCAGCCGCATGCCGAGGCCGCCCAGCTTCACCATCACATTCGGGCAGGTCGCCAATTCGCGCATGTTCGCGGACCATGTGGCGAAGACCTCATCGCGTTTCCCGGCATAGCGCCCGATGCCGAGGATGCCGCCGCAATGGTCGAGCACGATCGGCACTTGCGGAAAGGCGCGCGCCAGGCTGACGAGGCGCGGGATCTGGTGGAAGTAGATCCAGGCGTCGAAGGTGAGGCCAAGCTTGGCGAGCTCCGTGAAGCCGGCGCGGAAGGCGGCGCTGTCCAGCATGTCCTCCGGCGGCGAATAGGCCGGGTTCAGCATGGCCGGATCAGGATCCCAGGTGGCGGTCAGGCGCACGCCGCGGAAGCGCTCGCCGCCCGCGCGCAGATGCGCCTCGAGCACCGGCCGCACCGCCGCACCCAGACGCAGATCGGCGGCGGCGACGATGCCGGCACAGGCGCGCACCGCGCCATAGGCGCCGCTCGCGCACATCGCGGCCACGCCATTGGCGAATTCCGTCTCGCCCACCGCGCGCATCTCGGGCGGCCCCTCGGCGCGCAGCATGGAGCGCGCGGACTGGACATAGACCGTCGCGCGCACATCGTGGCCGCTGCGCAGATCGGCCAGCAGCTCATCCAGCAGGTAGCGCCAGCCCGGCTGGTCCCAGAGGTGGTGATGCGGGTCGATGATCGGTTGCGCGGGGTCCAGCGCCGCCTCGGCGCGGGTCGCCAGCCACTCCTCGCGAACGGGGATCTGGTGCTGATGCGTGGCGGTGTTCATGCGGCGGCTCCGGCGAATTCGGGGTCGTCCAGCTCGGAGGCGATGCTGCCGGGCAGGCCGAGTTCGAAGGTGTTCAGCGTCAGCGCGACCAGGCAGTAATAGCCAAGAATGCCGACCAGCTCGACCATGCCACGCTCGCCCAGGGCGGTGAGCCCGGCCTCGTAGAGCGGCTTTGGCACCCGCCCGGTGGCGAGGAGCGTCTGCGAGACCTCGAAGACCGCCTGCTCGCGTGCCTCGCCGAGCACGGGCGCGCGCCGGGCAGCGATCGCGGCGATGACCTCCGGCGCCAGTCCCGCCCTCAGCGCCTCGCGCTTATGGGCGGTCCATTCGTGATGCGACGTCCAGTGCCGGGCGCAGACCAGGATGGCGAGCTCGGACAGCCGCGGTTCCAGGGACGTCTCGTAGCGCAGCAGTTCGCCCAGCTTCTGACCACGGCTGGCGAGCACGGGGTTGCGCAGCCAGGCGATCATCGGCGCGGGCACGCGGCCCCGGATGCCGGCGACCGCCTCCGCCACGCTGGCCTTCTGCGCCGGCGTCATCTCGGCCTCGGGCGGCAGGTGCAGACGTGGCATGGCGGTTTCCTTCCTCCTGGCACCGGGCGGGGTCGATCCTATCGCCACTCTTTCGTCTGATGGAAGATGCTTGCATAGTACGGATGGCTCGGAGGAATGCTGCGCCAAGGCGACGGAGGAGCAGGATGAGCGAGAGATTTGCCGGCAAGATCGCCGTCGTGACCGGCGCGGGCTGCGTCGGCCCCGGCTGGGGGAATGGACGCGCCATCGCCGTCGGACTCGCGCAGGAAGGCGCCACCGTCATCGGGCTGGACCGCAACGCGGCCTCGATGACCGAGACGGCCGAGCGCATCGCCGACGCCGGTGGGCACTTCGAGCCGATGACGCTGGACGTGACCGATGCCGCGGCGGTCGGCGAGACGGTGCGGGCCATCGCCGCCCGGCATGGACGCATCGACGTGCTGGTCAACAATGTCGGCGGCTCGGCGGCGGGCGGGCCGGTGGAGATGGCGGAGGAGGTGTGGGATCTGCAGATCGACACCAACCTCAAGAGCGTCTTCCTGATGCTGAAGCACGTGCTGCCGCTGATGGAGGCGCAGGGCGGCGGCGCTGTGGTGAACCTCGCCTCCACCTCCGGCATTCGCTGGACCGGCGCGGCGCAGGTTGCCTATGCGGCGTCCAAGGCCGGCGTGATCCAGCTCTCCCGCGTGGTGGCCGTGCAATACGCAGCGAAGGGCATCCGGGTGAACACCGTGGTACCCGGCCAGATGCACACGCCGATGGTGGAGGTGCGGCTGGCCGCGCAGCGCTCGGGTGGGGATGTGCAGGCGCTGGTGGCGCAGCGGCTCTCGCGCATCCCCATGGGCTTCGCGGGGGATGGGCGCGATACGGCGAGTGCGGTGCTGTTCCTGGCCTCGGCGGAGGCACGCTTCATCACAGGGACGGAGCTGGTGGTGGATGGCGGCATGTCCGTGCGCTGCGGATGACGCGCGAAGCCGGGCGGGTGACGCAGCCCGCGATTTGGCCGGGGACGGTCTCCAACCCCCGTAAGGGCTGAAGCGTGATCAGCAAAGATTGATCACACGTCAGACCCTGCTGAGAGGCTGCGCAAGCCTTTGGTGATTCCACCAAAGGCGATCAGGCTCCGGGAGCATGGCCGTGCCCATGCCTCATGCTCCCGAGCAGGTGGAGATCATCACCTCTGTGCAGCGGCGCCGGCGCGCCGCGGCGAAGACGCGAAGGGTCAAGGAGAGCCCGGAGCCGGGCATGTCGGCCACCGCACCATGCGTCGGCCTTGGCCGCCACTCCACGCAGCCGCAAGCCGCGACATGCCATGGACGGCTGTCTTCACCACGCCCGCCGGAACAGGTTCAGGCCATCGCCCTTCCGCCGAGGCGTTCGGGCCGGGCGAGGCCCAGGAGGTCGCGCAGGGTGCGCCCCTCGTAGCGCGTGCGGAACAGCCCACGCGCCTGGAGGATGGGCACGACCAGATCGACGAAATCATCCATGCCGCCCGGGAAATGCGAGGGCATGACGTTGAAGCCATCGGCCGCGCCCCCCTCGAACCAATGCTGCAAGGTATCCGCCACCTGCTCGGCCGCGCCGCACAGCACCCAATGGCCGCGCGCCGCCCCCAGCAGGTTGTAGACATCGCGCAAAGTGAGGTTGTCGCGCCGCGCCTTGCTCAGCAGGGTGCGGGCGAAGCCGTGCCCGCCATCATGCAGCGGCAGGTCGCCCAGCGGCGCATCCATGTCCCGGCCGGACAGGTCCATGCCCAGCCGGTCCTGCAGCAGTTGCAGCGCATTGCCCGGGCTGATGAAGCCTTGCAGTTGGGCGAGCTTGTCCAGCGCCTCACGCTCGGTGCGGCCCACCACGGGCATCACCCCGGGCAGCACGGCCACATCCTGCGGCCGGCGGCCATGTGCGGGCAGGCGGGATTTCAATGCCTGGTATTGCCCGCGCGCCTCATCGAAATCCTGCACCACGGCGAAGACCACATCGGCGGTGCGGGCCGCGAGGTCGAGCCCCGCCTCCGAGCCGCCTGCCTGCAGGATGATGGGCCGGCCCTGCGGCGCGCGGCCGATATTGAGCGGCCCCTTCACCGAGAAATGCACGCCCTCATGGTTCAGCGGATGCAGCTTGGCCGGATCGAGATAGAGGCCCGTCGCGCGGTCCGCGACCAGCGCGTCATCCTCCCAGCCATCCCAGAGGCCGCGCACCACATCCACGAATTCCGCGGCGATGGCATAGCGTTCGGCATGGTTGGGATGGGTCCGCCCGAAATTGGGTGCCGCCTGCGCGCTGGATCCCGTCACCGCGTTCCAGGCCGCCCGCCCGCCGCTGATGTGGTCGAGCGAGGCAAAGGCGCGGGCCACGCTCCATGGGTCGCTGTAGGTGGTCGCGACGGTGGCGCCCAGGCCGATATGCGTGGTCGTCATCGCCAGCGCCGCCAGCATGGTCAGCGGCTCCAGGCGCAGCGTGTAGGAGGGGTGCGCGCCGGGGTCCGCGTAGAGATTGTCGCCCATGAAGATGAGGTCGAAGCAGCCGCGCTCGGCCGTCGCCGCCATCTGCCGGATGGCATGGATGTCCTGGAAGCTCGTCACTGCGCCCGGCATGCGCCAGCCGGCGACATGGCTGCCGGTCCCCAGCAGGAACAGGCCGAGATGCATCTGTCGCATGGGCACACTCATCGCCAGAAGATCAGGCGCCGCTCGAGCGCGCCCACCAGGCCGAAGAAGGCAAGGCTCAACATGGAGGCGACAAGAATGGCGGCCCAGACCTGCACGAAATCGATCAGCGTGACGGATTGGTAGATGATCCAGCCCAGGCCCCCATAGGCGCCCAGCATTTCCGTCACGATGGCCACGATCAGGCTGCGCACGGTGGCGACGCGCAAGCCCGCCGCGATCAGCGGCAGCGCCGCCGGAAGGCGCAGCCGCCAGAAGATGCCGAAGCGACCGGCGCCGAAGCTGCGCATCAGATCCACGCTGCGCCGATCCACACGGTCGAAGCCCGCGAGCGCACTGAGGAAGACCGTGAACCCCACGGCGAGGGCCACCATCACGATCTTGGAGGCCACGCCCATGCCGAACCACAGCAGCACGAGGGGAGACCACGCCACCACCGGCACGGAGTTGATCGCGAGCAGCAAAGGCAACGCCCCTGCCCGCAAGGGCCGCGCGAGAATGAGCAGCGTGGCCACGCCGATGCCGGCCAACGCCCCGATCACGTAGCCCGTCAGCGCCTCGAAGCCCGTCACCAGCGCCGCCGCCTGCAGGACGCTGCGATGCTCGGCCACAGCGGCCAGGATCTGGCTCACCGCCGGCAGGGTATAGGCGGGCAGCGCGAGGCCGCGTGCCAGGGTTTCCCAGAGCGCCAGGATCAGCACCGCGCCCACGGCGCCGCGCACGGCGGCGGTGGCATTCACTGCTCCGCCCCCCAGAAGACGATACGGCGCTCGGCCCAGGCGACCAGCGCGTAGAAGCCGGTGCCCAGCAGGGCGGCACAAAGGATGGCGGCCCAGAGCGCCACCACGCTCTCATTGTACATGGCCTGCAGCAGCAACACGCCGATGCCGGTATTGTCGCCGAACCACTCGCCGACGATGGCACCAACGAGGCTGAGCGAGGCGCCCAGCCGCAAAGCGACGAAGATCTGCGGCAGTGCCATGGGCAATTGCAGGCGAAACAGGATCTGCCGCGGGCTTGCGCCGAAGCTGCGCAGCAGCGCCACCTGGCGCGGGTCCACGCTGTTCAGGCCGAGCAGCGTGTTCACGGTCACGGGGAAGAAGGTCAGGTAGAAGGCGATGACCGCCTTGGCGAAGAGGGTATTGCCGAACCACATCACGACCAGCGCGCCGAAGGCGATGACCGGGATGGTCTGCGAGACGATGAAGACCGGCAGCAGCATGTCCCGCAGCAGCGGCGCGCGGAAGAAGATCACCCCGTTCATGATTCCCACCGCCGTCCCGGCGGCGAAGCCGATCAGCGTCTCGGCCGCGGTGCGTTGCAGCCCGGCCCAATAGGCGCCGGGGGTGACGGCGAAGGCCGCCAGGATCTCCGACAGACGCGGCAGGAGGTGCGGGCGGATGCCGAAGCCCACCACCGCCGCCTCCCAGACCAGGCCTGCCAGGATCACCCCGCCCAGGAGGCGGAGTGCGGCGATCGCCGCCGCATTCATGCCATGCGGTCCGCCACCGGCAGGGCCTCGAGGAAGCTGGAGTTGTAGGCGGCCGCGAGGTCGAGCGGTGCCTTGATCACCTCGTTGCGCAGGAAGAAATCATGCGCGGCCTGGATCACCGGATGATCGATCCAGAAGAGGCCATTCTGCGCGGCGCCACCTGCGACCATCAGCTTGCCGGCCTCCACCAGCATGAACTCCTGGTGCGGGCGGTTGAGCGTGGGCGCGACGGACATGACGGAATCCACGCCGAGCTTGTTGTCGGCCAGCGCATCACGCCAGCCGCGGATGGTGGCGCGCAGGAAACCCGAGACCAGCTGCGGCCGGTCCCGCGCCGTCTGTTCGCTGACAATCACCGTGTCACGCGGGAAGGTGATGCCGTGCTCATCGGGCACGAAGCTGCGCAGATTCTCGCGGCCCACGCGGCTCATCAGCGTGAAGAACTCGTTGTAGCGGGTCGCGGTGACCACATCCACCTGGCGGTCCACGAAGGGCTGCACGCTGACCTGCTGCGGCTGCATGGTGAAGTCGCCCCGGTTCAGCCCGGCCTGGGCCAGCATGCCGAGCAGCACGAAATTGGCCCCGGTGAACCAGGTGGTGATGGTCTTGCCCCGGAAATCGGCGAGGGTGCGGATGGGGCCGTCGGCGCGCGCCACGAAGACGAAGGGCGTCTGCTGGTGCATCACGCCCGCGCAGACGATGGGCAGGCCGCGCTCGCGCGCCGCGAAGACGCTGTCCGTGCCGCCTGAGAGGCCGAATGTATCGGCGCCGGAGGCCACCAGGTTCTCCGTGAGCAGGTTCGGCCCGCCCGGGTTGATCGTGAGGTCGATGCCCGCCTCGCGGTAATAGCCCTTCTGCAGCGCCACGTAGAAGCCGGCGAACTGCGCCTGCGTCAGCCATTTCAGGCGGAGCGAGGCGCGCACCAGGGTCTGCGCGCCGGCGGGGCGGATGAAGGGGCTGGCCAAGGCGGTGGCCAAGGGTACGGCCAAACTCGCGGCCAGGATGTGGCGCCTGTTCATGCTCGGATCTCCTGCGGGATGTCAGTCACGATAGGACGGGTCCTCGCGGTCCAGTTGCCGGAGGAAGGCGGGCCACTCGCGCTCGCCGGGCCCCAGGATGTCGCCCTGCTGCTGCCAGAACTGGTTGGCGGCGCGGGCGCAGACCTCAGGCGGGGGTTCGATGATCGGCTTGCCGGAGGCTTGCATCATGAGCTGGATGCGCGCCGCGCGCTCGAAATAGTAGAGCAGCATGAAGGCCGCACCCGGCGTGCGGCCGACCGTCAGCGTGCCATGGTTGCGCATCAGCATGATGGGATGCGTGCCGAAATCCCGCACCAGGCGCTGCTGCTCGTCGAGGTCGATCGCGACACCCTCGTAATCGTGGAAGGCCTGGCGCTGGTAGAACCACATGGCGAACTGGCTGAGTGGCCTGAGCCCCCCCTCCTGGGCCGAAACGGCGATCGCCGCATCGGAATGCGCATGCAGCACGCAGCCCGCATCATGCCGCGCCTTGTGGATGGCGGCATGGATCACGAAGGCCGCGACATTGGCCTCATGCGGGCTCGGCGCCAGCTTTCGGCCCTCGGTGTCGATCTTCACGAGGGAGGAGGCGGTGATCTCGTTGAACAGGAAGCCATAGGGGTTGAGCAGGAAGGCCCCGTCCTCTCCCGGCACGCGCAGCGAGATGTGGTTGTAGATCACGTCATCCAGCCCGAGCCGCGCCACCAGGCGGTAGCAGGCGGCGAGCGAGATGCGCGCCTCACGCTCGGCATCCGTCATGGAATGGCTCATGGAGGGGCCGCCGTGCCGGAGATGAAGGATTTCATCGCCTCTTCCTCGATCGCGTCCAGCACCTCGCGCTTGATGGCGGTGAATTCGGGCGAGGTCAGCAGGTCCGGCGCGCGCGGGCGGGGCAGGTTCACCGCGCGCATCAGCTTCACCGCCCCCGGGCGCGCGGTCATGACCACCACGCGGTCGCCCAGGAAGATCGCCTCATCCACGTCATGCGTGATGAAGAGGATGGTGCGGCGATGGCGCTGCCACACATCGAGCAGCCAGCGCTGCATCATGCTGCGCGTCAGCGCGTCCAGCGCGCCGAAGGGCTCGTCGAGCAGCATGAGCTCGCGCTCGAAGAGGAAGGTGCGCATCAGCGCCACACGCTGGCGCATGCCGCCGGAGAGCTGGTGCGGATACTGCGTCTCGAAGCCGGCCAGCCCGAATTCCGGCAACATGGCGAGCGCCTTCGCGCGCGCCTCCCGCCGGCTGGCGCCCTCGATCTCATTGGCGAGGATCGCGTTGTCCACGACATTGCGCCAGGGCAGCAGCAGGTCCCGCTGCGGCATGAAGGAGACCTGGCCCAGCAATTCCTTCGCGTGGCAGCCGCGGCCCTTGAAGCGGAGGATGCCGCCATCATCCGGCTCATCCAGACCGGCGACGATGTTGAAGAGCGTGCTCTTGCCGCAGCCGGAGGGGCCGACGACCGTGACGAATTCCCCCGGCTGCACATCCAGGCCGAAGCCATCCAGCGCCTGCACCGTGCCGAAGCGCTTCGACAGGCCACGCAGCTCAAGCAGGGGGGAGGGCGAACTGGACACAGGCATTCCCATTGCGGCGCCCCGGGGTGAGGCCTGCAACATCTTCGCGACAGGAGGCCGGTTTTGAAATACAAAGAGCCCGAGTTTGCACACATTGAAAGGGTCTTCGCACACACATGCGCGCGAAACAGGCATCCGCCGAGGCAGATTGGCCAGCTTCCGGGCGCATCGCCCGCGCGACGCCGGGCGCCGGCACCTTGGCCAACACACTGCACCGCCGCCTCCGCGACGAGATTGCCAGCGGACGCCTGGAGCCCGGCGCGCGGCTGGATGAGCAGGACATCGCCGACATCCATGGCTGCTCCCGCACGCCGGTACGCGAGGCCTTCCGCCTCCTCGCCGCCGAGCGCCTGGTCGAGCTGCGCGGCCGGCAGGGTGCGGTGGTGCGCAGCATCTCCGCCCAGACGCTGATCGAGATGTTCCAGGTGATGGGCGAGCTGGAGGGGCTTTGCGCGCGCCTCGCGGCACGGCGCAGCACGCCGGCCCAGAACGCCGGGTTGCAGGCCATTCACACACGCCTCGTCGAGGCGGCATCCGCCCCCGCCGATGTCTTCTACGACATCAATGAGGAGTTCCACGAAGCCATCTACGAGGCCGCGCACAACGCCTTCCTGGCCGAGGAAACGCGCCGCCTGCGCAATCGCGTGGCCGCCTATCGCCGCCGCGTCACCCATATGCCGACCCGCGTCGAGGACACGCTGCGCGAGCATGCCGAGATCATGGCCGCCATCCTGGCGCGCGATCCGGAGGCGGCGCATCGCAGCATGCGTGCCCACCTCACCCTGCTGGGCGAGAACCTGCTGGACCTGATCGCGGGCCTCGACTGAGGGGCTCCAGCGTGTTGGTATGCAGATTGCTGGTCTTTGCATACAACATGATCAAAGGAGCGCCTCTTGCAGCTGGATCTCGCGGGAAAGACCGTCCTCATCACCGGGGCCTCCAAGGGCATCGGCCTCGCCTGTGCCGAGGTCCTCGCCGAGGAGGGCTGCCACCTCCACCTTGCCGCCCGCAACGGCGCCGCGCTGACCGAGGCGGCCCTGCGCCTGCGCGCGCAGCACCAGATCCGCGTCACCACCCATGCGATGGATCTCTCCAGCACCGCCGCCATGGAGCAGCTGGCCGAGGCCGCGCAGGACGCGACCATCCTGATCAACAATGCCGGCGACATCCCCGCCGGCCCGCTGGACCAGGTGACGGACGCGGCACTTCGGGATGGCTTCGACCTGAAGGTCTTCGGCTACATCACCCTCACGCGGCTGTTCTATCCGCGGATGAAGGGGCGGGATGGCGTCATCATCAACGTCATCGGCAATTCCGGCGAGAACTGGGATGCCAGCTATTTCGCCGGCTCCACCGGCAATGCGGCGCTGATGTCCTTCAGCAAGGCGATCGGCGGGCGCAGCCTGGATGACGGCATCCGCGTCGTCGGCATCAATCCGGGCCCGGTCGCGACCGACCGCATGATCAAGATCATGAAGATGAAGGCGCGCGACATGCTGGGCGACGAGACCCGCTGGGAGGAGCTGTTTGCCAAATATCCCGGCAAGCGCCCCGCCACGGCGCGCGAGACGGCCGATCTCTGCGCCTTCATGGCCTCGCCGCGCGCGGGCTACATCACCGGCACGGTCGTCACCATCGATGGCGGCATCTCGGCCCGCGGCTCGGTCATCTGATGGCGGGCGCCCTTCTCCGCAATCGCTATTTCGACCAGCTCAGCGCCACGCCGGGCCTTGCCTGGATGGGGCAGAACACCAACCACATCCCGGCGCACCCGGCCGTTCTGGCCGCGATGCATGCGGCGGTGGATGGGCTGGAGTTCAACGCCTATGCGCCCCCGCTCGGCTTCGAAGCGTTGCGCGCGGCCATCATCGCCGATCTCGGCTTGGCGGGCGCCGAAGCGCTGGTCACCGAGGGCGGCGTGAACGCCCTGGCGCTGGTCTGCCGCGCCCGCTGCCGCCCGGGCACCAGCTTCGTCACCACCGACCCCACCTGGAAATGGCCCTGCCTCTTCGCCCGCCAGGCCGGCGCCGAGGTGATCGAGATCCCGATCTACGATCCCGCATGCGCGTACCGCCTGACGCCCGAGGCGCTGCGCGCGGCGGTGGATGCGCGCACCGCCATCATCTACATCGTGGACCCGAACAACCCGCTCGGCATCTGCTACACGCGGGACGAGATCGCCGCCTTCGCCGCCATCGCGAAGGAGGTGGGTGCGCTGCTGGTGCATGACTGCACCTATCGCGACTTCGCCGATGGCCATCACCCGGCCCTGCTGGAGGCGCCGGAGCATGCCGTCGTCTCGCTCTCCTTCTCCAAATGGCTGGGGCTCGCGGGGCTTCGCATCGGCGCGCTGGTGGCTCCCGCCGCCCTGCTGGAGGAATTCGCGGAGCAGGCCACCGGCGTGCTGGGGGCGAGCGTGATCGCGCAGCGCGCGGCCCTGGCCGGCCTCGCCGTGAAGCCCGAATGGATGGCGGGCGTGCGCGCCACCACGCGGGCCAACAACGCCATGATCCACGCCGCCGCCTGCGCCATCCCCGGCTTCTCCGTCCCGGTCTGGCCGAGCCACGGCAATTTCCTGGTGGTCGAGACCGAGGCCGCGCAAATCCGGCCCGAAGCGCTGGTCGAGGCCGCGCGGCGCGAGGGAATCATGATCCGCCAGGGCAGCTATCACACCGCGCGCTTCGGGCATCGCTTCGTGAAGATCAGCACCTCGGTTCCCGGCGAATGGGCCGAGAAGCTCGCCGATCGCCTGCCCGCCCTGGTCGAGACGGCGCGCAGCCTGAACGACATCACGCCGCAATTTTGAGAGGAGGCCCCATGCCCCGCATCACCACGCCGGACGGCATTTCCCTGCACTACGAGGAAGCGGGCCAAGGCACGCCGATCCTCTTCATCCATGAATTCGGCGGCAATCACGCAAGCTGGGAGCCGCAGATGCGGTACTTCACCCGGCGGCACCGCTGCATCACCTATGCCGCGCGCGGCTATCCGCCCTCCGACGTGCCGAACGACGTGGAGCGCTATTCCCAGGCCATCGCGGTGGCCGATGCGGTGGCGGTGCTGGACGGGCTTGGCATCGCCAAGGCGCATATCGTGGGCCTCTCCATGGGTGGCTTCGCCACCGTGCATTTCGGCCTGCGCGCGCCGGAGCGTGCGCTGTCGCTCACCGTGGCCGGCGCCGGCTATGGCTGCGAGAAGGAGCATGAGGAGTATTTCCGCAACGTCTCGCTCGAAGTGGCGAAGCGCTTCGAGACGGATGGCGCGCGCGCCTTCGCGCCGACCTATGGCGCGGGCGCCAGCCGCGTTCAGTTCCAGAACAAGGACCCGCGCGGCTGGAAGGAATTCGCCGAGCGCCTTGCCACCCATTCCGATATGGGCGCGGCGCTGACCATGCGCGGCGTCCAGGCGCGCCGCCCCTCCTTCTGGGATCTTGAAGCCGAGCTGAAGGTCATGATGCTGCCGACCCTCGTCATCGTCGGCGATGAGGATGACCATTGCCTGCAGCCCGGCATCTTCCTGAAGAAGACCATTCCGGCCTGCGGCCTCTGCGTCTTCCCCAAGACCGGCCACACGCTGAACCTCGAAGAGCCGGACTGGTTCAACAGGCACCTGGCCGAGTTCATCGCGCAGGTGGAAGCCGGCCGCTGGGAGGTGCGCGACCCACGCGCCCTGCCCGGCCAGATCATGCGGACCGATTGACGCATGGACCGCCTCTGGCAACGGCTCATGCGCCTCGCCGAAATCGGCGCACGACCGGATGGCGGGGTGAACCGCCAGGCGCTGACGGCGGGCGAGATCGAGGCCTGGCGGCTCATGCTCGGCTGGGCCGCGGAAGCCGGGCTGGAGGCGGCGACGGATGATGCCGGGAATCTCTTTCTCACCCTGCCCGGCCGTGACCGCTCCCTGCCGCCGGGCGTGATCGGCAGCCACCTCGATACCCAGCCCAATGGCGGCAAGTTCGACGGTGCCTTCGGCGTGCTGGCCGCGCTGGAGGTCGCGAGCAACCTCGGTTTCACGCCGGCGCGCGACCTCAGCGTCGTCGCCTGGTGCAATGAGGAGGGCAGCCGCTTCGCCCCCGGCATGACCGGATCGGAAGTCTTTGCCGGGCTGCGCGACGTCGCGACCATCCGTGCCCTGCGCGATGCCGATGGCGCGGCGCTGGGCGATGCGCTGGATGCGCTGCACGCCGCCTTCCCCGATCTGCCCCGCCTGCCCCTCGGCCGCGATTTCGCCTTCTGCATCGAGCCGCATATCGAGCAGGCGACGCTGCTGGAGGAGGCCGGGCTGCCCATCGGCGTGGTCACCGGCATCCAGGGCAAGATCACCTGGGAGGTGGTGCTGGAGGGTGAGGAAGGCCATGCCGGCACGCGCGACATGGCGCAGCGGCGCGATGCCGTCATGGCCTTCGCGCGCATCGCGGCGCGGATGCAGCGCGAGGTGGGTGAGGCCGACCCGATCGTGAAATTCACCATCGGCATGGTGCGCGTGGAGCCCAACGCACCTTCGGTCATCGCGGGTCGCTTGGTGTTCCGCATCGACCTGCGGCACCCGGACAACGCCGCACTGCTCGCGCATGGCGCGCGGCTGGAAGCGATCGCCGTCGCCGGGGCCGCCCCTTGCGGCGTGATGATGACGCGGCTGGTCCATGCGCCCTCCAACAGCTTCGATGCGGGGCTGCGCGCGCGCATCGCCGCCGCGGCCACACGCCTCGGCCTGGGCCAGATGGAGCTGCTCTCCGCTGCCGGACATGACGCGCGCCACATGGCGCCGCGCTGCCCGACGGCGATGATCTTCATCCCCTGCCGGGGCGGCATCAGCCACTCGCCCCTGGAATGGGCCGAGCCCGCGCATGTCGCGGCCGGCGCCACCGTGCTGGCCGAGACGGTAAAGGAGCTTTGCGCATGACGGACATGGCCAGCCTGCCCGTGCAACGTCCCAAGGCGCCGGCCACGCCGGCCGCGGCGCGGGCACGCTTCTTCAATTCGGGCAATGCCTTCAACGTCAAGCTCCCGCCCGTGCCGGCGGCGGAGTTCGGCGGCATCGCGGCCGCCGCCCTGGCGCCAGGGGCGCCGACGGGGATCCACCTCTGCGATCAATCCGCCGCAATCGGATGTCCCTTCCCGGCCACCTCGCCGCTCATGCTCGCGCGCTATGCCGTCATCCGCGCAGGTGAAACACTCGCGCTCGACACCGAAGCCACCGGGCTGATCGGGCATGTGCTGCGCGGTGCGGGCCAGTGCGACGGCTTCGCCTGGGGAGCGGGCGATGTGCTGCTGCTGCCCGGCGGTGCCGTGGCACTGCATGCGCGCGAGGATGCAGTGCTCTGGCTTGTCGGAAATGATCCCCTTCTGGCCTTCGAGAACTTGCGTGCCGGCCCTGCGCGCATGGCGCCCGTGCACTTCCCCGCCGCGGAGATCGACCGGCAATTGGACCTCATCGGCGCCTGCACCAGCAATGACAACACCGCAGGCCTCGCACTGATCTTCTCATCCGATGGCCTTGAAGCCTGGCGAAATCTGACCGCCAGCATGACGCTCTCCCTCAACACCTTGCCGCCGCGCCAGAGCCAACGGGCACACCGCCACAACGCCGCCGCCATCACGCTGGTGTTGCAGGGGGAGGATTGCCATTCGCGCATTGCGGGAGAGACGCGGCCGTGGAGTTTGCACAACACCCTCGTGACCCCGCCGGGCGAGCCCCACTCGCATCATAATGGAGGCGATGTGCAGGCGCGCTTCCTGATCGTGCAGGATGGCGGGCTGCATTATCACGCGCGGACCATGGGATTCACCTTCCTCGAATGAACGGTGGCCAGCGCGCAGCCGACGACGGGCCGCCATGATCCTGCTGACAGCAGCGAAGGCCTCCTACGCCATGGCAGGCAGAGCGATGTGCCGAATGCTGGCGATTGGCGCGGCCCTCGCATGCGCGCCACGAAGCACACCGCCCCGGGCGATACGGGTGTGGGGATCATCCGCGCCCGGCGATGCTTCCCGCTTCGTCGCTGATGGGCAAGGGTTCAGCTGAGGGCGCGAGACGCCGGATTGTTGACCTGTGGCACTTCCACACGCCGCCCGGCGGAAATGGAGGGCAGCCTCGGGGGCTGGATGCGAGCGCTCAGGACGTTGGGGGTGCCTCTTCGGAGGGTGTTCGGCCATGCGAGGAGCCGGGCACCTTCAGGCCGCCAATAGGCTGCGAACGGCTGCTGCCACCGCCTCGGCCGTGATGCCGAAATGGCGCCAGAGGTCGTCCTCCGCGCCTGAGGCACCGAAGCCGTTCATCCCAATGAAGACTCCCTCAGGCCCGATCCAGCGATCCCAGCCCAGCCGGACCGCGGCCTCCACGCCGACGCGCGGCGCTCCACCCAGGATGCGCTCACGCTCGGCCCTCGGCTGCTCCTCGAACAGCGACCAGCAGGGCATCGACACCACCGCCACCTGAATGCCCTCCACGGCCAGCATCGCGCGGGCGCGCATGGCCAGCGCCACTTCCGTACCGGTCGCGAGAAGGGTGGCCGCGCGCGGTCCATCGGCCTCCGCCAGCACATAGGCGCCAGCCGCGCTGCGGTTGGGCCCCGCCTGGCGCCGGACGCTCTCCTGAGGTTGCCGCGCGAAGATCAACGCCGACGGACCGCTGCGATGCCCGATCGCGAGTTCCCAGCACTCGGCCGCCTCCACGGCATCCGCCGGTCGGAAGACATGCAGGTTCGGGATGGCGCGGAGCGCGGCGAGATACTCCACCGGCTGATGCGTCGGCCCGTTGCGCCCGATGCCGATGCTGTCATGCGTGAAGGCGTAGAGCACCGGCAGCCCCATCATCGCCGCCATGCGGAAGGCAGGGCGTTCATAATCGGAGAAGACCAGATAGGTCACGCCGCTCGGCACCACGCCGCCATGCGCGGCCATGCCGTTCATCATGCTGCCCATCGCGTGTTCGCGCACGCCGTAATGCACATAGCGGCCAGCGCGATCCTCCGACGTGAAGGCGGAGAGCTTGCGCTTGTGCTGCGTCGCGGCCTCGAGGTCCGGCGCGCCGGCCAGCATCTCGGGGATGGCGACGCTGGCGATCTCGACGATCTCACCGCAGGTCTTCCAGCCATGCTGCGTCAGCCCCTGTTCCGCCGCCTTGTGCGCATAGGCACGCAGCGCATCCTGCCAGCCCTCGGGCAGGCGGCCTTCGCGCAGGCGGTCCAGCAGGCGGCGCTGTTCGGGCGGCAGCGCGGCCACGCGGCCCTGCCAGGCCTGGTATGCGCCGGCCGAGCGGCGCCCCGCCATGCGCCAGGCCTCGGCGATATCGGGCGGCACCACGAAGGCCGGATGCGGCCAGTCGAGCGCCGCGCGCGCCGCATCGGTGATGGCGCGGGTCAGCTTGCCGGAATGCGCGGCGCGCGTGCCCTCCACGCCCGGCAGGCCGCGGCCGATGATGGTGCGGCAGGCAATGAAACTCGGCCGCGGGTCGCGCTTGGCCAAGGTGAGTGCGGCGTCCAGCGCCTCGGGATCATGCCCGTCCACCTCCAGCACCTGCCACTGCGCGGCGCGGAAGCGCGCGGGCAGGTCCTCGCTTTGCGCGATGCCGATGGGGCCATCATCGGTCATGCGGTTGTCATCCCAGAGCCAGGTGAGCTTGCCGAGGCGCAGATGCCCCGCGAGCGAGGCGACCTCATGCGCCACGCCCTCCTGCAGGCAGCCATCACCCACCAGCGCGTAGCTGCGGTGGTCCACCACGCCCGGCAATTGCGCAGCGAGGAAGGCCTCGGCCACCGCCATGCCGGCCGCGTTGGCGATGCCCTGGCCGAGCGGGCCCGTCGTCACCTCCACGCCATGCGCCGGGCAATACTCGGGATGGCCTTCGCAGGGCGAACCCAATTCGCGAAAGCTCTGCAACGCCTCGATCGGCATGCCGGCATAGCCGGTCAGGTGCAGCAGCGCGTAGAGCAGCATGCTCCCATGGCCGGCACTCAGCACGAAGCGATCACGGTCGAACCAGAGCGGGTCGGCCGGGTTGAATGTCAGATGGCGGGTGAAGAGCGCGGTGCAGATATCGGCCGCACCCAGCGGCGTGCCGGGATGCCCCTCGCCCACGCGCTCACAGGCGTCCATGGCGAGGAAGCGGACGGCATGGGCCATTCGGCGTGGGTCGATCGTGTGGCGCATGGCCGGCTTCCTCCTGGTTGCCGTGATGTCGCCCTGCGTATGGTTCACCGACAAGCGAGAATATTGCACGGGTTGCTGAATTCAGCTCATCATTCGCGATGGCCCAGCACCTCCCCCTCTCCGCGCTGCGCGTCTTCGAGGCGGCGACGCGCACCGGCTCCTTCCGCGCGGCCGCCGAAGATCTCAGCCTCACGCCCAGCGCCGTAAGCCATGCCATCCGCGGGCTGGAGCGCGACCTCGGCACCATGCTCTTCGAGCGCGAGGGCCGCTCCATCCGCCTGACGCCCGAGGGCGAGACGCTGATGCGCCATGTGGAGCGTGGCTTCGGCGAGCTGCATCTGGGCATCGGCAGCGTCGCCGCCCGCCGGCCGCATCTGCTCAAGGTGCACAGCGCGCCGAGCTTCGCCGCGCAGTGGCTGGTGCCGCGCCTCGGCCGCCTCTTCGAGGAATGCGAGGGGCTGGAGCTGCGGCTCGCCGCCGGCACCGATTACACGCGCTTCCTGGCGGACGAGTTCGACGCCGATATCGTCTACGGCGCGCCCCCGGCCGAAAATGCCGGCACGGGCCATCAGGCCGTCATCGTCCTGCCGCTGGGCACCGAAGTGGTCACCCCCCTCTGCTCGCCCGCCATGGCCGCACGCATCCACAGCGCGCAGGACCTTTTCGCATTGCCGCTGATCGAGAGCGACAACAAGCGCGTCCGCTGGCCCGCCTGGTTCGCCGCCAATGGGCTCGGCGCGCCCGCTCCGCGCGGGCCACGCTTCGACCGCAGCTTCATCTCCATCAGCGCAGCGGCGGACAGCCTCGGCGTCGCGCTGGAAAGCACCCTGCTGGCCGAGCGTGAGCTGGCAAGCGGCCGGCTTGTGCGCCCGCTGCAGGGCCTTTGTGAGGATGTGGTCTATACCGGCCACTGGCTCGTCCTGCCGCGGAGCAAGCGCTACTCGCGCTCCATGCAGCTCTTCCTGGGCTGGATGAGCCAGGAGCTGGGCCTTGCCCTGAACCTGGACGCCCTCGAAACCAGCGCCATTCGGTGAGTCCAACTCATCTTCAGGCGTGAATTTCTCGCTTGTGGATGAGCAAGGCTGCGCGTCACATCCCCGCAAGAACCAGACTTCCAGGGGAAACGCATGTTGCTTGCCAACAAGACCGCCGTGATTTCGGGCGCCGCCAGCCTGCGCGGCATCGGCCGTGCCACGGCCCAGCTCTTCGCCGCCCAAGGCGCCCGCGTCGCCATCCTCGACCTCGACGAAGCGGGTGCGAAGGCCGCCGCCGCCGAACTCGGCGCCGGGCATGTCGGCATCGGCTGCGACGTGGCCGACCCGGCGAGCTGCCGCGCCGCGGCCGATGTCGCCATCGGCGCCTTCGGGCATGTGGACATCCTGATCAACAATGCCGGCATCACCCAGCCCCTGAAGATCATGGAGATCGCGCCCGAGAACTGGGAGCGCGTGGTGGATGTGAACATGACCGGCGTGCTCTATCTGAGCCAGGCCTTCATCCCGCACATGCGCGCCCGCAAGCAGGGCAGCATCGCCTGCATGTCTTCCGTCTCGGCGCAGCGCGGCGGCGGGATCTTCGGCGGCCCGCATTATTCCGCCGCCAAGGCCGGCGTGCTGGGCCTCGCCAAGGCCATGGCGCGCGAGCTGGGGCCCGATGGCATCCGTGTGAACTGCGTCACACCCGGCCTGATCCAGACCGACATCACCGGCGGCAAGCTGACGCCCGAGATGAAGACGGAGATCCTGAAGGGCATCCCGCTCAACCGGCTCGGCGATGCCATTGATGTGGCGCGGATCTACCTGTTTCTCGCCTCGGAACTCTCCGGCTACGTCACCGGCGCGGTGATCGACGTCAATGGCGGCATGCTGATCCACTGATGCCGCGCCCCAACGCCCCCAGCCTCGCCGAGCGCGCCCGCAACATCCGCCGCCATGCGCTGCGCATGGGGGAAGTGCAGGGCCAGGGCTACATCGCCCAGGCGCTCGGCATCGCCGATGTGCTGGCCGTCGCCTGGTTCCATGCGCTGCGCCACCGGCCGGACGATCCGGATTGGGAGGGGCGGGATCGCTTCCTGCTCTCCATCGGCCACTACGCCATCGCCTTCTATGCGGGCCTCATCGAGGCCGGGGTGATCCCGGAGAGCGAGATCGAGACCTACGGCACGGATGACAGCCGCCTGCCGATGTCGGGCATGGCCGCCTATACGCCGGGCATGGAGATGAGTGGCGGTTCGCTGGGCCTCGGGCTCGGCATCGCCGTGGGGCGTTGCCTGGGGCTGAAGCGGAAGGCCAGCGACAGCATCGTGCTCAACCTCATGTCCGATGGTGAGCTGGATGAGGGCCCGACCTGGGAAGCCGCGATGTCGGCCGGGCACCACAAGCTCGACAACCTGATCTGCGTGGTGGACGTGAACCGGATGCAGGCGGATGGCGTCTCCACCGGCGTGCTGAACTTCGAACCGCTGGCCGACAAATGGACCGCCTTCGGCTGGCATGTGCAGCGGGTGGACGGCAACGACATCCCGGCCCTCGTCGCCGCCTTCGACGCGGCGCGCAACACGCCGGAGCCGAAGCCGCGCGTCATCATCTGCGACACGAAGATGGCCAAGGGCGTGCCCTTCCTGGAGACGCGGGAGAAGTCCCACTTCCTGCGCGTCGAGGCGCATGAATGGGCGTTGGCGCTGGCCGCGCTGGATGCGGGAGAGCGCGCATGAAGAATGATACGCCAGCCGCCTTGCGGCCCGCAGGGCCGAGCGCGCGAATGCGCGCCGCGGCCTATGCCGCGAAGCCAAGCCACGCGGAGGCGTGGCGCCCGGCGTCTGAGGGGCACGAAGGCCACGCCTTCGTGCGGCAAACATGAGCCGCAAGAAGCAGATCGCGGCGACCGATCCGAACCGGCCACGCCTGACCACCTCCGCCATGATCGCCTCACTGGCAGGCGAGGATCAGCGCATCAGCCCCGCGCCCTTCGGCCGCGCGCTGGTGGAGCTGGGCCGCACCCGCCCGGAGATCCTGGGCCTCACGGCGGACCTCGCGAAATACACCGACCTGCACATCTTCGCACAGGCCTATCCCGACCGCTTCTACCAGATGGGCATGGCCGAGCAGCTGCTGATGCTGGCCGCCGCCGGCCTCGCGCATGAGGGCTTCGTGCCCTTCGTCACCACCTATGCCGCCTTCGCCTCACGCCGCACCTTCGACTTCATCAGCCAAGGCATCGCCGAGGAAGGCCTGCCGGTGAAGATCTGCTGCGCGCTCCCCGGACTCACCACCGGCTACGGCCCGAGCCACCAGGCGACGGAAGATCTCGCGATCTTCCGCGGCATGCCGGACCTCGTGATCCTGGACCCCTGCGACGCGCTCGACATCGAGCAGGCGGTGCCGCAGATCGCGGCGCATCCGGGCCCCGTCTATATGCGCCTGCTGCGCGGCAACGTGCCGCTGGTGCTGGACGAGTACGACTACCGCTTCGAACTCGGCCGCGCGAAGCTGCTGCGCGACGGCGCGGATGTGCTGCTCATCTCCTCCGGCTTCATGACCATGCGCGCGCTGGAGACGGCGAAGCTGCTGGCGGGCGATCGCGTGGATGTGGCGGTGCTGCATTGCCCGACCATCAAGCCGCTCGACACCGCGACGATCCTGCAGGAGGTCCGCCGCAAGCCGCGTCTCGTCATCGTCGCCGAGAACCACAGCGTGATCGGCGGGCTGGGCGAGGCGGTGGCGACGCTGCTGCTGACCGAGGGCGCCATCCCGCCGCGCTTCCGGCAGGTGGCCCTGCCCGACGCCTTCCTCGATGCCGGCGCACTGCCCACCCTGCATGAGCGCTACGGCATCTCGGCCACCGCGATGGCGGCCCGCATCAAGGCCTGGCTCGGCTGATGCTCCCGCTGCGCGCCATCGCCATCTTCCACACGGTCGCCCGGGCCGGCAGCCTGACGCGCGCGGCGACGGAGCTGGGTGTCACGCCCTCGGCCGTCTCGCAACAGGTCTCCGCGCTGGAGGTGCAGCTCGGCACGGCGCTGCTCACGCGGCATGGGCGGCGGATCGCGCTGACCGAGGCGGGACAGCGCTACCTCGAGATGATCGCGCCGCATGTGGAGCATATCGCGGAAGCGACGCGCTATGTGCGCGGCTCGCTCTCTTCCGCCTCCCTCATCCTGCGCGCCACGCCGAGCTTTGCGACGAAATGGCTGCTGCCGCGCCTGCCCGGCTTCCTCGACGCCCATCCCGAGATCGAGCTGCGCGTGGACGCGACGAACGAGCCCACGGATTTCACGCGCGAGGGCGTGGACCTGGAGGTGCGCCATGGCGAGGGGGACTGGCCGGGACTCGTCGTGACGCCCATCGCGGAGGAACGCTTCCTGCCCGTCTGCGCGCCGCGGCTGGCCGCGGCGCGCAGCCTGACGGCCGAGGGGCTGGGCGCGCACCAGCTGATCCACTCGGTGAAGTCACAGGTGAAATGGGCCGCCTGGTTCGCCGCCGCCGGCACACCGCTGCCCGCCTCGCGCCGCGTCCTCTTCGACCGCAGTCATATGTCGGTGGATGCGGCGATCGCCGGCATGGGGGTCGCGCTGGAAAGCACGTTGATGATGGGCGATGCGCTGGAAGACGGACGGCTGGTCTGCCCCGTCGCGGCGCCGCCCGAGATCCGACGCACCACGCAATGGCTGGTCTGCCCGCCGGGCCGCCTGCGCCATCGCCGCGTGCAGTTGTTTGCCGACTGGCTGCGCGCGGAGGCGCAGGCATGGCAGGCCAATTCGTTAGAAAAACTGAAGCAAACGCCGAAAAAACTCGTTTGTCGCTAATGCAAGCCGCCACCTAGCCTCGGCACGACGAAAGACCAAGGGAGGATACAGTGAATCTTTCGACGTTGCTGGCCACGCGCGGCCGTCCGGTAAGGGTCGGTCTGATCGGCGCGGGCAAGTTCGGCTCCATGGTGCTCGCCCAGGCGCAGCGCATTCCAGGCTTCCATGTGGTGGGCGTGGCCGATCTCGATGTCAGCAAGGCGCGCGCTTCACTCGATCGCGTCGGCTGGCCGGCTGAGCGCTACGCCGCCCGCAGCCTGGAGGAGGCGCATCGCGCGGGCGGCACCTGCGTGCTGGATGATGCCGCCGCGCTGGCCGCGTTCGACGGCATCGAATGCATCATCGAGGCGACGGGCCATCCCATCGCCGGCATCCGCCACGCGCTGGCCGCCATCGAGGGTGGGAAGCACGTGATCATGGTGAATGTGGAAGCCGACGTGCTCTGCGGTCCGCTGCTGGCGGAGCGCGCGCGTGCCAAGGGCCTCGTCTACTCCATGGCCTATGGCGACCAGCCGGCCATCATCTGCGAACTGGTGGACTGGGTGCATTCCTGCGGCTTCGAGCTGGTTTCGGCCGGCAAGGGCATGAACTTCGCGCCCCACTACCGCCAATCGACGCCGGACACCGTCTGGGGCTTCTTCGGCTGGACCGAGGAGGAGGTGGCCAAGGGCGACTTCAACCCGAAGATGTACAACTCCTTCACCGATGGCACGAAAGCGGCGATCGAGATGGCGGCCGTCGCCAACGGCACGGGCCTCGACTGCCCGGACAATGGTCTCGCCTTCCCGCCCACCGGCCTGCATGACCTGGCGCAGGTCTTCAAGCCGGCCTCCGAGGGCGGGCGCCTGCCGCGCGCGGGGCTGGTGGACATCGCCGCCAGCCGCGAACCCGATGGCCGCGTGGTGCACAACCACATCCAGTACGGCGTCTTCGTCACCTTCCGCGCCAACAACGAATACACCCGCGCCTGCTTCAACCAGTACGGGCTGCTGGTGGACAAGTCCGGATGGTACGGCTCGATGTGGCGCCCCTTCCACATGATCGGGCTCGAGACCAGCGTGTCCGTCCTCTCCGCCGTGCTGCGCGGCGAACCGACCGGCACGCCGCGCGAGTTCCGCGGCGATGCGGTCTGCATCGCCAAGCGCAACCTCCAGCCGGGCGAGATGCTGGATGGCGAGGGCGGTTTCACCGTCTTCGCCGATGCGCTCCCGGCCACACGCAGCCTCGCCGCCCGCGCGCTGCCCATTGGCCTCGCGCACAACGTCAAGCTGCGCCGCCCGGTGGCGGAGGGCGCGCTGGTCTCCTTCGACGATGTGGAGATCACGCGCGACCTCGACGTGCTGGCGCTGCGGCAGGAGATGGAGCGCAATGCCGCGCCCGGCAAGGCGCGCGCCGCATGAGCGGCTTCGTCGTCTTCGCCGAATTCCAGGTGAAGCCCGGCCGGATGGCGGAGTTCCTGGCGCTTGCGCGCGAGGATGCCAGCCATTCCGTGCGGGACGAGCCAGGCTGCCGCCGCTTCGACGTGACGCAACTCGAAGGCGGCGAGGGCCGCGTCCTCTTCTACGAGATCTATGACGACCGCGCGGCCTTCGACGCGCATCTCGCCACACCCCATCTCGCGCGGTTCCGCGCGGGCTTTCCCGCATTGGCCGAGCAACTGCCCGTGCGCTTCGCGACGCTGCAACCAAGCTGACCCCTTCAAGGGGGCAAGACAGGGAGAAGACGAATGAACATCACCATCACCCGCCGCGCCGCCCTGGCCGGCACCGCCATCCTGGCGGCACCCGCCACGCTGCGTGCGCAAGGCCAGGTGCGGCTTACGCTCGCGCATGGCACTGCCGCCGCCAATCCGCGCGGCGTCACGGCCGACCGCATGGCCGCGCGCCTGCGCGAACTCTCCAACGGCCGCATCGAGATGCGCGTCGCCCATGCCGCACAGTTGGGTGACGACGTGGCGATGCTGACCGCACTGCGCACCGGCACGCTGGACATGAGCGTGAACAGCCAGGGGCCGACCTCCTCGCTCGTGCCGGAGATCGCGGCGCTCGGCCTGCCCTTCCTCTTCGCCGACGCCAATGCGGCCTATCGCGTGGTGGATGGCCCGGTGGGGCAGGAACTGGGCCAGAAGCTCGCCGGCGTCGGCCTGGTCTCACTCGGCTTCTGGGACAACGGCATTCGCCACATCACCAACCGCCGCCGCCCGATCAACCGGCCGGAGGACCTGCGCGGCCTGCGCATCCGTACGCCCGCCGACCCGGCGACGATCGATACCTTCCAGGCGCTGGGCGCCGCCACCCAGCAGATCAATTTCTCCGAACTCTATGTCGCGCTCCAGCAGGGCGTGGTGGATGGGCAGGAGAACCCGCTGGCGAACATCCACGCCTCCAAGCTGCACGAGGTGAACCGCTTCATCTCGCTCACGGCGCACAAGTGGGAATGCTCGCCCTTTCTCGCCTCGCGCATGGCCTGGGGGCGGCTGAACGAGGCGGACCGCAACCTCATCATGCAGGCAGCCCGCGAGGCGACGCTGCACAACCGCATGCTGATGCAGCAGGCCGATGTGCAGCTGCTGGCGGAGTATCGCGGCATGTCCAGCGTCGAAGTGAACCTGGCCGACCAGGCCGCCTTCCGGGCCGCGACGGCCGGCGTCCTGGACGCTTGGCAGGGCCGGCCGATCGGCGGCTTCGTGCGGCAACTGCGCGGCGCGGTGAGCTGACATGGGCGGCCTGCGCATGGCCGGGAGGGTCGAGCTGGCCGTGCGTGGGCTGTGCCAACTGGTCCTCGTGCTGACCGGCATCGGCCTGATGCTCGCCCTCGGCGCCAATGTCATCGCCCGCTACATCTTCGAGACGGGCGGCTTCGACTGGGCGCAGGAGGTGCCGGAGCGCCTCTTCCCCTGGTTCATCATGGCCGGCGTCGCACTCGCCGTGCAGACCGGCGGCCATGTGGCCGTCGAGACCGCACTCTACCTGCTGCCGCGTCGCGGTGCGCAGCTGCTCCTGCTGGCAGGCCACGCCCTCGTCATCGTGGCCTATGTGATGCTGGCGCAATCCTCGCTGGAGGTGGCGGAGATCGCCTCCATCGAGCGCTCACCCGTGCTCGGCCTCTCCGGCGCGCATGGCTATTGGGCGGTGGCGGCCGGTTGCGTGCTTTTGGTGCTGGGCACCCTGACCAACATGATCCGCGTCGCGCTGCTCGGCCCCGAGGGCCTGCCGCGCGAGGGCGGGGAGACCGCGGTGACATGAGCCTTGTCCTGATCCTTTCCTTCCTCGGGCTGATGATGGCCGCACTCCCGGTGGCGCATGCGCTGGTGATCGCCTCCGGCCTCGCGGTGATGTGGGACGGGCAGATGCCCCTGATGCTGGTGGCGCAGCAGATGTTCGCGCAGACGCAATCCTTCCCGATGCTGGCCCTGCCCTTCTTCATCCTGGCCGGCGCCCTGATGATGGATGGCCGCCTGGGGCAGGAGCTGCTGCGCTTCGCGGGCGAGGCGATGATGCCCTTCCGCGGTGGGCCGCTGCAGGCGACCGTGGTGGGCTCCGTCGTCTTCGGCGGTGTCTCGGGCTCGGCCGTGGCGAATGCCTCTGCACTCGGCTCGGTGCTGATCCCGTGGCAACGGAAGCTCGGCTATGCGCCGGGCCTCTGCGCGGCCAACAACGCGACCTCCTCGGTGATCGACATCCTGATCCCGCCCTCGATCCCGATGATCCTCTTCTCGGTCGTCTCGGGCGTCTCGGTCGGTGCCTTGTTCCTGGCGGGCGTGCTGCCGGGGCTCATGATGGCCGGCGGCTTCATGGCGGTGTGCTGGTGGAAGGGGCGCCCACCGGAGGCCGACACCAGGCTGGACGTCAAGCGGCTCTCGCGCCTGGCGCTGCTCGCCTCACCCGCGCTGCTGCTGCCCATCCTCATCCTGCTCGCGCTGCGCTTCGGCTTCGCCACGCCCACCGAGATCGCGGTCATGGCTGTGTTCTACGCCATCGCGGCCTCCGTCCTGATCTACCGGGACATGAGCTGGCGGCGGTTCCTGCGCGCCTTCGTCGATGCGGGCATCGCCACCGGCATCGTCATGCTGGTGATCATGGGCAGTGCGGCCGCCTCCTGGATCCTGACCTATGACCAGGTGCCGCAGCGCTTCGCCGAATGGATCTCGATGACGCTGCAGCACCCCATCCTGATCATCCTGGCGATGAACCTGATCATGCTGCTCATCGGCGGCCCCCTCGACCTGCCGCCGGCCATCCTGCTGCTGACGCCGGTCTTCCTGCCGCTCGCCGCGCAGATCGGCATGGATCCACTGCAGCTGGGGTTGATGATGGTGATCAACCTCGGCATCGGTCTGTACACACCGCCGGTGGGAACGACGCTCTTCATCTCCTCGACGCTGGCGCGGGCTCAGATGGGAGACACAGTCCGAGCCATGTGGCCCTTCTTCGGTGTGGCGGTCGGCGTCCTCCTGGCCATCAGCTACGTCCCGGCTTTGACGCTGCGCTTTTGAGATGGCCTCCGCGGATCGGCGGAGGCGATGGGTGACGGCGTTGATCGCGCGATCATGCGTGGCGACCACGCCCATAGGGAGAGGGTGGAGACAGCCTTCGCCAGCCGGCAACGGCTGCTCCGCTTGATGCACCCCGTCGCCGGGCGTCGTCGGCGTGATGGGCATGGCAAGGGCAACGAGCCGCAGGCGCGTGCCCAAACCCGTCGTCAGCGACCGAGGCACGCCGGATCGCGGCACCCGGAACGCCTCCGTCTCAGACCCCCGGGAGCGGCGGAACCCCGTGCAACGCCATTCGCCAACCCAGGCTCTTCCTCCCCGCAGCCGCATCCGGCGCGAGGGCAGCTTCACCGCACGCGAAGACGGTGAAGCGGCCTTTCCCCGGGAACGATGGCACCTTGGAGGCCGGGCAGCGCGCCTGCGCCGCCTGCACCCCGCCATGCCGGCCGCGACCGCTCTGACGCGCGACCGGACCGGGCATGCGCAGGCGCCAGCCTCGGATCCGCGGCTGCCTGAGGATTCAGGCGACCGTCACGCCAGGCGGCATCGTGACCGAAGATCCGACGTCCCGCGGTGTGCCGGAACCAAACGGTCATGGAGCAGCGAGGCACGCGCCTGGACACTCGTTCCCCGCGCGATGCCGCTCAATGAATCTGCGGCGTATTGACCCAGACGAGCCGCGCGGTCCCTGGCCCTGGATTGCGGTATCGCGTCGTCAGATGCGCCTTGTAGAAGAAAGAATCCCCCGGCCCGAGCAGATAGGTCGTCCCGTCGATCGTGAGTTCGAGTTGACCTTCGATGACATAGCCCAGCGCCTCGCCCTGGTGCGTGATGTCATCCACCTTCGCACCTCCCTCGGAGACCACATGGATATTGGCCTCCAACAGGTTGCCGGAGCCGAAGGGCACCAGCCGCTCGTAGCGCACGCCGGTGCCGCCGCGAATCGGGTCCGTCTCCGTGACCGGCCGCTGGCCGGCCCGCTGGACCACGCTGGAATTCTGCGGCGTCAGCCCGAAGAAGGTCGCCATATCCGTCTCCAGGCTATGGATGATCTTCTGCAGCATGGGCAGGGAGGGGACGACGCGATCATTCTCGATCTTGGAGATCATGCTCTCCGTGCAGCCCACGCGTTCGGCCAATTCGCGCGCGCGCACCCCCTTGAGCATCCGCGCATAGCGCACGCGCGCGCCGATCTGCAGCGTCTCCGCGCGCTCTTCCTGGGCTGGCGGCCCGGACGGCCGCCTTGGACTCCTGATCGCCATCGCCTCGTCCATGTGCGTCCTAGACGGGCGCTTATGCTACGCGGCCGCCACGGCGTGCAAATCGGCGGGTGGGGCCATGGGGGGCCAGGGTCGCGCCTCCCCCGCTGCCGCCTCGAAGCTGGCGGCCACCCGCAGCAGGTGCCGATCCTCCAGCCGCCGCCCGATCAGCTGGATGCCGACGGGCAGGCCATCGGCGAAGCCTGCCGGCAGTGAGATCGCGGGCTGGCCGGTGAGGTTCGAAAGCGCCGCAAAGGGCGTCCAGTCATCGGGGCCGACCGCACGGCCGGCGATATTCGCCGGGCCGAGCAGATCCGTCGCGAAGGCCGTCACCGCCACGGTGGGCGTGAGCAGCAGGTCATGCTCGCGCATGAAGCGCCACATCAGGTTGGCGACGGTCTTGCGCGCCATGACGGCGTCGGTGAAATCCTCCGCTGCCCAGGGGTGATCCAGCAGCGCCAGAAGCTGGGGCGAGATCTCGGCGCGGCGTGGCGAAGCCAGGCGCCGCAGCCCGGTCAGATCCGTCTCCAGCGCGACCAGCGCGCGGAAAAGAGGGCCGAGGTCGCCACAGCCGGGATCCGCCAGCACCACCTCGGCACCGAGGCTCGCCAGACGCTCCGCTGCCGCATCGGCAAGCCGGCGCACCCCGGGCTCGACCGCCGCGAAGCCAAGATCGGGGCTGTATGCGATGCGCAGCCCGCGCAGATCCTCCAGCGGTTCCAGCCGCCAGGGGGCGGCCTCCTCCGGCAGGGACCACCGGTCGCGGTCATCCGGGCCGGCAATGACCGAGAGCATCAGCGCCACATCCGCCACGCTGCGGCCAAGCGGGCCGATATGCTCGAGCGATTCCCAGCCCGAGGCGCCGGGCTGTGCCGCGTCCCGACAGCCGGGCCAGAGCGGGACGCGGCCCATGCTGGGCTTCAGGCCGACGATGCCGCACAACGCCGCGGGAATGCGCACCGAGCCCCCGCCATCGCTGCCCAACGCCAGCGCGGCCATGCCGGACGCCACCGCCGCCGCCGAGCCGGCACTCGACCCGCCCGAAGTACGGTCGAGCCGCCAGGGGTTCCGCGTGGTGGGAAAGAGCTGGTTGTGACCGATGCCGCCATAGCCGAATTCGGAGGTGTTGGTCTTGCCGAGCAGGATGGCGTCCGCCGCGCGCAGCCGCTCCACCACGATGTCATCCGCCTCGGGCACATGCTCGGCATAAAGGCGCGAGCCGAAGGTGGTGCGCAGGCCGCGCGTGGCGATCAGGTCCTTCACCGCGACGGGCACGCCGGCGAGCGGCCCGGCCGCCCCGCCCGCACCGATGCGGCGCTCAAGTGCGCGCGCGCTGGCCAGCGCGCCCTCCGCATCCAGCGTGCAGAAGGCGTGCAGATCGCCATCCCGCGCCGCGATCTGGTGCAGATGCGCCTCGGTCACCGCCACGGGGCTCAGGCGGCCAGCAGCGACCTCACGCGCGAGGGTGGCCGCGTCCTGGCGCCAGAGCGGGGCCGCTCCCTCCATCAGCGGCCGCCTCGCCAGCCGGTGTCTTCCAGCCCTTGCGGCACAAAATCGGGGAAGAGCCCGGCGCCGATCACCGCCGCCCCGGCGCGCGCCACCGCCAGATCCTGAGGCCCGGTGCCCGACCCCGCACCGATGCCGCCAACCAATTGCCCGTTCACCAGCAAAGGCAGCCCGCCCAGCAGGTTGGTGTAGCGCCCCTGCATCGCGAGCGTGACCTGCATCTCGACATCCGCATGCACGCCACCGGTCGGCGCCATCTGGGCCACCGCCCCCTGCGCCTTCATGGTGGAGGAGCCGACGCTGTGGAACTTCGCGCCATCCATCCGCGCGAAGGCCAGCAGATTGCCGCCTGGGTCCACCACCGCGATGCACATGGGTGCGGCGATCGCCTCGGCATGGGCGATGGCCGCGTCCAGCACGCGGCGCGCGCCGGCATAGGTGAGGCTGGCGGTGGGGATGATGTCGGGCATGGCGATCTCCGGGGAAGCTCAATCCTGGCCGAGCAGGCGCTCGGCATGGCGCTGGAAGGCCGCGAAGCGATCCGTCACCGCGGTCTCGCGCAGCACGTGCTCCTGGCGGAAGCAGGCCACCTGGTGGCCTCCGCCGAGGTCGAGTGGCAGCGGGCGCTCCGCCCGGCACCGCGGCTCGGCAAAGGGGCAGCGCGAGGCGAGAAAGCAGCCGGGGGGCAGGTCGATCGGGCTCGGAATCTCACCTTGCAGCGCAAGGGCGCTGCCGCGCGGCTGACCCGGATCGGGCAGCAGGACCGACTGCAGCAGCCCCAGCGAATAGGGGTGGCGCGAACGGCCGAAGACATCGGCGCCACGACCCTGCTCGACGATGGCGCCCAGATACAGCACGGCGATGCGGTCGCTCAGGTGGTGCACGGTCGAGAGGTCGTGCGAGATGAAGAGGTAGGCCGTGCCCATCTCGGCCTGGAGGCGCTGCAGCAGATCCACCACCTCGGCGCGGGAGGTGGGGTCGAGCGCCGAGGTCGGCTCGTCCAGCACGATGATCTCGGGGCGGCTCGCGATGGCGCGCGCGATGCCGGCGCGTTGCAGCGTGCCGGCGCTGAGTTCACCCGGCCGGGCGTCGAGGCTGGCCGCCGAAAGCCCGACGCGCCGCGCGGCTTCCTCCACCCGGCTGGCACGGTCGGCCAGGCCCAACGCGCGCAGCGGCTCCTCGATGGAGGCGCCGATGGTGAAGCGCGGGTCCAGCGCCTCGGCCGGTTCCTGGAAGACGATCTGCAGCCTGCCTCGGAACCAGGCCTCACGAATGGAGGCGCGCCCGCGGATCGCATGGCCGCGGAAGGTGATCTGCCCCGCCGTGATCGGCAGGAGGCCGAGCACACAACGGCCGATGGTGGTCTTGCCCGAGCCCGACTCCCCCACCAGCGCCAGCGTCTCGCCCGCATCAAGCCGGAAGGAGACGCCGTTCACCGCCCGCACCATCGCGCCGCCGGCGGCCGGGAAGGTCTTTTGCAGATCATCCACTGCCAGCAGGGGGGCGCTCATGCCGGTACCGCCATATGCCGGATGGGGGCGTGGCAGCGCACAGCATGGCCCGGCGCCAGCACCGACAGGGCCGGCGCATCCGTCGCGCAGCGCTCCATCGCGCGCACGCAGCGCAGCGCAAAACGGCAGCCGCGCTCGGGGATCTCGGCCGAGGCATCGGGCCGCGTCCAGCGCGCGCGCAGCGCCGGCGAATGGGCGAAGGCGGCCAGCAGCGTGGCGCTGTAGGGGTGGCGCGGCGCCGAGAAGAACGCGTCACGATCGGCCGTCTCCACCACCTCGCCGCGATGCATGACGGCGATCCGCGTACAGAAATGCGCCGCCACGCCGATGTCGCGCGTGATGTAGAGCATGGAGGTCCGCTGCTCACTCACCAGCCGCGCCAGCAGGTCCAGGATCTGCGCCTGCACTGTGACGTCGAGGCCGCTCGTCGCATCGTCCGAGATGATGAAGCGCGGCTCACAGGCCAGCGCGATGGCGATCACCACGCGCTGCGCCATGCCGCCTGAGAGCTCGTGCGGATAGGCATTGTAGCGGCGGACCGGATCGGGGATGCGCACCGCCTCCAGCGTGGCCAGCGCACGCTCCCGCGCCGGCTTGCGCGTCAGGCCCAGATGGGCGCGCAGCACGGCCGCGATCTGCTCGCCCACGGGGCGCATCGGGTCCAGCTCGCTGCGCGGATTGGGCACGATCATCGCGAGATCCCGGCCGCGCAGCTTGCGGAACTCCGCCTCGCCGAGCCGCGCCAGATCCTGCCCGCCAAGGCGGATCGAGCCGGCGGTGATGCGCCCCGGCGGCTTCAGCGCGCCCATGATGGCACGCGCCAGCGTGGTCTTGCCGCAGCCCATCTCGCCCACCAGCGCCATGATCTCGCCCGCGCCGACCTCGAGGTCCAGGCCTCGCACCGCCTCCACGCTGCGCCCGCCATAGGCGGGATAGGCCACATTCAGCCCCTGGATGGAGAGCGCCGGCGTCATCTCAGCCTCGTGTCCGGGGGTCGATCAGGAGGTAGAGGAAATCCACGATCAGATAGACCAGCAACGAGAAGATCGCGGCGAAGATGATGAAGCCCATGATGGCGTTGAGGTCCGCATTCAGCACGGCGCCAACCGCATACTGCCCGGCGCCGCCCCAGCTGAAGACGATCTCCACAAGAACGGCCCCGCCCAGCAGGTAGCCGTAGAGCACGCTGACCACCGTGAGCACTGAGGGCAGCGCGTTGCGCAGCGCATGGCGGCGGATGGCGGCGGGCGGCAGGCCGCAGAGATGCTGATACTGGCTGAAATCGGCCTCCAGCATGCGTTCCATGGTCGATTGCGTCATCTTCAGGATCGGCCCCGCATTGACGATGCCGAGCGTGAGCACGGGCAGAACGAGTTGCGCCGCGGCGGACCAGAAGACCTCCCAGTCGCCCGCGATCATCGCATCCAGCGTGAGAACGCCGGTCACCTGCGGCGGCGCGAGCAGGCCGATATCGAGCCGACCCATGGGCGGCGGCGCCCAGCCGAGGAAGGAGAAGAAGACCAGGATCAGCAGCAGCGCGAACCAGAAATCCGGCAGGGCGCCGGCCGCGAAGCCATAGCCGTCCGAAAGGCGGCGCACCCAGCCCTCGGGCCGCTGCGCCGCCAGCACGCCGAGCGGCACGCCGATGGCGATGGCGAGCAGCAGGCCGAGCGTCACCAGCTCCAGCGTCGCCGGAAATTTCCGCAACAGATCCTCCAGCACCGGCCGCGTGGTGAGCCAGGAGGTGCCGAGGTCGCCCTGCACGAGGCGCGAAAGGTAATGCCCGAACTGCACCCATAGCGGCTCGTTCAGACCCATCTGCTCGCGCAGCTGCTCCAGGTTCTCGCGCGTGGCGAGCGGCCCGAGGATCAGCGGCACCGGATCGCCGGGGATGGATTTGATCAGGAAGAAGCTGACCAGCACGATGCCGAAGAGCTGCGGAATAAGATAGGCGAGGCGGAGGGCCGCGTGGCGCAGGAACCACATCAGCCGCGCCCCCTGAGGTCACCCAGCGCGCGGCGCTTTCCGGGATCGGAAAGGATCTCGATGCTGGCGCCGATCAGTGCGAAGCCGAACACCGTGATGGAGAGTGCGAGGCCCGGGAACAGCGAGGGCCACCACTGGCCGGTGATGACGTTCTGGTAGCCCATGGCGATCATGTTGCCCCATTCGGGCGTGGGCGCGCGGACGCCGGCGCCGATGAAGCTGAGCCCCGCCGTCAGGAGGATCGCCATGCCGATGTTCACCGAGGTCTGCGCCAGGATGGGCCCCAGCGCATTGGGAATGATGTGGCGCAGCAGGATGACGGTGTCGGAGGCGCCGGCGATGACCGCGGCCTCGATGAAGTTGCGCCCGCGCAGCGCCAGCGCCTGCGCGCGCATCAGCCGCAGATAGATCGGCGTGGAGACGAAGACGATGGCGAAGATGATGCTCTCGAGGCTCTGCCCGAAGACGGCGACGAGCGCGAGGGCGAAGGCGAAGACCGGAAAGGCCTGCAATACGTCGCTGCCGCGCAGGACCGCGAGCGAGACGAGGCCCGCCGCACCGCTCCGCCCTTCATGATAGCCGACGAAGGCGCCCAGCGCGCTGCCCAGCAGGGCGGAGATGAGCGTGCCCAGCAACGCGATGGTGAGGTCCATGCGCGGCGCGTGCAGCACGCGGCTCAGCACGTCGAGCCCTGCCTGGTCGGTGCCGAAGGGATGCGCCCAGGAGGGCGGCAGGAGGAAGGCGCCAGGGATGGATTGCGTCGCCGAATGCGGAGAGATCCAGGGCGCCAGGATCGCGATCACCACCATGCCCAGGACGATCGCATAACCCAGCGCATAAAGGGGGTGGCGGCGCAGGAAGGCGGCGAAGAAGCCGAGGCTCCCCGCGCGCCCGCCCATCCCGGCCGCCGCCTGGCTCAGGACACGCCCCGCCGCACATCCTGGAAGCGGATGGTGTTGGAGCTGTAGTAGGCCAGGCCCGAAAGCCCGGTCTGATGCGCGAACTGGTAGCCGGTAAAGGCGATGTGAACCCAGGGGCTCTCGCGCATCACGATCTGCTGGGCGCGCGTCACGATCTCCTGCCGGCGCGGCCAGTCCATGGTCTGCAGGCTTTCGTCGATCAGCGCATCCACCTCCGGATTGGTGTAGCTCGTGTGGTTGATGAAAGACGTGCTGCGGAAATACAGGTTGAGCGCAAAGGATGGGTCGGGCGTGAAGGGCGCGTCCACATGGAACATGAGCGGCTGCGAGCGATCCGTCATGAAGCGGAAATAGGTGGCCGCCGGAATGCGGTTGAGCGTCAGCTCGATGCCCAGGGCGCGCAACGCCGTCTGGTACATGATGGCGATCGGCTCCTGCTCGGGCACGCCGGCGTTGTAGGAGAGCTCGGTGCGGAAGCCGCCGGCGAAGCCCGCATCCGCCAGCAACCGGCGCGCGGCCTCGATGTTCGTGTCGTATTCCCAGAACTGGTCCGTGGCACCGGGATAGAAGAGCGGCATGACGCCCTTGAGGGGCGCGCCAAAGCCCTGGAGCACGCTGCGCAGCACCTCGTCACGCGGGAAGGCGAGGTTCATCGCGCGGCGCACGGCCACATTGTTGAAGGGGGCCATGCGCGTGTTCATCTGGATCCAGATGCCCTGCGTCGCATCGAGGTTCGCGACGCGCACCGTGCGATGGTTGGCGAGCGCGATATAGTCGGTCGGCGCGAGGAACTGCGCGATGTCGGCCGCGCCGCCCTGCACCAGCGAGAGACGAGCGGCGGAAGTCGCGACTTCGCGGAAGATCACCGTCTCCATGAAGGGCTTGCCGCCCCAGTAGTCATCGCGGGCGGTCGCGACCATCTGCTGGCCGCGCGTCAATTCACGCAGGTTGTAGGGGCCGAAGCCAGCGACATTGGTGTCAAGCCAGCGGCGGGACCAGGGGTCATCCCCCGCCGCCATCTCCTTCGCCTTCTTCTGGTCGAAGATGGGGTTTCCGATATGCGTGGTGACCGGCAGGAAGATGGCGTTCGGCCGCTCGATCGAGAAGGAGACGGCGAGCGGCCCCTCGACGCGCACCTGGTCGGGGTCGGAGAGGCCCAGGGCCCGCGTCATGAAGCCATCGCGGCCGCGCAGGGCGAATTTGCGGTCGAAGGTGTATTTCACATCCTCAGCGGTCAGCGGGTTGCCCCAACCGCTGCGCACCCCCTCGCGCAGGTGGAAGGTGATGCGGCGGTTGTCGGCCGACCACTCCCAACGCTGGGCGAGTTGCCCTTCGGGTGCCACGCCGAAGTTCTCACGCTGATAGGCCGGCTGACGCGGATCATTCATCAGCGGATAGCGCGTGAGGTTGTCATAGAAGCCGGCCATGACATTGCGCGAGCCGATGGAGAGCGCGTTCTCGACATCCATGCTCTGCGGCGTGGCGGAAGAAGCGATGACCAGCGTACGGCCGCGCCCCTGGGCCGCGGCCGAGCCTGGCATCGTTCCAGCGGCGGCAAGGCCGGCGGCGCCGGCAAAGAGCGCCCTTCGCTCAAGGCTGGCCCTTCCCAGACGGGGGGCGGCGGGGCTTTCGCGTGTGTCGTCCATGGGAGGGCTCCTGGTTGAAGGGAAGGCCGGAGAGAGAGGAGGTAACTTGACTTCCCATTCAAGTTCCGTGCCAGAGGCCCACATTCCGGATTCTCGGTCAAGTAATTATAAATAAATGATTTTTTATTGGAAAGCGAAATCGAGGCGCCGCATGAACGCCCTCACAGCATGATAATCAGGCACATTCTGGCGTGTTCCTAGGCAAAACCCCGAAGCGGCGCGTTCGGAGAGCGCCGCCGCTGCCGAAGCGGATGGCACGGCTGCTCCATCGGCCCGACGGGCCGGCTTCCCCCACAGGCGCCGAGAAGAACCGGGAGACCGCGCCCACGCGGCGGCATGCGCCCGTGCAAGCCACTCAAGCGAGACCGTGAACCTGCATCGCGCGCGCAGGCGCACGCCGCGCGCATTGACCATGGCACGGCGCTCGGTGAACATCGGGAAGGAGCGATGTCGTGCCGTCTGAGCGCTGAGGATTCTGGCTGGCGAGGTGCCACCCCTAGCTCCCAAGCCCGCCCTGGAAGGATGATCGCATGAGCGACCTCATTGACACCCTGCTCGGCATCGAGCCGCAATCGCCGCTCGCCACCCTGCGCCTGCAACGCCACCTGACCCGCACCCACACCGAGGAGAGTCACCGCGTGCTCTTCCGGCCCGAGACGGCCGGCGATGTGTCGATCGAGGAACGGATGGCGCTGGGCACCTATGTTTGCGCCCTGCATGGCGCCCAGGCCCTGCTGGAGCATTATGCCACTGCGCTTGCGAACCGCGGGGCGGTGGAAGCCGCCGCCGCGCAAACCCGCGCGTGTGGCCCCACCGGCCATTTTCCGGCGGGGCCGCTCAGCGCCGAGGACAGCCCTGCCCCGCCCTTCGCGCTCGCGGCGGAGACGGCGGCGACGCTCGGTCCGCGCCTGGTGGCCGCCTTCGCCCATGCGCATATGCTGGTGTTTCACCCACGCGACGCGTCGCCCGCGGCTTTCCGTCCGTTGCTGGAGGCTGGCTGGACGACGGATGGCATCGTCACGCTGTCGCAGATCGTGGCTTTCCTCTCCTACCAGATCCGCGTCGTCCAGGGCCTCGGCGTCCTGGCCGGGCGGTTGTGAGCACCCCCATGACCGATGCCATCCTGACCCACCCCGAGAATGTCGAGCCCGTCCTGTTCACGCGCGCCAAGGTGGAATGGCTGCCCTGGCTGGAGCCGCTGGCGGAAGAGGCGTTGACACCGCGCCATATCGCCGCGCTGGTCGAGGCGGCACGGGCCAAGTCCCCCTATTTCCGCCTCCTGGCGCGCGACCCGGATGCGCTGGAGCATCGCACCCGAACGGACAAGGATATCTTCTACAATACCCAGGGGGGCGCGCCGCGCGCCGAACGTGAGCTGGCCGCGACCGTCGTCTCGCGACTCAATGGCTGCATCTATTGCGCCTCGGTCCATGCCCGCTTCGCCGCGACCTATGGCAAGCGCGAGGAGGATGTGGACCGGTTGCTGGCGGAGGGGGTGAAAGCCGGGTTGGGCGAGCGCTGGAACGCCGTCATCGCCGCCTCGGTGGCGCTGACCGAGACGCCCTCGCGCTTCGGTCCGGAGCACGTGGATGCGCTTCGTGCCTCCGGGCTGGATGACCTCGGCATAGCCGACATCATCCACGCCGCCGCCTTCTTCAACTGGGCAAACCGCCTGATGCTTTCGCTGGGCGAGGCCGCGCCGCCGCTGCAGTCGGCATAGGCGAAGCCGCCCGGGACCTGCTTCACGGGCTAAAGCTCAATCCGGCTGATGTTCACAGGCGGCGGGGCGCAGAACGCGGAGCGGGTGTTGGCCGCCCATGGCAGGGGGCCCGGGCTGCCCGGCAGAGTGCTACGGCCGGCGCGATGTTGCCGATCGGCTCCGGCAGCGGCCGGCGGTTGAGCCAGTCCACCCGCTCGAAGGTGGCGAATTCCAGGGCCTCGAACGGAAGGCCCCCGAGGCAACAGCCCTCAGCATGCCCGTCCAGGACGAACTGCCGCAGCCGCCGCGCGCCGTGTCCCGGAGCGGCGGCGCAAGGTCAGTGTCTGACCATCGCGCACCGAAGGCGGACGCGGGTCACAGCCAGATGCTTCCAACAGCAAGGCCGAGGACACCCGTGAGCCCGATCTCGAAATCGGCGGCGCCATCACCGGTCACATCGCCCTGCAGGAGGCCGCCGGCGAATCTCAGCTGTCCCGCAGCCCCCCCAAAGCCCGCGGCACCGATGAAGGCGAAAGCCTGGTTACCGGCAAGGTTCGCATTCGCATCAATCGTCCTGAGATCGATGAGGTCCGTCTCCGCCGCGTCGAAATCCAGGATGACATCCCCATCGGCGTCCATGGCGGTGCGGAAGATGAAACGATCCGCGTCGGCGCCACCGGTCAGGTCATCGCTGCCAGCGCCCCCGATCAGCACATCGGCACCGCCGCCGCCCAGCAGCGTATCGGCGCCGCCATTGCCGTACAGCACATCATTGCCATCGGCGCCATCCAGTCGGTTGGCGCCGGCATTGCCGTCGAGACGGTTCGCCCCGCCATTGCCGGTGCCATCGAGATCCGCCAAGCCGACCAGGCTCAGCCATTCGACCTCCGCTCCGAGGACATGGTCCAGCGTGGCGACCACGCGGTCGTAACCGCCGCCGGCCTGCTCCACCACCACATCGCCGGCGTCATCCACGTGATAGGTGTCGTCACCGGCGCCACCCACCAGGCTGTCAGCGCCCAGCCCACCCACAAGGGCGTCGGCACCCTCGCCACCGATCAGCGTGTCCGCGCCTGCCATGCCATAGAGGCGATCGGCCCCATCCCCGCCATCCAGGAGATTGTCATTCGCATTGCCATCGAGGCGGTTGTCCAGGGCATTGCCCGTCCCGGCCACCGCAGCACCGGGGCGCAGCGTCAGCCGCTCGATGTTGCCGCCCAGGACCCAGTCGACCGAAGCCATGACACGGTCATAGCCGGCGGCCGCGGCTTCGACCGTCGTATCGGCCAGTTGATCCACGTCGAAGCGATCATCGCCCAGGCCGCCTTCGAGTTGATCGGCACCCAGCCCCCCCCGAAGGACATCGTCGCCCGCGCCGCCGACCAGGCTGTCATTCCCGGCCGAGCCGGTCACGAGAAGGCCGGTCCCCGCGCCCAGCGCCGACCCGTCCAGGCTCAGCGCCGTGACCGCAGAGGCAACCACCTCCAGAACCGGGCCAAAGCCAAGCGCCGCCTGGGCACCGAGCACGAGGCTCTGGAGGCCGGCCGCGCCCAGCGTGATCTGCTCGAGGTTATGCAGATTGCCGAAGGAGGAGTCGTCCAGGTTGACCGCGAAGTTCAGGATCAGCGTGTCATGCTCGCCCAGGCCGTCGATCCAGCGCGCCGGATCGGTGAAATCACCAGCGCTGGTGAAGGTGAAGACGTCGCGCCGCGCCGTGCCCGTCTGCTGCCGCAGGTCAATGGTGACATCGAAGGCCGCTCCCACCGAGGTGAGGCCACCGCTCGTCTGCGACACCTCCAGCGCATGCGCGCCGGCGCCGAGCACAGGCAGGACCAGGCTCCATGCCCCCGCCCCATTGGCGTTGGTGGTTCCCAGGACCGTGCCGCCTTCACGAACCGTGATCACCGCCCCGGCCTCCGCCGTGCCGACGAGTTCCGGCGTGGTGATGCCGGTCACGCCGTCATTCGTGTCGGGGCCGTTGTCGGACCCCGCCCCGAGCTGGACGCTGGGCGGCGGCAGGACGGTGCTGAGCGTATAGACCACCGCGCCGCTGCTGCCGATATTTCCGGCGAGGTCGGTGGTGACGGCGACCAGGCTGTGGTCCCCCTCGTCGCCCAGATCCACGCTGACGGACCAGAGCCCACCGACGCCGATCGTCGTCGTGGCGATGGGCGTGACGCCACCATTGTCGAAAATCTGCACCTGGGTGCCGCGATTGGCGTCGGACACCGAGCCGGTGATGGTCTGCGTCGCCACGCCGACGATGCCGCCGCCCGAGGTGATCGCCACCACCGGGTCGGCCGTGTCCACCTTCACGGTCAGCACGGCGGAGGAGGCGGAGGTGACGAGCGAATCGTTCAGCGCCGTCGCCGTGAAGCGGTGGGTGCCGTCGGCCAGGGCGGCGGGCGTGATGCTCCAGGCGCCCGTCACCGCATCGGAGCGCACCTGCCCCACGACCGTCGCCTCATCGCGCAGCGTCACCAGCACATCCGGCGCGGCGAGGCCGGTGATGGTGAGCGTGGTGATGCTGGTGATGTTGTCGGTGCTGGAGACGCCGGTATCCAGGATGGCCGCGATGTCGAGCCCGGTCGGCGCATCGGCGGCGATGGCCTCGGGCAGCAGGAAGAGTGGCCCCGCCTCGGCGCTGTTCGTGGTGCCGGACAGAATGTCCTTGAGCAGCACGGTGCCCGCTTCGGTGCCGTCGCTGATCCAGAGCTCGGGGCCGGTGCTGCCGTCATTGGCAGAGAAGATCACCCGCCCGTCACCGAGGGAGGTCAGGTCGAAGGCGGTGGCGATTCCCCCGGTGGCGCCCAGCCAGATGTCCTTGACGAGGGTGGTGCCGCCGGTCGTCCCATCCGTGCGCCACAGCTCATAGCCATGCACGCCGTCATCGGCGATGAACAGCGCCGTGCCGTCGCCCAGCGCGACCGGGCCGTAGGGCCGGCTGCCATAGCCGCCGACGCGGATGTCCTTCACCAGGCTGGTCCCGGCCCCGGTGCCGTCGGTCACCCAGAGTTCGACGCCGTTCGTGCCGTCATTGGCGGTGAAGACCGCAAGGCCGGTGCCGAGCGCGGTGATGGCGCCGTTGTTGCCCAGCCCGTGCCCGCTGCCCGCCTGGATGTCCTTGACCAGGGCGGTGCCGGCCTCGGTGCCGTCCGTGGTCCAGAGCTCGATGCCGTTCACGCCGTCATCGGCCTTGAACAGCGTCTGGCCGTTGCCGAGGGCCGTGAAGCCGTGGGGCGTGGCGCTTGCCGCGCCCGGGTTGATGTCCTTGACCTTGACCGTGCCGGCATTGGTGCCGTCGGTCACCCAGAGTTCGCTGCCATCGCCATCCTGCGCCAGGAACAGCGCCCGGTTCCCGGCGATCAGCGTGAATGCGGTGGGGGAGCTATAGGCCGTGCCGGGGTTGATGTCCTTGAGCAGGACCGTCCCGCCCACCGTGCCGTCCGTGACCCAGAGCTCGGTGTTATGGTCATCATCGCCGGCGCTGAACACGATGAGGCCATTGCCCAGCGCGGTCAGCCCATAGGCATAGCTGCCGCCGAGGCCGGGATTGAGATCCTTGAAGAGGGTGGTGCCACCCGCCGTGCCATCGGTGATCCAGAGCTCGAAGCCATGATCGCCGTCCCCCGCCGAGAACAGCGCGGTTCCGTCGCCGAGCGAGAAGAAGCCCCCTGGATAGGAGGGGGCGGTGCCCAGGTTGATGTCCTTGAGCAGGCTGGTGCCGGCCGCCGTCCCGTCGGTCACCCACAATTCGAGGCCCGTCGCGCCGGTGCTGGCGGCGAAGAGCAGCGTGCCGGCGTCCAGGCGGAACGCGGCGGTGGCATAGCCCGCATTCAGCCCATCCAGGAGGCGCTGCGTGCCGCCGGTCGTGCCATCGGTGATCCAGGCGCCGATGCCATCGCCATCGGCCGCGAGGAAGACCGCCTCCCCCGTCCCGGTCGCCTTGAGGAAGCCCGGAGCGCCGCCGATCAACGGATTGCCCTGGACATTGACGTCCGCGACCAGCTGCGTCCCGCCGACGGTGCCATCCGTCACCCAGACCTCGGCGCCCACCACCGGGTCATCCACGACGAAGAAGGCGGTGCCATCGCCATTGGCCACGAAATCGCCCGGGGCGCCATCGAGGTCACCCGGCATGAAGTTCCGCAGCAGGCTGGTGCCGCCGGCCGTGCCGTCCGTCACCCATAATTCGCGGCCGTTGACGCCATCATCGCCGGCGAAGACCGCCGTGCCGCCGCCGAGCGAGACGATCTCCCGCACCGAGGGGTAGTAGCTGGTCTGGTCGCCCGGCTGCAGCTCGAACACCAGTGTGGTGCCGGCCTCGGTCCCATCCGTGACCCAGAGCTCCGGCCCGTGCGTGCCATCATCGGCCTGGAACAGCGCGCGGCCATCGCCGAGCGGCGTGACCAGCTCGATGCTGCTGCTGGTGGAACCAGGGTTGATGTCCCGCACCAGGACCGTGCCGGCGGTGGTGCCGTCGGTGATCCAGAGCTCCGTGCCATGCGTGCCGTCATTCGCGCTGAAAAGCGCGCGGCCATCGCCGAGATCGGTGATGTCCGAGATGAAGGTCTGACCGCTGCCGGGCCGGATTTCCTTGAGCAGGGTGGTGCCCGCGACCGTCCCGTCGCTGATCCAGAGCTCCTGGCCCTGCGCCGTCGAGCCGGTCGCGCGGAACAGGATCTGGCCCGCGCCAAAGGTGGTGAAGTTGCCGGGAGCGGAACCGGCTGAGCCGGTCCGGATGTCCTTCAGCAGGCCGGTGCCAGCGATGGTGCCGTCGGTCACCCAGAGCTCGCTGCCGTTGGTGCCGTCCGTGCCGGTAAAGAGGGCCCGTCCGCCACTTAGCACCGCGAAGGTGGTGAAGGGACTGTTGGTCGCCCCGGCCACCATGTCCAAGAGCCGGATCGTGCCGGCCTCGGTGCCATCCGTCGCCCAGAGTTCGCGGCCGGTCGTGCCGTCATTCGCCTGGAACACGGCCAGGCCATTGCCGAGCGCCGTGATGTTGGTGATCGACGAGGCATCGGCACCCGGGCGGATATCCTTGACCAGGAAGGTCCCGCCCGGGCCGCCATCCGTGATCCAGAGTTCCTGGCCGGTGGTCCCGTCATCCGCGGTGAAGAGCGCCCGGCCGCCGCCGAGGAGCGTGAAGTTGCCGATGAACGGCGAATCGGCCCCGGGGTTGATGTCGGTGACCAGGCTGGTGCCGGGGGCGGTGCCGTCGGAAATCCAGAGTGCCGGGCCGTCAAGGCCGTCATCGGCGCTGAACAGGATCCGATTGGCCATGAGCACCCCCTGGGCCGGCACGCCCATCATGGGCGCGGCACGGTGAGATCATTACTCAGGCGATCTCAACACTTAATTTTTCAGTTGAAAAGCCACGGAAGTCTAACTTTCAAGAAAACCTCCGATTGCCCGGCAGGCGCGGCTGGGTGATCGTTACGCCTCCATCCCTCGCCTCGGAGTGCGCCGCCTCCCATGTCCTCCGTCCCCGTGAACATCCAATCCGGTGGCGACAGCGCCCCGCCCTACCGTGTGGATGCCTCGCCCGGGATGGCGGGCTGGCTGCGCCAGCATGATGTCTCGCTCGCCATCACCACCTACCAGATCGGCAAGCTCTTCCTGGTCGGCGCGCCCGATGCGGGCCAGCTCCATGTGACGGAACGCACCTTCGAGCGCTGCCTCGGCGTGGCCGTGCAGGGGGAGAGCCTCTACCTCGCCGGCCTGAACGCCATCTACCGCTTCGCCAATGTCGTCCCCAAGGGGCAGGAGCTCGAGGGGCATGACGCGGTCTATGTGCCGCAGGTGGCCTGGTACACGGGCGACGTCTTCGCGCATGACGTGGGCGTGCTGCCCGATGGCCGGCCGCTCTTCGTCAACACGCTGTTCGGCTGCCTGGCCACGGTGGACGAGGCGACGAGCTTCCGCCCCGTCTGGACGCCGCCCTTCATCACGCAACTCGCGCCGCAGGATCGCTGCCACCTCAACGGGCTGGCCATGGACGACACGACGGGCCGCCCGGCCTACATGACCGCGGTGGCGGAAACCGACACGCCCCGTGGCTGGGCCGACAAGCGGGATGGCCACGGCGTCGTGCTCGATCTCGCCACCCAGTCCGTGGTCTGCCGCGGATTGAGCATGCCGCACTCGCCGCGGCTGCATCGTGGGGCGCTGTATGTGCTGAATGCGGGCACCGGCGAACTGGGCGTCGTGGATCGCGCGGCGAGGCGCTTCGAAGCCATCGCATCCGTGCCGGGATTCGCACGAGGGCTTGCATTCATGGGCGGCTATGCGCTGGTCGGCACCTCGCTGCCGCGCGCCAATCAGGTCTTCGCCGGATTGCCGCTCGAGGAGAGGCTGAAGGCTGCCGGAAGGGCGCCGGAATGTGCGATCCTGGTGGTGGAGCTTGCAACGGGCGCGGTCGTCCATTGGCTGCGCCTCGGCGGGGTGGTGCGGGAGCTTTATGACATCGCCCTGCTGCCTGGCCACAGGAGCCCGATGCTGGTGGGTTTCGCCCAGGGGCAGATCAACCGGCTCATCAGCAAGGGCAAGCCTTTCCCGATCCACTCCTGAGCCGCGTCAGAGGCGGGCGATTGATCGATCCTGCCGGGATGAGGGGGTGGGAGACGCCGGCATCTCATGGGCGCTGCCGAGCGGATTGCCGGCCTCGCCAACGATCTTGGCGCCACCGATGCCCTGCGCAACCAGTGAGAGATCCACCTGGCCGTGGCCGCCGCCCCAGATCACATGGACCGCGCCCGCATCCAGGCCGCCCTCGCCCTCATGCGGGGTGCCGATGACGAGGTCCACCACGCCGTCGCGTTTCAGGTCGCGCCCGCCGGTGACGGTCATGCCGGCCAGGTCGTCGGGCAGTTCCGGCGTGATCAGGAAGCCGCCCGTGCCGGACGCGATGTCGGACAGCAGGACCTCCGCCGCGCCCGTCTTGCCGTACACCACATAGGCATGCCCACCCGAGGCGGTGCCGACGAGGAGATCCGCGCGACCATCGCCGCTCACATCGCCGAGGCCGCTGACGCTGCTGCCCGCTCCCTCGCCCGCCTGGCCGGTGATGCGGTAGCCGTCGGCACCCAGGGCGCCGAGGTTCACCTGCGCACCGGTGGACTTGCCGAAGACGACATAGGCCGCGCCCGCATCGGTCCCGCCAGCGATGAGCTGACCAGCAACAAACCCCTCAACTTCCACCGCGTGGCCGCTGTTCGGAATGCGGGGACGCGCAACCGGCGGTCCCGTTCCATGATCCTCTGCCCTTGGCGGTTGGCCCGAATGGCCGCGTTGGCCGATCTGTCTGCATCCAAAGCGGATTGGCTCGGTCCCTCACCTCGCCTCCACCCACCACGCTCAGGGCTGCCCCAACTCCGCGCGCAGCGCAGCCGCCGCCCGATCCGAGGGGTCGAGCGTCAGCAGCAGCGCGGCCAGCCGCGCGGCCTCCGCACGGTCGCCCAGGTCGCGCTCCAGGGTGGCCAGCGCCACCAGGCTGTCACGATGCCGGGGGTGGCGCTGGACCAGTTCGCGCAGCGCCTGCCGCGCCTCGCCGCGCTGCCCGAGGCTGTTGAGCGCGATGGCGCGGACATAGCCATAGCGCGGCTGCTCCGGGGCGAGTTCCGCAGCGCGGGTCAGTGCCGGCAGCGCCGCGCCAGCCCGGCCGGCACGCGCGAGCATCAACCCCAGCGCATGATGCCCGGTAGGATCGGCGGGATGGGCCGCGACCGCGCGCTCGAGCAGCGCCAGCGCGGCTGCACTGCGCCCACCTTGGCCTTCGAACTCCGCCATGTTCACAAGCGCCGGCAGATAGTCAGGATCGAGCGCGAGTGCGGCCCGCCAGGCGGCCTCGGCTCCGGCGGCGTCGCCGCGCTGGGCCAGCAGCCCCGCGATGTTCACATGCGCCTCCGGCCGCTCGGCCGCGACGCGCTCGCTCGCGATCAGCTCGTCCCAGGCGCGGGCGAAGGCGGGGCGCGCCGCCTCCGGCAGGGCGGTCAGCGGCACGGGCGCCAAGGCGCGCGCCGCCTCGATGCGGACGAGGCGGACCGGGTCGCCCAGGAAGCGCGCCGCGTGCAGCCGGTTGCGCGGATGCAGCCCCTCCAGCGCGCGCAGCGCCGTGGCGCGCACCAGCGGCTCGGGGTCCAGCAGCGTGGCGCCAACCGCCTGGGCGGCAGGCTGCGTGGGCGGCACGGGCAGCAGCGTCAGCGCGGTGGCCCGCAGGATGGCGGGCTGGTTGCGGTCGATCGCCAGGGCGGCGAGCGCAGCATCCGCCCCCCGCTCGCCGCGGCGCCCGGCGGCGATCGTCAGCGCCGGGTGCGGCGTCTCCCGCCGCTCCGGGCCATGCCAGTCCACGATGCGCTGCGCCGCCCATTCGGCCGTGCGGCCGGTGTGGCAGGCGGTGCAGGCATCGGGCGCGCCGACCGCCTGCGCGACATCCGGGCGCGGGACGCGAAAGCTGTGATCGCGCCGCCGGTCCACGACCATATAGGTGACGGCCGGCATGTGGCAGCCGGCGCAACTGGCGCCTTCGGCGTGGTGATGATGCGCCGGCGTGTCGAAGCGTGCAGGCAGGTGGCACTGGGCGCAGACGGCATTGCCCTCGGCGCGCAGGCGGCCGCTGTGCGGATCATGGCAGTCGCCGCAGGTGACGCCCGCGCGCTGCATCCGGCTCTGGACGAAGCTTCCCCATTCGAAGACCTCGCCCTGCATCTGGCCATCGGCGTGATAGAGGTCAGGCTGCAGCAGCACGGGCGCATGCGTGTCCAGGAAGCGGGCGCCGGGCTGCGGGTCCGCCACGATGGGCCGCGCCCGTGCATGGCAGGGCGCGCAGGTGTCGAGCTGCGCGGCCACCCCCTCGCGGGGCGGCCCTTCCCAGCGTGCGATGCCGCGCGCATCGCCCGGGGGGAAGCGCCAGGCGCCGCCCGAGGCGTCGCGCATCGCAACCGCGAGGCCGCGATGCGCAAGGCCCGGCGGGCGCCCGCCCTGCGCCCAGGCCACATGCGCCGCCCCGGGGCCGTGGCACGCCTCGCATCCCACGCTGATCTCCGTCCAGGCGGTGTCGTAGCGGCCCTGCGCCGCGTCATGGCCGCGCGTCAGCCCCGTTGAGTGGCAGGCAGCGCACATGAAGTTCCAGTTCTGGTCGCGCCCGGTCCAATGCAGGGGGTCGCCCGGCGGCAAGGCTTCCGCCGGCATCAGGTGATACCAGCGCTGCCCGCCCTCGCCCGCCGGCCGGCTGTCCCAGGCCCAGGGCAGCACCTGCCGCCGGCCGTCAGGAAAGAACACGAGGTATTGCTGCAGCGGATCGGCGCCGAAGGTCTCGCTCACCGGAAAATCCGCCACCGTGCCGCCCGGGCCGTCGGTGCGGATCAGGAAGCGCTCGCCCTCGCGCCGGAAGCTGGCCGTGTGGCGGCCATCGGTCACCGTCACGCCGGAGAAGTCGCCCAGCACATGGGCGGGCGTGGCGGAAGCCATGGCCCGGGCGTGGTCGCTGGCACGCCAGGCTTCGGCCTCGCGCGCATGGCAGCCGGCGCAGGTGGCGGAGCCCACGAAGCCCGCCAGCGCCCGCTCCCGCGCCACGGGCAGGCTGGGCTGCACGAGAAGGCCCGCCACCAGCGCGGGCAGACCCGCGAGCAGCAGCAGACCGAGCGTGGCCAGGCCGCGGCGCAGCACCGTTCCGGGCGCGGCGCTCAGCGCCGCTGCGGTTGGGCCGGGGCTGCGGCCGGCTGGGCCCCACCGGCCGCCGCGCGCGCCCGCTCGGCCATCAGCACGCCGAAGTTGCGGATCGCCTCCGGCGTCACCGTGCTCTCGCCCAGATCCACCGTGATCCGGCCGATGCGCCCCGTGAAGGCGAAGGGCACCTGATAGTCACGGTCATCCACCGGCGTGCCCGTGTCCTGGCCCACATCGAAGGTCTCGTCCCAGGCGAAGGTGAAGGGCGTGGTGTGCGGGATGCTCCGCTGCGCCACCTGCTGTCCATTCACCGACAGCGTGCCGCTGCCGCCATGGCCGAAGGGAACGGCGCCCTGTGGGTCGATCGAGAAATCGAAGACCATCGTGTGCCGCCCGGGCGGCAGCGCATCCGGCGCCTCCCATTTCGCGCGCTCGAGGCCGAGCAGGTTCATGGTGAAGACCGGCCGGCCCTGGCGCAGATAAAACCCCCAGCCCGCGAAGCGCCCGCCCTGGGTGACGAGCATGCCCTGCGCACCCGCCTGCGGCACCTCGATCTCCGCCGTGATGCGGAAGGAGCGGTTGAGGATGCTGGGCGCCGCATTCGCCTGGGTGCAGCAGGACGGCCCCGTATAGACGAATTGCCGGCGCCCCGCCGCCGGCCCGGGCCGCGAGACCAGCATGCCCGAGAGGCCGTTCGCGTTCAGCGGAAACACCTGGTTGCGCGTCGCCTCCATGGTGAAGAGGTCCTGCATGCGCCGCAGCCGATCCGGCTCCTGCGCCGCGAGGTCACGGACCTGCGACGGGTCGGAGTTCATGTTGTAGAGCTCCCAGCGGAAGCCGTTCATCGCGTCTTCCGGGCGCGGCGCCGTGCCCTCCCAGGGCGGCGCCGGCGGCGTCGTGCTGGCGATCCAGCCCTCGTGATAGATGGCGCGGTTGCCCAGGATCTCGAAATACTGCGTGGTCCGCCGCGAAGGCGCGGCCGCTGCTTCGCGCGGGAGCGTATAGAGCATGCTCACGCCATCCAGCGGGCGCTGCGCGATGCCGTTGATCTGCTGGGGCTGCGGCACGCCGACCGCCTCCAGCACCGTCGGCACCACGTCGATCACGTGATGGAACTGGTGGCGGATGCCGCCGCGATCCGTGATGCGGCTGGGCCAGGAAATCGCCATGCCGTTGCGCGTGCCGCCGAAATGCGAGGCGACCTGCTTGGTCCAGCGATAGGGCGTGCCGAAGGCCCAGGTCCATGGCACCGCCATGTGGTTATAGGTGCGGTCGCTTCCCCAGACGGGGATGAAGGGCATCTGCTGCTCCGGCGTCAGAGCGACGCCGTTGAAGTACATGACCTCGTTTGGCGTGCCATGCATCGAGCCTTCGGCGCTGCTGCCATTGTCGCCGCTGATGTAGATGATGAGCGTGTTGTCACGCTGGCCCAGCCGCTCCACCTCGGCGATGACGCGGCCGATCTCGTGATCCGTATAGGCGAGATAGGCCGCATAGACATTCACCTGCCGGATGTAGAGGCGCTTGTCCGCTTCCGAGAGGCTGTCCCAGCGCGGCAGGAAATCGGGCCAGGGCGAGAGCTGCGCATTGGCCGGCAGCACGCCGAGGCGCTGCTGGTTGGCGAAGATCCGCTCGCGCAGCCGCTCCCAGCCATCGTTGAACAGGTTCATCGCCTCGATGCGCGCGATCCACTCGGGCGTGGGGTGGTGCGGCGCATGCGTGCCGCCTGGCGCGTAATGGACGAACCAGGGGCGGCTGGGCGCGATCTCGGTCTGGGTGCGGATATGCGCGATGGCGTCATCCGCCATGGCGGTGATCAGGTTGAAGCCGGGCTGGCCGACATAGGGGTGGATGGGCGTCGTGTTGCGGAAGAGGTTGCCCGGCTGCCACTGCGACGTATCGCCGCCGATGAAGCCGTAGAAATAGTCGAAACCCATTCCAATCGGCCAGTTGGTGAAGGGGCCGGCCGCACTTGCCTCCCAGGGCGGCACGTTGTGGTTCTTGCCGAACCAGGCGGTGGCATAGCCGTTGCGCTGCAGCGTGGCGGCGACGGTCTGCGCCTCGGGCGGGATGATGGAGTTGTAGCCGGGGAAGCCGCCCGAGAGCTCGGAGATGTTGCCGAAGCCGACATTGTGGTGGTTGCGGCCCGTCAGCAGCGCGGCGCGGGTGGGCGAACAGAGGGCGGTGGTGTGGAACTGCGTGAAGCGCAGCCCCGTCTGCGCCACGGCGTCGAGGCTGGGCGTCGGGATCACGCCGCCGAAGGTGGAGGGGGCGGCATAGCCCACGTCATCGGTCAGGATCAGCAGGATGTTGGGTGCGCCCTGCGGCGGCATGATCTGCGGCGGCCAGGCGGGCTGACTGTCCACCAGGTTGGGCATGATGCTCCCGCTGAAGGGCGGCGTGGGGGCCGGCAGGTGGGAGCCGTCGGGCGTCAGCACCGCATCGGGCGAACCAGGCGTACCGCGGAGCTGCTGGGCGGGCGAGGCGATGGAAAGGCTCATGACCATGCCAGCCACCATGAGGCTGGTCGTGAATATTCCTCGCATACCGTTCTCCCAACCTGTGTCGTTGGCGTGGCGACTCCACCTCGAGGCGTTCCACACCGGCCAACGGTATCAGGCGGCATGCAAAAAATAGTGTGAAACTCAGGACATTCAGAAGAGCTGGCTGAGGGCCGAGCGGGACAATGGATGGCGGGCGTCGTGTTCACCGGCCGCAAAGGGCCTAGCCAGCGTCCTTTGGCCGAGACAACCGCGCACTCGTTGACGCCTGTGCGGTAGATGCCGGTTAGAGGTCGGTCGGGCTGGGGCCGCGTCGCTTCCCGAGCCGCCGCAGAACAACGCCACGCGCGAGGGTCCGGAGGCATTGCGCTGGCTTGCCTTCGCGTGCGGGCTCGGCCGGAAACCGGCGATGCGACTGGCCGTGGCCCGCTGCTCGATACAGACCAAGCCCGCGGAGAGAGTGTGTGTCGCGCCGGTCGTATGGGTGGTCGCACATGCGTTGGAGCATCAGCAAGCCACGGTGGATGCGAGGCTCTTGGGACGCACGGACAGCTTGATTTGCTGCTTCTCGTCGGAAGCCCTGTCGACGGACCAGATACGGCTCTGGGGCTGCACTCCCCATCGCAGATCAAGCGCGAGACATGGGCACCACCGATGTCGGCATTTCATTTCGTCCGTCTTCACCTCCGCGGTTGCACCCGGTGCCATGAGCGCACCGCTCTTCCTGCGCATGCAGATGTGTGGGCTGCGCCCCACATGGCTGCGAAAAGCAAAAGAAGGACGCGGAGGTTGTTCCGTATCCGAGCTCCAAGGCGGTGTGCGTGACGCTCAATCCGCCGCCCAGCGGCTCGACCGCCTGGAACAGCCTCAGACGCGGTCGCCAGGGCAGAGCGGCACCTCCACCCGCCGTCGCCCAGCCACCCTTTCGGTGCCGCCGGACGACATGACCTGCGGGCCGCTTCTGCGAGGGCAGGCCACGCTGAACAGCCAGAAAATGGCGACGAACTCAACGGCGGGGGGGGGGCGCATCGGCAAGGCGAAGGGTCATGCGTGTCTGCCGGCACGGACAGCGCCAGGGCCTTCGCCGTTCGCCTGGGCCTCCGGTTCGGTGGAACCCTCTGCTCCTGCCGCGGCCTTCCCGAGGAGCACATCTTCGAACGCGACGCGCTGCGCGGGCAGAAGGTGAAGCAGCGCGTCCCGCAGTGGTGCGAGAGCAGCGGCCACCTCACCGTCCTGGCGAAGCATCGCCGAAGCCTGCTCGATCGCGAGCCGGATGGCGTCGGCACCGAGCACGCCCGACGCGCCCAGGCCACGATGGAGCAGAGCACGCAGCGAGTCCGGGTCTTGCTCAGCTCGGGGCAAATGCAGCGCTTCCGCCACCGCCTCCAATTCCTCCATGAGCGCCCGTGCTACCTCGGGCCCAGCAGGGCCCAGCTGATCGAGCAGCGAGAGACCCACTCCCTCGACCTGGAGCGCCATACCTCGAGAGGGTGCGCAAAGCCGCTCCAGCAGGTCGAGCATCGCAGCACGCCCCACTGGCTTCGAGATGTGCGCATCCATGCCGGCAGCCCGGCAGTTCTCCACATCCTCGGGCAGCGCGGAGGCCGTGACGGCGATCACCACGATGCGACTCAACGGCGCGGGCAGCGCGCGAATGCGGCGTGTTGCCTCCAGCCCGTCCATCACCGGCATCCGCACATCCATCAGCACTGCGTCGAAGTCGCCGGCCTGCACCGTCTCGAGAGCCTCCGCGCCATCCGAGACGAGGGTGACCACATGCCCCGCGGCGCCGAGCATCGTGCGCATGAGGATGCGGTTCGCGGCGACATCGTCCGCCACCAGAAGGCGCAGCGGCCGGCTCCCCCGAGCTTCCCGAGAGGCCTCATCGGTCGGCGCGGGGAGAATGGCCGGGCGCAACGGCAGGTCCAGCCAGAAGGTCGCGCCCTGGCCCGGCATGCTCTCCACACCGACTCGCCCGTCCATCAGTGCCGCCAGCTGCGCCGTGATGGCGAGCCCAAGGCCCGTACCGGGGCTATCCGTATCGGAGATGCGGCCGAGCTGGGTGAAATCCTGAAACAGCCGGGTGCGCCTCTCCTCCGGCACACCTGGTCCGTGGTCCTGCACCTCGATGCGGACGGAACCCCCGGCGCCGAGCGCCGCCCGCAGCGTAACATGCGCGCCGTGCGGCGAAACCTTCACCGCGTTGGAGAGCAGGTTCAGCACCATCTGCCGCAGGCGCGTCGCATCCGCCTCCACCACCGCCGGCAGCTCCGGCGCACAGTCGAGCACCAGCGCGACATCCTTCCGCTGAGCCTCGGGGCCAAGCAACTCGGCGCAGCCCTCCAGCAAGGGCAGAAGCGCAAGAGGGGCAAGCTCCAGCTCCAACTTTCCTGAGTTGACCTTCGCGAGGTCGAGCAGGCCATTGACCAGGTCACGCAGATGCGCGCCAGCGTCGTGCAGCAGATGAAGCTGTTCGCGCTGCCCCGGCGTCGCGCAGCCGTCGGCCAGCAGCAATTGGGCGAAGCCGAGGATCGCATTCAGTGGCGTGCGCAACTCGTGCGACATGCGCGCGAGAAACATGCTCTTCGCCTCAGCCGCCGCCTCGACTTCGGCCATCGCCCGCTTCAGCGCCGTGATGTCGGTGCGAAGGCTGACGATATGTCCCGACGGTGTGCGCCGCTCCAACGCCTGCGCCCAGCGCCCGCACGGCAGGGGTATTTCGCGGCTTGGGCTGTCGGGGCTGGCGGAACGGATCCGGTTCGCGAGATCCGTGATCCAGCCCTCGCGTTCGGGCACGGGCGTATCAGGGCCGACCACTTCGGCATAGGCGCCCCTCGCGACGCCGGACCGGATCAGCTCTTCGATCGTGGTCCCGTCCCGCAGCACCTCTGCGAGGCTGGGGAACATGGCCGCGTAGGCCGCGTTCCAAAGGATGATCCGCTCCTGCTCGTCACAAACGTAGAGGGCGGAGGGCAGCGTATCGATGATCTCGCGCAGCAGAGTCTCAGCCTGCGTGCGGCGGGCGATCTCGGCCAGCGCTTCCTCCTCGGCCCTTCGGCGGGCCGTGATGTCATTCTCGACGGCGATGAAGCCGGTCACGGTTCCGTCTGGCCCCAGGATGGGGCTTGCCTCAATCTCGACCCAGTAGGGGCTGCCGTCCTTCCGGTGATTGGCGACGACGACGTGAAAGGCCTCCCCCGCAGCAATGGCCCGGCGCATCTGGTTCACGGTGCCAGGTTCAGTTTGCGGCCCCTGGAGGACCGACCCGGGCGTGCGCCCCTGCAGGTCTTCCAGGCTGTAGCCCGTCGCGCGCACGAACGCCTCGTTCACCCATTCGGTGCGCGCAGCCGCATCGGTGATGATGACGGGCGTGGTCATCTGCTCGACCACCAGCGCAAGGCGAGCATGTTCGGCCTGATGTGCCTCACGCGCCGTGATATCCTCGACGATGCCGTAGATCAGACCCCGCCCGTTCGGGCCGGGAACGGCGCAGCCGCGCACGCGCACCATCAGCGCGCGGCCGCGCGCTGTCCTGAACGGCAAGTCGAGGTCCCAGGGCGTTCCATCGCGGGAGGAACGTTCCAGCGCCTGCCTCAGGGCGGCCTGCGCGCTCGGCGGATAGAAGGCCAGGGCCGTGTCGAGGCTCGGGACGTAACCGGACTCCACCTCATGCAGTTCCCGCGTCAGGCGGGACCAGGACACCTCCCCGTCATCGAGGTTCACGCGCCAGGTGCCAAGGCCGGCAAGCGCCAGCAGATCGTCCTCGGACGGGGCTGCCGCTTCTCGGCCGGCGGATGCAGGAATGTCGTTCGGCATGGCGCTACGGGGTCCAGGTCGTGGCGCGCCATGGCGCGTCGCGACATGTCTCGCGCGCCGGCCCGCGATCGGGGGCGATCGGGCAGAGGCCCAGCAGAATACCACAGAGGGCCAGCACCCTCGGCGCTTGTACACGCCTGCGGATGGTCGTTGCCATACGATCCGCTGGACGGTCAGCCGTGGAAGGCATCGCGCATGTCCCTCAGAAGAAGGCGCTCGTCCCGAATCAGGGAGGCCCGGGAAGGTCGGGCAACGGCGCCAGACGACCCATGCCGCGGCGGAGGAGAGTTGGTCAGCACTTGCGACCATGGGAATCTGCCGACGCAACTTGCATTGGCAAGTTCAAGCCCATCAGTCACAAATATATTCTTTGCAAAAATAACTTCAAATTATATAATTGACTTCGCATGCTTGTAATTGGAGATAAAGAAGTCCGTTAGTCAACTTCTTTCTTCTGGACGCGTGTTCACCCTATCCGCCTGCCGAGCAAGCTTCCTCGGCCATGAGGACCGACGACGCAGACATTTACAGCGTCCCGCCGGAGGTATCCGCGACCGCCAGGTGCGTGGATCAGACCGCCAGCATGACGCGCCGCACGGCTGCCGAGGGAAGAGGCTGACGGTGAACTTGCTCTCTGGACTCTGGGGCTCGACATCGCCCGACCACCGTCAAGGCGCCAAAGCCCGCGTCGCCTCAGAACCGATACCCCGCACGGAGCGTCCCCGTATGGGCCGTCATGTCCGCGGATGCATCCAGCACATACTGCGCCCGCATCTGGAAGCCCCGGCTATGCGTCAGGTCCACCCCGAGGGCGAAGCTTCCGATCGTCCCCGCCAGCGGGCTGCGGATCCGCATCTGCTGGCCCAGCAGATATTGCCGTGTCTCGTAGCTGCTCTCCGACTGGAAGGTGGCGCCGAGGGTCACGTTCGGACGCAGCACGGTGTTCTCGGAGACATTCCAGCGGCCGCCCAGCTCGACCTGCGGCGTGACGGCGAATTGCACCTGACTGCTGCCAGCCACACGCAATCCGAAAGCGCCGGCACCCTGCTCCGTGTAGCCCCAGGCGCCCAGCCGGATCACGTCAAGGTTGACGGCCGGTTTCACGTAGACGGCCTCGCCCACGAACTCCCGTGACACGCGCAGCCGCCCGATCTGCATGTCGCCGCCGGGCGAACTGGTGGCACTCGCGCCGAAGGCGGGAAGGCTGCGACGCGCGTCACCCGAAGCGTAGCCGGCAAGGGCCGAGGCCGAGACCTGCCAGGTGCCGATCTGGCGCTTCAGCGTCACGCCGAGGGATTGGCCCTGGAGCGTCGCACGCTCATTGCCGGCCGAGGCACGAAGCCAGGCCTGCTCCTCGCTGAACACGGCGCCGATGAACCAATTGGGCGCGAACTCATATTGCCCGCCAATCTGGAACGCCACGGCGGAGGCGCTCGAGGTGGAGCCGAATTGGGTGCGGCCGGTGTCGCTGAGCCGGCCGATCACCCTGGCCCAAAGGCAGGTATTCTCGCGCAGCAGCGTCTCCGGCCCCGCGAAATCCGGGCAGGATTGCAGGGTATTGGCCAGCGCAGCCCCGCTGCTCAGGCTGTTGGCCACCTGGGCGCCCGGCGTCTGGCTCTGAAGATTGCCAAGCGCGGTGCCATAGCTGCTGGCGCTCTGGCCATAGAGGCTGGAATAGACCACGGCGCGCTGCTGCGGCGTGTAGGAGTTGGGCTGCCCTGCCGCATCCGTGTTCCAGCTGGACTGCACCGCAGCCGCCACCTGGGACTGATTGCCGCTCAGCGCGACATTGGCCGGCGTGAAATTGGCGCCAACCGTCACACCCAGGGTGTTGGCCTGCTGGAGGGTCTGGTTCACCAGCGAGAAGCTGTAGACGAGGTCGCTGTTCGCGACGGACACCCCGTTCGCGAGGGTTTCGCTGCCGAGGTTGACGCCCTGGGCGGCGATGACCTCGACCGGGCTGGACACCGGGTAGAGGTTGGTCGGGAAGATCCCCAGCTTCACGCCGTAGACGCCATAATTTCCGATCAGCGTCAGGCGGTTGGACTGCTGGTTCAGGAAATCCACCGGCATCAGGATGGTCGCCCTGTCCAGGACAAGCGACCCAGCCGGCGTCTGGAGTGTCACGCCGGCGAAGGTGCTGAACGTCTGGAGATCGAGGGTGCTGCCGGGGGTCATCGTCAGCCCGCCAAGCGTGTTCGTCCCGCTCAACCGCAATGTGCCGCCCAATTGGGCCAACACCTCGGCCCCTTCTGTCTGAAACGTGCCGGCAATCAGCCCGTAGGTGGTGACGAGCACCTGGCTCGACGGATTGACCAGAGTGACCGGGCTGCCGGTGTTGGTGGAACAGCTTGTGCCGCAGAGCGCCGATGCCCGACCGATGGTCAGGGTCGCGGCAGTGCTCCCGCTGGCACCTGACGTATCGATGGCCACGCCCGCCAACCCGCCGGACACCTGGGCGCCGCCCGTGATGGACAGCTGGACCGCGCCGCCGGCAGTCGAGCCGGCGCTCTGCGCCAGGATGCCATAGCCCTGGGCGGAGCTGACGCTGCCGCCCACGATGTTCACGGTGACAGGCCCCGCCGTACCTTTGAGGCCGCTTGCGCCCATGTTGCCGCCGAAGATGCCACCGCCGCCGCCCAGGGATTGTGCGATGATCCCATGCGCGTTGGCGCCGGTGGTCGAGACCGTCCCGCCGTTCACCTGCACCGTCACCGCGCCGCCATGGCCGTTCGCGGTGCTCGAGATGGTCCCGGATGCCAGGCCAAAGACGGTTGGCTGGTCCATGTTGCCAGCCACACCGCCACCGCCGCCGATGCTCTGCGCGATGACGCCATGCGCCCCGGCCCCGCTGGTGGCGACGAAGCCGCCCGGCCCCAGATTGACGCTGACAGCGCCGCCACTCGCGGCACCGGAACCGGCCGCCACGAGGGAGACCGGGGCCGTCTGCCCATACAGCGTGGGCGCGTAGCCGCCGCCGCCGCCGATGGACTGCGCGAGGATGCCGATCGCCCGCGGCCCGCTCGTCGTCAGTCCGGCGTTATGCGCGATGTTCACGGCCCCTCCCGTGGCGCCGCTGCCCTCGCTGCCGGAAAAGGTCGCACCCAGGCGGAAGGAGATCGGCCCTACGCCGGCGGTCAAGGTCGGCGGGGAACTGGCGCCGCCGCCACCCCCGATGCTTTGGACCAGCATGCCCAGCGCGCCATCGCCCGCCGTCTGCACGGTGCTGTAATTGGTGACGTTGACCGTCCCGCCCGCGCCCCCGCCGCCCCCATTGCCGGATTGCGCGAAGCCCAGGGTCATCACGCCGGCGCTCTGCACCCCGCCGGATTCAGCCAGGCCACCGCCGCCGCCGATGGATTGCGCCAGCAAGCCATGGGCCGAGACACCGGTGGTGGACACGCCCGTCTGCCCCGGCTGGCCGGCGGTGCCGAGATTGACCGTCACCAGCCCGCCAATGCCACCAGATGAGCCCGCCCCACCCAGCGCGACATCGAGCGAGGCGGAGAGCGGTGCCGTCAGGGTCGAGGTGCTGGAGGTCGTGGAGGAGGCCCCGCCAATGCCGCCGCCACCGCCGATACTCTGCGCGACGATCGCATGCGCCTGCAGGCCGGTGGTGGAGATGACCCCCGCCGTCTGGTTGAGGGTGACACTCCCGCCATCGCCGCTCGCACCGCCGCGGCCACCAATGGTGAGGTTGGCCGTGAAGGAGGTGAGGCTGATGATGCTTGGAAACTTGCCCTGGAGCAGCGCCGCCTGCGCCACGGTCCCAAAGCCGTAGATCTGGTTGGCCTGGTTCGCGAGGGCGGCCAGCCAGTTCTCCGGCGGTGGCGGGGCCGCCGTGCCGCCCGCGCCGCCGCCGCCGCCGATGCTCTGCGCCAGGATGCCGATGGAGGAAGCGCCGCTCGTGGTGATCCCCGCGCCGGCATTGACCGTCACCGCCCCGCCATTGCCGCCGGCGCCGCCCTTGGCGCCGATGGAGGCGGTCAGCGCATAGGACGCGCTGCCCGCGCTCGTCGAGGTGGAGCCATTGACCAGGCCACCATTGGCCACGCCGCCGCCACCGCCGATGGATTGCGCCAGGATGCCATGCGCCTGCAGCCCCTGGGTCTGCAAGGCGGCCGTGGTGGAGACATTGACGGTATTGCCGGCCCCGGCCCCCGCCGCATCGCCGCCAACGGCAAAGGCGACCGTTGCCGCCGTGCCGGTGCCGAGCGTCGGAAGCGCCGCCGAATTTCCGATACCGCCGGTCCCGCCGCCCCCGCCGATGCTCTGCGCGACGATGCCATGCGCGCCATCGCCGATGGTCGAGAGGCTGCCCCCGAGCGTGACCGCCACGGTGCCGCCATCGCCCCCCGCGCCGCCCCGGCCACCCACCGAGACCGGCACCGAGATGGCGGCGCTGCCGGTCGCGAAAAGGGTCGTGGCCAGGGCGGTGCTGTCGCCGCCCGCGCCGCCGCCGCCGCCAATGCTCTGCGCCAGGATGCCCATGGCGCCAATCCCCGAGGTGGTGATCGGCGCCGCCGTCGTCACGGTCACGCCCTGCGCCGTGCCCGCCACGCCTCCGGACCCGCCGACCGCGGTCGCGATCTGCAGGCTCGGCATGGCCGTGGTGGACACCAGGCCCCAGGAGCGCGCGCGCGACTGCCCCCCGGCACCGCCGCCGCCGCCGATGGATTGCGCGACAATGGCATGTCCATCGGGGCCGATCGTGGAGAGCTGGCCCGGCCCGCTTCCCCCGAAGGCGACCGAGACAGGTCCGCCATCGCCGCCTTTCCCGCCCGTGCCGCCGACCGCGACGCTCATGGCGAAGGGGAAACCCGCCTGGGTCGAGAAGGCAGCGCCTGCCGCGCCGCCGCCGCCGCCGACGCTCTGCGCCATGATGCCGAAGGCGTGGGCGCCCGTGGTGAAGATATTGCTGCCGACGGTGGTCGCCGTCCCGGTGGCGATGGTGCCGGCCGCGGTCACGGTCACTGCTCCGCCGGGGCCGCCCTCGCCCCCGCTGCCGCCGACCGCGGCACTCGCGATGATCCCCCAGGCGTTGGCCTTCCCGCCGAGGCCGCCGCCCCCGCCGATGCTCTGCGCCACGATGGCGGCACTGTCATCGCCCGTGGTGCGGATGCTGCCACCGGCCTCCGCCGTCACCTGCACGGTATTGCCGGCGCCGCCACCGCCGCCACTGCCGCCCACGGCCGAAAAGGCGGAGCGCACGGTGGAGCCGCTCCCGCCGCCGCCGCCCAGGCTTTGCGCCACGATCGCCTGGGCCTGCCAGCCATTGGCCAGGATGCTGCCCGAATTGACGACCGTGACCACGCCACCCGTGCCGCCCTCGCCGCCATTCCCGCCGACGCGGAACAGGCCGGAGACGCTCTTGGCGTTGCCGCCGCCGCCACCGATGGACTGCGCCAGGATCCCGACGCCGCCCGCCTGCCAGGTGGTGATCGCGCCGGTGTTGGTGACGGTGACGCCGCCCGCGGCCGAGGCATTGCCCCCGCCGCTCGGCGCGCCGAGATTGACCGTCGCACCCTCGGCCGTGTTGACGAGATAGGCGATGCCGCCGCCGCCGACGATGCTCTGCGCCAGGATGCCGATGCCATTCGCCATCAGAGCGGGGTTCTGCGAATCGGCCTGGGTGCCGCTCGACATGCCGGCTGCGCCCACCGTGATGCTGCCGCCATGGGTGACCGTGACCAGGCTCGCAGTGCTGACATTGCTCGTGCCGAAGCCAAGGGTGAAGCTGGTGGTGACGTTGCTGGCCTGCTGCGTCCCGCCCGCGCCGCCGATGCTCTGCGCCACGATGCCGTCGCTGCCAGGCCCCTGCGTCACGATGGTCGCGTTGCTGGTGACCGTGACCGCGCCACCGCTGCCGGGCGCGTTGAAGAAGAGGCGGCTTTGCGGGACGCCGGTCGTGGCCCCGCCGGAGAGGCTGCCGGCGATGATGCCGGCCGAGAAGGCACCCGACGTCACGATCTGGTTCGGGCTGGCGACGTTGACCGTGACCGGCCCACCCGCGCCGCCATTGCCCTGCTCCTCACTGCCGATGATGTTGCCGCCCGCGCTGATGGCGAGGATTCCCGGCGCGTTGCCGCCGCTGGTCGAGATGCGGCCGCCGGTGTTGCCCTGAAAGGCCACGAACGAGACGCCGACCGCCCCGCCACTCCCGCCGCCCTGGCTGCCCGCGGCGACCGAGCCGCCGCCGCCCGCGCTGAAGGCCAGCACGCCTGGGCTGTTGTCGGCGATGGTCGAGATGTTGCCCAGGGTGGTGATGCTGACCGCACCACCCGCACCGCCCTGGCCGATGCCGATGCCCCCATCATTGGCCGCATCCCCACCCAGGCTGATGGCGAGCAGCCCGGCATTGATGCTGGGCTGTGCCTGGAAGGTGCCGGCCGCCGGCACCGTCACGCTGGCGCCGGTGGAGATGTTGACGAAGCTCTGGTTGCCGGACGCGTCGATGCCGTTGGCGATGGTCACGTCCCCCGCCGCCCCGCCGGTGACCAGCGTCGTCGCGGCGCCGGACTGGCTTTTCGACGCGAACCCGCCCGTCCCTTGCCCGCCGAAGGAAACGCCCGCCACGGCCCCGCCGAAGGGCAGGACAAAGAAGCCAAAATTCTGGCCACTGACGAAGGTTGTGGGTGGGGTGGCCGTTCCCGGCACGGCGCTGATGCTGCCCGTATTGTTGATGATCACCGCCCCGCCCGCCCCGGGCCCCGGCACGAAGCCGGGCGTGGCCACGTCGGGCGTGCCGCCGATGGAAAGGCCGACAATCCCTGCCGCGCCTGGCCCTGCCGCGCCTGGCGCATTGGCCGCCGTCGCCACGATATTCGCCGAATTGGCAATCGTGACGGTGCCGGCGGAGTCACTGGTCGGGCCGGAGATGACCGTGCCGGGTGACGAGATGCCGGCGACGCAGGCAACGACGCCATTCGCGAAGCCCGCGGCCTGTGTCGCGGAATTATAGACCGTCTGCCGTGCCGAGCAGTTGTTCGTGGGGTCAGGCGCCTGCGACGTGACCAGCGAAACATTCCCCGCGGAGAGCTGGAGTGCCGGGACGTCTTGCGCCGCGGCAGGCGCGCCGGCGAGCAGGGCCAGAGCCGCGCCGCCTCGCGCGCCCCGAAGCAGTTTCCGCCGACGGTCTTTGCGCTGCATCGTTGGCTCTATGCTCCGCTGTGGTCTTGGTCGTCAGCCCGTGTCCAGCTTGATGAGTCCTGGAGTTCAACCATCGCTGGCGCGTGTCTGATCCCTGGCGCCGCCTGCCGCACCACGATCAGCGAGGCCGTTCCCTCCGCGGCCGCGCCGCTCAACGAAGCGAGGGGGATGGACCGCGTCGGCGCGATGCCGATCATCGTCGTGAGGTCGAACTTCACGTCATCTCGGCCGCCATAGGCCCGCAGATGGAAGGTGGAGCGCTCCAGATCGGTCAGCGCGATCCAGGACATGTGATCGCTGGAGATGTCCGGCACGGCCGCACCCGATGCTGTGGGGACGCCCAGCCCCTCCACGCTCGCGCCGCGCGGGTCGATCACGATGTTCCGCGGGCGATCGAAGCTGTTCATGACGCGCGCCACTCTCCGCACCGCATCGTCGGGGCTGCGAACGTCTCGGCGTATGGGGCGCGATAGGCCGCCCGGACGAAGCGCCCGACCGAGGCGTTGGATGCCGGCGACCCTTTGGGGCGCGATGCCCGACCTCGGCTGCGCCAACGCCCATGCGCCAAGCCGACCGGTGGACACGTCCATCTTCCGCAGGAAGCGGTCATTGGCGAGGTGCCAAGGCGGCCTTAGCCTCGGCCAACATCGCGAATTGGCCCGAGGCGAAGGCGCCCAGATCCATCGCAGCGAGAGCGACGCGGGTCCGGTTCGCGGAAGCCCGAGGCCCTGACGCACTGGTACAGGCCAGCAGGCCGAGGGTCAGCCCTGGTTCATTGAACCCCTGCACGATCTTCAGGCCATGGAGGTCGGTATCAGGTATCGTGCCGGCCAACATGCGCGAGCGCCTTGTCAACGTCGTAGCCAGAGCCCCGAGCGAAGTGCGCGACCTGCAGGAGAGCCCGGCCGGAAGCGCCGTGACCTGATCGGGCAGCTCCATGGCCAGCTCGAGCGTGCGTCCGGCGCAAATGGCCTCAGCCTGATCGCAGAAGATCAATGAGGGGCAGGCCTGCGCGACGTTGGCCGCGAAGCGGGGTAGCGCCACCTGACTGTTGACCGTGACACCAAGGCAGTGCGGCAGGATAGGGGGCAATTCCGGCTCCGGATCAGCCCAGGTACATTAATGCCAGGTTAAGTGAATGCGAAGCCAAAGATGAGCTTCAGGTGAGGCCCCTTTGCCGTGCCTCTCTCGTTGCTGTTCGTTGATCGAGCGGTTGTGACGTGCTCCCCTGGGCGACCGTGGTCCGCTTCGCGCCGGGCGTCACCATTTTCTTGTCGAGATGTCGTTCAGCACCGCGATGTCCAGCATCGCCTCCGCCAGCAGCTTCTTGAGCTTGGCGTTCTCCTCTTCCAACGTCCGCAGCCGCTTGGCCTCGGTCACCTCAAGGCCGCCAAACCTGGCCTTCCACTTGCAGAAGGTCGCCCCGCTGAGGCCGTGACGGCGGCACATATCGGCCGTTGCCGCACCGTTGATCGCACGCAGCGATCAACCCCGCTCTTTCAGTATCCCGATGCTCTGCTCATCGCTGAAGCTGCTGCGCTTCATTCGTCCGCCCCTTGCTGGATCGGACGCTCCCGAAAAATGGCGCCATTTCAGGGGAGCACGTCAGCGGCGATGCTTTCCGCGCCGCGCAGGCCTTCGAGGACGATGCGGATCTTGTCCTCGGCGGAGTGGTGCTTGCGGGTGGCGCGGCGGATGTCGCGCACCAGCTTCTCGGTGGGCGGCCTGGCGGCGGGGGCGGAGGATTTCTGGCTCATCTTCACTCTCCTGGGGGTTACGATGAGCCGGAAATCCTCCGCTTCTCCAACACGCTTGCCTGTCCCCAGGGTGCTGACGCCGGACAGTCACCGGGTCAGGTCATCCAGCAGCCGGCACCGACGGCCTGAGCGTGCTTCGTGACACCCCCGAACATCGGCTCCTGCGTGACCATATCCTATGGCAACCGCGGCGCTCCGACCGGTGCGATCATGACCAGTCGGCGGCCGCTCGGCGGTGATATCGCCATCGTGTACGGGCTCCGACCAAGCACGAATGCAACGACGATGCGCGGGAGCTAGGCTTTCCTGGACTCCTGCGTGTTCAGCACCGCCTCCAACTGTGCTTCCAGCGCCTCAAGGCCCATGCCCTCCAGATCGAAGCGGATGTGCAGCCCGCTCTGCGCCTGGGACTCCACCACGGTGAAGGGAACGGGCAGGCTGAGCCCAGGCGAATGCAGCAGGCCGCGCCGCCCGATGGGCTCGGGCGCGAAATGACGCAGCCTTGCCCCGCCGCGCGAGAGGTCATGCAGCTGGACGGCAACCCGGGGCGCCTGCGACCAGGCGATCTCGACCATCCAGTCCGCCGGCAGACGCTGGTGGCGGCGCCGCTCGCCCGGGGCGGAAGCGGCCTGATGGGCCGTCGGAACCGTGGCCGGAGCGGGTGCGGCCCGGGTGGGCTCGGCCAGACGCGATGCGAGGCGCAGCCGGAACTGCTGGGCGGCCAAGGCCGCGAAGGTCAGCGCGAGGATGAGCGAGGCGATGGCCGAGCCATTCTCCGGGCCGGCCAGCAGGATCACGAGGAGCTTGGTGGTGAAGCCGATGCTCAGCAGCAGCGGCAGGCAGGCCAGCCAGACCATGGGTCGTCTCCGTCAGAACAATTCGATGGCGGGCCCCGCCTGCCCCGCGGCGTTGCCATGGACCTGGCGCTGCGCATGCATCACGTAGCTGTCCTCCATGCGGCGCAGCAGGGTGGCTTCGACACTCTCGACCGAGCGGCGTTCGTGCAGCGCCTCGGCCAGCCAGCCGGCATGCAGCCCGATGCGCTCGATGGCTTCGGCCACCTGCTGCAGCCGCTGCCGGACGATGTCCTGAAACTGCATGGCGCCCAGCGCCTGGGTGATGTGCCCGGAGATGCGCTGACCATGCTCGCCGGTGGAGGTCAGCACCGCGCCGGCCCCCGCGGCGATGCGCGCGAAGGCCGCAGCCGCGCCGGCCGCCTGGCCCTGCGCGCCATCCAGCAGTTGATGGTCCGCCTCCGTGTCCAGCGCATCCGACATGCGGGCTCGCATCAGCTCCCTCAGGCGGATGAGGCCGGTATTCACACCATCGGCCACCTTGGCCGACTGGCCGGCCAGCTCCCGCACCTCCTGCGCCACGACGGCGAAGCCCTTGCCGGCCTCGCCCGCCCGGGCCGCCTCGATCGTGGCGTTCAGTGCCAGCAGACGGGTCTGTGTGGCGATCCGGCTGATATCGCCGATCGCCTGGGCGAAGCCCTCGGCCTCCTGTGCGATACGCTCATAGACGGTGCGGTCCGCCTCGATCTGCATGGCACGCTGGGCCAGCCTGGCGCGCAGCGCCTCCATCGCGTGGCGCATGCTCTCCACATCGGCCTGGCCCTCCTGATTCGACCCGGCTGCGCCGGCTTCGGCCTGCGCCAGATCGGCCATCAGCTCGCGCGCGGCAGCGTCCAGCGCGTTGAGATCCTGGATCAGGCCGAGCGCGGCGCCCTCCGTCTCCGCGATGGCATTGTCCACCTGGGCCTGCAGGATGCCCGCAACCTCGCGATAGCGCAGCAATTCAGCGGCGACGGCCGGGGCCGCGTGCGGCGCCGGGGCCGGCAGCCCGGCCGGAGGCGTGGCGAGGGCGGGCGCGGCCGGCGCGACGGGTGCGTGCAAGGCCGGCACCGGCCGCACCAGCAGCGGCAGCAGGACGCAGGCAAAGGCCAGCGCACCCAGCAGGTCCGCGAGGAGCGAAACGCCCAGCACCGCCCGCCCGGCCGCGCTGGCCGAGACGCAGATCAGCATGCCCAGCAGCAGCATCGCAGCCACCTGGCGCCGGCCGGCGCGCGGCGTGGGTTGCGGCCGGGGCGGGGCCAGGGCGTCGAAGGGCATGCGCGGGCTCAGCCCGGCGCCACTTGGCGCAGCACCTCGAGCAGCTTGTCCGGCGCCACCGGCTTCACCAGCCAGCCGGTGGCCCCCGCGCCGCGCGCCTCATCGCGCTTTGACTGCTCGGACTCGGTGGTCAGCACGAGGATCGGCAAGAAGCGGTAGGCAGGCAGCTTGCGCATCTCGCGCACCAGCGCCGCGCCGTTCATGCCGGGCATGTGGTAGTCGGTGATCATGGCGCGCAGCGGCTGCATGGATTTGAGCTGGGACAGCGCATCCTCCGCGCTCTTCGCCTTTTCGACAGGCTGGCCGGCCTGGGTCAGCACGCTGGCCATGCTGGCAAGCATGGTCGGGCTGTCATCCACGAGCATCACGGGTTTCATCAGGGCACCTCAGCCGTTGAATTTGGGAGCGGGGTTCGAGGGAGCAGGCCGGCCAGCCAGGGATCAGGCGGGGGGGCGAGCAAGGCCGGCGCGCCCGCCAGCAGCACCTGAAGCACGGCGCTGTGCAGGCCCTCGCAGGCCGAGAGATCGAGCGCCGCATCGGGCGTGGCGCGCAGCCATTCGGCCAGCGGCTCCGCCTCCTCGATGGCGACCTGGCCGCTGAGGCGGGCGAGGCCTCCCTCCATGATCATCGGCATCAGGCCACAAGCTCCGGCAGGTCAAGGATGAGCAGCACCCGGCCATCGCCCAGCACCGTGGTGCCGGTGAAGCCGCGCAGCCCCGCGAGTACGCCCTCCAGCGGCTTCACGATCGTCTCCATCACCTCCTCGAAGGCGGAGACGACGATGCCCAGCCGCTCGCCATTGAGTCGCACCACCAGGATGGCCTCCTGCGCGGGCGTCTCGCCCTCGGGCTCCGGCAGGTCGAGCAGCCGGGCGAGGCGCAGCACGGGCACCACGCGGTTCCGCAGCACGAAGGCATCATTCTCGCCCACGCGATGCAGCGCGCCGCGCGGCACCCGCACCGTCTCCACCACCAACGCCATGGGCACGCCGAAGAGCCGGTCCCCGCAGGCGACCGTCATGATGCGCGTGATGGCCATGGTGAGCGGCAGCGCGATCTCCACCAGCGTGCCCTCGCCCGGGCGGGAGGAAAGCCGCAGCCGGCCGCCGGCCCTCTCGATGCTGGTGCGCACCACATCCATGCCGACGCCCCGGCCCGACAGGTCCGAAATCGCGGCGGCGGTGGAGAAGCCGGGCAGGAAGATCAGCTGGAAGGCCTCCTCCTCGCTCATGCCGGCGGCACGATCGGGCTCGATCAGGCCCTTCTCGACCGCCTTGGCGCGCAGCCGCACCGCATCAAGGCCGCGCCCGTCATCCTGCACGCGGATCACCACATGGTCGTTCTCGTGCTGTGCCGAGAGGATGAGCGTGCCGTGCTCCGGCTTGCCGGCGGCCAGCCGCTCGGCCGGCACCTCGATGCCATGGTCGAGGCTGTTGCGCACCATGTGGATCAACGGGTCGGCCAGGGCTTCCACCACGGTCTTGTCGGCCTCGGTCTCGGCCCCTTGCAGGCGCAGCTCCACCTGCTTGTCCAGGCGGCGGGCGATGTCGCGCACCAGGCGGGGGAAGCGCTGGAAGACGTGGTCCACCGGCAGCATGCGGACCGACATGATGGCCGTCTGCATTTCCTCGGCGATGCGGTTGAAGAGGGCGTGACGGTCCTTGATCTCGCGCGCCAATTGGCGGGGCTGCAGATCTTCCTCCGCCGCGCGGCGGGCAAGCCAGGCGAGCGAGTTCTTGGCCACCACGAATTCACCGATGAGGTTCATCAGCGCATCCACCTTGGCCTGTTCGACCCGCAGGACCGAGGGCGCGGCAGGGCGCGGCACCTCTGCGGGGGCAGCGGCGGCGGGCGTGGCCGGCGGGGCGAGCAAGGCCACCAGCGCCGCGTGCAGCTCGGGCCGCGTCGCGGGCAGTTCGGCCCCGCGCCCGGCCGCGTCGAGCGCGCGCTGTGCCGCGCCACGCGCCGCGGCGATCCGGCCGCCGGCGATGGGATCGGGCTCCGGGGCAGCCTCCAGCAGGCGAAGCTGCGCGGCCAGCACGGCGCGCAGGGTTTCGTCATCATCGGCACCCCTGAGCCCGCCGATGGCGGCCATGCGCAGCTGCTCCGGGACATAGCGGAACAGCTCCGCCGCCTCGGCCGGGGCGCAGCGCGCGAGCGCCAGGTAGCGCAGGTTCGAGGCGAAGGGGTCCAGCGCCTCCAGCCGCGGCCAGGGCTCCAGCGGCTCGACGCCGATCCAGGCGAGCCCAGGCAGCTGCCGGACCAGGCCCAGCGGGTCCTCGCCACGGAAGAAGCAATGGGTATCGGGCGTATAGGTGATGGCAAGCAGCGGCCCCTCGGGCAGCGTGCCGATCCGCGCGAGCCAGGCGGGCGGCTCCTCCAGAGCCGGCCCCTCGGAGGCCTGGGCCTGGTCCCGGCCGAGCGGCGCGGCCAGGCGCTGGACCAGGGCGGCGGCCAGAGCCTCGGCCTCCCCGCCAAGGGCGCCGTCGCAGGCCAGGGCTTCGATCCAGCGGGCCAGCTGATCCAGCACGTCCAGCAGCACGTCCGCCAGCTCGGACGTCAGCGGGAGGCGGCCCGACTGCGCCGCGCCCAGCAGGTCCTCGGCTGCGTGCAGGCTGTGGATGACGGGCGGAATCTCGAAGAGGCCGGAGGTTCCCTTCAGCGTGTGGACGGCGCGGAACAGCGCGGCCATCGCCGCCGCATCCCCCGGCTCGCGCTCCAGCGCGAGCAGGCTGCGCCCCGCCTGTTCCAGCAGCTCCCTCGCCTCGGGAATGAACTGCGCGAGCAGCGGATGCTCCAGCAGGCTCATGCCGCGGGCTCCGCAGCAATAGCGAGGGCGAAGGCGGCCAGGCGCTCCGGCCGCACCGGCTTCACCAGGAAGAGGTTGGCCCCGGCGGCGAAGCCGCGCGCGGCATCGCGCGGCTCACGCTCGGTCGTGATCATGATGACCGGGAGGGCGGCCAGCGCGGGCTCGGCGCGGATGCGGCCCACCAGCGCGTAGCCATCCAGGCCTGGCATGTTCACATCGGCCAGCACCAGGCCGAAGCGGCCCGGAGCTTCCAGCAGCTGTTCCAGCGCCGCCACGCCATCCATCGCCTCGGACACGGCGAAGCCCGCCTGCTCCAGCACCGAGCGGTGGAACTTGCGCATGGTGGTCGCGTCGTCGACGACCAGGGCGGTGCGGGCGCGTGTCATGCGTGGGGCCTCTGATGCACCATGGCATCGGCACATTTCCGGACGGTGAAGAGCGAGGACATGCGGCTCATGGATTCCGAATGGCCGAGGCACAGGAAGCCGCCCGGGCGCAGGCTGTCATAGAGCGCCTCCGCCGCTTCCCGGCGGGAGGCATCGTCGAAGTAGATCAGCAGGTTGCGGCAGAAGATCACGTCATACCGGCCGCGATGCGCGCGCATCGAGTCGGGGTCGGAGAGGTTTGCCGTGCTGAAGCTCACCGCCTCGCGCAGGGCTTCGCTGATGCGCCAACGGCCCTCGCTCATCCGCTCGAAATGCCGCTGCAGCACGGCGCCCGGCAGGTTCTGCACCGAGCGCGCCTCGAAGACGCCGCGCCGGGCCTGCGCCAGCACGCGGGTGTCGATGTCGGAGCCGGTGATCTCCACCTCCACGCTGTCCAGCCCCGGCCAGTTCTGGATCAGGTGCAGCGCGATGGAATAGGGCTCTTCGCCCGTGGAGCAGGGGAGCGACCAGATGCGCAACCGCTCGCCCGGCCGGCAGGCGGCGAGGGCAGGCATCAGTTCCCGCGAGAGCGCGCGGAGCTGGTACTCCTCACGGAAGAAATAGGTCTCGTTCACCGTCATCGCGTTGACGAGGTGCTGGAATTCCGTGCCATCCGGATCGTCATGGCGCAGCGCGAAGAGATAGGCGCGCAGATCGGCGGCGCCCGTCGCCGTGATGCGTTCCTGCAGGCGGCGATCGACGAAATAGCGCTTGGCCGCGCCGAACTGGATGCCAGTGCGGCGGTAGAAGAAATCCTGGAAGCGCGCGATCTCCTCTTCCGCGAAACCCGAGGCTGGCAGGGCTGGGGAAAGATGCGTCACGCGCCCGACCCCATCTGGTCCAGTGCGATGGCAATGGCAAAGCCCAGGCAGGGTTCCTCCGCAAAGCGGGCGCGCAGGGCGAGCAGGGCCGGCGCCTCCCGCGGCGTGCCGATCTGCGCCAGCGCCTCCACGAGAGCGAGGCAGACCGCGGCATCCGCCTCCTCGGCAAGGCGCGCGGTCAGGGCCGCCCGGGCATCAGGCAAGGCGCAGCCTTCCAGGACATTGGCGGCGAAGATGCGTAGATCCGGCTCGGGCGCGGCCAGCTGCGCCGCCAGCGCGGGCACAGCCGCCCCCCCGCGGCGCCGCAGGGCGAGAATGGCGTCCTGGCGCAGCGCCACATCCTCGGAGGCCAGCAGCGGCAGCAGCCGCGCCTCCAGCCCCGCTTCCTCGAGGGCACCGAGGCGCGTGAGGATCGCATGGCGCACGGCCGCGTCGCCCTCCACCTCCAGCCGGGCGAAGAGGGGTTCAGCCAGGCTGCAATCCGCAACCGCCAGGCGGCGCTGCGCGGGGTCGGGATGGTCCAGGGGCGCGGGGCGGGGGGCGCGCGGCCTCGCGGCGCGGGTCAGCGGCACGCTCAGCGCCCCCGCCGGGCCCAGGCCTGCAGCTGCGCCGCCACACGCTCGGCCGGGAGCACCATGTCGGCCCCGCCGCGCTGGATCAGCGCGGCCGGCATGCCGAAGACCACGGCGCTGTCCTGCGATTCCGCGATCGTGCGGCCGCCACGCTCGCGCAGCTCCGCCATGCTGGCCGCACCGTCATGGCCCATGCCGGTCAGCAGCACGCCGGTGATCTGCGCCGCCGGCATCACCTGCATGGCGGTGGCGACCAGCCGGTCTGCGCTCGGGTGCCAGAGCGTGTCATCGGCAGGCACGGAGTTCACCACGATCCGGCCGAGCCGGCGTTCCAGAACGATATCGGCATCGCCCCGGCCGATATGGATGCGGCCGGCCGCCAGCGGCATCGGGCCCTCCACTTCGCACACCTCGAGCGCGCAGACGCCATCCATGCGGCGGGCGAAGACGCCGGTGAAGCTCGATGGCATGTGCTGCGCGACCAGCACGGGCCAGGGGAAATCGGTCGGCAGGGCGGGCAGGATGTCCTCCAGCGTGCGCGGTCCGCCGGTGGAGACGCCGATCAGCACCACCCCCGGCACCGCGACACCGGGTGCCGGGCGCGCCAAGCTGCGGCTTTCCACCTCGCGCCGCCGGGCGGAGACGCGGGCATGCAGCCCCACCACGCGCCGCGGCCGCGCCCGAGCCGCCGCGCGCACCTTGCCCAGAAGCAGAGGTCGGATGCGGTCGATGGACAGCGAGACGGTACCGTCGGGCTTGGGCACGAAATCCACCGCCCCAAGCTCCAACGCGCGCAGCGTGACCCCCGCGCCTTCCTCGGTGAGGGAGGAGACCATGACGACGCGGGCCGGCGCCTCGGCCTGCATCAGCGCCTCCAGGCAGGAGAGGCCGTCCAGCTCGGGCATGTTCACATCGAGGGTGACGACATCGGGCAGGAAGGCACGCGCCTGGTCCAGAGCCTCACGCCCGTTGCGGGCGAAGGCGAGGGTGAAGTCGCCCTCGGCCTCGAAGATCTGGCGCATGTGCTTGCGCATCAGCGCGCTGTCATCCACCACCAGCAATCGGATCGGCTGCGGCATCGGGCGCTCAGGCCGCTTCGAGCGCGGCGAGTTCATCGGCATCCAGAAGGCGCGCCGCCTCCAGGATCAGCACCATGCGCTTCGCTTCGGTGAGGTTCGCCACCCGCGGCATGATGCGCATCTGCCCTTCGGAGAGACGCGGCGCGGGCTGCATGGCCGAGCGCGGGATGCGCAGCACCTCCACCACCTGGTCCACGATGAAGCCGGTGCGCGTGCCGCCGATGCCGAGCACCATGATGCGCTGCCGTTCATTGCGCTCGGCCGGGGCGAGGGCGAAGCGTCGGCGCTGGTCCACCACCGGCAGCACGGCGCCACGCAGATTGACCACGCCCTCGATGAAATCGGGCGTCTGCGGGACCAGCGTCAGCTCGACCGGCACGCGCAGGATCTCCTGCACGGCCTCGATCGGCAGACCGTACTCCTCGCCGGCCAGGCGGAAGATGACAAACTGCTCCTCCTCCTCAAGGGCGGCGCCCAGGGCTTCGTGCGACATCGCGTCCTCCTCTTGGGTCTGCCGCGCCTCCAGGGCCGATTGCATGAGCCCGGCCTCGAACATGCGCGTGGCGGAGAGGATGCTGACCAGGCGCCTGCCCCCCTCCAGCCGGCAGATGGAGTCGAGGTGCTGCGCCCCACCGCCCGCCAGCAGGGGTGGCAGGGGGTCCACCACCGCGCGGGGCACGCGCAGCACCTCCTTCATGCTGTCCATGACGAGGCCGACGGTCAGCTGCGGGCGCCCAGGCACGGAGATGACCAGGACGCGCGCGCTGGCGCCCGGGGGTTCCGGTGCCTCGCCGAACAGGGTGCGCAAGGAGACCAGCGGCAGCAGCCGCTCACGCAGCGTCATCATGCCCAGCACCTCGGCGCCCGCGCGCGGCATGCGCACCACATCGGGCGGCAGCTGCACGATCTCCAGCACATCACCGATCGGCATCGCATACTCCGTACCGGCACACAGGAAGCTGACGAATTGCAGTTCTTCCTGCGTCATGGCGGCGTCCGTCTCTTCGGCGCCGGCGAGGTTCGCCGCGCGGCCTGGCCCGGCCTCGCTCCGCGCCCGGCCGAATTCGGCAATGCGTGCAAGGTCGAGCAAAAGGACCAGGCCATCCTCGCGCTTCACCACGCCCCGCAGCAGGCTGGTGTTCAGCCCATTCTCCATGCCTCCCGCCGGCTCGATCTCATGTGGCTCGGAGGCCATGACGCGCGCCATGCGGTCCACGATGAAGCCGAGCGCCGCGCCGGATTCGCGCACCACCACCACGCGCGTCGCCTCATCGGGGGCGCAGCTGGCCGCGCCAAAGGCCCGGCGCAGGCTGGTCACCGGCAGGATGCCGCCGCGCAGGTTGGCGATGCCGCTCAAGGCCGCGGGGCTATGCGGCACTTCCACCAGGGCGGGCATGCGGATGATCTCCTGCACCTCCGCCATCGGCAGGCCATAGAGGGAGCCATCCACCTGGAAGGTGACGAATTGGTGCGCGCTCTCAGCTGCGCCGGGGGTCCCCCCCTGGGCAGCCATCGGAGTGTTGCTCATGCTGCGCCCCCCGCTCAGGCGGTTTCGCTGGTCTGCAGCTCATCAGCCAGCGAAGCGATTTCCTCGACGGCGGAAGCCAGCTCCTCGGCGCCCTTTGCCTGTTCGCGCGCGGCCTGCGCGGCCTCGCGCGCGGCTTCGGAGGCCTGGGCGGCGGCGGCGGCCACCTGCTCCACGCCACGCTTCAGCTCCTCCGTGCCGGAGAGGATGCGCGTCGCGTTCTGGGCAATGTTGCGGTTGCCATCCAGCACCACCGCCATGTCGCTGGTGACGGCGGCAAGATTCGAGGTGATGACGCGGTTCTTCTCCACCTCGGCTTTGGCGAGCAACGCCGTCTCCTCCAGGTCTCGTCGGACGGCGACGATCTGGTCCTGTACGCCCTTCACCAGGTCCTTGATGCGCTCGGCATTCTCGGCGCTGTCACGCGCAAGGTTGCGGATGTCGGTGGAGACGACCATGAAGCCCTTGCCGAATTCCCCGGCGCGGGCCGCCTCGATCGAACCGTTCACCGCCAGCATGCTGGTCTGGATCGAGACGGTGGTGATGGCGTCCACGATCTTGTCGATGCGGCGGCTGACCTGCTCCAGCGCGTTGATCTGTTCCCGCGCCGCGTCATTGTCGCGCACCGAATGCTCGACGCCGGTGATCATGCGCTCCACGGCGGCGGCGTTCTCGGCGAGGCGGGCGGTCATGTCCTCGCCCTTCTCCAACGCCACGGCGGCGCGCTGGCTGGAGACCTGGGCGCTGCGCTCGATCTGCGCCAGCGCCGCCGAGGATTGCTGCGTGGCGGCGGATTGCTGCTGCGCGCCGCGGCTGATCTGGTCGATGGCGGTCATGATCTCGGCGGCCGCGCGGTTGATCTCCTCGACGGCGGCGGAGAGTTCCTCGGCCGCCGAGGCCACCTCCTCGGCGCTCTTGCCGATATCGGTGCTGTTCTTCAGATCGTCCGAAAGCTCGGAAAGCTCGCTCGCCGCGCCCTCGGACTGCGCCAGGGCGGTGGTTTGCTGCTCGACGGTCTTCACCGCCTCCTCGCAGGCAGCGGATTGCTCCTGCGCCGCGGCGGAGATGGTTTCGGAGCCCTTCTGTGCCTCGCTGGATGCGCTCTCCGCCTCCTGGGCCGAGCCCCGGATTTCGGTGGCGCCGGTCACGATCACGGTCATGTCGGCGCGGATGCGTTCCAGCTGGGCGGCCACGACGCGGCCGTTCTCCACCTCCTGCTGCGCAGCGGTGGCGGAGGTGTTGATCCCCTCGGCAATCACCTTCACGTCGGATTGGATCTGGCCGACCATCGCCTGGATGTCGCGTGCGCTCTTCTCGGAGGTCTCGGCCAGGGTGCGCACCTCATCGGCCACCACGGCGAAGCCCTTGCCATGCTGGCCGGCGCGGGCGGCCTCGATGGCGGCGTTCAGGGCCAGCAGATTGGTCTGGTCGGCGATATGCGCCACCGCCTTCACGATCTCGCCGATATTGGCGGCTTGGCGATCCAGCTCCTCCACCATGCCGACCGAGGCACCCTGGCGCTCGGCCGCCTGGCCGACCGCGGCGACCGAGGCGCTGATCTGCGTGTTCACGGCCCCCAGCAGGTCCCGCAAGGCTTCGGTCTTGCCCAGCGAGATCCCGGCGGCCTCGGCCGTCTGACGGATGCTTTCGGCGATGCGCGTGACGGCGCGTTGCGATTGCTCGGCGGCGGAGGAGGCCTCGGCGGCACCGGAGGCGATCTGGGTCATCGCCTTGCGGAGTTGCTCCGAGGCGGCGGCCGCTTCGGCGATGCCCGACGAAACCTGGGTGGTGGCCGACGCCACACGCTCGGCTGCCTTCTGCTGGCGGGCGAAGGTACGCTGACGGCGCTTGGGCTCGGGGGCGCGCGGGGCCGGGGCGCGGAGGGCGGGCTTGGGCGTCCAGTCGGCCGCCTTTCCGTTCATGTGGCCGTTGGCTTTGGCAGGCGCATGGCCGTTGGCGGCGATCAGGGGCATGGACGTGTCCTCGTTGGCAGAGGAAGAGCCCTTAGCGCCCGCGGCTTAACCAATCCTTTCGCGGGCGTTCCGCTCCACCGGCCGTGCGACCATGACCCTCCGACACGCTGCGACCATGGAGCAAGAACGGTGACATCCAGGCCGGCGCTGTGTCCGAGAGCCAGGAGATGATCCTGCTGCAGACCTTCAAAGGCGGGATGCGGGTGACATGCGGCATGCTGACCAACGATGATCCCAGCGCCCTACCGTGAGCTGACCCGGCTGCGCGGACACCCCAAGGGTTGATACCGATATGCTCAGGCGGCCACGTGCCCGCGCGTCGTCATCCGACCGTCGGCACGGTGGTCATGATGCGGCAGGGGGGGGGCACCTGAGGGGCGTGATGGCGGTGCGACACCTGCGCTCCGGCGGATATTCCGCTGACCTGGCCGCGTGGCGCTGGGCGCTGGACGCACGAAGGCCGGAGACATTGTGATTTGAGGCGTCTTTGGGAATGCGGGGACGCGCAGACAGCTTGATTTGCTATTGGTCGCTTAAAGGCTGCCCGCGCGCCCGAACATCTTTCCCTGTCACTCGGCACTCCTGGAACCCCGGTCATTGAACCGACGCTCAGAGGAGGTCCGCATCGCGCCCTTACGCCGCTCGTTGTCCGCTTTAGCGGCATCGGTCCATGGCGAAGGGGTCGGCGGCCCCTCTGTATTGCGTGGAATCACGCGTAGCAGCCCTTGGCAGCGGCCTCGCGGCGGATCATGTCTCGTTGTGGTGCGGCGGCGGGTCGAGGTCAAAGCTCTGGTCCGCCGTCGTGACAGGCTCGCCGGGTGGCAGGCCTTGCTCGTCTTGCACGCTCCCAGCGGTGACATCATCGGCGCCAAATGATGCATCCACGAGGTGCGCAGGGGGCAGCTCAACGTCTGGTCCCGACTGAAGATGGTGTCCGTCCACCTGGTCCATCGCCAGCTGGTCGAGATAGGGGTTCGCGCTGTGAACGTCGCTCCCCCCATCGGCCGCTGGTGCGCCGGCGGGATCCGGTGCCAGCGCGACATAGGGCGAAGCCGGCGCATCGCCCTCCTCCGGCATGTCAGACGACCAGCCATAGTGGTTCCCGTGGGCGATGACCGCCTTGCCCATGCTGCTTCTGGTCGCCATCGTTTGGTATCGGCGGTGGCGGCGCGATCCGAAGGCGTTCCGGGAGCGGCTTGGCACCACGACGCCCGGTGTCACCATCCCCGGCTCCTCGACCTTCAGGCCGCCGAACGGGCGCCTCTGAATACATGAACCGGGCAGCCTGTTCGGAAGCTGCCCCCGCGCGCTCACCGTGGCGGCAGCCTTGCCGACGACTGAACATCGTGAAAGGAATCCAGGGGGCGGGAGCGAAGCGGGACGCAGGGTGCCGGGGTCGAGACGTCAAGTCGGGGAAAGCGAGGGGATGATCGCCCTGCGGGGCCTCCTTTCGCCGGCCGGCATCATGCTCGCCGCCGCCGCCTTCTGCACGCTCTGCGTGGCCCTGGTTCTCGCGGCCGTGCTGTCGCAGCCCTGGCTCGGCCTGACCCTCGCCGGAACACCGGATGGCGGCACCAGGATCCTGGCCGTGGCGCAGGACGGGCCGGCGGCGCGGGCCGGGTTGCGGGCCGGCCAGATGGTGCTCGCCGTCGGAGAGGGGGAGACGCTCCGGCTGCGCGCCGATGACCTCATGGAGGAACCGGACGGGCATGACAGCTACGCGGCCTATCGCGACTTCATGGCCCGGCAATCCCGGTTGGCGACGCTGCTTGCCGCGCCGGAGGTGGCGCTGCGTGTCGCCACGGAGGGTGACACCATGGGGGAGCTGCGCCTCCTGCGCGCCGAGGCACGCCCACTCGGCGCGCTGCCGGCGGTGTTCTGGGTCCAGGTCGCATCGGCGATCGGCTGCCTGACGATCGGCGCCTGGGTGTGGTCCCTGCGGCGTGGCGACCTGGGGGCTCTCCTCTTCGCCCTTTCGGGGCTCGGGCTCTTCGCATCGGCGCTTTCGGCCTCGGTCTACAGCACGCGCGAACTGGCGCTGGACGGCGATCTGTTCCGGGCGCTTTCGGCCATGAATCACTTCGGCGCCTACCTCTTCGGCGTCGCGATGATCGCGCTCTTCCTGACCTATCCGCGCCCGCTGGTGCGGCCTGCGGCGCTGCTGGCGCTGCCGGTCCTGTTCCTCCCGCTCTACCTCGCCAACATCGCGCATCTTGTGGAGACACCAGCGCAGGGCATCCATCTGCCGGTGGCCCTGATGATGCTCGGCATCATCATGCTGGTGGTGCTGCAATGGGTGCTGGCGCGGCGCGACCCGGTCTCGCGCGCGGCGCTGCGCTGGATGGGTCTCTCGGTGGTGCTGGGCGCGGGCGCCTTTGTCGCCGCCATCGCGGTGCCCCCATTGCTCGGCCGGGAGCCGGCGCTCAGCCAGGGCTACGCGCTGGCCTTCTTCGGGCTGGTCTATGCCGGCATCGCGCTCGGCATCCGCCGCTACCGCCTGTTCGACCTCGGCACCTGGTCCTTCCGCATCCTCTTCTACGCCGCGGGCCTGCTGCTGATGGTGGCACTCGACGCAGCGCTGATCATGCTGCTGAACCTGGACCAGGCCCCCGCCTTCGGCATCGCCCTGCTCGCCGTGGGGTTTCTCTATCTGCCACTGCGCGATGCGCTGGCGCGTCGCCTGAGCGGCCGGCGGCAGCCGGAGCCACATGAGATCTTCGCCGCGGCGCTGGACGTGACCTTCGCGCCGACGGCCGCCGGGCGGGCGGAGCGCTGGCGCGGCTTGCTGACCCGGCTGTTCGATCCGCTGGAGATGGAACCCCGCGCCGAAGCACCGCTTCTGCCCGAGGCGAGCGCCGATGGGCTGGAGATGACCCTCCCCGCCCTGGCCAATGCGCCGCCGCTGCGGTTGCGCTTTCCGTTTCGGGGCCGGGGCCTGTTCGGCCCGCCCCATCTCGACCTCGTCCGTCAACTCGCGGTGCTGATCGCCGAGGCGGCCCGCAGCCGGGACGCCTATGAGCGCGGAGTCGCGGAGGAGCGGCGCCGCATCGCGCGAGATCTGCATGATGACGTGGGCGCACGACTGCTGACCGGACTGAATGGCGCGCCCAGGGAGACGCGGCCGCTCCTGCAAGCCGCACTCACCGACATCCGCGCCATCGTCAGCGGGCTCTCAGGCGAAAGGGTGACGCTGGATCAGGTGCTGGCGGAGATGCGGCATGAGGCGGCGCGCCGCTGCGAGGGCGCCGGCGTCTGCCTCGACTGGCCGCTCGTTGCCCCGATGGAGGGCACGGCGCTCGAGTATCGCGAGGCCAAGGCCCTGACATCGGCGATGCGCGAGATCGTCAGCAACATGCTGCGCCACGCGGCTGCGGGGCGGTTCAGCGTTCATGTCGTCCATGCCGCGGGCCAGCTGACACTGTGGGCGAGCGATGACGGCGTGGGCTTCGGGCAGCCGGATGGCGCCGGGTTCGGGCTGACGAACATGCGCCAGCGCATCAGCGAACTCGGCGGCAGCCTGGCGATCGAATCCGGTCCGGAAGGCACCCGCACGACGATCCGCCTGCCGCTGCCCGCCGCCTGAGCGCCACGCCATGATGCTCCATGCCGCCGCCACGCCGCGCAGCTGCCTGATCGTCGAGGACCTCCCGGCCTCGCGCGAGATGCTCCGCCGCGTGGCCGAGGCCGCCTTCCCGGGTATCATCACCTGCGCCGCGGCCAGCCTTCGCGAGGCCCTCGCCGCCCTCGGCGGGGCGCAGAGTGGCTTCGACCTCGCGCTGATCGACCTCGGCCTGCCCGATGGCTCGGGGCTCGCGCTCCTGCACCGGATCGCCGAGGCGCATGCGGCGACGCTGCCCGTGGTGGCGACGATCTATGATGGCGACGCCCATCTCTTCGAGGCGATCGCCGCCGGCGCGCGGGGCTACCTGTTGAAGCAGGAGGAGCCCGCGCTGCTGGTCGAGTATCTGCGCCGCATCGAGCGCGGCGAGCCGCCGCTTTCCCCGGCCATTGCGCACCGGATCCTGGCGCATTTCCGCAGCCGCGGTCCCGGGCGGCGCGACGAGGCGGGGCTGACGCCACGTGAGGCCGAGACGCTCGCGCTGCTCGCCCGTGGCCTGACCGTGGCAGAGGCGGCGGCGCAGATGGGGCTGAAGCCGCAGACGGTCGCAAGCTACGTCAAGGTGATCTACCAGAAGCTCGATGTGGACACGCGCGCCGAGGCGACGCGCGAGGCGATCCGGCGCGGCCTCGCCTGACGTCTTCCCCCCCGTTCAGGGGTGTTGGCGTTTGGTGGCACGGTCCAGGATCGTCGGGATGTTCATCGTGCCCCCCATGGCCGGGTTGCTCGCCTTCGTGCTGCTGATGGTGTCGCCCGCCGCGGGCCAGCCGCAGGCCTGCGCGGTGCCCGCCGGTCCGCTCCAGGCGACGCTCTGCCAGGATGCGACCCTGCGGGAGCTGGATGCGCGGCTACGCGCACTCGAGGTCGCGGTGGCCGCACGGGAGACGCGCCATGCCACCTTCACCTATCGCGCGCGCGCCTGGCGTGAGGCGCTGGCCGCCGGCACGCCGGATCTGGAGGGGCTGCGGGATGTCTATGCCGAACGCATCGCCGCCCTGCAGGAGACGCTGCGCCAGGCCCGGGCCATGCGCCGCATCGCGCAGCGGCGCGGGCCGGATGGCCGGATGCTCGCGGCAGAAGGTGGCGTGATCCCGCAGCCGGCGGCGATGGACCGGCGCTGCCTCGGTGGCGTGCTCCAGGCCTGCCGCGTGACCGGCATGGGCGTCGCAATGGGCGAGGATGGCCACAACCGCGTGTATTGGCAGATCCAGGAGGGCTTCACCGATGCGGATGGCGTGCGCTCCGGCATCGTCCTCCTCGCGGAAGCGCGGGGCGGCGTCCGCCTCCTTGGCTGGTCCTTCGAGGGGCATGGCTATGAGGCTCCGCGGATTATCTCCGCGGAGGGCGGGCCGCTGCTGCATGTCCGCGGCATGGCGGGCGGCACCGGTCGGGCGAATGGCGACCTGCTTTTCCGGCCGGGGCCGCGGGGCTGGGACGAGATCGAGACCGAAAGCTGGCGAGACGCCTTGCCGGGCCGCCTGCCAGCCGGGCTCGAGCTGCGCCAGGCGGTCAGCTACGATTTTTCCCAGATGACCGCCGAGGCGCGGCTGTCGCGCAGCGAGGATGCGAATTGCTGTCCCTCCGGCGGGGCCGCGATGCTGGATTTCCGCATCGAGGGGCAGGCCCTTGTGCTGGCGGGGGTGGGGCTCGACGCCATCGCACGCGCCGTGCCGCAGCGGCCCGAAGCCTGCGCCGCGGAACGCGCGACCTATCGCCTCGATGCCCCGGCTGAATGGACGGCGGAATTGCTCCGAGAAGGGCCGCCCGCTTCAGCAGCCTCGGACCTCCTGCTGCGATTGCGCTCGGGTGCGAGCGGGCGGGACTACTGGTTCCGCTTCGCAGCCGCGCAGGGCTATGGGGGGCTGACGATCTGGCCCGTCGCGCCACCGGGGCCCGAGGCGGCCGAGGACGGCGTGCAAGACCTCGAGACCGACGAGGCCCTGCGCCTCGAAGTCCACGTGATCACCGATGAGCTGAGCCTCTTGCCCGATCCGCCGCGCAGCGGTCAGCCAGCGCCGCGGCGGCTGTTCATGCCGTCCCTCGGGCGCGCGCTGCACTATGGCGAATTGCCGCAGCAGGCGGCGGCACCCGCCGCAGTTGAGACAATGCCGTCTGCCTTCTGGGTGCTCGCGGCCTGCCGCTGAGCCACCTCCCTCAACCCACCATGTCCGGAACTGGAAACATCATGCCGAACCGTGCCGTCATCCGTCGCACCGCAACACTGGCCGCCATGCTGCTGCTGGGCGGCTGCCTCGGCGCCAATGAGGGCGTGCGCCCTGCCACCCAGCGCGGCAGCGTACTAACCGGCTTCGCCCCGACCTCGGACGTGGTTGTCAACGGCGCTTCCTACATGGCCGGCGCGCCGCGCCGCGTCGCCGTGGTCGGCTTCGTCGTCGCCTTCCAGACGGACCTCTCGGCGTCTGCCTCCGCCTCCCGCCTGGGCAGTGCGGGCGTGGCGCGGGCGTCCGTGCGCGCCAATCTGAGCGGTGTGGACGAAGCCCGCATGCAGCAGATCACCGATGCCGCCTGGCGTGACTTCCAGGAGCGCATGCGCAGCGCCGGGGTCGAGCTGGTCGATCCGCCGGCCACCGTCGCCGGCCAGCCGAGTCCGGCGCGGGGCAGCGGGATCATCGCCTTCGCGCCCACGGGCCGCGCCGTGATCGGCACGGATACGGGCCTGCCGGGCGTCTCCGGCTTCAGCGGCTTCGACACCAATTCGGCCACGCGCGTCATCAGCGCGCTGCCGCGCCAGGATGGGGTGACGGCGGTGGCGGTGCGCTACTATGTGGACTTCGCCAATGCCGAGACATCGGGCGGCATGTTTGCCGGCCGCGCGAGCGCCGAGTTCTCGCCGGCATTGTCGGTGCGTGCCGGCAGCGGCATCAGCAGCATCGGCACCCCGCGTGGCGTCGGTTGCGTCGGCTACTGCCCGAACAACATCGGCAGCATCAATCTGGGCCAGGCGGTCTTCTCGATGGATCGCTATGGCGAGTCGGTGCGTGACAGCTCCGCCGGCGCCGTCGCGACGAGTGTCCTGGGCGCGCTGAGCGGGGCTTCCATCGGCCGCTATGAGGTGCGGGCCGACCCGGCCGAGTATGCGCGCATCGCGGGCGGCCTGCTGGGCGAGGCACAGGGCAAGGTGGTGGGGGCGCTGCTCGGGGCCATGGGAGCGACGACCGGGAGCTGATACGGCAGGTCCGGACTTGGAGCATTCGACGCCACGGGCAGGTCCGCTCCTGGCCGCCACGCTGGGCATCCTGCTTCTTCTGGGCGGGCTCTACGGAACGCTGGCCGGGGCATTGCTGGGGCTGGGCGAAGTGACGGCCCTGCCGGCCGTCGTGCTGGGCGTGGCCCTGGCCTGTCGGCGGCCCGCCGGGACCTCACTCCTGACCATCGCCGCCTGGATCGCCATCGGCCTGCTTGCGGCACTCGCGCTGCGCACCGCGCTGGGGGCCTTGGGTGCGACCGCCTGGTTGCCCGCGACCGGCGAAGCGCTCTCGACGCCGGATCTCCTGCTCGATGCCGCGTGGCTCTGCGCCCTCGCGGGACTGGCGCTTCGTGGCGGAGGACTACGCCTCTCGGGGCCGGTCCTGGCGGCCATCGTGGCGACGACGCGCATCGGCGCCTTCGTGGAACTGCCCGAGGCCCTGCTGCGCGAAGCCTGGGCGCTCTCCGTCGGGATGACGGGCTTCCGTAAGCGTGCACTGACGGCTACGGCGTCGGCGGCTTGACGGTGGTCAGGCTGTGTCGGGCCGCATGTTCCATGGCGCGAGATCGCCGATGCGGTTGATCGGGTGGTCGGCGATGCGGTCCAGGAGGACGCGGAGATACGCCTGCGGATCCCAGCCGTTCAGTTCCGCGGTGCCGACGAGGGTGTAGATGATGGCGGCGCGCCTGCCGCCCTCGAGCGACCCGCCGAACAAATAGTTCTTCCGACCCAGCGCGAGCGGCCGCATCCGCCGCTCGGCGGCGTTGTTGTGCAGGCAGGCCCGGCCGTCACGCAGCACCGTCGTCAGCGCGCCCCACTGCGCCAGCGTGTAGCGGATCGCCTTGGCCAGGTCCGACTTGCCGGAGATCCGCCGCAGCGTCGCCTCCAGCCAGGCCTGCAGGTCTGCCATCACCAGCGCCGAGCGCGCCTGGCGGGCGGCGAGGCGCGCCTCCGGCGGCTGCCCGTGGATCTCCGCCTCGATCGCGAACAACGGCTGCATGCGCTCGATCGCCTCGCGCGCGATCGGGCTGCCATTGGCCAGCAGCTCGTCGTGGAAGTAGCGCCGCGCATGCGTCCAGCACGCCGCCTCCACCACGCGGCCGGTCTCGTAGAGGGCGTTGAACCCGGCATAGGCGTCGGCCTGCAGGATGCCCTGGAAGTCGCGTAGGCACCGCTGCGGATGCTCTCCCTTCCGGTCCGGCGTGAGCTCGTAGAGCACCGCGGGCGGGTCGCGCCCACCGAATGGTCGATCGTCACGCAGATAGGCCCAGAACCGCGCCGCCTGCGTCCTGCCGCGACCCGGCGAGAGCATCGGCATCGGCGTGTCGTCGGCATGCACCCGCGGCCCGGCCAGGGCGTGGCGGCCGATATAGGCGGCCATCGGCTCGGCCAGCGCAGCCGACCTGCCGACCCAACCCGCCAGCAGCCCGCGCGGCAGGTCCAGACCGTCGCGCGCGTAGATCTCCGACTGGCGATAGAGCGGGATGTTGTCGCAGTACTTCGAGACCAGCACATGGGCGAGCAGCCCGGGGCCCGGCCTGCCGCGCTCGATCGGCAGCGAGGGCATCGGCGCCTGTGTCATCGCCTCGCAACTCCGGCAGGAGAATGCGGGCCGGACGTGGCGCACCACCTCGAACCGGCCGGGGCGGTATTCGAGGATCTCCGTCACGTCCTCGCCGACCTTGCGCAGCGCGCCGCCGCAGGCGCGGCAGGTGCAGCCCTCGGCAGGCAAGTGCTCGACATCCCACCGCGGCAGACTGTCCGGCAGCGACTTGCGCCCACGGCGTCGCGCCTTCTCTTCCGGCGCCTTGGCGCTGGCCGCCTCGTCCTCGGCGACGACGCGCCACCACGCTGATCACCTCGTCCAATCGACCGTCCGGCACCGACCTTACCCCTAGGCTTAAGGGCGATAACGGACTTCCGCTCCACCCAGCGGCCAGGCAGGTCAGCCGATCAACGCAGCGCGCCGCAGGGCAGTCGATGGAGGACGCTTACTTCTTCATCGCCATCCCTCCGTCTCCAAGCCCAATCCTAAACTGGAACTTTCCAGCTCAGGGCGGCCCAGGATCCGGGAGGCAGGTCAGAGCTGAGCGCGCTGCTGCGCGCGGGCGGCTGGGCCCAGAACGACGAAGGCCCCTCGGCGTGTGGGCCAGAGAGGCTTTTGGGGTCATGTTCGGCTAAAGTGGATGCGGGGACAGGATTTGAACCTGTGACCTTCAGGTTATGAGCCTGACGAGCTACCGGGCTGCTCCACCCCGCGTGAAGTTGTGTGCACAAAAAAAGGTTTTCGGTTGGGTGGCCTGGCGCTGACC
>NZ_JAHRCU010000016.1 GCF_019083995.1 Roseococcus sp. SDR
GCCGGCTCGCGGGCGCAGCCTTGGCCTTGGTTGCGGCCGCCGGCTTGGCGGCGAGCTTGGGCTTCGCGGCGGGTGCGGCCTTCGCCTTGCGCGCGGCGGCAGGCTTGCGGGCGGGTGCACTCGCCGGGGCCGCCTTGGCGGCAGGCTTGCGCGCGGTGGCCTCGGCCGGCTTGGGCTTCGCCGCGGGCGCCTTGGCGGCGGGCTTGCGGGCCGGCTTCTTGGTCTCGTCAGGTGTCCGCGCCATGCGCTTGGTCTCTCACTTCGTCGGTTCTTTGGGTGACCCGGCCCTTGCCGAGGCCGCCCGGATGGCGGTCGCAGAAATCGCCCGCTCGGCTGCCGGCACAAAGCACCAGGGGGCGCCCGCCGTCCAGCGCGAAGCGTGCAGGGCCGCCGCGCGCCGCCGCCGGTGCCGAAGCACGGAGGCCGCCCGGCCCCGCAGCGCCGCCCGGCTGTAGCCCGGCCGGGGCAGCACCGCCAGGGGCGTGTCGCGCGCGATCTCCCGCCAGCGGCGCCAGCGCGGCAATTGCGTGAGGTTGTCCGCCCCCAGGATCAGAGTGAAGCAAGCGCGCGGAAAGCGGCGGCGCAGCAGGGCCAGCGTGCGATGGGTATAGCGCGAGCCGAGGCGCTGCTCGATGTCGGTGGCGAGGATGCGCGCATCCCGGGCCACGCCCCGCGCGCTCGCCAGCCGTTCCGCGAAGGGGGCCATGCCGCGCATCGGCTTCAGCGGATTGCCCGGCGAGACCATCAGCCAGACCCGGTCCAGCTTGAGCGCACGAAGGGCCGCCAGTGCCACATGGGCGTGGCCGGCATGGGCGGGGTTGAAGCTCCCCCCCAGAAGGCCGATCCGCTGGCGCCTTCCATCGCCAAAGCGGCCTGGAGGCCCCTTCAACGCGTCCGCACGTTCACCGAGACGGGCGCGGCCAGCAGCCCGTCATAGGTGACGGTATAGGTCCGCCCCGCCTCGGTCGGCAGCGCGGGCGAGAAGCCGCCCAGCGAGATCATCTCACCCACGCGCAGCCGCTCCCCGCGCGACGCGAGGTCCTGCGCCAGCCAGGGAATGACGTTCAGCGGGTGGCCCAGCAACGCCGTGCCGGGCGCGCGCGCCAGTTCGCGCTGGTCGCTGGCAAGGACCACCGTCATGCTGGCCAGCCGCGCGGCGAATTCCTCGCTCACCTGCACAGGGATCGCCTCGCCCACCACGCCGAGCCGCGCGCCGACATTGATGCCGAGGAGGTTCGGCCCATCCATGCCCGAGGCGAGGACGAGGTCGGGCATCTCGATGAAGGGGATGATCACGTCGATCGCGCGCAGCACGTCCATGTGCGTGCGCGCCTGGTTGATCGCCTCGTCGCGCACGCGGACCATGAGGTCTGCTTCGACGGTCGGCACCGAGCCGAAGCGGGCCGGCACCTCGGCGCCCGAGCGCAGGCGCACCGTGCTCTCATAGATCGTGCCCGTCACCGGATGGGCCACGCCGAAGCGCTGCTGCGCGGCGGGATTGGTGAGGCCGACCTTGTAGCCGACCGGGCGGCCCCAATGCCGCACCATGATGGCGACCAGCTTGTCCTGCGCGCATTGGCCGTCGGCGAGGCTGGTCATCCCCGTGAGCGGCTGCGCGGGCGTGTTGGTGAGCAGTGCGCGCGAGAGCGCCTCCACCGCCTCGTCGCTTGGGCAGGCGGCCCAAGCGGGGGTGAAGCCGGGCTGGGCAAGGGCAAGGCCCGCAACGGCGGCGAGCAGCAGACGGCGCATCCTGGTGTCTCCCTGATTTCCCGGGAGACTAGCCGTTCCAGCGCACGAGGGAAGCGGAAGCTTACCCCCGCACCTGCCCCGTGCCCGTTACCCGGTAGCGGAAGGTGCAGAGCTGCTCGAGCCCGACCGGTCCGCGCGCATGCATCCGACCCGTCGCGATGCCGATCTCGGCGCCGAAGCCGAACTCGCCGCCGTCGCAGAACTGCGTGGAGGCGTTCCAGAGGCCGACCGCGGAATCGATGCCGGCGAGGAAAGCTTCGGCAGCCGCCGCATCCTCGGTGATGATCGCCTCGGTGTGTTCGCTGCCAAAGCGGCGGATATGCGCAAGCGCCGTCTCCACGCCGTCCACCACGGCGATGTTCAGCACGGCATCCAGCCATTCGGTGCCGAAATGTTCGTCGGTCGCGGCATCCAACCCGGGGCAGATGGCGCGCGCGCGGTCATCCGCGTGGAAGCGGCAACCCTTGGCAGCGAGATCCGCCACCAGCAGCGGCAGCAACGAAGGCGCCACGGCCGCGTCGATCAGCAGCGTCTCGGTGGAACCGCAGACGCCGGTACGGCGCAGCTTGGCGTCCAGCAGCACGGCGCGCGCCATGGCCGGGTCGGCCGCCGCATGCACATAGGTGTGGCAGAGCCCCTCGGCATGGGCGAGGACGGGCACGCGCGCCTCCTCCATCACGCGCGTGACGAGGCCCTTGCCGCCGCGCGGGATGATGAGGTCGATCAGCCCCGCGGCGCGCAGCATCGCACCCACGAAAGCGCGGTCCTGCGTGGGGGCGAGCTGGATCGCGGCCTCGGGCAGGCCGGCGGCGCTGAGGCCCTGGCGCAGGCACTCGGCGATGGCGCGGGCCGAATGCGTGCTCTCGCTGCCGCCGCGCAGCAGCACAGCCGAGCCTGCCTTGAGGCAAAGCGCGCCGGCATCGGCCGTCACATTGGGGCGGCTCTCAAAGATCATGCCGATGACGCCGAGCGGCTGCGCCACCCGCTGGAAGCGCAGACCGTTGGGTCTGACCCATTCGGCCAGCACGCGGCCGACCGGGTCGGGCAGTTCCGCCACCTCCTCCAGCCCCTTGGCCATCGCCTCGATGCGGGGGGGCGTCAGCGTCAGGCGGTCGCGGAAGCTCGCCGAGAGGTTCGGCGCGGCGGCGAGGTCCGTCTCGTTCGCGGCCTGGATGGCCGGCGCCTGCGCGCGGATGGCGGCGGCGGCATGGCGCAGCGCGGCGTTCTTCGGCGCGGTGCCGGCGCGGGCGAGTTTGCCCGCCGCGGCACGTGCGGCGCGGGCGGCGGTGTCCAGAAGCTGGGCGGTGGCGTCGGTGATGGCGTTCACGGGGTGCTCTCCTGCCTTCGGGCATAGCGCGGTTGCGGTCTGTCGCGAAAGGGCGGTCAAACATCTTGCGCCGCGCCGCGTCTCGCCGGACGATACACCTCGTGATTTACCTGGCCGCGAGCTTAATTTTTGCGTTTCTGACACCCGCCCTGGCCCAAGCTGGCGGCTGCACGCCCACACCCGGCGTCCAGGATGCGACACCGATGCGCAGCTGCACTGTGCTTCGTCGCGGTGACATGCCCAACAGCCTGAGCTGGGAGTTGCAGGGCCGTGTCTATCAGGCCCCACGGGCCGGCTCGGGCGACATGAGCTTCCGCATGATGGTGGTGAAGCAGCGCGGCGAAGTCGTCGCCTGGACCGAGCCCGGCTATGGCGAGCCTCAGAGGCCCGAGCAATTGCCAACACCACGTGGCCTCCTGCTGCGCCTGCCGGTGGCACCCGTCACGGGCAGCGTGACGCCGCTGGACGAGGTCTGGCTGCGGCGGGAGCCGCTGCGGAACTGGGTGCATCTCGACGCGCGCATCTGGCGGGGCGAGGCGCAGGCGCGGCTCGGCCCTGACGAGGCCCTGGCCCCCACCTACCAGCTCGAAATCCGCCCCCTGCGCGCGACGGGAAGCGTGACACGGACAGGGGATCGGCCGGGCCAGGCCAGTGGCGGGACCTATACCGCCTGGCTCGACCTGGGCGAGGATCGGCTGGTGCTCATCGGCTTCAGTCGGAACTGAAGCGATCAGCCATCGGGCGTGGCGCCGCTGGCGCGCACCATGGGTGCCCAGCGCAGCGTTTCGGCGCGGATGCTGGCGGCGAGCTCCGTCGGGCCGCTGGCCGGCATGGTCTCCATGCCGCGCCGCGCGAATTCCGCCCGCAGCTCCGGATCGGCCAGCAGCAGGCGAAGCGCGGCCGCCATCCGTTCGGTGATGGCGGGCGAGACCCCGCGCGGGAACAGCCAGGCGTCCCAGTTCGAGACCTCGAAGCCCGTGAGGCCGGCCTCGGCCACGGTCGGCAAGTCGGGCAGCAGGGCGCTGCGCGTCGCCGTGCCGATGGCCAGCGCGCGCAAGCGACCCGCCTCCAGCGCGGAGAGCACCGTGGGGGCGGTGGCAAAGGCGTAGTCGAGGTGCCCCGCGATCAGGTCCGTCGACATCGGCCCACCGCCCCGATAGGGCACATGGACCGAGCGCGTGCCGGCCAGGTGATCGAACTGCACCACGGCCAGATGCCCGATCGAGCCGGGTCCCGAATTGCCCGCTCGGATCCGCTCGGGCGCGGCGAGCATCGCCGCGCGCAGCTCCGCCACGCTCCGCCAGGGCCGGTCCGCCGGGGAGCAAAGGATATTCGCCACCGAGTTCAGATGCGCGATGGGCTGGAAGCTCTGCTCGGCATCGAAGGGCAGGCTGCGATAAAGGGTCGGGTTCACGGCCAGCACGCCGATATTGCCCTGGAAGATCGTGTAGCCGTCAGGCGCAGCGCGGGCCACGGCCTCGGCGGCGATGTTGCCCCCGCCTCCCCCGCGATTCTCGATCAGGATCTGCTGCCCCAGGGCAGCGCCGAGACGGGGCGCGATCAGCCGCGCCGCGATGTCGGAGGAGCCGCCGGCGGCAAAGGGAAGCACCACGCGGATGGGCCGTGCGGGCCAGTCCGCCTGCGCGAGCGCGGGGGTCGCGAGGACCGGTGGCGTGAGCAGGAGGTGGCGGCGGGTGATCATCGTGGCGCGCTCCGTGGGGCGAGCGCAGGCTAGGGCGCGCCCGGCCCCGATCCAAGCAGGTTGAGTCCCGCAAGGATGAAGCGGCGGGCCAGGGACTGCGCAAGCGACGCGCGATCGCCCAGCAAAGCGGCAATGGGGCCGGGGCCCTGGCCGCTCACTCGACCGGCGTCATCGCCTTGATGAGGTCAAAGACCCGCTTGCGGACCGAGGGGTCCGAGATGCGGTAATAGGCGCGGACCAGCTCCAGCGTCTCACGCCGGTGCAGCGTGTCATCGCCAAAGCCTTCCTGGCTTTCGGCGAAGCCGGCCACGCGGTTGGCGAAACCCTGGCTGCCACCGACGGAGCCCGGCAGGTCGTCGAAGAAGAAGCTGATCGGCACGTCCAGCACGCGCGAGAGGTCGAAGAGGCGCGAGGCGCCGATTCGGTTCACGCCACGCTCGTATTTCTGCACCTGCTGGAAGGTCAGCCCCAGCGCTTCACCCAGGCGCTCCTGGCTCATGCCGAGCAGCGTGCGGCGCAGACGCACGCGCGAACCCACATGGACGTCAATGGGACTGGGCCGGTGTTCCTTCTCGACCTTGTCGGTCGTCTCGCCGCTTGCCATCGCTTCTCTCATCTCAAAACGCGCCCTTGCTCGGCTACCGTTGCATTACCGCCTGACTTTTGTCGCTTTCTAGGCACGGCGGCCCGAGCTTTTTCGCAATCCTTGCACATGCAGCGATCGGGACGCGCGATTGCGACGTCCTCGTCAACCTAGCCTCTCGGTTGTGTTTACCGCCCGGCCAAGAAAGCGTCAATATTTTTGGGAATTCTCAATAATTAAAATCAAAGCAGGAAAACCTCACCCACTCTCACCCGATGGAGATCTCCGCCAAGGAACTGAAAAGACAAGAAAAAGAACCAGAAATCCCAGCGGAAGCCAGAGACCGCAGCGTGCAAAAAGCGTCGGCGCCAGGGCGGCCGGCAGCTCCGCCATCAGCAGTCCGGATGCCCCCAGGCCAAGCCGGGCTCGCTCGCGCCCGGTTGCATCAAAGATGGCGCTGACACCCGTCTGGGCCGCACGCACCATGGGCAATCCCTCCTCCACCGCCCGCAGCCGGGCGGCGGCCAGATGCTGGTAGGGCCCGGCCGAGATGCCGAACCAAGCGTCATTGGTCACGTTCAGCAGCCAAGCGGGTCGCTCCTCGCCCACCACGCGGGCTGGGAAGATCACCTCGTAGCAGATGAGCGGCCCGGGCGAGGGCAGCCCGCCCGGCAGATGCAGAACCTCGGGCCCCGGACCGGCCGAGAAATCCACGCCGCCCGTCACCATCCGGATCGGCAGGATGCCGCCGAGCGGCATGTACTCCCCGAACGGCACGAGATGCGCCTTGTCGAAGAGACCCACCGCACGCCCCGTGGGGTCGAGCGCGACCAGGCTGTTGAACAGCGCCTGCAACCTGCCATCGCTGCCCCATTCAGCGCGAACCGTGCCGGCCAGAAGCAGCGCCTCGGGCGGCAGGGCGGCGCCAGCGAGCCGCATCGCCTCCGCATCCTGCGCCAGCAGGAAGGGGCTCGCCGTTTCGGGCCAGATGACCAGGATCGGCTGGCCCGGATGCGCCGCCGCCTGCGCCCGCGCGCCTTCGGCCGAAAGCTCCAGGTAGCGCTGGAAGATCGGCATGCGCCGCGCCGGATCCCATTTCGTATCCTGCGCCACATTGCCCTGCACGAGGACAAGGCGCACCGCATGATCAGGGGGCAGCGGCTCGGCGAGTCGCCAGGCGCCGAAGCCCATCCAGAGCGCCAGAACCGCGATGCCGCCCGCCCAGGCCGCCCGGCTGCGCAGCACCGGCAGCCCGGCCAGCAGCACCGTCAGCAGCGAAAGCCCATGCACGCCGATCACGCTGGCTGGCTGCAAGGGCAGCGCGTGAAAGGCCCAGACGGTGCCCAGCAGGTTCCAGGGAAAGCCGGTGAAGAGGATGCCGCGCAGCATCTCCGCCGCCACCCACGCCGCCCCGAAGCCGAGCCAGCGGCGCCAACCCGGCGGCAGCCACCATGCAGCCAGCGCCGGGATCACGCTGAACGCCGCCATGGGCAGCGCGATGCCGGGGGCCGCCACCGGCACCAGCCACCACCAGCGCCCGACATCGGTGAAGAGCGAATGGGTGATCCAGTAGAGCCCGGCCACATGAAAGCCGAAGCCGAAGCCGAAGCCCCACCAGGCCGCGCGCCGCCAGCCCGGCGCCCGGCCCAGCAGCCAGAGGAAGCCGGGGATCGTCGCGAGCAGCACCGGGACGGCATGCACCGGCGGCATGGCCAGCACCGAGAGGGCGCCGAGGAGGAAGGCCAGCAGCCAGGGACGGTTCAGGAGGAAAGCGGGCATGATGATCGCAAAGAGGGGCATCCGCCCCCGCGCGGCAAGCCCCGCTATTCAGCTGCCGCCTTCCCGCCCTCGACCGGGCGGCGGACGCGCAGGCGGCGGATGCGCCGCGCATCGGCATCCAGCACGCGAAATTCCAGGCCAGAGGGGTGCGAGAAGATCTCGCCCCGCGCCGGCACGCGCCCCGCCATGGTCAGGACCAGCCCGCCCACGGTGTCGATATCGGCCTGGCGCTCCTCCTCGGTCAGGACGGGCCCGATCTTCGCCTCGAACGTCTCGATCTCGGTGCGCGCGTCGAGTTCCAGCACGCCCTCTCCCCGCTCGGTGATCTGCGGCGCGTCGATCTCGTCATGCTCGTCGGCGATGTCGCCCACGATGGTCTCGACCAGGTCCTCGATGGTGATCAGGCCGTCGATTCCGCCATATTCGTCCACCACGAGCGCCATGTGCATCCGCGCCTCGCGCATGCGCAGCAGCAGGTCCAGCACCGGCACGCTCGGCACCACGAGCAGCGGCTTGCGCAGGATGGCGCGCAGGCTGAAGGGCGCCTGCCGGCCGACGGCGGCGATGATGTCCTTGATATGGACCATGCCCAGCACGTCATCGAGCTGGTTCTCATAGACCGGATAGCGGCTATGGCCCTCGCGCTGGATGGCGGCAACGGCCTGGTCGAGCGTGAGGTCCGCCGGGAGCGCGATGATGTCGGCGCGCGGCAGCATCACGTCATAGGCCGTCGCACCCCGCAGCTTCAGCACGTTGGAGAGCAGCGAGCGCTCATGCGGGTCCAGGGTGCGGCCATCGGGCGTCAGCGCGTCCGGCGCCTCGATCAGCTCCTCCACGCGGTCGCGCAGGCTCTCCTCGCGCTTGGCGAAAAGGCCGCGCAGGCGGCGGATCATGGCCGGGCGGGCCGGGGGTTGGTGGTCCGAGGGCATCAGGCGGCCCACCGCGTGCGCCAGGGGTTGGGAAAGCCCAGCCGGTGCAGGATGCGCGCCTCGGCGCGCTCCATCAGCATCGCCTCGCCTGCGGCCAGGTGGTCATGACCCAGCAGGTGCAGCGTGCCATGGACGACGAGATGGGCGAAATGGGCAGGAAGCGTCCGCCCCTCGGCCAGCGCTTCACGCCGCAGCACGCCGAGCGAGACGGCGAGGTCGCCCAGCGTCAGGCTGCCGAAGGGCGCGGGGAAGGAGAGGACGTTGGTCGCCTTTTCCTTGCCGCGGAACCCGCCATTGAGGCGGCGGATCTCCGCGTCATCGGTCAACAGCAGCGTCAGGTGCCCGGTTTCGCGCTGATCGGCCAGGGTCGCTTCGACGGCGCGGCGGGCCAGGGCCTCCACCGACGGCACGGCGCCACGCCATCCCGGCGCGGCGAAGATGACCTCGACCTCTGCAAGCCCGGCGGTGGAACTCTCCCCGCCGGGCGAACTACTTCCCGGTGACATTCAACTCCTTCCCGGCGACACGGCCGCGCGCTTCGGATGAAGCGGGCCGTGCGCCCTCCGTCTTGCCATAGGCCGCCACGATGCGGCCCACGAGCGGATGCCTTACCACATCCCGCTCGTCGAAGTGGGTGAAACCAATTCCCGGCACGTCGCGCAAGATGGAAAGCGCCTCCACCAGGCCGGATTTCTGCCCATAGGGCAGGTCCACCTGGGAGGGGTCGCCCGTGATGGCCATGCGCGTCCCCTCGCCCATGCGGGTCAGGAACATCTTCATCTGGGCGGGTGTGGTGTTCTGCGCCTCGTCCAGGATGGCGAAACAATGCGCCAGGGTGCGGCCGCGCATGAAGGCCAGCGGCGCGATCTCGATCTCGCCGGCGGCCAGCCGCCGCGTCACCTGCTCGGCCGGCAGCATGTCATGCAGCGCGTCGTAGAGGGGGCGGAGATAGGGGTCCACCTTCTCCTTCATGTCGCCGGGCAGGAAGCCCAGGCGCTCCCCGGCCTCGACGGCGGGGCGGCTGAGGACGATCCGGTCCACCCGGCCGGCCTGGAGCAGCGCGACACCCTGGGCCACGGCGAGATAGGTCTTGCCCGTGCCGGCCGGGCCGATGCCGAAGACCATCTCGTGCTTGGCGAGCGTCTCCATATAGGCCGATTGCGCCGGCGTCCGGGGCGCGATGGCGCCGCGCCGGGTGCGGATCTGCGGCACGTCCTGCAGCGGCAGGCGCGGGTCCTGCTCCAATTCTCCCTCCGCCATGCGGATCGCGGCCTCCACCTCGGAGGCGCCGGGCGCCTGGCCGCGCTCAATGCCCCGCCAGAGGCCGCGCAGCACCTGCTCCGCCATGCCGGTGCGCTCGGAATTGCCGGTGATGGTCAGCCTATTCCCGCGGCTCGCCAATCGGACCCCGCATCGCTGCTCGATCCGCGCCAGGTGCCGGTCATGCTCGCCGTAAAGCAGGGGGAGCAGGGCGTTGTCCTCGAATTGCAGCGTGACGCTGCGGCTCTCGGACGAAGGCGGGGAGGCTGGGCGATTGCGGAGGGCGAGGGCGTTGCTCAAGCGGCTGTCTTCTCCTGTTGGGCCAATTCCCCGGCGAGGGAATTGGGGTTGCCGGCGCGAATGAACACCGGGGCCGTCTCCCCGATGAGCGATAAAGGTCCCGGCACATGCACCGGCTGCAGCCAGGGCGTGCGGCCCGACAATTGGCCCGGCTGGCGGCCGGGGCCGGTGAAGAGCACAGGCACGGTCTGGCCGGTCAGGCTCGCGTTGAACTCGGCCTGCTGGTCGCGCAGCAGGGCCTGGACCTCCTGCAGGCGGCGGTCCTTCGTGGCCTCATCCACCCGGTGCGGCGCGCCGGCGGCGGGCGTGCCGGGGCGGGGCGAATATTTGAAGGAGAAGGCCTGCGCGAACTTCACCCGCCGGATCAGCGCCATGGTCGCCTCGTGGTCCGCCTCGGTCTCCCCCGGATGGCCCACGATGATGTCGGTGCTGAGCGCGAGATCCGGCCGGGCCTCGCGCAGCCGCTCCACCAGGGCCAGGTATTCCGCGGCCGTGTGGCCCCGGTTCATCGCCGCCAGCACGCGGTCGCTGCCCGATTGCACGGGCAGGTGCAGGAAGGGCATCACGGCCGGGATGTCCCGGTGCGCAGCAATCAGCGCCGCATCCATGTCGCGCGGGTGGGAGGTGGTGTAGCGCAGGCGATCGAGCCCCGGGATCTCGGCCAGCGCGCGCAGCAGCTGGGCCAAGCCCCATTCGCCGCCCTCCTCCGCCGCGCCGTGATAGGCATTCACATTCTGGCCGAGCAGCGTGATCTCGCGCGCGCCCTGCCCCGCGAGCTTGCGCGCCTCGGCCAGGACGGCCGCGACCGGGCGGCTGTATTCGGCGCCGCGCGTATAAGGCACCACGCAGAAGGAGCAGAACTTGTCGCAGCCCTCCTGGATGGTCAGGAAGGCGGTGATGCCCTGCGGCGCGCTCACCTCGGGCAGGAAGTCGAACTTCTCCTCGACGGGGAAGTCGGTCTCCACCACGGCCGGGCCGGTGCGGGCGGCGCGGGCCACCATCTCGGGCAGCTTGTGGTAGCTCTGCGGCCCCAGCACGATGTCCACGTAAGGCGCCCGCGCGGTGATCTCCGCACCCTCGGCCTGGGCGACGCAGCCGGCGACGGCCAGCACCATCTCGCCCCCCTCCGCCTCACGCGCCTGCTTGAGCTGGCGCAGGCGGCCGAGTTCGGAGAAGAGCTTCTCCGTCGCCTTCTCGCGGATATGGCAGGTGTTGAGGATGATCATGTCCGCGCCCTCGGGCGCATCCACCGGCGCATAGCCCAATGGCGCCAGCACATCCGCCATCCGGGCGCTGTCATAGACGTTCATCTGACATCCCCAGGAGCGCAGGAAGAGGCGCTTCTTGCCCGAAGGCGGGGGGAGAGTGTCTGTCATGCGGGGTCCTCGCTGCCCGCCCACAGGTGAGACCCTGGAGCGATCCAGCGGGAGCAGATGCGGAGCCTGAGCCGCGCGGTCAAGAAGAGCGGCCCCGATCCGGCAAGGGGGGCAGACCATTCATGGGTTCGAAGCTGTCAAATCGGCGCCGTATTGGTCAAGCGGTTTCAAACCCGGACCACGTCCCGGTTCTGCCGCAACACCGCCGCCGTCTCGGTGATGGAGCGGCCGAGCCGCGCGGCCAGCGCCTTGCGGTCGGGCGCGGCATCGGGCGCGAAGGCCTCGTCCAGCACCACCGTCACGCGCGCGCCGGTCCGGCGCAGCAGGGTCCAGGCGTGGCTGCCCGTCTCCATGTCGCCATACCAGGCGAAGAGCGGGCGGTCCTTCCGGCCCAGCGGCAGCCCGCCCAAACGGTCATAGACCACGGTCAGCGGCTGGATTCGCTCCGCCGCATCGGCCACCGAGAAGAAGGAGGAGCGGAAGGGCAGCACGCGGGCGCCATCGCTCGTCGTCCCCTCGGGGAAGAGGATGATGCTGTCGCCGGCTTCGAGGCGCGCGCGCAGCTCCTGCGCCTCGCTGCCCGTGCGGCCGCGGTTGCGGCTGACGAAGACCGAGCGGCCGAGCTTGGACACCCAGCCGATCAGCGGCCATTCCGCCACCTCCGCCTTGGAGACGAAGCGCGCATCCAGCGTCGCGCCCAGGACCAGGATGTCGAGCCAGGAGGAATGGTTGGAGATGTAGAGCGTGCGCGGCTGCTGGCAGGGCTGGCCGATGACGCGCAGCTTGAGGCCGATCATCCAGCAGAGGCTGCGATGGTAGAAGCGCGGGAAGCGGTTCTTGGCGTTCCCGGGGACCCGCAGCAGGACCGCCTGGATGGGGATGCAGAGCAGCGTGAAGAGGATCGCCGTGGAGATCCGGCGGATGGCACGAAACCGCCCGCCCACCGGCCGCTCGCCCAGGACATCGTTCCAGAGCGGGCCGGGCAGACGCGGCTGGAAGCGCAGCGGGCGACCGCGCTTCATGCGGCGCGCCTGGGGCTTCCCTTCCGCGAGCGCCGCGGCCGGGGCGGATCCGGGGGTAGGCAGAATCTGCGCGTCTGTGCTCATGCCGCGCTCGCTATCGCGCGTGGGCGTACAGGGCAATGACGAGATGGCGAATCCTGCGTGACAGATGTTGCGGCGCGGCCGCACGGCGGCGCAACGTGCCGCCCTCGGATGGGGGATGATGGGAGGCCATGAGGGTCGCCGTTCTCGGCGCGGGACCATCGGGCAGCGCCATGGCCGCGCTGATGGCCTGGCGCGGACACGACGTCACGCTCTGGTCGCCCCGCGGCGGCGGCACGCGCCATCTCGGGCACGAACTCATGACGCGCGGCGTTCTGGCCGGCGCATGGCGCATCCGGGTGGCGGCCGACCTCTGGCGCGCGGCGGAAGTGGCGGAGGCCATCCTCATCGCCCTGCCCCCGGCGGCGCAGCCCTCCATCCTGCAACGCCTCGCCAGCGCCCTGGTCGGCACGCCGGACATCCTCTTCGCGCCCGCGGGCGGGCTTGCCCCGGCCCTGCTGCATCAATTCGCCACGGCGCGCGGCTTTGTGCCTCGCCTGGGTGCGCTGGCCGTGCCGCCGGCGCTCGCCGCGCGCGGAGCGGACGGCGTGGTGGAGGTGATGGCGCTGCGCCCGCGCCTCTGGGTCGGCGGGCTGCCGCCGGGAGCCACCCATGATCTCGTGACCCTCACCGAGCGGCTCTTCGGTCTGCCGGCCGTGCCAATCGGCGACATTCTGGCGGCCGGGCTGGCCGAGCCAGGCGCGTTGGTCGAGGCGGCGCGCATCCTTGCACCGCCCGGCGTGGCCCATGCGGTGGGCAGGCTCCTCCTGGGGCTGGCGGCGGAGCGCGATGCGGTGGGGAAGGCCATGGGCCGCCATGACCTGCCCGGCATCGCGGCGCTGGTCAGCGAGCAGGGCGGATTGCCCGCCGAACGCCGCCCCCTCGCCGAGACGGGGGGCGGGCTCGCCTTCCTGGAAGCGATGGCGCGGGCCAGCCGGACGCCGGTTCCGCTCGTCTCGTCCGCCCTTCAGGTGCTGGAAACGGCGGCCGGCGAGAGCTTCAGCCCGCACCCGGTGCTGGCGGCACTGGAGCCGGCCCCGCTGGCCCGGCTGCTGGGCGCCGCGGGCTGAGCCCCGCAGCGTGATTCAGACGATCTTCGTCTTGATCTCGCCCACGCCCTCGACGAAGCCTTCCAGCACGTCACCGCGCACCACGGCGGCGACACCCTCGGGCGTGCCGGTCATGATGAGGTCACCGGGGGCGAGTTCGACCAGTTCGGAGAGGTTCGCGATCACCTCGGGCACCGACCAGATGAGCTTCGAGAGATCGGAGGTCTGGGTGACCTTGCCGTTCACCTTCAGCTCGATCTTGCCCTTGGAGGGGTCGAAGCCGGCGGCCGGGATCAGCGCGCCCATCGGCGCCGAAAGGTCGAAACCCTTCCCCATGTCCCAGGGGCGGCCGGTCTTCTTCGCCTCGTTCTGGATGTCGCGTCGCGTCATGTCGAGGCCGGCGCAATAGCCCCAGACATGCTTCAGAGCGTCAGCCACGGCGATGTTCTTGCCGCCCGTGCCGATGGCGACGACCAGTTCCATCTCGTGGTGCAGGGACTTGGTCACGCTCGGATACGGCATGTCGGCGCCGTTGATCACCAAGGCATCGGCCGGCTTGGTGAAGTAGAAGGGCGGCTCGCGCGTCGGGTCGGAGCCCATCTCGATCGCATGCTCGGCATAGTTGCGGCCGACGCAGAAGATGCGGCGCACCGGAAACATGGCGCTGCTGCCCTTGATGGGAACGGCGGAGATGGCGGGGGGTGGGACGACATATTCGGGCATGGAGGCTCCTTCCGGACAGGCCGGTCGGGCCGGGCCGCTCAGGGAAGATGGGCCAGGCCATGGTCGGGATTGGGTGGTTCACCGCTTCGGTGATGCCACCTCAGCGGCGCAGGTCTAGACCAGCTTCCATGTGCGGGGAACCTGCCGCCGGGGCGCTTTTGGCGGCTTGACCCGACTTCGGCGCAGATGCCAGGGTGTTTGCGTCGGGATCAGCCTGCCGAGACCATCCATTGGGGCAAACAGAAAGCGCCCGACCAGGGGGGTGGTCGGGCGCCCATACTGTTCATACTTCCGATCGGAATGGTCGGGCGAGCCGATTGGGGGAATCGGGACGTCCACCGGCGGATGAACCACCGCCGGTGCATGAGTCATACCGCGACATGCGCTGGAAGCCAAGCCCAATCGACTCGGATCAACCATGATCCGTGCGGATTCTTGCCCTATTCGGCGGCCTCGCGCAGGGCCGCGACACGGGGTTGGGGCCGTGCGGCCCGCGCGGCGCAGGCTTCCCCGAAAGCCTCGAAGATACGGCGGCTGAAGGCGTCCTTCTCCCAGTCATATTCGGGGTGCCATTGCACACCCCAGGCGAAGCCCGGCGCCTGCCGGACGCGCACCGCCTCCACCGTTCCGTCCGGCGCCCAGCCCATCGCCTCGAGCCGCGGCGCGAGGCGCTGCACACCCTGATTGTGAAGCGAGTTCACGGGCACCTCGGTGCGGCCGGCGAGCTCATGCAGCAGCCCATCGGGTGCCAAGCGCACCGCATGCGCCTTGCCGGTGCGCACCAGCGGGATCGGCTGGTCGGAGGGGGTGGAGTGGTCCATCCGGCCCGGCAGGTCCTGGATACGCTGATCGAGCGAGCCGCCAAGGGCCACGTTCAACTCCTGCATGCCGCGGCAGATCGCCAGCAAGGGGACGCCCTCGGCGATGGCGGCACGGATGAGCGGCAACGTGGTCGCGTCGCGCTGCTGGTCCTCGGGCGTGCCTTCGGCATGGTCCGGGCCGTCATAATGGCCGGGCCAGACGTTGCTTCGGCTGCCGGTGAGGATCAGGCCATCGAGCCGCGGCAGGATCTGCGGCGCGAGGCTCTCGCCCGCCGCCGGCAGCAGGACCGGCACCCCGTTCGCCGGGCCGAGCACCACGCGGACATAGCTGTCGGAGGCGGCGTGGTTGGGCGTGTTGAAGATCCCGAAGGCCTTCACGCAACAGGAGATGCCAATGATCGGTCGCATCATGGCAACAAACCAAGCGGATGCGGCGGATTCAAGGCAATTGGACGCAAGACGCGCCGAAATTTCATCGCTGTTGCTCAAGCTCCTCGCGGAAACGCGGATCGTTGAAGGCAAAGAGGAAGGGATCGAAGCGCTCGCCCGTCTGCACCTGGGTCAGCGTGACGCGCGTGCTGCGGCCCTGCGGGTCCAGCACCACCCATTGGCGCAGCGCCATGGGCTGCTCCTCCAGGATGAGCTGGATCTGGCCTTCCGCCGCCTGGTTGGTGCGGTGCACCGTGACGCGCAGCAGCCCGCCCGCGCGCTCGAAGCCCGAGACCGTGAGGTCGCCCGAAAGCCGCAGCGGATTGCGCAGCAGGAGGCTGAGCGGCGTGGAGGAGAGCGGTACGATGGTCGGCTGGCGCAGCTGGCGGTCGTAATGGAAGAACTGGCCGTCGGCGGCGATCAGGAGCGTCGGCTCCGGCGGGTCGTATTCGAAGCGCATGCGGCCCGGGCGCCAGATCCAGGCCGTGCCCTCGGCGGCCGCGCCACCCTGGGCAATCTGCAGGAAGCGCGCGCGCAGCGTGGTCATGCCGTTGAAATAGGCCTCGATGCGGCCGAGCGCCGCGCGATCCGCTTCCGACAGGGCGGGCAAGGGCCGGGCGGGCGCTTGGGCCATCGCGGGGGCGGCGAGGAAAAGGGCCGGGAGGGCCAGGAGCGGGCGTCTGTTCATGCGCCTCTTGTGGGACCTGATGCCGGCCAAAGAAAGGCCTTGTTGCCGCGCTTATGGAGGAGGGTGGCGCTCCGACGCGGCGCTGCCCGAGCATGCTGCTTTGCGGCAAAATGATGCTGACCCGCACGAAAATGGCGAAATTCGGGCGCAAAATTCAATATCAAAACTTCTTTTTTTCAATAGGTTATGACGAAATATTGAGAAACAACCCTTGACTGGCGGCATGTCATCGCTGCTGTCACATTCCGGCTCCAGACGAGGTGCGGGGGATGCACCACTGCGGTCAGACGTGGTCCGGTCAAACGGGGGCTTTCAACACATGGATGGTTTCGCTCCATTGACGCATGGCTACGGCCCTCAAGGTTTCGGCGCGGCCGCGCACGGCCTCACCCGGCGTCGCCTGGCGAGCAGCATCGGCTGCCGCGGGATCGGCCTGCACACGGGCCGTACCATTTCGCTCACGCTGAAGCCCGCGCCGCTCGGCAGCGGCATCGTCTTTCATCGCACCGACCTCGGCCTGGACATCCCCGCCCGGCACGACCTGGTGGTCGAGACGCGCCTCTGCACGCAGATCGGCCTGCCCGGCGATCGCACGGCGCGCGTCGGCACCATCGAGCATGTGATGGCAGCACTGGCCGCGGCCGGCATCGATGACGCCCGCGTCGAGCTGGACGGCCCCGAGGTCCCCATCCTGGACGGCTCGGCTGCCCCGTTCCTCTTTCTGATCGATTGCGCCGGCACGGTGGAGCATTACGCGCCCCGCCCCGCGATCGAGGTGCTGCGCCGCGTCCGCGTCGAGGACAGCCACGGCGGCTGGGCCGAACTCTCGCCCAACCCCGAGCCTGCCTTCGATGCCACGCTCAGCATCGACTTCGGCGAGACGGCGATCGGCCGCCAGAGCCTCTCCATGCGCATCTCGGTCGAGAGCTTCCGGCGTGAACTGGCCGAAGCCCGCACCTTCACCCTGGCCGAGGACGTGGCCCGGCTGCGCGCCGCCGGCCTCGCCCAGGGCGGCAGCCTCGCCAATGCGGTGGTCGTGGATGGTCCGATGATCCTCAACCCCGGCGGCCTGCGCCGCCCGGATGAGTTCGTCCGTCACAAGATGCTTGATGTGGTGGGCGACCTCGCCCTGGCCGGTGCGCCGCTGCTCGCCCGTTTTACCGGGCATCGCTCCGGCCATGCGCTGAACAATCAGCTTCTGCTCGCCTTGATGCAGGATGCCCGCAACTGGCGCTTCACCGGGAGCCAGGCGATGGCCGAGGCGGAGCGCGAGAAGCTCGTCGCCGCCTGAGCCCCCTGACTGCTCACACCGTGACGGCCCGCGCCCCGGCGCCGGCGACCCACTTGTGCGCTGCGGCGGCTCCCATGGTATAGAGCCCGCCGATCGGAGCCTTCATCGCACATGCGCCCACTTTCTCGTGCCGCCCTGTTTCTCGTCTTCGCGCTGCCGCTCTCCGGCTGCGGCGTGTCCCAATGGGACGGCTCGGCCGCCGGCCTGTTCCGCACGCCGCCGGCTGGCACCGGTCTCGTGGATCGCTCGCCCGAATCGCTCTACGCGGCCGGCATCGAGGCCCTCCAGGCCCAGCGCTATCCGCAGGCGGTGGAGCTCTTCGAGGTGCTGGAGCGGGAGCACCCCTATTCCACCTGGGCCACCAACGCGAAGATCATGTCGGCCTATGGCGACTACATGCGCAATCGCTACACCGAGGCCATCGGCACGCTGGACCGCTTCATCCAGCTGCACCCGGCGCATCGCGACATCGCCTACGCCTACTATCTGCGCAGCCTCGCCTATTACGAGCAGATCGCCGACAGCCAGCGCGACCAGCGCGGGACGGAGACAGCCCTGACCGCCCTGCAGGACGTGGCGAACCGCTTCCCCAACACCGCCTATGCCCGCGACGCCCGCCTCAAGATGGACCTGGCGCGCGATCACCTGGCGGGCCGCGAGATGAACATCGGCCGCTTCTACATGCGCCAGGGCCTCTACAGCGCCGCCATCGGCCGGTTCCGTCGCGTCGTCGAGGATTACCAGACCACCAACCACGTGCCCGAGGCGCTGCACCGGCTGACCGAGATGTATCTGGCGCTGGGACTGCGTGACGAGGCGGCACGCGCCGCTTCCGTGCTCGGCCATAACTTCCCGGGCAATGCCTGGTACCAGGACAGCTACGCCATGCTGACGCCCGGCGCGCAGATGGCGGCGCAGGACCGTCCCGGCTTCTTCCGGCGGGCCTGGAACAGCGTCTTCTAGCGGGCGAGCGCATGCTCGCCTCCCTCTCCATCCGCGACGTCGTGCTCATCGAGCGGCTCGACCTGAATTTCGGGCCGGGCCTCTCGGTGCTGACCGGCGAGACCGGCGCGGGCAAGTCCATCCTGCTCGATTCGCTGGGGCTCGCGCTCGGCATGCGCGCCGAGGCGGGGCTGGTGCGCGCGGGGCAGACCCAGGCGAGCGTCGCCGCCGTCTTCCAGCCGCCCGAGGGGCATCCGGCCTTCGCGCTTCTCGCCGAGCAGGGGATGGAGGCGGAGGAGACGCTGGTGCTGCGCCGCGTGCTGCAGGCCGATGGCCGCTCCCGCGCCTTCGTGAACGACCAGCCGGTGGGCGTCGCATTGCTGAAGCGCCTCGCCGCGACGCTGGTCGAGGTCCAGGGCCAGCATGACCAGGTGGGCCTGGCCGACCCCGCCACCCATGCCGCGCTGCTGGACGCCTTCGGGGCGCATGAGGCGGCACGCGGCCGCGTCGCCGCCGCCTATCGGTCCTGGCGCGCCGCCGAGCAGGCTTTGGCCGAGGCCGAGGCCGCCGTCGCCGCGGCGCTGCGCGACGAGGAATGGCTGCGGCACGCGGTGGAGGAACTCTCCACCCTCGCGCCCGAGGATGGCGAGGAGGAGCGCCTCGCGCAGGAACGCCAAGGGCTGCAACAGGCCGAGCGCCGCAACGAGGCGATCGCGAGCGCCTTGGCCGAGATCCAGCCGCGCGACCGCCGCTCCGCCCATCCCGGCCACGCGCTGCGCAACGCGGTGCGCGCGCTGGAACGCCTGCCACCGCCCAACGAGGCCGCGCAACCCGCCCTCGCCGCTCTCACCCAGGCGCAGGACGCGCTGGCCGAGGCGGAGCGGCTGCTCGAGCGGCTCGCCATGGACGCCCTGCCCGATCCGCGCCGGCTGGAGGCGCTGGAGGACCGGCTCTATGGCTTGCGCTCCGCCGCGCGGAAGCACGGCGTGGCGGTGGTCGAACTGACCGGCCATCTGGAGGCCCTGCGCGAACGGCTGGCCGCGCTGGATGCCGGCACAGGCCGCGTCTCCGCGCTGGAGGCCGCCCGCAAGACGGCCCGCGCCGATTACATCGCCGCCGCCGAGGCGCTGACCGCCGCCCGCCGCGCCTCGGCGACCAAGCTGGAAAAGGCGCTCGCCGCCGAATTGCCGCCGCTGAAGCTCGACCGCGCGCGCGTCGTCATCGAGATCGCGCCCCGCGAGGAAAGCGCCTGGGGCGCCGACGGCATGGACCGCGTCACGCTGCTGGTCTCGACCAATCCCGGCCAGACACCGGGCGCCCTGATCAAGATCGCCTCGGGCGGCGAGCTCTCGCGCCTCATGCTGGCGCTGAAGGTGGTGCTGGCGCGCGGCTCGCCCGTGCCGACGCTGGTCTTCGACGAGGTGGATGCCGGCATCGGCGGCGCGACCGCAGCCGCGGTGGGCGAGCGGCTGGCCCGTGTGGCCGAGCGGCTGCAGGTGCTGGTGGTCACCCACTCGCCGCAGGTGGCCGCGCGCGGCGCGCATCACCTGCAGGTGGCCAAGGCGGTGCGCGGCAGCAAGGCCGAGACACGGGTCACGCCGCTCGACGTGCCGGCCCGGCGCGAGGAAATCGCCCGCATGCTGGCGGGCGAGACGGTGACCGAAGCCGCACGCGCGGCGGCCGCCAGCCTGCTGGATGGCGTCGCGTGATTCGACGCGTCGAGGGGCGGGACGCCGCCCCGCTCGCCGCCCTGTTGCGCGCATTGAATACCGAGCCCGGCCTGCACCCGGAGCGGATCACCGCCGCCGGCGTGGCGCGCGACCTCATCGCGGATGCGCGGGTGACGCTTCTGGTGGCGGAGGCAGACGGCGTGCTGCACGGCTTCGCCTCCGGCCACCCCTATTACGACAGCGGGGCCAGCCGCTGGGGCGCCATCATGAACGACCTCTATGTGGCCCCCGAGGCGCGACGCGCCGGGCTGGGCCGGGCCCTGGTCGCCGCCCTGGCCGAGGCGACCGCCGAGGAGGGCGGCGAATTCCTCTGGTGGGACGCCGATGAGGGCGATGAGCTCGCCCTCGCCTTCCACCGCGCCATCGGCGCCACCGAGGCACGCACCCACAGCTTCATCCTCGAAGGTGCGGCCTTCACTGCCCTGACGGAGGCCGCATGAGCGAGAGCGCCGAAGCCGAGATCGCGCGGCTGATCGCCGAGATCACCGAGCATGACCGGCGCTACTACGAACAGGATGCCCCCAGCATCAGTGACGCCGAATACGACGCGCTGATGCGCCGCCTGCGGGCGCTGGAGGCCGAGCACCCATCCCTGGTGCAGCCTGACAGCCCGACGCAGAAGGTCTCGGGCCGCGCCGTCGAGGGCTTCGCCAAGTCGCGCCACCTGGCGCCCATGCTCAGCCTCGACAACGCCTTCGCGCCCGAGGATTTCACCGAGTTTGCCGCCCGCATCCGCCGCTTCCTGAGCCTGCCTGAGGATGCGGCCCTCGACTTCGTCGCAGAGCCCAAGATCGACGGCCTCAGCGTGAACCTGCTCTACGAGAATGGCCGCTTCGTGAAGGGGGCCACGCGCGGCGACGGCGCGGAGGGCGAGGACATCACCGCCAACCTCCTCACCCTCTCCGACCTGCCGCGCGAACTCCCCGCCCCCTTTCCCGCGCTGATCGAAATCCGCGGCGAGGTCTTCATGGACCGGACGGATTTCGAGAGCTTCCGCGCCACCCAGGAAGCGGCGCTCGCCGAACGCGAGGCGCGCAAGGCGCGCGGTGAAAAGCTGGGCCCCGCCGTCACCATCCCGGTCAATCCGCGCAACGCCGCCGCCGGCTCGCTGCGCCAACTGGATGCCTCCATCACCGCGCAGCGGCCACTGAAACTCTTCGCCTATGCGATGGGCGAGGCGAGCGAGGCGCCGGCCACCACCCATCGGGGCTGGCTCATGACGCTGGAACGCTGGGGCTTCCGCGTGAACCCGCTCTCCTCGCCGGTGGCAGAGGGCGCCGCGGACCTGCTGACCGAGACGCCCACCGCCTTCCAGGCCCGCATGACCCGCGAGCGCGCGAGGCTCGCCTATGAGATCGATGGCGTCGTCTACAAACTGGATCGCCTCGACTGGCAGGCGCGGCTCGGCTTCGTCGGCCGCGCCCCGCGCTGGGCCATCGCCTGGAAATTCCCGGCCGAACAGGCGCAGACCCGGCTGCTCCGCATCGAGATCCAGGTCGGCCGCACCGGCGCGCTGACCCCACGCGCGGTGATGGAACCCGTCTTCGTCGGCGGCGTCACCGTCACCCACGCCACGCTGCACAATGAGGACGAGATCGCGCGGAAGGATATCCGCGAGGGCGACACCATCACCCTGCAGCGCGCGGGCGATGTCATCCCGCAGGTGCTGGGCGTGGTGGACCCGGACCGCCCGGGCCGCGCGGCGCCCTACGCCTTCCCCACCACCTGCCCCGCCTGCGGCAGCCATGCCGTGCGCGAGAACGAGGATGTGGTGCGCCGCTGCACCGGCGGCCTGATTTGCCCCGCGCAGACCGTCGAACGGCTGAAGCACTTCGTCTCCCGCCGCTGCATGGACATTGACGGCATGGGCGAGGAGCGCATCGACACGCTGCACGCCATGGGCCTGCTGCGCGGACCGGCCGATCTGTTCCGGCTGCACACCCATGCCGAACGGCTGGAGGCGCTGGAGGGCTGGGGCAAGCTTTCCACCCGCAAGCTCTTCGACGCGATCGAGGCGCGGCGCGACCCGCCCTTGGAGCGCTTCCTCTTTGCGCTGGGCATCCGCCGCATCGGCGAGCAGAACGCGAAGCTGCTGGCGCGCCACTATCACTCCATCGGCGCCCTGCGCGAGCGGATGATCGCGGCCCGCATCATCGGCAGCGAGGCGCGGGAGGAGCTGGGCAGCATCCAGGGCATCGGCCCCGCCATCGCGACCGAACTCGTCGAGTTCTTCGCTGAGCCGCACAACCTCGAGGCGCTGGATGCGCTGCTGGCCGAGGTGACGCCGCAGGAAAGCTGGGCCGCCGAGGCGGGCGATAACCCCTTCGCCGGCAAGGCGCTGGTCTTCACCGGCACGCTGGAGACCCTCTCCCGCCAGGAAGCCGAGGCGCGGGCCGAGGCGCTGGGCGCCAAGGTCACGAAGTCGGTCTCGAAGAAGACGGATTTCGTCGTGGTCGGCGCCGATGCGGGCTCCAAGGCCACCAAGGCGGCCGAGCTTGGTTTGCGCGTGCTGAGCGAGGCGGAATTCCGCGCGATGGCGGGCCTGGCCTGAAGTCTCTTACATTGGCAAGGCTGCGGGCGCATTCTGGCGCCCCGACAGGAGGTGCCCATGGACCAGATCAACCCGCTCTTCACCGCGACCGCCACGGCCACCGGCGGCCGCAACGGCCACACCGCGGCCGAGGATGGCAGCGTCGCAACCGACCTTTCCGTACCCAAGGCGATGGGCGGCCCGGGCAAGCCTGGTACCTCGACGCCCGAGCACCTGTTCGCGGCGGGCTATGCCGCCTGCTTCGGCGGCGCGCTGGATTTCGTCGGCAAGCAGCACAAGAAGAATGCCGCCGGTGCCAAGGTGACGGCGGCCGTCTCCATCGGCCCGCGCGAGAAGGGCGGCTTCGGCCTCGCCGTCGTGCTCACGGTGGAGGACCCCTCCCTGCCCCAGGCCGAGCTCGAGGCGCTGGCCATGGAGGCGCATGAGAAGATCTGCCCCTATAGCCACGCCACGCGCGGCAATGTGGATGTGAAGGTCGAGGTGAAGGGCGGCTGAGCGCCCCTCACAGCGGCGCGCATTCGCGCGCCAGCCACTCCCGCACGGCCGGCTCCAGGCTCGGCCCGATCTCGGCCTGGACGCGGGCGTGATAGGCATTGACCCAGTCACGCTCGGCGGTCGTGAGCTGGCTCGGCACGATCAGCGCGCGGCAATAGGGCGCCAGCGTCAGCGTCTCGAACTCCAGGAAGGTCTTGGCCTGGTCCGGCTGGCGCGCGGCTTCCCGCGCCAGCAGCAGGTTCTCGATGCGGATGCCGTAATGCCCGGGCAGGTAGTAGCCCGGCTCATCCGAGAGGATCATGCCCGGGCGGATGGGCACGACGCGCGCGGCCCGGCTGAAGGCCACCGGCCCCTCATGCACCGAGAGGAAGCTGCCCACGCCATGGCCCGTGCCGTGGTCGTAGTCGAGGCCTGAATCCCAGAGTGGCCGCCGCGCGATGGCGTCGAGATGCGGCCCCGCGACCCCCACCGGAAAGCGCACGGTCGCGAGCGCGATATGGCCGCGCAGGACGGCGGTGTAGCGCGCGCGCAGCGAGGCCGGCGCGGGGCCCGGGCCGCTCCAGAGCGTGCGGGTGATGTCCGTGGTGCCATCCGGATACTGCCCGCCACTGTCGATCAGGTAGCACTCATCCGCGTTGATCGGGCGGTTGGTCGCCTCGCTCACGCGATAATGCACGATGGCGCCGTTCTCGCCCGCGCCGGAGATGGCGGGGAAGCTCTCGGCCACGAAGCCGGGCACGCGGCGGCGCTCATCCAGCAGGCGGGCCGCGGCGGAGATTTCCGTCAGGCCGCCCTTCGGCGCCTCGGCCGCGAACCAGGCGAGGAAATTCGCCACCGCCACCGCGTCGCGCCGATGGGCGTTGCGCGCACCCTGCTGCTCGGTCGCGTTCTTGGTCGCGCGTGGCAGGCGCGTCGGGTCCTCGCCCGCGATCACGCGGGCGCCGGCGTCGCGCAGGGTGGCGGCGAACCAGGCGGGCGTCGCATCCGCATCGACCCGGACCGCGCGGCCGGAGAGTTCGCCCAGCGCGCGGGCCAGGTTGGCGCGCGGCTCGATGGAGACGCGGTTGCCCAGATGCGCGCGCGTCGCCTCCGGCACGCGCTCGGGCGCATGCAGGAACATCCGGACGGAGGCATCGTCCCGCACCAGCGCGAAGGCGAGCGGCATGGGGGTATGCGCGAGATCAGCTCCACGCAGGTTGAGCAGCCAGGCGACGGAATGCGCATCGGCCAGCAGCGCCGCCTGTTCGCCAGACTGGCGCAGGCTCGCCGCCAGCGCCTCACGCTTCGCCTCGGCGCTCTCGCCAGATAGCTCCGCGCCGTGCGGCAGCACGGCGGCGGCCGGCGGCGCGGGGCGGTCCTGCCAGATGGCGTCCAGCGGATTGGGCGTGAGCGGAACAAGGTTCAGCCCGGAGAGGCGCTTGAGAAACCCTTCGCTGTGCAGCCAGGGATCGTAGCCGAGCCTGAGATCGGCCGCATGCTCGCGCAGCCAGGCCTCGGGCGGCTCCTCAATCAGGTGGCGGCGTTCCCACAGCGCGGCATCGGTCTCGGCGGCGACCTGGGTGGTGTAGCGGCCATCGGTGAAGACGGCGGCGCGCTCAGGCAGAACGACGGCCATGCCCGCACTGCCGGTGAAACCGGTGAGCCAGGCGAGGCGCTCGCCGGAGGGGGGGACATACTCGCCCAGATGTTCGTCCGAGCGCGGGACCAGGAAGCCATCCACGCCCTGAGCGGCCAGCGCGGCGCGAAGGGTGGCGAGGCGATCGGCTTTGGTTAACATCGGAAGCCCTGTTGTTAAGACATGTGTCCACAATATGACATGCGTCATGCGCATGTCTGCGGCATGAGCTTCGCACAACCTGTCCTCGCTGCAATCCCCTACATCACCGTCATCCGGATGGCACCGCCGTCCTTCACAACAGGATCACAGACCATGACCCGCATCACCCCAGCCGAAGCCGTGCTGCTGATGCCCCAGAGCTCCCTCCATGGGGCGCCCCGCAACGCCGAAGCCGAGCGCGTCGCCGCCATGATCGCCGAGGCGCGCCAGGCACGCGACCGCGCGATGGCCGAGCGCATCCGCGGCTTCTTCCACAGCCTGCGCAGCCTGCTGACGACACTGCGCACCCGCCGCGAGACGATCGAGCAGCTGCGCGCGATGAGCGACCGCGAGCTGGCGGATATCGGCCTGACCCGCGGCAACATCACCGCAGCCGCGGTGGCCGCCACGCCGGTTGCGGCGAACGACCAGATGGATGCCCGCGCGGCCGCCTGAGCCGCAGCGCGCGAACTGATGGAAAGGGCGGCGGAGCCTGGCTCCGCCGCCCTTTTTCGCGCGCTATTGCGAGGCGCGACCCGCCTGGTAGCCCCGCTGCCAGGACTGCTGCTCCGCTTCGCGGGCGCGGCCCATCAGGTAGCCGCCGGCCGCGCCGATGCCAGCGCCGGCCAGCGCGCCCCAGCCCGCATTGCCGGAGAAGGAGCCGACGATGGCACCCGTCGCGGCACCGAGGCCCGCACCGCCGGCCGTGAGGCGGCCGGTGTCCGACATGTTCTCGCAGCCGCCCAGCGCGAGTGCCAGGACGGGAACCAGCAGGATCTTGCGCATCTCTTTCCTCCTCACGAGGCGCGGCGCGCCGGGCGGCGCGGGCAGGGATAGGCGGCGGTGGCGAAGCGCACCACGCCCTCGGCGGCCGAGGTGCCGGCATATTGCGGATTGGCGCCCGCCCAGGTGACGAAGGCCCCGGTGATGCTGGCGACCGTCGGCCGCGGATCGGGCAGGCAGAAGAAAGGCCCGACGCGGCTGCCGCGCTGGGTCAGCTCGCCGTGGAACTGGCCCACCGCCAGCAGGAAGCCGTGGCAGAAATTCACCGCCGACACCACGTTGGGGTCGGACGGACCCGCCGCGCAGAGCGCCGCGAGGTCGGAGGTCTTGCCCCCCACGAAATTATCCGGCGTCACCTGCGCCAGCGCGGGCGCGCTGCCCAGGGCCAATGCCGCGGCCAGAGCGGCCCCGGTCCATCGCGTCATCATGCTCTCTCTCCCTCGCCGACCGGCGCGGCGGCACCGGTTCGTCTCGATTCACGGTTGAAGACTGCGCCAGCGGCCTGACGGCGGCAACATGCTTGCGCAATACCCCCGCGCCGCGCGCATGCCGGCCCCGGCGACAACTTCGCTTGCGGCGGGCCGGCCGCTTCGGTCACATCCGGACATGTCCCAAGACGCCGTTCATTCCGCCAAGCGCATCCTCTGGGTCGCGATCATCGCGGCGGCGGCCACTTCCAGCCTCGCCATGGGCATCCGCCAGACCTTCGGCCTGCTGCTGCTGCCGCTCGCCGCCGAGAATGGCGTGGCCCCCTGGGCCTTCGGCCTGGCCGTGGCGCTTCATAACCTCACCTGGGGTCTGGGCCAGCCCGTCTCGGGCGCGATGGCGGACAAGCACGGCTCGGGCCGCGTCATGGCGATGGGCGGTGTCTTCTACCTGATCGGCTGCGGCCTGCCGGCGTTGTTTCCCTCCAACGCGACCGTGATGATCGGCATCGGCGTCTTCTCGGGCTTCGGCGTCGCCTGCGCCGGCACAGGCCTCGCGCTCGCCGCCATCGGCCGCCTGGCGCCGCCCGAAAAGCGCGGCGAATACATCGGCATCGCGAGCGCCGGCGGCAGCCTCGGCCAGGCGGCGATGGTGCCGCTCACCTTCTCCGCCATCGGCGGCTTCGGCGCTGCGGGCGCGCTGATGATGCTGGCCGCCTCCGCCGTGCTCATCATCCCGCTCGCGCGCAATATCGAGTGGCGCCCGGCGGCGCGCAGCGGCCCGCCCGCCGCCGGCCTCGCGGGCCTGCCCGCGCTCGCGCGCCGCTCGCTGGCCGATCGCGACTTCGCGCTGCTGACCGGCGGCTTCTTCGCCTGCGGCTTCCAGCTCGCCTTCCTGACCACGCACCTGCCCTCGCACATCGCGCTTTGCGGCCAGCCGGCGGCCCTCGGCATGGTGGCGATGACGATGATCGGGCTGTTCAACATCCCGGGTTCCTGGTTCTGCGGCTGGCTCTCCAGCCGCATCAAGCCGGAGAACGGGCTGGGCTGGATCTACCTCGTCCGCACGCTCGCCATCGCGGGCTTCGCCGTCGCCCCGCCCAGCGAATGGGGCACGATCATCTTCGCCGCCGTGATGGGCTTCGTCTGGCTGGGCACCGTGCCGCTCACCTCGGCCGCCATCGCGCGGCGCTTCGGCGTGGGCGACCTCGGCGCGCTCTATGGTGTCTGCTTCTTCAGCCACCAGATCGGCGGCTTCCTGGGCGCTGGCTCCGGCGCGGTGCTCATGGCCTGGACCGGCAGCTACGCCGCCTTCTGGCCGGTCATGATCCTGGTCGGCCTCACCGCCAGCGTGCTGAACTGGATGGCCAAGGCGCCCGGCGCGCGCGGGACCCTTGCAACAGCGGGTTGATCCGCCCCAAATGGGGTGAAATCTCCAACATCCCGGGACTCCACGCCGTCATGATCGACCCCTTTGGGCGACATATCAGCTACCTCCGCGTTTCCGTGACGGATCGCTGCGACCTGCGCTGCGTCTATTGCATGGCGGAGGACATGACCTTCCTCCCGAAATCCGAGGTGCTGACGCTGGAGGAGTTGGAACGCCTCTGCGGCACCTTCATCGACCTCGGCGTCCGCAAGCTGCGGCTGACGGGCGGCGAGCCGCTGGTGCGCAAGAACGTGATGTCGCTGGTGCGCGGCCTCGGCGCGCGCATCGGGTCCGGACTGGAGGAGCTGACGCTCACCACCAACGGCACGCAGTTGACCAAGTACGCGGATGACCTGGCGGCCGCCGGCGTGCGCCGCATCAACGTCTCGATCGACACGCTGGACGCCGCCGCCTTCAAGGCCGCGACCCGCTGGGGCGAGCTGGACAAGGTTCTGGACGGCGTCTTCGCCGCCAAGGCCGCGGGCCTGCATGTGAAGATCAACGCCGTGGCGCTGAAGGGCGTGAACGAGCACGAGTTCGACCGCATGCTCGCCTGGTGCGGCGAGCACGGCTTCGATCTCTGCCTGATCGAGACCATGCCGCTCGGCGAGATCAGCGAGGACCGCACGGATCAGTTCCTGCCGCTCAGCCTCGTCCGCGCCCGCCTCAAGCAGAACTGGACGCTGAACGAGAGCAGCCACACGACAGGCGGCCCCGCGCGCTACTACGACGTGGCCGAGACCGGCACGCGCCTCGGCTTCATCACGCCGATGACGCATAACTTCTGCGAGAGCTGCAACCGCGTGCGGCTGACCTGCACCGGCACGCTCTACATGTGCCTGGGCCAGGAGGATGCGGCCGATCTGCGCGCGCCGCTGCGTGACCCCGCGCTGGGCGAGGAAGGCCTGCGCGCGGCCATCGCGGATGCCATCGCGCGCAAGCCCAAGGGCCATGACTTCGTGATTGATCGCCGCCGTTCGGCCCCCGCGGTCGCGCGCCACATGAGTGTCACGGGCGGCTGATGCTGAACGACCTCGTCACCCGCCTGACCCTGCCGGGCCTGCCGGAATGGACCGGGCTGGTGGCGCTGCTGATCCTGCTGCTGCTGGCGGTCTGCCTGCTCGTCATGCCCTTCTCGGTCTTCGGGCTGAAGGGCCGGCTCGATTCCATCGAGGCGCAGCTCGATGACCTGCGGGCCGAGCTGCGCGTGATGATCGCGCGGCAATCCGAGCCCCGGCGCGATGGCCGGGACGCGACACCCAATATCCCCGAGCCCTATGCGCCCCCCGCCCCGCAGGGCCGGGCCGAGCCGCGCATCTCCTGGCCGCGCCAGCCTTGAGGCTCGGCCGCCGCGCCGCCATCTTGGCGCTGCTGCTGCCGATTCCGGCCCTGGCCCAGGCGGTGGATCACAAGCAGGGTGTGCTCGGCCATCTCTCCGTGCAGATCGGCACCACCAACACGCCGCAGGTGGTGAACGACCCGGCCGTCCGCCGCACGCTTTCCGCCCTGCTCGGCGAGCCCGGCGTGCGGCTGCTCAACAACAACCTCCAGCTCGTCGCCCCCATCGCGTTCGATGGGACGGCCCTGGTGCTGCGCGGCGCCCGGCAAGAGGCGGTCGGCGAACAGGAGGCCTTCCTCTCCATCCGTCCGCGTGATGGGATCATGGAGGTCGCGATCCTCACCGCCGGCCGCGTGCGTTTCGTCTCCCAGCGCCCCATGGGCGAGCGGAGCGAGATGCTCGAACCGCAACTCATTCGCTGGGGCGTTGGCCGCGGCGTCCCGCTCGATGAACGGCGCGTCCCGCCCGCCGCAAGATAGGCCCTGCCCATGCGCATCTCCGCCATCCAGATGAACCAGACCAGCGACAAGCAAGCCAATCTCGACCAGGCGCGCCGCCTGATCGAGGGCGCGCTGGCGGCGGATCGGCCGGACATGGTCACGCTCCCCGAGACCTGGACCAACCTGGGCGGCGGGCGCGAGGCGCGGGCGGCAGCGGCGGAAGTGCTGCCCGAGCCCGGCGGCACGGGGGGCGCCGCCTATGAATTCCTGCGCGGCATCGCCAAGGGGGCGGGCATCCACGTCCATGGCGGCTCGATCATCGAGCAGGGACCGGAGAAGTTCTTCAACACGACGCTGGTCTTTGCCCCCGATGGCCGGGAGATCGCGCGCTACCGCAAGATCCACCTCTTCGACATCACGGGGCCCGATGGCACCGGCTATCGCGAGAGCGCGCTCTATGGCGCGGGCGGCGCGCTGGTCACCTTCGACGCGGGCGGCGTGAAGTTCGGTTGCACCATCTGCTACGACATGCGCTTCCCCGAGCAATACCTGGCCCTGAGGCGCGCAGGCGCGGAGGCGATCTTCGTGCCATCCAACTTCACGCTGATGACCGGCAAGGACCATTGGGAGGTGCTGCTGCGGGCGCGGGCCATCGAGACGCAGTGCTGGATCATCGCCGCCGCCTCCTGGGGCGCCTATGAGGAGCGCGGCGCGACGCGCCAGGTTTATGGCCACTCGCTGATCGCCGACCCCTGGGGCCATGTGGTGGCCAAGGCGAGCGACGGGATCGGCTGGACCACGGCGCGGCTCGATCCGGCGGTGACGGCGAAGGTGCGGCGCGACATGCCCGTGCTCGAACATCGGCGGCTCGCGTGAGCGCGCCCGATCGTGGAGCGCCGGAGGCGCGGAGCGTGAAGCGGTGGCGCAGCACGCATCCCCAACGGGCGGCGTGACGCGATGGCACACCTCATGAAGATGTCGTTTCTCGCCTCGACGACCGAGCCCGCACAGGAAGCACGCGCGCGCCTCGTCGCCCTCTATGGCGACCACCCGCCGCAGGAGGCCGACGTGATCGTGGCGCTCGGCGGCGATGGGTTGATGCTGGAGACGCAGCACCGCTTCCTCGGCCGCAATCCGCCGATCTACGGGATGAATCGCGGCAGCGTCGGCTTCCTGATGAATTCTTATCGCGAGGAGGACCTGCCCGCGCGCATCGGCGCCGCCCAGGCGGCCCATCTGCACCCCTTGCGCATGCGCGCCCACTCCGCCAGCGGCACACATGCGGCGCTGGCCATCAACGAGGTCTCCCTGCTGCGCGAACAGCGCCAGGCGGCCAAGCTGCGCATCCTGGTGGATGGCAAGGAGCGTCTGCCGGAACTGATCTGCGATGGCATCCTGATCTCCACGCCCGCCGGCAGCACGGCCTACAACCTCTCGGCGCATGGGCCGATCGTGCCGCTGGATGCGAAGCTGCTGCCGCTGACGCCGATCTCCGCCTTCCGGCCACGGCGCTGGCGCGGCGCGCTGCTGCCCTCCAATGCGCGCGTGGTCTTCGAGGTGCTGGAGCCCGAGAAGCGCCCCGTCTCGGCGACGGCCGACTACACCGAGGTGCGCGATGTGCGCCGCGTCGAGGTGCGCGAGGATCGCAGCATCACCATGACCATGCTGTTCGACCCGGACCGCAGCCTCTCGGAGCGGATCATCGCGGAGCAGTTCACGGTCTGAGCATCACGCCGCGCGCGGGTATTGCAGCAGCAGGATTTCCGCGCCTTCCGGCCCTGCCTCGGCCACGAAAGCCGCCTCGTCCGGCGTGACGAAGAGCGCGCTGAGGCGGCCCAGCACCTGGCCTCCATGCCTGATCGAGCCGGTGGTCACCAGCAGGCTCTGCCCCGCCCCACGCGCCGGATCGGGCGCGGTGAGCCGCCCCCGCGGTGGGATCCGCAACATGAGGATGGCCAGGCCATCCGGCTCACCCAGCACCATCTCCGTCACCGCTTCGCGCCGGGCAGCCAGCGCCTCTTGCGTGCTGGGCAGCACCGGATCAGCCAGCACGTAGCGCTTCGGGCCGCGCGACATGCGCGCCTTGGCGGCGGGGAGGAATTGCGCGCCGGTGCCATCCGCGCTGGCGCGCAGCGTGAAGTATTTCAGCCCCCCCTCGCCCGGCGTGATCGGGCCGTAGCCCGTGCTCGCCCCGGCGAAATGCGCCATGATGGGTTGCACCGCATGCCGCCCGATGGCGCCGCCGCCCTCCACCACCACCTGGAACTGGTCCACGAAGTGGAAATGCGGATGCACCACCGCATTCAACTCCTGCTCGACCAGGAAGGCCTGGGGCGGGCGGGTCTCGCCCGGCGCGGGCGGCACATAGGCCAGCGCGCCCATCGCCTTTGGGTCCACCGAGCTCGAACCTTTCGGCGAAGGCGGCGGGCCGAAATAATCCGTGCGCCAGAGCAGACCGCCCTCGGGTGCCACGCGCGAGAAGCGGGTGGGCGCCGCGGCCTCGGCCGAGGTGGCATAGATCATGGCAGTGTCCTCCCAGGCGGTCGCTGGCCACTTCGAGGTTGCCAGGACAAATCCAGCCCTCCCATACTCTGCCGAGAGAAAATGGCCCAGTGCAAGGGCCGCATCTGGGGGGATTCATGAATAGCTACGGACAAATCCGGCGCGCTCTGCTGGCCGCCCCCATGCTGGCGCTCGCCGGCCGGGCCCACGCCCAGGCCTGGCCGGCGCGGCCCATCCGCATCCTGGTGGGCTTCCCGCCCGGCCAGGCGACCGACACCATCGCGCGCCTCCTGGCCGAGAAGCTCGGCGAAAATCCCGGCTGGTCCATGGTGATCGAGAACCGGCCCGGACAGGGCGGCAGCCTCGCCGCCGCCGCCGCCGCGCAGGCCGCCCCCGATGGCTATACGCTGCTGCTCTCGGCCACCGCGCCGCTGGCCACCAACCCCAATCTCTATGCCAATATCGGCTATGATCCGGTGCGGGACTTCGCGCCCATCACGCTCGTCGCCAACCTGCCCTTCGTGCTGCTGGTGAACGCCAGTTCCCCCGCGCGCACCCCGGCGGAACTCGTCGCCATGGCGCGCGCGCGGCCGGGGCAGGTGACCTTCGGCACGCCGGGCAACGGCACCACCGCGCATCTCATCACCATGATGTTCTCCCGCGCCGCCGGCGGGCTCGACATGACGCATGTGCCCTATCGCGGCGGGCCGCAGGTGTTGACGGACCTGCTGGCCGGGCGCCTCGACTTCATGTTCGAGACCGAGGTCTTCTCGCTGCCGCATATCCAGTCCGGCCGCGTGCGCGCGCTCGCGCTGACGACCGCCAACCGCTCCGACCGCCAGCCCGATCTGCCGACGCTGGGGCAGAGCGGCATGCCGGGCTTCGATGCCGCCGCCTGGCTTGGCCTGGTGGCGCCGGCCGGCACGCCCACGCCGATCATCCTGCGCATCAACCAGGAGATCCACCGCATCCTGGCCGAGCCCGCAATGCGCGAGCGGCTGGGCGGCCTGGGCGCGCAGGTGCTGACCAGCACGCCCGAGCAATTCGCGACCTTCATCCGCAGCGAGGGCGTGAAATGGGGCAACGCCATCCGCGAGAACAATGTGCGGCTGGATTAGAGAGGACTGATCCGCCCCGGATTCCGCTCCACCAGGATCGGCCGCACCAGCCGGCCGAAGCGCTCGGCCTCCTCGTCATGCAGATAGCCCGAGAGGCAGAAGCTGTGGCAGCCGATCTCGATGAAGCGCTGGATCACATCGGCGCATTGCGTCGGATTGCCGACGATGGCGACCCCCGCCCCCTGCCGTGCCTTGGCGAGCCCCGCCCAGAGGTTGGGGGCGATCAGCCCGCCCGTCTCGGCCAGCAGCGCCTGCACGCGCTGGTTGGCAACGGAATTGGCGATGTTGGCGCGCACGGCCGCACTCCGCTCCTCGCTCACATCCCGCACCAGTTCATGCGCGGCGGCCCAGGCTTCCTCCTCCGTCTCGCGGCAGATGATCTGCAGCCGCATGCCGAAACCGATCGTCTCGCCCCGCCCCTGCCCTTCCGCCATTGCGCGGATCTCGGTCATCTGCTCGGCCACCGTCTCGGGCCGGTCGCCCCAGAAGAGGTGCACATCGGCATGCGCGGCCGAGATCTCCCACGCCTGGCGTGAGCCGCCGCCGAGATAGAAGCGCGGATGCGGCTGTTGCAGCGGCGCGGGCACCACGCGCGCGCCGCGCAAGGTGTGGAAGCGCCCCTCCCAATCCAGCGGCGCCGTGGCGGTCCAGAGCGCCTTCATGATGGCGACCTCCTCCGCCATCAGCGCGTAGCGGTCCTCCTTGCCGTAGCGGATGCCATCCGCCGCGTTTTCGGCCTCCGACTGGCCGGCGATGAGGTTCACCGCGATGCGCCCGCCAGTGAGCTGATCGAAGGTCGTCACCATCTTCGCCAGCATCACGGGGTTGATGTAGCCTGGGCGCGCGGCCACCAGCATGCGGATGGAACTTGACCGCCCCGCCATGAAGGCGGTCGTCACCCAGGCCTCCCAGCAGGGGATGGCGACCGGGACCAGCAGATATTCGAAACCCGCCGCCTCGGCCGCCTGGACGACGCGGTCGAACATCTCGGTGCCGGCGGGCACCACATGGGGGCCGGCCGCATAGCTGGTCGTGTCGCCGCTGCTGGGCAGATACCAGCCGAATTCCAGCTTGCTCATGCTTCGAGCAACGCTTCGATGGCGGCGCTGATGGCAAGCAGGCGCTGATCGCCCATCGCCTCGCCCATCAGCATGAGGCCGACCGGCGCCTCGCCCGGGATATGGCAGGGCAGGCTGATCGCGCAGCGGTCGAGGAAATTCGCGATGGTCGTGTTCCGCAGCAGCAGCAGGTTGATGCGGTTGTATTCGCTCTCTTCCTCCACCTCGGCGATGGCGGGAGGAATGAGCGGCACGGTCGGGCAGATCACCGCGTCATAGGGCGCGGTGCGCGGGGCGGTGGCCGCGATCACCTCGGCGCGGGCCTGCACCACGCCCAGGTAATCCGCCGCGCTCATGTGTTCGCCGCGCGCGATGCGCTTCAGGATGCGCGGATCGTAGCGCGGGCCGTCGCTGGCGATCAGATGGCGATGCCAGGCATAGGCCTCCGACGCGGTGAGCCCGCCCTTCGCGTTGATCGTGGGCATGCGGTCCAGCTCAGGCAGGGTCACGTCCTCGAGCTTCACGCCGGCTGCCTCCAGCCGCGCGAGCGTCCGCGCATAGGCCCGCGCCACCTCGCCCTGCATGCCCTCCTCGACGATGTTGTTCAGCACGCCGAAGCGCAGCCCCGCGAGGTTCACTTCGGGCAGCGCAGGCGGCGTCTCAGCCCCCGCGATGATCGCATCCAGCACCTGGCAGCAGCCGACGGAGCGCGCGAGCGGTCCCACGGAGTCGAGCGAGGGCGAAAGCGGCAGCACGCCCGAGATGGGCACGCGCCGCGCCGTCGGCTTGAAGCCCACCACGCCGTTCAGCGCGGCCGGGATGCGGCAGGAGCCGCCGGTATCGGTGCCGAGTCCGCCGAAGCCCATGCCATCGGCCGCGGCGACGCCAGCGCCGGAAGAGGAGCCGCCCGGCAACCGCCCCGTCGCGCGGTCCCAGGGGCTCGAGGGCGTGCCGTAATGCGGATTCACGCCCAGGCCGGAGAAGGCGAATTCCGTCATGTTCGTCCGGCCGATGACGATGAAGCCCTGGCGGTTCAGCCGCTCGATCACGGGGGCGGGCGCGGTCGCGGGCTTCGCGCCATCCCGAGCGACCGAGCCCGCGCGGGTCACATGCCCCGCCTCATCGAACAGGTCCTTCACGGTGATGGGAATGCCGGCGAAGCGGCTCGGCGCGCGGCCTGCCTGGCGCAGAGCGTCCATCGCGCGCGCCTGCTCGCGCGCCTCCTTGGCATGCAGCGCGGTGAAGACGCGCGGCCCCTCGCCTTCCGCCGCGCGCGCCAGCGCCTCCTCGATGAGCGCGGTCGCGCTGGTGCGGCCGCTTTCAAGGGCAAGCACGGCATGGGCGATGATGGGATGGGCGTGACGAGGCATCTGGCCGTCCTGATGGATTTGCGACAGGCTGACTATGGAAGGACAACGCCGATCATGAAACCCATCCTCCTCACCGGCGCCTCGGGCGCCCTCGGCCGTATGCTGGCGCGCGAATTGAGCGCGGCCGGGATGACGCTGCTCCTGACCGATATCGCGCCCTTCGCGGATGCGGTGCCACCGGGCGCCAGCTTCACGCGGGCAGACCTTAACGATGGCGTCACCATCTCACGCCTCGCCGAGGGCTGCGGCGTGATCCTCCATTTCGGCGGCATCAGCGTCGAGCAGCCCTTCGAGGAGATCCTCGGCCCCAATCTGCGCGGCCTCTATCACATCTACGAGGCGGCGCGGCGCGAGGGCGCGCGTGTCGTCTTCGCCAGTTCCAACCACACGATCGGCTTCCACGAGCAGGGCCAGAGCCTCGATCTCGACTGCCAATTCCGCCCGGATGGGTTCTATGGCCTCTCCAAGGCCTATGGCGAGCTCATGGGCCGGCTCTACTGGGACAAGCACGGCGTGGAGAACGTGAATCTCCGCATCGGCACCTGCCTGCCCGAGCCGCGCGACGCGCGCGCGCTCTCCACCTGGCTCTCCTACCCCGACCTCGCGCGGCTGGTGCAGGCAAGTGTCGCGGCGGCGCGCGTGGGGCATGCCGTCATCTGGGGCGCCTCGGCCAATCCGGCGAGCTGGTGGGCCAAGGATCATCGCGACCGCATCGGCTGGGCGCCGCAGGACAGCGCCGAGGCGTATCGCACGCAGCTCGAGGGCGTGCTGCATCCCCATGAGGTGGGCCGCCGCCACCAGGGCGGCGCCTTCTGCGTGATGGACTACACGCGCCCCACGCCGCCGCCGAAGGACGCCTTCAGCCTGGAGTGATCAGCCCCAAGGGGTCAGCCCCGATGGCTCAGCAGGGCGACGGGATGGGCTGCAGCTCACCGAGCCGCCCATCCACCACGAACTCGCCGAAATCCATCTTCAGCTCATCGGCCACGCCATTCTCGTAGTAGCGCATGCTGACCTCGTAGTCGGGCGTGGCGGCGCCGCCGCCCTGGCCCGTGGTGTTGCGCTCGAAGAAGGCGATGCGCATGCGCGCGCTGGAGAGGGTGCCGAGCAGCGGGAAATTCGCATTGGGCTGCGGCGCGAGCCAGCCGCCCGAGATGATGGTCGTCGTGTCCTGCGCGCCGTCGGCCGAGGTGCCGTCGAAGAGCGGCGCCACGAAGATCCGCTGCCCCGCGCGCGCGGCCGCCAGGCTGCGGATGGTGTGGATCATCGGCAGGATGGTGCCGGGCGGCAGTTCCTCCTCTGTCGCGGCCGGCTCCTGATAGCGGATGCGGCCTCCCTCGGGCGTGATGGTCGCATCCCCCGCCACGCGGGAGGTGACGGCGCCACCCGTCATCTGCGTCAACGAGAAGCGCAGCGAGGAACCGTCCTTCGCCTCCAGCGTCGCGTAGTCGGAGGTGGTCTCGACGATGTTGCCGTCGCGGTCGCCCACCAGCAGGGTGAAGCGCTGGCGCGAGGCCCAGGCGTCACAGGCGTCGATCACCTCGAAGAGCATGATGCCCTCCGCCTGCTCGATGCTCGCATTGTCCCGCACGCTGTCGAGCTTGAGGCGATAGGCGGCGCGATGCGCCAGCATGTTCTCCGAGCCCGGCTCGGCGGCCTGGCTCGGGGCGGCGGGGAGGAACCCCGCCAGGAAGGCGGCGAGCGGAAGCCAGGCAAGGCGGCGGCGGAGGATCATGCGTCGCAACATAGACCAGAATGATTCCGCCTGGAATCGCGCTCTTGGTAACGATTCCTGTCAGGCCGAAAGGATCATCAGCCCATCCACGGCCACGCAGCCATCGGGCCGGCAGACCAGCGGGTTGATCTCCGCCTCCTCCAGCCGATCACCCATGGCGGCGGCAAAGCCCGAGAATTGCGCGATGGCGGCGGCGATCTGCTCCACCGGCAGCTTCGGGCTGCCGCGGAAGCCATCGAGCAGCGGGAAGGCCTTGAGGCTGCGCAGCATGGCCATCGCACCTTCCTGGGAGACGGGCGCGACATCGAGCGCCACATCCTTCCAGAGCTCGGCCTGCACGCCGCCCAGGCCCACCAGCACCATCACGCCGAATTGCGGATCGCGCCGCGCGCCGAGGATGAGCTCGACGCCGCGCGCCTCCATCCGCTGCACCAGCACGCCATCCACGCGGGCCGCCGGCGCATGCTTCGCCACACCCGCCATGATGCGCCCGAAGGCGGCGGTGACGGCGGCGGCATCCGCCAGGTTCAGCTCCACGCCGCCCACCTCGGTCTTGTGCGCGACATCGGGGCTGTCGAGCTTGAGCACGACGGGGAAACCGAGCGTCTCGGCCGCCGCCACGGCGGCGGCCGCATCCTTCGCGCGATGTTCCGCGACGACGGGCAAGCCGGCCGAGGCGAAGGCGGATTTGGCCGCCGCCTCCATCAGCGTGGCAGCGCCCGCAGGGATGGCGGCAGCGGCGGCCTGGGCGCGCGCATCGACCTGGCCCGCCGCGGGCATCGGGTCATAGCGCTGGAACCACAGCCGCAGCGCATTCATCATCCGCCGCATGCTGCGGAACAGCACGAGGTTGGAGCTGACATCCACCGCCTCGGCCCCCGGCCCTTCCAGGCTCTCGGGAATCCAGGCGATGCATATCGGCTTGCCGCTGGCCGCCGCCATCGGCTCCAGCGTCTTCATGCGGGCCGGCGTCGCGGCGGGGGCGGGGTTGTGATAGACCACGGGGAAGACCACGGTCGCGTATTGCTCATCATTGAGCATCGCGAGCATGCATTCCTCGAAGGATTTCGGGTTGGTCGCCACTTGCGCCGTGAGGTCGCAGGGGTTGCGCGGGCTGCCGAAATCCGGGATCGCCGAGCGCAGCACGCGCTCCGTCTCCGGCGCGGGCTGCGGCAGCGGCAGGCCCGCGAATTCCGCGTGATCCGCCGCCATGATGCCCGCGCCACCCGAGGGGGTGACGATGCCCACGCCGCGGCCCTTGGGCGGGCCGGCCTTGGCGAAGAAGCCCGCCGTTTCCAGCAGCGCGTCGAAATCACCCACCTCGAGCATGCCCGCGCGCTTGAAGCCGGCCGACCAGGCCGCGCTGCTGCCGGCCAGCGAGCCGGTGTGCGAGGCGGCGGCCTTGGCGCCGACTTCACCACGGCCAAGCTTCAGCACCACGATGGTCTTGCCCAGGCTCGCCGCCATCTCGCCCAGCAGGAAAAGGCGCCGCGCATCGCGCAGGCCCTCGACCGCCAGCGCGATGCTGCGGCATTCGGGGATGGTGAGCTGGAAGGCGGCCAGGTCACAGACGTCGAGGTCCGTCGCATTGCCGGCTGTGGTCATGTGGCACATGGCGAAGCCGCGCTCGGCCGCCTGCATCAGCGCATAGCCCAGCGCGCCCGACTGGCTGACGACGCCCACACCGCCAGCCGGTGCCGTCATCTTCACATAGTCCGGCATGAAGGTGGCGCCGACGCGCTGGCGATGGTCCACGAAGCCCAGGCAATTGGCGCCGAGCAAAGGGAAGCCCATGCGCCGCGCCATCTGGCGCAGTTCCTCCTCCTCCACGGCGCGCTCGGGCAGGTCCGTCTCGCCATAGCCGGAGGCGTAGATCACCGCGCCACCGCCGCCCTTCTTGGCGAGTGCCTGCACCGCATCACTCACGCCCGTGCGGGGCAGCGCGATGACGGTGGAATCCGGCGCGCCCGGCAGGTCTGCGACGGAGGCGAAGCAGGGGCGGCCATGCAGCTCCTGACCCGCATATTTCGGATTCACGCACCAGACCGGGCCGTCAAAGTCCCGCATGTTCTGCACGGTGCGCGCGCCAAAGCCCGTGGGCTCGGCCGATACGCCCACCACGGCGAAGCTGCGCGGCGCCAGAAGACGCGTGAGGCTCTTGGGGTCGCGCAGGGCTTCCACGCTGGACATCGGTTCTTCGCTCCCTTTGATTTCGTTGGGCGCCATTCGGAAGCAGGCCGGGCGTTTCGGCAAGCCCCCGGCCCGGCTTCGTTCACATCATGCCGGTCACGCGCGGCAGCCAAAGGGCGATGCCGGGGAAGACGACGACGAGCGCGAGGGCCACGAACATCGCCAGGATCATCCAGACCACCCAGGGGATGGTGCTTTCCATCGTGACGCCCGCGATGCGGCAGGACACCATCAGGTTCACCGCCATGGGCGGCGTGAACTGGCCGATCGCGATCTTCATGGTGAGGATCACGCCGAACCAGGTCAGGTCCCATTCGAAGGCGCGGGCGATGGGGATCAGCACCGGCAGCAGGATGAGGAAGGTGGAAACACCGTCCAGGAACATCCCGATGAAGACCAGCGCCACCATCAGCAGCGCGATGGTGCCGTATTCACCCAGCCCGAGCCCCACGATCCAGCCCGCGATGGGCTGCACGATGCCCAGCGTGGAGGTGGACCAGGCGAAGACGCTGGCCAGCGCGATGATGATGAGGATGACGGCCGAGATCTCGCCCGCCTCCACCAGCATCTCGTAAAGGTCGCGCATCGTCATGCTGCGATAGACGAAGAAGCCGACGAAGAGGCCGTAGAACACCGCCATCACCGCCGCTTCCGTCGGCGTGAAGGCACCGATGCGCATGCCGCCCAGGATGACGACGGGCGCCATCAACCCCCAGATCGCCTCCTTGAAGCTGTGCCAGAGGGAGTTCTCGTCGCGGTCGGGGTTCTTGCCGCCGAAATCCTTGATCCAGGAGATGATGAGGATGGGCACGATGATGGCCACACCGGCCAAAATCCCCGGGAACATCCCCGCCATGAAGATGGCCGGCACCGAGACGCCGGGGACCATCACCGCATAGACGATGAAGGCGATGGAGGGCGGGATCAGGATATCCGTCGCGGCCGCGGCACCCACGGTGGAGGCGATGAAGGGCCGCGGATAGCCATCCTTCACCATGCCGCGCGTGACCACCTGACCCACGGCCGCCGAGGTGGCCGGGCCGGAGCCCGAGATGCCGCCGATGATCATCGCCACCAGCACGGCGACGGAAGCGAGTGCGCCGCGCCCGGCGCCGACCAGTGCGGTCGCGAATTTCACCAGGCGGAGTGCCACGCCCGTCCGGTCGAAGACGCAGCCCACCAGCACGAACATGGGGATGGCGATCAGCGGGTATTTCGCGATGCCGGCATAGACGTTGGTCGGCATCGCCATCAGCGTCTGGTCGGCGAGTGCGATGGCCAGCGCGCCGGCGAGGCCCAGCGCCACGGCAATCGGCACGCCGCCCAGCAGCAGGATCATGAACATGAGGAAGAGGATGGTGCCGATCATCCTTCCTCTCCACGGGCGAGGCGGATGATTCGGCCGAGCGCGCGGCCGATCACCAGGATGGCGAGCAGCGGCAGCCACACGGTGTAGAGCCATTGCGGATGGCCGAGGCCGGGCGAGAGAACCTCGAAATCATACTCGTCCCAGACCATGCGGCCGCCATACCAGAGGATCAGCCCGAAGCAGATGATGAGCAGGCCCAAGCCCATGATTTCCGCCACGCGGCGGCGGCCCGGGTTCATCTTGTCCACGAAGAAGCCGATGCGGATGTGCCGCCCGCAGGCCGTGGCGAGCGCCGTGCCGACGAGGGCCACCACCACCATCAGCGCCACCGAGTATTCCTCGGTGAAGGCGAGCGAGATGTTGGAGAGGTAGCGTGTCACGACATTCGCCGCCGTGATCAGCGCCATGGCGCCCATCGCGGCGGCGAGCAGCACGCGCTCCAGCGTCAGGGGCACGCGCGTCTTGGGATCAGGCGGCGTGGCCGTCGGGTCGAAATCGGCGGCCATCAGGCGGGCGTCACGAAGCGGCGCGGATGGCGGCTTCCGCCTTGCGTACGAGGTCGTTGCCGATGGTGCCGGACCAGCGATCATAGACCGGGCGCAGCGCCGTCGCGAAAGCCTGCTTCTGCGCCGCCGTCAGCGTCGTCACTTCCACATTGCGGTTGCGCAGTTCCACCAGCGCGCTGTCATCCGTGCCGGGGATACCGAGGCCGCGACGGGCGAGCGCGATGTTGTTGCGTGCTGCTTCGCGGGCGCATTCGCGCACCAGCTCCTGGTCGGCTGGCGTGAAGCTCGCCATGACGGATTTGGAAAGGCCGAAGATCAGCGCGTCATTCACGTAGTTCCAGATGGTCATGTGGCGCTGCGCCAGCGTGTCCATCCGGAAGGCGAGGAAGAGGTTGACCGGGTTCTCCTGCCCATCCACCGCGCCCGTGCTGAGTGCCGGCTGCAGGTCGGCGAAGGACATCTGCAGCGGATTGGCGCCGAGGCCATTGTAGATGTCGTTGAAGATGGCGCCGGCCGCGAAGCGGATCTTCAGGCCGCGCAGGTCCGCCGGGGCGCTGATGGCGCGGCGGGAATTGCTGATCTCGCGGAAGCCGTTCTCGCCGAAGGCCACCGCCGTCACGTCGCGCCGGTCCATGATGCCGACGAGGTCGCGCCCCACCTCGCCATTGATCAGCGCGTCGAAGGCGCGGTGGTCAGGCATCAGGAAGGGCAGCTGGAAGATGCCGGCCTCGCGCACCTGGGGTGCGATGTTGATGGTGCTGAAGACGGCGAAATCGATGATGCCCTGGCGCATGGCCAGCAGCTCACGCGTCTGGTCGCCGCCGACGAGCTGGCTGCCCGGATAGACGCGCACATTGATTCGGCCGTTGGAGCGCTGGGTCACCAGCTCCGCCCATTGGAAGGCGCCCTCGGCGAAGGGGATGGGCCGGTTGCCGACGACGGAGAGCTTGTATTCGGGACGGTAGGCCGGCTGCGCGCCACCGATGCGGGGTGCGGCGAGGATGGCGGCGCCGCCCGCCAGGAGGGCGCGGCGATCGGTCATCAGGCTCATGCGGGTCATCTCCTCCAGGCGGCTTTTGCATGCCGCGTTCCGGATGCCACAATGCGGCCGAGGGAGGCGGGCGCGCAAGACGCCCCGCCCAGGGAGAGGCATGGCGAAACGATTGGCGATCACGGGCGGGGCCTCGGGCATCGGGGCGGCCATCGGCGCCGCCGCCCGCGCGGCAGGCTGGGAGACGGCCCTGGCCGACCGCAACCCGGCCGAGGGTTGCGACATGCTCGACGTGACGGATGCCGCCGCCGTGGCCGACTGGATCGCGGGGCTGACGGACCTCCAGGGCCTGGTCTGCTCGGCCGGAATCTCGGCGGCGACGCCCCTGCTCGACACCGCGCCCGAGACCTTCCGGCGCATCCTCGACGTGAACGTCACGGGCTGCTTCCTGGCGGCACAGGCATCGGCGCGGGCCATGGCGGCCTCTGGCAAGGGTGGCAGCATCGTGCTCATCGCCTCGGTCTCCGGCCTGCGCGGCGTGGAGGGGCGCATCGCCTATGGCGCCTCCAAGGCGGCCGTCATCAACATGGCGCAGGTGATGGCGATGGACCTCGCGCCGCATGGCATCCGCGTGAACGCCATCTGCCCCGCGCCGATCGAGACGCCCATGGTCACCGCCCTGCATGACGCCGAGACGCGCGCGCAATGGCTCAGCCGCATTCCGGCCGCGCGCTATGGCCGCGTGGAGGAGGTGGCCGAAGCGGCCCTCTTCCTGCTCGATCCCGCGCGCTCCTCCTACATCACCGGCCACGCGCTGCCGGGGATGGCGGCTATGCCGGGGCCGGGGTGCGCGCATGATCCCCGCGACAAATCTCGGGCGCCTGCTGAGCCAGACGGCCCGCCGCCTGCCCGATGCGCCGGCCCTGATCTGGCGCGAGAAGACATGGTCCTGGGCCGAGCTGAACGCCCGCGTGGATCGCCTCGCCGCGGTGCTGCGCGCGCATGGGATCGGCAAGGGCGACCGGGTGCTGGTGCATGCGCGCAACGGCAACGCCATGTTCGAGAGCCTCTGGGCGACGTGGAAGATCGGCGGCGTCTGGGTGCCGACCAATGTGCGGCTGACCCCGCCCGAGGTGGCCTATCTGGCGGAGGCCAGCGGCGCGCGCGTCATGCTGCGCGACCACGGCTTCGCCGCCCATGCCGATGCGGTGCGGGCGGCGGCACCCGATTGCCAAATGGTCATCGCGGTGGACGACGCCCGCCCCGACGAGGAGGACTACGAAACCCTGATCACCGAGGCGCCCGTCCCGCCGGCGAACCACGAGGCCGAAGTCGGCCGCGACGACCCCTGCTGGTTCTTCTTCACCTCCGGCACCACCGGCCGGCCCAAGGCCGCGGTGCTGACGCATGGCCAGATGGGCTTCATCATCACCAACCACCTGGCCGACCTGATGCCCGGCCTGACCGAGCGCGACGCCTCGCTGGTGGTGGCACCGCTCAGCCATGGCGCCGGCATCCACGCCCTCTGCCAGGTGGCGCGCGGCGCCTGCTCCATCCTGCTGCCGGGCGAGCGGCTGGACACGGCCATCGCCTGGGAGCTGATCGCGCGGCATGGCGTGACGAACATGTTCACCGTGCCCACCATCCTGAACATGCTCGTGGCCGACCCGGCCGCCGCGCCGCACCGGCTGCGCCACGTCATCTATGCCGGCGCGCCGATGTACCGGGCGGACCAGCTCCGCGCGATGGAGCGGCTCGGCCCGTGCCTCGTGCAGTATTTCGGCCTGGGCGAGGTCACCGGCTGCATCACCGTCCTGCGCCCCGACCAGCACAGCACGGATGACGCCTCCCCCGGTGCGCTCAGCGTCGGCGCGCCGCGCACCGGCATGGACATCGCGATCCTCGACGAGGAGGGCCGTCATGCCGAGCGCGGCGAGATCTGCGTGCGTGGCCCCGGCGTCTTCGCCGGCTATTTCCAGAACGATGCCGCGAACGAGAAGGCCTTCCGCCAGGGCTGGTTCCACACAGGCGATCTCGGCTTCCTGGACGCCCAAGGCTTCCTGCACATCACCGGCCGCGCCTCGGACATGTTCATCTCGGGCGGCTCCAACATCTACCCGCGCGAGGTGGAGGAGGCGCTGCTAACGCACCCGGCCGTGGTGGAATGTGCCGTGGTCGGCCTGCCCGATCCGCGCTGGGGGGAGTCGGGCGTCGCCTGCCTCGTGCTCCGCGCGCCCACGGCGCCCGAGGAATTGCTCGCGCATCTCGAAGGCAAGCTCGCGCGCTACAAGCATCCGCGCCGCTTCGTGGTGTGGGAGGCGTTGCCGAAATCCGCCTATGGCAAGGTGCCGAAGACGCTGCTCGCGCAGCGCCTCAAGGAAGAAGGCGTGAGCTTCGGATGAAGCGCCGCCCCGATCAGGAGACGTGATGATGTCTGCACACAGCTTGCCGGTGATCGACGTCGCGGGACTTGGAAGCGGCCGCCGCGTGAAGGAGATCGCGGCCGAGATCCGCGCCGCCTGCACCGGCCCCGGCTTCTTCTACATCCGCAACCATGGCGTGCCGGAGGCGACCATCGCTGCCGCCGTCGCGGCCGCGCGCCGCTTCTTCCATCTGCCGCCCGAGGTGAAGGCGCGCACCCGTGCCAACCTGGCCCACCGCGGCTGGCATGCGGCCGGCGGCGCCGTGATGGCCGGCGCCACAAAGCCGGACCTGAAGGAGTTCTTCTCGCTCGGCCTCGATCTGCCGGCCGATCATCCCGTCGTGCTGGCGGGCGAGAAGCTGCGCGGCCCCAACCAATGGCCAGCGGAAGTGCCCGAGCTTCAGACCGCCATGGAGGCCTACTACGCCGAGATGATGCGCTGCGGCGCCGGGCTGATGCGCGCCATCGCCGTGAGCCTCGATTTGCCGGAGGATTTCTTCGCCCCCCACTACACCCTGCCGCTGCAGCGCACCCAGGCCGTCTTCTACCCGCCGCAACCGCCCGACGACACGGAAGGCTTCGGCGTGGCGCCGCACACGGATTTCGGCTGCATCACGCTGCTCTGGCAGGATGACAGCGGCGGGCTCGAGGTGCGCGAACGCCAATCCGGCAGCTGGATCCCGGCGCCCCCCCTGGCGGGAACGCTGGTGATCAATGTGGGGGATTTGCTGGGCCGCTGGAGCAATGACCGCTTCGCGAGCACGCCGCACCGCGTGGTGAACCGCTCGGGCCATGAGCGCATGTCCATCGCGACCTTCCATGACCCGAACTTCAGCGCGCCGATTGATCCGCGCGCCTTGGGGGCCACGGCGCCGCTCTACCCGCCGACCACCGCCGGCGGGCATATCCTCGACTGCTTCGCCAAGGCCTTCGCCTACCGCAAGGGGGCCTAGAGCAGATCCCGATCAGATGGACTCATCTGATCGGGTGAGGATGCTCGCAAAAACAAATGTCCAGAGTCTTTGCAGCGAGCCGGGGCGAGCGGAAAAGGCTCTAGGCGATCAGCGTGAAGGCGAAGGTCACCGGGGCCGCATTCAGGCCGGCCATATCCTCCGCCTCCAGCGTGATGCTGTAGGTGCCGTCCGCGATGGGGCCGAACACGTCGGCCACGTCGAAGGTGAACCGGCCCTGCTCATCCAGCGCGATCTCGGCCGCAGGGCCGCCATCCAGGCGCGCATGGATCACATCAAGGCCATCACGATTGTCGATGGCCAGGCCGCTCAGCACGGGCGGGGCCGAGATCGCGCCACCCGTCGCGGTGTTCAGCAGGATGATCGGCGCATAGATGTCCTCGCCCTCGCTGCGCAGGAACTCCGCGATGCCCCAATCCGCGACCGCCTTGCCGAGCTGCTGCCCTTCGATGTTGGCGCTGGTGAAATGGATGCCGCCATAGATGCGGCTATCCCCCGCCTCGATCCCCGCCTGGACGAAGTTGTCGAAGCTGCGGAAGACGCCGGGCAGGCCGACGCTGGCATTGGTGAAGGCAATGTTGTCGCCCACCAGATAAGTCAGCGCCCAGGCAGCGGCGAGGCTGCAGGTCGCATGGCCCGAGGTGTAGTCGGGATGCGGCGGCGTCTCGAAGAGCGGGCGCCAGGTCGGGTCGGCGATGGTGTCGGGATTGCCGTCCGTATCCGCCTCACGGATCGCGGTGATAGGGCGCCAGAAATTATACGCGTACTTCGCATCCCACGCGGCGATGGCGCCATCGGCACCAACCAGATTCAGGCCCGCCATGATGCGCGCCGCGGAGGCGCTGGAATGGCCAAGCGATTCCAGCACCTCGCCGGCGATCTGCGCCCAGCGGCCGGCCGGCGTGTAGGTGTTCGTCAGGTCACGCCAGTAGAAGGCGATTTCGGTCTGCTCGGCCGTGCGGGTCGTGGAATCGAAGGCGCCGAGCGACTTCACCGCGTTGAATTCCTCAGCCCACTGCGCGCTGTCGAGCGGCGTCGGGCCATCGGGGCGGAACTGCCCGCCATCATCCATCAGGAAGGGCGTGATCTCGCCCCATTGCGGCAGCTGCGCCGGGCGGCCAGGCAACTCAGTGCCGCCGGGGCCGACGCGCGGCGTCGGTCGCCACTCGCCCGGATCGCTGCCCGGGACGTAGCTGACCACCGCGTCGTGGCCATCCCCGGCGCGGATTGCGATCACAGCATCGGCGACCGCCTGGCCGAAGGCCACCGCTGCGTCGCGATCCGCTCCCGGCGCCAGCTGGGCCAGGTCCTGCGCAAGGCGCGCATCGAAGCTGGCCTGCAGCACGGCCGACTGCGCGTTGCCGGTGAAGTAGTAGCTCAGGACGCGATGCGCGGCCGCCGCGGCGGCGATGGGCGCCGAAATCCCCTCCGGTGCGTCGAGCGCGACCATGAAGGGGTTGGTTCCGTCTATGGCCGCCAGCGTGTCGAGGGTGGCAATGCTCTCCAAGGCCAGCAGACGCGAGGCATTGGCCGTGACCAGACCGCCGACGCGGATGGCCTCCAGCATCACCCAGTTCCACCCATAGGTCGGGTCGGTCGTACCGTCATCCACGCGGGTGATGCCGAAATCGGAGAGGCTGCTGTTGCCCGCCGCGTCGGTGATCTCCACGGTGAAGCTGTTCAGGCCGAGATCGAGCGCCACATTGCCGAACTGAAACCGGCCATCGGCCCCGACCGTGGTCGTGAGGTCGGTGCCGAGCAGCGTGACCGTCGCCCCCGCCTCGCCCTGGCCGACCAGATCCACCCAGCGGAAGGCGGTGATGTCATCCCCGCGCACGCCGCTATCCGAGGAAGCCAGCAGGTCCAGCGCCGAAACGATGGGCGCTGTCCCGTCGATCACCAGCGAGAGCGGCGCGGAGGCCCCGCTGGTCAGCCCGCCCCGCGTCGCCTGGGCGGTAAAATCCTGCACGCCATCGGCCAGCGGCGCGGTGGTGAAGGACCAAGCGCCATCCCCGCCGGCCGTGGCCGCGCCCAGCAGCACGCCATTGCCGAACACCTCGACCAGCGCATGGGCCGCAGCGCTGCCCGTCAGTGTGATGCTACGGTCCGCCGTCAGCCCGTCACCGACGAGGCCGGTATCCCCAGAGAAGCCGGTGATGCTGGGGGCTGCCGGAACGCCGCTCACCTCGATGGTGGTATCGGCGAAGCTCAGGAGTTCGACGCGCGTGACGACATCCCGGCCCTCAACGCCGTTCAGGCCGCGCACCTCGACCTGGCCCTGGCCGAGATCGGTGATGCGATAATCGGCGAGGTTTCCGTCAAACCGCGCCGTGTCGCGGCCACCGCCGCCATCCAGGCTGTCATTCCCCGCGCCGCCGCGCAGGACATCATGGCCCTCGCCGCCCGTGAGCTGGTCGTGGCCCTCGCCGCCATCCAGGAGGTCATCGCCGGCGCCGGCGGTCAGCGTGTCCTGACCCGCACCGCCGAAAAGTTGGTCCTGCCCGGCGCCACCGGTGAGCTGGTCATGCCCATCCCCGCCATCCAGCGTATCGTCGCCGGCATCGCCGGTCAGCGTGTCCTGGCCGACGCCGCCTGAGAGCTGGTCATGGCCCTCGCCACCCGCGAGCTGGTCATGCCCATCGCCGCCATCCAGCGTGTCATGGCCCTCGCCCCCGGTCAGTGTGTCCTGGCCAGCCGCGCCGAGCAGCAGGTCATCGCCCGCCCCGCCGACCAGGACGTCATGGCCCGCGCCACCGTCGAGGGTATCGTCGCCGTCGCCGCCGCGCAGGGTGTCCTGGCCGTCCTCACCGAGCAGAAGATCCGCACCGGCATCGCCGAAGAGTTCATCATGGCCACTGCCACCGCGCAGGATATCGGCGGCGAGGCCACCGATCAGCGTGTCATTGCCGCCGAAGCCCCAGATGTCGAGCGGGCGGAAGGGGTCGTCGACGGGGCCGCCCAGTCGGTCGGATTTCGTGCTTCCAAGCACGACAAGGCGGGTCATGGCGAAGCCTCTCAAGGTTTTTTGATGTCGCGTTCACTTATTAACGCGCCAGCTGCCTGAGGAAAAGCGAAACCGCACAACGTTGCCGCGCATGCATGCCGGAACACCCACCCCTCGGTTGCAAGATCGCGCGGCGGGCGCTCCGGCGGGGAGCGCTATTCCTTCAGTTCAACCCAGCGCAGATAGGGCCGGTCCGCCTGCCACCCCTGCGGAAAGCGCTTCGCGGCCTCCTCATCCGAGAGCGAGGGCACGATGATGGCGCGGCCACCCGGCTGCCAGTTCACCGGGGTCGCGACCTTGTGCCGGTCGGTCAGCTGCAGGCTGTCGATCACGCGCAGCACCTCGTGGAAGTTGCGGCCCGTGCTCGGCGGATAGGTGAGCGTGAGGCGCACCTTCCGCGCCGGGTCCAGCACATAGACGGTGCGAACGGTGATGGAAGGATCCGCCTCCGGATGGATCATGCCGTAGAGCTGCGAGACATGCTTCGACGGGTCCGCGATCATCGGGAAGTTCAGGGCCGTGCCCTGGGTCTGGTGGATGTCCTCCGCCCAGGCGTCGTGCTTGTCGAGCGGGTCCACGCTGAGGCCGATCACCTTCACGCCGCGCTTGTCGAATTCGGGCTTGAGGCGCGCCGCCTCGCCCAGCTCCGTCGTGCAGACGGGCGTGAAGTCGCGCGGGTGGGAGAAGAAGACCACCCAACTGTCCTTCGCCCAATCGCTGAAGCGGATCGGGCCATCGGTCGTCTCCGCCTCGAAGTCGGGGGCGAGCTGGCCGAGCGAGAGCTGGGCACCGTATTGCAGTGTCATCATCCAATCTCCGTGAGAACGGCCAGCGCGACGAAGGCGAAGGCCGCGACAGTCATGAGCGTTACATCCCAGGCAGGGAGCCAGGGCTCCTCGGGCAGATCCTGAACCGGCGGCGGCGGTTCAGGGGTTAAGAAATCGATATCCTCGGCCTCGCTCCAGTCAGCCATGCGCATGGCGCAATCCTTCCAAGGTCCGGGTCAGGGCCGAACGCCCGAGATCTGCGACGGCGCCGATGATGATCATGGCCGGCGTGGGCAAGCCGGCTCGCCGCACCTCCAGGGTGCATTGGCCGAGGGTCGTACGCAGCACGGCCTGACCGGGCAGGCTCGCCTGAGAGATGAATGCAACGGGCGTGGCGGGTGCGAGGCCGCCTGCCAGGAGACGCAGCGCCAGTTCGTCGAGCCGCGAGACGGCCATGAAGGCGGCGATGGTGCCGCCCGTCTGCGCCAATGCGGCCCAGTTCAGATCGGGAAGCGCGCCTGTTTCGTCATGCGCCGTGACGAAGGTGACCGCGGAAGCCATGCCACGATGCGTGATCGGAATGCCTGCCGCGGCAGGGGCGGCCATGCCGGCCGAGATGCCCGGGATGACGCGCCAGGGGATTCCGGCGGCTGTGCAAGCCAGGGCCTCCTCGCCGCCCCGGCCGAAGGTGAAGGGGTCGCCGCCCTTCAGGCGAAGCACGCGAAGCCCGGCCCGGGCACCGGCGATGAGACGGGCGTTGATCTTCACCTGCGGCACGGGTGCCGCGCCCTTGCGCTTGCCCACGGCGACGACCTCGGCCGAGCGGCGCGCGTGGCGCAGCGCGCTGCGGCCAGGGAGCGAATCATGCAGGATCAGATCCGCCTGGCCCAACGCCTGGACGGCGCGCAGCGTGAGCAGCTCCGGATCGCCCGGGCCGGCGCCGCAGAGCCAAACCTCGCCCCGCGGGAATTGCGAACCGGCCAAGGCCGAGATGGATTGCACGATCATTCGTGATTGTTTCCGGTAATTCTGCTTGACGTCAACGTAGATAAATGCGGAATTCCTGTCCATGGTTTTTACGACAGGATTGTGCAAAATGTTGCAGGGCAAACCTAGCGGAGCGGAAACCATCAAGGCCGCAAGCCTCGGCTTGCGCGGCCCGCTCGATGCGGAACTGAGCGCGCCGGCCGCCATGGGCGGCCTCTCCGAGGCCGCGTATACACTGCTGAAATTTCACGGAACCTACGAGCAATTCGATCGCGATACCGCGACTGCCCGGAAGCAGGCCGGCACGGACAAGGACTGGTCTTTCATGGTCCGCGTCCGCTCACCCGCCGGGCGACTGACCGCGCCGCAATGGCTGGCCCTGGATCGCCTGGCTGGCGATTTCGCCGATGGCACGCTCCGCCTCACCTCGCGGCAGGGCGTCCAATTTCACGGCATTCTACGTGAAAATCTCCGAGCCTCGATCGCCGCGATCGACGCCACCCTGCTCACGACCCTCGCCGCCTGCGGCGACGTGGTGCGCAACGTCATCACTTCGCCCGCGCCGCGGCGCGATGCGATCCATGCGAGGCTTGAGGCGGCGGCACGGCGCCTCTCCGAGGCGCTGCTGCCGAAGAGCCGCGCCCATCACGAGATCTTCCTGGGCGAGGAGGCAGCGACCGGCCCCGAAGAGGAGCCACTCTACGGCCCCACCTACCTGCCCCGGAAATTCAAGATCGCCCTCATCCACCCCGACGACAACAGCGCCGATGTGCTGGCCAACGACCTCGGCTTCGTGATGCATCCCGAGGGCTGGATCGTGACCCTGGGCGGCGGCATGGGCATGACGCACAACAAGCCCGCCACCTTCCCGCGCCTGGCCGACCCCGTCGCGCTGATCGGGCCCGACGAGGTGCTGGAGGTGGCCGAGGCTGCGGTCCGCCTCTCGCGCGACCATGGCGACCGCAGCGACCGCAAGCATGCCCGCCTGAAATACGTCCTGGCCGAGCGCGGCGTGGAATGGGCCCGCGCACGCCTCTCGGAAGATCTGGGCCGGCCCCTGCGCCCCGCGCCCCCTCTGCCCCGCCTCACCGTGCCGGATCATCTCGGCTGGCACGCCCAGGGCGATGGCCGGTGGTGGCTTGGCCTGCACATCCCCTCGGGCCGCGTCGCCGGCCGGCTGCGCGCCGCCCTGCGCGAGGCGATGGAGCGCTTCGGCGTGAACCCGATCGCAACGCCGGGGCAGGATCTGCTCCTCTCCGACGTGCTCGAGGCCGACCGCGACGCGCTCGAAGCCCTTCTGCGCGCCAACGCCGTGCCCCTGCCCGAGGCCTTCACCCCCGTCGCCCGCGCGATGATGGCCTGCGTGGCGCTGCCCACCTGCGGCCAGTCGCTGGCCGAGGGCGAGCGCGTACGCCAGCCCATCCTCGCGCAGGTGGAGCGGGAGCTGGAGCGCCTGGATCTGCTGGGCGAGCGCATCTCGCTGCGCCTGACGGGCTGCCCCAATGGCTGCGCCAGGCCATACCAGGGCGATATCGGCGTGGTGGGTCGGTCCCCCGGGCTCTACACCCTCTTCGTCGGGGGGGATTTCGCGGGCACGCGGCTCAGCTTCCCCGTCGCCGACAAGGTGCCGATGGAGGCCGTGGGCGTCACTCTCGCCCCGCTGCTCGCGCATTGGGCCGCCTGGCGCGTGGCGGGCGAGGGCTTCGGTGACTTCTGCACGCGCCAGGGGCCGGAGGCTTGCCGCGCACTGACGGGGGCGGCGCTCGCCGCATGATGCCGCTGGTCTTCACCAAGGCCACGCCGGTTCTGCTGGTGGGCCGGGGCCCCGCCTTCGAGAAACGCCGCGCTCTGCTGGAGGCCGCAGGGATGCCGCTCACCCTGCACGCGACCCTGCCCGATGACGTCGCGCTCGACACCGCGCGCCTCGTCTTTGGCGCCGGGCTCGACGCGGCGGAAGGCGAGGCGCTGGCCGCCGCCGCGCGCGCGCGTCGCATCCCCGTCAACATCGAGGACGTGCCGCATCTCTGCGACGTGCATGTCCCTGCCCTCATCCGGCGCGGAAATCTGCTGCTCACGGTCGCGACCGGCGGCGGCGCACCTGCCATGGCCGCAGCGCTGCGCGCCTGGCTGGAGCAGCGATTTGGCCCGGATTGGGAAGCGCATCTGGGCTCGCTGGCACAAGAGCGCCAGCGGCTGCGGATGGCGGGTGCAACGCCGCCCGAGGTGATGCGCGCCCTCTCGGCGCGCATCCGGGAGGCAGCCTGGCTCGACTGCCCCTGCGTCGCGCCCGCTCAGAAGCGGTAACGGACGGCGGCGCTGATCACGAAGGGATTGATGTTGGCCTGCGCGCGCACGAAGCCGCTGTTCACACTCACATCAGGCTGCATCAGGATCCATTTCGCATCGAGGTTCACCAGCCAGTTCGGCGCAATCTCGTAGTCCACGCCGATGTTCGGTGCGACACCCACGCTCGGATCGACCCGCACGCGGTTGATCCCGGCCGTCGGGTTGCCGCCATAGCCGTAGAAGAAGGTCGTGTTGAGCCCCACGCCGATATAGGGGCTGATGCGCGATTGCGGCATCAGGTGGTACTGGACCGTCAGCGTCGGCGGCAGCGCCCAGACCGTGCCGAGGTTGACGGTGCCCAGCGCCGAGTTCGTCACCGTCAGCTTGTGCCGCGTCGTGGCAGCGATCAGGTTCAGCGCGATGTTCGGCGTGAAGAAATACGTGCCGTCCAGCAGCGGGCTCGCCGCGTTGCTGGCATTGGGCGTGCCGCCGATCAGGCTGACATTGCCGCCATTGGTGGGCAGCACGCCCACCGCGCCGAAACCGATCATGAAGTCGCCCGTGCGCTTGCCGCGCAGTTCGGCCTCCTGCGCCATCGCGCCGCCGGCCCCCGCCAGCATCATCGCGGCCGCAGCCCATTTTCCCCAGGATTTCATTGCCTCTTCCTCTTCGCAGCCCCTGCTGCCGAAGCGGAATTTATCGAGGCGCGGGAATGCTGCATTGCGCTGGCTCAACTCACCAATGGGAAGGTTTGCGGGGGCCGGCGGGAAGCACCTTCGCGCCATTCGCTTTTCGCTCCGCGCACGCCTATATCTTTGCAACGGCGCCGGATTGGCCGGGATGGAGGGACAGATCGCGCATGGAGGGCAGTTCTGAAGCTGATCTCCGCGCGCCGTCCCCGGGCGCGCGGCTGCCCGGCCAGGCCGCGGAAAGCCAGCCGCTCTCCTTCCGCAGCCCTTCGGGCAAGCGGGCACATCCTCGCGTCGCCCTGCCAGCCATGGTGGAAATGGCCGGCGCTGCGTACCGGCTCGCGGATCTCAGCGTGGGCGGTTTCGCGCTGGATGAAGATGGCCCGCCGGCCGCGCAGGATGATCCGTTCCGGGTGGTCTTCCGAATCGGCCAGCCACATCTCTCGCTCGCGATCGAGGCGATGGTGAAGGTTCGCCGCGTGGTGGCTGGGCGGGCCCGCTCCTTCCAGATCATCGAGATCTCGCCCGATGGCGCGGTGGCACTGGACCGCCTGGTGGCCATCTGGCTCAGCGGCTCGGACAGCCTGGCCGCCGCCCTCTCCCGCGCCTCGCTGGAGGCGCCGGAACCCACCGAGGCGGCCGGGCGCAACCGCCGCAGCCTGCTGGCCTTCGGCGCGGCCGCGATCGCCTTGCTGCTTGCCGCAGGCTACGTCGCCTCAAGCCGTCTCGTCGTCTATTCGGAGTTCGGTGCGCTCGCCGCTCCCATGTCGCTGGTGCGTGCACCGCAGCCGGGGCTCCTTGTGCTCCAGGCCGGCGCCCCGGGCCTGCGGACAGAGCCGGGCCAGGTGCTGGGCGAGCTTCGCCCCGAGCTGCCGACCCAGGTGCTGGCCGAGACGACGCACCAGATCAACGCCCTCGAAGCGCGGCTGCGCCAGCTGCAGGGCGAGCTGGCGCATGGCGAGGCGGGGTTCCAGGCCTTCCGCGCCCAGGCCGAGTCCGATCTCCTCGCCGCCACCGAGACGCGACGCCTGATGGAGCGCCAGGTCGAGACGCAGGAGCGCCTGTTCAACCGCCTCGCCGGGCTGACGCGCCAGGGCATCGTCGCCGGCGCGCGGGCCGACCAGGAAGAGATCAACCTGATGAACCACCGCCGAAGCCTGGCCGAGGCCAGGGCGGCGGAGAATGCGGCGCGCCTCCTGATGGCCGAGGCCCAGGCCGGCCGCTTCCGCCATGATGGCCGGCCGACGGCGCGCTCGCCCGAGGAGGTGCGGCGCGAGATCACGGCCGTTTCGGCCTCGCTGAACGATATGCGCCAGACCCTGGCACGCCTCGCCGCTCCGGTGCCGATCCTCTCGCCCTGCCTTTGCCGGATCGCCCAGGTCGCCGTGCCTTCCGGCACCGCGGTGCTGGCGGGCGACGTGCTGCTGGGCCTGGCGGCCGAAGGCAACGCCGCCCCGCTGGAGGCCGATGCGCTGGTGCCCAGCACGCGCATGCCGTTCCTCGCCCTCGGCCAGCGCGTCAGCGTGCGCCTTGCCGGCGCGCGGGACGTGACGACAGGCCGTATCATCGCCCTCAACCACAATCCCGAGAATACGGGCCGAATCGGCCTGCCCGACAACCTCCGAAGCCTGCGGATCTACGGCCTCGTCACCGTCGCGCTGGACGCCCCGCCCAGGGAGGGAGGCACCGCCATCGGCACGCCAGCCCTGCTGCAGGCGCCGGTCTCGCTGCGCATGCTCCTGCTCAACCTGCCGGGCTTCGCCTGGATCGCGCGGCTCGGCGGATGAACCTGCCCGGCGATGCGCTGCTGCCGGGTCACAAGGCGCGCTCCTCCACCTCGGCGGCGGTCGCGGGATGGATGGCGCTGGCCGCCATCACGCTCCTGCTGCTGGCCCTGCTGCCGGAAGAGGAGATCACGAGCACCACCCAGGCGTTGGTAACGGTGGGGCTCATCGGCCTCTGGCGCTGGGGCTGGGCGGCGATGCACTACGTCCGCGCCATGATCTACCGACGCCGCGTGTTTCCACGCCTGCGCGCTGCGGCCGCAAATGCGCCGCTGCCGCCCGCGCTCTTTGTCGTCGTCACCAGCTATCGCATCAGCCCCGAGATGAACGCCGCCGTCTATGGCCGGCTCTTCGATGAAGCTCTGCGCACGGGCCTGCCCTGTTGCGTCGTGGCCTGCATCACCGACCTCGCCGACGCCGACGTGCTGACCCGGATCTTCGCGCAGCGCCGCGCGCATCTGGCGGAGGGCTCGGCGCTGCACCTGCTGCCGCAGGCGGGCACGGGCAAGCGCGGCGCGCTGGTGGATGCGATCAACCTGATCCAGGGCCTCAACCCGCCGCCGCATGCGCAACTGCTGCTGATGGACGGAGACACGCTGGTCGAGCCCGGACAGCTCGAAAAGACCTGCCGCTTCCTCTCGGCCTTCCCCGATGTCGGCGCCGTGACCACGGACAACCGGCCGCTGGTGCAAGGCTCCGCCACGGTGCGGGAGTGGTACCGGTTGCGCATGGCCCAGCGCGACCAGAACATGTGCTCCATGGCGCTCTCGCGCCGCCTGCTGGTGCTGACCGGGCGCTTCACGCTCTACCGGATGGCGGCGGTCGCCTCGCCCGGCTTCGCGCTGGCCATCGGCAATGACAGCGTCACCCATTGGCGGCTCGGCGTGATCCGCATGGTGACGGGCGACGACAAGAGCACCTGGTTCGCCCTGCTGAAGACGCGCTGGCGGATGCTCTACATTCCCGATGTCGCGGTCGGCTGCGCCGAGGAACTGCCGGCAGGCGGCTGGTTCGCGGCCACCACCGGCCTGATGCTGCGCTGGTATGGCAACACCACCCGAAACAATGGCCGCGCGCTGGCCCTGGGGCCGCGCCGTCTCGGCTGGTTCTTCTGGCTCTGCCTGCTCGACCAGCGCATCTCGCCCTGGACCAGCCTGGCAGGGCCCGCGGTGATGCTGACGGCCGGCCTCCTGCACGGCACGGCCTTCATCATCCTCTACATCCTCTGGGTTCTGCTCACGCGCAGCGCCATCACACTCGCCAACTGGTTCGGCACCGGGCGCTTCCATCCGATCTTTCCGCTCCTGCTCTACTACAATCAGGTGGTCGGCTCGCTGGTGAAGATCTTCGTGCTGCACTTTCCGGACAGGCAGCGCTGGAACCGCCAGGGGCTGGCCGCGGTTCAGGGCACCGGGCTCGCCGCACGCATCTCCGGCGGCTTCTTCGCCCTCTCCCTGATGAGCTTCATGCTGCTCGTCATCGTCACCGCGCACCAACTCGACCCCGAGTTGGAGCACGGAGCGCCCGTCGGGCTTCCCGCCGTGCTCGACACCCGCCCGCGCGAGGAGCATTTCCTGCGCCTGCCCTGCTCGCCCGAGCGGCTCGCGCCGTGCAGCGTCGCGACCCCGCCCCCGCCGGTCAGCGCGCCGGCACAGCGTCCCAGAGGGTGACGGCCGCGAAATCGGCCCATTGATCGCGCGGCGAGGCCCAGCGCGCATCGCTGCCACCGAAGAAGGTGGCGAAGAGCAGGCCGTTCACGCGCACCGTGGCGCTCTCTCGCAGCGCAAGGTCCCGGCGTTCCAGCACGCGCTGGCCGTTCACCCAGAGGCGGATCACGCCATCCGCCGCACCGGGACGGTTGAGGATGACCTCCTGCTGGATCTCGACCCATCGCATCGGCACGACGCGGAAGCTGCCGCGGCCGATGCTGTCGCCACAGCGCGCGGCCCGGTCGGGTGCGTAGAGGTACAGCTCGCCCTCGCCCCGGGCCCGCCACATGAGGCGGGCGGAAAAGCCGCGCGACAATTCGGCGGCGCTGCAGCCCCGCGGTGCGTCACCGCCCGCGAGGCCGGGCAGCTTGCCGCCGAGCGCAAAGTCGAAGCCCTCGCTGAAGCGCACGCGATAGCTGAGGCAGCGCGCCTCCGCGGCAGCGCCCGGCGTCCAATGGAAGCCGGCGCCGCCAACCGGCGCCGCGGCATTGCCCGGGTTGATGGAACCGGCGGGGTAGCGGATGCGCAAGCCGCCCGGCTCGCCGGCCAGGGGCGCGATGTTGTCCCGCCCCCAGGCATTCCGCACGCCGGCCTCACGCAGATCGGCCGGCAACGGGGTGGCGGCGGGGTAGCGGCCCTCGCAGGGCTGCGCCAGCGCAGGCGCGGCGGCAACAAGCAGCAGGCCCGCCAGCCAGCGCACGGCCCTCACTCGGCGCGGATCTGCGCGCGCTCGACCACCGTCCGCCAGCGGGCGACCTCGGCCTCCTGGAAGCGGCGGAAATCGGCCGCGCTGGAGGCGACGACGTCGAAGCCGATCTGGTTCAGCCGCTGCCGGCTCTCGGGGTGCTGCAGGGCCTCGATGCAGCCGGCCTCCAGCCGCGCCAGGATCGGCGCCGGCACGCCGGCCGGGGCCATCACCGCCTGCCAGGAGGTCACGACGAAGTCGGAGAGGCCGAGTTCGCCTCCCGTCGGCACATCGGGGATGGTCGCGTTGCGCGCGGCGCTCGTCACCATCACGGCGCGCAGCCGCCCGGCGGCGATGTGGGGCGCGACCGTGCCGAGATTCTGGAAGGTGAGCTGCACATCACCCGCCAGCAGCGCCGTGGCAGCCGCGGCGCCACCCTGATAGGGGATATGCGTCGCGTCGGTGCCGGTGCGCAGCTTGAACAATTCCATCGTCAGATGCTCCGAGGAGCCGACGCCGGAGGTGGAATAGGAGGCGCGGCCGCCATTGGCCCGCAACCAGGCCAGCACGCCCGCATAGTCGGTGGCGGGGACCTGCTGGGGGTTGATCACCATCACATTGGGCGTGGTCACCGCCAGCGTGATCGGCGCGAAATCCCGTACTGGATCATAGGGAAGATTGGGTCGCAGCGCCTTGTTGATCGCATAGACGCCGATCGAGCCCGTCATGATGGTGTGGCCATCGGCCGCAGCCCGCGCCATGGCCTGCGCGGCGACGGCGCCATTGGCCCCCGGGCGATTCTCGACCACCACGGTCTGCCCCAGCAGGCCGCCCAGCCGCGCGGCGATGACGCGGCCGGTGATGTCGGACGGGCCGCCGGCGACAAAGGGGATCATCATGGTCACGGGGCGTTGCGGCCAATCCGCCTGCGGCTGCGCCCGCGCCAGCGCGGGCAGAAGGGCAGGCGTGGCCAGCAGGGTGCGACGGTTCAGCATTCGGGTTCCTCCGGTTTGGCCGCATCCTGCCGGCTGCGGGGCGGCTTGTCCAAACAACCTGTTCCCGTCATATCCGCGGCGTTACGGGAGCGAACATGAATGTCCATTGACCTCGAAATCGCCCGCGCCGCCAAGCTGCGCCCCATCGCCGAGATCGCCGCCAAGGCGGGCATCCCTGACGAGGCCCTGGAACCTTATGGCAAGTACAAGGCCAAGATCGGCCTCGATTTCGTGGCCCGCGCCCGGCATGACCGGCCGCTCGGCAAGCTCGTTCTCGTCACCGGCATCAACCCGACGCCCGCCGGCGAGGGCAAGACGACGACGACGGTCGGCCTCGGCGATGCGCTGAACCACATCGGCAAGCGCGCCATGATCTGCCTGCGCGAGCCCTCGCTCGGCCCCTGCTTCGGCGTGAAGGGGGGTGCGGCCGGCGGCGGCCATGCGCAGGTGGTGCCGATGGAGGACATCAACCTCCATTTCACCGGCGATTTCCACGCCATCACCGCGGCCAACAATCTGCTCGCCGCGATGATCGACAACCACATCTACTGGGGCAATGCGCTGGGCATCGACGCCCGCCGCATCACCTGGCGCCGCGCGCTCGACATGAATGACCGCGCGCTGCGCAGCGTGGTGGGCTCGCTCGGCGGCACGGCCAATGGCTTCCCGCGCGAGGATGGCTTCGACATCGTGGTCGCGAGCGAAGTGATGGCGGCCTTCTGCCTCGCCTATGACCTGGCCGATCTGCAGAAGCGCCTGGGCCGCATCATCGTGGCCTCCACGCGCGATGGAAAGCCGGTGACAGCCGCCGACCTCAAGGCCGATGGCGCGATGGCGGTGCTGCTGCGGGACGCGCTGGCACCGAACCTGGTCCAGACGCTCGCCGGCTCCCCCGCGCTGGTGCATGGCGGGCCCTTCGCCAACATCGCGCATGGCTGCAACTCGGTGATGGCGACGACGCTCGGCCTGCATCTCTCGGATGTGGTGGTGACGGAGGCGGGCTTCGGCGCGGACCTTGGTGCGGAGAAGTTCCTCGACATCAAGTGCCGCCTGGCCGGCCTCTCGCCCGATGCCTGCGTGATCGTGGCGACCATCCGCGCGCTGAAGATGCATGGCGGCGTGGCCAAGGCCGATCTCGGCCGTGAGGATGTGGGCGCGGTGAAGCGCGGTGTCGCGAACCTCGCCCGCCATGTGGAGAACATCAAGAAATTCGGCCTGCCGCCCGTGGTGGCGCTGAACCGCTTCACCGCGGACACCGAGGCCGAGATCAAGGCCGTGCAGGAGGCGATGGCCGCACTCGGCACCGAGGCCATCCTCTGCACCCATTGGTCGGACGGTGCCGCAGGTACGGTGGAACTGGCGCATGCCGTGATGCGGCGCCTCGATGCGAAGGAAGCCGCCTTCCGGCCGCTCTACCCCGACGCGACGCCGCTGGCCGACAAGATCGGCACCATCGCGCGCGAGATCTACCGCGCGCGGGACGTGGCGATTCCGGATTCGGTCCTGGCGAAGCTGAAGCGCTTCGAGGCGATGGGCTTCGGGGCCGCCCCCATCTGCATCGCCAAGACGCAATACAGCTTCTCGGCCGACCCCACCGCGCTGGGCGCCCCGGTGGACCATGTGCTGCCGGTGCGCGACGTGCGACTGCTGGCGGGTGCGGGCTTCGTCGTCGCCATCACGGGTGACGTGATGACCATGCCCGGCCTGCCCCGCGTGCCGGCGGCCGAGACCATCCGGCTCGACGAGGCGGGGCGGATCGAAGGGCTGTTCTGACCAGCCCTTACAGGAAGGGACGCCAGGGCGCGCTGACGAGGTGATAGCCCGCGGCGTCCCGCCGCATGCGGCCGAAGCCCGGGAAGTCCATGTGCATCCCGGCCACCAGCAGCCGGTCCGCCACCGCCATGTCGAAGACGCGGCGGCGCGTGGCGACGGCGGCCGCCGGGTCCACGTCGAAGGCGATGCCCCATTCGGGGTGGCGCGTCTGCAGCGCCGGGAAGTGCACCATGTCGCCGAAGACCAGCAGCTGCGCATTGCCCGAGGCGATGCGGTAGATGGTGTGGCCCGGCGTATGGCCGAAGGCATCCACCGAAGTGATGCCCGGATTCACCTCGCGCCCGCCCGGGACACGGCGGATGCGGCCGCGATAGGCGGCCTCCACCTGCTTGGCATAGGCAAAGCCGCCGCGCGAGCCTTGAGGCACGCGGTTGATGTTGGCCTCATCGAACCAGAAGGCGGCCTCGACCTCGGGGATGACGAGTTCGGAGGTCGGGAAGAGCGCGGCCCCCTCGCGGCTGCACAGCCCGCCCGCGTGGTCGCGATGCATGTGGGTCAGCACCACGCTGTCCACCATCGCCGGCGTGACACCCATGGCGGCTAAGTTGGCCGGCAACTGCCCCATGGTCGGCCCCAGCGCATCGCCCGATCCGGTATCGATCAGGGAGAGCCTGCCCCCCGCATTCACCAGGAAGGTGTTCAGCGCGCACGGCACCGGGCCATCCGTCGGCTGGAAGTTCTCACCCAGGATCCGCCGCGCCTCGGCCAGGTTGGCCTCCCCGAAGACGGCGGGCGGCAGCGCGATGCTGCCATCGCTCACGGCCGTCACTTCGATGTCGCCGATCTTGGTGCGGTAGAGGCTCGGGACCTGGCGGCCGACAGGCGGCTGCGCGGCCCGGGCACCGCCGGCCAGGGTCAGAAACGCGGGCCCGGCAAGCAGGGCATGGCGACGCGGCAGGGACATGCGGGGCTTCCTCCATGGCCGAGTGATCCGGCCTTGATGGGGGAAGCCTAGGCGTGCCGATCGTGGCGGTGCAACCGGCGCGACACCGCCAGGTGAGGCCAGCGGGCGAGGAGCTGCCGGACCGGCGCGATCGGCACGGGCTCGTGACCCCAGGCCAGTCGTGCCGTTCTCGCCCCCGCATCTGACGTGGCACTGCAGGGACAGGCGAGGCCACGGCCTAAGCCAGGCTGTTGGCAAGCCCCCGCAACCAGGCGGCGACGGCCACAGCGCCGGCATCCGGCGTTCCGATGGCGCGCACGCCAAGGTAGCTCGCGCGGCCGCGCCGGGGATGCATCGCAGCGGTCGCCCGCGCGCCCGCTTCCGCCGCCGCAGCGGCGCGGTCGAGCGCCGCGGAGGCGCCGGCACCCTGGCGCAACGCGACCGACAGCGCCTCCGCCGCGGGCTGAAGCGCATCGAGCATGGTGCGGTCGCCCGGCTTGGCGCCCCCCAGCGCGGCGATGGCCGCGACGCCTGCGTCAAACGCAGCCGCCCAATCCTCCGCCCCCGGCCGCGCCGGCAGGTGTCGCGCCGCCCGCACGAGGCCGGCGGCGTAGAAGGGGCCGGAACTGCCCGCGATCGCACGGCGCAGCGCGCGGGCGACGGCCGAGAGCGCGGTCGGCGCATCGGCGAAGGCGCCATCGGGCAGCGCACGCATCGCCGCCGCGCCACGCGCGAGCGACAGGCCGAGATCACCATCGCCGCTTGCGGCATCGAGTGCGGTCAGCTCCGCCTCGGCCGCGTCCAGCGCGTCGGCCACCGCCAGCGCCGCCTTGCGCAGCGCCGCATCGGGCGCCCCCGGCAGCTTGGCAGCCGGGGGCGACGGGTCGGCGGCGAGCTGCCGCGCCGCAGGAAGCCGCCCGCCGCCCGGCCAGGCCGGCGCTTCCGCGCCAGCATCCAGCCGCGCGAGGCGTGCTGCATCCAGCGCCATGACGGAGAGCGAGCAGCCCGGCATCTCGATCGCGGTGAGGAAGGCGCCGCACCAGGCGCGCTCCACCAACAGGCCGGCCGCGCGCAGCCCCGCAAGCGCGGCGCGCGCGACGATGGCGAGCTCCATCGGCGGCGTCCCGCCCAGGCCATTGACCAGCAGCGCAACCTGCGCGCCCGGCGGCAGGGCGTGGTCTGCCAGGATCGCCTCCAGCATCGCGGCGACGGCGGCATCGGCGGTCGCGCGCGGCACGCGGCGCAGCCCGGCCTCCCCATGGATGCCAAGGCCGAGTTCCATCATGTCATCCGGCAACTCGAAGCCCGGCCGGCCGGCCGCAGGCACGGTGCAGGGGCCGAGCGCTACCCCCATGCTGCGAAGGGCGGCCGCTGCAGCGCGCGCCTCGGCGGCGACCTCGGCCAGGGTCAACCCGGCCTCGGCGGCGGCGCCGGCCACCTTGTGCACCAGGACGGTTCCAGCGATGCCACGGCGCCGGTCGGGATCCACCACATCGCGCAGGGCGACGTCGTCAGCCACGATCACGCTTTCGACCGGGATGCCCTCGGCGCGCGCAAGCTCCGCCGCGAGGCCGAAATTCAGCACGTCGCCCGTGTAGTTCTTAACCACGAGCAACGCGCCGGCCGGCCCCGCCGCTGCCCGGATCGCCGCCAGCACCTGATCCACGGAGGGAGAAGTGAAGACGTCGCCCGCCACCGCCGCGGTCAGCAGGCCAGGGCCCACATAGCCCGCATGCGCCGGCTCATGCCCGGAGCCGCCGCCGGAGATGACAGCGACGCGCCTGGCCGATGGCGGCGGCAGCGCCGCCCGCAGGATGACCCCCGCTTCTGCGATCAGAGCGAGCCCGGGCGAGAGATCCGCGAGCCCTTCGAGCATCTCGCCCACGGCAGCGCGCGGGTCATTGACGAATTTGCGCATCCTCGGCTCCCTGGCGGGAGGCCAGCCTAGCGCCTAGCGCGGCCGGTCCACCAGCTTCGATGCCCGCAACGACGGCGTCGCAGGATGCGAGGCCCGGGACTGCCAGAGGGGGAGGGTGGCGGAGGGGATGGGATTCGAACCCACGAGAGGGATTATCTCCCTCTAACGGTTTAGCAAACCGCCGCCTTCGGCCACTCGGCCACCCCTCCGCAGGAGTTTGAAGTTTACACGGCGTATGCAGGGGGCCTGATACAGGCCAAGCCCCCCGCCGTCAAACGCTCTCAGCTCAGCGCCACCTCGAAGCCGCGGGCCGTGGCAGGGCGGGCCATCATGCGGGCGTACCAGGCGGCCACGTTCGGCAGGTCGTCGAAGGGAACCTGGTGCCGCTCATGCCGCCAGGCCCAGCCCAGGATGGCGAAGTCGGCGATGCTGGGCTCGCCCTCCGTCGCCACGAAATCGCGGCCCGCCAGGCGGCGGTCCAGGACGCCATACAGACGTTTGGTCTCACTGTGATAGCGGTTGAAGCCATAGTCCCGCGCGGGGCCCTCGGGCTGCATCAGGAAGTGGTGCACCTGGCCAGGCATGGGGCCGAAGCCGCCCATCTGCCACATCAGCCACTCCATCACCGGCACGCGGGCGCGCAAATCCTTCGGCATGAAGCGGCCGGTCTTCTCAGCCAGGTAATAGAGGATCGCGCCGCTTTCGAAGACGGTGATGGGCTGTCTGCCCGGGCCATCCGGATCCTTGATGGCCGGGATCCGATTATTGGGCGAGAAGGCCAGGAAGCTCGGCTCGAACTGCTTCTTGTTGCTGATGTCCACCGGCACCACAGTGTAGGGCAGGCCCATCTCCTCCAGCGCCACGCTGATCTTGCGGCCGTTTGGCGTGTTCCAGGTGTGGAATTCGATCGTCATCGGTGTGCCTTTTTTCGGACGGGTGTTCCCGGCAGAATGCCATCTTGCCGCCCTGGAAGCATCCCCCAGACCTGGAAGCCCGCATGACCTCCCGCCCCTCCGACGACACGCTGACCCGCCTGCGCTATGACGCGGACAAGCGGTCGGCACTGGTCGCCTATCTGATCTGGTTCTTCCTCGGCTATGGCGGCGTGCACCGCATGTATCTCGGCTACTGGGTCAGCGGCCTCATCATGCTGGCGTTGCTGGCCGTCTCGGCGCTCTTCACGCTGGTGCTGATCGGCTATGCCGGGATCGGCCTCATCCTGGTCTGGTGGCTGGTGGACGCGCTGCTCATCCCGGGCATGACGCGGCGGGCCAATCACCGGCTGATCGACCGCCTCGCGCGCTGAATTGTCATCGGGCCGCGGTAACGCGGCCCCGCCCACAGCGTTAGCGTCCGGTCACCCAACAGGAGGATGACCGCATGTCGGATGTGAAGGTCGAAATCGAGGGCGACAGCGACGCCGCCGTGGCGCTGGCCCTGCTCCGCATGATTTCGACGGCGGAGGGCAAGAACGAGGATGGCGACCGCGAATGGTTCCTGGAAACCTTCGCGGCGTGCCTTGCGGTCGTTCGCGATGCAGAGGTGATGAACCTCGACGACATCGGGGAGGATGACGAGGAAGAAGACGAAGAGGGGAACGCCCCCGCCAACTGAGAAGCCTCCCGGCGGGTCAGCGCGGCCGGAACTCCTGGGCCACCTGGCGCAGGAACCTCCGGATCGCCGCGGGCGATGTCAGATGATGCACGCGCTTCGTGCCTGCCATGTCCTGGATCAGACGACGGTAGCGCGGCGTGAGGTGGCGATGGCAGGGACCGATCACCCGATAGCTGCTCAGGCTGCTGCGCCAGACCGGGCTGCGGGCCGGCCAGCCTTCCGGATTGACGAAGACGCCCTTGATCAGCCGCTTCGTCACCCACCACCGATGGACGACCAGCGGCAGATCCACATGGATGAGCGTATCGGCGGCGTCGAAGCGCTCGAAGGCCGTCCCGACGCTACCGAAACCCTCGATGATCCAGCCCTCGCCCCGCAGCAATTCGGCGTGGCGGGTCAAATACTCCGCCTCTGGGACCAGCCCGCCGCCATCACGGAAGCGCAGCCGGTCCACGCCATGCAGCGGCAGACCGGTGATGTCGGCGAGGCGCCGCGCCAGGGTGGATTTGCCGCCGCCCGCATTGCCGAAGATGGCAACCCGGCGCACCTGCCCCTCACCCGCCGGGTTCGCCGAGCTTGGCCTTCAGCACCTCGTTCACCAGGGCCGGGTTTCCCTTGCCGCCCATGGCCTTCATGGTCTGGCCGACGAAGAAGCCGAACAGCCCCGCCTTGCCGCCGCGATACTGCGCGACCTGGCCCGCATTGTTCGCCAGCACGGCATCCACCGCGGCTTCGATGGCGCCCGTATCCACCACCTGGCGCAGCCCGCGCTCATCCACGATGGCGGCGGCACCCTTGCCTTCCTCGAACATGATCTCGAGGACGTCCTTGGCGATCTTGCCGTTGATGGTCTTGTCGGCCATCAGATCCAGCAGCTCGGCCAGGGCGGCGGGGCCCACCGGGCTTTCCTCGATGGCAAGGCCGCGCTTGTTCAGGTGGCCGAACACGTCGCCCGTCAGCCAGTTGGCGACGGTCTTGGCGTCCCGCCTGGTGCCTCCCTCTGGGCCCAGCACCGCCTCGAAATAGGTCGCCGTCTCGCGCTCGATGGTCAGCACATGCGCGTCATAGGGCGAGAGGCCGAGCGCGATGTAGCGCGCGCGCCGCGCATCCGGCAGCTCGGGCAGCGTGGCCTTCAGCTGATCCACCCAATCCTGGGTGAAGACGAGCGGGGGCAGGTCCGGGTCGGGGAAGTAGCGGTAGTCATGCGCGTCTTCCTTGCTGCGCATGGAGCGCGTCACACCGCGCGCCGTGTCAAACAGGCGCGTCTCCTGCTCGACCGTGCCGCCCGATTCCCAGATCTCGATCTGCCGCCGCGCCTCGGCCTCCACGGCCTGCATGACGAAGCGCACGGAATTGACGTTCTTCACCTCGCAGCGCGTGCGGAATTCCTCGCCCGGGCGACGGACGGAGACGTTGACGTCGGCCCGCATCGAGCCCTCGTCCATATTGCCGTCGCAGGTGCCGAGATAGCGCGTGATCTGGCGGATCTTCGCCAGATAGGCGCCGGCTTCCTCCGGCGAGCGGATGTCGGGCTCGCTCACGATCTCCATGAGGGCCACGCCGCTGCGGTTCAGGTCGATGAAGGACTTGGCCGGGTGCTGGTCATGCTGCGACTTGCCGGCATCCTGCTCCAGATGCAGGCGCGTGATGCCGATCCGCTTCACGCTGCCATCGCCCAGCGTGATCTCCACCACGCCCTCGCCCACGATGGGATGCGCGTATTGGCTGATCTGATAGCCCTGCGGCAGGTCGGCGTAGAAATAGTTCTTCCGGTCGAAGCGGGACCAGAGGTTGATCTTCGCGTTCAGGCCGAGGCCGGTGCGCACCGCCTGCGCGATGCACTCCTCGTTGATCACGGGCAGCATGCCGGGGAAGCCCGCATCCACGAAGCTCACCTGGCTGTTCGGATCGGCGCCGAAGGCGGTCGCCGCGCCCGAGAAAAGCTTGGACTTGGAGAGCACCTGGGCGTGGATCTCGAGGCCGCAGACGACCTCCCACTCACCCGTCTCGCCCTGGATCGTGTAGCTCATGCCATCACCTGCGGCTTGGCGGTGAAGTTCGCCGCGCGCTCCAGCGCCGCGCCCACCGCGAACACGGTTTCCTCATCGAAGGGCCGGCCGATGACCTGAAGGCCCAGCGGCAGCCCCTGCCCGTCCAGACCGGCCGGCACGGCAAGACCGGGCAGGCCAGCCAGGTTCGCGGTCACGGTGAAGACGTCATTCAGATACATGGTCACAGGGTCGTCCTGCTTCTCATCCATCGGGAAGGCAGCGCTGGGCGTGGCCGGCGTCACGATCGCGTCCACCTTCTCCCAGGCCTGCGTGAAGTCGCGGGCGATCAGCGCGCGGACCTTCTGCGCCTTGAGGTAATAGGCGTCGTAATAGCCGGCACTCAGCACATAGGTGCCGATCATGATGCGCCGCCGCACCTCGGCGCCGAAGCCCGCGGCGCGCGTGCGCTCATAGAGATCGCGCAGATCGGAATCGCGCTCCGTCACGCGCAGGCCGTAGCGCACGCCGTCATAGCGCGCGAGGTTGGAAGACGCCTCCGCCGGCGCCACCACGTAATAGGTGGGCAGCGCGTATTTCGTGTGGGGCAGGCTGATGGGCACGATCTCGGCGCCCTGCTGCTTCAGCCAGTCGAGCCCCTGCTGCCACAGCGCCTCGATCTCGGGCGCCAGGCCCGGCAGCGTGTATTCCGCCGGCACGCCGATGCGCAGGCCCTTCACCGAACGCCCGCAGGCCGCGGCGAAATCCGGCACGGGCAGGTTGGCGCTGGTGCTGTCCTTCGGGTCATGACCCGCCATGGAGCGCAGCAGGATCGCGCAATCCTCGACCGAGCGCGCCACCGGCCCCGCCTGGTCCAGCGAGGAGGCGAAGGCCACGATGCCCCAGCGCGAGCAACGCCCATAGGTCGGCTTGATGCCGGCAATGCCGCAAAAGGCCGCCGGCTGGCGGATGGAGCCGCCGGTGTCGGTCGCCGTGGCCCCCATGGCCAGCCGCGCGGCCACCGCCGCCGCCGAACCGCCCGAGGAACCGCCCGGCACCAGGCGCTTCTCCGGATCATTGGCGCGGGACCAGGGGTTCTCCACGCCGCCAAAGGCGCTGGTCAGGTTGGAGGAGCCCATGGCGAATTCGTCCAGGTTCAGCTTGCCGAGGAACACCGCGCCATCGCGCTTCAGCTGCGCGCTGACCGTGCTCTCATAGGGCGGCACGAATTCACCGAGGATCCGGCTCGCCGCCGTGGTGCGCAGCCCTTCGGTGGCGAACAGGTCCTTGATGCCGAGGGGAATGCCCTCGAGCGGCCCCGCCTCGCCCTTGGCCCGCCGCGCATCCGAGGCGCGCGCCGAGGCGAGCGCGCTCTCGCCCGCCACGGTGATATAGGCATTGAGGCGCGGGTTCAGGCGCTCGATGCCGGCGAGGAAAGCTTCGGTCAGCTCGACGGCGCTGATCTCGCGCTTGTCCAGCGCGCTCAGGCCCTCGGCGATGGTCAGGTCGGTCGCGCGCATCATTCCACCACCTTCGGCACGCCGAAATATTCGCCCTCGCGGTCAGGCGCGTTGCGCAGCACGGCATCCGCCTGGCCGCCATCGGTCACGGCATCGGCGCGCCAGGGCAGCGCCACCGGGTTGGGCGAGCCGCCGGCCATGGGCTCGACGCCTTCCGTGTCCACCGCCTGCAATTGCTCGATCCAGCCCAGGATGCCGTTGATCTCGGCCTGGAGCTTGGGAACCTCGGCATCATCCAGGCGCAACCGGGCCAGATTGGCGACGCGACGCACCGTCGCGGCATCAAGCGACATGGGAAACCACTCTTCCGTTCGTGAAGGGGGCGGACCATAAGGCCCAGCATGCCTCTCATCAACATGGCCGATCTGCGGGCCCTGCTGCACCGCCACGCGCGGCTCCTGGGCCTCGACCCCGGGGCGAAGGTGATCGGCCTCGCGCTCAGCGACGTGACGCTCATGCTGGCCAGCCCCTATGGCAGCCTGAAGCGCTCCAAACTGGCGGCGAATGCGGCCGAAATCCGCACCATCGCGGAAAAGCAGGGCGTGGGCGGCCTTGTGGTCGGCCTGCCGCTCTCCATGGACGGCACGCGCGGCCCGGCCGCCCAGGCCGCCGGCGATTGGGCCTTGGCGCTGAGCGAAGCGGCCGGCCTGCCCTGCGCCATGTGGGATGAGCGCCTCTCGAGCGCCGCCGTGAACCGCATGATGATCAGCGAGGCCGACCTGACACGGAAGCGCCGGGCGGCGGCGGTTGATTCGGCCGCCGCGGCCTACATGCTCCAGGCCGCCTTGGACGCCACGGCGCCCCGGGCTACATGAGAGGCCCATGAGCGGCTTTTCCTACCCCCTCCTGCCCACGGGGCACCTCCTGGCCATCGAGGGGCTGGAGCCGCCGCATATCGCGGGCCTGCTCGACCTCGCCGAGAACTACGCCCTGCTGAACCGCCAGGGAAAGACCCAGCGGGACCTCCTGAAGGGCCGCACGCTGATCAACCTCTTCTTCGAGGACAGCACCCGCACCCGCACCAGCTTCGAGCTGGCCGGCAAGCGGCTGGGGGCGGACATCGTGAACATGTCGGTCTCCACCAGCAGCGTGAACAAGGGCGAGACACTGCTCGACACGGCGTCCACGCTCAACGCCATGCACACGGACCTTCTGGTGATCCGCCATGCGCAATCCGGCGCGCCGGCGCTGCTGGCGCAGAAGGTGGACGCGGCCGTGATCAATGCCGGCGACGGCACGCATGAGCACCCCACCCAGGCGCTGCTGGATGCGCTGACCATCCGCCGCCGCAAGGGCAGGCTGGAGGGCCTCATCGTCGCCATCTGCGGCGATGTGCTGCATTCGCGGGTGGCGCGCAGCAACATCCATTTGCTCTCCGCCATGGGGGCGCGGCTGCGCGTGGTGGGCCCGCCCACGCTCATCCCCTCCGAATGCGCGCGCCTCGGCGTCGAGGTGCATCACGACATGCGCTCGGGCCTGGAAGGCGCAGATGTGGTCATGATGCTGCGCCTGCAGAAGGAGCGGATGAATGCGGGCCTGGTGCCGAGCCCGCGCGAGTTCTTCCGCTTCTACGGGCTGGACGCCGCGAAGCTGGCGCGCGCCAAGCCCGATGCCATCGTCATGCATCCGGGCCCGATGAATCGCGGCATCGAGATCGACAGCGCCATCGCGGATGACCCCGAGCGCAGCGTGATCGGCGAGCAGGTGGAGATGGGCGTGGCGGTCCGCATGGCGGTGCTGGACGTGCTCTCGCGCGATCTGCGACGGAACGCTTGATCCGTTTGGCACAGGAGGGCGAGGCAGAGACGCTTCGCAGCCTGGTCCGCGCCGCCTATGCCCATTACGTCCCGCGCCTCGGCCGCGAACCCGCGCCGATGACGGATGACTACGCGGCGCGCATCGCCGCGGGCGAGGCCTGGCTGCTGGAGCTGGACGGCCGCCCGATCGGCGCGCTGGTGCTGGAGGACACGGAGGAAGGCCTCCTGATCGACAACATCGCCATCGCGGCGGAAGCCCGTGGCACCGGTCAGGGCCGTCGCCTCATGGGTTTCGCGGAAGACGAGGCCCGGCGGCGGGGCCATGCGCGCTGCTGGCTCTATACCAACGAGAAGATGGTCGAGAACATCGCGCTCTACACCCGCCTCGGCTACCGCGAGACGCACCGGGCCGAGCAGCACGGCCACCGGCGCGTCTTCATGGAGAAGCCGCTCAGCCTTTGAGCTGCGCGGCAATCACCGCCGCGAAGACATCCCCGCCACAGCCGCAGCCGAGCGCCGCATCCGGCCCCTGATGCGTGCAGAAGGGATGCTGGCAGGCCTCGGCCAGCGCCGCGCCATCCGTCGCGGCGAAGCGGCCGCTGGGGGCCGCACCACCGCCGAGGCGCGTGGGCCGGGGCGCCTCGGCGCGGCCGGAGGGCGCGGGGGGTGCCGGCTGGACGCGCCCCTCCAGCACCGTGCCCCAGACCTTGATGTCCTTCAGCGCGGCGGGCGGGACGGCATAGGGGCTTTGCTCCAGCACGGTGAAATTGGCGAATTTGCCGGGCGTGATGGAGCCGACCTCGCCCTCCAGCCGGATCGAATGCGCGGCGTCGATGGTCATGGCGCGCAAGGCAAGGTCGAGCGAGACGCGCTGCTCCTCGCCCATCACCGGGCCTTCCGCCGTGGTCCGGTTCACCGCCGCCCAGATCAGCTGCAGCGGCTTGGCCGGCGCCATCGGCATGTCGGAATGGAAGGAGATGGACATGCCGGCATTCTCGGCATCCTTCAGCGGCACCATGCGCCGCGCGCGCTCCGGCCCGATGCCGATCTGCGCATAGCGACCCGCCAGCGCTGTCACATAATAGGGATTGGCGCTGACGATGCAGCCCAGTCGGCCGGCGCGGGCCACCTGCTCCGGCGCCGCGAAGCCGAAATGCACGATGGTGGTGCGGTGGTCGAAGCGCGGCCGGCGGCGCATGGCGCGCTCGAGATTGGCGAGAAGCACCTCCATCCCGCCATCGCCGTTGTTGTGGATATGGATGTGGTAGTCGGCATCCCAGAAGGTCTGGAAGGCGAAGGAGAACACGTCCGGGTCCATGATCCAGGCGCCCTGGTGGCCATCCGTGTAGCCATCCTTCATCTGCATGAGCTGGCTGTAGATCGCGCCATCGATCAGGAACTTGATCTGCTTGGGCAGCCAGCGCGCGCGGCCCGAACCCCAGGCGAGCGGCTTCTGCGCCTCGGCGATCTGCGCCGCGGCATCATTGGGAAACATCGCAGCGAAGGACTTTCCGTCCGGGATGAAGTAGTGGTTGAAGGGCACGGAATCCGCCGCATAGACAGCGTTGATCGCATCCTGCAGGGGCTTCGAGTAGAAGCCGCCGGGCTCGGCCGCCGTGGTGATGCCGTTGCGGTGGTAATACCCGACGGTGAATTCCAGCCCCTGCCGCAGCCGCTCAGGCGTGGCCATCGCGGGCGCGGTCTTCTCCAGCACCTTGAGCGCGCCCTGCTCGAAGAAATGGCCCTTGGCGACATCAGCCTGCGCGCGCTGGCTGGGCGTGAAGCTCGCCAGGAAGGCGTCATCCACGCCGTAGAGGCGCATTAGCGCCGTGTTGAGATAGACCTCGTGCTGGCTGCGGTGCCAGACGATCACCGGCGTCGTGCCCGCCTGCTGGTCCAGCCAATCGCGTGACATCGCGCCATGGAAGTAGTGATGGTAGCCCCAGGTGAGAAAGACCGCCTCGGGGTCGCGCGCCTTGTGCGCGGCCAGCGCCTCGGCGAAGCGGCGGCGATAGCCCGCCTCATCGCGCACCGCGGTGCGGAAGCCGGCCAGCGTGTCCCAATCCTCGATGGCGATCACCTCGGCCACCACCATCAGGCTGGAGAGCACGGGATGCACATGCTGCTCGACGAAGCCCGGCAGGATCACCTTGCCCTCGAAGCTGCGGTCCAGGCGGAAGGGCTGGCTGCCCGCCAGCGCCTGCAACTCCGCGAGGCTGCCGACGGCGGCGATGCGCCCACCCACCACGGCCACCGCCTCGGCCCGCGGGCGGGCGGGGTCCATGGTGATGACCTCCCGCGCCAGATAGATCACCGCCTCGGGCTGCGGCGCCACGCGATTCACCAGGTCCTGCAGGCTGATGGCCTGGGCGGCCGCGTCCTGGATCAGGAAGGGCGCCGCGAGGGCACCCGTGGTGAAGGAACGACGTGTCCGGGTCATGCGACGACCTCTTTTCCTGTCGGTTCAGAATGCGAAGGAGATGAGCGCCCGCCCCTCCCAGGCATTCACATTGGGCACGAAGAGCGACAGGTAGCCAAGCTGCGCGCTCACCTCGACATTGCGACTGATCTGCAGCGCGGCACCGCCCCGCACTTGCCCGGACCAGCGGGTGAGGTCCTGGACCGTGCCATTGGCGGCGGGGGCCGCGTTCACCGCCTGGTCGAGCAGATAGGTGGCGCCGGCGCGCAGGAAGGGGCGCAGCACCATGCCATTCTCCAGCCGGAAGGGCTGGCTGACGCCGACGCTCGCGGAGAGGCTCGACTGCTGATAGCTGTCCGAGAGGTAGCGCGTGCCCGCCGTGCTGGTGAAGGCGCCGGCCCAGTCATTCGTCCGCAGGTAGGTCAGGCGCGGGCGGAACTCCGCCCAGGGCGTGGTGACGATCTCCGTCAGGTTGGCGGCGAGGAACCAGCGCTCGGTGCCATAGCTGCCCGACTCGCCCGGCACGTTCAGCTTCTGCTTGCTGCCGGCATAGCCCGACCAGATGTCGAACACCGTCGTCGGCCGGATGCGCCAGCCGAGATAGGGGCCGAGCGACCAGCCATCGCGGTTCATGTTCAGCCCATAGGCGCGGCTCTGGCTTTCCTGCCGGTCGCCGCTGACGGCGAGGCCCAGGATCACATTGTCGGTGATGCAGAAGTCGAGACCGCCGGTCAGTTCGAAGTAATCGCCCGAGACCGAGACGCCCGCGCTGGTGTTGCGGCCGCCCACGTAGCGCGGGCTGCCCCAGATGTTCCAGCGCCGCGCCGCGTCCTCGCCCGCCATGGGCGCGAAGCGGGTGAAGTCGAAGGCGATCTGGTCGGAGATCTGCGTGCCGCCGAAGAGCAGGCTGTCCCCGGCGAAGCGCGCGACGTTGCGCTGCAGCCCGGAGACCTCACCCGGCAGAACCGTCACCACGACCTGGTCGCCGCCGCCGCCCGTGCCACCGCCCGAGCCGCCACCAGTGCCGCCGCCCGTGCCCCCACTGGAACCACCGCCGGTCCCGCCGCCCGTGCCGCCGCTCGACCCGCCACTGGATCCGCCACCGAAGCCGCCGCCACTGCCCCCCTGACCCGGCGTGATCACGATGGGCTGCGGCGGCCGGACCAGCACGGGCGGCATGGTCCCGCAGACGCCCGCGCGCTGCGAATTGGCGATGACCTCATTGCTGTAGATGTAGGGCGTGCCCTGGGTATAGGTCATCACGAAGCTCTCGGCCGTGTTCGGCGCGGTGGGTGCGACCTGGAACCGCACCTGGCTGCCCGGACTGCCCGCCGCCGCGAAGCTGCCCAGCGCGACGACCACCCCCTGGTCTGTCGGTGCCGGCACCAGGCGCCGCAATTCGGCATCGAGCTGCGCATAGGGGGCCTGGTTCCGGGCATCGATGCAGAAGGCGCCGCTCAGCGTGGTACCACCGAAACTCAGCCGGAACAGGTTTTCCGCCCGCACCAGGCTTTGCGCGGCGGCTGGCCCCGCCAGGGCCCCGGTCACCATCGCCATCGTCGCCAGACCATACCGCATCGCGTTCCACCCCCTCGCACCGCCGCGCGGGATTCTTGAGGCCTCGGCGTGTTTGTTCTGCCCTGCCTGCCCGGACGCGACACGAAAATGCTGCCATCGCAGGCTTGGATGAATTGTCGCGAACGCGATAATCTTTCCTAAATTTTGCGTTAAGGGGACGCCCATGCCGGAGCCGAAATCGCGCCTCGCCCGGGCCGGGGCGGAGCAGGCCGTCCTCTCACGCGGCTGGCTCCAGGGGCAGCCCGCCGCCGTCCAGAAAACCTTCCTCCACCGTGCCCACCTGCGCCATTTCGTGACCGGAGAGGTCGTCTTCCAGGTCGGCGCCTCGCCGGGCGGGCTGTTCGGCGTGGCATCGGGCTCTTTCGCCATCCATGTGGGCGGCACGGAGTCGCCGCCGCATATGGCCACCATCCTCAGGGCCGGCAGTTGGTTCGGGCATGGGCAATTCGCCGGGCGGCGCCCGCGTATCCTTGCCGTGCAGGCGCTGGAAGCCGCCTGCGCCCTGCATGTGAGCCTCGCCGATCTCGACGAATTCACCGCAACCGAACCGCTCGGCATACGCGCCCTCGCCGCCCTCAGCGTCGCCAACCAGGACCTCAGTATCGGCGCCGTGCGGGACCTGCTGCTGCCGCGCGCCGAGCAGCGCATCACGGCCACGCTGCTGCGCGTCACCGCCGATGCCGAGCCCGATGCGCCCGAGGGCTACCGGCTCACCCAGGCCGCCTTGGGCGAGATGGCCAATGCCTCGCGCCAGCTGGTCAATCGCTGCCTGGCCGGGCTGGAGCGCATGGGCTGGATCGAGCAGGGCTACAACGTGATCCGCATCCGCGACGCCGAGGCGCTGCGCCGCTTCGCCCATGGCAGCGGGCCTGCCCCGTGGCGTGCCGCGCCGCCCCGGCTATAACGGGGGCGATGGCACACCTCCTCGTCACCAATGCCCGCCTGCTCGACCCTGCGAGCGGCCTCGACGCGCCCGGCGCCCTGCTGATCGAAAACGGCCGCATCGCGAGCCTGACCGGCGCGCCGGCCGAGGGCGTGCCGGTGCTCGATGCCGGCGGCGCCTGCCTCTGCCCCGGCCTCGTGGACATGCGCGCCAGCATCGGCGAGCCGGGCGCCGAGCACCGCGAGACCATCGCGAGCGCGGCCCAGGCGGCGGCGGCCGGCGGCATCACCACCCTCGCCCTCCTGCCCGATACCGAGCCCGCGCTGGACGACCCCGCGCTGGTCGAATTCATCATCCGGCGTGGCGAGGCGACGGGCAGCCTCACCCTGCTGCCCTATGCGGCGGCGACGAAGCATTGCGCCGGCAAGGACCTTTCCGAATACGGCCTTCTGCGGGAGGCGGGTGCGGCCGGCTTCAGCGACGGCGCCAAGGCCATCGGCTCGGCCCGCATGATGCGCCTCGCCCTTTCCTATGCCCGGGCCTTCGGCGCCATGGTGGTGCAGCATCCGGAGGATCCGTCCCTTGCCGGCACCGGCTCCGCCACCGAGGGCGAACTGGCCACGCGGCTCGGCCTGCCCGGCATTCCGGCGGCGGCCGAGGCGATCATGGTGGCGCGGGACATCGCCCTCGCCCGCCTCACCTCCGGCCATGTGCATTTCGGCCATGTCAGCACGGGCGCGGCCCTCGACCTGATCCGCGCCGCCAAGGCCGAGGGGCTGCGCGTCACCTGCGACACGGCGCCGCCCTATTTCGACCTGAACGAGACGGCGATCGGCGATTTCCGCTCCTACGCCAAGCTCAGCCCGCCGCTGCGGCGGGAGGAGGATCGCCTCGCCGTGCTGGCGGCGCTGGCGGACGGGACGATCGACGCCATCGCCTCCGACCACCAGCCGCGCGACGCGGATGACAAGCGCCTGCCCTTTGCCCAGGCGGAGGCGGGCGGCGTCGGCCTCGCCACACTGCTGGGTGTGACGCTGGCGCAGGTGCATGGCGGCAACCTCCCGCTGCTGACGGCGCTGGGCCTGATGACGCACCGGCCGGCCGCGCTGCTGGGGCTGGAGGCCGGCCGCCTTGCCGTGGGCACCCCGGCCGATCTCTGCCTCTTCTGGCCGGACCGCGCCTGGCAGGTGAAGGCCGGCCAATTGCCCGGCAAGGCGCAGAACTCGCCCTTCGACGGCCGCGCGCTGGAAGGCCGCGTGATGGCCACCATCAAGGCCGGCCGGAAGGTCTTCGGCTGATGGATGACATCCTGTCCACCGGCCTCGCGGCCCTGCTGGCTGGCCTGCTCGGCTCCATCCCCTTTGGCCTGCTGCTGACGCAGGCGGCGGGGCTGGGCGACATCCGCAGCATCGGCTCGGGCAATATCGGCGCGACGAACGTGCTGCGCACGGGGAAGAAGTGGCTGGCGGCCGCGACGCTGCTGCTTGATTTCGGCAAGGGCGTGCTGGCCGTGGTGCTGGTCACCTGGCTCTTCGGCGCGGCCAATGCGCCCATGGCGGCGCTGGCTGCGGTGATGGGCCATTGCCACCCGCCCTGGCTGGGCGGCAAGGGCGGCAAGGGGGTCGCCACCGCGCTCGGCGTTTTCCTCGGCCTCGGCTGGGGCGTCTTCATCGCCGCCGCGGCGGGCTGGATCGTGGGGGCCGCGACGTCGCGCATCTCCTCCGTCGGCGCGCTCTCCGCCATGGTGGTGGCCGCCATCACCGCCTTCGCCGTGCTGCGCTTCGACGCCGCGGTCGCGATCACCATCATCGCCGTCTATGTGATCATCCGGCACGAGGCGAATATCCAGCGCCTGATCGCGCGCACCGAACCGCGCATCGGCCAGGGCAAATAATGTCCCTCGCGCGGCTGCGCCTCGCCCGGACCGAGGGTGTGGGCCCCGCGCTGCATCGCCGCCTGTTGGCCCGGCATGGCAGCGCCGAAGCGGCGCTGGAGGCGCTGGGCCCCCGTGCCCATCCGCACGACGGCGCGCTGCGCGAGATGGAGACGCTCTCCGCCATGGGCGCACGGCTGATCTTCCAGGATGACGCCGACTACCCGCCCTTGCTCGCGCTGATCGAGGATGCGCCCCTGGTCCTCGCGGCCCAGGGCAGCCTGTCGCCGCTTCGCCAGCGCGGTGTGGCCGTGGTGGGTGCGCGCAATGCGAGCGGCATCGCCCGCCGCTTCGCCGAGGACCTGGCCGATGCGCTGGCGGTGAGGGGCATCGCCGTCATCTCGGGCCTGGCGCGCGGCATTGATGCCGGGGCCCATGCCGGCGCGCTGCGTTCGGGCACCACCATCGCCGCCATCGCCGGCGGGCTCGACCGCCCCTACCCGCGCGAGAATGCCGCGCTCCAGGCGCGCATCGTGGCCGAGGGCGGCCTCGTTCTCAGCGAGGCGCCGCTCGGCACCGCCCCCCTCGCCCGCCACTTCCCGCGCCGGAACCGGATCGTCGCCGGGCTCTCGCTGGGTGTCGTCGTGATCGAGGCCGCGCTGCAATCGGGCACGCTCATCACCGCACGCCTCGCCGCCGAGGCGGGGCGCGAACTCTTCGCCGTGCCCGGCAGCCCGCTCGACCCGCGCTGCCGCGGCTCCAATGACCTGATCCGACGCGGCGCGCGCCTGACCGAGACGGCCGAAGATGTGCTGGCCTTCCTGCCCGAGGCGCCGGCCGCGCTGCCCATCCTGCGCCTTGCCGAATTGCCGGAAACACCCCCTGAAGCCATGGAAGAGGCACCACCCGAAACCGGGGCCTCGGCGCAAGTCCTTGAAATGATAGGTGCAACCCCGATAGCGGTTGACGAGTTGGGCAGGCGCTGCCAGCTATCGGCCTCTCAGCTCTCTGCCATCTTGCTTGAACTGGAATTGGCCGGGCGCATCGAAACCCTGCCCGGGAACCGGGTGGCACTGGCCTGACGGCAGGCCGCGAAGGACCAGAAGTGACGGATATCGTCGTCGTCGAAAGCCCGGCCAAGGCCAAGACCATCGAGAAATACCTCGGCGGGGATTTCCGCGTCCTCGCCTCCTTCGGCCATGTGCGGGACCTGCCGCCCAAGGATGGCTCGGTCCGCCCCGAAGAAGACTTCGCCATGGATTGGGAGGCGGATGAGCGCGGCCAGAAGCAGATGCGCGCGATCAGCAGCGCGCTGCGCGGCGCCAAGCGCCTCTACCTCGCCACCGACCCGGATCGCGAGGGCGAGGCGATCTCCTGGCATGTGAAGGACATGCTGGAGCGTTCGGGCGCGCTGAAGGGCGTGAACGTCCAGCGCATCACCTTCAACGAGATCACCAAGCGCGCCGTGCAATACGCCATGGCGCATCCCCGCCAGCTCGACACACCGCTGATCGAGGCCTACCTCGCCCGCCGCGCGCTGGACTACCTGGTGGGCTTCACCCTCTCGCCCGTGCTCTGGCGCAAGCTGCCCGGCAGCAAATCCGCCGGGCGCGTGCAATCCGTTGCGCTGCGGCTGATCTGCGAGCGCGAGAGCGAGATCGAGGCCTTCATCGCCCGCGAATACTGGACGGTGCAGGGCCGGTTCCTGACGCCGGCCGGCGCGCCCTTCTCGGCGCGGCTGACGCACCACCAGGGCCGCAAGCTCGAGCAGTTCGATCTCGCCAACGAGAAGGACGCGATGGCGGCAAAGGCGGCCGTCGAGGGCGCGTCCTTCACGGTCGGCTCGGTCGAGAAGAAGCGCGTCAAGCGCAACCCGCCGCCGCCCTTCCAGACCAGCACGCTGCAGCAGGAAGCCAGCCGCAAGCTCGGTTTCGGTGCCCAGGCCACGATGCGGACGGCGCAGGGCCTTTATGAAGGTGTGACCATCGGCGGCGAGACCGTCGGCCTCATCACCTATATGCGAACGGATGGCGTGCAGATGGCGCGCGAGGCCATCCAGGAGCTGCGCGGCCACATCAAGCGCGCCTTCGGGGAGGAGTATCTCCCCGTCGCGCCGCGCGAATATTCCAGCCGCGCCAAGAACGCGCAGGAGGCGCATGAGGCGATCCGGCCGACCGATGTGACGCGGACGCCGGAAGCGGTCGCGCCCTATCTGAGCGACCAGCAGCGCAAGCTCTACGAGCTGATCTGGAAGCGCGCCGTCGCCAGCCAGATGCAGTCGGCCGAGCTGGACCAGACCACGGTCGAGCTGGTGGAGCCCAGCGGCAAGACGCGGCTGCGCGCCACCGGAAGCGTCATCGCCTTCGACGGCTTCCTCAAGCTTTACCGCGAAGATACGGACGATGCCGCGGATGATGCGGATGAGGACAGCCGCATCCTGCCGCCGATGCGCGAGAAGGACCCGGTGAAGCGGCAATCGGTGGAGGCGACGCAGCACTTCACCCAGCCGCCGCCGCGCTATTCCGAGGCCTCGCTCGTCAAGAAGATGGAGGAGCTCGGCATCGGCCGGCCTTCCACCTATGCCAGCATCCTGCAGGTCCTGCAGGACCGCGAATATGTGAAGCTGGACAAGCGCCGCTTCATCCCCGAGGACCGCGGGCGCCTCGTCACCTCCTTCCTCGTCGCCTTCTTCGAGCGCTACGTGGATACGGGCTTCACCGCCGGGCTGGAGGAGCAGCTGGATGACATCTCGGGCGGCCGCGCCGATTGGCGCGCCGTGATGCGCGCCTTCTGGAACGATTTCCGCGCGGCGGTGGATGCCACCAAGGATCTGAAGATCAGCGACGTCATTGATCGGCTGGATTCGGAACTCGGCTCGCATTTCTTCCCCAAGCCCGCCGATGGCGGCGATCCGCGCGCCTGCCCCTCCTGCTCGACCGGGCGGATCGGCCTGCGGCTGGGCCGGACCGGTGCTTTCATCGGCTGCTCGAACTATCCCGAATGCCGCTACACCCGCCCGCTCGCCGTGCCTGGTGCTGAGGGCGAGGGCGGCGGCGTGCTGGCCGATGGCGTACGCATCCTGGGGCGTGACCCGGTGACGGGCCTCGAGGTCTCGCTGCGGCGCGGCCCCTACGGCATCTACGCGCAGCTCGGCGAGGCCGGGGTGGATGAGAAGGGGAAGCCCACCAAGCCCAAGCGCGCCAGCCTGACCCGCGGGATGGACCCCGAGGTGATGACGCTGGAGACGGCGCTGGTGCTGCTTTCCATGCCGCGTGTGGTGGGCCTGCATCCGGAGACGCAGGAGGAGATCACCTCCAATCTCGGCCGCTTCGGCCCCTATCTGAAAATGGGCGCGCTCAGCAAATCGCTGGATCGCGATGATGATCCGCTGACCATCGGCCTCAACCGCGCGGTGGATTTGCTGGCGAACGCCAAGCCGCGCGGCATCACGCTGGGCGAGCACCCGAAGGGCGGCACGGTGGAAGTGCGGCGCGGCCGCTTCGGGCCTTTCCTGATGCATGGGACGCGCGTCGCCAACCTGCCGCGCGGCACGGAGATGGAGGCGGTGACGCTGGAGGAGGGCATCGCCCTTCTGGCCGAGAAGGGCAAGGAATTGCCCCCCATGAAGGGCAAGGGCGGCCGCAAGGCGCCGGCGAAGAAGGCCGCGCCGAAGAAGGCGGAGGCCGCCGTACCCGCGGTGAAGAAGGCGCCCGCGAAGAAGGCGGCGCCGGCCAAGACGCCCGCGGCCAAGAAGGCAGCGCCTGCGAAGAAGCCGGCCGCCAAGAAGGCCCCCGCGAAGAAGCCCGCGGCCAAGCCGAAGAAGGCCGGCTGAGATGCCGCGCAGCGGGCCTCCGGCGAAGGGGCACAAGGCCCGCAAGTCCAATGCGAAGCGCCGGGCGGATGACCTCTCGCTCGCGCCGCCCGCGCCCAAGGCGGCCCGGCCGAAGAAGCCCGGCCGCGCCAAGGTGAAGGCGGCGCCCAAGGGCGCCCCCCTCCCGTCCAAGGCTGAGATCAAGGCCTTCCTCGCCACCACGGGCGGCCGCCTCGGCAAGACCGAGATCGCGCGGCATTTCGGCCTGGCCACCGAGCAGCGGCCGGCACTGCGGCAATTGCTCTCCGAGATGAAGTTCGAGGGCAGCGCCAAACCCGTGGGCAAGCGCACTTTCGCGGGCGAGGCCGCGGGCGCGCCCGTGCCCGCGCCGACGCCCCCGCCCAACCTCGCCCCCGGCTCGCGCTATCGCCCCGCCGCACCGGGCCGCGCGGATGCGCCCCGTCCCACCCGCCTGCCCGAGACCATGGTGGTCGAGGTCTTCGGCACCGATCCGGACGGCGACCCCATCGCGCGGCCCATCGGCTGGGAGGGCGAAGGCCGCCCGGTGATCTACATGCACCCCGAGCGGCGCGGGCAGACGGCGCTCGCCCCCGGCGAGCGCGTCCTGGCCAAGCTGCGCCACATCACCGGCGAGAAATACGCGGGCCGCACCCTGAAGCGCCTGGGGCGCAGCGAGGATCGCCGCCGCATCCTCGGCGTCTTCCAGGATGGCCGCATCATCCCCACCGACCGGCGGCAGAAGGCCGAATGGACCGTGCCCCCCGGCGAGACCGGCGGCGCGCATGGCGGCGAGATCGTGCTGGCCGAATCCCTGCCCTCCACCGGCTTCGGCCTGCGCCCCGCGCGCATCGTGGAGCGGCTTGGGAAGGTGGGTGAGCCGCGCTCCGTCTCGCTGATCTGCATCCACGCCCATGGCATCCCCGAGCTCTTCACAGCCGAGGCCGAGGAGCAGGCCGAGCGCGCCCGCGCCGTGCCGCTCGCCAAGCGGACCGACCTGCGCGAGATGCCGCTCATCACCATCGATGGCGAGGATGCGCGCGATTTCGACGACGCCGTCTTCGCCGAGCCCGAGGGAGATGGCTGGAAGATCATCGTCGCCATCGCCGATGTGGCCCACTACGTCACGCCCAATTCGGCGCTGGACCGCGATGCCTGGGCGCGCGGCAACTCCGTCTACTTCCCCGACCGCGTCGTGCCCATGCTGCCAGAGGCGCTCTCCAATGGCTGGTGCAGCCTGAAACCGCAGGAGGAACGCGGCTGCCTCTTCGTCGAGATGCATTTCGACGCCGCCGGCACCAAGACGCGGCACAAACTCGGCCGCGGCCTGATGAAGAGCTTCGCCCGCACCACCTATGAGCAGATCCAGGCGCTGCAGGATGCGGGCGAAGAGCTGGAGGGCCTGCCCGAGGGACATGTCGGCCGGCTTTATGGCGCCTTCCGCGCCCTGCTCGCGGCGCGCGAGCGGCGCGGCACGCTCGACCTCGACCTGCCCGAGCGCCGCGTGATGCTGGACGCCGAGGGGAATGTCACGGCCGTGATCCCCCGCGCCCGGCTCGACAGCCACCGCCTCATCGAAGAGTTCATGGTCGCCGCCAATGTCTGCGCGGCGGAGGAGCTGGAGCGGCTGGGGCAGCCCTGCATGTACCGCGTCCATGCGCCGCCCTCGGATGAGAAATACAACTCCCTCAAGGAGTTCCTGGCGACCCTCGGCCTCTCGTTGAACCCTGTGGGCCAGCTCCAGCCGCGCGATTTCCAGCGCCTCCTGGAAAAGGTGAAGGAGATGCCCGAGGCGCGGATGGTCAATGAGACCGTGCTGCGCAGCCAGTCCCAGGCGGCCTATGACCCCGACAATATCGGCCATTTCGGCCTGGCCCTGCCGCGCTACGCCCATTTCACCTCGCCCATCCGCCGCTACGCGGATTTGCTGGTGCATCGCGCGCTGATCCGGGGGCTCAAGCTCGGCCCCGATGGCCTTTCCGAGCCCGAGACCGCCCGATTCCCTGAAACGGCCGAGCACATCACCGCCACCGAACGCCGCGCCGCCGCGGCCGAGCGGGATGCGGTGGACCGCTACCTCGCCGCCTATCTGGCCGATCGGGTGGGGGCGACCTTCGCCGCCCGCGTCTCGGGAATCCACGCCTTTGGCGTCTTTGTGACGCTGAACGAGACCGGCGCCTCGGGCTTCGTGCCCATGAAGGCGCTGCCGCAGGACCATTGGATCGTGGCCGAGGACAAGCGCAGCGTGGTGGGCCGCCACTCCCGCCAGGTGATCCGCCTGGCCGACGAGGTGGAGGCGCGGCTGCGCGAGGCCAATGCCCAGACCGGCAGCCTGGTCTTCGAACTCATGATGGGCGGCGCGCCGGCCCGCATGCGCGGCGGGCGCAAACGAAAGGGTTGACGCAAAGGCTTGACGTCCCGGGCAAGGGCGCTAGAACCGCCACTCCATTCCCGCACCGGCCTCCGGCCCGGCGCCCTCACGCGTACCGCACGCAGAGCAGAGCAAAGACAAGACCATGGCCAAGGCCAACACGATCCTCATCAAGCTGATCAGCAGCGCCGATACGGGCCACTTCTACGTGACGAAGAAGAACACCCGCACGGCCACCGGCAAGCTCGAGCTGAAGAAGTACGACCCGAAGGCGCGCAAGCACGTCGTCTATCGCGAAGGCAAGATCAAGTAAGGCGCGCGCGGGCTTCACCCGCGCCACCCCGTGAAAAAGGCGGCTGCCCGATCGGGGCGCCGCCTTTTTTCGTGACACGCTATTGGGCGGATTTATCGAGGTCGGGGTCCGCCAGATAGGCACGGTTGCGACCATCCCGCTTGGCCCGGTAGAGCGCCTCGTCGGCCGAACCGATCAGCTGGTCCGCCGGCACGCCGGGTCCGCCCACGGCCACGCCGATGCTGATGGTGACCGGCAGCACCACATCCCCCGTGCGGATGGGTTCGGCCGCGATGGCCTCGCGCAGGCGGTCGGCCACGATCAGCGCATAGGCGCTGGGCGCGCCGGTCAGCACGGCCAGGAATTCCTCACCGCCATAGCGGGCGACCACGTCCGCCGCGCGGAGCTGCACGCGCAGCCGCTCGGCCACCTCGCGCAGCGCGACGTCGCCGACATTGTGGCCGTAGGTGTCGTTGATGGATTTGAACTTGTCGATATCCACCAGCAGCACCGCCGCTTCCTCGGTGCGCAGCAGCCCGTCCAGGTGGCGGCGCACATAGCGGCGGTTGCGCAGGCCGGTCAGCTGGTCGGTGACGGCCATTTCCAGCGAGCGGTCCAGCTCGGCGCGCAGCCGCTCCTGGTAGCGCTTGCGGCGGATCTGGTTGCGGGCGCGCGCCCGCAGCTCATTGGGATCGAGCGGGCGGAAGGCGTGGTCATTGGCGCCCAGGTCGAAGCCGCGCAGCACCTGCGTCTTCTGCGCCGTATCGGCCAGCAGCAGCAGCGGCAGATCCCGCGTGTTGTTCTGCGCGCGCAGGCGCGAGGCGAGGCGCAGCACCTCCGTCGCATCCGGCGGCAGGGCGAGCAGGGCGAGATCGAACTCGCCCTTCATCAACTGCTTCTGCGCCTCGTCGATGCTGGTGACGCAGACCGTCTTGATCGCATCCGCCTGCAACGCGTCACGCACCGCGGCCATCTCCTCCGGCACCTCGGCCAGCACAAGCGCCCGGGCATGGGCGACCGAGATCGCCGGCTCCGGCGCACTGCTCTCGAGGCCAAGCTCCCGCGCCGTCTCGGCGCGAAGGCGCCAGGCATCCTGCACCTGCTTCACACGCAGCAAGGCGCGCAGCCGGGCGAAGAGGGTGGCGTCATCCACCGGCTTCGAGAGGAAATCGTCGGCGCCGACCTCGAGTCCGCGCACGCGCTCGCTGCTGTCGGTCAGGGCCGTCACCATGACGACCGGAATATGCTGCGTGCGTGCATCCGCCTTGAGCGCACTGCACACCTGATAGCCATCCATCCCCGGCATCATGACATCCAGGAGAATGACGTCTGGCAATTGCGTGAAAGCTGTCGTCAACGCCTCCTGGCCGCTGGAGGCGAGCAGGACTTCGTAATACTCGGCCTGCAGCTTGGCCTCGAGCAGGCGGAGATTGGCTGCGATGTCATCCACCGCAAGGACGCGGGCGGTCATCGGTCAGTGCTTCCCCTCAGGCCGGGCACGCAACGCAACAGGAGCGTGATGTGTCTGAAATGACCTTGGGCCGGCCGGCGCCGGACGCCAACAAGACCCTGTTCTTCCGCCGCTGGCTGCGCAACCCGCTGCAGATGGGCTCGATCATCCCGTCCTCGCCCGCGCTGTGCCAGCGGATCGCGGCGGCGGTGGAGCGGGGACCGGACGAATACGTGCTGGAACTGGGCGCCGGCACCGGCGTCATCTCGGCCGCCCTGCTCGCGGCGGGCGTGCCGGCCGAGAAGCTCATCGTGGTCGAGATCGTGCCCGAAATGGCGGAATTCCTGCGGCGCAGCCTGCCCGGCGTGAACGTGATCTGCGGCGATGCCTTCGACCTCAGGAACGCCCTGTCCGCGCAGATGCAGGGCCGGATCGGCACGGCCATCTGCGGCATCCCGCTGGTGCTGCTGCCGCTCGAGCGTCAGGCGGCCTTCCGGGACGCGGTGGAGAGCGTGGCGCCAGGCCGCGGCTTCCTGCTCTACACCTATTGCGCCACCTCGCCCCTGCCCTATCGCCGGCTTGGGCTGACGGCGCGGCGGATGGCCTTCACCGTGGCGAATTTCCCGCCAGCGAGCGTCTGGCGCTACCGCCCCGCCCAGGTCCCGCAGACCACTGCTTCGCATCACGCCTGACATTGCAGGCAAAATAGCATGGCCTGAACACGGCGAGGAGGGGCCTTCGGCACCCTTCAGCCGCTGGTCAGCGTGTGCTCCGTGCCGTCCGCGGCGCGCAGATGCGCGATCAAGCGTGGATGCGGCCCGCGCTTGACCTTGAGCGCGGCGCCGAGCCCGCGCTCCTCCAGCGCGCGGCGCAGCGCTTCGTCCTCGGGATGCTCCGCCTCCAGCGCCGTGAGGCGAAAATGGCTGTCATGCAGGTGGCGCCCGGCGCGCTCGCCCCGCCACTCGATCATCGGCGGGATGAGGTTGTCCATGTCCTGGCGCTGGGGGGGAACGGCGAAGCGCCAGGCGAGGTCGCCGCGCTTCATCTCTCGCACCGCGCCCCCACGCGGACCGAGCCGCGCCATGACGGAATCCATCGAGGGCGTGCGCGCCACCCAGCCCAGCAGCCGCGGCTCGGCCTCCAGCATCAGGCGCGTGGCGGGGTCGTCCAGGTCGAAAAGCCTCGGCTGGGGGGGTTCCGGCTGGCTCGGATCGGGCGCGATGATCTCCAGATAACAATCGGGGCCAAGGCCCACGAGCATATTGTGCGTGCCCGCCCCCTCATGCTTGCCGCCGGCCTGCGGCTTCACGCCGAGCAGGCGCGTGACGAAGCCGGCCCCCTCTTCCAGGGTGCGGGCGCCGAGGACGATGTGGTCGATCTCGGCCATGGCTCAGCGGGCCTTCAGGCGGATGGCGGCGGACATGTTCGCGCGTTTCCTCATGCAGACAGGGGACACCCCCGGAATGGAAGGCGCCCCCCGCATCATGGCAAGTTTCGCGCGCGGGAACATGCGCGAGATCAATGCGCGGCCCGCGCAGATCCCCCTCAGGCGAGGCTGATCTGCGTGTAGTCCTGGAACCAGCTCCGCGCCTGGACGAAGCCGCGGCAGCGTGGGCTGAGCGCGCGCGGATTGAGGTCATGCACCACGGCCAGCAACGCGGCTTCGTCGATCAGGATGTTGTGCAGCTGTGCCATCTGCCGCGTCTGCTCGGCCGGGTCGAAGCTGTTGCGCACGACACGCAGCTGCGCGTCCACCGCCTGGGAATTGTAGTAGCCCCAGTTGATGCCGCGCGGGTTGGAGAGCTGGCTGTCATAGATCAGCCAGCCGGTGTTGGGCTCCATCGAGGGGATGGCGACGTTGATGGCATGCGCGCCGCGCGAAGCGGGGTCGCGCGCGCCGGCGCGCATCTGGTTGATGGCGGTGGCGAAATCCACCGGCAGGAAGCTGACGTCGAAGAAGGCCTCGCGCAGGCCGGCCTGCACCGCCTCGTTCATCGGCTGAGGCACCATCTGGCCGCCGCCCGAGATGGGCATGATGACGCTGATGGCGCAGCGGCGCGCGGCGGAATAGCCGGCCGCGGTCATCAGCCGCCGAGCCTCGGCCACGTCATGCCGCAGGCGGAATTGCGGGTTGCCGAACCAGGGATCATCCGGCGTCACCTTGCCGCGGGCGGCCTGCGCGGCGCCGGAAAGGAGGGAGACGATGCCATCGCGATCCACCGCGAGATTCGCCGCCTGGCGAACCCGGATGTCGGCGAAGGGGGATCCCTCCGTCACGTTCAGGCGCCAGGCCCAGATATGCGGATAGGCGTTCTGCACGATCTGGAAGCGGGCGGCGCGCAGGGGCGCGATGGTGTCAGTGGGCAGGGATTCGACGAGGTCCACCTGGCCCGCGCGGAGGGCGGCCACGCGCGCCGGCCCGTCCGGGATGGGCAGCAGCACGGTGCGCGGCGCCTTGGGCACGCGGCCCGGCTCCCAATAATCGCGGTTCGCCTCCAGTTCGGCGCGCTGGCGCGGCGTCACGGAGGTCACCTTGTAGGGGCCGGTGCCGGAGGGGTTCATGGCGAAGCGCTGCCAGTCTCCGCCCATCGCCTGCCAATGGCTGGGCGAGGCGAACCAGAGGAAGGCCATCTGGTAGGGGAAGGTCGCATCCACCTCGCGCGTCACGATCGCGATGCGATGCGTGTCGAGCTTCTCGTAGCTGCCCACCGAAGTGGCTCGGCCGCGCACAAGGCCCGAGCGCGTGCCTTCGAATTGCGGGGCGCTGCTGTTGAAGATGCTGTCCAGGTTCCAGATCGCGGCATCGGCGTCGAAGGGCGAGCCGTCGTGGAACTTCACGCCTTGGCGCAGCTCGATGATCCAACGGCGGCGATCCGCTTCATCCACCCGCCAGGAGGTGGCGAGGCCAGGCCGCAGCGTGGAGGGCGCATCGGCGCGCGAGAGATCCCAGAGCGTCAGGCTGTCATAGACGAAGTAGGAGCCGAAGCGCACGCCCTCGAACCCCGCTTCCGGCCCGCCCCAGAGGCGCGGCACATCGCCGATGGACATGGCGATGCGCAGCGGCTGGGCCTGCTGGGCCTCCGCCTCGCTGGCGCCAAGGGCACCAATGAGGGCCGGGGCCGCGAGCAGTGAGCGGCGGCGGAGATCGAGCATGGCGGGGGTCTCCCATTCGCGGTTTGCATTGCAGCCATGCAATGCCTATGCCGCGCGCGGGAGGGCGCCCGGTCAGCCGCCGATGCGCTCGAAGATACCCATCCGCAGGCTGCGCGCGACGCGTGCAGCGCGTTCGCAGAAGGCCTGTGCCATCTCCGGCGGCAGCGTCTCGGCGGCGCACGCCTCGAAGAGCGCCAGCCACTCGCCGAACATGCCGGGTGTCAGGCCGGGCAGGCGCAGATGCGCGCCGTAGGGGTCACCGTGATAGGCGCCACTGCGGCGCATCAGCGAGGACCAGAAGCGGCAGAGCTTTTCCTCATGCGCCGCCCATTCGTTGGCCCCCTCGCCGATCGCGGCGGCGAAGACGGGGGCGAGGGTCGGGTGCGCGCGGACCCGCTCATAGAAGCGCGCGACGAGGCGCGCGATCTCGGCCTCGCTCACCGGCTCAGACAAAGGGAAGCACCACGAGCACGGCGCATAGGTTCCAGAACAGCATGTTGACCAGCGTGCGGGTCATCACCCGGCTGTCTTCCGCCTCGATATGAAGCGCGTCGCTGACGAGGTTGCCGGGGAGGAGGAACAGGGCGAGAGGGGTCATGGGGGCCTCATAAGATCTATCTTGAATACATCTTATCGCCTGAGCCGCTTGAAAAGCAATATCGATTGGGTATCTTTTCGGCCATGCGTTTGACGACCCTGACCGACTTCTCCCTCCGCATGCTCATCCACCTCGCGGTCCAGCCCGAAGGGCGCGCCACCATCGCCGAGGTGGCGCGCGCCTACGCGATCTCGGAGGCGCATCTCATGAAAGTGGCGCATCAGTTGGGCCAGGCGGGGCTGGTCCGCACCTTGCGTGGACGCGGCGGCGGCCTCGCGCTGGCGCGCGACGCGGCAGAGATCACCGCGGGCGAAGTCGTCCGCCGTATGGAGCCGGACCTCGACCTCGTGCCCTGCCTCGCCGGCGGCGACTGTGCCATCACGCCCGCCTGCCTGCTGAAACAGCGCCTGGCCGAGGCGCGTGCGGCGTTCCTGGCCGTGCTGGACGCCACCACCCTGGCGGAACTCGCCACACCAGCCGCCTCCCTGCGCGGCCTCCTTGGCCTGCCCGAGCCGGCCTGACGCCCAAGCCGCAGGCATCGCGGCAGGCCGGATGCACATCCGCGTGGCGAAGCCGTCGGCGCCCCGCCCGCATCGGTTTCGCCCAGGAGGCATGCGGCGCGATTCCGCGTAAACACTCCGTATCGGGATTCCCGCGGAGCAGCGACATGGAACGATTCTTCGCCCTCAACGAGCACGGCACGACGGCCCGGCGCGAGATGGCGGCCGGTGTGGCCACCTTCCTCACCATGGCCTATATCCTGATCGTGAATCCGCAGATCATGGCGGCGGCCGGCATCGATCCCGGCGCGGCCTTCGTCGCGACCTGTCTCGCCGCGGCCATCGGCTCGGCGCTGATGGGGCTGCTGGCCAACTACCCGATCGCGCTCGCCCCCGGCATGGGGCTGAACGCCTATTTCGCCTTCGTCGTCGTGGGCAGCATGGGCGTGCCCTGGCAGGTGGCGCTGGGCGCGGTCTTCCTCTCCGGCATGATCTTCTTCGCCATCAGCGCCGTGCGCCTGCGCGAATGGCTGATCGGCGGCATCCCGCTCTCGCTCAAGCTCGGCATCGCGGCCGGCATCGGCCTCTTCCTCGGGCTGATCGGGCTGAAGAATCTGGGCCTCGTCGTGGCCCATCCGGCGACGCTGGTGACGATGGGCAAGCTCACCACCCTGCCCGTCCTGCTCGGCTGCGCGGGCTTCATCCTGATGGCCGCACTCGCCGCGCGGCGCGTGCCGGGCGCGGTCATCATCGGAATCCTGGCGACAGCGGCGGCGGGGATTCCCTTCGGCCTCACCCAGTTCCAGGGCGTCTTCGCCCCGCCGCCCTCGCTGGCGCCGACCTTCCTTCAGATGGATCTCGCGGGTGCCCTGCAACTCGGCCTGCTCAGCGTGGTCTTCACCTTCTTCCTGGTGGATCTGCTGGACAATGCCGGCACCCTCATCGCCACCACGCACCGCGCCGGCCTGATGCGCGAGGATGGCAGCGTGCCGCGCCTGGGCCGCGCGCTGATGGCGGATTCCGGCGGCGCCATGGTGGGAGCCGCGCTCGGCACCTCCACCACCGTCAGCTACATCGAGAGTGCGGCGGGCATCCAGCAGGGCGGCCGCACCGGCCTCACCGCGCTGACCGTCGCGAGCTTCTTCCTGCTCGCCCTGTTCCTTGCTCCGCTCGCGGCCTCGGTGCCCGCCTTCGCCACCGCGCCGGCGCTGGTCTTCGTCGCCTGCCTCATGGCGCAAGCGCTGAAATCCGTGGATTGGGGGGATGAGACCGAGTACCTCCCTGCCATGCTGACCGTCCTTGCGATGCCCTTCACCTTCTCGATCGCGACCGGCATCGGCCTGGGCTTCCTCGCCTATGCCGGCATCAAGACGCTGGCCGGCCGCGCCGGTGAGGTGCATGGCGCCGTCTGGGTGCTCTCGGCCCTCTGCGCGCTGAAATTCGCCGTCAGTTGAGAGGCAGGGGCAGCCGATGAAGAACCCGGCCGCCTTGGCGCCCCTGCGCCATCCGGCCTTCCGGATGCTCTGGCTGGCGAACCTCGCCTCCAACATCGGGCTCTTCGTGCAGAACACGGCGGCGGGCTGGCTGATGACCAGCCTAGACCCCTCGCCCATGATGGTGAGCCTCGTGCAGGCCGCCTCCATGCTGCCGGTCTTCCTGCTGGCGCTGCCCGCCGGCGCGCTGGCCGACATCATGGACCGGCGCCTGTTTCTCATCGGCGCGCAGCTCTGGATGGCGGGAACGGCCCTGCTGCTCTGCGTACTGAGCGGCTTCGACGCGCTGGGGCCCTGGGGGCTGGTGGCGCTGACCTTCGCGCTGGGCGCCGGCCTCGCCATGACCTTCCCGGCCTGGGCGGCGACCACGCCTGAGCTGGTGCCCCGCAGCGACCTCGTCAGCGCCATCGCGCTGAACGGCATCGGCTTCAACATCACCCGCGCGATCGGCCCGGCCATCGGCGGGCTCACCATCGCCTGGTTCGGCATGGGCGCCGCCTTCGCGCTGAACGCCGCCTGCCTGATGGTGATGGTGGCCGCCCTCTTCGCCTGGAAGCGCGCGCCCAGCTCGTTGCGCATGCCGCGCGAGCATTTCCTCTCGGCCGTGCGGGCGGGCACGCGCTTCGTGGCCGCGACCCCCGCCATGCATGCGGCGATCATCCGCGCCGTGGTGTTCTTCCTGTTCGGCTCCGCGGTCTGGGGTCTGCTGCCGCTGCTGGTGCGAGACACGCTGGGCCTCGGCCCACAATCCTTCGGCCTCTTGCTTGGCTGCATGGGCGTAGGCGCGGTGGGGGCGGGCTTCCTGCTGCCGGCCTTGCGCGGGCGGCTGGATCGCTCCGGCATGGTGCTCTGGGCCTCGCTGATCGGGGCACTCGCCATGGCGATCCTGGCGCTGCTGCATCATTGGAGCTTCGCCGCGCTCGGGATGACGCTGTACGGCGTATCCTGGATCTCAGCAGCCTCCACACTCCAGGCCTCGGCGCAGATGGCGGCGCCCGCCTGGGTGCGGGCGCGGGCCATCGGCATCTACCAGATGTGCTTCTTCGGAGCGCTGGCAGCCGGTTCGGCGCTGTCCGGCTGGATCGCGGGGCAGGTGGGCGTCACCTGGGCCATGGCGCTCTTCGCGCTGGGCGCGGCCCTCGGCGCCATCACGGTACGGGGGTGGCGGCTGGAGGGCGAGGCACCCGTCCCGCCCCCCAGCGTGGAACTCGCCCGCCCTGCCCCGGCGGCGGCCGAACTGCGCGAATTGCTGCATGAGGGCGCCAACCGCGTGCTGGAAGTGGTGCGATACCAAGTGCCCGCCGCAGACCGCGATGCCTTCCTCGCCATCATGGCCGAGTGCCGCCTGGTGCGCCTGCGCGGCGGGGCTGCCACCTGGCGCCTCTACGAGGATATCGCCCAACCCGACCGCTGGGTGGAACTCTGGGCCATTGAGAGCTGGGCGGAGCACCTGCGCGAGGTGGGTCGCCTCTCCGACGAGGACCGCGGGACGCTCGCCCGCGCTGCCGCCTTCCATGTGGGCGAGGGCGGGCCCGAGGCGGTGCGCTACGTCAACGTCCCGGTGTGACGCCGGCCTTTGCCAATTCGGCGCCCAACGTACCGGTCAGCATGCACCAAGCCATGCGAAAATCGGAGATGAGCGACCACCAGGGATGCTTGAAGCTCGCCGGGCGATTGCGCTCCACCAGCATGTGCGAGAGCCACGCGAAGCCATAGCCTGCCATGAGAGCGGCGAGGACAAGCCACCACGGCCCCAGCACCTGCGCCACGAGCAGCAGCAGCAAGCCGAGCCCGGTGCCGAGCGCGTGCACCTGTCGCGTCAACGGCGCGGCATGCTCGCGCAGATAAAAGGGCCAGAACTCCGCATAGGTGGAAATGCGCGACGCCATGGCGCAACGCTGCCATGACATGACGGTCTTGTCATCTGAAAGCTGCGCGCCAGCCCCCATATCTACAGCTCACAGCATGGAGATGCACCGCATGGCGAAGCTTGCCCGCACCCGCAACACCCTGGGCGAGAATGCCCGCCTCACCAGCGTGGACCTGCTCAACAGCGCGCTGGCGGATCTGATGGACCTGACCAACGGTGTCCGCATGGCGCATTGGACCGTGCGCGGGCCTCATTTCGCGGCGCTGCATGCCAAGTTCGAGGAGTTCTACGACCAGCTGGGCGAGGCGGTGGACGATGTGGCGGAGCGCATCGTCCAACTCGGAGGCACGCCCAATGGAACCACCCAGGCGGTGGGGGCGGCCACGCGCCTCGCGCCCTACCCCGCCGATCTGCGCGACGGCATGGCGCATGTGGCGGCGCTGGCCGATCGCTACGCCGCGCTGGCCGAGACCACCCGCAAGGCCATCGACACCGCCGGCGAGGCAGGCGATGCCGACACGGCGGACCTCTTCACCGCCACCTCGCGCATGCTCGACAAGGCGCTGTGGATGCTGGAAGCGCACTTGGATTGAGACGGGTTCCGAGGGGCAAGCCCCTCGGCGGGGTCCAGGGGCAGCGCCCCTGGGCTTACTTCTTCTTCCCCGTGGACTGCGCCCGAAGATCGGCAATGGTGGCCCGGTTCGTCACCTGCTGCGGGTTCATCCGCACCTCGATGATGGCGGGCTTCCCGCTGGCGACCGCGCGCTTGTAGGCCGGGACCATCTCGTCCGTCGCGGTCACCACCTCGCCATGGCCGCCGAAGGCCTCGATGAAGCGGGCGAAGTCGGGGTTGGTGAGTTCCGTGCCGGAGACGCGCTCGGGATAGACGCGCTCCTGGTACATGCGGATCGTGCCGTACATCCCGTTGTTGAACACCATGATGATGGGCGCCACCTTGTGGTGAAAGGCGGTCGCGATTTCCTGCCCCGTCATCAGGAAGCCGCCATCGCCGACGAAGCAGATCACCTGCCGTTCGGGGTATGTGATGGCCGCGCCGATGGCCGCCGGCACGCCATAGCCCATGGCGCCATTGGTGGGGCCGAGGAATTCCTGCGCCTCCTTCACATGCATGAAGCGGCTGGGCCAGGTGGCGAAATTGCCGGCGTCGGTCGTGAAGATCGTGTCCTTGGGCAGCACCTTCTCCAGCGCCTGCAGCGCGCGCGCCAGGTTCAGCGGCCCCTCATATTCCGGCGCCACCGCCTGCGCCTCGCGCGCGGCGCGCACCTGCTTCCGCCAGGCCGCCCATTTCGGCTTCTTGACCCGCTCATTCCGGATGGCGAGGGCGAAGGCGTTCACATCGCTGGTGATGCCGAGTGCGGGGCGATAGACGCGGCCGATTTCCGACTGCTCCGGGTGCACCTGCACGAGCGGCGTGGCGCCCGCCATGTCCAGCAGCGTGTAGCCCTGGCTCACCGGCTCACCCATGCGCGTGCCGAAGGCGAGGATAAGGTCGGATTCCTTGGCCGCCGCCACCAGCGCCGCATCGGCGCCGACGCCGAGATCGCCCGCGTAGTGCTTGGACGTGCCGTCGAAGAGCGACTGCCGGCGGAAGGAGACCGCCGTCGGGATGTCGTTCGCCACCAGGAAGTCGCGGATGGCCGCGCGGCCCTCGGCGCTCCAGCGGCTGCCACCCAGCACGGCGAGCGGGCGCTCTGCCTTGGCCAGCAGCTTCATCAGCTTGGGGATGGCATCGGGCGCGGGATGCGCGGGCGCCACATCGGCGGGGCCGATATCCGGCACGGCCGAGAGATGCTTCTGCATCTCCTCGCTGATGGCGACCACCACCGGGCCGGGGCGGCCGCTGACCGCGACGTCGAAGGCATGCGCCATGATCTCGGGGATGCGATGCGCGTCATCGATCTGCGTCACCCATTTGGCGATGGGCGAGAACATCCGGCGGTAATCCACCTCCTGGAAGCTCTCGCGATCCGTCTCCTCGCGCGGGATCTGGCCGACCAGCAGCACCATGGGCGTGCTGTCCTGCTGCGCCACATGCACGCCGATGGCGGCATGGCAGGCGCCCGGGCCGCGCGTGACGATGCACACGCCGGGGCGGCCGGTCAGCTTGCCGTGCGCTTCCGCCATATGGACGGCGCCGGCCTCGAAGCGGCAGGTGATGAGCTCGATGCGGTTGCGGACGGAGTAGAGACCGTCCAGCAGGTCGAGATAGCTCTCGCCGGGCACGGCGAAGACATGCGTCGCGCCATTGGCCACCAGCGCATCAGCCAGCAGCTTGCCGCCGCTGCGCTCGCTCGCCTTTTCGGTGGTCTTCGTCTTCGGCGCCTTTGCCATCATGCCTGCTCCCCTCTGGAATCGGAGGGGAGGCTAGATCAGGCGCGCGCGCTCGTCACTCCACGCGGCGCATGCCGCGCCTGCAGAGACAGATCACACGCCCTTCGGCACGCGGACGCAGCGCGCGAAACGGCCGGGCGAAGCCTCGACGAGCGCAGGCACGCCGGCGGTGCAGGCCGCCTCGGCATACTCGCAGCGCGGGGAAAACGCGCAGGTGGTCGGTGCCACATCCAGCATGGGCGGCGCGCCGGGGATCGTGGTCAGCCGCTTGCCGCGCATGCCGGGATGCACAGTGGCGCCGAGCAGGCCCTGGGCATAGGGGTGCAGCGGGCCGGCCATGAGGCCCGAGACCGGCCCCTCCTCAACCACGCGGCCGGCGTACATGACGGCCACCTTGTCCGCGATCTCGCCCGCCACGCCGAGGTCGTGGGTCACGAAGATGACCCCCATGTCGAGCTTCTCCTGCAGCTCGCGCAGCAGGAGCAGCACCTGGATCTGCACGGTCGCGTCCAGCGCCGTTGTGGGTTCGTCGGCGAGCAGCAGCTTGGGGCGGCAAGCCAAGGCGACCGCGATCATCGCGCGCTGCCGCAGGCCGCCCGAGAGCTCATGCGGATAGGCGGCCAGGCGCCGCTTGGCGGAGGGGATCTGCACCAGTTCCAGCAATTCCAGCGCCCGGGCATCGGCCGTGGCGCGGGAGACGCCCTCATGCCGCTGCACCGTCTCGGCGATCTGGCGGCCCACCGTGAAGACCGGGTCCAGCGCCGTCATCGGCTCCTGGAAGATCATCGCCACCTCGCCGCCGCGGAAATCGGCGAGCTGGCTGTTGCTCATGGCATTGACGTCGCGGCCATTGACCTCGATGCCGCCCTTGATCTGCGCGAATTTCGGCAGGAGCTTCATCAGCGCGCGCAGCGTGACCGACTTGCCCGAGCCGCTCTCGCCCAGGATGCAGAGCACCTCGCCGGCGGCGAGGTCGAGATCCACGCCATTCACCGCGTGCACGGTGCGGTCGCGCGTCTTGAACGTCACATGCAGGTCCCGCAGCTTCACCAGCGGCGGCGCGTTGGTCTTCAGCGCCGCGCTCATGCCGCGAGGCTCCCGGCCTGGCTGTGCCCGCTGCCGGGCGTGGCCATATGGCAGGAAACGATATGCCCGCCGCCCAGATCGGCCATCAGCGGCTTCCTCGCGGCGCAGACCTCCTCGGCATGGCCGCAGCGTGTGCGGAAGCGGCAGCCGGAGGGCGGGTTCACCGGGTTCGGCGGATCGCCCGTCAGCGGCGGCTTGGTGCGCCGCTTGGCGGGGTCCATCGAGGGCCGGCTGTCCAGCAGCGCGCGGGTATAGGGGTGCGCCGGGCGGTCATAGATGGCGCCGACCGGGCCCATCTCCGCCACCTCGCCCAGATACATCACCAGCACGCGGTCGCTGATGTACTGCACCACGTTCAAATCATGGCTGATGAAGACATAGGTCAGCCCGAACTCGGCCTTCAGATCCACCAGCAGGTTCAGGACCTGCGCCTCGACCGACTTGTCGAGCGCCGAGACCGGCTCGTCCAGGATGACAAGCTTGGGGCGCAACGCCAGGGCGCGCGCGATGTTGATGCGCTGTCGCTGCCCGCCTGAGAGTTCATGCGGGTAGCGGCGGGCGAAGCTTTCGGGGGCGAGGCCCACGGCCGCGAGCAATTCGCGAGCGCGCGTCACCGACTCATCGGCCGAGAGGCCGTGGATGCGCGGGGCGAAGGCGATCGTCTCCTCGATCGGCAGACGCGGGTTGAGCGAGGCGTAGCTGTCCTGGAAGACCATCTGCACCTGGCGGCGATACTCGCGCAGCGTGATTCCGCCGGCCTGGACATTCTCGCCCACCGCCTCGCCATCGAAGATCATGGTGCCGGCATTGGGCTCCAGCAGGCGCATGAGAAGCCGCGCCGTGGTGGATTTGCCGCAGCCGGATTCGCCCACGATGCCGAGCGTCTCGCCCTTCACCACGTCGAATTCCACGTCGTCCACGGCGCGGACGACCGCCTGGGTGCGGCCGAGCAGGCCGCCCTTCAGCGGGAAATGCTTGACCAGCCCCTTCACGGCGAGGAGGGGCTGCGCGGGGCCACCGCGGTCGGGCGTGGGATCGAGAGCGTCCATCAAGGCAAACTATCTCCTCCTGCAACCTGGCGGAACGCACCAGCGGCCCGGCACAGATGGCCATGGCGCGGCCGATGCCGCAATCCTGGGCAGTCCCGCCTGCCCCGCGCCCGTGCCCCGATCATTCCGTCCGCGCCCGGAGGCGGCTCTCCGCCAATTCACCAGCCGCCTCCAGGATGGGATAGGCGACCGCGGTCAGGTGGCCATGGATGCGCTTCAGGTCACGGATCATGTCGAGATGGATGGCGCTGGTCTCCAGCGATTCCGAGCGGCCCTGGCGCAGCCGGTCGAAATGCCGGCCCGCCGCCTCCCGCTCCGCCGCGCGAAGCCCCGCCTTGTCCGCAAAGAGGCGGCGGGCGAGGCCAAGGTCGCGCGTGGTGAAGACATTCAGGGATAGGCGCATCGTCTCCATGATGCGGGCGTGCAGGGCGCGCAGTTCCTCCAGCCCCTCCTCTGAGAAGGAGAGGCCGAGGCGGCCGCGCTTCGCCGCCAACTCCATCAGATTCTTGTCGAGGATGTCGCCCACATGCTCGAGATTCATGACGAAGGCGAGGATCTCGACAGCGCGGGCGCTCTCCTCGCCCGACATCTCGGCGCGGGAGGCCTGGACGAGGTAGAGCTTGATCGCCTCATGCAGCCGGTCCACCGCGTCATCGGCCTGCTCCACGGCGCGGATGCGTGCTCCGTCGCCGGTCTCGATGGCGGTCCAGGATTGCGCGAGCATCGCATCCACCCGCTCGCCCAGCAGGATCGCCTCACGCGTGGCGCAGCCCAGCGCCTCCACAGGGGATTCGAGCACGCTCGGGTCCAGATGGCGGGGCTGGTCGGCATCAGGCCCGGCCTCGGCCGCGGGCAGCAGGCGTTCCAGCAGGAGCGCCACGGGGCCAAGCAGGGAGAGGAAGACCAAGGCCACCAGCAGGTTGAAGCCCAGATGCGCCATGCCGACGCGCAGCCCGGGGGTCATGAAGAGTGCCTCCAGCCCCTGCCCCAGCGGTGCCGCCAGCGGGAGCGCCAGCACGGCGAGGCCGCCGCGCATGCCGAGATTGCCCAGTGCCACGCGTCGCGCCGCCGGCCCGGAGCCCGCAAGCGCCAGCAGCGGCGCCGCCGCCCCGCCCGCATTGGCCCCAAGCACCAGTGCGACCGAGAGCGCCGACCCCACCAGACCCGAAGCGGCCAGCGAAATGACCAGCAGGACGATGGCGAGGCTGGAATGCACGAGCCAGGTCAGCAGGCCCGCCAGCAGGAAGGCCAGCAGCGGCTCCGCCCCCAGGGTCGCCAGCACCAGGCGCACAGTGGGGGATTCGCGCAGCAGCGCGGCGGCAAGGCCCATTTGCGAGAGCGCCAGCAGCACGAGGCCGAGGCCGATCAGCAGCCGCGCCATCCCCTTCCGCCGCTCGCCTCTTGCGGTCAGGAAGAGCGGCACGCCAGCCGCCAGCAGCACGGCCCAGAGCCATTTCACATCGGTCGCGAGGAGTTGGGCGGCGAGGCTGGTGCCCACATCGGCGCCCAGCAGCACGGCCAGCGCGGGCGCCGTGCCGATCAGCCCCTGACCGGCAAAGCCTCCGATGATGACGGCGACGGCCGTCGAGGATTGCAGCGCGGCGGCCGCCACCACGCCGCCAGCGAAGGCCCCTGCCCTTTGCCGCGCGGCACCCGCCAGGAGCCGCCGCAAGGCAGTGCCAAAAGCCCGCAGCACGCCGGTGCGGACCATCCGTACGCCCCAGACAAGCAGGGCGACACTGCCCAGGAGCAGGAGAAGGATCTGGGTCCCCATCAGCGGGGCGGCCAAGCGGCTCGGGTCATCGCGATTCTGTAGCAAATCGCGCCGGGTGGTGCAGTGTCTTTACGCCTCGCCGCGCCTCGCCCATGTTGAACCTGTGTTCGGGAGGCTCGGGGCATGCGCGCGATTTTCGTCATGGTGAAGTGCGAGATGGGTCAGGCCTATCGCGTGGCGCGCGAAATGGCGGACAACATCCCCGAACTCTCCGAGATGCATTCCGTCTCCGGCCAGTATGACCTGCTCGGCAAGTTCTACCTGGAGCCCGACCAGGATATCGGCCTCTTCGTGGTCGAGCGGGTGCAGAGCGTGAAGGGCGTGAAGGACACCTACACGCTGCAGACCTTCAATGCCTTCTCCGGCGCGCGCGGATAGAACGCGCGCCTTGGGGCCTTCTCCGGCGCGCGCGGATAGAACGCGCGCCTTGGGGCCTTCTCCGGCGCGCGCGGCTGACGCTGGCCACCCAAGGCAACTGCGCCACGCTTGTGGCGAAAATGCCTTGATCTCTCCAAGCTGCCGCCATCGGTCAGCGCTTCACTGTGCATCAGAGGAACCAGACCCCTCCTCCCGGCCGGGCGCCCGAAAACGCCAGGTTGATGCTCTGGAAAGAGCCCCGACGATGCGCAAGCTCCTGCCTGCCCTCGCCCTCACCGGCCTGCTCGGCTTCACCGCCTGCACCGATGCCTATGGCCGCTATGATCCTGTCGCGACCGGCTTCCTGGCCGCCGGTGCGGCGGTGGCGGCGGTCGCCGTCGGCGTCGCCGCCAGCCAGCCGAGCCGCCCCGCCTATTACGGGCGGCCCTATTACGGCCGCCCGGGCTACGGCTATGGCCGCCCCGTCCAGTACAGCGGCTACGGCCCCCCGCGCCGCTACTGGTAGGCCCTGGTCAGTCCCAGGTCTTGAAGGCTTCCATGCTGGCAATCGGCGGCGCCTTGGCCAGCGCCGCCACATCCGGCACCGGCCGGCCGAACTCGGCATCGCCCGCAAAGGCGGCCTCGATCGCGGCCGCCACCTGCAGCACCACGGCATCGCCGCCCCGCGGGCCCACGATCTGCAGGCCGAAGGGGAATCCCTTCTCGTCCACGCCCACGGGCAGGCTCATCGCCGGGTGGCCCGTCAGCGTCACGTAGTAGGCGAGGCTGAGCCAGTGGAAATAGGTCCGCACCGGCTTGCCGTCGATCAGCGCGGGATAGAGCTCGCGCCAGGGCCGGGGCGAGCAGCAGATGGCCGGGCTGATCAGGACCGAATGCTCGGCGAAGAAGGCCTGGAAGTTGCGGTAGATCTGCGTCTGCCGCGTCAGCGCCGCCGAATTGTCGGCGAAGGTGTAGCGCCGCGCCTCCTCGACATTGGCGTGCATGTTGGGGCCGCACAGGTGCGGCGTCTTGTCCACCTTCTCGCCATGCGCGGCCAGCACGTTCACCGAGCGAAGCACCTCGAAGGCCTCGTCGCCGCCCGACACGTCCGGCGTCGCTTCCACCGCGCGGGCGAACATCGGCGCGATCGCGGCCACAACCTTGCGGAAGGCGCGGCGGACGATGCTCTCGGTGGGGGCCAGGCCGAAATCCTCGGTGAAGGCGAGCTTCATGGAAGCGAGATCGGCCGGCTGGACCGGATGGAACAGCTCCGGCCGCTCGCGCATCGCAACCCCTGGGAAGCTGTAGGCCAGCGGGTCGGCCACGTCGTCGCTCGCCATGGCAGCGAGCATGAAGGCGAGGTCGGGCACGTTGCGCGCCATCGGGCCCAGCATGGGCAAGGGCGACCAGCCATGGCCGCGCCGCTCGCTCGGCACCAGGCCGCTCGAGGGGCGATAGCCGACGATGCCATTGAAGGCCGCCGGGTTGCGCAGGCTGCCGCCGGTGTCGCTGCCGGTCGCGAGCGGGATCATGTTGGTGGCCAGCGCCACGGCCGAGCCACCCGACGAGCCGGCCGCGTTGTAGGCCGGGTTGAAGGCATTGCCCGTCGCCCCCCAGACCACGTTGCGGCTATTGGCGCCCAGGCCAAATTCCGGGACGTTGGTCTTGCCGAGGACCACGCCACCCGACTCGCGCAGGCGGCGCACCATGCCCTCGTCATGATCCGGCACATGGTCGGCGAAGAGCGGGCTGCCCCAGGTGGTGCGCAGGCCCTTGGTGGATTCCAGATCCTTGATACCGAGCGGCAGGCCATGCAGCAGGCCGAGCGGCCCGCCCTTCATGGTCGCAGCGTCGGCGGCCTTGGCGGTGGCGCGCGCGGCCTCCACATCCATCGCCGTCATCGCGTTCACGGCGGGGTTCACCGCCTCGATGCGCTTGAGGCAGGAATCGAGAAGCTCGACCGCGGAGAGCTTCTTCGCGCCGATCATCCGGCGGGCCTCAAGGGCGGTCAGATCACAGGGTTCCGTCAAGGCCGTCTCCTTTTCGCGCCCTCAAGCGCCGGGCGCCGCCTCCGGCGGCTGGGCTGCGCGCCGCCACAGGCGCGCTCTGGTGGCAAACCTGGGCTGGGCGCGGCGTCCGCCTTGCGGACGCATCCTGGCAGGACACCGCCCCAGCCGTTACTTCCTCAATACCCCAGCACGCAGCCATCCTTGCGGGGATCGCTGCCGCCGATGAGCACGCCGCGCTCATGGTCCATGTAGATGGCCTGGCCACCGCCATGCGGCTTCGCGATCGGCTCGCAGACATGGCCCAGCGCACTGAGCTTCGCGACCGTCTCGGCCGGGATGTGCCGCTCGACCTGGATCTTGCCGTCCTCGGGGAAGAGGCGCGGGGCGTCGAGTGCCGCCTGCGGGTTCATCCCGTAGTCGAACATGTTGGTCAGCAGCAGCGTCTGGCCCATCGGCTGGAAATGCCCGCCCATCACGCCGAAGGGCATGACCGCGCGACCATTCTTCATCGCCATGCCGGGGATGATCGTATGCATCGGGCGCTTGCCCGGCGCGATGCAGTTCGGGTGCCCCTCCTGCATGCGGAAGCCGAAGCCGCGATTCTGCAGCATGACGCCCGAGCCTTCGGCCAGGATGCCCGAGCCGAAGCTCTTGAAGAGCGAGTTGATGAAGGAGCAGGCATTGCCCTCCTCATCCACCACGCACAGGTACACCGTGTCCTTGTGCTTGGGCATCAGCGTGTCGGACCAGGGCAGCTCGCCCATCGCCTTCGCGTCGCTGATGTTCTTCGCCATGCCGTGCAGATAGGCGTCGGAGAGCAGCGTCTCGACCGGCACCTCCACCTTGGCCGGGTCGGCGATCCAGGTGTCGCGGTCGCGATAGGCGAGGCGCGCGGCCTCGATGTGGCGGTGCAGGCGCTCGGCCGACATGGGGCCCGCTTCCGGCGCCTTGAAGGTCTCGAGCATGCCGAGGATCATGAGCGTCACGATGCCAGAGCCGTTCGGCGGGCACTCGTAGATCTCCATGTCCTTCCAGGCGCGCTTGATCGGCTCGACGAATTCGGCGCCGCGCAGGGCGTTGGCGAAATCCTCCTCCGTCTGCATGCCGCCCAGCGCGTTGAGGCTCTTCACGATGTCGGCCGCGACCTCGCCCTCATAGAAGCCGCGCGCGCCCTTGGCGGCGATGGCGCGCAGCGTCTTCGCCAGCGCCGGGAAGCGCATCGTGTCGCCTTCCAGCGGGGCAGCGCCGTTCTTGAGGTAGTGGCGGGAGGAGGCCTCATTGGCGGCGAGTTTGCCCTTGGCATCGGCCCAGTCCGCCGCCACGCGCTCCAGCACGGGGAAGCCTTCCTCCGCGAAGCGGATGGCCGGCTGCAACAGCACGTCCAGGCCCTTGCGGCCATGCGCCGCGTTCAGCGCCTCCCAGGCGGAGACGGCCCCCGGGACGGTCACCACATGCGGGCTGGTGTCCACCAGCGAGGTCACGCCCGCCGCATGCAGCTTCTCCATCGAGTAGTTCTGGCCCGCCCGGCCCGAGCCGTTGATGGCATAGACCTTCCCGGTGCCCGCCGGGCTGTAGAGGCAGAAGCAGTCGCCGCCGATGCCCGTGCTCTGCGGCTCGATCACGCCCAGCACCGCGACGGCCGCAATGGCCGCATCCATGGCATTGCCGCCCGACCGGAGGATGTCGAGCGCGGCCAGCGTCGCCGCCGGCATGGAGGTGGCGGCCATCCCGCGCGCCGCGATGACGGGGCTGCGGCCGGGGGCGTGTAAGTCGCGCATCGGGGAGATTTCCTCAAAAAGGCAGAACGTTTCGTGCCTATTCTGGCCGAAGCGGGGCTCTCAGGGAACCCGGCCCCCTCTCGCCTCCCGGGCGGAAATGGGATAGCGCGCGGCGATGGAGACGATCACCTACCCCGATTTCAAGAAGGTCGACATTCGCGTCGGCACCATCGTGGAGGCGAAGCCCTTCCCCGAGGCGAGGAAGCCAGCCATCCAGCTCTGGGTGGATTTCGGCGGCGCGCTCGGCGTGAAGAAGAGCTCGGCGCAGATCACGGTGCATTACTCGCCGGACCGTCTGATCGGCCGGCAAGTGGTGGCCGTGGTGAATTTCCCGCCGCGCCAGATCGGCCCCTTCATGAGCGAGGTGCTGGTGCTGGGCGTGCCGGACGAGAATGGCGCGGTCGTCCTGCTCAAGCCCGATCTGCACGTGCCCGATGGCGGAAGGATGTTCTGATGGCGCAGCGCTATTTCACCGTCACCTGGGACCAGCTGCACCGCGACAGCAAGGCGCTGGCCTGGCGCCTGCTCGAGCTCGGCCCGTGGAAGGGCGTGGTGGCCATCACCCGCGGCGGGCTGATCCCGGCCGCCATCATCGCGCGCGAGCTGGAATGCCGGATCATCGAGACGGTCAGCATCGTCACCTATGACGAGGAAAAGAAAGGCGAGCCGCAGGTGAAGAAGCCGCCTGCCGCGGCGGGCGACGGCGCGGGCTGGCTCATCATCGATGACCTGGTGGACACCGGCACCACGGCCAAGGTGGTGCGCGCCATGCTGCCCAGGGCCCATTTCGCGACGATCTACGCCAAGCCCGCCGGCAAGCCGCTGGTGGACACCTTCGTGACCGAGGTGAGCCAGGACACCTGGATCCTCTTCCCCTGGGACACGGAAGCGCAGTTCATCCCGCCCATCGCCAAGGGCCAGGTCGCGAAATAGGCCCTATTCCACCCGGCTGAGCGCCTCGCCCAGCCGGATCACGCCGCCCTCGATGACGCGCGCGGTGATGCCGCCATGGCCGCGCACGGCGTTGTAGCCGCCGGGGCCCAGCACCTCCTCCATGCGGGAACAGGGGTGGCATTCGCCGCTGTATTCCAGCAGGGCGGCGCCGAGCCGGAAGCGGCGGCCCTTCAGGGCGAGCAGGTTCACGCCCTCGATGACGAGGTTGCGGCGCAGCGGCTCCGGCGGAAGGGGCGCGCGGCCCAGGAAGGCACCGATGGCGGCGAGGTGCGCGGCCGCGATGAGCGTCACCTGCCGCCCGCCCGTGGCCGCGCCTTTCCAGCGATCGCCCTCCAGGCCCTGGCCGGGGGCCAGCATCGCCGTCTCGACCGCCCGCACGGGCGCGCGCCGCGCCGGGCGCAAGCCGATCCAGGCGAGGCGGCCAGGGGCCATGGGCGCATCGAGCAGCCGAGCCATGAGGGAGTCGGGCGGGGGACGCATGCCGCCACCTTACCCGCGCGGCATGCCGTTTGCTCCCCCTCGCGGCGAATGCCCCAGCGTCCCGCTCGGATAAACCGGATGGCGCGCGGGGCAGGCAACGCCGCCTTCAGGAGCCTGAATTTGATGCAACGTCGCCTTTTCCTCGCCGCCCCGGCCCTGCTCGCCGCAGCCGCAGCCCAGGCCCAGACGGCCGCCTGGCCCAACCGCCAGTCCATCCGCTTCGTAGCCGGCTTCCCGGCGGGCGGTCTCGCGGACGCCATCGGGCGCCTTTACGCCGCGCCGCTCGGCGAGGCGCTCGGCACCTCCGTCGTTGTCGAGAACCGCACCGGCGCCTCGGGCACGCTGGGCGCCGATGTGGTCGCCAAGGCAGCGCCGGATGGGTTCACGCTCGCCGTCTCGCACGCCATTCCCTTCGGCTTCGCGCCGGGCGTGCTGCCCAGCATGCCCTATGACCCGGTGGCCGATTTCACCCATCTCGCCCTGCTGGCCGAGGCGCCGACCGTGACCGTCGTGCTCGGCCGCTCGCCCTTCACCAGCATGGCGCAGCTGCTCGAGGCGGCGCGCACGCGCCCCGTGCGCTACGGTTCCTCGGGCGTGGGCTCGGCCGAGCACATCACGGGCGCCGTGGTGGCGCGGGCCGCGCGGGCGACGCAGCTGGATCACATCCCCTATCGCGGCACGGCGCCGGCGCTGCAGGACCTCATGGCCGGGCAGATCGACTGCCTGAACGCGCCCATCACCACGCTGGTCGGCCAGCTGCGCGACGGTTCGCTGCGCATGCTCGCCACCTCCTCCGAGGCGCGGGTTCCGGGCTTCCCCGATGTGCCGACGCTGGCCGAGTTGGGCTATGGCCAGGCGACGCACACGCAATGGATCGGCATCAGCGCGCCGCGCGGCCTGCCGACTGCCATCGCCGAGCGCATCATCGCCGCCGTGCCGCCGATCGCCGCGACACCCGCCATCCAGGCGCGGCTCGCGGAATTCGCCTCCACGCCGCGCAGCCCGGCCCTCTACGGCGCGGACTTCACGCGCTTCGTGGCGGGCTTCCGCGACCACTGGGTGGCCATGGCCCGCGCCGAGGGAATCGTCGCGGCCTGATAGCCAAAGATCCGAGCGTGCGAGAGGGCAGCGCCCTCTCGCATTCACTCCGCGACAAAGGCCTGCGTCCGCACCAGCCGGGCGTAGAGCCCGTCCATCGCCATCAGCTCGGCATGCGTGCCCTGCTCGATGGCGCGGCCTTCCTCCATCACCACGATGCGGTCCGCCTTCTGCACGGTGGCCAAGCGGTGCGCGATGACGAGCGTCGTGCGGCCGGCGCGCAGCGTCTCGAGGGCCGCCTGCACCGCGGCTTCATTCTCGGCGTCCAGCGCGCTGGTCGCCTCGTCCAGCAGCAGGACGCGCGGGTTGCGCAACAGGGCGCGGGCCAGGCTGACCCGCTGGCGCTGCCCGCCGGAAAGCCGGCCGCCCGAGGGGCCGAGCGGCGTGTCGTAGCCCTGCGGCAGCGCCGCGATGAAGCCGTGCGCCTGGGCGGCGCGCGCGGCTTCTTCCACCTCCGCCCGCGTCGCACCCGGGCGGCCGCAGGCGATATTGGCGAAGGCCGTGTCGTCGAAGAGCACCGCCTCCTGCCCCACATAGGCGATGGCGTCGCGCAGCGAGGCAATCTTCAGCGCGCGCAGATCGGTGCCGTCCAGCGTGATGCGCCCGCCCGTCGCGTCGAAGAGGCGCGGCAGCAGGGTGATGGCCGTGGATTTGCCCGCGCCCGAGGGGCCGACCAGGGCCACCGTCTGGCCGGGCTCAGCGGTGAAGCTCAGCTCCGTGATGGCGCTCGCCGCGCTGCCGGCGTAGCGGAAGGCCACGCGGTCGAAGACCACTTCGCCCTTGCCGGCGGGCAGCGCCACGGCGTCCGGCGCCTCGGTGATGTGGCGCTTCTCATCCATGATGGAAAACACGCGCGCGAGGCCGGCCAGGCCCTCCTGCAGGGCCGCGTTCAGCGAGCCCAGCGAGCGCACCGGCCGCGCGGCGATCAGCACCGCGGCGACGAAGCCGGTGAATTCGCCCACCGTGCCCATGCCGCTGGAGACGCGCCAGCCCACGAAGCCCAGCACCAGCGCCACGGTCAGGCCGCCCAGGACCTCCAGGATCGGATCCACGCGCGCGCGGGTCGAGGTGATGCGGTAGAGGCTTGCGCGCAGCTCGGCGAAGGCCTTCTGCGCGCGGCTCTCCTCTTGGCCTTCCAGGCGATAGGTGCGGACCACGCGGGCGGCGGCGAAGCTCTCGTTCAGCAGCGCGTTCGTCTCGCCCACGCGGTCCTGCATGCCGGAGGAGGCGCGGCGGATGCGCTTGCCGAGCGTGATGATGGGCCAGGCCGCGATGGGGTAGAGCAGCGCCGCCATCAGCGCCAATTCCCAGTCGAGCCAGATCATGGAGGCGACCAGGCCCATGATGGTCAGCACATCGCCCATGCCGTTCACGCTGCGCGTCAGCGCCTCGCGGATCTGCGTCGCATCCGTGGTGAAGCGGCTGGCGTGGCGCGCCGGCGCCTCTGCCGCCACCGTCGCGTAATCGGCGCGGGTCAGCGCCACGAAGAGGCTGTTCTGCAGATGCTCGATGCTGCGCAGCACGGCGCCCTGCATGGTGATCTGCTGCAGATACATGAAGCCGCCGCGCAGCGTCGTCACCAGGATGATGAGCGGCGGCAGCATCCAAAGCACGCTGGTGTCGCCCTGGCCGAACTTGTCGAAGCTCTGCTGGATGATGATGGGATAGAGCGCGGTGATGCCCGCAAGGCCGATGGTGAAGAGCACGGCCAGCGCCAGGCGCTTCTTCTGCTCGAACAGATGCTCCCGCCAGAAGCGGCGGATCAGCGGGAGGGAGGCGGCGGGCTTGCTCATGGGGCGACCCGCTATCAGGAAGTCTCCCCGAGGGCCAGTTGGCGGAGCTGCTCCAGGCAGGCGGCGTGATCGGCCTTGGCGCCGCCCTCCAGCCACCAATCGCGAACGGCGCCGAGCAGCGCGCCGATGCGCGGGCCATGCGGCAGGCCAAGCGCCAGGGCATCGCGCCCCTGCAGGGGGAACGCCGGGCCAAGGCGGGGGGGCATGGCCTCGAGCAGGCCCGCGTAGTCGGCGTCCGGATGGGTGGCGGCCGCCACCAGCAGGATTTCGCCCGGCAGGGCGGCCTCGCTGCGGATGCGGGCGCGGGCGGCGAAGCGGCGCAGAGCGTCGGCGTCACGCTCCGCCGGGGCCGGCGCGTCGGCGATGGCATGAAGCGCACGCAGCCGTGCCGCCTCCTCGCCTGAAAGGCGCAGCCGGCTGGCGAGCGCGGTGATGTCGGTGCCGACCGGCAGCAGGATGGCGACGCGGAGGATCACATCAGAAATGCCACGCGCCTGGGCGAAATCGAGCCGCGCAGCCTCCCCCGCCTCGGGCAGCACGGCGGGCAGCACGCCGGTCGCGGCCATCAGGCGCAGCGCCTCGCGCGGGTCGGGCGCCGCCATCAGCCGCTTGATCTCGCTCCAGACCCGCTCGGCCGAAAGGCGCGCGAGGCCGGGAACGGCGGCACGGATGGCGCGCACCGCCTCGGCATCGGGCACTGGGCCCCCATAGCGCGCCTGGAAGCGGAAGAAGCGCAGTGCGCGGAGATAATCCTCGCGCAGGCGCTGGTCGGCCTCGCCGACGAAGCGCACGCGCCGCGCGGCAAGGTCCGCCTGGCCGCCGAAGGGGTCGTGCAGCACGCCATCGCCGCCCATGGACATGGCGTTGATGGTGAAGTCTCGGCGTGCCGCATCCTCATTCCAGTCGGTGGTCCATTCGACCTCGGCGTGGCGGCCATCCGTGGTGACGTCGCGCCGCAGGGACGTCACCTCGATGGGCTTGCCGCCCAGAACCGCCGTCACCGTGCCGTGCTTCAGCCCCGTCTCAAAGACGCGGAAGCCAGCATCGGCGAGCCGTTCGGCGATCACCTCCGGCGGAAAGGGGGCCGCCATGTCGAGGTCATGCACCGGCAGCCCGGCCAACTCGTCCCGCACACAGCCGCCCACGGCGCGGGCGCCGGGCAGCGCCGCGAAGACGCGCTGCGGCCCCTCGGCCCGGAGATAGGCGGGCAGGTTCATCGGGAGACGCCCTCCCCAGGCGTGATCACGCCGCCCTCGATCCGCGCGGGCACATAGCGCTCGCCACGCTCGAAGCTGCGCGAGAGGCCGTAGTAGATGGCCCCCGCCACACCGCAGACGACGCCGATGGCGGCCAGCACGACGATCCGGCGCGAGGGCTCATGCCCCGGCTTGCGGCCCGCAACCCTCCACCAGAGCAGGTAGGCCAGGAAGGGCAGCGCAAAGAGGGAGAACTCCAGCAGAACGGCCATCAGGCCTCCCGCAGGCCGCGCGCCAGATTGACCAGGATGGTGGCCGTGGCGCCCCAGATGAAATGTTCGCCATGCGGCCAGACCCAGTATTCGCGCATGCGCCCCTTCCACTCCTTGCGCTCGCGCCGGGGGGCGTCCGGGTCGAGCAGGGTGGCCAGCGGGAATTCGAAGGCGAGCGCCACCTCGGCCGGATCGGGCGTCAGGGTGAAGCCCGGCTCGATCAGGCCGATGACGGGCGTAATCTCATAGCCGGTACCGGTGCGGTGCCGCGGCATGCGGCCGGCGAGCTGCGGCAGGCTCGGATCCAGGCCGATCTCCTCGGCGCTTTCGCGCAAAGCCGCCGCCTCGGGCGTCTCGCCGGCCTCGATGCGGCCACCGGGGAAGCTCACCTGGCCCGCATGGTTGTTCAGATGCGCGGCGCGGCGCGTCAGCAGCACCGAGGGCGCGTCGTCATGCAGGATGAGGGGAACCAGCACGGCCGCCGGCTTGATCGCGCTCACCCCCGGCAGCACGCCGTCATCGCTGGTGGTGGGCGGCAGGGAATCGAGGAAACCGGGATGGCTCAGCCGCGCGCGGAGCGAGGCCGCGTTCACTCCGCCGCCAGCACGGGGTCGGCCACCGCCTCGTCGATCGGGAAGAAGACGCCCTCGCTCCAGACGCCCATGAGCTCGCGCCCATCCACCGTCTCGGTCACGGCGAGTGCCACCATCTCATAGAAGACGGCGCGGTTGATCTTCGCCTCGAGTCCCGGGCGCACCATGATGTAGGGCCGCGGCTCGCGCGTGCGGGGGCAGAGCTGCACGCGGATCGGGTGATCGGCATTGGCCGGCACCACCTCGTCGCAATTGGTGCGGAAGCTCAGGCATTGGCGGACGGCGCCGCCGCATTCGCAATCGCGCCAGACCATCTCGACGGCGATGAAGGGGGCATCCTCCACCTCGATGCGCCCGCGTTCCACGGGCGTCTCCAGCATGTAGCTGCCGTCTTCCTCGCGCTTGAGAACGCTCGCGAAAAGGCAGACCAGCTCCTTCCGGCCGATCGGGCTGCCCTTGTAGTACCAGGTGCCGTCGCGCGCGATCCGCATGTCCAGGTTGCCACAGTCGCGCTTCGCGCCGGCGGGTGGTCGCTGTGGGGCATCGCAAGACGTATTGCTCACGGAATCATCACTCCGGCGCGCCCATTCGGGGGCGGGTGTCATTTTCGATGCTTTGATCCGGCGATGGGGCGGCATAGTCTTCCCTGGCGATCCACCGTGTGGTTCGGCGATGACACCCAGCGCAGCATCGCCCCCCGCACCTCGTCAATATGGGAAGAGCAACCACATGGGTGAAGTGGCAGACAGCAATTCGTTGATGATGGAGATCGAATCCCTGGGTGCGCGCCTGCAAAAGGCGAGGGCATCCATCGGCCGGGTGATCTTCGGGCAGGAGGAGGTGGTGGACCAGGTCCTCATCACCCTGCTCTCCGGCGGGCATGTGCTGCTGGTGGGCGTGCCCGGCCTTGGCAAGACGAAGCTGGTGCAGACCCTGGGCACGGTGATGGGCCTCGATGAGCGCCGCGTGCAGTTCACCCCGGACCTCATGCCGGCCGATATCCTGGGCAGCGAGGTGCTGGAGGAAGGGGCGGATGGCAAGCGCGCCTTCCGCTTCCTGCCCGGCCCCGTCTTCTGCCAGTTGCTGATGGCCGACGAGATCAACCGCGCCTCGCCCCGCACCCAATCCGCGCTGCTGCAGGCCATGCAGGAGCACAAGGTGGCGATCGGCGGGCAGGTCATGGCGCTCCCCGAGCCCTTCCATGTGCTCGCGACCCAGAACCCGATCGAGCAGGAGGGCACCTACCCCCTGCCGGAAGCCCAGCTCGACCGCTTCCTGCTGGAGGTCGAGGTGGACTACCCGAGCGAGGAGGCCGAGCGCGCCATGCTGCTGGCCACCACCGGCGCCAGCGAGGCGCGGGCCACGCCGGCCATGACGGCGCAGGAGCTGATCGCCGCCCAGCAGCTCATCCGCCGGATTCCGGTGGGCGAACAGGTGGTGGATGCCATCATGAAGCTGGTGCGCGGGGCGCGGCCCAGCGCGGATGGCCTGCCCAGCGTGCGGGAGAACCTGGCCTGGGGGCCCGGCCCGCGCGCTGCCCAAGCGCTGATGCTGGCCACCCGCGCCCGCGCTGTGCTCGATGGCCGCCTCTCGCCGAGCCTGGATGACGTGCTGGCGCTGGCGGCCCCCGTCCTGCGGCACCGCATGGCGCTCTCCTTCGCCGCGCGTGCCGATGGCGTGAAGCTCGCCGATGTGATCGCCGAGCTGAAGGCCAGCCTTGGCTGAGGCGGCCACACCCGCCCGCGCAGAAGCGGCCGCCGCCCGGCTGCCGCCCCTGGTTGTCGCGGCCGAGCGGATCGCCGCCACGGTGATGCAGGGCGTGCATGGACGGCGCCGTTCCGGCCACGGTGACGCCTTCTGGCAGTTCCGTCCCTACACGGCGGGCGATGCGGCCTCCAGCGTGGATTGGCGGCAAAGTGCCAAGGCCGACCGCCTCTTCGTGCGGGAGACGGAGTGGGAGGCCGCGCAGACCGTCCTGCTCTGGCGCGACCCCTCGGCTTCCATGCAATGGCGCTCCGGCCGTGACCTGGAGACCAAGGCGGACCGCGCAGACCTGCTGCTTCTGGCGCTCGCCTCCCTGTTGCTGCGTGGCGGCGAGCGGGTGCGGCTGGTGCAAGGCGATCGCCGCGCCTTCATGGGCCGCGCCGCCCTGCCGGCGCTGGCCATGGCGCTGCTGCGCGGCAAGGCGGAGGAACAGCCTGACCTCTCCGTGCCGCGCCATGCGCGCCTCGTCATGATCGGGGATTTCCTGCAGCCCATCCCCGAGATCCAGGCGGCGCTCTCCAGCTTCGCGGCGCGGCCGGTGCGCGGCCAGATGCTGCAGGTGATGGACCCGGCCGAGGAGACCCTGCCCTATGCCGGCCGCATCCGCTTCGACGGGCTGGAGGGCGAGGCGCCGCTTCTGATCCCCCGCGTCGAAACCATCCGCCCGCTCTATGCCGAGCGTCTCGCGGCGCATCGTGCCGGCATCGCCACCATGGCGCGCGCCGCCGGCTGGGGCTTCTCGACGCACCGCACCGATCACCCGCCGCATGCCGCGCTGCTGGCGCTGTGGCTGGCGCTGGCCCCGCAATGATCAGCTTCGCCGCCCCCTGGCTGCTCCTGGCGCTGCCGGCCCTGCCGCTGCTCTGGTGGCTGCTGCGCGTGACGCCTCCGCAGCCACGCCGGATGGATTTCCCGGCGGCCATGCTGCTGCGCGATCTCCCGCTGGCCGAGGAAACCCCCGCCCGCACGCCCTGGTGGGTGCTGCTGATGCGCATCCTGGCCGCCGCCCTGCTCATCCTGGGCCTCGCACGCCCCGTCCTCGGGCCGGGCGGCGATGCCGGGGGCGCCGGCACGCTGCTGCTGGTGGTGGATGATGGCTGGGCCTCCGGCCCCGACTGGCCGCTGCGCATCGCCATCGCCCAGGCGGAATTGGACCGCGCCGGGCGCGAGGGAAGGCCCGCCGCGCTGCTGACCACCGCGCCCGGCGAAGGCGCAGCCCCACCCCGCGTCATCGGCCCCATGCCGGCCGGCGACCTCGCCCCACGTCTCGCCGCGCTCCGCCCGCGCGCCTGGCCGCCCGAGCGCGCGGCGGCGCTGGCCGCCCTCGAAGCCTGGACGCGCAATGAGCCAGGGCGCTTCTCTGCCCTCTATCTCTCGGACGGCCTCGCCCATCACGATGGCGTGGCAGCGGAGGCGCTGATGGCACGCCTCGGCCCCAACCTCACCCTCGCCCGCGCCGAGGAGCGGCCGGTGCGTCTGCTCACCCCGCCCCGCGCCGAGGGCGACCGGCTGATCGCCACGCTGCGCCAATCCCCCGTGCTGCTCCCCGGCGAGGCGAATCTCATCGCGCGCGCCCAGGATGGCCGGGCCCTCGCCCGCGCCAGCTTCGCGCTCGGCGCTGGCGCCACCGAGGCCCAGGCCGTGCTGGAACTGCCCACCGAAATCCGCAACCGCGTCCATCGCCTCGACCTCGCCGAGGAGAACGGGCCTGGCGCCGTGGTCCTGCTGGATGAACGCTTTCGCCGCCGCCCCGTGGGCCTGCTGCCCGGCGCCGAGCAAGGGGCAGACGCGCCCCTGATCGGCGACCTCTTCTACCTCGAGCGCGCGCTCAACCCCTTCGCCGAATTGCGCCGCGGCGATGTGGAGCGGCTGCTGGCGCGGCCCATCTCCGTTCTCATCCTGGCTGACCGGCCCGTCGCGGATGGCCCGGAACTCGCCGCCCTCACCCGCTTCGTGCAGCAGGGCGGCCTGCTGATCCGCTTCGCGGGAGCGCGCCTCGCCGAGCGGCCGGACCCGCTGCTGCCCGTGCAGCTCCGCGCTGAGCGGCAATTGGGCGGCTCCCTCTCCTGGGAGCAGCCGCAGCGGCTCGCCCCCTTCCCCGAGGGCTCGCCCTTCGCCGGCCTCGCCGTGCCGGCCGAGGTCACCGTCGAGCGTCAGGTGCTGGCCGAACCCTCGCCGCGCCTGGCCGAGCGCGTCTGGGCGCGGCTGGCCGACGGAACGCCCCTGGTGACGGCCGAGACGCGCGGCGCCGGGCGCATCGTGCTGTTCCATGTGACGGCCACCGCCGAATGGTCTGACCTGCCGCTCTCCGGCCTCTTCGTGCAGATGCTGCGTCGCCTCGTGGCGCTCTCGGGCGGCGTGGCCGGCACCGAGGGCGAGGCGATGCTGGCGCCGCTGGAGGCGCTGGACGGCTTTGGCCGCGCCGTGCCGCCGCCGCCCGGCGCCCAGCCCTTGCCCGCCGCGGGCGAGGTCGTGATCTCCGCGCGCCACCCGCCCGGCTGGTACGGCACCGCGGGCGGCGAGGGCTATCGCCGCGCCGTCAACCTGGGCGAGACCCTGCCTGCGCCCACGTTGCACGCGCAGCCACCGGCCGGCACCACGCTCCGCACCATCGCCACCATCCCGGCCGAGCGCGACCTTGGCCCCTGGCTGCTGGCGGCTGCCCTGCTGATCCTCGCGGCGGACCTGCTCGTCTCGCTGCGGCTGCGCGGCCTGCTGCTGCCGGCCCGCGCGGCCGCGCTGGCGCTCCTGCTGGTGTCCACACCCGCCTTCGCGCAGGAGCAGGATGGGCAATCCGCGCTCGTCACCCGCCTCGGCTATGTGCTGACCGGTGATGCCGCCCTGGACGAGACGGTGCGCCAAGGCTTGGTCGGCCTCTCCGACTTCGTGAATCGCCGCACCGCCGCGACGCTGGCCGAGCCCATGAGCGTGACGCCCGGCCGGGACGACCTGAGCTTCTACCCGCTGCTCTATTTCGCCGTCCGGCCCGACGCCCCCGCGCTCGACCCCGCCGCGACGGCCGCGCTGAACGGCTTCATGCGCAATGGCGGGATCATCCTCTTCGACACGCGCGACGAGGGCTCGGGCGAGGGCTTCGCGCCCGGCGCGCGCCAGGCGCTGCGGCGCGTGACGCAGGGCCTCGCCATCCCGCCGCTCATGCCCGTGCCCGAGGAGCACGTCCTGCGCCGCGCCTTCTACCTGCTGGCCGAACTGCCGGGCCGCTTCGCCGGCGGCACCGTCTGGGTCAGCCGCGAGCAGGACCGCGCGAATGACAGCGTCTCGCCCGTCGTCATCGGCGGGCATGATTGGGCGGGCGCCTGGGCGGTGGATGCGCGCGGGCAGAACCTGCATGCGGCGGTGCCGGGCGGCGCCCGCCAGCGCATCCTCGCCTATCGCTTCGGCGCCAACCTCGTGATGTACGCGCTCACCGGCAACTACAAGGGCGACCAGGTGCATGTGCCGGCCATCCTGGAAAGGCTCGGAAACTGATGTTTTCCCCACAAAATCGCTTCGCGCTTTTGCGGGGACCCCGGATGGGCGCTCCTTCTTGGGGGGCCATCGCGGGGCGCGCGGCGGAGCCGCACGCCGTCTCGGGGGGCGGAACCTTGCGAAGGCGTCCTGAGCTTGGCAGGCCTTCGCGCATGGCGAGGGGGGCTGCCGCTTGAACACCTCGCTCGCCTTCGACTTCGCACCCATCCTGCCGCTCTGGCTGCTGGGCGCCCTCGCCGCGCTCTGCCTGCTCGCGCTGCTGCCGGCGGCGCTGCGGCGCGCGCGGGGCGTGTGGTGGCGGGCGCTGGCCTTTGCCTTGATCCTCGGCGCGCTCGCCCAGCCGCGCCTCGTGGAGCAGACGCGCGAGACGCGGCCGGATATCGCGCTGCTGCTGGTGGACCGCAGCGACAGCACGCGCGCGGCCAGCACCCACGCCGCCGGCATCGAGGCTGCGCGCCGGCAGATCGAGGCGCGGATCGGCCGCATGCGCGATGTCGAACTGCGCGTGGTGGATATCCCCGAAGGCGGCAACCAGGGCACCCGCGCCTTCGCGGCGCTGGAACGCGCCCTGGCCGACATTCCGGCCGCGCGCCTCGCCGCCGTGCTGCTGCTCTCGGACGGCCAGGTGCATGACGTGCCGGCCGATGGCGCCTGGGCGCCGGGCGAGGGCGTGCCGCTGCACCTGCTGATGCCCGGCCGCGCGGGCGAGACGGATCGCCGCATCCGCCTCATCGAGGCGCCGGGCTTCGGCATCGTCGGCCGTCATGTCGAGCTGCGCCTCATCATCGAGGACCTGGGTGTGCGCGGCGGCGGCGAGGGCACGGCGCAACTCACGCTGCGCCGCGACGGCGCCGCCCCGATCACCGAAGCCGTGCCCATCGGGCGCGAGCACCGCATCACGCTCCCGATCGAACGCGCCGGCCCCTCCGTCATCGACCTCGTGGCCGAGACGCGGCCGGGCGAAGTCAGCGACGCGAACAACCGCGTCGTCGTCACGCTGAACGGCGTGCGGGACCGGCTGCGCGTGCTGCTCGTCTCGGGCGAACCGCATGCGGGTGAGCGCACCTGGCGGCGCCTGCTCAAGGCCGATCCGGGCGTGGACCTGGTGCATTTCACCATCCTCCGCCCGCCCGAGAAGGACGACCTGACGCCGTTGAACGAGCTGGCGCTGATCGCCTTCCCGGTGCGCGAACTCTTCCAGGTGAAGCTGCGCGAATTCGACCTCGTGATCTTCGACCGCTTCGCCAATCGGGGCATCCTGCCGCCGACCTACATGCGCAACATCGCGGAATATGTGCGTGCCGGCGGCGCGCTGCTGCTCTCCGTCGGACCGGAATTCGTGGGGCCCACGAGCCTGGCCGCCACACCACTCGGTGCCGTGCTGCCGGCCCGCCCGCTCAACCCGCAGCAGGCGATCATCGAGCAGGCCTATCGCCCCCGCATCAGCGGCGCGGGCGCGCGCCACCCCGTCACCGAGGGCATGCCCGGCGGCAACACCGAGACGACGGAGCCCAGCTGGGGCCGCTGGTACCGCACGATCCGGACGGAGCCGCGCGCGGGCGCCACGCTGATGGAAGGAGCAACGGGCGCGCCGCTCCTCATCCTCGACCGCGTGGGCCAGGGGCGCGTCGCGCTGATGCTGTCGGACCACATCTGGCTCTGGTCCCGCGGGCATGATGGCGGCGGGCCGCAGCAGGAGCTGCTCCGCCGCACCGCACATTGGCTCATGCGCGAACCCGAGCTGGAGGAAGAGGACCTGACCGCGCGGATCGAGGCGGGCCGCCTGCAGATCGCACGCCGCAGCCTGGACGCCGGCGCCCCACCCGAAGTCACGATCACCGCGCCTGACGGGACCACCAGCCGCGCGCCGCTCACCGCTGGCACCGGCGGTCGCGCCACCGCCGAGGCAGCGGCCGCAGCGCCCGGGCTCTGGCAGGTGAGCGACGGCCGCCGCCAGGCCTTCGCAGCCGCCATGCCGGCCAATCCACCGGAGTTCAACGATCTTCGATCGGATCCCGCGCGGCTCCAGGCGCTGGTGAACGCGACGGGAGGCGCGGCCCGCTGGGTGGGCGAAGGTGCGAGCGTGCCGGAAGTCCGTGCCGTGGCGGCCGGGCGGGATGCGCAGGGCTCTGGCTGGATCGGGCTGCGCAAGCGCGAGGATCACACCGTGACCGGAATCGCCGCCCTGCCCTTGCTGCCGCCCTGGCTGATGCTGCCCCTGCTGCTGGGGGTGGCCCTTCTCGCCTGGCGGCGCGAGGCGCGCTGAACCTTGCCCGCCCTTCACGAGGCGGCAAGCTTCATCTTGCAAGATTGCGCGCGGCGATGGAGGCTCAGCCAGCAAGCGTCAGCGCCTGCCCGCCAACAACCCTGAGGGAGCCCCTTCCATGTTTCCACGCGCCCTGGCCGTCGCGGCCGCAGCCCTCGCCATGACGGCGGGCAGCGTCGTCGCGCAGGATTTCAACCGCCGCCCGTCCTTCGGCACGCTGAACCTGAACTTCAACTTCGCGCCCGACCCCACGGTCGTGAACATCACCGCCGGCGGCACGATCCCGGCCGAGCGCATCGGTGGTCCGGGCTGTGTCGGCTCCATCGCGACACCGCCCGATGTCCGGCTGAACTACCGGGCCGGCGGTGGCTTGCCGCTCTTCATCTCGGCCACGTCGCGCAGCGATGTCACGCTCGTGATCAACCTCCCGGATGGGAAGTGGATCTGCAATGACGACTTCCGCGGCACCGATCCGGGAATCGTCTTCAACCGCCCGCAATCCGGCCAGTATGACATCTGGATCGGCCATTACGGCCGCGGCGCGGGCGTGCCGGCGCAGCTCCTGATTTCGGAAATCGCCCCGCGCTAGAATGGCGCCAAGCCAAGGGGGCTGATACAGCCCGGGGCCGGGGGCCCGCTCAGCGTTGAAGCTGGCCCCCGCCCCATCTGGAGAATCCTCATGACCGACTTCTTCACCGACGTGACGCTGGGCACGGGCCCCGAGGCCACCGCTGGGCGTCCCGTGGCGGTGCATTACACCGGCTGGCTCTATGACGCCGCCGCGCCCGAGAACAAGGGCCGCAAGTTCGACAGCTCGCGCGACCGCGGCGATGCGTTCCGCTTTCCGCTTGGCGCCGGCCATGTGATCCAGGGCTGGGATCTGGGCGTCGTCGGCATGAAGGTGGGCGGCCACCGCCGCTTGGTCCTCCCGCCCGAGCTCGGCTACGGCGCGCGCGGCGCGGGCGGCGTGATCCCGCCCAACGCCACGCTCGTCTTCGACGTGGAACTGCTCGAAGTCGGCTGAACCCCGTCCATGCGCCGCGAGATGCAACAGCTCGCGGCGCTTGTGGAGGCCGCCGCCGCCGGCGAAGCCTGGTCGGCGGAGCCGCCCGTGGCCTTTCCGGAGGACAGCGTGGTGACCGCGCGCCTCCTCGCACCCTCCCGCGATCCCCTGCCGCCCCTTCTCCTCCTCCTTGTCGGAGGGGTGGGCTTCATCCTGGGCGGCTGGCCGGTGATGCTGATGCTGCCGGCCATGGGCGCGCTGCTCCTGGGCCGAGGCCTCCGCGACGCCACCTGGCCCTGGCTGCAACGTCGCGCGGCCCGGGAACTCGCCGCCGCCCTGCCGCGGTTCCTGCAGGCCCGGCTTCAGCTCTTCGACGGCACGGCGGTGCGGCGGGGCGGGCGCATCATGGCGAGCGGAATTGCGATGATCCCGTCGGCGGATGGGGCGCGGGTTCTTGTCCTCGTTCAGGAGGGAGTCGCGGCGCGGGTGCCCTGGCCGCGGCTGCTCGGTTGGGCCTGGAAGCTTGGCGCGGAGGAAGGCTCGGGCGGCGCCGAACCACCGGTTCCCGCGGCCGAAGGGCTCTGGCTGCACATCGCGCATGATGACGCGTCGCTCTGGCATGTGGCGCTGACCGATCCCGCGATCCTCCAGGCCTGGGCCGCGCGGCTTGACGCAACGCCCGCCAAGCTGTCGGCTTCCGCCCCGACGAGGGAGAGAACGCCATGAACGCCATGGACCACAGCGCCGCCGCCACCGCCTGGCTGGGTGCCTTCGAGGCGGCGCTCGCCGCGGGCGATCTCGGCGCCGTCTTCCAACCCGATGGCCATTGGCGGGACCTGCTGGCCTTCGGCTGGGATATCCGCACCGTCTCAGGCGCCTCTGCCATCGCCCAGGCTCTCCAGGGCGCGCGGGCGGAAAACTTCCGCCTCGACCCGGCCCGCTCGCCCCCGCGCCGCGTGCAGCGGGCCGGCGTGGAGTGCCTGGAGGTGATCTTCGCCTTCGATGCGGAGCACGGCGCGGCCTCCGGCGTCGCGCGGCTGGTAGAGGGCCGGGCCTGGACGCTGCTCACCGCGCTGGAGGAGATGGCCGGGCAAGGCCAGGTCGAGCTGCCCGACTACAGCCGCGAATTCGGCGGCGAGAATTGGCTCGACAAGCGCAACCGCGCCCGCGCCTATGCCGATCACGATCCCGCCGTGCTGGTGGTGGGCGGCGGCCAGGCGGGCCTCTCCATCGCCGCCCGCCTCGGCCAGATGGGCGTGGACACGCTGATCGTGGATCGCGCCGCGCGCGTGGGCGACAATTGGCGCAAGCGCTACCACGCGCTGACGCTGCACAACGAGACCTCGGTCAATCACCTGCCCTACCTGCCCTTCCCGGACACCTGGCCGGTCTTCATCCCGAAGGACAAGCTCGCCAACTGGTTCGAGTTCTATGTCGAGGCGATGGAGCTGAACTTCTGGACCGGCACGGAGCTGGTCTCGGGCCAGCGCATGGGCGACGCCTGGGAGGTGACCCTGAAGCGCGCCGATGGTTCGACGCGCGTGATGCGCCCGCGGCACATCGTCTTCGCCACCGGCGTCAGCAGCATCCCGATCCGCCCGCGGCTGCCGGGCCTCGAGGATTTCGCCGGCACCATCATGCATTCGGGCGAGTATGTCGCGGGCCACGCCTGGAAGGGCCGGCCCGCGCTGGTGCTGGGCACCGGCAATTCCGGGCATGACGTGGCGCAGGACCTGCACGCTAGCGGCGCGCAGGTCAGCATGATCCAGCGCAGCCCGACCTATATCGTGAGCCTCGCCGAAGCGCAGCGCGTCTATTCCATCTACACGGAAGGCCTGCCGATCCGCGATTGCGACCTGCTCGCCACCGCCATGCCCTATCCGGTGCTCTGCGAGGCCTATCGCCGCGCCACGACGCATTCGCGCAAGCTTGACCAGCCCCTACTGGATTCCTTGGCCGCCGTGGGGTTCCGGCTCGACAATGGCGAAGACTCGATGGGCTTCCAGATGAAGTATCTGGAGCGCGGCGGCGGCTATTACTTCAACGTCGGCTGCTCGGACCTCATCGCGCAGCGCGAGATCGGCCTGCTGCAATACGCCGATGTGGACCGCTTCGTGGCGGATGGCCTGCGCATGAAGGATGGAAGCGTCGTACCGGCCGAACTCCTCGTGCTCGCCACCGGCTACAAGAACCAGCAGGAGACGGTGCGCGCCTATCTGGGCGATGCGGTGGCCGAGAGCATCGGCCCCGTCTGGGGCTTCGATGCGGGCGGCGAGCTGCGCAACATGTGGCGTCCCACGGCGCAGGAAGGGCTGTGGTTCACGGCCGGCAGCCTGGCGCAATGCCGGATCTACTCGAAATTCCTCGCCATGCAGATCAAGTTCCTGGAGGGGGCGCGCGAGGCCGGGCTCGTCACCAGTCGCGGCGCAGGCTGAGCACGATCTCGTTCGTGTTCTCGACGAGGCTGTGGGTCACGCGCTCCACCACATAGGTGCCGTTGTGCTGCGGGTCGATCGTGCGGGAATTGGCGATCGACATGCTCTTGTGGTCGAGGATCTGCACATGCTCGCCCACGCGCGGGATCGTGAGGAACTGCAGCTGCCCCTCCGAGAACTTCCCCCCGCCTTCCATGCGGGTCGCGTAGTTATGGCCCGAAAAGCGATACAGCACCTTGAACACGGCTCATCCTCCTGAGGGGGCCTTCGGGGGAAGCCACCCCATGCCTGACGCGGATTCGCGCCACCTCCTGGCGCGGCGACGAGATGGGCCCGATTCCCGCTCCGCGCAAGCGGCTTCCCAGCGGCCGCGCCGGGGGCCAGATTGCGCGGGACTGCCAGTTTCGGAGGCTTTGCATGTTCTACGAACCGCGCCTGGGCCATGGCCTGCCGCATGATCCCTTCAAGGCCATCGTGGCGCCGCGCCCCATCGGCTGGATCTCCACGCTGGATGCGGAGGGGCGTCCGAATCTCGCGCCCTACAGCTTCTTCAACGCGGTGCATTCCCGCCCCGCCATGCTCTGCTTCACCAGCGAGACCATGAAGCACAGCGCGGCCAATGCGATCGCGACCGGCGAGTTCGTCTTCAACCTCTGTACCCGGCCGCTCTTCGACGCGATGAACATCTCCTCCGGCGCGCTGGCCGCCGGCGAGAGCGAGTTCGAAGCAGCGGGGCTGGAGACGGCCCCCTGCCGCATCGTGAAGGCGCCGCGCGTGGCGGCCTCGCCCGCCTCGCTCGAATGCCGCGTGGCCCAATCCTTCCAGTTGAGGGATGCCTCGGGCCGCGCGCTCGAGGGGTGGATGATCATCGGCGAGGTGGTGGGCGTGCACATCGCCGAGGCCTATCTCCGCGATGGCCGCTTCGACACACTGGCGGCGGTGCCGCTCGCGCGCTGCGGCTATCGCGACTATTCCGCCGTCACCGAGATGTTCGAGGCGCTGCGCCCGACCGATGGCGGGGCCTTCGCGCCGGGGCAGCCTGATCGCTGACCCGGCTGGTTACGCCTCAGGCGGGATCGCCATTGTCGGGAACGAGGCCCGCGGCCTCGATGCCCGCCATGCAGCAGACCTCGTCCTGCGCCGAGGCATCGCCCGAAATGCCGACGGCGCCCAGCAGGATGTTCTGCGCATCGCGGACCAGCACGCCGCCCGGCACCGGCACGGCACGGCCGCCCGTGAGGTCAGACAGCGCATTGGTGAAGCCCGGCATGGCCTGGGCGCGGCGCGCCAGCTCCCGCGTGCCGAAGCCCATCGCGAGCGCGCCATAGGCCTTGCCCATGGCGATCTCGGGCCGCATCAGGCTCGCGCCATCCTCGCGCTTGGTCACCTTCACATGGCCGCCGGCATCGAGCACCACGACGCAAAGCGGCAGCAGCCCGATCTCGCGCCCCTTGGCGAGGGCGGCATCGGCGATCGCCTCGGCCTGGGCGAGGGTCAGGCCGTTCACGGCGGCGGGGTGGGCGGGCTGCGGCATGGCGCGATCCTTTGGCTCTTGTTGTGCCGCGCGGATGGCCCGTCCGGCCCGGTGCGTCAAGCGCCCGAGCGGACCAGCGGCCGCGGGTCCACCGCCTCACCGCGCCGCCGCAACTCGACATAGAGGGTGGGATTCCCGGCGCCCGGCAGGACGCCCACCGGTTCACCCGCCTGGACGCGTTGCCCGGCCGAAACATCCAGCCGCTCCATGCCCGCCAGGACGAGATGCTGCCCCTGGCCGCAATCCAGGATCACCATGCGGCCATAACTGCGGAAGGCGGCGGCGAAGGCGACGCTGCCGCCACAGGGCGCGGTGACGCGCGCGCCGGGCGAGGCGGCGAAGGTCAGGCCCTTGGCCGGCCCGCCCTCGCCCGGGCTGTTGAACCCGCGCACCAGCCGGCCGGCCACGGGCTGGGACGGCCCGGCCGAGGACGGGGGCGGTGGTTCGGGTTCAGCCGGCGGGCGGCGCGCCGCGGCCCG
>NZ_JAHRCU010000017.1 GCF_019083995.1 Roseococcus sp. SDR
GGGCCAATGCCCTGGGCCCCGCGCTGCTGGCGAAGCTCTGCGCCGAGGCCGGCATCCCGCTGATCCAGATCAGCACGGATTATGTCTATGACGGGCTGAAGGGCGCGCCCTATCTGGAGAGCGACCTGGCCAATCCGCTCGGTGCCTATGGCCGCACCAAGCTCGCGGGCGAATGGGCGGCCTTGGCCGGCAACCCGATGACGAGCGTGCTGCGCACCGCCTGGGTGTTCAGCCCGGTGGGCAAGAACTTCGTGCGCACCATGCTGGCGGTGGGGGCGACGCGGCCCGAGCTGCGCGTGGTGGCGGACCAGCACGGCCACCCGACGGCGGCCCCGGACCTCGCGGATGCGATTGCCGGCGTCCTGGCGCGGATCCGGCAGACCGGCTGGCGGCCGGAGTATCGCGGCGTGTTCCACGCGCGGGCCGAGCAATCCACCCATTGGCACGGCTTTGCAGAGGCGATCTTCGCCGGTGCGGCGCCCTATGGCGGCCCGCAGCCGCGCGTCGTCCCGATCGCCACGCACGAGTATCCAGTGAAGGCCGTGCGCCCGGCGGATGGGCGCATGGACGGCACGAAGCTCGCAGAGACCTTCGGCGTGACACTGCCGAGCTGGCAGGCCGGGCTCGCGAGGGTGCTCAAGGCCCTGCACGCGGGCGGCTGATGCTGCCCTATCGCCTCAGCGACCTCGCCACCCCGCAGGGGGGTGCGCCCCGCGTGCTGCATGGCCTTGCCGCCCGCGCGCCGCTCACCTTCCTGCGCCGCGCGGCCGAAGTGGCCTTCGAGATCGCCCAGGCCGCCGTGCTGGACCGCGTGGCACCGCTCAAGGCCGGTCTGCGTGAAGTCTCGCCCGGGCAGGCGCCGCGTCAGGGCCGCTCCCTTGCGCTCTACCTCCATTGGTCGCCCGATGGGCGCGTCTCGCCGATGGTGCTGCGGCAATTGGCGCTTTGGCGGGAGGCGGGGTTCGACCTCGTCTTCGTCACCAATGCGCGGGACCGCCCGCCCGAAGCCGATTGGGCGGCCGTCGGCGCACAATGCCTGCTGCGCCTCCATCGCGAGAATGTCGGGCGCGATTTCGGTGGCTGGCGCGATGCGGCTGCGGTTGCGCTGGCCGAATTCGGCCCGCCGGAAGAATTGCTGCTGGCCAATGACAGCGTGCTCGGCCCCTTCCTGCCGCTGGGCCCGCTCGTGGAGGCCTGGCGCGCGGGCGGCGAGGGCCTCTTCGGCATGACCGAGAGCGAGGGGGGCGGGCCGCACCTGCAATCCTATGCCCTGCTGGCGCGCGGTGCGGCCGCCGTGAACCTGCTCGCCACGCATCTGGCCGCCTTCCGGGACAGCCGCAGCAAGTGGCGCGTGGTGCAGCAGGGCGAGATCGGCCTCTCGCGGCGCGCGCGCGCGGCCGGCCTGCGCTGCGCCGCCCTCTTCGGCTATGCGCGCCTGACCGCGCAGGTGGATGACGCGACGCGCGCGAGCCTTGGGCCACGCTTCGCGAGCCCGGCGGCCTTTGCCCGCTATCCCCTCAACCCCTGCCATCACCTCTGGCGGGTGCTGGTGGAGCGGATGGGCTTCCCCTACCTCAAGACGGAACTCATCCGCCGCAACCCAGGCCAGCTGCCCGGGGTGGAAGGCTGGCCCAAGCTCATGGGCGCGCAGGATGCGGCGCTGATCCGCGAGCATCTCGACATGATGGGCCCCTGATCAAATCGCATGCGGCTCGATTGACAGCGCCCATCCGGAGCGGCAGAGACGGGCGGCCCGCGCAGGCCCCCACCCCTTCCCGAAAGTTGTCGCGCTCCATGGCTCCGCCGGATCAGGACCATCGCATTCATCCGCTGCGCCGCGCTGTCCGGCGCCTGCCCGGGGTGCGCAAGGTCCTTCTTACGGCGCTCAAGCCCGTCATGCCGCAAGTCGGCAACCTGGTCCGCTGGCTCGAGGCGGCCGAATACACCAGCTGGTTCGAACGCTGGCAGGCCAGCACCCCAGCCGATGACGCCGCCATCCTGGCGCTGCTCGGCCCGGCGCCCGCCTCCTTCCTGGTGACACTGCCCCGCGCCGACGCCACGACGCAGGCGAGCATCGCCGGCCAGATCGGCGTGGCGGCGGAGACGCTGGAGGGCGGCACGCTGGAGGCCGCGCAGGCGCTGCGGAGCCGCTTCGTGATGCATCTCCAGCCAGGCGACCTGCTGGTGCGTCACGCGCTGGCCGAATTCGCGATCGCCGCCCGGGCCGAGCCCGCGCCGCTGGTCCTCTTCGCGGACGAGGATGGGCAGGTGATCCGCGGTGCGCGCCGGGCACCCTGGCTGAAGACCGCCTTCGACCCCGACCTGCTGCTGCAGCAACCCGCCCTTGGGCGCGCCGTGGCCTATGACACAGGGCTGCTCGCGCGGCATGGGCTGCTCGGCCTGCGCGGCCATGCGCTGATGGTGGCAGCAACCCGCGCCGCGCTGGCCGAAGCCGGCCCAGCCGCGATCCGGCACATCCCCGGCATCCTGCTGCACCGCGCGGCTGGGTGCCTGCCCCCCTGGCGCGAAGAACTGGACGTGGCTGGCGTGTCCCAGATCCTCGCCGAGGCGGGCGAGCCCGTAACGCTGGAGCCGCCGCGCAGCGGCCGCCCCGTGCCGCGTGCGACCTGGCCCCTGCCCGACCCTGCGCCGCAGGTCACCATCATCATCCCGACGCGCAACGGCCTGGCGCTGATGGAGGCCTGCCTGGAAGGTCTCCTCGACCGCACCCACTACCCGGCCTTCGACATCATCGTCTGCGACAATGACAGCGACGACCCGGCGCTGCTGCGCCGCTTCGAGGAATGGTCCCGCGATCCGCGCTTTGCCGTGCTGCCCTGCCCGGGCCCCTTCAACTACTCGGTGATCAACAACCGCGCGGCGCGCGCGGCGAAGGGCGAAATCCTGCTCTTCCTCAACAACGACACGGAGATCCGCAACGCCGGCTGGCTGCGCGAGATGGTGAGCCACGCCGTGCGGCCCGAGATCGGCGCCGTGGGCGCGCGCCTGCTCTTCCCCAGCCTGCGCGTGCAGCATTCGGGCACGGTGCTGGGCCTCGCCGGCATCGCAGGCCACGACATGCTGCACACGCCGCAGAAGAGCCATGGCCCCTATGACCTGCTGCGGCTGACGCGCCGCGTCTCGGCGGTCACCGCCGCCTGCCTCGCGGTGCGGCGCGAGGCCTTCCTCGCCGTCGGCGGCTTCGACGAGGAGGGGCTGCGCGTCGCCTATAACGACGTGGATCTCTGCCTGAAGCTGCGCGCGGCGGGCCTGCACAACCTCGTCACGCCGCATGCGGAGCTGCTGCACAAGGAGAGTGCCACGCGCGGCGACGACATGTCGCCCGCGCACAAGGCGCGCTGGCTGACCGAGCGCGCCACCATGCGCGCGCGCTGGGGCGATGCGCTGGTGACCGACCCCTATTACAGCCCGTTGCTCTCGCTTGATCCCCCGGCCCGCATCCTGACCTCCGCGCCGCGGCGCCTCGCGCCCTGGCGCGCACCGGCCGAGCAGCCGCCACTGCCGGATTGAGCCAGGGCGCGCGCCCCAGGCGGGCCTGGCGGGAGCAGGAATTCACTTGCGCCTGCCGGCCGGCGCGCCCGATCCTGCGGGCTGCAGGCTCGCGGTCGCGCCACGGCATGACCCGCATGGTCCGCGGGCGGAGCATCAGGGAGGTGCCTCGCGATGGCACAGGGCGTCAGCGACGCTTCGGAAGCCGAGGATTTCGACGGCTTCTACGAATTCGCCTGGCAGGTCCCGCAGGAGCTGACGGAGGAGGCTGCCGGCCCCTCCCCCTTCGTCACCTTCGGCTCGAAATGGGGAACCTCCCAGGCCGTCGGCACGCCGGGCGGGACCGTGACCTGGAGCCTGGTCGGCGCCGGGGTCACCACCACCTCCTTCGGCTTCTACGCCGGGGCCAGCGTCGCGCTCAGCGGCTTCCTGGGCTTTGACTTCGTCGGTGTCCTCAACCGCGCCTTCGCGGCCTGGTCGGCCATCGCGAACATCAACTTCGTGCAGGTCTTCGATGGAGGCGGCGCGGTGGGCCGCGGCACCACGGGCAGCATCCGCATCGCGGGCGGCTATATCGACGGCGATTCCGACACGCTCGCACAGGCCTTCTCCCCAGGCTCCAGCGCCATCAGCGGCGACATCGTGTTCGACAGTTCCGAGATCGATTTCTGGAATGCGGACAGCTTCCTCGCCGTGGCGACGCATGAGATCGGCCACGCGATCGGGCTGAACCACACCGCCATTCCCAACCAGCTGATGAACGCCTCCTACAACCCGGCGATCAGCACGCCCCAGTCGGACGACATCGCGGGGGCGCGCCACATCTACGGCGCGAGCGATCTCTCGGCCCGCATCAGCGACGTGACGATCACCGAGCCGGATGCGGGCGTCACCATCATGGCCTTCACGGTGACGCGGGCCTCGACCGCGCTCGAGGCGACGGTGGATTTCCGCAGCCATGACGGCAGCGCCAGCGCGGGGCGGGACTATGTGGCCGTGAGCGGCACGCTCTCCTTCGCCATGAGCGAGGCCTCGCGACGCATCGAGGTGCAGATCCTGGGCGACACCGCCCATGAGCGGAACGAGTGGTTCACGATCGAACTCACCCGCGCGACGGGTGGGGCGACGATCGCGGATGCGGTGGGCATCGGTGTCATCACCGACAATGACCCGCCCTTCACCACCGCCAATCTCTGGCTGGCCGGCTTCGGCACGCAGGGGAGCTGGGCCAGCAACAATCTGACGCCGCGCCGCCTCGCCGATGTGAATGGTGATGGCATGGCCGACATCGTGGGCTTCGCGCATGGCGGTGTCGTCGTCTCGCTCGCCGCCGGCGGGGGCACCTTCGGCCCGGCGCGGCGCGCCGTCGAGGGTTTCGGCGTGAATGGCGGCTGGCTCAGCGATTCCCTGACCCCGCGGCAGCTGGCCGATGTGGATGGTGACGGGCGGGCCGACATCGTGGGCTTCGCCCATGGCGGCGTCGTCGTCTCGCTGGCCGATGGCGCGGGCGGCTTCGGTGCGGCGCGGCTCGCCGTCGCGGGCTTCGGCGTGAATGGCGGCTGGGCCAATGACAACCTGACGCCGCGCCACCTGGCCGACGTGAATGGCGACGGCATGGCCGACATCCTGGGGTTCGGCAGCGCGGGCGTCTATGTCTCGCTGGCGACCGGCGGCGGGGGCTTCGGCGCGGCGCGGCTGGCGGTGACGGGCTTTGGCCTCAATGGCGGCTGGTTGAGCGACGATGCCGCGCCGCGTCGCCTCGCCGATGTGAATGGCGATGGCATGGCCGATATCCTGGGCTTCGGCGGTGCCGGGGTCTATGTCTCGCTCGCCACCGGGGGCGGGAGTTTCGGCGCGGCGTCGCTGCGCCTCGGCGCCTTCGGCTCGAACCCGGCGGCGGGCGGCTGGACCTCGGATGACGCCACGCCGCGCGGGCTGGGCGATGTGAATGGCGACGGCATGGCCGACATCGTGGGCTTCGGCGGCGCCGGGGCCTTCGTCGCGCTGGCGAGCGGCGCGGGCGGCTTCGAGGCGGCGGAGCTGCGGCTCAGCGCCCTCGGCTCCGCCGCGGCGGCGGGCGGCTGGCGCAGCGACGACATCTTCCCGCGCTTCGTCGCCGACACCAATGGCGATGGCCTGGCCGACCTGCACGGCCTCGGCCATCTCGGCCTCTACAGCGCCTTTTCGAACTATCCGCTCTGATCGGCCGTCAGACGCCGAGTGCCGCCAGCGGGATCACCTCCACCGCCTCGCCCTTCGGCAAAGCGGGGGCGAAGGGGGCACGCAGGATCAGGCCATCGGCCGAGGCGAGCACGGCCAGCATGGAACTGTCCTGCCGGTTCGCGGGCGTCGCGACCAAGCGGCCATCGGCGCCGGGCGCGAGGGTCGCGCGCAGATGGTCGGCGCGCTGGTCATTCTCCGGCAGGTCCACCCCGGCGATCGCCGGGACGGTCCGCGGCCCGGCATCGGGCAGGCCCTGCATGCGGGCGAGCGCGGGCAGCAGGAAGACCACGGCGCAGACGAGGGCCGAGACCGGATTGCCCGGCAGGCCCAGCACCGGCATGGCACCCAGCCGGCCCCAGATCAGCGGCTTGCCCGGGCGCATCGCGATCTTCCAGAAATCGAGCGCGAAGCCATCCTGGCCCAGCGCCTTCTGCACCAGGTCATGCTCGCCCACGCTGGCGCCGCCGGTCGTCACCAGCAGGTCATAGCCGCCGGAGCCGGCGAGTTCCGCGATGCTGCCCGCATCATCCGGCGCGATGGGCAGGATGCAGCCCTCGCCCCCGGCCGAGGCGATGACGGCGGCCAGCGCATGCGCGTTGGAACTGACGATGCCGCCCGGCGGCAGCGGCTCGCCCGGCAGCGCGATCTCATCGCCCGTGGCCAGGATCGCGATGCGCGGGCGGCGATGCACGGTGAGCCAGGGGTGGTTGGCGGCGGCGGCGAGGCCGATGTCGCGCGCCGTGAGGCGCCGCCCGGCGGGCAGCAATTCGCCACCCTCGGCGAAGTCGAGGCCACGGCGGCGGATCCAGCGGCCGGCGGCGACGCCCTCGGTGACGGTGAGGCGCGGCCCTTCCGCCTTGGCGTTTTCCTGGATCAGGATGGCGTCGGCACCGGCCGGCACGAAGCCGCCGGTGAAGATGCGCACCGCCTCGCCCGCGCCGACCTCGCCCGCGAAGGGGTGCCCCGCGGGGGCGGCGCCGGTGATGGTGAGCGTCGCACCCGTCACCGCATCGGCCGCGCGCACCGCATAGCCATCCATGGCCGAGACATCGGCGGGCGGCTGCGTCAGCCGCGCCACCACGGGGCGCGCCAGCACGCGGTTCCAGCCGCCGCCGAGCGGCACCGTCTCCGGCCCCGTGGGCCGGATGGCGGCGAGAATGCGCTGCCGGGCGTCCTCGAGCGGGATCACGGCGCCGCTTCGAAGCGGCCCGACTTGCCGCCCTCCTTCAGGGCCAGGTGGATGCCCTCGATCCGCATGCCACGATCCACCGCCTTCACCATGTCATAGACGGTGAGTGCTGCGACGCTGACCGCGGTCAGCGCCTCCATCTCCACGCCGGTGCGGCCGGTGACGCTGACCTGCGCCTCGATCTCGACCGTGTCGGGCTGCGCGATGGTGAGGTCCACGCGCACCTTGGTGAGCATGAGCGGATGGCAGAGGGGGATGAGGTCGCTGGTCTTCTTCGCCGCCATGATGCCGGCGAGGCGCGCGACGCCCAGCACATCGCCCTTCCCCGCCTTGCCTTCCGCGATCAGCGCCAGCGTCGCGGGCGCCATGACGATGCGCCCGCGCGCGATGGCGAGGCGCTCGGTCTCGGGCTTGCCCGCCACATCCACCATGGCGGCGCGGCCGGCTTCGTCGAAATGGGTGAGTGAAGACATTTTTATGCCCTCAGACGCGTGGCTTGGCGCATGCCTGCGGCATGACGGGCGGCGGCTCCGCCGCCTTGCCTTCGCCGCGCGGCGGTTGCGCCAGGTTGAAAGGTCGGTTGGGCGGCGCCGGCCGCCTTCGCGGCCGGATTCTCCGTGCCAGCGTCCGTGTTGCGGGTCACGGCCCGAGCAAGGCGCGCGTCGCTTCCGCCACGTCCGGCTGGCGCATCAGATGCTCGCCCACCAGCACGCAATAGGCGCCGGCGGCGGCCATGCGGCGGAGGTCGGCCGGCGTGCGCAGCCCGCTCTCGGCGACCGGGATGCGGTCGGCCGGGACCATGGGGATGAGCTCCTCGCTGGTCGCGAGGTCGGTGACGAGCGTCTTCAGGTTGCGGTTGTTCACGCCGATGAGGCGCGTCTGCAGGCCGAGCGCCCGCTCCATCTCGCGCGCATCATGCACCTCCGCCAGCACCGCCATGTCGAGGCTGCGGGCGATGTCCTCCAGCTCATGCGCCTGGTCGTCGCTGAGCGCCGCCATGATCAGCAGGATGGCGTCCGCGCCCATCGCCCGGGCCTCGAAGACCTGGAAGGGGTGGATCATGAAGTCCTTGCGCAGCACGGGCAGCGCACAGGCGGCGCGGGCGGCCATCAGGTCCTCCGGGCGGCCCTGGAACCACTTGGCATCGGTCAGCACGGAGAGGCAGGCGGCACCCGCGCTCTCATAGGCCTGGGCCAGCGCCGCAGGCTCGAAGGGGTCGCGGATCAGGCCGCCGGAGGGCGAGGCGCGCTTGATCTCGGCGATCAGGCCGGTGCGGCCCTCGCCGATGCGGGCGCAGAGCGCGCCGGTGAAGTCGCGCGGCGCATCCTGGTCGAGCGCGCGCTTCTCCATCTCGGCGAGCGGCGTCGCGGCCATGCCGGCGGCAACCTCCTCCGCCTTGTCCCGCAGGATGCGGGCGAGGGTATCGGAGAGCCCCGCATCGGGGATCACATCAACAGTCATTCGGGAAGAGCCTCGGAGGTCGCACGGCGGAGACGGAGGAGAACATCCAGAGCGCGCCCGCTGTCAATGCTCTCGGCCGCCAGCGCCACGCCGGCGCGCAGCTCCGCCACGCGGCCGGCCACCAGGAGCGCGGCCGCGGCGTTGAGCAGCACCATGTCCCGGTAGGCGCCCGGCTGGCCTTCCAGCAGCGCCACCAGCGCGGCGGCATTCTCGGCCGGTTCGCCGCCCTTGATTGCCTCGATCGGCCAGAGAGGCAGGCCGGCCTCCGCCGGTGTCACGGTGAAACGGCGCGTCTTGCCGGCGAGAAGCTCCACCACCTCAGAGGGGCCGGAGATCGCCAGTTCATCCATGCCCTGGCCGTGCACGACCCAGGCGGCCTCGGTGCCGAGGCGGCCCAGCGCCTCGGCCATGGGCTGCAGCCATTCGGCCGAGAAGGCGCCGGTCATCTGCCGCTTCACCCGGCCCGGATTCGCGAGCGGCCCCAGCAGGTTGAAGATGGTGCGCGTGCCAAGCTCCACGCGCGCGCCACCGGCATGGCGCAGCGCCGAATGGTGGCGGGGCGCCAGCAGGAAGACCATGCCGGCCTCGCGGATCACGTCGGGCAGGCGCTCCAGCGGCACGTCGAGGTTCACGCCGAGCGCGCCCAGCGCATCCGCCGCACCGGATTTCGAGGAAAGCGCGCGGTTGCCGTGCTTCGCCACCGGCACGCCGGCGCCCGCCACCACCATGGAGGCGGTGGTGGAGATGTTCAGGCTGCCCGAGGCATCGCCGCCCGTGCCGACCACGTCGATCGCATCGTCCGGCACGTCCACCGGGATCATGCGGGCGCGCATGGCGCGCACGGCGCCGGTCATTTCGGCCACCGTCTCGCCGCGCACGCGCATGGCCATGAGCATGCCCGCGATCTGCGCGGGAGTGGCCTCGCCCGCCATGATGATGCCAAAGGCGGCCTCGGCCTCGCTCTCGGCCAGGCGTTCCCCCGCGGCGAGGCGGGCCAATACGGGTTTGAGGCCGTTCATCCGGACTGTGTGACCTTTTCTTCCTGGCGCGATGCGTCCCTCCTTATAGGGCGCATGGCGGTCTGGCCCAAAATGGGCCATAGGAGGCCATGGCGTCGAATCCGCTTCCTGATGCGACGGGCAGCCCCCGTTCGCGCGGCGGTTTGTCGCGGCCTGCCTCCTGCGGCAGGGCGATTCCCACCGCCCCCCCTTTGCTGTAGGTTGTGTGCGTGCGGAACCTTATTCTGATCGGGCTGGGAGTGGCGGCGGCCGCGGGATTGGGTGGCGCCGCCTGGTGGGTGCGCGAACCCGCGCCGCAGGCCGTGGGCGTGGCCGCTGCACCGCCCCTGCCGGACAACCTGCCCCTGCCGCCCGAAATGCCGCGCCTGGCCGACGGGGCTGATTATGACCGCTGCCTCTCCCTTCTGCGGGACGACCCGGACGAGGCGATGCGCTTCGCCCAGGCCTGGGACGCGACGGGCGGCGGCGATGGTGCCCGGCATTGCATCGCCCTCGCCCTGCTCGGCCTGGGCGAGCCCGACCGCGCGGCCGACCGGCTGGAGCGCCTGGGCTCCTCAAGCCGCGCCAGCAGCCTCGCGCGCGCCGCCGTCTTCGGCCAGGCCTCCCAGGCCTGGATGATGGCGGGCGACCCGAACCGGGCCTTCGCGGCCGTCACCATCGCGCTGACGCTCGCGCCCCAGGATGTCGAGCTGCTGGTGGATCGCTCTGTGGTCCTGGCCTCGATGCAGCGCTATCGTGAGTCGATCGAGGATCTCGATTCCGCCCTGGCGCTGGAGCCAGACCGCGCCGAAGCCTGGGTGCTCCGCGCCGCGGCCCTTCGCCACCTGGAGCGCGTGGACCAGGCCTTCGTGGCCGTGGAGCGCGCCCTGGTGCTGACGCCCGACAACCCCGAGGCACTGCTGGAACGCGGCATCCTGCGCCAGTTGCGCGGCGACGTGACGGGCGCGCGCAACGACTGGCAGCGCGCCATCCAGCTGGCGCCGGACAGCATGGCGGCCGACCTTGCCGCGCAGAACATCCAGCTCAATGAACTGGGGCCGCAGCGGCGTTAGACCCGCCGCCGATCGGACTACTTCTCCATCAGCCGAGGCATCAGCTCGACGAGGTTGCAAGGCCGGTGCCGCGCATCGAGCTGCCAGACCAGGATGTCGTCCCAGGCGTCCTTGCAGGCGCCTGTGCTGCCCGGCAGCGCGAAGATGTAGGTCCCCTGCGCCACGCCACCCAACGCGCGGGATTGCATGGTTGAGGTGCCGATCTTCTGGTAGCTTAGCATGCGGAAGAGCTCGCCGAAGCCCTCGATTTCCTTCTCCATGACGCGCTTGAAGGCCTCGGGCGTCACGTCGCGGCCGGTGATGCCGGTGCCGCCCGTGGTGATCACGCAATCCACCATGGGGTCGGCGATCCAGGCGCGCAGTTGCGCCTCGATCAGGTCGGCTTCGTCGCGAAGGATCTCGCGCGCGATGCAGCGATGGCCCGCGGCCTCGATGCGCGATTGCAGGGTCTCGCCCGAACGGTCGGTGCTGAGGTCGCGCGTGTCGCTCACCGTCAGCACGGCGATGTTCACGGGGAGGAAGGTGCGGCTGGGGTCGATCGGCATGTCGATCAATTGGACCGGGCCGAGGTCATGCGCAACATGGCCGTGACCTCTTCGACGCTGGCGAAGCTCGGGAAGCCGCCGCCCGCGATCTGGTCGAGCGAGGGCGTGGGCAGGCCCAGGCGATGGGCGTAGATCCAGCTGAAGGTCAGCACGCGCGTGACGAAGCTGCGCGTCTCATGCACCGGGATGCTCTCGATGAAGAGCAGCGGGTCGGCGCGGCGCTGGGCGGCCGGCAGCCAGCGGTTGAGGTTGCCGGGGCCCGCATTGTAGGCGGCCAGCAGCCGGATCAGGTCACCCCGCACCGCATCATGCCGCGCCAGGTAATGCACGTAGCGCTGGCCGAGCTCGAGGCTCAGCCCCGGATCATGCAGGCGCGTCACCGCCTCGCCGCGCAGCGAGGGGTCGTTGGCGACATAGCTGGCCGTCGCCGGCATGAGCTGCATGATGCCGCGCGCCCCGGCGCGGCTGACCGCGCTGGAATCGAAGCGGCTCTCCTGCAGCGCAAGCGCGTAGAGCAGCGAGGGGTCCATCCGGAAGCCGCCATTGGGCAGCAGCACGGGCAGCGGATAGCGCGCGCCATCCCGCGCGCGGCCATCCTCGAGCTGCGCGGCCGTCGCCACCTGGGCGGCGAGGCCCGGCATGTTGGCCTGCTGCGCGACGGCAAGGATGCCCTGCGTCACCGACGGGTTGTTGCGCGTGCGGCGCTGGAGCAGGCGAAGCTCGGCCTCGGCCCGCTCGCGCTGGCCGACCTGCAGGAGGGCCAGCGCACGCCAGCCGCCCGCTGTCTCGGCCAGCCCCTGGGCGCGGGCTTCGTTGGCCACGTCACGCTCCCAGACCAGTCCGGGCGGAAGGCCCAGGCTGCGGCGGGCGATCATGCCATGGAAGGTGCGTGGCTCCTGCGCGGCCTGGAGCATCCAGGGCACGTATTGCGCGGGGCGGCGGGCGCGGACGGCGGCGCGCGCGGTCCAGAAGGCGGCGGCGGCGCGCAGCGTGGGCGGCGCCTGCTCGTTGCGGGCCGCGCGCTCGAAGGCGTGGTAGGCGCTTTCGTAATTCTGCATGCCCCAGGCCGAAAGCCCGGCCTGGTAGGCGAGGGTCGCGTTCTGCGGCGCGAGGCGCAGCCCCTCCTGCGCGATGCTCCAGGCCTCGGCATCGCGCCCCTGGCGGAACAGGGATTGCGCGAGATCGGCCTTGAGATGGCCAAGATAGGCGTTGGACAGGCCGCGCCGGGCGCGGATCAGCGTCAGGGCGGCATCGAGATTGCCCTCGTTGATCCGCGCCTGGACAGCGCGTTCGAGGGCCGCGTCCCGCGTGAAGCTGGTCTCGGCCGGCGCGCGTTCCTCGGGCAGAAGATCCGCCATGGTTTCTGGCTGGCTGGGCGGCGGCGGAGCGGCTGCGCCGCGCGGCAGCAGGCGCAGCAGCGCCTCATGCAGCAGGGGCGCGTCGGGCAGGTCGGCGAAATCGGCGAGCCATGCCTGGAGTTCGTTGAGGCTGGGCTCGCCGCGATTGTAGCGGTCGGCCAGCAGGTGGCCCATCAGGCGGCGGTCATCCAGGCCCGCAGCCTCGCGGATGGCGGCCGGGATGTCGCCGCGGGCCTGGGCCTCGAAGGCCCGGCGCATGCGCGCGGCATCGGCCTGCCCCATGGGCTGTGGCAGGCCCACGGGCATGGCGGGACCCGGGGGCGTTCGTGTCCGCACCTGGAAAGGGGCGGTCTGGTCTTGGGCCCGCTGGGCGGTGGCCGGGCTGAACCCGGCGCCGAGGCAGAGAAGGCCGGCAATAACGCCGGGCAGGGTGCGGGCCATGGGGCGCAGCGCTCGCATGACGAGGCACCCCTAACCCAAGCTCCGCCGGTAAAGCAAGTGTTGATTTTCCAGGACGCCCTTTATCGGCTTCGTACGGGACAATCCTGACGTTAAGGTTTTTCCTTTGCCCCAATGCCGCCATCATTCATGGCGCGCTGCAACATCAGCAGATCCGCCCACGCATCACGCTTGGCGATGGGGTTGCGGAGGAGATAGGCTGGATGAAGGGTCGGCATCGCCATCAATACTTTATCTCCAAGTATTGATACTTGGTGCCAGCGGCCACGCAGGCGGGTGATGCCCTCCCGCGACTGAAGAATCCCCTTGGCCGCGACACCGCCCGCCAGCACCAGCAGGCGCGGCCGGGCCAGCGCGACATGGCGCAGCACGAAGGGCAGGAAAAGCGAGATCTCGGCATCGGTCGGCGTGCGGTTGCCGGGCGGGCGGAAGGGCAGGATGTTGGTGATGTAGAGGCTCTCGGCACGGTTCAGCCCGATGCTCGCGAACATGCGGTCCAGCAGCTGGCCGGAGGCGCCGACGAAAGGCTTGCCCTGACGGTCTTCCTCGGCGCCCGGCGCCTCGCCGATCACCATGACCGGCGCGCCGGGGATGCCGTCGCCGAAGACGAGATTCGTCGCGGTCTCGCGCAGCGGGCTGCCGGTGAAGCCGGCCATCGCGTCGCGAAGTTCGTCGAGCGTGCTGGCCTTCTCGGCCAGCGCGGCGGCCGCCTCGCCATGCGGGGTGGCCTTGCGCGCGACCGGAGCGGCCGCGCCGCGCACAGGCTCGGGCCCGCGTTCGGGCGCGGGTGCCGGCGGCGGTGCGGTGCGGCGCGCGCGCGGCGCCGCCTCCTCCAGGATCGCCTCATCGGCGCCCATGGCGATCTGCCATCGGAGGCTGGCCAGCAGCGCGTGATGCTCGGAATGAGACGCCATGCTGTCTTTCTACCGTGTCATGCGGGTTCCGCGAAACGGGCGCCTCGTCTAGGTTCGCGCCTCACGGAATTTGCCGCGAAGGGTGGTCGGGATGAGCGAAGAACGCGAAGCGATGGAATTCGATGTGCTGATCATCGGCGCCGGCCCGGCGGGCCTGGCCGCCGCGATCCGCCTGAAGCAGCTCAACCCCGAGATGAGCGTCTGCGTCGTCGAGAAGGGCGGCGAGGTCGGCGCCCATATCCTCTCGGGCGCCGTGCTCGAGCCCCGCGCGCTGGACGAGCTGATCCCCGACTGGCGCGAGGACCCGCCGGCCCTCGCCACCCCCGCCGGCGAGGACCGCTTCATGCTGCTGACGGAGACCAAGGCCTTCAAGCTGCCGACGCCGCCGCAGATGCACAATGAGGGCAACTACATCGTCTCGCTTGGCAATGTGGCGCGCTGGCTGGGGGCCAAGGCCGAGGCGCTCGGCGTGGAGATCTATCCGGGCTTCGCGGCGTCGGAGACCATCATCGAAGAAGGTGTGGTCAAGGGCGTCGTCGCCGGCGTCATGGGCATCGTGAAGGACGGCACCAAGGGCCCCGACTACCAGCCGGGCATGGAGCTGCGCGCGACCACGACGCTGTTTGCCGAGGGCTGCCGCGGCAGCCTGACCAAGAAGCTCTTCGAAACCTTCAACCTCCGTGCCGACTGCCAGCCGCAGACCTATGCCATCGGCATCAAGGAGCTGTGGGAGATCCCGAAGGAGAACCACACGCCCGGCCTGATCTGGCACAGCGCAGGCTGGCCGCTGCCCAGCGACACCTATGGCGGCTCCTGGCTCTACATGTTCGGCGAGAACCTGGTGAGCGTGGGCTTCGTGGTCGGCCTCGACTATCCGAACCCCTGGCTCTCCCCTTTCGAGGAGTTCCAGCGCTTCAAGCACCACCCGGCCGTCGCTCCCATGCTGAAGGGCGGCAAGCGCATCGCCTATGGCGCGCGTGCGCTGAACGAGGGTGGCTTCCAGTCCATCCCGAAGCTGACCTTCCCGGGCGGCGCGCTGATCGGCGACACGGCGGGCTTCCTCAACGTGCCCAAGATCAAGGGCACGCATCTCGCGATGAAGTCCGGCATGGTGGCGGCCGAGGCGATCGCGGGCGAAGGGATCGAGGCCTATCCCGACCTGCTGCGGCAATCCTGGCTCTGGTCCGAGCTCGAGGGCGTGCGCAACATCCGCCCCGGCTTCGCCAAGTTCGGCTTCTGGGGCGGCATGGTGAATGCGGCGCTCGACACCTACGTCTTCAAGGGCAAGGCGCCGTGGACGATGGGGCACCACCATGACCACAGCCAACTCAAGGCCGCGGCGGACGCGCCGCGCATCGCCTACCCCAAGCCGGATGGCGTGCTGAGCTTCGACCGCCTCTCCTCGGTGTTCCTCTCGAACACCAACCACGAGGAGAACCAGCCCGCGCACCTGGTCCTGCGCGACCCGGGCAAGTGGCTGGGCGAGAACTGGGAGCGCTTCGCGAGCCCGGAGAGCCGCTACTGCCCGGCCGGCGTCTATGAGGCGGTCGGCATCGAGGAGGGCAAGCCCGCTCTTGTCATCAACGCTCAAAATTGCGTCCATTGCAAAACCTGCGACATCAAGGACCCGTCGCAGAACATCGACTGGAAGACGCCCGAGGGGGGTGGCGGCCCCAATTATCCCGGAGGGATGTAGCGCATGGCCGATGCCAAGACGGACGCACGCAGCGACGCGGAGAAGATCAACGCCTTCCTGCCCAAGCGCGGCGCGCAGGGCCCCTGCTCCGCTTGCGGGCAGAATGCCTGGACGCTGGTGGGCGGGGCCGGATGGTCCGTCACCCTGCCGATGATCGACGAGGCGGGGACCATCCCTTCCGCGCCGCCGCATGTGCCGGTCTATGCACTGGTCTGCAACAATTGCGGCAACCTCCGCCTGCACGCGCAGCGCGTGGTGGATGCCGAGGAGGGATCCTGATGCTCGACCGTTTCGCGCCCTATGGGCTCAGTGTGCTGCGCATCGTGGCGGGGCTGCTGTTCTTCCTGCACGGGCCGCAGAAGCTGATCGGCTTCCCGCCCTCGCCGCGCCCCTCGCCGGACCTCTTCTCCATGCTGGGTGCTGCGGCGACGCTCGAGACGATCGGCGGCGCGCTGCTCATCATCGGCCTCTTCACCCGGCCCGTCGCCTTCGTCATGTCGGGGCTGATGGCCTTCGCCTACTTCATCGGCCATGCGCCGCGCAGCTTCTGGCCGACGAGCAATGGCGGGGATGCGGCGATCCTCTTCTGCTTCCTCTTCCTCTATCTCGTCTTCGCCGGCCCCGGCCCCTGGAGCCTGGACGCGCGCCGCAAGTCATGACCCTCCCGGCATGAGCCTGATCTCCCTCCTGAGGCAGGGCATGGTGCTCTCGCTCGGCTGGGTGGTCTGCGCCGCCATGGCGCTGACGCATTACGGCTTCCTCTGGGCGCTGCTGCTGCTCATCCTCTGGGCCGCGCTGCTGGTTCGATTCCAGCGCAGCACGGTCGAGCACGCCAAGGCCATCGCCGCCAAGCTTGAAGGTTAGAAGCCATGATCCGCATCCACGGCACCCCCAAATCCCGCGCCTTCCGCTGCATCTGGGCGGCGGAGGAAGCCGGCCAGCCCTATGAGGTGGTGCCCACCGGCTTCGGGCCCGGCATCAAGTCGCCCGCGCATCTCAGGGTGAACCCGAACGGCAAGATCCCGGCGATGGAGGATGGCGCGCTGGTGCTCTTCGAGAGCCTGGCCATCAACCTGCACATCGCCGCCAAGGCCGGCGCGCCCCTCATGCCCGCGGGCGATGATGCGAGCCGCGCGCTGCAATGGACGCTCTGGGCCGCGACCGAGGCCGAGCCGGCCGCGATGCAATGGGCCTACAACACCTATATCCGCCCGCCCGAAGAGCGAGACCCCGGCCAGGCCGCAGCCGGCGCGGCCGGGCTGAACGCGCGGCTCGACGTGCTGGAGGGCCAGCTCGGGGCCAATCCCTGGCTGCTGGGCGAGGCCTTCACCATCGCCGACTGCAACCTGGGCGGCGTGCTCTACGGCGCCTGGGCGAACAAGTTCGATTTCGGCGGCCACACCCGCGTGAAGGCTTGGCTCGAGCGCTGCTTCAACCGGCCCGCGGCGCTGGCCGCGCGCGCCTTGCGCGACGCGGCGTGAGCATCATCGAGACGGCCCGGCGCCTCGATGCGCTGGGCTTCATGCCGAGCAAGTCCGGCAATGTCTCGACGCGGATCGAGGGCGGCTTCCGCATCACCCCCTCGGGCCTGCCCTATGCCGCACTGACCGAGTCGGACCTCGTGGAGGTGGCGCCGGACGGAAGCGTCCTGGCAGGCACGCGGCGCCCCTCCTCCGAATGGCGCCTGCATGCCGAGATCTACGCGGCGCGGCCCGAGGCCATGGCCATCGTCCACACGCACAGCCCCCGCGCCACGGCGCTCTCCTGCGCGCGGCGCGGCCTGCCGCCTTTCCACTACATGATCGCACTGGCCGGCGGTGACGATATCCGCTGCGCGGCCTATGCCACCTTCGGCACGGCGGAGCTGGCACTCTCCGCGATCCCTGCCCTGGCGGGCCGGCGTGCCTGCCTGCTCGCCAATCACGGCGTGGTGGCGCTGGGCACCTCGCTCGCCGCGGCCGAGACACTGGCGCGCGAGGTCGAGAATCTGGCCGGCGAATATCTCGACCTGCTGGCAGCGCGGCTTGATCCCGTGCTGCTGACGGCGGAGGAGATGGCGGCGGTCACCGCGCAATTCGGGGGCTATGGGCGGCTGCGCTGAGGCCGAATGAATTACGCGCAATAAATGAAAGAGAGCTTGCTTTTGCGTTTCGTGGATTGAGAATTTCTCTTGTTTTTGACGTCCACGACAACGGAAAAAAGCATGACCCTGCGTCGCCTCCTCCTCGCCACCCTCCTCACCACCGGCATCGCCGGCGCCGCCAGCGCGCAATGCGACACCAGCTTCACCCTGATCAACCGCTCGGGCTCCACCGTGCAGGAGTTCTATTTCGGCAGCAGCGCCCAGCGTGAATGGGGCGTGGACCAGCTCGGCACCAATGTGCTGGTGAACGGCCAGAGCATGCGCTTCCGCGCGCGCAACGCCGGCGCCAACGACTTCAAGATCGTCTGGGCCAATGGCGACACGGCCGAGCTGATGCGGATCGACATCTGCGTCACCAGCGAGATCATCGCCACGCGCCGCGGCATCGAGGCGCGCTGAACATGACCGCGGCCCGCCTTGCGTGGCGGGTCGCGGCTCCCTTCCCGAAACGGCCGCTTCGCGGGGCGCGCAGCGCCATTCCCGCGGCCACTCCGAAAGAACCCCCATGTCCCTCCGCCGCCTCTTCCTCGCCGTCGCGCTCGCCGGGGGCGTCAGCTCCGTGGCCCAGGCCCAGTGCGACCGGCGCTTCACGCTGGTCAATCAATCGGGCTCCACCATCAACCAGTTCTTCTTCGGCTCCAGCGCCCAGCGCAACTGGGGTGTGGATCAGCTCGGCTCCAACGTCCTGCCGAGCGGCCGAAGCATCCGCTACGAGACGCGCCACAGCGGCCGCAACGACTTCAAGGTCGTCTGGGCCAATGGCGCCACGGCGGAGCTCATGAACATCGACATCTGCGCGACCAGCGAGATCGTGGCCACGCAGCGCGGCATCGTCGCGCGCTGAGGCAAGTGCGGGCGCGCGGCGACAAGGCCGCGCGCCCAGCCCCTCAATAGCCTTCCTTCAGCAGCGGGAAGGCGCTGTGCACATTCGGGAAGACCACCGGCGGCGCGCCGATATGCACATGGCCCCGCGTGAGCTGGCCGAAATTATTCACCCCCGTCAGCCCCAGCGCCTTGATCACCTCATCCTCCAGGATCTCGAGCAGCCGCTCGATCCCGTCCGCGCCCTCGGCGGCGAGGCCGTAGAGATAGAGACGGCCGAGCCCCACCCAATCGGCCCCCAGCGCCACCGCCTTCACGATGTCCGTGCCGCGGCTGAAGCTGCCATCCACCATGATCTTCGCACGGCCGGCCACGGCCTCCACCACCTCGGGCAGCACGTCGAGCGAGCCGCGCCCGCCATCGAGCTGCCGCCCGCCATGGTTGGAGACGTAGATCACATCCACGCCGTGCTCGCAGGCGATCGCCGCGTCCTCACCCGTGCCGATGCCCTTCAGGATCAGCGGGATCTTGTGCTTCTCCTTGAAGCGCGCGACCTCGCGCCAGGACAGCGCCGCCTGGTGGTCCATGCCGGTATTGGCCGCGCGCCAGGTCTTCACGAAGCGCTTGGCGATGTCGCGCTCGCGGCGTGAGTAATGCGCCGTGTCCACCGTCATGCAGAAGGCGTCATAGCCGCTGTCCACCACGCGGCGCACATAGTCATCCACGAAGGCGTCGTCGCCGCGCACATAGAGCTGAAACACCTTGGGGCCCTTCGACGCCTCGGCGCAGGCCTCGAGACCCGGCTGGCTGACGCTGCTCAGCATATAGGGCACGCCGAAGGCGCCCGAGCCCTTGGCGACGCTGACGCCACCGCCCGGCTCGAAGCTCTCGAGCGAACCCACTGGCGCGCAGAAGACCGGCAGGCGGATGCGGTGCCCAAAGAAATCCACGCTCGGGTCCACCTTGGAGACATCGTTCAGCACGCGCGGGCGCAGCGCCACGGTGTCGATCGCCATGCGGTTGCGCGCCAGCGTCGTCTCGGTCTCGGTGGCGCCCACCAGATAGTCCCAGACATTGTGATTCAGCTTGATCTTCGCCGCCTTCACGAATTCGTGCAGGACCTGATAGCGTTCCTCGAAATTGCGCATGGTTTTGCTCTCCGCCTTTGGCGCAAACCTAGCTTGTGCGGATGAATTCGGAACCCCCCCTCTCCCGCTTCGCCGCATCCGGCGCGACAATCGCGGCAACAGAGGGAAGCCTTGATGAACGCCACCGAACGCCGCCTCCGCGCCCGCGCCATCCTCGACGGGACGGCCTGCATCCACCCCGCCTCCGTGCATGATCCGCTCTCGGCCCGCATCGCCGAGGAGCTGGGCTTCGAGCTCGGCATGTTCGCCGGCTCCACGGCGTCGCTCGCCATCCTGGGTGCGCCGGACCACATCCTCATCACGCTGACGGAATTCGCGACCCAGGCCCGCCGCATCACCCGGGCCGGCACGCTGCCCCTCGTGGTGGATGCCGACCATGGCTACGGCAATGCGCTCAATGTGAGCCGCACGGTGGAGGAGCTGGAGGTGGCCGGCATCGCCGCCATGTCCATCGAGGATACGGACCTCCCCCGCCCCTTCGGCGCCGCGAAGCCACGGCTGATCTCCATCGAGGAAGGTGTCGGCAAGATGCGCGCCGCCGTCGCCGCGCGCGTGGATCAGAGCCTCTGCATCTTCGCGCGCACGGGGGCGATGAACGTCACCAGCCGAGACGACTGCCTGGCCCGCATCAAGGCCTATAATGACTGCGGCACGGACGGCATCTTCCTGACGGGTGTGACCACCCGCGCCGAACTGGATGCGGCGGCGGAGGTCGCGAAGCAGCCCCTCATCCTGGGCACGCTCAGCCCCGAGATCACCGACCGCGAATACCTGGCGAGCCGCGGCGTGCGCATCGCACTCCAGGGCCATGCGCCGAGCCAGGCGGCGGCCCAGGCCATCCATGCGACGCTGAAGGCCTTGCGGGAGGGGGTGCAGCCCGCCGACCTCAAGGGCCTGCCGGAGAAAGGCGCGATGGCCCGCTGGACGCGCGAGGCGCCCTATGCCGAGGCCATGAAGCGCTTCCTGGATTGATCGCGATCGAGCCCGCCGATCCGTGGGATCGGCGCATTCCGGTCGCGCCCGGATGCCGGTGCCCGCTATCCTTCCTTCGGCCAATGCGGAGGGCTTGGATGTGATGACGAAACGGCGTTGCGGCTCCTTCATCGCCGGTGCGGCGGCGGGCGCCATCCTGGCGGGCGGGTTCGCCCTCGCCCAAGGCCAGCAGGTGCTGCAGGGGCAGAATTACGGACTCGCGCGCGGCAACACCGCGACGCTCTTCTGCCTGACCTCGAACGGCGCGCCGCAGCCGCGCGGCACACCGCTCGTCCAGCAGGCCCGCATCGCGGTCGGCACCACCGCGAATGTCGCGGTGGTGCACGTCACCTGCTTCGACTGACGGCCTCAGCCACGCCGGATGTTCCAGAAGAGCGGCGGCTGGCCCTTCAGCAACCCGGTCAGGTTCCGGCGGATCGCCGTCGGCTGGTAGTACATGCCGGTCGGCACATAGGGCACCTCCTCGAAGGCGATGCGCTGCATCTCCGTCGTCGCCGCCTTCTCCGCCGCCTCGTTCGGCGCGTTGAACCAGGCGTCGCGCTGCGCCTCGATCGCCGGGATCGTCGGCCAGCCGGGCCAGGCATTCTCGCCATTGCCGCGGATCGAGGCGTGGTTCGCCGGGTTCCAGTGGTCCACGCCCGACCAGAAGGTGAAGAAGCCCGACCAGCCGCCCTGCTCCAGCGGGTTGCGGCTGGCGCGGCGGGCCACCAGCGTGCCCCAGTCCGTGCTCACCAGATCCACGTTGAAGCCCATCCGGCGGAACAGGTCCGCCCCCACCAGCGTCGCCGCATTGATCGAGGAGAGGTCCGTCGCGTTCAGCAGGACGAGGCGCGCACCCATCGCACCCGCCGCCTGCAGCTCGGCGCGGGCCGCATCCACGCTCTTGCGCATCCGTTCCATGCTGACATTGCTGGCCGACGGGCTTTCCGGCGCGAAATAGCCGATGCCCTCGCGCCGCAGATCGGGCCGGCCCTCGATGCCCGAGGTGCCGATCACCGCCGTCATGAAGTCGGTCTGGTTGATGGCCGTCAGCACGGCGCGGCGCACGGCCGGGTTGTTGAAGGGCGCCGTCAGGTGGTTCGGGCGGAAGATGCCGATGAGGCCCGTGCCGTTGATGATGTCCACCCGCACATTGCGCGCGGCGGCACCCCGCAGGAAGAGCGGAAACAGGTCCGCTGTCGGCTGCTCCCACCAATCGATCTCACCCGATTGCAGCGCGGCCGAGGCCGTTGCCGGGTCCGGCATGATGTGCCACTCGACGCGGTCGAAATGCGTGACCTTGCCGCCCGCCGTCATCGAGGCATTGCCCTGGCGCGGCACGTAATCCGCGTTGCGCGAATAGGCCAGGCGCGAGCCCGGCACCCATTCGTTCTGGATGAAGCGGTACGGCCCGCTGCCCACGGCTTCGGTGATGTTCGTGAACGGGTCCACATTCGCCAGCCGCTCGGGCATGATGAAGAGGCAGGACGTCGTCACCTTGCTGATGCATTCCAGCATCTTGGGGAATGGCGTGTTCAGCCGGATGGTGAAGACGCGGTCGCTCACCTCCGTCATGTCGGCCACACGGCTCATCAGCACCTGGCCGAAGGCGTCGCGCCGGCCCCAGCGGCGGATGGAGGCGATGCAGTCGCGGCCGCGCACCGGCGTGCCATCATGGAACTTGAGGTTCTCACGCAGCGTGAAGCGCCAGAGCAGGCCGTCATTCTCCACCACATGGCCTTCGGCCATCTGCGACTGCGGGCGGAAATTCTCGTCCATGCCGTAGAGCTGGTCATAGACCAGGAAGGCATGGTCACGCGCCACGAAGGCGGTGTTGGTGAAGGGGTCGATATTCGGCAGGTTGGCATGCGGCACATAGCGCAGCACGCGGTTCTGCGCCGGCTGCGCCATGGCTGGGGCAGCCAGCGATGCGGCCGGCAGGGCCGCCGCGCCGGCCAGGATCTGGCGACGTTGGATCATGGAGTGTCTCCCGAAAATTGGTGGCGGGAGCCTAGCAGGGGTTTCGGCCCTGTCTCTAGCCGGAGCGCGTGCCTTTTCAGGGATTCCGCCGTAGCACCCCTTCCCCGCCGAAACGGCCGCGCGGCGTTTCCGATGCGATGCGCGGTTTCGGACAAATGCGCATCGCGGCCCCAAGGCGCCTTCCCTGGCGCCCCAGGGGCCGCAGCTGAATGTTCCGCCCAGCAAATGATGCGCGCAAGCGCGGCTTCCAGGCGCGGAAGGGGCGGGTTTGGGCGGCAAGGGATCGGGGCGGGGCCTGGGTTCATTCTAGGAAATTATACCTTATCCTCCAGAAAGGCAAAGCTTTTGTGCCGCCGCAATTACGCCATGCGGCGGCGCGATGAGGCCGCCCATGCGCGCGATGATCGAACAATTCCTGCGCTTCGGCGTGGTGGGCACGGTGGGCTTCGTGGTGGATTCCGCGGTGCTGCTGGGCATGATGGCACTTGGCCTCGGCCCCTATGCGGGGCGCGTCATCTCCTACCTTGCCGCCGCCAGCACCACCTTCGCCCTCAATCGCGCCTGGACCTTCCGGGCGGCGCGGCGTGATGCGCCGGTGGCCGCGCAATGGGGCCGCTTCGTGCTGCTGAACCTGGCCGGCTTCGCCGCCAATTACGGCACCTATGCAGCCCTCATCGCGGGCGTGCCCCTGGTGGCCGCCAACCCGGTGCTCGGCGTGGCCGCGGGCTCGCTCGCCGGCATGTTCATCAATTTCGGGCTGTCACGCCGCTTCGTCTTCCAGGGCGGCTGAGACCGGCGCCAAAGGGCCCCTGACCGCGCGGCCACGGCGGGTTCCGCGCGGGCCTGCCGGACCGCAATCTAGCGTTTGGCTTCCGCTGCATACAGGCGTATCGTCCTTGCCGATGGATGGACCCTCGGTTCGCCCACCGAAACGACCTGCCGACAAGCAAAGGAGCGCCGTGACCGAAGCCACCACCCGCCGCGCCCTGGCCGGCCTTGCCCTTGCGGCCGCCCCCGCGGGAATGGCTGCGGCGCAGCCCGCACCGCTGCAATTCGGCGTCATGCCCAATGTCAGCGCCCGCATCCTGCTGGGCCAGTACCAGCCCTTCCGCAGCTTCCTGGAGCAGGAGCTGGGCCGCCCCGTCGAGGTGGTGACCGCCCCCGGCCTCTCGGCCTTCCAGGAACGCAGCGTCGCCGGCGCCTTCGGCCTCGTCGTCACCGCCGCCAATCTCGGCCGCGTGGCGCAGCTCGATGCCGGGCTCACACCCATCGCCATCTATGAGCCGCGCATCCCGGGCACCATCGTCACCCTGCGCGAGCGCCCGCTGACCGCGGCGGCCGAGCTGCGCGGCACCACCATCGCGATGACCAACCCGCAATCGCTGGTCGCGCTGAAGTTCATCCATTGGGCCCGCGCCCAGGGCGTCCAGATCGGCCGTGACGCGCAGGCGACCCATGCCCGCAACGAGGACAGCCTCGCCCAGCTGCTCAACACGGCCGAGACGCGCGCCGCGGTGATGAGCCAGGGCGAGTTCAACGCCATCCGCCAGGACATCCGCGAGAACCTGGTCGTCTGGCAGGTCTTCATCCGCGTGCCGGGCTTCCTCGTCCTGCTCGCCGCCCGCACGCCGGAGGCCGATGCCGCGCGCATCACGGCCGCCCTGGGCCGCTTCCCCGGCAGCGCCCAGGGGCGCGAATTCTTCGCCGCCACCGGCTTCAACGGCATCCGCCCCGTCACCCCGGCCGACCTGGCCGAACTGGACGACGTGGTGGAGGAGACGCGCGCCTTCCTGCGCGGCGCCTGAGTGCTCGCCCGGTCCGGACTGATGCGCATCTCCCTCCGGATCAAGCTCTTCGCGCTCGCCGCCTCGGCGCTGCTGCTTCTGGCCGGCGTCCTCACCTTCATGCAGGACCGCCTGGTGCTGCGCGCGCTGGAGGCCGAGCTGCACGCCCGCGCCATCGCCGTCTGCCCCATCCTCGAGGCGGCGCTCGCCACCCCGCTCGCCGAGCGCGACTACGCGACCGCCCAGGCCGTGCTGCGCGAGGGCGTGGCCTCGGGCAGCTTCGCCCACATGGTGCTGGTGGATGCGCGCGGCCAGCTCATCTCCAGCGAGGGCTGGTCCTTCGGCGACGGCATGCCCCAGCCCGGCCGCTTCCTCATGGCGGATGGCGAGGAGCGGCAGCTCTACACCGTGCCCATCGTGCTCGCCGGCCAGGCGCTCGGCACGCTGCATTTCGGCCTCTCGCGCGAGCCGCTCCAGGCAGCCCACCGGGCGCTGCTCCGGGGTGCCGTGATCGTGGGCCTCATCTCGCTCGCGCTCCTGGTCCCCCTGGTCGAGCTCGGCAACCGCATGCTCTTCCTGCCGATGCGCCGGCTGGAAGCCGCGGCCGCGCGCATCCGTGACGGCGACTACGACATCACGCTCAAGCCCCAGGGCCAGGATGAGGTGGCGCGCCTCACGCTCGCCTTCAGCGAGATGGCGGACGCGATGCGCGCCCGCCTGCGCGCGCTGATGGCGAGCGAGGCTGCCCAGGCCGTGCTGCTGGAGAATGCGCGCATCCGCGAAATCGATCTGCGCGAGGCGCGCGACAAGGCCGAGGTCGCCAACCGCGCGAAGAGCGAGTTCCTGGCCAATATGAGCCATGAGCTCCGCACGCCGCTCAACGGCATCCTCGGCATGGCGCAGGTGCTGGAGGATCCGGACCGCCCGGAGGCGGACCGCGAGGCCATCGCCGCCATCCTCGAATCCGGGCAGCAGCTGCTGCGCCTCATCAATGACGTGCTGGAGCTCTCGCTCTTCGAGACGGGCGGCACGGTGCTGCGCCCGGTCATGGTGCCCGCACGCGGCCTCTTCGCACCCGCCCTGGCGCCGGCCGCCGCCGCCGCGCGCCGCAAGGGCCTCACCTGGAACCTCGATATCGCGCCCGAGCTGCCGCAGACCCTGCGCGCCGACCCCGCGCGCATCACGCAGCTGCTGGGCCACCTGGCCGACAACGCCGTGAAGTTCACGGAAGAGGGCGAGATCTGCGTGAAGGTAGGCTGGACCCAGCGCGAGGCCACGCGCGGCATGCTGCGCGTCGAGCTGCGGGACACGGGCATCGGCATCGCCCCCGCGCTTCGCCCGCGCCTCTTCCTCCGCTTCAGCCAGGCCGAGAGCAGCAGCACGCGGCGCTATGGCGGCATCGGCCTGGGGCTGGCCATCTGCCGGCACCTGACGGAATTGATGGATGGCGTGATCGGCTTCGACAGCACACCCGGCCAGGGCAGCGTCTTCTGGTTCGAGATCCCGCTGCAGACCGCGTGACCGATGGGATGCCATGAGGAGGAAGATGGTCGGAGTGAGAGGATTCGAACCTCCGGCCCCCGCGTCCCGAACACGGTGCTCTACCAGGCTGAGCTACACTCCGACGCCTGTGCAGCGCGTCATAGCGGCAGGACGCCGTCTCGGCAAGCCAGGGCCTTGCAGAAGACGTGAAACAAGAATCTTATATTTTCCTACTCGTTGGGAGATATCGCATGAAGCATTGGTTGGCCGGTCTTGGAGCCGTGGCGCTGATGGGCGCCGCCCCCGTGCTGGAGGCGATGGCGCAGCCCAGCCCCGCCGCGGTCGTCACGCAGCGTCGCGAGGGCTTCAAGGCCGCGGGCGACAACATGACCGCCGTCGCCGCCGTCGCCCGCGCCGGCGGGGACCCGCGCGGCACGGTGGAGCGCATCGCCGCCATCCAGGCCTGGTTCGCCACGGCGGGCACCATGTTCCCGGCCGGCACGCAGCAGGGCGCGCCGGGCCTCGACACCCGCGCCCTGCCCGCGATCTGGACGGACCGCGCCGGCTTCGACGCCGCCATGGCCGCGATGCAGCCGCGCCTCGTGGCCCTTCGGGAGGCCGCGGCCTCGGGCAATGTCGCGAATTTCCAGGCGGCCGTGCAGGCGACGGGTGCCGCCTGCGGCGATTGCCACCGCCCCTACCGGGCGCGCTGAAGCTGCTCTGACAGCCGGCCCGCCATCTCGGTGGGCAGGAAGAAGAAGCTGAAGATATAGGGGTCCGACGCCGCGAAGACCGCGGGGTCGGGGCTCGCCACCTGCATGGTCGCGGCATCGAACTCGGCCAGCGGCCGCAGCGCCCCCGCGTGCCAGAAGAAGCCCGCATAGCCCAGCGCGTGCAGCAGCGCCGGCACGTCGCGCGTGCTGCCGGGCCGGTGCCGTTCCTCGATCTCGATGGAGAGCACGGGGCGTGAGGTGGTGAGCGTCCGGCGCGCGCCCTCCAGCACCTCCTGCTCGGCCCCCTCCGCATCGAGCTTGATGGCGGTCACCTCCCGCAGCTCGAGGCTGTCGAGCGGGAGGACGCGGACGCGATGCGCCTCGGTCGTCACACTCGCATGCTCGGCGTAGTCCTTGCTGATGCTGGCCCATTGCTCCTGCGCCACGCCCTCCAGCACGGGCAGGGTCAGCACCGCCTCGCCCGCCGCGGCACCCAGCGCCACGTCATGCAGCGTGACATGCGGCGGGATGGCGGCGAATTCGGCCGTGAGCGCCGCGCGCAGCCGTGCCATGGCGGAGGGCAAGGGCTCGAAGGCATGGACCCTGCTGCCCGGCAGCCGCGCGAAGGGGATGGTCAGCAGCCCGTCATGCGCGCCGATATCCAGCAGCACGCCCGGCCGGTGCAGGGCGCGGTGGAAATCGAGCTCCTCCATCAGAGGCTCATCACGCCCCGCGAGACCGGCACCACGCCGCCGCCGACCCGCACGCGGATCGTGCCATCCAGCTCCCGCCGCGCGGCCAGCACCAGCAGGCTCGGCCGGCCGAGATCCGCCCCCTGCTCCACCTCCAGCGCCAGGGCCGAGCCGCCGGCCAGCTGCAGCAGCAGGCCCGCCAGCGCGACATTGGCGCCGCCCGTCGCCGGGTCTTCCACGATTCCGTTCAGGGGCGCGAACATGCGAACGCGGCGGCGGCCCACGCCAAGCGGCGTGTGCAGCAGCAGGCCCACGGGCGGGCTGGCCAGCGGGCCGAAACATTGCCGCATGGCGGGGATGTCGGGTGTCGCGGCGGCCAGCAGCTCCACATCCTCCACCTCGGCGATGGCGAAGGGCGCGCCGCATCCGGCCATCAGCGGCGGATGCGCGTTCACATGGATCGCCTCCATCGGCAGCGCCGCGCAGGCGGCGATGGCCGTGCGGTCGAAGGTGGCGCCGACCGTCAGCGGCCGTGGCGCCTCGATCTCAGCGGCCACCGGCAGCCCGCCTGCACCGCGTGTGAGCCAGGCCGTGACATGCCCGGCCGGCTGCTCGAGCACGAGCTGATCCCCCTCATGGCCGATGCGGCGCGCGATCATCACGGCGGCGCCCACATTGGGGTGGCCCGCGAAGGGCAGCTCCATGCCCGGCGTGAAGATGCGCAAGCGAACATCGGCGGGCTCACGCTCGGGCGGCAGGACGAAGACGGTCTCGGAGAGGTTGAATTCGCGCGCGATCGCCTGCAGCGCCGCGTCCTCCAGCCCGTCCGCGCCATAGACGAGGGCCAGCGGATTGCCGCCGAAGCGGGCGGTGGTGAAGACGTCGCAGGTTTCGAATTCAACGTCCATCGAGCGCGTCCCTGATCGCCTGGTTCATGCGGCGCACCCCGGCGGCGGCCCCCTCGGGATGGTTCCACACCGCGCCAACCACCGCCAGGAAATCCGCCCCCGCCCGCACCAGCGGCGCGCAATTCTCCGCCGTGATCCCGCCGATGGCGACGGAGGGCACCTCCATCAGCTCGCTCCACCATTCGAGCAGTTCGGTGTCGGCCACATGCTGCGTCGCCTTCGTGTTCGTCGGGAAGAAGGCGCCGAAGGCGACGTAATCCGCGCCCATCTCGCCAGCCGTCATGGCGAGGTGACGCGAGGCATGGCAGGTGATGCCGAGGATCCTGCCCGAGAGCAGCATGCGCGCGCCGGCATGGTCGCCATCGGACTGCCCGAGATGCGCGCCGTCGCAGCCCATCTCGGCGGCCAATGGCGCGTCATCATTCAGCAGGAAGGCCACGTCGCGCTTCTGGGCGATGGGCATGAGGCGCGCGATGGCGCGCTTCACCTCATCGCGCGGCGCATCCTTCAGGCGCAGCTGCAGGCAGGCGACATCACCCCCATCGAGGGCGGCGGCGAGGTGATCCTCGAAGCCGGCGGGCAGGACGGGGGGCGTGATGAGGTAGAGGCGGCAACGGTCATCCATGCCCTCTGTGTCGCGCGACGGCGCGCTTTTGGAAAGCTTCGCGGCGGCGCGCTTTTGGAAAGCTTCGCGGCGGCGCGCTTTTGGAAAGCGTTGCGACGGCGCGCTTTTGGAAAGCTCGGCGACGGCGCGCTTCTGGAACGCAGGCGTGATCAGCGCCGCGCCGCCAGCCACAGCGCCGGCACCACGCCCAGTTCCATCCCGAGCGCCAGGAGATGCGGCCAGGGCGGCAGGCCCTCGATCATGAGGCCGAGCGCCCGCGCCATGCCCCCCAGCACGAAGATCGCGCAGAGCGCCGAGAAGATCGCGCCGCGCCGCCGCAGATCGCCCGCGCACCAGAAGGTGCCAAGCCCCATGCCCAGCAGCAGGCCCGAAAGGTAGCGCAGATGGCTGCCCGTCGCGGCCCCGCCCACCTCGCCCAGCGCCGCCACGCCGAAGACCGCGCCCGCCCCACCCCCCAGGATGGGAACGAGGCTGGCAAGGCGGATGGCGAGCGGGAGCATGCCGGCGTTACGCCCGGCGCCGGCCTGCGGATGCAGCTTCTATTCCGAGAGCCAGGGCCCGAAATCCTGCCTCAGCGCCTCCATCACGCGCGGCGGCACCGGCGGCCCGCCCTGCCGTGCGGCGACCAGGGCGGTGAGTGCCGCGGCGCGCGCATCGCCCGGCACGCGGCGCCGCGCCTCGGCCAGATCCGCCGTCGCATCCCGGTTGGCCAGCAAGGCGAGGCCGGCCCGCGCGGTGAAGGGTGCCGCGTCGCGCGGCCCGGCGGCAGCGATGGCGCGGGCCAGCTCCGCCTCCGCCCGCTGCAACTCGCCGATGCGGTGCAGCACCAGCGCGCGCTCGGCCAGCAGGTCGGCGCGGCCCGGCGCCTCGCGCAGCCCGGCCTCATAGGCGGTGAGTGCCGCGCCGAATTCATCCAGCGCGCGCCAGGCATTGCCGGCGGCGAGCTGCGCGGCCGGATCGGCCAGCGCGGGGCCTGCCCGAAGCAACGCGGCACAGCAGAGCAACGCGGCACAGAGGATGCGGCGCATGAGGAACCTCCCTGCCCCGCATCCTGCCGAAGCGCGCCTCACCCGCGCAAGGCGATCCCGCCGCCCAGCAGCAAGAGCCCCGCGAAGAAGACGCGCTTGAACATCGCCTCCGAAAGCCGTCCGCGCAGCGCCGTGCCCAGCGCCTGCCCGGCCAGCGCCGGCAGCAGCGCCAGCGCCGAGGTCAGCAGCTGCGCACGCTCCAGCGCGCCGCTGCCGCCGAGCAGGACCCCCAGCGCGAGCGTCGAGACCAGGAAGGCCAGCCCCAGCGCCCGCACCAGCTCATCCCGCGCGAGGCCGATGCCCTGCAGCCAGGGCACCGCCGGAATGACGAAGACGCCGGTGGCCGCCGTCAGCGCCCCGGTCAGCGTGCCGATGAGCCCGCCCGCGCGCTCCGGCCAGCGCGGCCGCCACGCGAAAAGCCCGAGCGCGCCATAGGCCGCCAGCGCCACGCCCAGCAGCACCGCGCCATACCGCCCGCCGAAACCGCCCCAGGCCAGGCCGCCCAGCGCCGTGCCCAGCACGACACCCGCCAGCATGGGCCAGAGCCGGCGCGCCAGCCGCCAGGCCTCGCGCGCGGGCGCGATCTGCACGAGGTTGGTGACGAAGCTCGGCAGCAGCAGCAGGGCCGCCGCCTCGGCCGGCGGGCCCAGCAGGCTCAACAGCGCCATGGCGATGGTCGGCAGGCCGAGGCCGATCAGCCCCTTGCTGAAGCCGGCCAGCAGGAAGACGAGCGCAACGGCCGTGAGATGGAGGGCTGAATCGAACATGGCCCGAGGCTAGCGCCCCGGGCCATGCAAAGCTTCGGAAAGGCCCGAAGCGATCAGACTTTCGTCTTGTAGATGTCGATGATGTCGGAGAGCAGCTTCAGCGCCTCCGCCTTCGGACGCTGGAAGGCGTTGCGGCCGACGATGGAGCCATTGCCGCCACCGGCATGGATGGCGCGCACCTCGTTCAGCAGCGCATCCGCACCCTTGGCCTCACCGCCCGAGAACACCACGAGGCGACGGCCGGCGAAGCAGGCCTGCACGATATGCGCGATGCGGGCCGCGGCATCCTTCACATCCACCGGATGCGACTGGTAGGTCTTCTTCGCCGCATCCAGGAAGATCGCGTCGGAGGGCGGCTTCACCTTGATGATGTGCGCGCCGGTCAGCGCCGCGATGTGCGCGGCATAGGCCGCGATGTCGAGCGCCGTCTCACCCACCTTGTCCAGCATCGGGCCACGCGGATAGGACCAGGTGACGACGGCGAGGCCGACCGCCTTCGCCTCGGCGGAGAGCTCGCGCAGCTCCTCCATCATCTCGAACTGGTACTCGGAGCCCGGATAGATGGTGAAGCCGATGGCCGAGCAACCCAGGCGCAGCGCGTCCTGCACCGTCGCCGTCACGGCCTGGTCCTTCGTCGTGGACAGGCTGTTGCTGCTGTTGACCTTGAGGATGGTCGGGATGCAGCCGGCGTAGGAACCGGCCGCGGCCTCGAGCGCGCCCAGCGGCGCCGCATAGGCGTTCAGCCCCGCCTCGATCGCCAGCTCGAAATGGTAGCGCGGATCATAGGCGGGCGGGTTCGGCGCGAAGCTGCGGGCCGGGCCGTGCTCGAAGCCCTGGTCCACCGGCAGGATCACCATGCGGCCCGTGCCGCCCAGCTTGCCCGTCATCAGGATGCGGGCGAGGTTGCCCTTCGTGCCGGGGTTGTCGCTCTCGTACCACGAGAGGATGTCCTTGACCTTGCGCGTGAGCCGCATCGGGCGCTTCCTTTCCAAAGGGTCGAAATTTGGACGTGGTCTAGGGCAGATCGAGCCAGCGTGCCAGATGCATCCGGCCCTGGGCCTTGTGGAAATCCACGCGCGCGAGGTCGAGCGCGGGCGGTGCAGCGGGCAGCAGCGCGGCGCCCATCGCCCCGGCCAGTTCGGCGAGCGCGGCGAAGGCCGGTACCCTCTGCGCCAGCACCACGCGCGGCACACCGGCGCGTAGCGCGGCCAGCGCATGGCCGGGTGCCGCCGCCGCATCGAGAATCGCGAGCGGCAGCGCGCCATGCGGCGCGAGCAGCGCGAGAAACCCCGCGACACCCAGATAGCCCGCCGCCCCCGGCGCGGAGAGCAAGGCGATCGGCCGGCCTGCCGCCACCTCCAGCGCGAAGGCCACGTCCCGCGCGCCATGGATGATCACGGCTGGCGCTTCTCTCGGTTGACCCTGAACCGGCTGCATGCCAACGCTTTCCCATGCAGAGCGCTGGCAGGTCCAGCACCCGGGAGCAGGCCTTGGACGCGAACGATATCACCCTTCTCGCCGCGGACCGGCTGGAAGCGGCCCTGGAGCGGTTGGCCGAAGCCCTGGAAGCGCGCGAACGCCGGCACCTCGAAGCCCGGGAAGCCGCCGTCCAGGCCGCGCTCGCCGAGGCCCGCGCCACCGCCGCCGGCCCGCCGGCCGACATGGTCTCCCGTGCCGAGATCGAGCGCCTCTCGGCCAGGCTGGACGAGGCGCTGGGCAAGCTGCGCGCCCTGGTTGGCGACGAATCCGGCGCGGAAATCTGAGGAGCACGCCCATGGGCCAGGTGAACATCCGCGTGAACGGCTACAGCCACACCATCGGCTGCAAGGATGGCGAGGAGCAGCACGTCCAGGACCTCGTCGGCCAGATCGAGGAGAAGGTGCGCGTCATCCGCTCCATGGGCGGCCAGTTCAGCGAATCGCGCATGCTGCTGCATGTGGCGCTCCTCTTCGCCGATGAGGCGAATGACCTGCGGATCGACCTCGCGCGCCTGCGCAGCCAGGGCGGCGTCGCCACCACGGCCGCCCCCGCCACCGACCCTCGCCTGGCCGAGCGTCTCTCGCGCATCGCCGAACGGATCGAAGGCATCGCGAGCGCGATCGAGAAGCCGTAACGCTTCCTCAGGCGAGGCGCAGCCGCGCTCGCAGCGTCGCCATCAACTCCCTGAGCGCGGCCGTCGCCGCCGCCGTCTCGCCCAGCCCGCTCAGGCCGCGGCGGATCATCTGCTCGGGCACCTGCCCGGCATGCACCATGGACCAGCGGGAGAAGACGCGGCGCGCAGCGGGGTGCAGCGCCAGCAGCGTCACGTCCCGGTGGCGCTCATCGCGCATGATGCGGGCATAGAGCGCCTCGAGCGCACCGCGCTCGCCCTCCAGCACCTGCGCGAACCAGCGGCGGCTGTGCAGCAGCGCGCCGGTCAGCCCGGCCTCGGCATTGTGGCGGCGCGCCACCTCGAGGATGGCGGCGAGGTGCTTCGCCGATTCCGCCCCGCTCGCCGCTGTCGCCCGGCTGACATAGGCCAGGCGATGCAGGCCGGTCGCGATGGGCGGCAGGATGCGCTCCTCGGCGATCAGCGCCTCGCCCGCCACACGCAGCAGCAGCGCGGCGCGCGGCTGCCCCGAGGCCGAAGCCACCCGCGCCATCCCGAGAAGCGAGGCGCCGAGCGGCAGCCCGCCCGCGGGTTGGGGCGATGGGGCGGCGATCGCAAGACTCTCCGGGCCGGACATTTATTTTGAACTCGTTTTGATCGGGGCAGCTTGCGCCCTTCCTGGCCCGGGCGCCAGCACGATCTCGCTTTCCTTGCCTTTCGCCCCCCCAGGGCCTACCTCTGACGGGCGAGGCTGCCCGGTGCGTCAGGTACAGACATCCCCAGGGCCAATACGCAACTCCCGGGAACTGGCGCTGGCCGGGCCGAGGTCCGGCTATCTGGTGCCCACCTGCTTATGGCAGGCCTTGGGAGGATGCAGACGCCAACGGCCAGGGCGGCTTCGCACTCACGCCCCGCCGGGGGGCTCGCAAGGCGAGCCCCCCGGCGGGGCGTGAGTGCATTTTTAGCGGCCCTCAGACGCCGGGCGCGCGCTCCGCGCGCTTGGCTTCGGGATGCTGAAGCATCCCGCCGGGCCTATTCGGCCCGGATTCTCGCAGGGCGGCGCAGAACTTGCGCAGGTCGCGCCGCCGCACCGGACTCGCCTTCGTTTCGGCTTGCGCTACATCTGCGACATGACCGAAGCCCCGCTCCTCGCCGCCAAGGCCGAACTTCGCCGCGCGGCTCTGGCGGCGCGGCGCGCCTCGCCCGAAGCGGGCGTGATGCTGCGCGACGTGATCCTGCGCGAGGCGCCGCCGAACCCCGGCGCCGTCATCGGCGGCTTCTGGTCGATGGGCAGCGAGATCCCGACGCGCCCGCTCCTCGAAGCCCTGCACATGCGCGGCCACGTCATCGCCCTGCCTGTCACGCCGCCGCGCGGCAACCCGCTCTTCTTCCGGCCCTGGTCGCCCGCCACGCCCATGGCGCGCGGCCCCATGGGCACGCAGCACCCGGCGGAGGGCGAGACCGTGACACCCACCTGGCTCCTCGTGCCGCTGCTCGCCTTTGACCGCAGCGGCGCGCGGCTCGGCTATGGCGGGGGGTATTACGACCGGACGCTCGCCCTGCTACGCGGCGCCACGGCCATGGGCGTCGCCTATGCCGCGCAGGAGATCGCCCAGGTGCCCACCGGCCCGCATGATGCCCGCCTCACCGCCATCGCCACCGAGCAGGGCGTGATCCGCCCGTGAGGATTCTCTTCCTGGGCGACATCGTCGGCCGCGCGGGCCGTGATGCCCTCACCCAGCGCCTGCCCGCGCTGCGCGAACAGCTCGATCTCGACCTCGTGGTCGTGAATGGCGAGAACGCCAGCCACGGCTTCGGCCTCGCGCCCGACATGGCGCGCGCCTTCTTCGCCGCCGGCACCGATGTCATCACGCTGGGCAACCACGCCTGGGACCGGCGCGAGATCATCCCCTTCCTCGCCGAGGAAAAGCGCGTCATCCGCCCCGCCAATTTCCCGCCCGGCACGCCCGGCGCCGGCGCCGTGGTGGTCGAGGTCCGCGGCGGGCGGCGCGCGCTGGTCATGAACGTCATGGGGCGCCTCTTCATGGACCCGCTGGACGACCCCTTCCGCGCCGTCCAGGCCGAGCTGCAGCGCCATACGCTCGGCCGCACCATCCAGGCCGCCATCCTCGACGTGCATGCCGAGGCGAGCAGCGAGAAGCAGGCCTTCGGCCACAGCTTCGACGGCCTGCTGAGCCTGGTCATCGGCACCCACACCCATGTGCCGACGGCCGATCACCAGATCCTGCCCGGCGGCACCGCCTACCAGACCGATGCCGGCATGTGCGGCGATTATGACAGCGTGATCGGCATGCAGAAGGGCGGCGCGGCACTCCGCTTCTGGAAGAAGATGCCGGGCGAGAAGCTGGCCCCGGCCGAGGGCGAGGCCACGCTCTGCGGCCTCTACCTCGAGACCGATGACGCGACCGGGCTTGCGACCCGCGTGGCGCCGCTCCGCCAGGGCGGCCGCCTCAGCCCGGTGATGCCGTAGCGCGACCGACGCGACAGAAGCCCCGCCGCCGCGCGATCATCCCGCGACAGAGCGCGTTCATTCTCCCTCTCACGGCGCCGGAACATCCCGGCCCGCCCCGAGATCCAGGAGAACCGCCATGATCCGCCTCACCGCCCTCGCCGCCGCCCTCGTCAGCGCCAGCCTCGCCATGCCCGCGCAGGCGGGGTGGAGCAATGGCGTGAACCTGAACGGCGTCAGCATCAACGGCGTCAAATCGAACGGCGTGAAGGAGAACGGCACCAAGAACAACGGCGTCCAGCAGCATGGCGCCGCCGCCGCGACCGGCGCGCTGCTCCAGGGCCTCACCCTGCCCAACGGCGTGACCATCGCGCGCTGAGCGCCCCGGCCGGCCAGGAGGCCCCCCAATGATCCGCGTGATCCTGATCTTCTGGGCCCTGCTCGCCCTCCTGGTCGCCCCCGCTTTGGCCCAGGGGGGCGGCGCGCCCCTCACGCTCACGCGCTTCGGCGCCGAGGGCGGCGATTTCCGCGCCGAGCTCTCCGATGGCCGCATCCTGCGCGGCGCGGATCTCATCGGCGCCGAGCTGAACATGACCGAGGCCGGCACCCCCTACCGCCTCCGGATCGCCACGGCCGAGCCCGAGGCGGGCGGCTTCGCCCCCGATCTCTGGCTCTTTCACCTCATCCTCATCGCCCCCGACGGCACCGCCCGCGACCATTGCGAGCCCGACCCCGAGGGCCGTTCGCTCGCCATTCCCTACCCGGCGCCCGATCAGCCTCTCGGCTTCACCCTCACCTGCACATCCGGCGCCGTCGGCAAGTGCATGCGCGCGGGGTATCGCCCCTGGGCCCTCGCCGCCGACGGCATCACCCCCCTCGCGCCCTATCACGCGGCCTGCGTGAACCTGTTTCGCGCCGCCTATGGCGGCCCGGACCAGCCCTGGACCCGCGACGGCATGCGCATCGACCTCTATGACCGCATCGGCATCCAGCAACCGGACCGCATGGAGGGCCAGAGCTTCGAGGCCGGCTGGACGCCCGAGGGCGCGGTCTGCCTGGCGCACCCCCGCGTGCCGGAGAACGGCTCGCTCGAGGAGATCGCCGCCGCCATTCCGCGCCTCATCGGCCGGACCGGGCCGGAGTTCTGCACCGAGGCGCGCGCCGCGGCGCTTGGCGCCCTGGTCTTCAACCGCTCCGACGCGCCGCGTCAGGGCATGACGCGTTGAGGCGGAATCGCCGAGGCGCTGAATCAGATGCTCGGCAAGCGGAGTGAGCGCGTGTCAACGCAGCGACCGCCCAGCCCGACGCGAGGTTGACGCCAGCGCCCCACCCTCCCTATACAGCCGCACGCCCGGGTTGGAGCTTCCTTCGCCGGCCATGCCTTTTTGACCCCAAGCTTGTCTTTCGTTGAGATTCTCAGGAGCCTGCCGTGAAGCGCACCTATCAGCCCTCCAAGCTCGTCCGGAAGCGCCGGCACGGTTTCCGCGCCCGCACCGCCACCGTGGGTGGCCGCAAGGTGCTGGCCAACCGCCGCTCCAAGGGCCGCGCCAAGCTCTCCGCCTGATCCATTGACCCCCGCGGCGCGAGAGGGAGGGCCAGCCATGCTCGGTCGCCTCAAGCGCCGCGCGGAATTCGTTCGGGCCGCCAAGGCCGGGCGCAAGGCGGCAAGGGATACCCTGGTCCTCCAGGCCCTGCCCCGCACGGATGACGAGACCCGGCTGGGTTTTACCGCCACCAAGAAGATCGGCAATGCGGTGGCCCGCAACCGGGCGAAGCGCCGCCTGCGCGCCGCCGCCCGGCTGCATCTCACGGCCCACCCGGCACCCGGGCACGATCTGGTATTGATCGCCCGCGACAGCACCGGCTCCTGCCCCTTCCCGGCGCTGATGGCCGATCTCCAATCCGCGCTCCGCAAGGCCGGCGTGCCCCCCCAGCGATGAGCGCCCTCCCATGAATCCGGGAACCGCCGTGCTCAAGGGCGCCGTCATCGCCTATCAATGGACCCTGCGGCCCATCCTGGGCTGCAATTGCCGCTTCTACCCCTCCTGCTCCTCCTTCGCCGTCGAGGCGCTGACCGAGCACGGGGCGATCCGCGGCTCCTGGCTCTCCGCCCGGCGCGTCCTGCGCTGCAACCCCTGGCATCCGGGCGGCTACGACCCGGTCCCGCCCTCCCTGAATCGGCTGGCCGCGCGCGGCCCCGAAACCTGATCGAGACCCATGGACCAGAAGCGCCTCCTCGCCGCGATCGCCCTTTCGATCGGCATCCTGCTGACCTTCGAGGTCTATAACCGCTCGCAGAACCCGGCCCCGGTCACGCCGCCGCCGGCCGCCAGCACGGCCGCCGTGCCGCTGCCCAGCACGCCCGCCACGCCGGGCGGCGCGGCGGCACCGGCCGCCGTCACCGCCGCACCCGCGGCAGCCCCCGCCCAGATGGTCGCCGTCGAGAATCCGCGCGTGCAGGGCCGCATCTCCGCCCGCGGCCTGATGCTCGAATCCCTGATCCTCAAGGATTACCGCGAGACGATCGAGCGCAACTCGCCCCTCGTCACCCTGCTCGCCCCGCGCAACACGCCCGAGGGCTATTTCGCGCAATGGGGCTGGACCGCCGCCGATGGCCGCACCCGCGTGCCCGACAACGACACCGACTGGACCGTCACCGGCGGGCCGCTCACGGCCACCAACCCCGTCACCTTCACCTGGGACAATGGCCAGGGCCAGGTCTTCCAGGCGCTGCTGAGCCTCGACGCCAACTACATGTTCCACATGCAGCAGCGCGTGGTGAACAACGCGGCGGAACCCGTGCAACTCCTCCCCTGGGCCCGCATCCGCCGCGAGCGCACGCCGCAGGTCGCCGGCTTCTTCATCCTGCATGAGGGCTTCATCGCCGTGCAGGATGGCCGCCTGACCGAGATCACCTACAGCGACGGCAAGAAGGAACAGACCGGCCCTCGCCGCGCCCAGGGCTCCGCCTGGGACAATGAGGCCGCCGAGGGCTGGGCCGGCCTCTCCGACAAATACTGGCTGACGGCGCTGACCCGCGCCGATGACGGCACGCGCCTGCGCTCCGCCTTCCGCCACATCCAGGATGGCCCGGTGGATCGCTGGCAGGTGGATGTCGCGCCGCCCGCCCCCGTCACCATCGCGCCCAATGCCACCGATGTGCTGGCCACCCGCCTCTTCGCCGGCGCCAAGGAAGTCCGCCTGCTCGACGACTACGCGACGCGCCTGCGCATCCAGGACTTCGACAAGGCGATCGATTTCGGCTGGTTCTACTTCATCACCAAGCCCTTCTTCTACGGGCTGGACTGGCTCTTCCTGCTGACCGGCAACATGGGTGTGGCGATCATCATCTTCACCCTGGTGCTGAAGATCGCCTTCTTCCCGCTGGCCAACAAGGCCTACAAGAGCATGAGCCGGATGCGCCTGCTCGCGCCCAAGATGACCGAGATCCGTGAGCGCTACAAAGAAGATCCGCAGAAGATGCAGGCGGAGATGATGGCGCTCTACAAGACCGAGAAGATCAACCCGGCCTCGGGCTGCCTGCCCATCCTGATCCAGATCCCGGTCTTCTTCGCGCTCTACAAGGTGCTCTTCGTCACCATCGAGATGCGCCATGCGCCCTTCTTCGGCTGGATCCGGGATCTCTCGGCGCCCGATCCGACCAATTTCTTCAACCTCTTCGGCCTGATCCCCTTCGATCCGCCGACCTTCCTGCACCTGCCGGCCTGGGCCATCGCCATGGGCCTGACCATGTACTTCCAGCAGAAGCTGAACCCGCAGCCGCCCGATCCGATCCAGCAGAAGATCTTCCAGTGGATGCCGGTGATCTTCACCTTCATGCTGGCGAGCTTCCCGGCGGGCCTGGTCATCTACTGGACCTGGAACAACCTGCTCTCCATCGGCCAGCAGTGGTACATCATGCGCCTCGACGCCAAGGCCCAGGCGGCCAAGCCGCCGAGCCAGGGTGGCACCGGCGGCGCCGTGGCCGCGAAGAAATGAGCCCGTCCGATCGGCAGAGGGGCGAAGGCCCCGGCGCCGTGAATCGGCCGGGGGGCCATGAGCTCCCCGCGGGCGGTCTCATCGAAGCGCAGGACGAGGAGCAGCGCGCGGCCCTGATCGAGGCCGGGCGTCTGCTCTTCGCCCGCCCCTGCACCTTCTTCACCGCCGCCCAGGGCCTCGACCACCTCCCGCCCCCGGAAGGGATCGAAGTCGCGCTCGCCGGCCGTTCCAATGTCGGCAAATCCTCGCTGATGAACGCGCTGACGGGGCAGAAGGCGCTGGCCCGCGTCTCGGTCACGCCTGGCCGCACCAAGCAGCTCAACTTCTTCCATCTGGATGACGGCCGTCTGACCCTCGTGGACATGCCGGGCTATGGCTACGCCAAGGCCTCCAAATCCGTGAAGGAGGATTGGCAGGGGCTGATGTTCGACTACCTGCGCGGCCGCCCCAACCTCCGCCGCGTGCTGCTCCTGATGGACAGCCGCATCGAGACCAAATCCTCCGACACCGCCGTGATGGACTTGCTGGATCGCGCCGCCGTGCCCTTCCAGCTCGTGCTCACCAAGGCGGATGGCGTGAAGCCCGCGCAGCTCAAGACCCGCCAGGCCGAGATCCAGGCACTCGCCCGCAAGCATCCGGCCGGGCACCCGCTGATCCTCACCACGAGCAGCGAGACCGGCTTCGGCATGGAGGATCTCCGCGCCGAACTGGCCGCGCTCGCGGCTTGACGCATCGCGGCACGCGGCCGATAGCCGAGGCAAGAAATCGAGGACCAGCCCCATGGATGACGCCATCGCTCAGATGCAGACGATGATCGGCGCCCTGCCCTATCTGAAGCGCTATGATGACCAGATCGTCGTCGTGAAATACGGCGGCCATGCGATGGGCGAGGAGGAGACCGCGCTGCGCTTCGGCCGCGACATCGCGCTGCTGGAACAGGTCGGCGTGAACCCCGTCGTCGTCCATGGCGGCGGGCCGCAGATCAACGCCATGCTGGCCCGCCTCGGCGTGAAATCCACCTTCGTGCAGGGCCTGCGCGTGACCGACCAGCAGATGGTCGAGGTGGTCGAAATGGTCCTCTGCGGCACCGTCAACAAGCAGGTGGCGGAGAGCATCACCCGCGCCGGTGCGCTCGCCGTCGGCATCTCGGGCAAGGATGGCGGCCTCGTCACCGCGCGGCGCGCGACGCGCGTCGTGAAGAACCCGGAGACGAACCAGGAGGAGGTGCTCGACCTCGGCCTGGTGGGCGAGCCCGAGAGCGTGGACACCCGCGTGCTCGAACTCCTGATGGGCGCCGACATCGTCCCCGTCATCGCCCCCCTCGGCGTGGGCCGGGACGGCCAGACTTATAATATAAATGCCGACACCGTCTCCGGCGCGATCGCCGGTGCGCTGAAGGCGGAGCGCATGCTGATGCTGACGGACGTCGCCGGCGTGATGGACGCGAACAAGACGTTCATCCCCGAGATGACAGTGGCCGAGGCACGCGCCGGCATCGCCGCGGGCTGGATCGCGGGCGGCATGATCCCCAAGGTCGAGACCTGCATCTATGCGGTGGAACGCGGCGTGAAAGGCGCGGTCATCCTGGATGGCCGTGTTCCGCATGCCGTCCTGCGCGAACTCTTCACCGATGGTGGTGCGGGCACGCTGATCAAGCCCTGACGGCCGGCACGGCCCGGTCGGCATCCGCGCCCGGGTTCCCGGCAACGCCGCGCCGCCGCCCCCGTGCCCCCGGGGGAGCCACCGCCCCCCCCCCCGCGCCTCCGCGCCTCCGCGCCTCCGCGCGAGGGGCTGCAACATGCGCGGTGTTGTGTTAAGCAATTCCCGCATAGGTAGCATGGCCGGTTCCGGCCATGCCCCGCACGGGAAAAGGCAGCGCGTGGCAATCGGGCGCGAGGACAGCTCAGGCGAAGGGCGCGCGGCAGCGCAGGTCCGCCGTTGGTGGGTCGTTCCCGCGCGCGCCGTGCCGGCGCTCATCCTCGCCGCCAGCTTCATCATCCTCATGTCGCTCGCCATCAGCACGGCGCGCAATCTCTCGCGCGGAGAGGCGCTGGCCGTCTCAGGCGCCGAGGCGGCCATCTCGCGCGCCGTCGCCGTCGCGCAATCCGTGCTGGACCGTCATTTCCTCCAGGTGGACGGCCAGGTCTCGGGCCTCGCCGAATGGCTGGAGCACGGCTTCATCTCGCCCGACGACCCCCAGCGCGCGAGCCTGGCACTCGAGCAGCTTGCCGCCCACAGCTACACCCATCGCAACCTGATGCTGACCGATGCGCGGGGCGAGGTCTGGGCCTCGGCCATCGCCGCGCGGATCGGCCAGTCCCTGCCGCTGCCGCGGGGCGTGCTGGATGCGGCGACCTCGAGCGGCCCGGCCGTGCTGCACGGCCCTCTGCGCAACATGGAGACCGGCCTCTCCATGCTGCTGCTGCTCCGCCGCGTCGGCCAGGATGCCGAGGGGCGGCCGATCCTGGCCGTGGCCGAAATCCCGAACGCCATGGTCAGCGGCGTCCTCGCCCCCATGGTCAACCCGCCCGAGATGCGCGTGCGCCTCGAGAACCGGGAGGGGCTGGTGCTGGCGGCCGGCCCCGGCCAGACCTTCCTGGTCGGCCAGGTGCTCCGCGCGCCGGAGACCGAGCAGCGCGACGGCCGGGTGAGCCGCCGCGAGTCCCGGCAGGGCCAGGGCGACGTCTTCGCCGCGGCGCGGCCCGTCATGTTGCCCGGCCTCTACGCCGTGGTCAGCCTGCCCGAGGCTGCGGCGCTGGCCGGCTGGCCCCGGCTGCGGCTCAGCATCCTGGTGGGCTCGGGCATCGCCGCCCTGCTCGTCGTCGCGCTGGCGGCCGCCCTCTTCTTCGCCAGCTGGAACAGCCAGCGCGCCACGCGTGAGCGCGAGATGGCCGATTCCAGGCTGCGCGCGGCGATCGACAGCCTGCCGGACGGCTTCGTGCTCTGGGATGCCGAGGACCGGCTGGTGGTCTGCAACTCCCGCTACCGGGACATCCATGGGCCGGTGGCGCAGATGCTGGAGCCGGGCCTGCCCTTCATCGAGCTGGCGCGCGCCTGGGTGAAGGAGGACCTGCTGGCACCCCATGGCCGTTCGCCCGAGGCGATGGTGGAGGAACTCCTGACCCGCCACCGCACCGCGGCGGGCCAGCCCGAGCGGGAATTGCGGGACGGCCGCTGGCTGCGCATCGCGCCCCGCCGCATGTCCGATGGCGGGCTCGTCGTCGTCGTCACCGAGATCACCGAGCTGAAGCAGGCGATGGGCGCGCTGGCCGCCGCGCGCGACGCTGCCGACCAGGCGACGACCGCCAAATCCGCCCTGCTCGCCCATGTCAGCCATGAGCTGCGCACGCCGTTGGCGAGCCTGCTGCGCCTCGCCGACGCGCTGCAGCGCCAGGCCGGCCTCTCGGCCACCAACCGCCACCAGGCGGGCCTGGTGGGTGCGACGGCGCGTCACCTGCTGGCACTCGCCAATGAGGTGCTGGACCTGGCGGCGATGGAGGCGCAGAGCCTCACCCTCCACCCCGAGGTCGCGGCCACGCAGGAGATCTTCCTCGACGCCGTCGCCATGGTGCGCCCGCTCGCCGAGGCGAAGGACGTGGCGCTGCGCTTCACCTCGGACAGCCTGCCCTCCCATATGCGCGTGGACGCGACGCGCCTCAGGCAGATGGTGCTGAACCTGCTCTCCAACGCCGTGAAGTTCACGCCGGAAGGCAGCGAAGTGCGGCTCGCCGCCCGCGCAGAGCCCGGGCGCCCGCTCGACACCCTCGTCTTCGATGTCTCGGATCAGGGCGCCGGCGTGCCGGAGGCGGAGCGGGGGCGTCTGTTCCGCGACTTCACCCGCCTCGCCTCCAGCCTCCCCGAGGGCACGGGCCTCGGCCTGTCCATCACCGCGCGGCTGACGGCGCTGATGGGCGGGCGGATCACTTGCGCCGATGCGGAGCCCGGCCCCGGCGCCCGCTTCCGGATCGAGCTGCCGCTGCAGCCCGCCCCCGCCCCCGAGGCCGCGGCAGACCCCGCGCCACCTCGCCGCCTGCGCGTGCTGGCGGTGGACGACGCGCCCTCCAATCTCTCGGTGCTGCGCGCCCTGCTGGCGCAGAGCGAGATCGACCTCGAGACCGTGACGGAGGGCCGCGCGGCGCTGGAGGCGGTGGAGGTCGCAGCCCGCGAGGGACGGCCTTTCGACGTCGTGCTGATGGACGTGATGATGCCGGGCATGGACGGCAAGGAGACGACGCGGCGCCTGCGCGCCCTGCCGGGCACCATCGGCCGCATGCCCATCATCGCCGTCACCGCCAGCGCCTTCCCCGAGGACATCGCCGAGACGCGGGCGGCCGGGATGGACAGCCACGTCATCAAGCCGGTGGATCGCAACCTGCTGCTCAAGGCGCTCTCCGCCGCCACCGCCCTCCCCACCACGTCGGAGCCGGCGGCCGCGCCGGTGGAGGCGCTGCGGCCCATGCTCCTGGCCGAGCTCAACCTCCGCCTGACCCAGCTCGACATCGCGCTGCGCGAAGGAACGGCCGCCATTCCCATCGTGCATGCGCTGGCCGGCACCATCGGCCATCTCGGCGCGCCGCAGCAGGTGACGCGCACGCGCCGCGTGCTCCAGGCCCTGCGCGAGGAGGACCCGGCGGCGCTGAAGCTGGCCCGCGCCCTGCTCGATGAGCTGCGCTTCAGCTTCCCCGAAGCCACCGCCGCCGCCTGACGCGAAGCGCGCGACACACGAAAAAGGGCGGCCTCGCGGCCGCCCCATCGAAACCCACCGAAGAGCGGCAGCTCACCCCTGGCTGCGGCACTGGACCGCGGCGATGCGGCAGGTGGCGTGCCCATCGCGCGACCGGCACTCGGCCAGCGCGTCCCGCTCCGCCGCTTCGCGCGTCTCGCCGGTGCCGGCATGGGCCGAGAGCACCTCGAAGGTCGAGGCGTCGGAGGTCATCAGGAAGGCCGAACGATGCCGGCGCACCGCCTGGGCCACCGCGCCGCAGGAGGTGGTGAACTCGGCGACGATGCGGCAACCCGGGCCCGCCTGGGTGCAGCGCGCCTCGGCATTGCGGAAGGCGGCCAGCCGGTCGCGCTCGCCCACCACCAGGCCGAAGGCGGCCGAGGGGCTGCGCGCCGCGAAGATCACGCCATGGGTCGCCGGCGCCACCTGATGCACCACGAGCAGGCCCGCGGCCGGCGCCGGGTTGCGCTGCTGCTGCTGCGAATAGGCCTGGCCCGCGCCGCAGCGCACATGGCAGGCCTGGGCGGCGGAGGGATGCGCGCCCGGCCGCGCCGCCTGCTGCAGGCAATCAGCCCGGCACGCGGCGGAGAGATCGGCCTGCATGCGGCTCATCCGGTCCGGCTGGGCGCGGCTCGCGGCACCCGGCGCGGCGGCGGCGGGGCCCAGCGTGGCCAGGGAGAGGAGGGCGGTGAGGATCAGGCGGCGCATGGGGTGGTCTCCGGGAAGCGGTGCGTTTCGATGCCCCCAATCTGACGGCCCTCTGTCGCGGCAGGATCGCGCGCAGCGCCCCGCTTCGTCGCATCTGTCGCGCGGGACGGAGCCGCCGCGCGACAGACGCGACAGAAGCCGCGACGGAAGCATGACATAACCGCCCCATGCCCGATGACGCCTTCCCCATGGGCGCGCCCGACCATGATGTGGCGCTGCTCGACGCCCTCTTCGCCCTGCCCGACGCCGCCTTCCTCGACCTGGACGGAGAGGGCCGAATCCGCCGCCTCGCGCCCGGCTTCGCGAGCCTGCTGCGTGCCCCACCCGCCGCCCCGGGCGCGTCACTGGCCGATTGGCTGGAGGGGCTGCTGGCGGCCGGCCTCTTCGCCATGCCCCTGGCGCTGCCGCACCTGCTGGCGCCCTTCCAGGCACCGGCGGGCGGCACCGCCCGCTGGGCCCGCGCCGATGGTCGCGCGATGCACCTCACCGTCCAGGCGCTGCCGGGCGGCGGGCGCCTCGCCCGGCTCGCGCAGATCAGGGCCGACGAGGAGTCGGCGCATGAGCTGCTGCGCAGCGCCTATCTGCTGGAGAACGTGACCGATGCCGTCGTGCTGATGGACGCCGATGGCACCATCCTCGACAACTCCACCGGCCGCGGCGACCTGCTGGGCCTGCCGGACGAACTGGTGAAGCCCGGCCATACCCACCAGGACATCCTGCGCTTCATGCACCGGCGGGGCGATTACGGCTTCGAGCAGAGCGAGGACGAGTTCGTGGCCCAGCGCCGCGCCATGATCCTCGCCGCCGGCCGCTTCACCCTGCCGAGCCGCATGCCCGACGGCCGCTGGGCCGAATACAATTTCCGCCCGCTGCCCAATGGCGACCTCCTGATCCTGGTGCGTGACGTGACCGAGCTGCGCAACGCCCTGGCCGCGCTGGAGGCCGAGCGCGCCGAGCGCGAGGAGGAACGCCGCCGCGCCACGCTGCTGCTGGAGAGCACCGAGGACGCCATCCTGCTCTTCGATGCGAAGGGCGTGCTGCTCGAGACCTCGCGCAACGTGGATGACCTCTACGACCTGCCGCCCGAGCTCTTCGCGCGCGGTGCCACGCATGAGGGGCTGCTGCGCGCCGTCCATCGCCGCGGCGACCACGGCTTCGAGGAGACGGAGGAGCAGTTCGTCGGCCGCATCCGCCACGTCGTCTCCAAGCCCGGCCGCCGCCAGGTGGTGCGCGTGCTGCCAAATGGCCGCTGGGTCGAAGTCACGATGGACACGCGGCCAGACCTCTCGCTGCTCATCAATGTGCGCGACGTCACCGGGCTCAAGAAGGTGCAGCTCGCCCTCGAATCGGAGCAGCAGAAGCTGCGCCGCGTCATGGACAACATGCGCGACGGCGTCATGCTCTTCGACGACGAGCTCCGCTGGACCCTGGTCAGCGAGCCGATCAAGCGCTTCTTCGACCTGCCCGCGCATTACGGCGTGGGCACCAGCCTGCGCGAGGTGACGCGCTTCCAGACCCTGCGCGGCGATTTCGGCCCGGTGCCCGAGACGGAGGAGGCGCTGGCCGAGGCCATCGAAGGCCGCATCAGCGGCCTGCTCGACCCCGGCGGCCGGCGCTATGTCCGCAAGACGGCCAATGGCTACTGGCTCGACATCCGCATGCAGCCGCTGCCCGATGGCGGGCTGCTCGCCTTCTACCGCGACGTGACCCTGCTGAAGCAGCAGGAGGAGCAGGTGGAGGCCGAGCGGCATCTCCTGCTCGAGATCCTGAACGGCCTGGATGAGGCGGTGGTCCTGCTGGGGCCGGACCAGTCCATCCTCGCGAGCAATGCGCGCGGCTCGGACTTCCTGCCGGAACGGCCAGAGCTGCTGGCCCCTGGCGGCAGCATGCGCGAGGTGCTGCGCCACCTCCATCGCCGCGGCGAATACGGCACGGATCTCGACGAGGAGGCGCGCATCACCGAGCGCCTCGCCTTCATCACCGACCCCGCCGGCCAGCGCTACACCCGCCCCTCCACCGATGGGCGCTGGGTGGAGTTCCAGTACACGCCGCTCTCCGGCGGGCGCACGCTCATGCAGGCGCGCGACGTGACACCGCTGAAGCGCGGCGAGGCGGAGGTGGAGGAGCAGCGCGCCCTGCTGGCCGAGGTGCTGAACTCCATGGACGCCATGGTCGTCCTGCTCGATTCCACCTCGCGCGTCATCATGTCGAACGGGCGCGGGCGGAACCTGCTCGATATCCCGGCCGAGCTGGTGGATGAGGGCGGCTCGCTGCGCGAATCCATGCGCTACATGTACCGCCGCGGCGATTTCGGCTTCGACCAGCCGGAGGAGCATTGGGTGGATGGCCGCGTGAACGCCGTCCTCGCCGGCAAGCCCGTGCGCTTCACCCGCCCCGCGCCGGGCGATCGCTGGCTCGAATTCAGCTACAGCCCGATCGGCAAGGGCCGCATCATCGCGCAAGGCCGCGACGTGACGGCGCTCAAGGCCAGCGAACAGGCGGCGATCGCGGCGAAGGAGGCGGCGGAGGCGGCAGCACTCGCCAAGTCCAGCTTCCTCGCCGCCATGAGCCACGAGATCCGCACGCCGATGAACGGCGTGCTCGGCATGCTCGAAGTGCTCGGCCGCTCCGAGCTGAAGCCCGAGCAGGCGCGCAGCGTCACCGTGATGCGCGAGAGTGCCCATTCCCTGCTGCGCATCATCGACGACGTGCTGGACTTCTCGAAGATCGAGGCCGGGCGGCTCGATGTGGAGAGCATGCCCTTCAGCCTGCGCGCCATGGTGGAAGGCACGATCGAGACGCTGACCCCCGAAGCGAAGCGCCGTGGCCTCGCCCTCTTCGCCGATGCCCAGGGCCCGGGACCGGACTGGCTCGAGGGGGACCCGACGCGCGTGCGGCAGATCCTCTTCAACCTGGTCGGCAATGCGCTGAAATTCACCGAGCGCGGCTTCGTGCGCATCTCGGCCCAGGCGGAGGCGCAGGCCAAGGGTGCCCTGCTGACGCTGATCGTGGAGGATAGCGGCCTCGGCATGGACGAGCCGACGCTCGCGCGCCTCTTCCAGCCCTTCACCCAGGCCGACAGCTCCACCACGCGGCGCTTCGGCGGCACGGGCCTCGGCCTCTCCATCGTCCGCCGCCTGGCCGAGCTCATGGGCGGCGAGGTGCGTGCCGAGAGCCAGCCCGGTCGCGGCAGCCGCTTTACGGTCACGCTGCTTCTCGGCATCGCGGCCGCGCCCGAGGTGCTGAGCGCCATTGCCCGCAGCGCGGCCCCCGCGCCCGCCCCCACGCCCGGGGGCGCGGGCGGCGTGCTGGTGGTGGATGACCACCCGGTCAACCGCGAGGTGATGCTGCGCCAGCTTGAGCTGCTCGGCCTCACCGCGCAGACGGCGGTGGACGGCGCGGATGCCCTGGCCCGCTGGCGGGAGGAGCGGCAATCCATCGTGCTGCTCGACATCCACATGCCGGTGATGGACGGCTTCGAGCTGGCGCGCGCCATCCGCGCCGAGGAGCAGCGCGCGGGGCTCTCGCGCACCACGCTCATCGCCGTCACCGCCAATGCGCTGAAGGGCGAGGCGGAGCGCTGCTACGCGGCTGGCATGGACGGCTTCCTGGCCAAGCCGCTGCACCTCGATGGCCTCTCCCGCGCGCTCTCGCGCTTCGTGCCGGCGCTGACGACCGAAGGCGCCGCGCAGGGCGGCGCGCTGTTTGACCCCGAGGCGCTGCGCGGCCTCTTCGGCCAGGATCGCGCGCGGCTTTCCAGCATCCTGGAGAGCTTCGCCGAGCAGGCGCGCCACGACATCTCGGCGATGCAGGGCGCGGAGACGGCCGCACTTGGCCAGGCGGCGCATCGCCTGAAGGGTGCCGCCCGCATGGTGGGCGCCCGCCTCTTGGCCGAGCAGGCCCAGGCGGTGGAAAGCGCGGTGAAGGCCGGGGAGGAGGAGACGGCCCGCGCCGCCGCCGCGACACTGGAGCGCCTGCTGGGCGAGACGCTGGAGGTGGCGCGCCCGCTGCTCGACGCCACCTAGCAGGCTGCTGAAAAACTCCGCGGTGGGACCGAGGGGCCAGCCCCTCGGACACCCCGGCAAGAACCTCAGCTTCTTGCATCTCCGATAAGTATTTGATTTAATTTAACAATTGAAGATCCAAGAAACTGAGTTTCTTGGCGGGAGAGTACGAGAGGGCGGAGCCCTTTCGTCTTTTGGCCTTTTTCAGCAGCCGGGCTAGAGCCTTTTCCGTTCACCTCGGCTCGCTGCAAAGGCTCCAGGCATCTGTATTCGCCAGCATCTTCACCCGATCAGATGACGCCATCTGATCGGGATCTGCTCTGGAGTCTGATCGCCTTTGGTGCGTTCACCGACGCGGTGAACCATCCTCTCGGCACGGGGCTGGCGCGTGCGGGCTGAACGCCGGTGAAGGCTGAGCGCCCCGGGCGGGCTCCGGCTCAGAGCGCCGCCGCGGCTTCCATCACCTGCGCGGCATGCGCCTCGGGCTTCACCTTGCGCCAGATCGCCTTGATCTTGCCGTCGGCGCCGACGAGGAAGCTCGTGCGCTCCATCCCCATGTACTTCTTGCCGTACATGCTCTTCTCGACCCAGGTGCCATAGGCCGTCGCCACCTTCTGGTCGGCGTCGCTGGCGAGCGGGAAGGTCAGGCTGTACTTCGCCGCGAATTTCTCGATGGGCGGCATGGCGTCGGGGCTGATGCCGATCACCTCGAGCCCGATCTTGCCCAGTTGCGGCAGCGCCTCCTGGATGCCGCAGGCCTGCTTGGTGCAGCCGGGCGTATCCGCCTTCGGGTAGAAATAGAGCAGATAGGGCTTGCCCTTCAGATCCTTGGAACTGACGGTCCGCCCGCCCGAGGCCGGCATGCTGAAGGCCGGCGCCTTGGCGCCGACGGCGAGTTCGCTCATGCGATCATTCCCTTGCTGCTGCTGCCCTGGAAGATGCGTCGCTGACGCGCCGCTTCAAGCACCCGGCCGCGTCTGATCGTCCTTGGTGGGATCACCAGGAACGTGAATCAGCCGCCCAGCATGCGGCGCAGTTTCCGCACCGCGCTGCCCGGTGTGGAAAACACCGGCTTGCCCGTCGCCTGCTCCACCATCGGCGCCACATGCGCCAGGCTGAACTGGCCAAGCGCGATGGCATCGCAATCGGCAAGGCGGCGCGAAGCCTCGACGGCCAGCCGATCATGCTCCGCCACATTCCCCGCATCGAGCGCGGCGAGCGCGCCCTCGGCGAGGCAGGGCACCACCTCGATGCCGGCCGGGAATTCCGGCGGCATGGAAGTCAGCGTGCCCGGGAAGGTCGCGAGCAGCCCCACGCGCTTCGCACCCGAGGCCAGGATCTCCTCGATCATCGCCTCATTGGGCTTGAGCACCGGCATGGACGCATGATCCGCCGCCACCGCCTCGATGCAGGGCCCGAAGGCCGAGCAGGTGAAGAGGATGGCGTCCGAGCCCGTGCCCGCGGCATAGCGCCCCAGCGTGCGGAAGCGCTCGGTCATCCCGGGCGTCAGCTTGCCTTCGCGGGCGAGATCGGCCGAGAGGCTGTCATCCATCAGGTTCATCAGCGTCTGGCCGGGCCAGAGCGCGGCGAAGGCGGCCTCGATGGGTGGCGGCGAATGCCGCAGCGCATGGATCAGGGTGATGCGGGCCATGCTCAGCTCGTCTTGCAGCGGCGCAGCGCGCCGGGGAATTCCACGCAGCCCGGCAGCAGCACCTCATCCGGCCCGCGGCGGGAGACGCGCAGCAGGTTCGGGTTGCCGTCGCAGCCGAAGCCGATCTCGGGCATCGGGCGGCCGGGCACGGGAACCAGGCGGAATTCCAGCCCGTCCGGCGTCACCGCCACCGTCTCGATGGCGCGCTGGCGATAGGCGTAGTCCAGGCTGGAGACGCGCATGATGAGGTCCCGCATCACGATCAGCGCGACATTGCCGAAGCAGCCCGGGCCTTCCGTGTCCACCGCCGGGAAGATGCCGCCGGTCCAGCTGCCGAACATCCATTCATGCGGCGGCCCCTGGCGCGGCTGGGCGAGCGCGGGGGTGATGATGGCGGGCGTGGCCAGAAGGCCGGTCAGGCCCGGCAGGAAGGAACGGCGGCGCAGCATGATGGCTCCCGGAGAAATGCCTCAACCCGTTGTAGCGGCTCGCGGCGGCGGCGTCATTCCCGGTGCTTTCGGACCCGGATCAACGGCCTTGGGCCCATCCTGGACGGGGATGTGCATGAGTGCCGCGAAGGCGGCGGCCGCGATGCAGATGCTCCACATCAGGTCGTAGCTCCCCGTGCGGTCGAAGATCCATCCGCCGAGCCAGGCGCCGGCGAAGCCGCCCAGCTGATGGCCGACATAGACGAGGCCGAACATGGTGGCCAACCAGCGCGTGCCGAAATTGCGCGCCATCAGCGCCACGGTGGGCGGGATGGTGGAGAGCCAGAGGATGCCCATGACCGCCGAGAAGATGAGCACATTCGTCGTCGTCTTGTCGGCCAGGAGGAAGAGCGTCATCAGCACGCCGCGCCCGGCATAGATGATGATCAGCAACTCCCGCCGCTTCCAGCGCTGCGACAATTCGCCCGAGATGAGCGACCCCGCCACGTTGAACAGCCCGATCAGCGCGATGGCCGCCGCACCCACGCTGGCCGGCAGATGGCAGCTCGCCACGAAGCCCGGCAGATGGACGGCGAGGAAGCTCACATGCAGCCCGCAGACCGAGAAGCCGAAGAAGATGTACCAGAAGGTGGGCGTCCTCAGGCCAAGCTTCAGCGCCTGCATCGCCGTCTGGTCATCCTGCCCCGGCTTGGGCGGGGCCGGGCGGCCATCGAGCGGCATGGCCAGCGGGATCATCAGCAGCGCCGCACCCGCCAGCAGGAAGAGCGCGCCCTCCCAGCCGGCCAGGTTGATGCCGAGCTGCGCCAGCGGCACCACCGCGAATTGCCCGAAGCTGGAGCCCGCCGTACCCAGACCGACGGCGCGGCCGCGCAGGTTCTCCGGCAGGAGGCGCGTCAGGCTCGCATTGATGACGGGCATGCCGGCGGCCGAGACCGCGATGCCCATGACGATGCCGGCGAAGAAGGTGAACATCGGCAGGCCCTGGCTCAGCGCCATGCCCAGGATGCCGATGGAATAGAGCGCGGCGCCGCCCATCACCACGGTCCGCCCGCCGATGCGATCCGCCACCTGGCCCACCAGCGGCTGGGCGAAGCCGTTCAGCAGCACCTGAAGCGCGATGGCGAAGGCGAAACCCGAGCTGGACCAGCCGAGCGTCGTGGTCATCGGCGCGAGGAAGAGACCGAAGCTCTGGCGCAGCCCGGTCGCCAGCGCAGCGCAGAGGACAGCCCCCGCGATGAGCAGGGTGGCGCCGCGCGGATGGGCGAGCATGGGGGTGACCTCCTGGACAGAGTGTCAGTGTTTCACGCCCCCATATGCCGCGGCAAACGCGCCCCACGCATGGCGGGGCGCGATTTCATGCAACCTACGCGGCCCTCCGGCTATAGGCCGCGTCCATCATCACATCGGCCAGCACGGCGAAGGCCTCGGCCCAGGCATCCTCCACCTCGGGCGTGAAGCCCTCGCCCAGGCCCTGGCGCAGCGTCCAGAGCAGGGCGGCCCCGACGCTGGCGTAATGGTGACGCTCCACGCCATAGCCCACATGGCGGCGGGCCATGTCGCGCAGCTTGGGGATCAGCACATCCGGCCGCTCCAGCGAGGAGACGGCCATGGCGAGCGCCTGCATGAGCTTGCTCCCCTGCGCCGCCATGTCGGTCTGGGCAAAGAGGGGGCGGGTGCTGGGGTCGATCTCCATGAGCCGCTGGTAGAACAGGGCTGCGGCGGGCCCGGCGATGGGCAGCACGCGGTCGAAGCTGCTGCGGAGCAGGGCGATGCGGTGCATTTCCATGGTCTCGTTCTCCTTTGCGAACAAGACCACGCTAGGCCCCCATCATGTCCGGATGATCGTGCGATCATGGCGAAATTGTCGCGTCTGTCGCGCCGGCGGCGTTGCGCGGGGGCGGCGCCCGCGCTACCGCCCCGGCCCATGTGCCCGCCTATGTCCCTCTCCACCGCCGATTTCGACTACGCGCTGCCCGAGGCATTGGTGGCGCAGGAACCCATCCGCCCGCGCGACGCGGCGCGGCTGCTCGTCGTCCGCCCCGACGCGCTGGAGGATCGCGGCGTGCGTGATCTGCCCGCCCTGCTCCAGCCCGGCGACGTGATGGTGGTGAACGACACGCAGGTGATCCCCGCCCGCCTGCATGCCCGCCGTGGCGAGGCGAAGATCGAGGTGATGCTGAACCGCGCCGAGGGCGATGGCACCTGGCACGCGCTGATCCGCAACGCGCGCCGCATCCGCCCGGGCGATACGCTCACCATCGAGGGCAGCGACCTGACCGCGCGGGTCGTCGCGAAATTCGAGGGCGGCAGCGCCCGCCTCGATTTCGGCAGCGATCCCGAAAAGCTCGCCGCCGCCCTGGACCAGGCGGGCGAGATGCCCCTCCCTCCCTATATCCACCGCGAAGCCCCGCGCGGCGAGGATCGCGCCGATTACCAGACCATCTTCGCGGCCCGCCCCGGCGCCGTCGCCGCGCCCACCGCCAGCCTGCATTTCACACCGGCGATCCTGGCCGCCCTCGAAGCCCGCGGCGTGCAGCGCGCGACGGTGACGCTGCATGTGGGCGCCGGCACCTTCCTGCCGGTGCGCGATGGCGATCCGCGCGCGCACAAGCTCCACCACGAATGGTGCGAACTCTCGCCCGAGGCGGCGGCCATCATCAACGCGGCCCGCGCCGAGGGGCGGCGCATCCTCTGCTGCGGCACCACCGCGCTGCGCCTGCTGGAAACCGCGGCCATGGGCATCACCGACCGGCGCGCGCCCATCCCGCCCTTCCGCGGCCTCACCGATCTCTACATCCTGCCCGGCTTCGAGTTCCGGGCGGCGGATCTGCTGATGACCAACTTCCACCTGCCGAAATCCACGCTGCTCATGCTCGTCTCCGCCTTCGCCGGCCAGGCGCGCATGAAGGCCGCCTATGAGCATGCGGTGCGCGAGCGCTACCGCTTCTTCTCCTATGGCGACGCCTCCCTTCTGGAACGCGCGCCATGACGCTGCACTGGACGCACAGCGCCACCGATGGCCGCGCCCGCGCCGGCACGCTGCACACCGCGCATGGCGAGGTGCCCACGCCCGTCTTCATGCCCGTCGGCACCGCCGGCACGGTGAAGGCGATGACGGCGGACGCGGTGCGCTCCACGGGTGCCCGCATGGTGCTCGGCAACACCTATCACCTCATGCTGCGCCCCACGGCCGAGCGCGTGGCGCGCCTCGGTGGCCTGCACCGCTTCATGGACTGGCACGGCCCGATCCTGACCGATTCCGGCGGCTTCCAGGTGATGAGCCTCGCGGGCCTCCGAAAGATGGACGCGGATGGCGTCACCTTCCAATCCCATGTGGATGGCTCCAAGCATCGCCTGACGCCCGAGCGCAGCATCGAGATCCAGCACCTGCTGGGCGCCGATGTCACCATGTCCTTCGACGAATGCACGCCCTTCCCCGCGACGCATGAGCAGGCGGCCTCCTCCATGCGGCTTTCCATGCGCTGGGCGGCGCGCGGGCGCAAAGCCTTCGTGGAACGCCCGGGCCATGGCCTCTTCGGCATCGTCCAGGGCAGCACCTTCGAGGATCTGCGCGCCGAGAGCGTGGCCGCGCTCACCGAGATCGGCTTCGAGGGCTACGCCATCGGCGGCCTCGCGGTGGGCGAGGGCCAGGAGGCGATGTTCGCCACCCTCGACTTCACCACGCCCATGCTGCCCACCACGCATGCGCGCTACCTGATGGGCGTGGGCAAGCCGTCGGACCTGCTGGGCGCCGTCCGCCGCGGCGTGGACATGTTCGACTGCGTGATCCCCACGCGCTCCGGCCGCATGGGCCGTGCCTATACCTCGCGCGGGCAGCTCAACCTGCGCAACGCGAAATACGCCGAGGATGACCGCCCGCTCGACCCCGACTGCACCTGCCCGGCTTGCCGCAACCACAGCCGCGCCTACATCCATCACCTGTTGAAGTGCGAGGAGATGCTGGGGCCGATGCTCCTCTCCTGGCACAACATCCACTACTACCAGGCGCTGATGGCCCGCATGCGGAACGCCATCCTGGCCGGCCGCTTCGAGGCGGAGGCGGCGCTCATCGAGAACGACTGGACCAAGGACGGCGAAGCATGACCGCCAAGACCGAAACCGCCGGCCTGACGATGCTGGGCGCGCACACCGCGATGCCCGCCAACCCCGATGAGGCGGTGCTGGAGCGCGTGCCCAACCCGCATCGCGACATGGCCTACTGCATCCGCTTCACCGCGCCCGAATTCACCTCGCTCTGCCCGCTGACGGGCCAGCCGGATTTCGCGCATCTCGTGCTGGACTATGTCCCGCGCGACTGGATCGTGGAGAGCAAGTCGCTCAAGCTCTTCCTCGGCAGCTTCCGCAACCACGGCGCCTTCCACGAGGCCTGCACGCTCGACATCGCGCGCCGGCTGATCACGCTGCTGGAGCCGGTGTGGCTGCGCATCGGCGGCTATTGGTATCCGCGCGGCGGGATCCCGATCGACGTCTTCCACCAGACCGGCGCGCCGCCCGAGGGTGTGTGGATTCCCGCGCAGGACGTGCCGGGCTATCGCGGCCGCGGGTGATAGCCGAGGCCGATCGGCCTGATCGTGGCCGCCGTCTTGCCCGTCGGCCGCAGGATTGGTGAAGCTGGCCGCGCCCCTGAAGGAACAGCCCCATGCGTCGCCTCTGCGTCCTGGCCCTCCTCGCGATCGGCGCGCCGGCCGCGGCGCAGCCCAGCTTCTCGCCCGCCCCGGGGCCGGCCTACCCGAACACGATCTGCGTCGTGAACAGCGTACCGGATGAGTTCTGGGCGGCCTTCGACACCCTCGCCCCGGGCCAGAACTGGGCGCCGGCCGTGGCGCTCAGGATCATCGGGCCGATGGCGCCCCAATGCATGTCCTTCGCCCCGGGGATCGCGGTCCGCCTGCGGGTGACGGTGGCGGTGCGTGCGGGCTCCGGGGCTTCCAGCTTCAACACGGTCTGCGTGCAGGTGCTGCAGCCGGCCCGCAGCGCGACGGTGAACATCACGGGCGCCCCGCAAGCAGCGGCCTGTTCCTTGTCCTAGCAGGCTGCTGAAAAACTCCGCTGTGGGACCGAGGGGCCAGCCCCTCGGACACCCCGGCAAGAACCTCAGCTTCTTGCATCTCCGATAAGTATTTGATTTAATTTAACAATTGAAGATCCAAGAAACTGAGTTTCTTGGCGGGAGAGTACGAGAGGGCGGAGCCCTTTCGTCTTTTGGCCTTTTTCAGCAGCCTGCCAGGGCGGGCGGCTCAGCCGCCCGACGCCCGGCGATAGGCGTTCTCCACCTCGCTGATCAGCGCCTGGGATTGGCCCAGGACCAGCCCCTCCGGGCCGGGTGCCGCCAGCCCCTCGCGCGCCAGCGCGCCCAGGATGCGCGTCACCACCTCGCGCCGCGTGCCGATCCGCGCGGCCAGCTCGTGATGCGGGCGCGCGGGTGCGACGACCAGCCCCCCGCCCTCGGCCGGCCGGCTCATGCGCAGCAGCAGCGCGATCAGGCGCGGCCGGACGGGCAGCAGCATCAGCTCCATCAGCCGCGCCTCCCGCTCGCGCAATTGTGCGGCGAGCATCCGCATCACCTCATGCGAGGCTTCGGGCGTGGACAGCGCCGCCGCCAGGAAGGACGCCGCCGGCACCACGCAGACCCGCGCCGGCGTCAGCGCGACGAGGCCCAGCGTCGAAGGCCCGCCATCCAGCGCCGCCGCCTCGCCGAAGAACTCGCCATGGCGCAGCTCGTTCAGGATGATCTCGCGCCCCGCGGCGCCGTGCAGGATGATCCGCGCCACGCCGTCGGCGATGAAGACCACCTCCCGCGCGGGGGCGCCCGGCTCCACCAGCACCTCCCCCGGCTCGGCCTGCCGCCAATGGGCGGCGGCGGCGAGGGCGGCCAGCGCCTCGGCCGTCAGGGGCCGGAAAAGGGGGAAACGGGCCAGATCATCCATGCGGCGGACCTCATCGGAGGAAGGTGTCCAGGCCAGTCTGGCACGGCGGCGGCGGGGCGTCGCGTGCCACGCCCAAGGTTGCGGAAGACTCGTCCCGCCCTGTATGGTCCGGCTTCAGGGACAGCGAACACATCATGAACGACCTCTTCGCGGGGCGCGGCGGCAAACCCGCCGCCTCCAGCTACAACGCCGCCGACATCGAGGTTCTGGAAGGGCTGGAGCCCGTCCGGCGCCGCCCGGGGATGTATATCGGCGGCACGGATGAGAACGCGCTGCACCACCTCGCGGCCGAAATCATCGACAACGCGATGGATGAGGCGGTGGCCGGCCATGCCGACCGCATCGAGGTGGTGCTCGAGACCGGCAACTGGATTTCCGTGCGCGACAATGGCCGCGGCATTCCCGTGGACCCGCACCCCAAATTCCCGAAATTGTCGGCCCTTGAGGTCATCCTCACCACGCTGCATTCGGGCGGCAAATTCTCCGGCAAATCCTACGAGACCTCGGGCGGCCTGCATGGCGTGGGCAGTTCCGTCGTGAACGCGCTGGCCGAGGGGCTGGAGGTCGAGGTCGCGCGCGGCGGCGAGCTGTTCCGCCAGACCTATGCGCGCGGCAAGCCCACCAGCAAGCTCAAGCGCGAGGGCGAGGTCCGCAACCGCCGCGGCACCATGATCCGCTTCAAGCCCGACCCCGAGATCTTCGGCGGGCTGATGTTCAAGGCGGAGCGCCTGTTCCGCCTCTGCCGCTCCAAGGCCTATCTCTATCGCGGCGTCGAGATCCGCTGGAAATGCGACCCCTCGCTCATCACGGGCGAGACGCCGGCCGAATCCGTGCTGCATTTCCCGGGCGGCCTCTCGGACTTCCTGGCCACCGCCATCGAGGGCCGCAGCGCCGTCGTCCCCACCCCCTTCGCCGACACGGCCGAATTCCCGGATGGCGCGGGGCGCTGCGAATACGCCATCACCTGGCTCGAACAGGGCGACGGCTTCCTCTCCACCTACGCCAACACCATCCCGACGCCGCAGGGCGGCACGCATGAGGCGGGGCTGCGCGCGGCGCTGCTCAAGGGCCTGCGTGCCTATGGCGAGATGAAGAAGGAGAAGCGCGCGGCGAGTGTGACGGCCGAGGACCTGCTGACCGGCCTCGCCGGCATGCTCAGCGTCTTCATCCGCGACCCGCATTTCCAGGGCCAGACCAAGGACAAGCTGACCAATGCCGATGCCCAGCGCCTGACCGAGAACGCGCTGCGCGACCGCTTCGACCACTGGCTGGCGGCCGACCCCGCAAGTGCCGACAACCTCCTCGCCTTTGCCATCGAGCGCGCGGAGGAGCGCCTGCGCCGCCGCGCGGAGAAGGAGACGCCGCGCAAATCCGCGACCCGCAAGCTGCGCCTGCCCGGCAAGCTCACCGATTGCTCGCGCGAGACGCCGGAGGGGACCGAGATCTTCCTCGTCGAAGGCGACAGCGCCGGCGGCTCCGCCAAGCAGGCGCGCGACCGCGAGACCCAGGCCGTGCTGCCCTTGCGCGGCAAGATCCTGAACGTGGCCAGCGCGAGTGCCGAGAAGCTGCGCGGCAACCAGGAGCTGAAGGATCTGATCGAGGCGCTGGGCTGCGGCGTCGGCGAGAAATTCGACCTCAACCGCCTGCGCTATGGCCGCGTCATCATCATGACGGATGCCGATGTGGACGGCGCGCATATCGCCGCCCTGCTCATGACCTTCTTCTACAAGGAGACGCCGGAGCTGGTGCGCCAGGGCCGTCTGTATCTCGCGCAGCCCCCGCTCTTCCGCCTGCAGGCCGGCGGCAAGAGCGTCTATGCGATGGATGACCGCGACCGCGAGCGGCAGTTGAAGAAGCACTTCAAGGCCAACCAGAAGGTCGAGGTCAGCCGCTTCAAGGGCCTGGGCGAAATGCCCGCCCAGGTGCTGAAGGACACCACCATGGGTGCGAAGAACCGCGTCCTGCTCAAGGTGGTGCTGCCGCCCGAGGAACGCGCGAAGACGGCCGAGCTCATGGAAGCGCTGATGGGCCGCAAGCCCGAGCTGCGCTTCAAGTTCATCCAGGACAATGCCGCGAGCCTGGACGAGGAGGCGGTGGACGCCTGAGGCTCAGAGCGGCTTCTGGGCCCGCTCCAGCAGGCGGGTGAAGAAGCCGGGCTTCTTGGGTGGCTCGGGGGCGGCGACCTTCGCCGCCTCGGCCTCGGCCTTGGCGCGCTTCTCCTTTTCGCGCAGCCAGGCCTCCAGCGTCATGCCGGCCTTGGCGGCCCGCTTCGCCTCATAGGCCCGCTGGCCTTCCGTCAGCTGCTTCGCGTCCATCTGGTTCCGCTCCGGGAGAAACTCTTCCCCCTAAATGCCCAGGCGCGGGGCTTGCGGCAAGGGAGCGCGGGCGCTTAACGCAACGCCCATGGATGCGAAGGTGAAGGCGCATATCTGGGTCGCCATGGCGATCCGGATGTCGGACATGGCGGGCCGCCCGGCGGCGGTGCTGCGGCGGGGCGATCCGGATTCGGGCGGCCTGCTCTGCGTGCTGAACGGCCGCGACGGCCAGGTGGTGCTGGCCCAGGCGCGCGACGCCGAAAGCCGCCCCGCCTGGGTGCGCGGCACGGGCGCCGCGCCCGTCCCGGGTGACGTGGCGGACGCCTATGTGGAGCGCCAGGTGAAACGCGACCCCGACCTCTGGGTCATCGAGTTCGAGGCCCCGGACTACCTCCCGCCCTTCGAGGCGAGAATGATTTAGCCGCCCAAGAGTAGTTGATGCCCTCAGACGCCGGGCGCGCGCTCCGCGCGCTTGGCTTCGCCGCGCCACGGGCGCGATGGGCCACACGTCCGGTTGGGCGGCGCCGGCCGCGTTGCGGCCGGATGGGTCTGGGAGGTTCGGCGGCCGCTGCCTGTCGGTCGGTCAATCCGGCCGGATGTCGTTCTCGCGGATCACGCGGCCCCAGGTCTCGATCTGGCGGTCCAGGAAGGCGCCGAAGGCCGCACCACCCTCATTGCGCAGCTCGATGCCCATGATGTTCACCAGCCGCTCGCGCACCTCAGGCACCTCCGTCGCACGGCGGGCGGCGGCCTCGACGCGGGTGATCACGGCGGGGGGCGTGCCCGCCGGCGCCAGGATACCCCAGAAGGCCTCCGCCTCCACGCCCGGCAGCCCGGCCTCGGTCATGGTCGGCACATCGGGCAGGCCCTGGCGCCGGCGCGGGCCCAGCACCGCCAGCGGCCGCAGCACGCCCTGGCGCAGATGCTCGACGAAGATGGTCCCCGTCGCCGCCGCCAGATCCGTCTCGCCCGCCATGGCCGAGGTGGCGAGCGGCCCGCCGCCGCGATAGGGCACATGGGTCAACTGGATATTCGCCGCGCGCTGCATCAGCACCATGCCAAGATGCGCGAGTGAGCCATTGCCGATCGTGCCGTAGCTGATCGCATCGGGCCGCGCACGGGCGGCCGCCACCAGCTCCGCCACGTTCTGCCAGGGCCGGCTGCGGTGCACCATCAGCATGTTGGGCGCGGTGCCGATCAGCAGCACCGGTGCCAAATCCCGCCGCGTGTCGAAGCCCATGTTGGGGATCAGCGTCGGGTTCGTCGCATGCGTGTCGAAGACGAGCACGAAGGTCTGCCCATCGGGCGCGGCGCGCGCCACCTGCGCCGTGCCGAGCGAGCCCGAGGCGCCGCCCCGATTCTCCACGATCACCGGCACGCCCAGCTCCGCCGAAAGCGGCTGCTGGATGAGGCGCGAGACGGTGTCCACGCTGCCGCCCGGCGGAAAGGGCGCCACGATGCGGATCGGCCCATTCGGCCAGGCGGGTTGCGCGATGGCGGGCGCGGCCAAGGGGGCAGCCAGCAGCGGCAGGGCGCGGCGGGTGATCATGCGTTTTCCTCCGGGGTTTTCCGGCTTCTACCGCAAAGCCCGAAACAGGGTCCAGGGAGCCCGCTCCCTGGCGGGTGGTGCTGGCGCGGGCGGCGGAGCCCTTGCCTTCTACCGCGCAACCGGCGCCGCCGCCCGTGCCATCACGCCCCGCCAGCGCTCCATCTCGGCCTGGATATGCGCCCGGAACTCCAAGGGCGAGGAGCCGATCGGCGGCGCGCCCATCTCCGAGATCCGCCGCGCCACACCCGGCTCGGCCAGCGCGCCCGTGGCCGCCAGGTGATAGGCGCGGATCGCCTCCTCCGGCACGCCGGCGGGCGTCAGCAGCCCGTACCAGCCGCCGGCCGAGAAGCCGGGGAAGCCCTGTTCGGCCAGCGTCGGCACATCGGGCATCAGCGGCGCGCGCGCGAGGCTCGTCACCCCCAGCGCGCGCAAGCTGCCCGCCTGCACATGGGGTGCCACGAGGACGAGGTTCTCGATGGTGAAGGGAAACTCGCCCGCGATCACCGCCAGCACGGCGGGCGCGCTGCCCTGGTAATGCACGGGGGCGGCCGGGAAGCCCGCCGCCTGGCGGAAGGCCTCCTGCGCCAGCAATTGCGGCGAGCCGACGCCCGGCGTGGGATACAGCACCTCCCGCCCCTCGCGCTTCAGGCCAGCGACCAGCCCCGCCACATCCCGGTGCGGCGAGGCCTGGCGCACCACCAGCACCAGCGGCGTCGCGTTCAGCAGGGTGATGGGGATGAGGTCATTCAGCGGATCATAGCCCAGCTGCGCCTCGGTGATGGGCGAGACGGCGAGCGGCCCCGTGCTGCCCACCAGGATCACATGCGCATCGCCGCGCGCCCGCGCCGCCATGGCGGTACCGACATTGCCGCCGGCGCCGGGCCGGTTCTCCACGATGATCGGCTGGCCCAGGCGCTGGCCCATGGGCTCGGCCAGCAGGCGCGCGAGCTGGTCCAGGATGCCGGCGGGCGCGAAGGGGACGATCATCCGGATCGGCCGCTGCGGCGCCCAGGAGGGTCCTCCCCCTTGGGCGCGCGCCAGCGAGGGCGCGGCCAGACCGGTGGCCAGCCCCGCGGCCAGCAGAGCGCGGCGACGCATCATGCGGGTGACCCCTCTCATACGGGTTCCAAGGTGAAGCGCAGCACCGTGTCCTTCACGACGATGCCGCCCCGGTTGCCCACGGTGATGTCGCCATAGCGCTGCGCATAGACGGGCGGCAGCACCCGGGCCTGCCGCGGCGCCAGCCAGAGGCGCAGCAGGTGGCGGCGGCGCTCGGGCTCGGGCCAATCCTCGAAATCGGTGCGGCTGTGCAGGATCTGGTGGTTGTGGATGAACTGCATGTCGCCGGGGCGGAATTCCATCTCGACCGACATCTCGGCCGCCAGCTCATCCAGCCGGTCGATCGCGGCACGCTCATCGGGTGTCAGCCGCCGCGCCTCGGGGAAATTCGCCTGGGCGGAGCGGATATACTGCCCCGAATAGATGGTGCTCAGCTCGCCCTGGAACCAGTTGAACACCGGGATCTCGAACCAGGGCAGCATGCCGGGCGGGATCTCGCCGCGCCGGTCCGTCGGCATCGGGTTGAACAGCGCGCGCCAGAGATGGGGCGTCTCCCGCATCATCCGGTCATGGATCGCGACGGAGGAGACGATCTTCGAGCCGCCGCCCGACTTCGCCGTCTTCAGGCAGATCAGGCCCACAATGTCGCAGGAATCCGTGTGGAACTCCAATTCCTTGTTGGTCTGGTAGTAGCGGACCTTGGGGTTCTGGATATCGAGGCCGAGATCCTTCACATGGCCCAGCAGATGCCCCTTGGCATTCTGCGACCGGAAGCCGCCGAGATGCGCGCCGATGCCCAGATAGGCGATGGCGCTTTCCTCGATGTCACGGCCCGCCACCTCGAAGCCGCGCAGCAGCACGAAGCCGCGCCCGTGCTGGATGTCGTTCAGGATGCGCGCGAGGCGTGGGGCGAGCCTCGGCAGGCGGAAGGTCTCGGGCGTGATCTCGCCCATGGCACGGCCGGAATTCAGATGCTCCGCGACCGCGGCGTCGATCTCGGCCAGCTCGGCCGGGGTGAGGGTCTCCACCCAGTCGGTGCGCCTGGCCATGTCCGCGCCGAGCCAGGCGGCCGGGCCGCCGATTGGCGCCTTCGGATATTCCATCATGTCCTCCCCTATTCTGGTTCAGGGGAGCTTTCGCCGTTTGTCCGGACCTGTCCAGCCATATCCGCTTCACGGGGGCGATGAGCCCCCGCCCGGCCTGATCGCGCGGCCTCAGGCCGAGGCGGCGGCCAGGATCGCGCCATCCGCGCCCTGGACCAGCACCGCCACCCGTTCCCCCGCCCCGCGCGGCACCGCCTGGCGCGGCCGCGCGCCCAGTTGCAGCGGCAGCGAGGTGAGGCTGCGCACCACATGGCCGTAGGCGAGCCGCCTTCCGCCATTCTCGCCCGCGCGGATTTCCGTCTCGTGCCGCGCATCGAAGCCGATGAGCCAGGCCGTGGCGCCGCCGGGGCCGATCTCCACCACCGCCTCGCTGGCATGCGCCTCCAGCACCAGCGCCACGCCGGCCGCGGCGGGTGCGGCGCGCAGCTCGGCCAGCACCGCCGCGCGATCGGAGCCCACGGCGTCCCGCTGGCCCTGGATCACCATCTGCGGCGTATAGACCTGCCCGGGATAGCGCCCCTCGCGCAGCTGGGCCGCATAGCGGCGCTGCCGCTCGGTCGCCGCGCGCAGCGAGAAACGGTCCTTCCAGCCGAGGCGATCCCAATAGGTGACGTGGAAGGAGAGCGCCAGCACGTCCGGTTGGTCGCGGATCAGCTCCAGCAGCAGCGCATCGGCGGGCGGGCAGGAATTGCAGGATTGCGAGGTGAAAAGCTCGGCCACCACCGGGTGCGGCCGGGCGCGGGCGGCGCGGCTGCGCCAGATGGCGGCGGCCGGCAGGCCAGCGAGGAGGAGGCGGCGTTGCATGGGCATTCTCCGGGCGGTGCTGCCACACACTTCGCCCCGGCAACGCCGCCGGTTAGCTCAGCCCTCCATCGCCGGCACGGCGCGGGCCAGGCCGCCATGCAGGTCCAGCAGCCGCTCCCGCCAGGCAAACACCGCGTCATCCGGCGCCAGCAGCGCCAGCGGGCTCACGATCCGCGCCCACATGAAGCTGCCGAAGACGATGTAGTCGGCGTAGTCCGGCGCCGCGCCGCCCAGGAAGGGCTGCTGCGTCAGCGTCCGCCGCAGCGGGCCGAGGCTCGCGCGGAATTCCGGCAGCCGCGCCTCCCGCCCCGCCGTCACCTCGGCGAGCGGCATGCCGAAGCGCTTCTCCCGGCTCTCGGTGAAATAGGCGGCCTCCTTCGGCCCCAGCAGGCCCACGATGTCCGAGACGATGAGCCGCGCCACCCCGGCGCTCAGCACCGTGTCGGTCCAGGCGGTGACGAAGCGATAGGTTTCGGCCGGGCCCTGGAAGAGCGCGGGCGCGTCCGGATAGGTGCGCTCCAGGTGCAGCGCGATGTCCCAGCTGTCGGTGAGCGTGGCCTCGCCATCCAGCAGGATGGGCACGGTCTTGCCGCCATGCGCGGCCAGGCGCTCATTCTCGGTGAAGCGCCAGGGGATGATCTCCGCCTCCAGCCCCTTGTGGGCGAGAGCCATGCGGCTGCGCCAGCAGAAGGGGCTGAAGCGGCGGGCGGGATCGGTGCCGGTGAGTTCGAAGAGCTGGCGGGTCATGCGGGCCTCCTGTGCGGGGGCCAGCCTGGGCGGATTCAACCCGGCTGCGAAGCCCTGCGGGGCGGCTCGCGGCTCAGGCCCTTCAGCGCCAGCGCGCGCTCATATTCCGCCCAGCGCTCGGCGTATTCGCGGCCGAGCCGGTGCAGCACCTCCCAGGAGTAGATGCCGCTGTCATGCAGGTCATCGAAGGCGATGCGCACGGCGTAATGCCCCACCGGCTCGATGCGCATGATGCCCACATGCCGCCGCCCGGCGACGATCACCTTCTGCCCCGGCCCATGCCCCTGCACCTCGGCCGAGGGCGATTCGACGCGCAGATATTCCGCCGGCAACGCGAAGCGGCTGCCATCGTCAAACGCGACGTCGAGAATCCTATCGGCCGAGCGATAGCGCAGCTCGGTCACGGCGAGGCCCATTGGCGTGCTCAGTCGAGCTTGCGCGCCTGGTCCGGCAGCATGATGGGAATGCCGTCGCGCACCGGATAGGCCAGGCCCGCGGCCTCGCTGACCAGTTCGCCCTTCTCGCGGTCGTAGCGCAGCGGCTGCTTGGTCACCGGGCAGACCAGGATTTCCAGCAATTGCGGGTCCAGGGCGGCGGGGGCGTTCGGGGCTTCGGTCATGCGCTTTCTCTAGCTCGGCCGCCCCCCGGGCGGAAGCTCCCCACCGCCATGCGCGGCCATCTTGAGCAGGGCGACGAGGCTCGTCGCGCGATGCGCCAGCGTCGGCGCCTCCAGCAGCGCCTGCTTCTCGGGCACGGCGAAGGGGCAGACCATGGCGAGCGTCGTCACCAGCGCGGGCCCGGCCATCTCGGTGATCGCGTCCCAATTCGCCTCGATGCCCTTGGCCGCGAAATAGGGGCGCAGCGCGTCGAGGATCGCCTCGCGCGGCACGTCCTCGGGCGCGGGCGGGTCGAAATCCTCGGTGTAGGGCGTGTAGTCGGCCCGCACGCGCCGATAGCCGCGCCGCATCTCGATCTCCTCCGCCACGCGGAAGCGCGTCACCCCCGTCAGCGTGATGAGCAGCCGCCCATCCTCCGTCTCCGCGAAGGAGGAAAGCCGGCCGAGGCAGCCCACCCGGTAGATGGTGCTGCCACGCTCGTCGCGGGGCTGCGAGGGGTCGCCCTGGATCATGCCGAACATCCGCCCCTCGGCCAGGCTGTCCAGCGTCATCGCCAGATACCGCGGCTCGAAGATGTTGAGCGGCAGCTTGCCCCCCGGCAGCAGCAGCGCGCCGGAGAGCGGGAAGATGGCGATCTCGGCCGGCAATTGCTCCGGCGCGGGCTGGAAGGGGTCCTGCATGCTCAGCGGAACAGCAGGGCGGAAAGGCCGCGGCGCGCCTTGAGCGTCACGGGGTCGGTCAGGCCCCAGGCCTCGAAGAACTTCAACAGTTGCTTCTGCGCCGCCTTGTCGTTCCATTCGCGGTCGCGCTTGATCGCCTCCAGCAGCGCATCCGCCGCCTCGGTGCGCTTCTCCATGCTGTTCAGCGCGACGGCGAGCTCAATGCGCGCCTCATGGTCATCGGGGTTCGCGGCGAGCCGCTGCTCGAAGGCGCCCAACTGCGACTGCGCGGCGCGGCCGGCCTCCGCCAGCTCGATCTGCGCGCGCACCGCGCTGATCTCCGGGTGGGCCTTCAGCTTCTCCTCCAGCCCATCCAGCATGTCCCGCGCCTGCTCCTCCTCCTCCAGCGCGATGAGGCAGCGCGCGAGGCCGGCCAGCGCCTCGGCATTCTCGGGCTCCTGCTGGGCCAGAGCCGCATAGATCTCGAGCGCGGCGGCGGCGTCGCCCGCCTCCACAAGCTGCTTCGCCTCGGCCAGCAGCTCGGCCGAGGGCATCTGGCCGCCGGCCATCTTCAGCAGGTTCTCGATGAACTTCTTCAGCTCGCCCTCGGGCAGCGCGCCCTGGAAGAGATCGGCGATCTGGCCCTGCCAGAAGGCGGCGACCGTCGGCACCGACTGCAGCGGCAGGCCCATCTGCGTCAGCTGCTGGACGAGCTGGCGGTTCTTGTCGATGTCGATCTTCACCAGCCGCACGCGGCCGCCGGCCGCGCGCACCACCTTCTCCAGCGCGGGCGTCAGCGTCTTGCAGGGGCCGCACCAGGTGGCCCAGAAATCCACGAGGACGGGCACCTCGCGCGAGGCCTCCACCACATCCTTCATGAAGTTCCGCTGGTCCCCGTCCATCACCGGATCGGGGCCATTCGATTTGCTGGGGTCGAGAATCACGTCCATCGGGGTCAGTCCTGAGGAAGGGCTAGAGATGTTGCGCGCAGGGCATAAGGCAAGGCGCGCCAAATGTCTCCCGCCCGTCAATCCGGCAGGTGCAGAACCTTCACCTCATGGCCAAGGCTGCCGAGGAAGGCCAGGAGATCGGCGGGCCTGATGCCGGTGGAGGCGGTGTTCACCAGCGGGTGGAACCAGGCGAGCCCCTCGCTTTCCGCCAGGGCAGCATCCAGCGCCACGCGCACCTCGCCGGGGCGAGCGTTCACCAGGCCGAAGGGGGTGACGCTGCCGGGCTCCACGCCCAGCGTGGCCCGGAGCGCATCCGCATCGGCCATGCTGACCTTGCCCCAGCCTGCCTCCCGCGCCAGGGCGTTGACCGAGACCCGCCGCGCCTCCTCCAGCACGGCGAGGCAGAGCTGGCCGCTCTTGGCCTCACGGAGAAACAGGTTCTTCGAATGCGCCCCCGGCAATTCGCCGCGCAGCGCCTGGGATTCGGCGACGGTGAAGACCGCCGCGTGCCGCACGGTCCGCGTCTCGATCCCCGCCGCCGCGAGGCGGGCCAGCAGCCCCTCCGGTGTCTCCATCAATCGAGCTTGATGTTGTTGGCGCGCACCACGCGGCCCCAGGCCTCGGTCTCGCCGGCCAGCCACTGCCGGAAGGGGGCGGGGCCCATCGCGCGCACCTCGGCGCCCAGCTCCGCCATGCGGCGCGCCACATCGGGCACGGCGAGCGCCTGGCGGAAGGCCTCGTCCAGCCGGGCCACGATCGGTGCGGGGGTGGCCCCCTGCACCAGCACACCCTGCCAGGTGCCCGATTCCTGAGCGGGCCAGCCCAGCTCCGCGAAGGTCGGCAAATCCGGGAAATCCGGCAGGCGGCGCGGGCCGGAGACGGCGATGCCGCGCAGCCGCCCATCCTTCACGAAGGGCGCGGTCGCGGTCGCGCCATTGATGATCATCTGCGCCTCGCCGCCCGTGACGGCGGCCAGCGCCGCCGCCCCGCCGCGATAGGGCACCTGGGTCAGTTCGGCGCCCCAGGCCTGGGTGAGCATCAGGGCCGTCAGGTGGTTGGCCGCGCCCACGCCGGAATGCGCCACGTTGATGGTGTTGGGCGCGCGCCGGGCCAGCGCCACGAACTCCGCCGCATTGGCGGCGGGCACCGAGGGGTGGACCGCCAGGATATAGGGCGCATAGATCAAGAGGTTCACCGGTGCGAGGTCGCGCATCGGCTCGAAGGGCAGGCGCGTGAAGAGGGCGGGCGCCGTCGCCAGAACGCCGGTGTCGATCAGCAGCAGCGTCTGCCCATCCGGCGCGCTGCGCGCCACCAGCTCGGCGCCCAGATTGCCGGCCGCGCCGCTGCGGTTCTCCACCACCACGTTCTGGCCGAGCAGCCGCGTCAATTCCGGGGCCAGGATGCGGCCCAGAATGTCACTGGTGCCGCCCGGCGCGAAGGGCACGACGAGGCGGAAGGGGCGGTCGAAATTCTGCGCGCGGAGCGTGGCCGGCGCGGCCAGGGCCAGGGCTGAAAGGGCTGCGAGCTGCCGACGGTTCATGACGTTCCTCCGTTGATGGCCGGGAGCTTGGACCGGACTTGGCCCGCGGGCTAGCGTGGGAAGGTCATCTCGCGTAGATAGATGCACGTGCGTGTTCGTCGGCAAGCCATCGTGAACCGACGAGTTTCGCGCCCGGGTCCCGCGGCGCCTGCGCCGCATGGCAGGCACCGGAACGGAGCGGTCCGTCCGGCACCGGCCATGTCCCAAGCCCCTGGCCAAGGCAGGTCAACACAGGGCGAAACCCATGGGGAGACCGTTGAGTCTTGAGTAAGATCGGGATCGGGATCGTCACCTACAACCGGCTGGAATACCTGCGCAATTGCGTCCAGGGTGTTCGCCAGTTCACCACCTCGCCCTTCCATATCGTCGTGGCCGATGACGGCAGCACCGATGGGTCGCGCGAATGGTGCCGCTCGGAGGGCATCGAGGTCATCGGCCTGGGCAACCAGGGCGTCTGCTGGAACAAGAATCGGGCGCTTTTCGCGCTCCAGGAAGCGGGCTGCGATCCCATCCTGCTGCTGGAGGATGACTGCTGGCCCATCGCGCCCGGCTGGGACCATGACTGGCGCGTCGCGACAGCCTTGTTCGGCCATGTCTCCTATGCCCATCCAAAGCTGGCGAAATGGACCCTCTCGGGCTCCGGCCGGCCGACGGATCCCTATGTCAACAACAAGGCCACGGCCCAGTGCTCCAGCATTTCCGCCCTGCTGATGCGCAAGGTCGGTTTCTTCGACAGTCGCTTCAAGGGCTACGGCGTGGGCCATGCCGAGTGGACGACGCGCATCAAGAAGGCCGGATCAGGCTTCAAATGGGCCGAAATCGAAGATGGCCGCCGCGCCCGCGCCAATCTCTACATCCATGGCGGCGTGAAGGGTCATGATGCGCCGACCTTCAAGGACCGCGAGAATGTCGCGCGCAACGAGGCCCTCTTCGACCGGCTGAAGCAGGAGCCCATCTACCGGCACCCCTGGTCGAGCGCCGAGGAGCAGGCCAGCTTCGCGCGCGAGATGCTGGAACTCGGCATCAGCCTCGACGGCTACCTGCATGCCACCACGGAAGAGAGCGGGCCGCTGCAACGCCTGGCCTATGCGCCGCCGATTCGCGACGCGCTGGACTCGGTCCTCTCGGACGAAGCCGGCTTCGCGATGGCGGGCCGTTGGGTCGAGGGGATCGCGGGCAACGTGCCGCTCATCGGCACGGAACTGGCCCCGGAGCTGAATTACGCCATGCTGCACTTCCTGCAGGAGCGGATGCAGCCCCTCTGGACGGTGCTCGCTTTCGGCGCCGGCTATTCCACCGCCTGGTGGTCGCGCCAGGCGGACTTCGTCCACGCCTTCGAGGAGGATGAGGAACGCGCGGCGATGGCGCGGCGCCTCGCCGAACCGGGCAAGGCCCGCGTCACCCAGGCCCGGGCGGCCGAACTGCCGGGCATGGCAGCCGCCCTGCATGGCCCCTTCGACGTCGTCGTCCTGGACTGCCCGAATGGGCCCGCCTACGCGACGGTGGCCTTGCAGCTGCTGGCGAAGACCGGCGTGCTGGTGATCAACCACGCGGGCCGCCCGGAATACGCGGACGTGCTCGTGAAGTTGAAGGAGACCGGCCTGCGGGAGCTGCGACTGGTCGGCCCGGCACCGGGCAGCCCGAGGATGGTCACTTCCTCGGTCATCTACGCGCCGGACAATTGCCTGGGCCTGTGAGGCGGTCTCACCCAGGCTGCGGCACGGGTGGCCAGGCGAGGTCCGGCCGGACATAGACCGCATTGCCATAGAAGGCGGCGGCGAGGCCGGAGCGCTTGCGCGGCATCAGGTCGAACAAACCATACATGCGATAGCCGAAGGCGAAGAGCACGGCCTGCATCGTCGTCAGCGGGACATGCAGGAGGTTCTCCGGCGAGAGGCCGCATTCCATCTGCACGAAGTCGATGCGCTGCGCCTGCACCATCGCGCTGAAGCCGATCAGCACGTCGAGATCACGGCCCTCGGTATCGATCTTGAGGAAGCCGATCCGCTCGATCCCGTTCTGCTGGCAGTAGATGTCCCCGGTGGTCTGCTCCACCACCTCGGTCTCGCCCTTGGTGAAGGTGCCCGGCAGGAGCACGCGGTTGCCGGTGGACGCACCCGCCACCGCCATGGTCACCTCCCCCGGCGTACGGCCCAGGGCCAGGCGGTTGCAGCGGATCGCGGGCTGCGCCGCGCAGGCCTTGCGCAGCATGTCGAAGGTCAGCTTCACCGGCTCGAAGGCGTGGATCGCGGCGTCGGGAAAAACATGCGCGAATTCGCGCGCCGTCAGCCCCGAGCTCGCGCCAACGTCGAACACGCAATCCGTCCGGTAACCGCCCCGCATCAGCAGGTCGAGCACAGCATTGTGAGCCAAGGTCAGTCTCCCGGAAACGCGGACGGAGGGAAAAGCGCGGGCGCAGGGGCGCAGGCGGCCAGGCGTCCGCGGGTGGCCCCGCCCCTCACGTGGTCTCCCCTTCGATGGGGCGATGGAACTCGAAGCAGAGATGGCCGGCATAGCGCAGCTTCATCGCGTTCACCTCCCGCGCGCCGGCCTGGGCCGGCGGGGCGTAGTCCAGCAGCAGATCCGCCGCCGGGAAGGCGTCGGACAGAAAGCTGGCAAGCCGCGCCAGCTCCGCCGCCTCGGCCGCGTCAAGCCGATCGCTGGCCATCAGCTTGCCGATCAGGAGGTTCAGCGGGGACTCCCGGTCGAAATAATGGCGGAAGCTGCGGCTGCGCGTGCGCAGCCCGGTGAGGAAGAGGTTGCGCAGCGTCAGCGTCACGCCGTCGATGCCGGGCCGAAGCTCCACCAGCTCCAGCCCGGCATCCACGGCGAGGGTGGCGAAGCCGAAATAGGTGAAGTTCCAGTAGCTGTTCGAATGGAAGGGCTCGAGTTGCGAAACCGAGCCGATGAAGCGCCCACCCGGCCTCAGCACCCGGCGGATCTCCCGCAGCAGCGGTTCCGGATGGCGCACATGCTCGAAGACCTGGCGCGAGAAGACGGCGTCGAAGCGCGCATCCTCGAAGGGAATGTTCACCCCGTCATAGGTCACGAACTCGCAATCCGTCCGGGTGCGGCTGCGCACCTCGGAGCTGTCGGCGATGTCGAGCCCGATCCATTCGACATCGGGATGATGCAAGCGCACGACGTCGAAGGAGCGCCCATCCCCTGCCCCAAGGTCGAGCAGCCGCAGCGGCTGGGCGGAACGAGGAATGCGGCCCAGATAGTGGTAGGCATCCACCTGGCGCGCGTGATCAGACGGGATGGCCTGGAGAAGGCGCTTGCGGGACAGGCTCATGGCGCGGATCCTGCCAGCACATCCGAGAGCCGGAACAGCCCACGCGCCTCAAGCCGCGACATGAGGCGCCCCCAGGCGCCGTCATTCTGCTTCTTGTTCAGGTGGAACAAGGTCCCGCTCTCGGCCTCGGCGCCGGGTTCCCCGAGCCGGCGTCCGAAGGACAAACGCGGCAGATCGCTCTCCACCAGGGCCGTCGGGATCCCGGCGCACATGGTGGCGGCCTTGAAGGCGAGGTCGTCCTGGCGGGGCGCCAATTCACGCAGCTCTTCCAGCAGGGGCAGGTCGGTGAAGAAGCGGGTGTCGTAGAGCACGCCGTGAAAGCCGGTGCCGATCGTGAACAGGCCGTGCAGCTTCGGCGGCAGCTCACCGAAGGCGTCGCCCTCGGCCGGCAGCAGCCGCCAGCGCGAATAGGGTTGGAACCGCCCCTCCGCGACCGCGATCCCGCGGCAACGCCAGGCCACCACGCAGCGCCGCCGCCGGTAGGTCTCCACCAGTCCCGCCAGCCAGTGCGGCGGGTAGACGATGTCGTCATCGACCGTGACGATCAGCCGCTCCTGCCCGGCGAAGCGGTGCAGAGCCGGCAGCAGCTTGCGATAGGGCCCGGTGTTGGGTGCCAAGACCAGCTCGAGCCGGCCCTCGGCCGAGAGCTGCCGGAGGGCGGGGGGAAGCGCATCCGGATCCACGCCCTCATCCAGCAGATAAGGCTCCTGCGAGAGGACCAGCATGATGTGGTCGGGCGCAGGCGTCTGCGCCAGGAGGGAATGCACCACGCGATCCACATGCGCGATGCGCGAGCGGATGGAGGTGAGGCAGATGGTGAGCGGCGGCAGATCCGGCGAGGGCCGCGCCGCGGTGGCCGCGTCCGCGCTCACCCGCCCGCTGCCTCCGGCGGGGCCGCGAAGATGTGGAAGTCGGCGAAGCTGGTCCCGGCCCGGTTCGCCGTGTCCCACGGATAAGGATTGGGGATGTGCAGGACCCGGCGCCAGCCAGGCAGGCGCGCGGCAATGAAGTCGGTGAAGCGGCGATGACGGATATGCGAGCCCGCATAGGGCTCCTCATGGTCGCTGGAATAGATCACGACGACGTTCCGCGCATGGTGGAACAAGCCCAGCATGTAGTTCTCGAAGACCTGGTCCTCGACCAGGTGGTAGAGCACGTCGCAGGAGAGGGTGATGTCGCAGCGCAGATCGCCCGGCAGTTCATCCGCGTGCAGGAAGCGATAGAGGGGCTGGGCCGCGAAGCGCTCGCGCAGGGCGGCCAGGACGGTACGCGACACATCGACCCCGACATAGGGCACCGGTGTCATGAGGCTGAGCTGGTTGCCGTCGCCGCAGCCGAAATCCATCACCGAGCCCGCCTTGGTCTCGGCGATCACGCGGTTGATCACATCGGCCTTGAAGCGGGCCAGCTGCCCGTAGCTGCCGGCACCCGAATTCTTGCCGCGGCTATACCGTTTCTCCCAGTACTCGGCCGAGTTGATCATCCACGGTCCCTTTCGACGGAGCAGGCCAGCAGCGCGAGGATGGTGGGTCGGGAGGGGATCGAACCCTCGGCCGCGAGATTAAAAGTCCCGTGCTCTACCGCTGAGCTACCGACCCCAGGGGCCCGCCATGGGCGAAACCCGTGCGGCGCGAAACACACCGCACGGGGCGCATTGTCAAGCCAGGCTCAGGTATCGGCCAGCACGCGCATGCGGATCAGGCGATCCGCCGGGGCGGGCACCTGACCGCTGCCGCCCACGCCGCGCTTGATGCGGTCCACGAACTCCATGCCGGCCGTCACCTGGCCCCAGATGGTGTACTGGCCATCGAGGCTCGGCGTCGGCGCGAACATGATGAAGAACTGGCTGTTCGCGCTGTTCGGGTCCTGCGCGCGGGCCATGCCGCAGGTGCCGCGCAGGAAGCGCGCGCGGGACGGCGGGCTGAACTCGGCGCGGAGATCGGCGAAGCCGCGATCGCGGAAGCCGCCCATGCCGGTGCCGGTCGGGTCGCCGCCCTGTGCCATGAAGCCCTCGATCACGCGGTGGAAGGGCGTGTTGTCATAGAGGCCCTGGCGGGTCAGCGTCTTGATGCGCTCGACATGCTGCGGCGCCAGGTCGGGGCGGAGCTGGATGACCACGCGGCCATTGTCCTTCAGCTCCATGATCAGGGTGTTCTCGCGGTCCTGGGCGCCTTGCGCTTCGGCTTCGTTGGTCTCGGACATCATCGCTCCTGCTGCGATCAGGGTTGTGGTCATCAGTGCGCGGCGGTTCATGGGTGATCCCTCCGGGGTTGGACTTACTTGCGGACCTTGGCCAGCGTCCGCTCCAGCGTCAGCGCCGGAACGAAGCTGGAAACATCGCCACCAAGCTGCGCGATCTCCTTCACGAAGCGCGAGGAGATGAAGTGGTTTCTCTCGCTCGCCATGAGGAAGACGGTCTCGATCTCGGGATCGAGCCGGGCGTTCATCCCGCACATCTGGAACTCATAGTCGAAATCGGAGACCGCGCGCAGCCCGCGCACGATCATTTGGGCGCCGACCTCCCGCGCGAAGCCGACGAGAAGGCCGGTGAAGGGCCGCACCTCGATCTTGCAGCCGGTGCGGGCGGCGATGGCGGCGGTCTCGGCCGACACCAGCTCGGCGCGCTCCTCCAGCGAAAACAGCGGCCCCTTGCCGATATTCATGGCGACACCGATCACCAGCCGATCCACCAGCCGCGCGGCGCGGCCGATGACGTCGAGATGCCCGTTGGTCACCGGATCGAAGGTGCCCGGGTAAAGGGCGACGCGCTCAGCCATTCTCTTCGGTGTCCTCGGATTCGTCTTCCATCACCGGAAAGCAGCTCGTGACCCGCTCAGCCTCATCGAGGCGCTGGAGCATGACGCCCTGCGATTGCCGCCCGGTCTTGCGCACCTGCTCCGCCTCGAAGCGGATGGCCTGGCCGCCATCGGTCATCAGCATGATGTGGTCACCCGCCTGCACGGTGAAGCAGGCGACGACCGCACCGCCCGTGCGACGGCTGAGGCTGATGCCGTTGATGCCCTGCCCGCCACGGCCGGTGACGCGATACTCATAGGCGCTGCTGCGCTTGCCGAAGCCGCGATCGGTGACCGTCAGCAGGAACTGCTCGGCCGCCTCCAGCTCCGCGATGCGCTCGGGCGTCAGCGTGATCTCGGCCGTGCCGGCCTCCTCCGCATCCTCGGGCGCGGGTGCTTCCGCCGCCTCATCGGCGCCCTCCGTGCGGCGCTTGTGCTTGAGGTAGGCCGCACGCTCCTCGACCGTCGCATTCACATGGCCGAGCACGGCCAGCGCGATCACCTCGTCGCCCTTCGCCAGACGGATGCCGCGCACGCCCGTCGAATCGCGGCCGGCGAAGACACGCAGCGTCTCGGCATCGGCGACGAAGCGGATCGCCTTGCCCTGGCGAGTCGCCAAGAGCACGTCATCGCCCTCGCGGCAGGTGGCGACGCCGATCAGCGAATCGCCCTCCTCCAGCTTCATGGCGATGAGGCCGGAGGAACGGACATTGCGGAAGTCGCTCAGCCGGTTGCGCCGCACATCGCCGCTGGTCGTGGCAAACACCAGGTGCAGATGCTCCCACAGGCTCTCATCCTGCGGCAGCGGCAGCACGGCCGTCACGCTCTCGCCTTCCTGCAGCTGCAGCACCTGGCGCAGCGAGCGGCCCTTGCCGTTCGTGCCGCCCTCCGGCAGTTGCCAGACCTTCTCGCGGAAGGCGATGCCGCGGCTGGTGAAGAACAGCACCCATTGATGCGTGTGGCCGACGAAGCTGCGCACCACCACGTCATCCGCGCGCGTGGAAGCGGCGCTCCGCCCCTTCCCGCCGCGATTCTGCGCGCGGAACACCTCGAGCGGCGTGCGCTTCACGTAGCCATCGCGCGTCAGCGTCACGATCATCGAGGCCGGCGCGATCAGGCTCTCATCGTCAATATCGGCCGCGTAATCCACGATGCGCGTCAGGCGCGGCTGGTTGAGCGTGCCGCGGATGGCGAGCAGCTCTTCCGTCATCACTTCCATGCGGCGCGGGCGGCTGGAGAGGATCTCCAGCAGCTCCACGATGCGCGCGCCCACTTCCTTCAGCTCGGCGTCGATCTTCTCGCGCTCGAGGCCGGTCAGGCGCTGCAGCCGCAGTTCCAGGATGCCGCGCGCCTGCGCCTCGGTCAGCCGCATCGTGCCCGAGGGCGAGAGCTCATTGCCCTCGTCCTGCACAAGCTCCACCAGCGGCGCCACATCGGCGGCCGGCCAGTCGCGCGCCATCAGCGCCACGCGCGCGGCGGCGGCGTCCGGGCTTTCGCGGATCAGGCGGATCACCTCGTCAATATTCGCCACCGCGATGGCGAGGCCGATGAGGTTGTGCGCCCGCTCCCGCGCCTTCATCAGGCGATGGCGTGAGCGGCGGAGGATCACCTCCTCGCGGAAGGCGATGAAGGCCAGCAGCGCGTCGCGCAGGCCCATCTGCTGCGGGCGGCCGCCATTGAGCGCCAGGAAATTCACCGGGAAGCTGATCTGCAGCGAGGTCATCCGGTAGAGCTGGTTCAGCACCACCTCCGCCACCGCCTCGCGCTTCAACTCGATCACGATGCGCAGGCCCGAGCGGTCGCTCTCATCGCGCAAATCGCTGATGCCTTCGATGAGCTTGGAGCGGACCAGCTCGGCGATGCGCTCGATCAGCACCGCCTTGTTCACCTGGTAGGGGATCTCGTTGACGATGATGGCCTGCCGGCCGCCCTTCATCTCCTCGATCACGCAATCGGCGCGCAGCGGGATGGAACCACGCCCCGTCTCGAAGGCCGAGCGGATGCCGGAGCGGCCGAGCATCAGCCCGCCCGTCGGGAAATCCGGCCCGGGGATGATCTCCATGAGTTCGGCGAGACTGGTGTCCGGCTCCGCGATCAGCTTCAGCGTCGCGTTGATCACCTCGGTCGGGTTGTGCGGCGGGATGTTCGTCGCCATGCCCACCGCGATGCCGCCCGCGCCATTCACCAGCAGGTTCGGGAAGGCGGCGGGCAGGACGCGCGGCTCCTCGGCGCTTTCATCGTAGTTCGGGATGAAATCGACCGTGTCCTCGTCGATGCCCTCCAGCAGGGCCGCGGCGGATTTCGCGAGGCGCACCTCGGTGTAGCGCATGGCCGCCGGCGGATCGCCATCCATCGAGCCGAAATTGCCCTGCCCGTCGATCAGCGGCACGCGCATGGAAAAGGGCTGCGCCATGCGGACCATGGCGTCATAGATCGCGCTGTCGCCATGCGGGTGATACTTGCCCATCACGTCGCCGACGACGCGGGCCGATTTGCGGTGCGGCTTGTCGGCCGTGTAGCCCGCCTCATGCATGGCGTAGAGGATGCGCCGATGCACCGGCTTCAGCCCGTCCCGCACATCGGGCAGCGCGCGGCTGACGATGACGGACATCGCGTAGTCGAGATAGGAGCGGCGCATCTCCTCCTCGAGGGCGATGGGGGCCACGTCCAGGGGCTTGGGATCGTCTTCGCTCAAATGGCTGGTCCTGGTTGGTTGGAAACCCAGGGGCTCTGCCCCTGGACCCCGGCAGGAAACTTAGTTTCCTGCACCTTCAACAAATAGGGGTGCAGGGGACTTGTTCCCTGCTGGGGGAGCGCGAGGGGGCAAAGCCCCCTCGCAAAGCTCAGAAGGGGATATCATCATCCATGTCCGGCTTCTTCCCCGAATCCCAGCCGCCCGAGCGCGGCGCACCGCCCCGGGCCGGGGCCGAGCTGCGCTCGCCTGAATAGCCGCCGCCGCTGCTCCGGCCAGACGAATAGCCGCCCTCCTCCATGTCGCCGCCGCCGCCCGAGGAGCGGCCGCCGACCAGCGCCAGCTCGCCGCGATACTGCCGCAGCACGATCTCGGTCGTGTACTTGTCCTGCCCCGAGGAATCCTGCCACTTCCGGGTCTCCAGCTGGCCCTCGATATAGACCTCGCTGCCCTTCTTCAGATACCGCTCGGCGATCTCGCCCAGCTTCTCGTTGAAGATGGCCACCGCATGCCACTCGGTGCGCTCCTGCTGGTTGCCCTCACGGTCCTTGTAGCGCTCGGAGGTCGCGATGCGCAGGTTCACGACCTTCCCGCCATTCTGGAAGTTGCGCACCTCCGGATCCTTGCCGAGGCGGCCCAGGATGATCACCTTGTTAACACCGGCCATGCGCGGCGACTCCTTGCAATTTGGTCCCGGAACCTAGCTTTTCCGGAATGCCCGGGCCAGCCCCGGACAAAGGCTTGGCACCCACCCCCATTATGGTGCAAAAGCCCCGTGAACACAATGCGAACATTCGGATCAGGAGTTCCCCCATGCCGCGCGACACGCCCCCCCTGCCGGCAAGCAAGACGGACCTGATCCGCATCCGCGGCGCCCGCCAGCACAATCTGAAATCGCTGGATCTCGACCTGCCGCGCGGCAAGCTGGTGGTGCTGACCGGCCTCTCCGGCTCCGGCAAATCCTCGCTCGCCTTCGACACCATCTATGCCGAGGGCCAGCGACGCTACGTCGAATCGCTGAGCGCCTATGCGCGGCAATTCCTCCAGCTCATGCAGAAGCCCGATGTGGACAGCATCGAGGGCCTCTCGCCCGCCATTTCCATCGAGCAGAAGACCACCAGCCACAACCCGCGCTCGACCGTCGGCACGGTGACCGAGATCCACGACTATATGCGCCTGCTCTGGGCGCGCGTGGGCGTGCCCTATTCGCCCGCCACCGGCCTGCCGATCGAGGCGCAGACCGTCTCGCAGATGGTGGACCGCGTCATGGCCATGCCCGAGGGCACGCGGCTGCTGATCCTGGCGCCCGTCATCCGCGGCAAGAAGGGCGAGTACCGCAAGGAGCTCGCCGAATACCAGCGCCGCGGCTTCGAGCGCGTGAAGATCAACGGCACGCTGACCCTGATCAGCGAGGCGCCCAAGCTCGACAAGAAGCTGAAGCACGACATCGAGGTGGTGGTGGACCGCGTCGTCGTGCGGGACGGCCTGGCCCAGCGCCTGGCCGACAGCTTCGAGACCGCGCTCGCCCTCGCGGACGGCATCGCCTATGCGGAGAACGCGGATGGCGGCGAGCGCACCGTCTTCTCCCAGAAATTCGCCTGCCCCGTCTCCGGTTTCTCCATCGAGGAGATCGAGCCGCGGCTCTTCAGCTTCAACTCGCCCCAGGGCGCCTGCCCCACCTGCGACGGCCTCGGCACCGAGAGCTTCTTCGACCCGGCGCTCGTCATTCCCAACCCGGCGCTGAGCCTGAAGGAGGGCGCCATCTTCCCCTGGGCCGGCAATGCCAGCAGCCCCTATTACGACCAGACGCTGGTGAGCCTTGCGAAGCACCTGCGCATCAGCATGGACACCGCCTGGGAGGACCTCCCCGAGGCCGCCCAGCAAGCCATCCTGCACGGCACGGGGGCCGAGCCGGTCACGCTCCGCTACAAGGATGGCCTGCGCGCCTATGAGGTGCAAAAACCCTTCGAGGGCGTGATCCGCAACCTCGAACGTCGCTTCCGCGAGAGCGACAATCCCTGGGTGCGCGAGGACATGGCGCGCTACCAGGCGGAGAAGCCCTGCCATGCCTGCGGCGGCCATCGCCTGAAGCCGCAATCGCTGGCCGTGAAGGTCGCGGGCTGCCATATCGGCGAGGCCTCGGCGCTCTCCATCCGCCGCGCGAAGGACTGGTTCGCGGGCGTGATGGCGACGCTCACGCCGCAGCGCCAGGACATCGCGCGCCGCATCCTGCGCGAGATCGAGGACCGGCTGCAGTTCCTGAATGATGTGGGGCTGGACTACCTCTCGCTGGCGCGCAGCAGCGCCACGCTCTCCGGCGGCGAAAGCCAGCGCATCCGCCTGGCGTCCCAGATCGGCTCCGGCCTCACCGGCGTGCTCTATGTGCTGGACGAGCCCTCGATCGGCCTGCACCAGCGCGACAATGAGCGCCTGCTCGGCACGCTGCGCCGCCTGCGCGACCTCGGCAATTCCGTCATCGTCGTCGAGCATGACGAGGACGCGATCCGCACCGCGGATTACCTGGTGGATATCGGCCCCGGCGCCGGCAAGGCGGGCGGCACCGTCGTCAGCCAGGGCACGCCCGAGCAGGTGGCGGCCGACCCCGCCAGCCTGACCGGCGCCTATCTCGCCGGGCGGCGCGAAATCCCGATGCCGGAGCAGCGCCGCGCCGTGGACAGGAAGCGCATGCTCCGCGTCGTCGGCGCCACCGGCAACAACCTCAAGGACGTGACGGCCGAATTCCCGCTCGGCACCTTCACCGCCATTGCCGGCGTCTCGGGCGGCGGCAAGTCCACGCTGGTCATCGAGACGCTGTTCAACGGCCTCAGCCGCAAGCTGATGGGCGCCTCCGTCGTGCCCGCGCCGCATCAGCGCATCGAGGGGATCGAGCTGATCGACAAGGTCATCGACATCGACCAGTCGCCCATCGGCCGCACGCCGCGCTCCAACCCCGCCACCTATACGGGCCTGTTTGCCCCGATCCGCGACTGGTTCGCGGAGCTGCCCGAGAGCCGCAGCCGTGGCTACAAGCCCGGCCGCTTCAGCTTCAACGTGAAGGGCGGCCGCTGCGAGGCCTGCCAGGGCGATGGCGTCATCAAGATCGAGATGCACTTCCTGCCCGATGTCTACGTCACCTGCGACACCTGCAAGGGCAAGCGCTACAACCGCGAGACGCTGGAGGTGAAGTTCCGCGGCAAGTCCATCGCCGATGTGCTGGACATGACGGTGACCGAGGCGCGCGAGTTCTTCGCCGCCGTCCCCAGCATCCATGAGAAGCTGAAGACGCTGGAGGAGGTCGGCCTCGGCTACATCCACCTCGGCCAGCAGGCGACGACGCTCTCAGGCGGCGAGGCGCAGCGCATCAAGCTGGCGAAGGAGCTGTCCCGCCGCGCCACCGGCCGCACCCTCTACATCCTGGATGAGCCGACGACCGGCCTGCATTTCGAGGATGTGCGCAAGCTGCTCGACGTGCTGCACGCGCTGGTGGCCAGCGGCAACACGGTGGTGGTGATCGAGCACAATCTCGAGGTCATCAAGACCGCCGATTGGGTGCTCGATCTCGGCCCCGAAGGCGGCGAGGGCGGCGGGCGGATCGTGGCTTCCGGCACGCCGGAGGAGATCGCCGCCAACCCGGAAAGCCATACGGGCCGCTTCCTGGCACCCATCCTGGCAAGGCATGCGCCCGTGGCAGCGCCCAAGGCGAAGCGCGCGCGGAAGGCGTAACCGAGCGGCGTCAGGGGGCGAAACCAGGAGGCATGGCCCGCCTCCTCCTCATCCTCCTCGCCCTCGCCGCCCCCGCCCGGGCGGAGATGCTGCACATGATGGAAGCGAGCCCGACGCCGCGCAGCGTGATGCAGGGCGCCGCCCAGGAGTTCTTCGTGCGCTTCGACGGGCCGGTGGACCACCAGGCCTCGCGCCTCATCGTCACGCGGGGCGATCTGGTGATCCGCACCCTCCGCCCGCGCCTCGGCGCCTCGCCCAATACGCTCTACGCCGTGGCCGGCGGCCTCCCGGCCGGCGACTATGTGCTCCGTTGGGTGGTGGCCCCACGCGCCGGCGGCGTGCCCAGCATGGGCGGGCTGGATTTCACCATCCGGTGACGGCGCCTCAATGCCAGCGGCGTGGCGGTCCGTAATGGTAGCCGCCGCGATAGACCGGCTGATGATAGGCATAGGCCCGGCCATAGCCGCCGCCATAGTAGCGCGGCGGCGGCGCCACGCAGGCGGCCAGACTGGCGAGAAGCGAGAGCGCGCCCAGGGCACGCGCGATGCGATGGAAGGACAGCTTGGCCATCACGGCCTCCGAAAGCGACGGGGTTGCATCTGTCGCTGACGGAATGAGAGCGCCGCCGCATGGCGGCAGCACGCCGGAATCGAGGCGAAATCGGAGCATGATGCGTTGAGGCGGCATCGCCGAAACGCTGATACCAAATCCCGCGGTCCATGACTCACGCCCGCCGAAGGCGGGCGAGGCCGCGAATGCGGCCCGCCGGCATTCCGGCGAAGCCAAGCGGCCGGAGGCCGCGCCCGGCGTCTGAGGGCAGGAAAAACATGCCACATCCCATGGCTCGGCCACGCTCCATGGGATGTGGTATGAATCATCCTCCCGGCACGTTCTACAGCGCCATCTTCGCCAGCATGATGTCCGCATCCTCTGTGCTGCGGCTGATGGTGAATCCCAGCTTCCGGACGAAGGCCAGCATCGGCGCGTTGTCCGCCAGCACATGGCCGACGATCTCCGTGACACCCTCATGCCGCGCCCATTCCATCGCGCGCTCCATCAGGTGCCGCGAGAGGCCCGTGCCCTTGGCCGCCGGGCTCACCACCACCGCGAATTCGGCGCTGGTGCCGGCACCCTCGCGGATGATGCGCGCCGTGCCGTAGTTCCGCCCCTCGCGGAACGCGACAAAGGCCATCTCCCGCCCGTAATCGATCTGCGTGAGGCGGGCGAGCATGGCGGGGGGCAATTCCTTCATCGTCGAGAAGAAGCGGAAGCGCACATCCTCGGGCGGCAATTCCAGGAAGAAGGCGCCCTGCGCCGCCGCGTCCTCCGGACGGATCGGCCGAACCTCGAAGATGCTGCCATCGCGTCCGGTGAAGGGCGCCACCCACTCCATCGGATAGGGCGGGATGGCGAAGAGCGCGGTCGCCCCCTCGGGACGCAGGCGCAGCGAGGCATCGGCCGCCACAACGCCCGAGGCATCGGCGAAGATCGGATTGGCGCCGAGCGCCATGATCTCCGGAAAATCCACCTGGAGCTGGCTGATCCGCACCAATGCGTCCGCAATCGCGGGTTCGTTCACCGCCGGCCGGTCGCGGAAGCCCGGCAGCAGCCGGGAAAGCCGTGTGCGCGCGATCAGCCCATGCGCCAGCGGCAGGTTGAGCGGCGGCAGGTCCAGCGCCTCGTCGGCCGCGATATCGGCCGTGGTGCCGCCCTGGCCGAAGCCGATCCAGGGGCCGAACATCGCATCCTCGCCGAGGCGCAGGCGCAGTTCCATGCCGCCGCGCCGCGCCATGGGCTGCACGAGGAAGCCGGCGGGCGTGGCCTCCGGCGCGCGGCGGCGCACCTCGTCGGCCATCTGTTCGGCGGCGGCGCGCACGCTGTCGAAGTTGCGCAGGTTCAGCACCACGCCGCCCACCTCGCTCTTGTGGCGCAGCAGGGCACGGATCTTGAGTGCCACGGGCGGGCCGAGCGCCACCGCGGCCACCGCGGCCTCCGTCGCCGTCTCCACGCGGCGCGGGGTGAGGGTCGGGATGCCATAGGCGGCCAGAACCGCCAACGCCTCATCCTCGAAGAGGTCGCGCCGCCCCTCGGCGCGGGCGGTGTCGAAGATCGCGCGCACCTTGGCGCGATCGGGCGTCAGCTCCAGCACGTCGGAGGCCGGAAGCTCGGCCGCCGTCGCGCGGTTGCGGCGCTCGGCCGCCAGATGCGCCGCGCCGCGCACAACGGCCTCCGGGGTCTGGAAGACAGGCAGGCCCGCTTCGGTCAGCGCCAGGCGCTCGGCCCGCGCACTCGCCTCGCCGGTCCAGCCCAGCAGGATGGGGGCGCCACGATTGCCACGCGCGGCGGCCGCGAAGGCCTCGGTGGGGGCGGCCTCCTGCTCGGGCGCGTGGAGCGCGATCACCACATCCACCTCGCCCGCGCCGGCCAGCAGCCGCGCCGCCTGCGCAAGTTCCGCCCCCGCCCGGCTGCCGAGCGAGAGCGGGTTGCGCGCCTCCCACCCCTCGGGGATCAGGGGGGCGAGCGCCGCCTCCGTCGCCGGGGTGAAGCGGGCGAGCCGCAGCCCCTGGGCCAGCGCCGCATCGGCCGCGAGCCGCGCCACACCCAGGCCATTGGCGATGATGGCGATGCGGTCCGCCTGGCCCGCGCCGCCGCGCGGCTTGGTGCGGGCCAGGGTCTCAGCCGCCGCCAGCCATTCCTCGAAGCCTTCGGCCCGCAGCACGCCCGCGCGGCGCAGCACGGCCGCCATCACGCCATCGGCGATGCCACTCGGGTCATCCATCCGCCCGCCCGCCCGCAGCGCCAGCACCGGTCTCGTGCGGGCCACCGCGCGCGCCGCGGAGACGAAGAGCCGCCGCTGCTTGATCCGGCGGATGTCCAGCATCACGCAGGCCGTCCCCGTATCCCGCGCCAGCCAATCGAGCCCCGAAGCGAAGCCCAGCCCGTCGTTGGAGCCGACGCCGATGATGTGGCTGAAGCCCAGCCCCTCGGCCGTCGCCCAATCGATCACCGCGCGCGCGATGGCCGAGGATTGCGCCATGAGGGCGAGCCGACCGGCCTTCAGCGGCAAATGCGAGAGCGTGGCGTTCAGCCCGATGCCGGGCAGGGCCAGCCCGAAGCTGCGCTCGCCCATCGCATGCACGCCCGCCGCCGCCGCCTTCGCGGCAAGGCCGGGCGCGGCGGTCGGCACCACCACGGCGAAGCAGCCCCGCGCCGCGATGCGGGCCATCTCCCGCGCCTGGACCGCGGGCGGGACGCAGAGGATGGCAAGGTCTGGCGTGCCCTCCACGGGGGCGAAGCCATCGCCCATCAGGGCGCCACGAAACCCGCCCGCCGCCAGGTTGCGCGTGAGGATCGCGGTCTCCGGCAAATCGGGGTCGGCCCGCAGCCAGACGGAGCGCGGCTGGAAGAAGGCGGTCTCGCGGAAGCCGCGGCCCGGCCGCCCGGTGAGGAGAAGCGACATATTTTGAGCATAGCAGCAGGCCCGCGCGGCGGAGGAGGTTCCCCCGCGCGCCTCCCCTGCTCTAGGCTCATGGCGGAGCGGCCCCGCAGAGGGCCGCCGAAAAGGGAAGACAACGACCATGCGAAGCCTCCTCGCGCGGCTCACCGCGCTCGCCATCCTGGCCCTGCCCGGCGCGGCACTCGCCCAAGCGCCCATCACCGTCGTCGTGAACTTCGTGGCCGGCGGCCCGTCGGACCTGATGGGCCGGCTGCTGGCGCCCGAGCTTTCGGCCGCGCTCGGCACCCAGGTGGTGATCAAGAACAGCGCGGGGGCGGCCGGCGGGATCGGCGCGGCCGAGGTGGCACGCGCCCGGCCGGATGGGACGACGCTGCTGCTCTCGCCGATCGGCGCCATGGCGATCCAGCCGCATTTCCGCGCCGACCTGCCCTATCGCCCTGCGGATTTCGCGCCGATCTGCCAGGTGGCGGACACGCCCGTGGTGGTGATGTCCGCCCCCGGCAGCCCGCTGCGCAGCCTGGCCGAAGTCATCTCCCGCGCGCGGGAGGCCAATGGCAGCTTCAACTTCGCCTCCACCGGGCCAGGCTCGCTGCCCCACATTGCGACCGTGGCACTCGCCCGCGCCGCTGGCGTGCCGATGACGCACATCCCCTATCGCGGCAATGCGGAAGCCGTGACGTCGCTGCTGCGCGGCGATGTCAGCATCTTCGCGGACCAGCCCGGCACGTTGCGCGCCAACAACCTCCAGGCCGTCGCACTCCTGGCCGAGCGCCGCACGCCCGAGTTCCCGAACACGCCGACGGCGCGCGAACAGGGCGTGGACCTGGTCTATTCCATCTGGTCCGGCCTTTTCGCGCCGGCCGGCACGCCGCCGGAATTCCTGGCGCGCGTCGAGGCCGCCTGCCAGCGTGCGCTGCAGGCGCCGGCCGTCATCGAGGGCTTCCAGCGCCTCGCCACCCCGATCGTCTTCCGCAACCAGCAGGACTTCGCGACCTTCTGGGCGGCGGAGCTCGAGAAGTTCCGCGGCATCGTCCAGGCGGCGGGCATTCGCCCGGGCGACTGAGCAGGAAGCCTTCCTGCCGGGCTGATTCACGCCTTGGGTGATTCCCCCCAAGGCGATCAGACCCTAGGCTCCGTCCCGCGCAGAGAAGGAGCTTGCCCCGCATGTCCGATTGGCCCCGCCCGCTGGATGGCTTCACCATTCCCCGCTTCGCCGGCCCCTGCACCTTCATGCGGCTGCCGATGCGGGACGATGCGGCAGGCCTCGACATCGCGCTGATCGGCATTCCCTTCGACGGCGGCACCACCAACCGCCCCGGCACGCGCCACGGCCCGCGCCAGCTGCGCGAGGCCTCGGGCCTCATGCGCCGCGTCCATCCGATCAGCCTGACCGAGCCCTACAAGCTTTGCCGCGTGGCGGACCTCGGCGACCTGCCGACCAACCCGACCGACCTGATGCAGACGCTCGACCTTGTCACCGAGGCGGTCGCCAAGATCCGCGCGGCCGGCGCCTGGGCGCTGGCCGCGGGCGGCGACCACCTGCTCTCCCTGCCGCTGCTGCGCGGCATCGCGCGGGCAGAGCCGGCCCTCGGCCCGCTCGGCATGGTGCATTTCGACAGCCACTCGGACACCAACGACACCTATTTCGGCGGCACCCGCTACACCCATGGCACGCCCTTCCGCCGCGCCATCGAGGAAGGCCTGCTCGACCCGAAGCGCGTCGTCCAGATCGGCATCCGCGGCTCGCTCTATTCGGCCGAGGACATGGACTGGGCGCGCGAGGTCGGCATCCGCATCATGACGATCGAGGAATGCGTGGATCTCGGCCCCGATGCGGTGGCCGCCGAAGCCAAGCGCATCGCCGGCCCGGGCCCCGCCTACCTGACCTTCGACATCGACAGCATCGACCCCGCCTTCGCCCCCGGCACCGGCACGCCGGAGGTGGGCGGCTTCACCCCCCGCGAGGCGATGCGCATCCTGCGCGGGCTGCGCGGCCTCGACATCATCGCGGCCGACCTGGTCGAGGTCTCGCCGCCCTATGACCCCTCGGGCAATACGGCGATGGTGGGGGCCACCATGATGTTCGAGATCCTGTGCCTGATGGCTGAAACGCGGGCACGTTTGCGCCCTCTCTGAGGCAGATCACGGCCGGGCGCGCGAAATTCTGCCGCGCCTCCGCCTGTCGCGCGCTGACCGGGCGCGCGAATCTCGGGCTTCCACATGGGAAAGCCCCGATGCGCCGCGCCCTCCTGCTTCTCGCCAGCCTTGCCCTGCCGCTTGCGGCGGCGAAGGCCCAGACACCCATCACCATCGTCGTGAATTTCGGCGCCGGCGGCTCCGCCGACCGGATGGCGCGCCTCCTGGCGCCCGAGATGAGCGAGATGCTGGGCACCCAGGTCATCGTGAAGAACACCACCGGCGCGGGTGGCGCCATCGGCGCGGCGGAAGTCGCGCGCGCGCGGGCGGATGGGAATACGCTGCTGCTCTCCACCACCGGGCCGATGGCGATCCAGCCCTTCTTCCGCAGCGACCTGCCCTATCGCGTCACCGATTTCGCGCCGCTCTGCCAGGTCGGGGACGCACCGGTGATGATGATGGCGGCGCCCACCGGCCCGGTGCGCGACGCGGCCTCGCTCGTCGCCGCCGCGCGGGCGGCGCGGGGCGGCTTCACCTATGGCTCGGCCGGGCAGGGCTCCATCCCGCACATCGTGATGGTGGCCCTCGCGCGGCAGGCGAATGTGGAAATGGTCCATGTCCCCTTCCGCGGCAGCGCCGAGGCCGTCATCGCCCTGCTGCGCGGCGACGTGATGGTCTATGCCGACCTGCCCGGCCCGCTGCAGGCCAACAACCTGACCGCCGTCGGCGTCATGGCCGAGGCGCGCACCGCCGAATTCCCCAACGTGCCGACGCTCCGCGAGCAGGGCTTCGACCTGGTGCATTCCATCTGGGCCGGCCTCTTCGCGCCGTCCGGCACGCCGAGCGCGGTGCTCGATCGCCTGCAATCCGCCTGCGAGCGCGCCCTGCAGCGCCCGGCCGTGGTGGAGGGCTTCCAGCGAATCGCCACACCCATCACCTATCGCGGCCAGTCGGAGTTCGCGGCCTATTGGCGGGCGGAGCTGGAGAAGTTCCGCGCCATCGTCCAGGCCGCCGGCATCCGCCCCGGAGACTGACACGTGACGACCGATGCCCCGCGCGCCGAGATCGAGCGCATCCTGCCGCGCATTCTCGCCCGCTACACCCCGCTGCGCGACGGCGCTCTGGCTGACTATATCCCCGAGCTGGCCCGCATGGACCCGGACAGCTTCGGCATCGCCATCGCCACCGCCGAGGGCCACCAGTTCAGCGTGGGCGATGCGGAGCGCCCCTTCACCATCCAGTCCATCTCCAAGGCGCTGACCTTCTGCCTGGCGCTGGAGCTGGCCGGCCCCGCGGCCGTGCGCGCGCGCGTCGGCGTGGAGCCGAGCGGCGACGCCTTCAACGCGATCGAGTTCGATCCGGTGACGCGCCGGCCCTACAACCCCATGGTGAATGCCGGCGCCATCGCCATCTCGGGCCTGCTGCACGAGGTGCTGGGCGAGGCCGCCTTCGAGACGGTGCTGGACCGCCTCTCCCAGGCGGCGGGACGGCGCCTCGCGCTGGACGAGGCGGTCTATCGATCAGAGGCGGAGACCGGGCACCGCAACCGCGCCATCGCGCATCTCCTGCTCTCGGCCGGCGCGCTCTCGGGGCCGGTGGAGCCGGTGCTGGATCTCTATTTCAAGCAATGCTCCATCCTGGCGACCGCGACGGATCTGGCGCGGATCGGCGCGACGCTCGGCCATCTGGGCGAGCAGCCCTGGACGGGCCGCCAGGTCTTCGAGGTGGGGGCCGTGCGGGACACGCTCTCCGTCATGTTCAGTTGCGGCGTCTATGATTACTCGGGCAACTGGGCGCATGACGTCGGCATCCCGGCCAAGAGCGGCGTGGGCGGCGGCATCCTGGGCGTGGTCAGCCGGCAATTGGGCCTCGCCACCTTCTCACCGCGGCTGGATGCGCGGGGCAATTCGGTGCGGGGGCTGGCCGTGTTCAAGAGCCTGGCGGCCGAGCTCGGCCTGCATGTCTTCGACGCCACGAACCGCGGATCAGCGCTGATTCCCACCTATTTCAAGGTGCCGGACTGACCGCCACGGCTTGCAACGGCGGGCGCGAGACGCAAATATCGGGGCTTGCAAAGCCGAACCCGCCGCCCGCAATTCTTCTACACGACCACCCCCCTCCCCTGCCCCTATCTGCCGGGCCGGACGGAGCGGAAGATCGTGACCGAATTGACCGGCCCGGATGCCGAGGCGCTGCATGACCGCCTCTCCCGCGCCGGGTTCCGCCGCAGCCACAACATCGCCTATTCGCCGGTCTGCCCGGGCTGCCGCGCCTGCGTGCCGATCCGCGTCCGGGCCGCCGATTTCGAACCCAGCCGCACCCAGCGCAAGATCATCGCCCGCAACGCGGATCTCGAGGTGCGGCCCGTGCCGGCCCGCGCCACGGCCGAGCAATTCGCCCTGTTCCAGCACTACCAGCAGAGCCGCCACCCGGGTGGCGACATGGCGGCGATGGGCTTCTATGACTATCGCGCCATGGTGGAGGACACACCCATCACCACGGGCCTCGTGGAGTTCCGCGACGGCACGGGCCGCCTGCTGGGCGCCTGCCTCACCGACTGGCTCTCGGACGGGCTCTCCGCCGTCTACAGCTTCTTCGCGCCCGAGGAGGATCGCCGCAGCCTCGGCGCCTATGCCGTGATGTGGCTGATGGGCGAGGCGGTGCGCGGCGGGCAGCCCTATGTCTATCTGGGCTATTGGGTCGCCGAGAGCCGGAAGATGGCCTACAAGGCCGGGTATCGCCCGGCTGAGGTGCTGGTGCAGGGGCAATGGACCCCGCTCGGCGAAGATGAGCCGGTTTCGGGAGAGCGGGTGACCGCGGGATAGATCGACAGCCCTGAGGGTCTGGACACCGCGCATAGGTTCACGCAAAATTTATTATTACGTTTGCGCGAGGCTTCCCCATGGCCGTGTTCACCATCAGCCCACCGGCGACCCCCCTGGTGCGCGCGGGCACGGCAGGGCGGGATACCTTCAATGTCCGGTCGGTCAACGCCCTGCTGGCGCCCGGCCTTGCACAGGATGCGGGAGACGCCGCGGATGTGCTTCGCATCATCTCCGTCGGCGGCAGCACGCTGACCGACCTGCATTTCGCGGGTCTCGCGAACTTCGAGCAGCTCCGCTTCAGCGGCACGGGGCTCCACACCGTGACGCTCGGCGCCGCGGCCGAGGCCGCCTTCGGACCGACCCTCCAGATCCGGCTGACCACGCCAACTGCCGCGCTCACGGTGGATGGCTCGGCGCTGTCCGCCGCGACTGCCCTTGCCGTGTCCGGCGGGGTGCTGGGCGACAGCATCCTGGGCGGCGCGGGCGCGGATACGCTGCTTGGCGACGCCGGTGATGACACGATCGACGGCGGCGCCGGCGCGGACCGCCTGGAGGGCGGCGACGGCGCGGATCTCCTCTCGGGCGGCGATGGAAAAGACCTCCTGCTGGGTGGCGACGGAGCCGACACCCTCACCGGCGGTGCGGGCATCGACGATCTCCGTGGCGAGGCGGGCCAGGATTCACTGAGCGGCGGCAATGACGCGGACAAGCTCCTCGGCGGCGCCGACAACGACACCCTCGCGGGCGATGCCGGGAATGACCTTCTCCAGGGCGATGACGGCCAGGATCTGCTGATGGGCGGCACCGGCGCGGACACCCTGCTCGGCGGCGGCGAAGACGATACCCTCGAGGGCGGCGACGACGCGGACCGCCTGGAAGGCGGCGACGGCGCGGACCTCCTCACGGGCGACCAAGGCACTGACCTCCTGATGGGCGGCGCCGGTGCCGACACCCTCACCGGCGGCGAGGGCAATGACAATCTCTTCGGCGGCACAGGCGCTGACATCTTCACCGTGACCCTCGCGGGCGGCGCCGATCGCATCTCCGATTTTGTGATCGGCGAGGATCGCCTGGACGTCAGCGCGCATGGCATCGCGACGGCGGCCCAGGCACTCGCCCTCGGCCGCCAGTCCGGCGACGGCACGGTCTTCACCTTTGCCGACGGCACCAGCGTGACACTGCGCCCTGGCGTCCTCGCCGGCATGACGGCCGCGGAATTCATCCTGGCCCCGCAGAGCGCGCCCACCGACCTCACCTTCCTGTTCGGTGGCGGCAGCCTGCTGAGCGGCGGGCGTGACGTCGGCGTCGTGCGCGCGACGGACCCCAATTCCGGCGAGACCTTCACCTATACGGTGGATGATCCTCGCTTCGAGTTCGTTGGCGACTTCCTGCGGCTGAAGGCGGGCGAGGCGCTGCTCGAGGATGCCATCACCGACACCGTCACCCTCAGGATCACCGCGACCGACAGCTTCGGCCTCACCTATTCCGAGGACTTCGTGGTGGACGTGCTGACGCCCGCCCTCGTCCCCGGCGTCCTCACCGTGCCGGAGAACCGCGCGGCCGGCGCGCTCGTCGGCGACTGGGGCGTGACGGGCTTCGCGGTGGTGGGCCCCCTCACCTTCGAGGTGGTGACGCCCGGCGCGCCCTTCGCCTTCAACGACTACCGGATGATCACCACCGAGGCGCTGAATTACGAGACGCTCGGCGCCTACCCCATCACGGTACGGGTGACGGATCAGGGCACCGGCCGCGTGGTGGAGCGTAACGTCACCATCACGGTCGAGGACCAGACGGACACCAACCTCAACGAGACCCTGACGCGCGATGTCACCGGCGCCGATGGCGTGAACCCGGGCGATGCGGGCGAGTCGCTCTACGAGACGCCCTTCACCGCGGCGGACAATCCCGCCGGCACGAGCCTCCCCGATGTCGTGGTCTGGAACAGCACGATCACGGGCGGCGATGGCGCGGCCGGGAATGATGGCGGGGCGGGCGGCGATGTGGCGGCGGCCATCGCGACCATTACCGCGCGGACCGGCGTCGTGAACCAGATCGGCCAGGATCTGATCACGGTCAACCTCGCCACGCAGGGCGGCGCGGGCGGGAACGCCACGGTGGGGGCGGGCGGCCAGGGCGGCGCGGCCGCAAGCGCGATCCAGACCTGGGACAGCCTCTTCTCGGCCAATACGAATCTGACCTTCAACATCCAGGCGACGGGCGGTGCCGGCGGCAACGGGGCGGCGGGCCCGGGCGGCGATGGCGGGACGGCCGATGCGCTGTTCGATCTCATGGGAACCTTCCCCTCGGGCGGCATGAACGCGACCTTCGACGTTGTCGCGATCGGCGGCGCGGGCGGGGGCAGCAGGGGCGGCGCGGCTGGGGCCGGCGGCGATGCCACCGTGCAGATCACCGCGATCCGCTTCGGCGGCTATGCTCCGGGCGATGACGAGACGCTGGTGCGGATCGAGGCCACGGCCACTGGCGGGGCGGGCAGCACGCGGGGCGATGCGAAAATCACCATCGACAACAATGTCGTCGAACTCGGCGCGGGCGATGACACGCTGGCACTCGCGACCTATTTCGACGGCGCGAGCCACACGCTGGTGTTCTCGACCAACGAGTTCCACGGCAACGCCGGAACCGACCTGCTGGACCTCTCGGGCGTCTATGGCGGTTTCGGCGCCACGGTGAACCTGACGACGGGCCGCATGACGCTGGGCGAAAGCCCCCTGAACGTCGTCAGCGAGTTCGAACACTTCATCGGCACCGAGAGCGCGGACCGCTTCATCGATGCCGGCGGGCCGCAGGTCTATCGCGGCGGCAGCGGCGATGACGTCTTCGTCTTCGCGCCCGGCGGCGGGCATGATTCGATCAATGACTTCACGCAGGGCGATGACCTGCTGGATGTGCAGGCCTATGGCTTCGCGGATTTCGCGGCCATCACCATCGTCTATGGCGGCGGCGTCGTGCCTGGGGATCCAGCCTATGCGGTGGTGGTGCTGGACGGCGGATCGAGCCTCAGCATCACGCTGCCTGACACGATCGCGCGGCTGACCGCGGCCGACTTCCTGATCTGAGCGGAGCGCGGCAGCCCCCGCTCACCGGATGCGCGTGGACACCCGGCGCAGGTCATAGACCATCTGGCAGCGCCGCCCTGGGTGGCTGCCGGTGAAGCGGCGGGCATTGTTCGCGCCCTCAAAGATCTGCCCCGTGCCCGCGCCGAACAGGCCGAAGGGCGGCAGCGTCACCGCGCCATTGGCACCGACCGTCGCCTCCAGCGGCGGATCGCCCGGCAGGGCGTCGATCTCGAAGCGGGAGCCACGCAGCCGGGCCGTCACGCGCGTTTGCCCCGAACGGCCGGTGGCCTGGCATTCCTGCACGCGCGTGCCCTCATAGGTGCCGTCATGCGCGCTGGTGCGCTGCTGCGCCCCCGCGGGCGCGGCCAGGGTGAGCATCAGGCTGGCGAGAAGAAGAATTCGCATCATTCAGCTTCCGAAGCGGTTGCCACGGGGGAACCCGTTGGGCGGGGCCTTGCCCGCCCCGGCGCGATTGCCCCGCCAGGTGGTGAGATCGGTCTCGACACGCATGCGCTCGCCCAGGCGCCAGCTCAGCCCCTCGGCGCGGGTGAAGACCTTGGCATCGGCCAGGCCACCATCCTTGTAGGATTGCAGCTGCACGCCGCGGCCGCGCGTCATCACCGGCAGCTGCTCGATGGGGAAGACCAGCAGCTTGCGGTTCTCGCCCAGCACGGCCACGTGGTCGCCCTCGGCCGGCACGCAGAGCGCGCCGCGCGTCATCCCCTCCAGCACCAGAACCTGCTTGCCGGTGCGCTTCTCGGCCAGCAGCTCGGCGCCCTCGACCAGGAAGCCCTTGCCGTCCCCGGCCGCGACGAGGTAGCGCGCGCCCTCGCTGGGCAGGAACATGGCCAGCACGCCATCCTCATTGGGCAGGTCGATCATCAGTCGCAGCGGCTGGCCATCGCCACGGCCACGCGGCAGCGTATCGGCGCGCAACGTATAGGCCTTGCCATTGCTGGCGAAGATGACGAGGCGGTCGGTGCTCTGCGCATGCAGCCGGAAGCCGAGCGCATCGCCCTCCTTGAAGCGCAGCTCCGCATCCTCGGCCAGGTGGCCCTTCAGCGCGCGGATCCAGCCCTTCTCGGAGAGCACCACGGTCAGCGGCTCGCGCTCGATGAAGGCGCTCTCATCCACCGCCACGGCGGGCAGGCCGGAGCCGATGGCGGTGCGGCGAGAACCAAGCGCGCCATCGCCAAATTTCTTCCGCGTCTCCTCGATCTCCTTGCCGATGGCGGCCCATTGCTTGGCGGGGCTGGCCAGCAGCGCCTGCAGGCCCTTCTGCTCCTTCGTGAGCTTCTCGTGCTCGCGCTTGATCTCCATCTCCTCGAGGCGGCGGAGTGCGCGCAGCCGCATGTTGAGGATGGCCTCCGCCTGCACTTCCGTCAGATCGAAGCGCGCCATGAGCTTGGGCTTGGGCTCATCCTCGGTGCGGATGATGCGGATCACCTCATCGAGGTTGAGGTAGGCGATGAGGTAGCCGTCCAGCACCTCCAGCCGCCGCGCGATGGCGGCGAGGCGGTGATTGGTCCGGCGCAGCAGCACCTCATGCCGGTGGTCGAGCCAGGCGCGCAGCGCCTCGCGCAGCGACATGACACGCGGCGTGCGCGTCGCGTCCAGCACGTTCATGTTGAGGCTGAAGCGGCTTTCCAGCTGCGTCGCGCGGAACAGCGTCTCCATCAGCACGGCGGGCTCCACCGTGCGGTTGCGTGGCTCCAGCACGAGGCGCACCTGATCCGTGCTCTCGTCGCGGATATCGGCGAGCAGCGGGAGCTTCTTCTCCTCCAGCAGCAGCGCCACCTGCTCGATCAGCTTGGACTTCTGGACCTGATAGGGGATCTCGGTGACGACGATGCTCCAGGCGCCGCCCTTGGCCCGCTCCACCTCCCATTTCGCGCGCAGGCGGAAGCCGCCGCGGCCGGTGGCATAGGCCTCCGCAATGTTCTCGGCGGTTTCGACCAGCACGCCGCCGGTCGGGAAATCGGGGCCGGGCACATGGGTCAGCAGCTCGGCATGGCTGATCTGGGGGTTGGCGATCAGCGCCAGCGCCGCCGAACACAGCTCGCCCGCATTGTGCGGCGGGATGCTGGTGGCCATGCCGACCGCAATGCCCGTAGCGCCATTGGCGAGCAGGTTCGGGAAGGCCGCGGGCAGCACGGCGGGCTCGCGATCCTCGCCATCATAGGTGGCGCGGAAATCGACCGTGTCCTCGTCAATGCCGGAGAGCAGCGCCTGGGCGACGGCCGTCAGCCGCGCCTCGGTGTAGCGCATGGCGGCCGCGTTATCGCCGTCGATATTGCCGAAATTCCCCTGGCCCTCGACGAGGGTGTAGCGCGCGGCGAATTCCTGCGCCTGGCGGACCAGCGCGTCATAGATCGAGGCATCGCCATGCGGGTGATACTTGCCCATCACGTCGCCCACGATGCGCGCGCATTTCTTGAAGCCCGCATCGGGGTCGAGCTTGAGCTGGTGCATGGCCCAGAGCAGGCGGCGATGCACCGGCTTCAGCCCATCCCGCACATCCGGCAGGGAGCGCGCCATGATGGTGGACATGGCATAGGCGAGGTAGCGCCCGCTCAGCGCCTCGCCGAGCCGCGTCTCGCGGATCTCCCCGCCGTCCTTCAGCGCATCATCGGCCATCACTGGGTCCCGTCATCAAGGTCAACCGGTCCTGCAGGGCCTCCCGCGCGGGGGGGAGCGGGCGGTGCTGCAGGCCGAAGGCATCGCGGGTGAGGAAAAAGCCTGTCACGCGGAGTCCCGCAAGCCATTCCTGCACATCGGAGGGCTGCGCCGCGTCGCGCAGGAAGGCGGGCAGCGGAAGCAGGCGGTCGGCATAGGGTGCCCCCGCCTCGGCCGAGACGGCCCGGCCGGATTTGGGGGAGACGTAGATCAGGTTTTCCGTGACGCCGGTGGCGGCGCAGGCGGTGAGGTCCAGCCCATAGCCGAGTTCGGCCAGCAGCACCGCCTCCCAATGGACCAGGCGCGGCAGGGCATGTTCCGGCCCCCGCGCCAAGGCCGCGATGACGCTGACCAGGCCGTGGAAGCAGCCGGGATGGGCCTCACGCTCGGGCAGGGCGCCCTCGGCCACGGCGCAGGCTGCGGTGAGCACAGAGAGCGCCAAGGGGTCATCCAGCGCGAGCGAGGCCGCGGCATGCACCATCTCGCCCGAGAGGCTGCCGAGCTGGTCCGCCAGCCGCGCCACCCAGCGCGCCTCGATCAGGTTGCCCGGCTGCCACAGCGCGGCCTGGGCGCGGGAGGCGCCGCCCTTGGCGAGGCCGGCATGGCGGCCATGGGCTTCGGTGAGGACGGTGACGACCGCGCCGCCCTCCCCATGCGGGCGGGCGGCGAGGACGATGGCGGGAGCGTGCCATTCGAGGGACATGGGAAGGGACTAGCCGGGATTCGGATAGAAGTCGTTGCCTCTCTTCGGCTGGTGAACACAGAGAATTTTCACGAGTCGGTTGGGGCAGCGTAGTTGCCAGCTAGGTGCATCGGCAGAACGAAGGCAGGTGGCAAATATCGCAGTACCCTACGACTTTGACATCAGAGCGTCAGTGCACAATCGGCGGCCGTCATTTTTTGAGGTAGGCTTTTTCAATCGCCGCATTTTCGACATCAGTTGAAAAACAATCAATCCAAAAAATCACCCTATCTATAACTTCGGTAGCATAATTTTTGGGTGGATCGAATAACTCACCATGCGCTATAGCACACCGATTTCCAAATAAATCATTGATAAACGGAGCCTCATGAGACCACATAATTTTGTAGTTTATGCCTATACTGATACAAATATTTTCAAATATTTCGGAATTCAAATTTGACTCTGTATCGATAGCGTTTTCATCAATCGATACCGAATTTATGTTCTTATTCAATAGTAGATCAATTAAATTTAAATGAGGCGTTATTTTTTTGGATGAATTTTGGGCGATCCTTAATTCCTGTCGACAAAATAGAGCCTGAAAATTAGACGACAGTGCCACAAAAGCTCTCGATTTATTGGAAACAAACTGAACGTAAGCGCGCGCAGCCTGCTTCACAAAGCCCTCCCAGTGCGCGTAGCCAAATACTACTGCGGACATCTCAACCCTTTTAACTTCAATATCGTTCCTCAAATCTTGCTTAAACGATACTAACTCCCGCTTTCTGCGCTGCTTATTTTGCGCCAAAAAATCCAGCAGCTGTTCATCAGTCCGGATTTTCACACTTGAACCCATTCCCTGCCAAAACGAACGGTCTCAGGCACCCGGGTAGATGCCCGAACTCCTGATCCAACAAATTTCTTTTGACCAAGCTCTGACCACAATTTTTGGTGTCGATCCAGAAATTCTCGACTTGGCGGCAATGACGCACCGCCTTGGAGGCGGTTGGCAAGCCCAACAGCCACAACCTCGTAAATTGAAACAAGAAGCGGTCCAACATACCGACCCGACTGCGTGCTATATCGCCGAAATGCGTTTTCCTGCAGATGCTCCGCCAAATAAGAAAACGTCTGATTAAATGTAAACTCCATAAGCTCAAAGGGAAAATTCTTATCACGAGCCTGCGAAACCGCTTCTCTATTAAGATACGCCCCAAGCTCATCTAACCTCTGCAGCTCCTCCACTTCTTTTCTTGAAAATATGAGTAAACGACACACAAGCTCGATATCAAAAGCTTCCTCAACAGCACGCTCTGTCAACGAAAGCGTTTGCTTGAATGCTTCACTTTTACTCAAATGCTGGATCCAATTAAAATAACCTCGATTTGACATTACCAGCAGGCAATTTCTGATTTCCTGCTCTGTTGCCGAAGCTCCACCCTTATTTAGACGCTGAAAGACCTCATACTTTACGTCAGTATCGCTTGTGCTTTTTACGATATTTATGTCAAGTCGCGCTCTCTTGATCTTTATCCTAACGCTTTCTGGCAAAGATGAATTTTCTTCTTCGTGGACCCAGTATCTTGACTCGAGATCAGGAAGATAGTGGGTCTGTAGAAGCATAAGAGGAGGCTTCCGCCGCCCCTCCTCATCAACAAGCTCGCCCATTAATTCAAGAATTGTGGACAGCCGCTGTAGACCGTCAATTACGTCCCACTTGGAGTCCTCACGCTCAGATACGAAAATCGGCGGAATCGGAATCCCAAGAATAAGGGACTCTATCAGACGAGATTTTTGCTCGTCGGTCCAACGAAAAAATCTTTGAAATTCGGGATGAAGATCTAACTCGCCGTCGCGATACATAGAAAGCAACTCGCTCACTGACATCGAATACGACGTCGTTTGAACATGCTTTGAGTGCCTAGCGATAGCCTCTTCAAGACTCACTTGTCCGCCCACCTACTTTGTATGCGCAACATCATACGGCCGGATCCCCTTCAATCCAAGCCTTACTTGCGCTTGGCTACGTCCCACTTATTGTCGATCGGGTTACGGAGCAAACCAATGTGATGTAGCGAAGCAACGCACTACGAAGGCATTGGACATAAGCTAGCCTCTGACCTCACCCCTCATCCTCCAACCCCAACGCCCTGATCCGCCCCGTCTCCTCATCCCAACCCGGCCGTTCCTTCACGTTCAGGAACAGATGGATCGGCCGCTCCAGCAGCGCGGTCAGCTCCAGCCGCGCCCGCCGCCCGATCTCCTTGATGCGCGCCCCGCCATCGCCGATCAGGATCGCCTTCTGCGAGGCGCGGCCCACATAGATGGTGCAATCCACCCGCGCGCTGCCATCCGGCCGCTCGGTCCATTGCTCCGTCTCCACGCTCGCATGGTGCGGCACCTCCTCATGCGTCTGCCGGAGGATCTGCTCGCGCACCACCTCGGCCGCCAGCATGCGGTTGGGCAGGTCGGAGAGCTCATCCTCCGGGAACATCCAGGGGCCGGGCGGCATGGCCTCGGCCAGCTTGGCGCGCAGCCGGTCCAGCCCCTTCGCCTTCTCGGCCGAGATCATGAAGGTCTCGGCGAAGGGCAGCATCTCATGCAGCTTGGCGGCCAGCGGCAGCAGCGTCTCGCGCTCGATCAGGTCCACCTTGTTCAGCGCGAGCCACACGGTGCGCTTCTGCTGGGCCAGGCGCTCGATGATGCCGCGCACCGTCTCGGTGATGCCGGTCTTCGCATCCACCAGCAGCAGCGCGAAATCGGCATCCTTCGCCCCCCCCCAGGCGGCCGAGACCATGGCGCGGTCCAGCCGGCGGCGCGGCGCGAAGATGCCGGGCGTGTCCACCAGCACGATCTGCGCCTCGCCCTCGATCAGCACGGCGCGCACGCGGAAGCGCGTGGTCTGCGGTTTGGGCGAGACGATGGTCACCTTGGTGCCCGCCAACGCGTTCACCAGCGTGGACTTGCCCGCATTGGGCGCGCCCAGGATGGCGACGAAGCCGCAACGCTGGGCCGATACATCACTCATGTCGAAATCCCTGATAGCCAGGCCTCGGCCGCCGCCTGTTCCGCCGCCCGCTTGCTTTCGCCCATCCCCTCGGCCGAGCGGCCGGCCGCCGTCACCTGCACGACGAAGACCGGCGCATGCGAGGGGCCACTGGTCGAGAGCATCGCATATTCGGGCAGGCCCAAGCCCCGCCCCAGCGTCCATTCCTGCAGCCGGTTTTTGGCGCTGACCGGCGGCTTGGCATCCACCGCCATGGCCTCGGCCCATTCGCGGCGCACCACGGCGCGCGCCACATCGAGCCCGCCATCGAGATACAGGGCGCCCAGCACCGCCTCCAGCGCATCGGCCAGCACGGTCGCCCGCGCGCGCAGCCCCGTCCGCCCCTCGGAGGGCGGAACGCGCAAGGCGGCAGCGAGGCCCATGCGCTCGGCGATGGGCGCGATCACCTCCTGCGAGCAGAGCGTGGCGAGCCGCTTGCCGAGGTCCCCTTCCCGTTCCTGCGGGAAGCGTTCGGCCAGCCATTCGGCGATGCAGAGGCCCAGCACGCGGTCGCCCAGGAATTCCAGGCGCTCGTTGGAATCCAGCATGCGCCGGCGCGGATCGGCCGCCGAGCGATGCGTCAGCGCATGCTCCAGCAGGCCCGGATCCCGGAAGCTGTGGCCCAGGCGCTGCTGCAGCCCGGCGGTCATCGGCGCCCGTCTATCGGACGGCGCTCAGCAGGCGGGAGTAGCGGATGGCGAAGGGCCAACCCCAGACCTCCCACCAGCGCGCGCTGCCATCCACCGAGAAGAAGATGAACTCCGCCCGGCCCACCAGGTTCTCGATGGGGATGAAGCCGACCGCGCTCGGCACGCGGCTGTCCAGGCTGTTGTCGCGGTTGTCGCCCATGGCGAAGACATGCCCGTCCGGCACGCGGAATTCCGGCGTGTTGTCAAGCGGCCCGTCATCCGATTGCTCGATGATGAGGAAGCTGCGCCCGCCGGGCAGGAATTCGCGGAACTGCTGCACCGTCATGCGCGGGCCATCGCCCTCCGCCACGAAGGGGCCGAGCGATTCGCGGCGCAGCGGCTGGCCGTTCAGGTGCAGGATGCCGCGCCGCACCTGCACGATATCCCCCGGCAGGCCGATGATGCGCTTGATGTAGTCCTGGCTCGTGTCGCGCGGCAGCTTGAACACCGCGACATCGCCGCGCTCCGGCGTCGTGCCCCAGATGCGGCCGGAGAAGAGGTTCGGGCTGAAGGGCATGGAATGCCGCGAATAGCCATAGGAATACTTGGAGACGAAGAGGTAGTCGCCCACCAGCAGCGTCGGGATCATGGAGCCCGAGGGGATGTTGAAGGGCTCGAAGGCGACCGTGCGGATGCCGATGGCGATCAGCGCGGCATAGACGATCGTCTTGACGCTCTCGAGCCAGCCGCCCGTCTTCTTCTTCGACATCAAGGAGGAGCTTTTCGCCATGGAAAGGGGGGACCACCGGGGGAAATCAGGGATTGAGCCCAGGGGCTTGCGGGTGTCAAGGAAGGCCGCTTGCGGCCCGCCGGGGCCTCAGGTGCCGAGCGGCACCGCGCTGATGATCACGATGGCGCTGGCGTAAGGGTATTCATCGGTCATCGTCAGCTGGATCTCGGCCCGGTGGCCCGGCGGCGTCATCGCCTTCAGCCGCTCGGCCGCGCCGCCCGTGAGCCTGAGCGTGGGCTTGCCCGAGGGCAGGTTCACCACGCCCAGATCCTGCATGAAGACGCCGGCCCGGAAGCCCGTGCCCAGCGCCTTGCTCGCCGCCTCCTTGGCCGCGAAGCGCTTGGCATAGGTGCCGGCCCGGATGCGCTCCGTCCGCCGCTCGGCCTTGGCGCGCTCGACGGGGGTGAAGACGCGCTCCAGGAAGCGCTGGCCGTGCCGTTCCATCACCGCCTCGATGCGGCGGATGTCACAGACATCGTTTCCTATTCCGAGGATCATTTGGTGCCCTCAAACGCCGGGCGCCGGCTCCGCCGGCTTGGCTTCGCGCCGCGGCTGGCGCGCTGGTTCGAACCGCGGGCTGGGCGCGCCGGCCGCGTTGCGGCCGGATCCTCGGAGGGCGGCGCCCCATCGGGCAGGACCATCGCGGCCCCGACGCCCAGGCTTGCGTCGGTCATCCTAACCCCTGGCCCGATCCACCCGCACCACGCCCTCGCACGCGCGCAGCGTGCCCATCACCTCGGCCAGGTGCTTCGTGTCGCGCACTTCCACATCCAGCGCCAATTCGCACTCGTCATCCTCCCGGCGCGACAGCCGCAGATTGGTCAGCGTGCCCTTCTGCTTGCTGATGGCATTCGCCACCCCCGAGAGCAGCTGCGGCCCATTCACCGCCGAGACCGAAAGCCGCACCACATGCGCGGCCGGGCCCAGCGCCTCCTGCTCCCAGTCCACATCCAGGAAGCGCTCCGGCGTCGCGACGAAGTTCTCCAGCATGTGGCAATCCTGGGTATGGACCGTCACACCCTTGCCCGTGGTGACGATGCCGACGATCCGGTCGCCCGGGATGGGGTGGCAGCACTGCGCGAAATGCAGCTGCATCCCCGCCACCACGCCGGTGATGGGGGCCGCGGGCACCGCCGTCTGGCTCTTGCCGTTGCGCCCGCCGAGGCGCCCGCGCGGCGCCACCAGCCCCATCGGCTCGATCCCGCGGGCCGGCGTGCGCAGCTCCGGGAAGGCCGCGTTCACCACATCGCGCGCCGAGATGCTGCCGGCCGCGACCGCGTGGAACATCTCCTCGATGCCCGATTGCCGGAGCGCCTTCACCGCGGGCTCCAGCAGCTTCTCCTGGAACTCCAGCCCGTTCTGCCGGAACGCCTTGACGATGGCGGTGCGGCCCTCGTCGCGCTGCTTCTGCTTCTCCTCGGCCTGGGCGAAGCGGCGGATGCGGGCCTGCGCCTTGCCCGACTTCACGAACTTCATCCAGGCCGGGTTGGGCTGCCCGCCCTTGGCCGTGATGATCTCCACTTGGTCGCCGTTCAGCAGCTTGTGATCGAGCCGCACGATGCGCCCGTTCACCTTGGCGCCGACGCAGGTGTCGCCCACCTGGCTGTGCACGTGATAGGCGAAGTCGACCGGGGTCGCGCCCTGCGGCAGTTCGATCAGGTCGCCCTTGGGCGAGAAGCAGAAGACCAGCTCGCGATGGAGTTCGAGCTTCGTCGCCTCCATCGCGTCCTGGACCTCGGGCTCGGTCTCGAGGATGTCGAGCAGCGCACGGACCCAGGGGTAGCTCTTGGCCGCCGCCGCCTGGCCGCCCTGCTTGTAGACCCAATGCGCGGCGAGGCCGTATTCGGCGATGTGGTGCATCTCCCGCGTGCGGATCTGCACCTCGATCTTCGCCTCGTCCCGCCTTCCCGGCAGCAGCACGCCCGTGTGCAGCGACTGGTAGCCATTCGTCTTGGGCGTCGAGATATAGTCCTTGAAGCGGCCGGCGATCACCTTGAAGGCGTCGTGGATGGCGCCGAGTGCCATGTAGCAATGCGCGCGCTCGGGCACGATGATGCGGAACGCCATCACGTCCGAGAGGCCCTCGAAGGCCACGTTCTTCGCCTGCATCTTGCGCCAGATGGAATAGGGCGATTTCTCGCGGCCCGAGACCTCCTCCACCGGCACGTTGTTGATCTCGAGCGCCTCGCGCAGCTCGGCCTCGATCTCCGGGATGATGTCGGCCGAGCGGCCGCGCAGATAGGTCAGGCGCTGCGCGATGGTGGCCCAGGCATCGGGGTTCAGCTCGCGGAAGCCCAGCGTCTCCAGCTCGGTCTTCAAGGCCTCCATGCCGATGCGCTCGGCGAGCGGGGCGTAGATGTCGAGCGTCTCGCGCGCCGTGCGCAGCCGGCTTTCGGGCTTCGTCACGAACCCAATCGTTCGCATATTGTGCAGCCGGTCGGCCAGCTTCACGAGCAGGACGCGCAGATCCTCGCTCATCGCCAGCAGGAGCTTGCGCAGGTTCTCGGCCTGCTTGGTGCGCTCGCTCTGCACCTCGATGCGGGAGAGTTTCGTGACGCCGTCCACCAGCCGCGCGATCTCGGGCCCGAAGCGCTTCTCGATCTCGGGCAGGCCGTGCGGCGTGTCCTCCACCACATCATGCAGCAGCGCGGTCGCGATGGTCGCGCTGTCGAGGTGGTAGCTCGCCAGGATCTCGGCGACGGCGACGGGGTGGATGATGTAGGGCTCGCCATTCTGGCGGGCCTGGGGCGCATGGGCCTCGGCCGCGAAACGGCCGGCGCGCAGGATCAGGTCGGCGTCGAGGCGCGGATCGGCCGTGGTGATCCGGCTGCAGAATTCGAGGACGGCGTCGAGGCCGGGGACGGGAGCGGCCCCGCCAGAGACGCCATCGGGCGCGCGCGCCACCACCGGCTCATCCGGGGTGGCGCCAGGTTTCACCGGGGGGCGCTCAGTCGCCTCGGCCGCCGAGCTCGGCGGCCAGCTGGGCTTCCAGGTCGTCGGGCGAGAAGTCGTCGCCGCCCATATCGGCCGGCAGTTCCTCGTTCACGTCCATCACGCCAAAGATGTTCTCGTTCGTGTCGATCAGGTCCATCACCTCGTCCTCGACGGGCTCCGGCTCCGGCGCGCGGCTGAGGGACTTGATCAGGTCCTGCTCCAGGGCGGGCAGTTCCACCGTCTGCTCGGCGATCTCGCGCAGCGCCACGACGGGGTTCTTGTCATTGTCGCGGTCGAGGGTCAGGCTCTCGCCCCGGCTGATGTTGCGGGCGCGCTGGGCCGCGAGCAGCACGAGCTCGAAGCGGTTGGGAACCTGGAGGACGCAGTCTTCGACGGTAACGCGCGCCATGGGGCACCTCGGGGGCAACAAGTGACAGGGACGGGCGCGTGATGTTGCGCCGCGGCGAAACTTCCAGATAAGCGTTGCGGCCCGACTCCGCAAGCGCTCAGGGCGCGAGCGGGCTGATCTCCTGGGGGGGCAGCCGTGCGATCAGCGCATCCACCCCCTCGCCCGTGCGCGGGTGCCGCCAGCGGGGCGCGACCTCGGCCAGCGGGCGGAGAACGAAGGCGCGCTCGTAAAGGCGCGGATGGGGCAGGATCAGGCCCGGCCCCTCGCGCAGCGCGCCGTGGCAATCCAGCAGATCAAGGTCCAGGGTGCGGGGCGCATTGGGATAGGGCCGCGCGCGGTGATGCGCGGCCTCGATGGCATGCAGGGCCGCCAGCAGCGCATCGGGCTCGGCCGACCCTTCCAGCCGCGCCACCCCGTTCACGAACCAGGGCGCGCCCGGCATGGGCGGGATGGGGGCGCTTTCCCACCAGCGCGAAAGGGCGCGCAGCCGGAGGCCGGGCAGCGCGTCCAGCGCCGCCGCGGCCGCCCGGCAGGTCTCGCGCGGCAAGGTGCCGTCCGGCGTGGGCAGGCTGGCCCCGATGCCGACCAGGATCACGCCTCAATCCTCGTGCGGGTTGTCCGGCCGGGGTTCCGGCCGGCGGCGGCGGACGAAATCGGTGACCGGACGCAGCAGGATGTTCACCGCCAGCACCATGGCGGCCAGGATCAGCGCGCCCACCGTCTCGGCCGCCCCGGCCAGCAGGCCGATCGCCGCCACGCACCACATGGTGGCGGCGGTGGAGAGGCCGCGCACCGTGGTGCCGTCGCGCATGATCATGCCGGCCCCCAGGAAGCCCACGCCTGTCATCACCGCACCATAGCCGGCGCCGAGATTGGCGGGCGTGACCTGCGCCAGCATCAGGTCGGCCACGGCGGCACTGGCGAGGGCCACGAGCGCGCAGGTGCGAAGCCCGCCCGGCTTGTGCCGCCATTCCCGCTCGGCGCCGACCGCCGCCCCCAGGAGGAAGGCGAGCGGAAGGCCGTAGATGGTGGCATCCTCGGGGAGAAGCTCGATCACGCGGCCGGCGCTGCCGCCAGCGCCGCCTCGATGGCGCGGATCATGGGCGGAGAATCCGGCGCGGTCTGGGTCGAGAAGCCCTGGACCCTCCGGCCATCGCGGCTGACCAGGTACTTGTGAAAATTCCAGCGCACCGGCCCCGCCTCGCGCGCCGCCCAGGCGAAGAAGGGATGCGCGCGCTCGCCGCGCACATGGTTCAGCGCGGTCATCGGGAAGGTGATGCCGAACATCCCGTCGCAGAATTCGCGGATCTTCCGGGCGTCGGTGCTCTCCTGGTTGAAGTCGTTGGAGGGCACGCCCACCACCGTCAGGCCGCGCGCCTCATGCGCGTCCTGCAGGCGTTGGAGGGCGGCGTATTGCGGGGTGAAGCCACAGAAGCTCGCCGTGTTCACCACCAGCAGTACGCGGCCGCGATATTGCGAGAGCGGCATCGGCCCGCCCTCCAGCGCCTGGAAGGTGAAGTCGAAGGCATTGGGGGTGCTGGCGAGCGCGGGCGTGCTGAGCGCCATGCCGCCGAGAAGCAACGCGCGGCGCTCAACCATAGCGCTCCTCCAGCCAGGGATCGGCATTGTTGTGATAGCCGCGCACCTCCCAGAAACCGGGCTGGTCCTCGGCGCGCAACTCGATGCGCGTCACCCATTTGGCGCTCTTCCAGAAGTAGTAGCGCGGGATGACGATGCGCGCCGGGCCGCCATGCACGCGCTCCAGCGGCGCGTTGTTCCAACTGTGCGCCACCAGCGCATCCTCGGCCGCGAAGACCTCCAGCGGGACGTTCGTCGTGTAGCCGTCATAGGAGTGGAAGACGATGAAGCGCGCCTCGGGCGTGGGGCGCGCCAGCTCCAGCAGATCCCGCGCGGCGACGCCGTGCCAGATGTTGTCGTAGCGGCTCCAGGCCGTCACGCAGTGGATGTCGTTCTTCCATTCGCGCTGCGGCAGGGCCTGGAAGGCGGCCCAATCCAAGGCGAGCTTGTTCTCGACCAGCCCCTCCACGCGCAGGCGCCAGCGGTCGAGCTTCACCTCCGGCTGCACGCCAAGGTCGAGCACGGGGAAATCGGTCACGAGGCGCTGGCCGGGCGGCAGGCGCTCCTGCCCCGCCATGCCGGTCAGCAGCCGGCCTTCGCGCGCCCATTTCTCCTTGCTCGCGATGAGCTTGTCCTTCACCGCGCCGGTGAGGGTGACGTCGTCTTCGGCCATCGTTTCATTCCTTCGCGTGGCTCATAGGTGCCACTTCGCGCCCGCGATGCAAGATGAACCGCGACGAGGCCCCTGTTCCCTGCCGAGAGATTGCATTATGTCCACCCCGGGACGAAATGCCGGTGCGCCTGCTGCAACCGGAGATGATCATGACCAATCGCCGCCAGATTCTGGCTGCCCTCGCCGCCACCCCCGTGCTGGCGGCGCCCGCGCTCGCCCAGCCGGCGCGCTGGGCCCCCAGCCGGTCCGTCCGCCTCATCGTCCCCTTCCCCGCTGGCGGCAGCCCGGACGTACTGACGCGCCTGATGGCGCCGCACGCCCAGGCGGCGCTGGGCCAGAATGTGGTGGTGGAGAACCGGACGGGCGCCGGCGCCACGGTCGGCTCCAACCTCGTCGCGCGCGAGGCGCCCGATGGGCACACCATCCTCGCCGCGGTCATCTCCTCGCTCACCGCGCCGCTGATGATGAGCCCGCCGCCCTATGACCCGGTGCGGGATTTCCGCGCGCTTTCCATGCTCGCCATCACGCCGACGGTGCTGGTGACGCGGCCGGATTTCCCGGCGCGGACGGTGCAGGAATGGCACCAGGTGATCCAGCGCAACCCGGGGCGCTTCACCTTCGCCTCGGGCGGCGTCGGCAACCCCGCGCATCTGGCGGGCGAGCTCTACCGCTCGATGACGGGCGCCAACATCACCCATGTGCCCTTCCGCGGCAGCGCGCCCGCGCTGGTGGAACTCCGCGCGGGCCGGGTGGATTTCTCCATCCTCGACCTGCCCTCGGCCGCCGCCATGATCGCCGATCGCAGCGTGCCGGCGCTGGCCGTGGGCACCGCCGAGCGCCTGCCCACCCTGCCCGACCTGCCGACCATCGCCGAGAGCGTGGTGCCGGGCTTCGAGGCCTATTCCTGGGTGATGTGGTGGGTGCCGGCGGCCACGCCCGACGCGGTCGCCGCACGCCTGACCGAGGTGGCGAACGAGGCGCTGCGCCAGCCCGATGTCCAGGCCCGCGGCGCCCAGGCCGGCTTCCTGCTGCGCGGCACGGATGCCGCGGCGGCCCGCGCCCATGTCCTCGCCGAGAACGAGAAATGGGGCCGCATCATCCGCGAGCGGAACATCGTCTTCGACGGCTGAGCGCCACATCTCGATGGACAAATGATTGCGCTCCCGCCATATGCGCCCCGCCCCGGAACGGCGGGGCGCATTTCGGGAGTGAACCGCATGTCCAATTCCCCCCTTGGCGCCCGCTTCGGCCGTCGCGCCTTGGCCGGCCTGCTCGCCGCCCCTGCGCTCGCGCCAGGCCTTGCCGCCGCGCAGGAGGCCTATCCGAACCGACCCATGCGCTTCATCGTCCCGGTCGCCGCCGGCGGCTCGGCCGATGCCCAGGCGCGCCGCGTGGCCCAACGCCTGGCCGAGCGCTGGGGCCAGCCCGTGGTGGTGGAAAACCGCCCCGGCGCCAATGGCATCGTCGCCGTTCAGAACTTCCTGCAGGCGCCGCCCGATGGGCACACCGTCTTCGCCACGCCCTCGGGGCCCATCGCGATCAACCCGAGCCTGTACCGCAACCTGCCCTATGACCCCTTCCGGGATTTCAGCTTCGCCTCGCTCATCAGCGTGATCCCGCTGGTGCTGGCGGTGCACCCTTCCGTGCCGGCGAACAACCTGGCCGAGCTGGTGGCGCTGACGCGGCGGCAGGGTGCGAGCTTCGCCTTCGCCAATGCCGGCGTCGGCACGCCCTCGCACCTTTCCATCGCCATGTTCCGCAGCATGGCGGGCGGCGGGGACGTGACCTCCGTGCCCTTCGGCGGCTCGGCGCCCGGGCTCACCTCCATCGTGGGGGGCCAGACGCAGGCGATGTTCGACGCCGCGGTCTCCATCGCACCCTTCTTCCGCGACAACCGGCTGAAGCCCATCGGCGTCGCGCATAGCGAGCGCCTCTCCATGCTGCCGGAGGTGCCGACGCTGATCGAGCAGGGCGCGCCGAACTTCCTCTCCGCCACCTGGATGAGCCTCTGCACCCATGCGGCGACGCCGCGGGACCGTACGGCGCGCCTCTCCGCCGAGGTGGACGCGATCCTGGCTGAACCCGCCCTGCGCGAGCTGCTGACCAGCCAGGGCGCCTTCGTGCGCGGCGGCACGCCGGAGCAGTTCGCCGCCTTCGCCCGGGCCGAGGCCGACAAATGGGGCCGCCTGGTGCGCGAGACGGGCGCGACGGTGGATGCCTGACCGGCCCTGGCCGGTTATCATGTAACATATTGCATGCAATCCGGTCCTGCGTCAGAAGCGGCGCATGGCCGGCCACCCCACCCGCATCGCCCATGCGCTGCGCGCCCGCATCTTCGCGGGCGAGCACCCGCCAGGCAGCCGCCTCGCCGAGATCCCGCTCGCCGAGGCACTGGGCGTCTCGCGCACGCCGATCCGCCTTGCGCTGGCCCAGCTGGAGGCCGAAGGCCTGGTCCAGGCTTCGGCCGGCGGCGGATTTCTGGTGCGCCGCTTCACCCTGCCCGAGATCGAGGACGCCATCGCCGTGCGCGGCCAGCTGGAGGGCATGGCCGCCCGGCTGGTGGCGGAGCAGGGCCTCTCCCCGGCCACCCGCCAGGCCATGGAAGCCAGCCTCGCGGCCGGCGATGCGGCCCTGGAAGCCCCCCTGCTCGACGCCGCCGCCCTGGCCGCCTATGGCGATATGAACTCAAGATTGCATGCAATCCTGCTGGAGGCGGCGGGAAATGACGCGCTGAGCCGCGCGCTCGCCGCCATCACCGCGCTGCCCTTCGCCGCTGCCTCGGCCCTCGTCCCGCATGAGGGCAGTGCGGCCGCGCGCCACGCCCTGCTGCGCCATGCGCATCACCAGCATCACCTCCTGGTGGAGGCGCTGGTGGCCGGCCAGGGCAGCCGCGCCGAGGGGCTGATGCGCGAACACGCCGAGAATGCCCGTCGCAACCTCCGCCTGATCCTCGCCGCCGGCGAGCCGGGCGTGAGCCCGCTCGTCACCCAGGCCTAGAGAGGAAACCCCATGCAAAAGCCGCCCTTCCGCGCCGACCATGTCGGCAGCCTGCTGCGCCCCATCCCGCTGCGCGAGGCGCGTGCCGCCCGCGCCGCCGGCACCCTGAGCGCCGAGGCGCTGCGCGCCGCCGAGGACGCTGCCATCCGGACGGTCATTGCCGAGCAGAAGGCCATCGGCCTCAAGGCCGTCACCGATGGCGAGTTCCGCCGCGCCTTCTGGCATTTCGACTTCCTGGCCGGCCTCGGCGGTGTCGAGATGTATGAGGCCGACCAGGGCATCCAGTTCCAGGGCGGCCAGACCAAGGCCTATGGCCTGAAGGTCACCGGCCCCATCCGCTATGAGGGCCATCCCTTCGTGCGCGACTACGCCTTCGTGGCGGCGAATGCCGGCGGGGCCGCGCCCAAGATCACCATCCCCTCCCCCTCCGTGCTGCATTTCCGCGGCGGCCGCCGCGCGGTGGATGCGCACACCTATCCGGACATGGCGGGCTTCTTCACCGATCTCGGCGAGGCCTATGCCGCCGCCGTGGCGGATTTCGCGGGTGCCGGCTGCCGCTACCTGCAGCTGGATGAGGTGAACATCGCCTATCTCTGCGACCCGGATCAGATCGCGGGCCTCAAGGCGCGCGGCGAGGAGACGGAGGGGCTGCTTGGCAAATATGCCGACCTCATCAACCGCGCCATCGCTGGCCGGCCGTCGGACATGTTCGTCTCCATGCATCTCTGCCGCGGCAACTTCCGCTCGATGCACATCGCGCAGGGCGGCTACGACCCGGTGGCCGAGGTGCTGTTCAACGGCATCAACGTGAATGCCTATTTCATGGAGTATGACGATGAGCGCTCGGGCAGCTTCGCGCCGCTGCGCTTCCTGCCGAAGGGCAAGACCGTCGTGCTCGGCCTCGTCACCTCCAAGCGCGGTGAACTTGAATCGAAGGACCTGCTGAAGCGCCGCATCGAGGCGGCGGCGAAATACGCGCCGCTGGAGCAGCTCGCGATCAGCCCGCAATGCGGCTTCGCCTCGACCGAGGAGGGCAATGTCCTCACCGTCGAGGAGCAATGGGCCAAGCTGCGCCTCTGCGTCGAGGTGGCGCAGGAGGTCTGGGGCGCGGTCTGAGCCGGCGGCGCCTCAGCGCCGAGTCGTGCCCGTCAGCCGCCCCTGCGCGTCATAGTGGCGGATGGTCTGGCCGCTCACCTCCGAGCGGCCGGTGCTGCGGCCCTGCGCGTCATAATGGCGCGTGGTGTCGCCCCTCACCTCGCTGCGGCCGGTGCTGCGCCCCTGCGCGTCGTATTGCCGCAGCGTGTCCCCGCTGCGCTCGACGCGGCCGGTGCTGCGCCCCTGGGCGTCGTAGTCGCGCCGCGTATCGCCACGGAACTCGCTGCGCCCGGTGCTGCGCCCCTGCGCGTCATATTGCCGCACCGTGTCGCCATTGCGCTCGGTGCGGCCGATGTTGCGACCCTGCGCGTCATAGTCGCGCTTTGTCTGGGCGCCGGCGGGCGGGATGGTGAGCAGCAGGGCTGCGAGGAAAGCGGGCCACATGCAGGGAAGCTTCCCCGCCGCTCATGGCGTCAATGGGGCAGCAATCGGGCGATGGTGACCCGTTTCTCCGTGCGGTCCTCCAGCTCCAGCGTGGTCGGCACGGCGTGGGTGGAGAGCGGCACGAGCCCCTCGCGCGGCAGATAGGCGCGGCCGGGATCGGCGACCAGCACTTCCGCCCCTGCGGCTGCCATGGCGCGCAGCCAGGGCAGGATATGCGCCGTCATCGGCGCCTCGTAGCAGACGTCGCCGCAGAGGATCACATCCCACCGGCAGGGGCTGCCCACCACATCGCGGGCCAGGGCCGTGACCGTCACGCCGTTCAGTGCGGCGTTCATGCCGATGGCGGCGATGGCGAGCGGGTCGATCTCCGCGGCCTCCACCACGGCCGCCCCCGACTGCGCGGCCACGATGGCGGCCAGCCCGCAGCCCGCCGCGAAATCCAGCACGCGCCGGCCCCGCACCATGGCGGGCGCGTCGCGGATGGCACGCGCCAGCGCCTGCCCGCCCGGCCAGGCGAAGGCCCAGAAGGGCGGCTCGATGCCCGCCTCGCGCAGGAATTCCTCGCTGGCCTGCCAGATGGGCGTGATCTCACTCGCGAGGTGCAGGCGCAGGCCGGGCAGCAGCGGCGTCTCGGCGATCGCGGTCTGGGCCCGGATGAAGGCCTCCGCGTCGGACGGGCCCGCCCCGCTCACATACGCCCGATCAGGATGGCGAGGCCGCCCAGCAGCCCCACCTCACGGTTGAGCTTGAACAAGGTGAGGCAATGGCCGGGATCGTTGATGTCGAGATCCCAGACCTGATAGGCGAGCACGGCGGCGGGCATGGCGAGCGCCAGGTAGAACCAGGAATTCAACCCCGAGATCCAGCCCGCCAGCGCCAGCAGCGCCAGCGTCATCGCGTAGCAGGCAGCGAGGAAGGGCCGCGTCCGGGCGCCGAACTTGAGCGCGGTGGAGCGGATGCCCACCATCGCGTCATCCTCACGGTCCTGATGGGCGTAGATCGTGTCGTAGCCGAGGATCCAGAAGATCGTCGCCGCATAGAGCACGGCCATCGCGAGGCTGGGCCCGCCGCTCGCCGCCACCGGCCCCATCAGCGCCGCCCAGCCGAAGGTGAAGCCAAGCACGAGTTGCGGGTAATCCGTCACGCGCTTGGCCAGCGGATAGAGCAGCACCGGCACCAGCGAGAGCACGCCGAGCCAGATCGCAGGCGTGTTCAGTTGCAGCAGGATGGTGAGGCCGATGGCGCAGAGCAGCGCCAGGAACATCACCGCCTGGCGCGGCGAGATGGCGCCCGAGGCGAGCGGCCGGCCGCGTGTGCGCTCCACCTGCTTGTCGATATCGCGATCCCAGAGGTCGTTCACGACGCAGCCCGCGCCACGCATCACCACGGCACCGGCGAAGAAAAGCAGGATGAGCCAGATGCCCTGGAGCCAGCCCGTCGCCTGCAGCGTGATGCCCCAGAGACCGGGCAGGAAGAGCAGCCAGGAGCCGATGGGGCGATCGAGCCGCATCAGCAGAGCATAGGGGCGCAGGGCGACGGGCAGGTTCGCGACCAGGCCGCCGGTGCGGATATCGGTATAGCCGCGCGTCTCTTGCATGCCGTGTTGCAGCACGGCAGATGAAGCCATGTCCATCCCCCGTCTGCACGCCGAGGGCCCGCTGGCGCCGGGCGTCGAGATCGCGCTCACCCCCGCCCAGGCCCACCATATCGGCCATGTGCTGCGCCGTGCGCCGGGGGCTGCGCTCATCGCGTTCAACGCGACCGAGGGGGAATTCGCCGCCGAGCTGACCGCCTTGCGCAAGGATCGCGGCGCGATGCGCCTGGGAGAGCGGCTGCGCGCCCCCGCACCCGAGCCCGAACTGCGCGCGCTGGTCGCGGCGCTCAAGCGCGAGGCGATGGATTGGGCGGTGGAAAAGGCGACGGAACTCGGCGCCACGCGCATCCAGCCCGTGCTGACCCGCCGCTGCGTGGCCGGGCACAGCAACACCGAGCGCCTCTCCGCCATCGCGCGCGCCGCCGCCGAGCAATGCGAGCGGCTTTCCATCCCCGCCGTGATGGAGGCCCGCCCGCTGCATGCGGTCCTCGATGCCTGGGACGGCGCCCCCCTTCTGGTGGCGGCCGAGCGGCGCGAGGCGCGACCCTTGCATGACATTTTGGAAACGCTCACGGCGCCCTGCGGGTTTCTCGTGGGCCCCGAGGGTGGCTTCGAGCGGGCCGAGCTTGACGATCTGGCCCGGCGACCCTTTGTATCGCTCGCAACACTGGGGCCGCGCATCCTCCGCGCCGAGACGGCGCTGGTGGCGGGACTGGGTGCCATCTCCCTGGCGCTCGACGCCCGGCGCTGACCGCTCTGACACGAATGAAAGAACCGCATGTCCAATCCCGGCCAGGCTGACCCCACGCCGATCACGTCCGCGCGCCAATTGGCCGAATGGTTCGCCGCCGGCTGCAAGGCGAAATCCGCCTGGCGCATCGGCACGGAGCACGAGAAGTTCGGCTTCCGCCGCACCGACTTCACGCCGCCCGACTACGCGCATCAGGGCATCGGCGCGATGCTGGACGGCATCATGCGCAAGGGCTGGGAGCCGATCCGCGACGCGGGCAACGTCATCGGCCTGACCCGCGGCTCCGCCTCGGTCAGCCTCGAGCCCGGCGGGCAGTTCGAGCTCTCCGGCGGCCCGATGGAGGATCTGCACGCGGCACGCCTCGAACTCGCCGCGCATCTGCGCGACGTGCATGAGGTGGCGGGGCCGCTCGGCCTCGGCTTCGCGGGGATGGGCTTCCATCCCGTCGCGCGGCGCGAGGACATGCCCTGGATGCCCAAGAGCCGCTACGCGATCATGCGGCGCTACATGCCCACGCGCGGCAGCATGGGCCTCGACATGATGCTCCGCACCTCGACGGTGCAGGTGAACCTCGATTTCGGCGACGAGGCCGACATGGTGGAGAAGCTGCGCGTCTCGCTGGCGCTTCAGCCGCTCGCCACCGCGCTCTTCGCCTCCTCGCCGCTGCGCGAGGGCAAGCCCTCCGGCTACAAGTCGCTGCGCGGCCATGTCTGGTCCGACACGGACCCCGACCGCACCGGCATCCCGGGCCTGGTCTTCGAGGAGGGCTTCGGCTTCGAGCGCTTCGCGGAATACGTGCTCGACGTGCCGATGTATTTCGTGGCGCGCGACGGAAAGCTGCTGGACGCGACGGGCCAGAGCTTCCGCCGCTTCATGTCGGCCGGCCTCGAAAGCCTGCCCGGCATCGAAGCCACGATGGGTGACGTGGCGGACCACGTCACCACCGTCTTCACCGAGGTGCGGCTCAAGAAGTTCCTGGAGATGCGCGGCTCGGATTCCGGCTCGGCCGCCATGATCCAGGCGCAGCCCGCCTTCTGGGTCGGCCTGATCTATGACGACGCGGCCCAGAAGGCGGCCCGCGCGCTGACCAAAGGCTGGACGGTCGCGCAGATGCACCAGCTCCGCGCCGATGCGCCGCGCCTCGCGCTCCAAGCCGAGATCGCCGGCCGTTCGCTGCGGGACGTGGCGCGAGACGCGCTGACGATCAGCGAAGCTGGCCTCAAGGCGCGCGGGATGGGCGAGGAGATCTACCTCACCCCGCTCTGGGAGATCGTGGAAAGCGGGATGACCCAGGCGGACCGGATCCTGCAGATGTTCCATGGCCCCTGGCAGGGCGATGCCCGCCAGGCCCTGCCCTTCGCCGAGCTTTGAGGCGGCGCAAGGCCGGGGCGCACGCCCCGGCCTAGCCTCGGCCCATTGAGCCGAGGAGCCCACCATGCCCACCCTTTCCGTCGCCGATCTCTTCGCCGCGAAGGCGGCCGCCCAGGCGCGCCGCCATGCCGAGGAGGAAGCCGCGCGCGAAGCGCATCAGGCCGAGCTCAAGGCCTTCGCCGAAAAGCTGATGACCTACCAGATCACGGAGGAGGACAAGCAGCGCGCCCTCGCCAAGATCCGCCGCGCCTTCGAGAATGGCGAGAAGGAGGCGATGCTGATCCGCTTCCCCTCCGACCTCTGCGAGGACCAGGGCCGGCGCATCAACAACCGGCTGGAGGGCTGGCAGGAGACATTGCCCGGCGTTCTGAAGCACGTGCATGAATGGTGGGAGAAGGAGCTGGCCCCCGGCGGCTTCACCTTCGGCGCCCGCGTGCTGGATTACCCGGGCGGGATGCCCGGCGATATCGGCCTCTTCATCGGCTGGCCCGACCAGCTGGGCTGATCGGGCCCGGGGCGCCCGCCTATCGCAGCTCGGCGCAGCCCTCGGGCGCGGCGGCGCCCGCCAGCCGGTCCGCCATCCAGCGCAGATACATGGGTTCGGCCACGCCGGGCGTGCTGAAATGCGTCTGCGCGCCGGGCAGCTGCACGCGGGAGACATTGCCGCCCATCCCGCACATCTGCCGCTGATAGGCCGCCCCCATGGCGGGCGGCACCGTCGTGTCATGCGTGCCCCAGTAGATCACCACCGGCGCCACCGGCCGCACCGGCGCGACGCTGCCGGCCATGAAGGCCCGCGCCCAGTTGAGCGGGTTGGTCGGCTGGTCGCTCAGCAGCGAGCGATAGGTGGCGCCATAGGCGAAGTTCAGCGTGTCGCTCAGCACGTGCATGCACTTGCGCCGCATCAGCCCGTCCAGCACGCGAGCGCCGTCCGTGGTGAAGACGTCGGTCATCTGCACATTCGGGAAGGCCGCCGCGGCGCCCCAGATGCTCATGGACATATGCGCGAAGTCGAAGATGTTGGAGGCGAAGCCGCTGATCAGCCCCTGGACGAAGGCGGCGGCGCTCGCCTCGGTCAGCTCGCCCGGCGGCATGGAGGCCGAGATGACCTCGGGCGCCATGGCCACGAAGCCCTGCATCTGGATACCGTCAAAGGCCGTCCCGCGCCGGGCGATGTAGTCGCCCAGGCTCGCCGCCGCCACCGTGGCGCCGCCGCCCTGAGACCAGCCATAGATGATGGCGCGGCGGTCCGGCCCGGAGAGCCCCATGGCACCCGCCGCGCGGATCGCGTTGATCGCATCGCGCGCATTGGTGGCGGCAACGGCGTATTGATGCGCCCCCGGCCCGCCCTGGCCCTGATAGTCGGTCGCGACGACGACCTGGCCGCGCTGGATCATGGTCTCGACGCCCGGCACGCCGTAGTCGTTCCAGGAATTGCCCGAGGGCATGAAATACTGGTTCAGCCCCTGCGCCGGGTCCCACATCTGGGAGGGGCCGCAATTGGCCGCGGTGCCCGTGGTGCCATGCGCCCAGGAGATGATGGGCCGACCGCGCGCCGGCATCTGGCCGCGGGGCGCGATGACCAGCGCGGTGGAGATGGTCGGCCGCTCCTGCACGTCGGAGGAGACATAGGCGATGCGCCAGGCCTGGGCATTGGGGATGGAGGTCGCGACCTGCTCGCGCTGCAGCACCTCGCCCAGCTTGCCGCGCGGCGTCAGGGCCTGGGCCCGCTGGTAGAAGGGCGGCAAGGCCACGGGCGGGGCGGCGGTGGCGGCCGGGCGTGCAGGCTGCGCCGGCGCCTGGGCCCAGGCGAGACCCGGAGCCATGGCGAGGAGCCCGGCCGTGAGCAGGCGGGCGAGTGGGCAAGACATGCGGCGTTCCTTCCGGTGATGTGGCCTGGACCGCCGTTCGACGGGAGGCCGCGTCCACATCCTGCCCGGAAGGCGCAAGCCGTGGCGTTGCGATCGATCAATCAACGCAAGTTGAAGCAGCGCGCCACCCAGGGCCGCATCACCGCGGGCCGGCGCGGCGATGCGGCCGGGCGCCCTGGCTCGGACGCATGGTCCGAGCCGGCCAGCCAAGCCGCCTCGCTTGAGAACGCCATCAACCGCGCGTGCCGCGGGGCCTCAGTTCCCGATCCGCACCGAGCGCAGCGGGAACCCGTTATCCGCCTGCTGCACGAGCGTGACGTTGTTGCGCGCGGCCCAGACCACCTGCTGCTGGTGCAGCGGGATATAGGCGACGTCCGACTGCAGGAGGCGGGTCGCCTGAGTGATCAGTTCCTGTCGGCGGGCGGGCACGGTCTCGACGGAGATCTGGTCCACCAGTGCGTCGAAGGCCGGGTTGGAATAGCCGCCATTGTTGAAGACGCCGCGCGTGCCGTCCCGCGTGCCGGCCAGGTTGAACAGCGCGTTGTGCGCGTCATAGGTGTTGGGCGTCCAGCCGAGCAGGTAGAAGCTCGTGTTGTAGCGGGGCGCGTTCACCTCGGCGAAGAAGCGGGCGCGGGTCTGGGCAGCCAGCGTCACGCGCACACCGATGCGCGCCAGCATGGCCACGACGGCGGTGCAGATCGCCTCGTCATTCACGTAGCGGTCATTGGGGCAGTCCATCGTGACACCGAAGCCGTTCGGATACCCCGCCTCCGCCAACAGCCGGCGCGAGGCCTCGAGGTCGAGCGGCAGGCGCGTGTCATTGGCCTCCAGGAAGCCATTTACGCCCGGGCCGAAGATCTGGCCCGCGGGGCGCGCCTGGCCGCGCATCACGCGGGTCGTGATCGCCTGCACGTCGATCGCCTGGTAGAGGGCACGGCGCACGCGCACATCCTGGAAGGGGTTGCGGCCGCGCACGTCGCTCTTCAGCAGTTCCGCACGGCTCTGATCCATGCCGAGATAGATGGTGCGCAGCTCCGGCCCCTGGATGATGCGCATGTTGGGCGTGCGGCCGATGCGGTCCATGTCCTGCGGCGGCACGGTATAGACCATGTCCACCTCGCCCGAGAGCAGGGCGGCGACGCGCGTCGCGTCATTGGCGATGACGTTGAACTCCACGCGCGTCAGGTTGTGCGTGGGCGTGTCCCACCAGAGCGGGTTCGGCGCCAGCACGGTGCGGCGATCGGGCTCGCGGCTCACCAGCAGGAAGGGGCCGGTGCCCATGGCGTTGCGGGTGGCGTAGTTCTCCTCGCGCGAGGTGAGGTCGGCCACACGTTGCGCGCCGTGCCGCTCGAGCCAGGCCTTGCTCATGATGCCGAAGCTCGTCAGCTCCTCCGGCAGGATGGGGCTGGGGACGCGGGTGATCAGGTCCACCGTGAAGTCGTCCACCTTCCGCACCTCGGCCACGGCGGCGAAGTAGGAGGTGATGTTGGACCCCGGCCCGCGCGCGCGGGCGATGGAGAAGATCACGTCATCCGCCGTGAAGGGCGAGCCGTCGGAGAAGCGGACATTGCGGCGCAGGTGGAAGCGCCAGGTCAGCGGGTCGGCCTGCTCCCAGCGCTCGGCGAGTGCGGCTTCCAGGCGCAGGTTGCGGTCACGCCGGATCAGCGGCTCGTAGATGTTGGCGTTGAAGGTGAGGAGGAAGGTCTCGGACCGGGTGTAGGGGTCCATCGAGTTGACGTCGCCGTCATTGGCCCAGCGGAACAGGTTGGCCTGCGCGGGCGCGCCGCCGAGGGCGACCGCGAGGGCGGCCGCGGCCAGGAAGGGACGGAACATGAGGATCTCCCGAAAACGAAAAATGCCGGCACAGGCTAGACCTGCGCCGGCATCGTGACGAGTGGGAGCGGCGCCGAAATCAGGCGGCGCGGAAGGCCGTCGGCAGGCTGGCCACGGCGCTGTCGATCAGCGCGGCATCGGCCGTGGCATCGTGGCGGGCCACGATGATTTCGCGCACGGCGGCGGTCGCGATCTCGGCGGCGGCGTTGCGCACCTCGGTCACGGCGCTCGCCTCGGCGGCGGCGATGCGGTCCATCGCCATCCGCTCGCGACGGCGGGCGGCGGCCTCGGCCTCCGCGGCTGCGGCGGTGGCGAGGCGCTGGGCCTCGGCCTGGGCGCGCTCGATCATGGCGGCGGCCTCGGCGGTGGCGGCGTCACGCTCGGCCTGGGCCTGGGCCAGCATGGCCTCGGCCTCGGCGCGGAGACGGCTCGCCTCCTCAAGCTCGGCGCGGATGCGATCACCGCGAGCGTCGAGTATCGCCGTCGCCCGGCTCCAGGCCAGCTTGCCGAAGAGCAGGATGAAGATGATGAAGCTGGAAGCGACCCAGAACTTCGGATCCTGCAGCATGTCAGCGGCCTCCCTGCGTCGCGGCGCGATCGACCGCGGCGGTCACGTCATTGGCCGGGGCCTGGATGGCAAGGCGGTCCAGCATGGCCGTCGCCGTCTCGCCGGCGACGCCGCGCAGCGCGCCCATCGCCTGGTCCCGCGCGGCGCGGACCTGCTGTTCGGCCTGTGCCACCTGGGCGGCGAGGCGGGCGTTGATCTCGGCGGCCTGGGCTGCCGACTTGGTCTGCGCATCGAGCATGGCGGCCGCGATGGCAGCCTGGGCCTCGGCACGGGCGGCGGCGGTCGCCGCCCGGATCTCGGCGAGTGCGGCCTCACCCGCCGCCTGCGCATCGCGCGCGGCGTTGAGATCAGCCGCGATGCGCGCAGCGCGTTCGTCGAGAACCGACGCCACCTGGGGCAGCGCATAGTTCTTCAGGACGAAGAAGAGGAAGCCAAAGATGATCAGCAGCCAGACCAGCTTGCTCATCATCAGTGGGTTGGCAAAGTCGAGCTGCGGCATGGAAATGTCCTGGGGCGGGAGGCCCGATGCAGAGGAACGTGGGCGGAGCGCTCAGCGCCCCGCCCGACGCGCTCAGGCGAACAGGATGAGGAAGGCGATCAGCAGCGCGAAGAGCGCGACCGCTTCCGTCAGCGCGAAGCCCAGAATGCCGATCGGGAAGACGGCGTCGCGGGCGGAGGGGTTACGCGCCACGCTGGTGATCAGCGAGGAGAAGATGTTCCCGATGCCGAGGCCCACGCCGAACAGCGCGATGACGGCGATGCCAGCCCCGAGGGCCTTGGCGGCAGCAACTTCCATGTTCTCAATCCTTCTGTTTGCTGAGAAGCAGGTGGGGACGGCCCGTGCTCAGTGCAGGTGCACGGCGTCGTGGAGGTAGATGCAGGTGAGGATCGCGAACACGTAAGCCTGCAGGAACGCGACCAGCACTTCGAAGCCGACCAGCGCGACGTTGATCGCGAGCGGCATGACGGCGATGAACGGCCCCACCGCGCCCAGGCCCGCCAGCATCACCACGAAGGTGGCGAAGACCTTCAGCATCACGTGGCCCGCCACCATGTTGGCGAAGAGACGGATGGAGAGGCTGATCGGGCGCGAGAGGTAGGAGACGATCTCGACCGGAATGATGATGGGCGCGAGCCAGATGGGCGCGCCCTCGGGGAAGAAATACCCCAGGAACTTCTTGCCATGCAGCATGATCGCGACCGTCGTGATCAGGACGAAGACGATCATCGCCATGACGAAGGTCATGCTGATGTGGCTGGTATAGGTGAAGGCGTAGGGGAAGAGGCCCAGCATGTTCCCGAAGAGGATGAACATGAAGAGCGTGAAGACGAAGGGGAAGAAGCGGCGGCCTTCCTCGCCGATCTGCGCCAGCACCATGTCGTCGATGAAGCCATAGGCGCTTTCCGCCAGGCTCTGCATCCGGCCGGGAACGATGGCGCGGTGGCGCATGCCCCACATCATGAGCAGGACGATCAGGCCGCCCGAGATGAGCATGTAGAGGTTGGATTGCGTGAAGCCGACGGACCGGCCGACGGCGCCAAGCGCAGGCGCCAGATCGAACTGACTGAGCGCGTCAATCGCTTTCCCCTCAACGGCCACCGCGCACCTCCAGCATGAAACCCATCAATTCTTGCGAGCGCCGGACCGGGGATTGAACAGGCGATACACGTTCAACACGCCGGCGGCGGCCCCCAGGACGAAGAACAGGAGAAAGAGCCAAGGCCAGGTGCCAAGCCACCGGTCCAGCGCGAAGCCGAGCCCCACGCCCACCACCAGCGCCGAGAAGACCTCGACCCCAGCCCGGAGACCAAACCCCCAAGGGGATGTCGGACCCCCGCCTTGTCCGGCCTGCGGCTTGTCGAGACCCTGGCGGTCCCGAGCGGCCTTGAGGCGGTTCTTCAGCGAATCCCGGCTATCCACCATGGCTCCTTCCTTCAAGTTTCCGTTGGAAGGCGAGGCTGCCTCTATGGCGGCGCAGCATGACTGTCAAGCGCGCGCCCCCCCAGAAAGCGACCTGAAAGCTACCCTTCCGCCATCGCCACGGCCTCGCCCAGATCCACCGAAAGCAGGCGGGAAACGCCGCGTTCCTGCATGGTGACGCCGAACAGCCGGTGCATCCGCGCCATGGTCAGCGCGTGGTGCGTGACGATCAGGAAGCGCGTCCCCGTTTCCGCCATGCTGTCCAGCAGGTCGCAGAGGCGTTCCACATTCGCGTCATCCAGCGGCGCGTCCACCTCGTCCAGCACGCAGACCGGGGCGGGATGGCAGCGGAACACCGCGAAGATCAGCGAAAGCGCGGTCAGCGCCTGCTCGCCGCCCGAGAGCAGGGACAGCGCCGAGAGCTTCTTGCCCGGCGGCTCGGCATAGATCTCGAGGCCCGCCTCCAGCGGATCCTCGCTGCCGACGAGCGCCAGATGCGCCCGCCCGCCGCCGAAGAGCTTGCTGAACAGCGCCCGGAACTCGCGGTCCACCTGGTCGAAGATGGCGCGCAGCCGCTCTCGCGCCTCGCGGTTCAGGTGGCCGATGGAGCCGCGCAGCTTGGCGATGGCCGAGCCCACTTCCTCGCGGTCCCGGTTGATGCCGGCGATGCGGGCTTCCAGCTCCTCCAGCTCGGTCTCGGCGCGGAGGTTGACGGGGCCGACCTCCTCGCGCTCGCGGATCAGGCGCTCGGCGCGGCGGCGGGCGCGGTCCTCGGCGGCGTCGGAGATGTCCTCCGGGGCAGCGGGCAGCTCGGCCGATTCGCCCATGCGCTCCAGGATGCGCGCGGCCAGCGCCTCGCCGGCCTGCAGCGCCGAGTCCCGGGCCGCCTCAGCCCGCAGCGCGGCCTCGCGCGCCTGGACCAGCGCGGCCTCGGCGCTGCGGCGGACCTCCTCACGCTCGCGGGCCCGGGTCTCGGCAGCGTCGAGTCTGGCGCGAGCCTCGGCATGGGCGGCCTCGGCTGCTTCCAGGCGGCGGGCGGCATCGGCGGCCGCACCCGCCACGCGCTCGGGCAGCGCCTTCGCGGCCTCGCGCCGGGCGAAGGCCTCGGCGCGGCGCGATTCGAGACCGGCGAGGCGCGTCGTCGCATCCTGCAGGCGCTGCGCCCAGGCGGCGCGCTCGGCCAGCGCGGCCTCGCGCCGTGTGGCGAGGCTTTCCCGCTCGGCCTTCAGCGCCAGCGCCCGGCCGCGCATCTCGGCGGCCTTGCCGCGAATGCCGGACAGCGCAAGGCGTGCCTGGTCCACCTGCGCCCGCGCCTCGGCGAGATCCGGCAGGGCGCCACGGGCGGCGCGGGCGGCGGCGAGCGCCGCATCCGCCTCAGCCGATTCGGCCGCGATGCGCTCCTGCTGCGGGATGAGGGCGGCGAGCTGCGCCTGGGCCGCGTTATGGCGGCTCCGCAGCCCGGCCTGCTCCGACCGGGCACGGCCCAGCATGGCCTCGGCCTCGCGCCGGGCTTCGCGGGCGGCGGATTCGGCCGCCTGGGCCAGGCGCGCCGCCTCCGCCTCGGCCGCGAAGCCGGTGACGGCGGGGCTGGCGGCGAGCAGCGCCTCGGCCTCGGTCAGCG
>NZ_JAHRCU010000018.1 GCF_019083995.1 Roseococcus sp. SDR
CTGGAGCCTGCACTTCATGCGTTTCGATCTCGGATGGATTGACACCAGAGGCCCTAAGGCCATCCTCAAAACCGTCAGGGATGTCCCCGAACACCCGTCAAACATCTTCCCAGTCTGAACAGGGCCTGAGGCCCCAGCCGCCGGAGGCCTTTTCAGTTCACTTTCCCAGCGCGCACGATCTCGCGCGGCGGCGATCCGCCGAGCCAGTAGCACAGCTCCGCCGGCGCGCTGATCTCCCACAACACGAAATCCGCCGGCAGCCCCGCGCGCAACTCGCCAGCCTGGCCGCCCAGGCCAATGGCCGCCGCGCCAAGCACCGTCATTCCCCGCAGCGCCTCCGTGGGCGTCATGCGAAAGAAGGAACACCCCAGCGCGAGCACCAGCAGCGGCGAGAGCGTGGGCGAAGACCCCGGATTGCAATTCGTGGCCAGCGCCATCCGCACGCCATGCTTGCGGAAAAGCTCCACCGGCGGCCGCCGCATCTCATTCAGGAAGAGCGTCGAGCCCGGCAGCAAGACGCCCACCGTCCCCGCCTTCGCCATCGCCGCCAGCGAGGCCTCGCTCACATACTCGAGGTGATCGGCCGAGAGCGCGCCGATCCCCGCCAGGATTCCGCCCCCGCCCACATCGCCATACTGGTCCGTATGCCCCCGCACCGGGATGCCCGCGGCCTGCGCCGCCGCATAGAGGCGCAGCATGTCGGCCGGCTGGATCGCGAGCCCCTCGATCCCGCCATCGCAGATATCCACCAGCCCCTCCGCGAGAGCGGCGGGGAAGATCACCTCGATCAGATGCGTGATGTAGTCCGCTGAACGGCCGGTGTACTCCGGTGCCACCACATGCGCGCCCAGGAAGGAGGTGACGACGCGCACGCCATTCCTCTCGCCCAGCAGCCGCGCCGCCCGCAGCATGTTCAGCTCGCTCTCCAGGTCGAGCCCATAGCCCGACTTGATCTCGAGCGTGGTCACCCCCTCGCTCATCAGCCGGTGCAGGCGCGGTGTCGCGATCGCCACCAGCTCTTCCACGCTCGCGCGCCGCGTCTCGCGCGTCGTGTAGAGAATGCCGCCACCCTCCGCCGCCAATTCCGCGCGCGTCGCACCCCCAAGCTGCCGCTCGAACTCGCCGATGCGGTTGCCGGCGAAGACCAGATGCGTGTGCCCATCCACGAAGCCCGGCAGGACGAAGCGCCCGCCCGCCTCATGCAGCCGCGCCGCGTCCCGATGCGGCAGATCCGCCATCGCCCCCACCCAGGCGATGCGCCCATCCTTGGCCGCGATCGCCCCCGGCTCGATCAGCCCGAGCCCATCCCCCTGCATGGTGACGAGCCGCGCATCCAGCCAGAGATCATCCCAGGACGGCATGCACATCGATCTCCATGAGGATCTCCGGCGCCGCCAACCCCTTCACGACGAAGAGCGTGTGCGGGATCGGGTGCGCCGAAAGCGGCGGCAGCAATTCGCGCATCACCGGCCCGATATAGGCGCGATCGGTCACATAGACCGTCGCATGCACGGCGTCCGCCAGCGTCGCGCCCGCATCGGCCAGCAGCTTCTGCACATTGGCGATGGCGATGCGCGCCTGCCCGCCCGCATCCCCCACATTCGAGAACCCGCCCTCCAGGGTGAGGCCGGTCTGCCCGCGCAGGAACACGCGCTTCCCGGCCACCACGGCCATGCAGAACTCCGCCTCGAAGGGCTGCTTCTCCAGCCCATAGGGCATGCTGGTCGAGCGATAGGGCCGGATGCGCTGATGCGGCCCGCCCGGCACCGCGAAGGCGTCGAGCTGGAACAGCGCGCGCGGATCATGCAGCGCCTTGACGATGAGCCCCGTGCTGACCGGGCGCACGCCCATCAGCCGCCGGCCCATCACGCCATAGACCGCCTGCCGCCAGGCGCGGTCGGTGATCTGCATGGTGATCTTGCAGAGGTCCGTCAGCTTGCCGCCCTGGCGCGTGATCTCCGCCTCCAGCCGGTCGAACACCGCCTCGGCCTGGCGCGCCGCGGCCTCGGCCGTATGGAAGGGCGCGACATCCCCCGCCGAAATGCCACCCAGATGGATCATCCCTCGCCATCCGGGATCACGGCGTCGATGTCGATCTCCACCAGCATTTCCGGCAGAGCAAGCCCGTTCACGATCAGCCCCGTGCCCACGGGCGCGATGGTGCCCAGATGCCGGCCGATCACCTGGTACACGCTCTCGCGATACGCGCGGTCGGTGATGTAGGTCGTGATCTTGCAGATATGCTCCATCTTGGCGCCAGCCTCTTCCAGCAGCACCTTCACATTCTTCATCGCCTGGTCGGCCTGGGCGGCGGCATCGCCATGGCCCACGAAGCCGCCATCGAAGGTGAAGCCGGTCTGGCCGCGCAGGAAGATGATGTTGCCGGCCCGCACGGCCATGCACATCTCGTTCTTCACGTCGTGATCTTTGTAATACATGCCGGTGTTGAAGCGGCGGAAACGCTGATGCGCCATCTCTGCTCTCTCCTCAGGGGCCTCGCGTGAGGCTCATCGCGAGTGTGCGCTCGTCATTGCGCGGCGCATAGGTGAAGCCGCGCCGCGCGGCCCAGATGTTTACCTGATGATGCAGGGGAATGATCGCCTGGTCGGCCATCGCGATCCCCGTCGCCTCCCGGTACACGGACTCGCGCTCAGCGAGGTCCAGCGTGGCCAGCGCCCGGTCCACCGCCGCATCGAAGCGCGGGTTGGAATAGCGCGAGCGGTTGCTGGCCCCGCGCCCGCGCGAAGGGTCGATGGTCGCCAGCAGGTTCGCCAGCGGGCTGTCCGGCTCACCCGTGCCGGTGCCCCAGCCGAGCAAGCCGATGCTGAACTCATCCCGCGCCGAACGGCTGAAGAAGGCGCTGGACGGCAGTGCCTCCACCCGCACCCGCACGCCGATCCGCGCCCACATCTGCGCGATGGCCTGCAGGATCTGCGCGTCATTCACGTAGCGGTCATTGGGCCCGTGCAGCGCGACCATGAAGCCCTGCGGATAGCCCGCCTCGGCCAGCAGTCGCCGCGCCTGCTCCGGGTCGTAGCGGTCGGGCACCAGCGCCGGGTCATGCCCCACCGCGCCCGCCGGCAGGAGCTGCCCCGAGGGCGCGGCCTGTCCATCCATCACCTGCGCCACCAGCGCGGGCCGGTTGATGGCGAGCGAGAGCGCGCGCCGCACCCGCACATCGCGCAAGGGGTTGGCGGGCAGGGGGCGGCCCTGGTGGTCCGTCACATGCGGCGTCTGCTCGCGCCAGCCATCGAGGTAGAGATAGATGTTGCGCAGGCTCGGCTTGCTGAACACCGTGAGCCGCCCATCGCGCGCGAGATCCGCCACATCGCGCGTCGGCACCTGGTCGATCAGGTCCACATCGCCCGCCTTGAGTGCGGCCAGACGCGCGCTGTCATTGCCGATGAAGCGATAGGTCACGCGGTTCCAGGTGACCGCCCCGCCATACCAATCCGTGTTGCGCGCAAACACCGCGCGATCCCCCGGCGCATAGGAGACGAAGCGATAGGGCCCGGTCCCGATGGCCGCCCGCCCGCTATTGTAGTCGCTGGTCGCCATGCCCTCGCCCTGGCGGCGACCGATCATGGGCAGGCCCTGCATCATGGCCGGGATCAGCGGTGCGGGCGCATGCGTCTCCAGCCGGAAGGTCAGCGCATCCACGATCACCACCTCGCGCACCGGCCGCGTGAAGAAGGCGTAGCTCGCGGGGCTGCCCGCCACATTCGGCACGCGGGCGAAGGTGAAGGCCACATCATCCGCCGTGAAGGGCGTGCCGTCATGGAAGCGGATGCCGGGGCGCAGCCGGAACTCCCAGGAGGTGGGCGAAAGCGCGCGATAGCTCTCCGCCAGCCCCGGCTGCGGCCGCAGGTCCGCGTCCGGCTCCAGCAGCCGGTCGAACAGATGCTGCGTCAGCGCGCTGTTCGGCGTCAGGTTGTGGAAATGCGGATCGAGCGAGGTGAAGGCGCCCCCCACCGCGATGTTCACATCCTGCGCCTGCGCCGCGCCGGCGAACAGCACGCATGCCAAGACCAGACGCCGCATGTCACTCTCCCGCTTGCATCGAGGCGCAACTGTGGAAGGATGATGCGCCCCAAGTCCATGGAGAAAGCGCGATGGATCTGCTCATCACCGACACCGTCGTCGTGACGCAGGATGAGGAGCGGCGCCTGCTCGACCGCGCCGCCGTGGCCATCCAGGGCGACCGCATCGCGGCCGTGGGTGACAGCGCCACGCTGGAGCGCGACTACCCGAACCTCCCGCGCTTTTCGGGCCGCGGCCTCGCCGTCTTCCCCGGCTTCATCAACGCGCACACGCACACGGCACTCACCGTGCTGCGCGGCACGGTGGAGGATTGGGCGGGCAATGCCGTCTATGGCTACATGTCGCCCGTCAGCTACGAGATGACGCCGGAAGAACGCGCCATCATGGTCAGCATGGGCTGCCTCGAGGCCATCCGCTCCGGCTGCACCACGCTGGTGGACCCCTTCCGCCACGTGCCCAACTACATTGATGCGATGGCGGCCACCGGCCTGCGCCTCTGGCTCTCCGAGAATTGCGCCGACATCAACACGCTGCGCATCCGCATGGGCGATTACCGCGAGGACCCCGAATTCGGCCGCGTCTTCCTCGAGCGCACGGTCGCCTGCATCGAGGCCTGGCAGGGCAAAGGCGAGGGCCGCGTGAACTTCCAGATCGCGGCCCACGCGCCCGACAATTGCTCCCCCGCCATGCTGCACAAGCTCTCCGAACTCGCCGCGAAATATGGCCTGACGCGCACCGTCCACCTCGCCCAGAGCATGGAGGAGGTGCATGCGGTCGCGAAGATGCGCGATGGGCTGACGCCCGCCGGCTACCTGGACCGCGAGGGCTTCCTCGGCCCCGATCTCGTCGGCGCGCATTGGACCTATTGCACGCCCGCCGATGTGGAACTGCTGGCTGGGCGCGGGGTGCAGATGGCGCATTGCCCGGCCAATTCCTCGCGCCGCGGGCCGCATATCGCGCCGCTCGGCCTGATCCGCGACGCCGGCGTGAACATCGCCTTCGGCACCGACAACATGACGGAGGACATGTTCCACGCCATGAAGATCGGCCTCATCACCCATCGCGGCGGCCGCGGCCGCGCGACGGAGGGGGGGGTCAATCCCTCGCCCCAGCAGGTGCTGGATGGCATCACCCGCAATGGCGCGCGTTCGGTCGGCGCCAGCGCGCTGATCGGCTCCATCGAGGTGGGCAAGAAGGCGGACCTCACCATCCTCGACCTCAACACGCCGAGCCTCAGGCCCGTGATCAACCTGATCTCCAGCGTGGTGCATTACGGGCATCCGGGTGCGGTGCATTCCGTGATGGTGGATGGTGAATTCCTGCTGCGCGACCGCAAGATGCTGGCGCTGGATGAGGACGCGCTGATGGCCGAGGCGCAGCGCGTCACCCGCCGCGTCTGGGAGGGGATGATGGCCAAGAACCCCGATATCCCGCCGCCGCCCGGCGGCCTGCGCTGGCTGGATGTGTAGCCGAGCCTGATCGGCCCTGGCGGCACGCGCGGGGGCGTGAATCAGTCTCGCAAAAGCGAGGGGCCTAGCAGGCTGCTGAAGAAGGCCAAAAGACGAAAGGGCTCCGCCCTCTCGTACTCTCCCGCCAAGGTGAAAACCTGCTTGGTTTTCACCAGTTTCTTGGATCTTCAATTGCTAAATTAAATCAAATACTTATCGGAGATGCAAGAAGCTGAGGTTCTTGCCGGGGTGTCCGAGGGGCTGGCCCCTCGGTCCCACAGCGGAGTTTTTCAGCAGCCTGCTAGAGCCCCTTCCACTCCCGCAGCTGAACGTCGAAGGCGTTGCGCCCGAAGAGCGAGATCACCGCCGTCCGCGCCAGGATCCGCAGGTCGAGCCAGAGCGACCACTCGCTGATGTAGGAGAGGTCATGCGCAATCACGATGCGCGCCATGCCCACATCCGTCATGGTGCCGGACAGCCCGTTCACCTGCGCCCAGCCGGTGATGCCCGGCTTCATGCGGTGCCGCGCGCCATAGCCGGGCACAAGCTCCTCGATCGGCCGCCCCGCCACCAGCATATGCGCCACATGCGGCCGCGGCCCCACCAGGCTCATCTCGCCCCGCAGCACGTTGATGAGCTGCGGCAATTCGTCGATGCAGAGCACGCGCAGCACATGGCCGATGGGTGTCACGCGCTTGTCGTTGGCCACCACCCCCTTGGTGCCGTCATCCGAGGGGTCCCATCGCAGCGTGCGCAGCTTCAGGATGTGGAAGATGCGCCCGTTGCGGCCCACGCGCGGCTGGCGGAAGAGCACCGGCCCCGGCCCGCTCAGCCGGATGGCGAGCGCCGCCAGCAGCAGGAGGGGCGAGACCATGAGCAGCGCCAGCGCCGCCACCACATAGTCCAGCGCCCCCTTGGCGAGCACCGCGCCCGGCTGCAGCGGCTGGCGCACCAGCTGCAGCACCGGATAGCCCGCGATGACCGAGACGCGCGTGCCCTGGGGCGCCGCATTCTGGCCCTCCAGCAGCACCACCACCTCGGCCGTCAGCGCCTGCACCTGCTGGACCGAGCGCAGGATGTCCATGGCACGGCTGAGCGGCAGCGCGATGACGATGAGGTCCAGCCGCTCGGTCTGCGCGCGGCGGCAGAGCTCCGCGATGTCGCCCCGCACGCCGACGCCGCTCACCTCCGGCGGGCGACGCGTCGCGTCGCGGTCGTCGAAGACGCCCACCAGGTCCGGAATCTCGGGGTTGGCCGGATCGGTCAGCCGCTGGATCAGCTCCGCCGACATCTCGGTGGCCCCCACCACGGCGATGCGCCGGCGCAGCCAGCCATCGCGCACGCCACGGATGGCGAGGCCGGAGAGCAGGATGCGCAGCGGCAGCAGAAGGGAGAGCGCCGCGGCGGGCCAGAGGAGGATAGCGCCCGCGACATGCGCGTCGGACGCGAAATAGGTGAGCAACCCCGCGGCGGTGCCGACGAAGCCCGGCACCAGCGCCGCATCGGCGATCGCCCAGCGCATGTCCAGCAGCCGGCCCAGCGCCGCCGGCGTGAGCGACAGCATGGCCGCCCAGCAGAGCGCGGCCATGCCGAGGCCGATCAGCCGCCCCTCGAGCGGCGTGAAGACGGAGGTGACCAGCGGCGCGTCGATCCAGAGCAGCCCGGCCACCAGCAGCGCCAGCAGGTCGAGCAGGGAGGCGAGCTGCGTGAAGGCCGCGACCGGCTGCGCACCCGCGAGCGCCGAGGGGCGCGGCTCCTCGGCGGCGAGGGCGGCATCATCATGCGGGGAGGGCGCGCGCATTCTGCTCGAAGGGTCTCCGGAGCCGGGGGAAGCATCGGGGAGCATTATCATTGACGCAGCCGGCGAAAAATTGCAAGGTGATCCATGAATTGAGATTCAACTACAAGCATTGCGCGAAAATCATCCATCCGGCAAAGCCGAAGCGCGCATCAACCGGCCAAGGGCCTGGGGTCTGATCGCCTTTGGCGGTATCGCCAAAGGCGTGAATCCGCCTCTCAGCCAAGCCTGAACCCTGATCGATCCTTGTTGATCACGCTTCAGACTGTCCGGACAACCCGCCTCGCCCGATCTATCGCGCCAGGCGCGCCTTGGCTTGATGAGTTTTGTGGCCGACGCGGCCGCGCGCCCCCCAGCGCCACCAGCGCCAGCAGCCAGAACAGCATGGGGAAATCCGGGTTGAGCAGCAGGGATTCCGTCCGGTTCACGATGGCGACCAGCCCCAGGACCAGCAGCGCCCAGAGCCCGAGCCCCACCTGGCCGCGCCAGATCGCCCGCAGCGCCAGCGCCAGCGTCGCCGCACCCATCAGGCCGACCAGCGCCATCCCCGCCCAGCCCAGCTGCAGCAGCACCTCCAGGTAGCCGCTATGGGCATTGGGCACCTCCCACGCGACGCGTTCGGCGAGACTGCGTACATTGCGCGAGTTCTCCAGCCAGAAGGCGGCATAGCCATGGCCCAGCAGCGGCCGCGCCGCGATGGTGTGCCAGACGCCGTCCCAGATGAAGGTGCGCCCCGTCAGCGAGGAATCCTTGCCGATCAGGTCGAAGAACCCCTCCATCCCGATGCCCGCGAAGATGACCAGGCCCGCCGCCAGCCCGACCACCGTGACCAGCCCCGCCACCGCCCCCCAGATCCCCCCGCGCGAGGCCCAGAGCACCAGCACCGTCACCCCTGCCACCACCAGCGTCATCAGCAGCGACGTGGTGGACCGCGCAAGAACCAGCATCACCAGCAGCAGGAGGAGCCAGGCGGCATCCGTCCAGCGCAGCCGCCCGCGCTCCAGCACCAGGAAGGAGAGCGCGAGCCCGGCGAAGAGCAGCGCCACGCCCGTCACGTTCTTCTGTGGAAACACGCCGCGGATGGCGTTCGCATAATCCCCCGTGTCGAAGCCGACCGCGGGCCGCAGCCCCGCCTCCGCCAGAGACGCCGCGATCAGCACCGCCATGACGCCGAGGAAGATCCGGAAGAAGCGCGGCAGGCCCAGCACCGTGCCGGTCGCCACCACGAAGGCGACCAGCGCCACGAGCGCCAGCGAACGCCGCAGCGTGTGCCCCATGGATTGGGACCAGAGCGCCGATGCGAAGATCAGCGCCAGCACCAGCAGGAAGGGCCAGAGCCGGAGCCCGATCCGCACCGCCGGCCGCCCGGCCCAGAGGGCCAGCAGCCCGCAGCCCCCCAGCATCAGCAGTTGCAGGGCGCGGTTCAGCGGATCAACCGCACCCAGTTCCGCGGCCGCGAAGCTGGAGCCGGTCTGGATCTTGGCGCCCGAGTAGAGGAACACCGCGCAGGCGGCGAGCACGGCCTGGATGCGCGGCCCGACCTCGGCGAAGGCGGGCAGCGTCATCGGCGGCGGCACGGGGGCGACGCCGGGCGGCAGCGCCACGCGCCGCATCAGAAGGCCCCGCCCACCGTCGGGATCCGGTTGATCGAGTAGGAGAAGTTGCGCGAGAAGGGGATCAGCCGGTTCACATACTGGTCGATCCAGAGGTTGACCTCCGCGATGCGCGAGCGCGGCACATAGACGATGTCGCCCGCCGCCAGCGGCACATCCTCGGGTGCCGTGCCCGAGACGAAGGCCCGCAGGTCGAGCGTGCGCATCATCGGCAGGTCGCCCGGGCCGCGGCGGATCAGCACCACCTCGCTGAGCCGCGCCTCGTCGGTGAAGCCGCCCGCGCGGATCACCGCCTCCAGCGCGCCGCGCCGCGCGGGCAGCGGGTGCTGGCCCGGGTTGCGCACCATGCCGCCCACCAGCACGACCGAGCCCGCCGCCTCCTCGATGCCGAGCGTCACCACCGGATGCGTCAGGTACCGGCGGCTGGCCTGGGTGATGGCGGCCTCCGCCTCCGAGAGGGTTCGCCCCGCCACATCCACGCGGCCGGCCGCGCGCAGCGCCACCTGCCCGTCGGGCGCCACCAGCGCCACCTCGTTCAGCTCAGGTGTGAGCAGGTATTGGACGCGCACCCGGTCCCCGGCGGCGATGCGGTATTCGGGGGCGGCGTTGCTCCAGGGCAGGAAGCCCTCGGCGTCGCGCGGCGTCGCCGTGATCTCATGCCCCGTGCAGCCGATGAGCGGCAGCAGCGGCAGCATCCGCCGCGCGATCCTCATGACCAGCCCTGCAGCCGGCGCGGCAGCACCTGGCGGAAGCCGGTATAGGCGAGGCCGAGCAGCGCGCCGCCGGCCTCCAGCACGGCGTCCCGCGCGCGGCGGGCATGGCCCATCCCCGTGCGCTCGCCCCGCACCACCAGCAGGTTCGCGTCCACGACGGCGGCGACGCGCCGCAGCGCGTAGCTCTCCGGCTCGTCGGGCGCGATGATGATGATCGTCTCGAAGACGCGCCGCATGCGCTCCATGTAGAGCGCCGCGCGCTCATAGGAGGCGCGCGGCGAGGCGAGATTGGATTCCGCCGCCTCGAAGGAGACGAAGAGGCGCGGCAGCACGGTCGGCAGCATCAGGATCTCGCCCGGCTGGCGGTCCGCCACCTGCGGCGAGGAGCCGAGTGCGGCCAGATGCTCGCGCCCGTCGCCCAGCAGGTCCACCAGCGCGATGCGGCCGCCCTCGCGCTGGGCCAGCGTCACCGCCAGCGCGCGCGCCAGCTCCGCCCGGCCATCGCCCTTCGCCGCCCCCACCAGCTGGATCGCGGCCGGCCGCAGGCCATCCACCCGCGCATCGCCGAGCAGCGAGGCCAGATCCTCCATGCGCGGATCGGGCGAGAGATCGGCCTTGCCGCCGGCGAGCGTGCCGAAGCGGGCCAGCGCCGGCAGGCGCAGCGCGCGCACCGCCTCATCCACCGTCGCCGCCGTGCGGCGCGTCAGCGTCAGCAGCAGCGCGAGGCCGGCGGCGAGACCCAGGCCCAGCACCACGCCGCCCGCCGCGATCACGCGCTTCAGGCTGCGGCCATGCACCGGCACGGTGGGCGGCTGGATGAGCCGCACGCCGGCGCGGGCCTGGCGGCGCGCCTCCTCGCCCAGGCGCAGCGCCGCCTCGCGCGTGGCGAGCTGGCGCGCGATGGCCTCGAGGGATTCGCGCTCGCGCTGCAGGTCGCGCAGCGTCACCTCGGCCACCAGCAGGGCCTGGCCGCGGCGCTCCGCCTCCTCGCGCTGGCGCGTCACCTCCGTGAGCTGGCCGGCCAGCGTCTCCATCTCGAGGCGCGAGGTGACCGCGCGGTTCACCAGCAGCTCCTGCGCGGGATTGCGCACCTCGCGCGTCGTCGTGAAGTTGGCGCCCGCCTCCTGCATCACCAGGGCGCGCTGGGTCGCGATGCGGCGATCGAGGTCGCGCAGGCCGGGCCAGTCGGGCGCGTATTGCGCGGCCATGTGCGCGCGCTCGGCCAGCAGGCGGTTCAGCTGGTTGCGGCTGTCGTCATTGTTGCGCAGGTTCGTCGTGTCGCTGAAGGCCAGCACGCGGGGCGGCTGGCCGCTGAGCTGCTGTTCGGCTGCCGCGAGCTGCGCGCGGGCGGTGGCCAGCGCCTCGCGCGCGCGGTTCTCGCGCTGCATCAGCTCCTCGCGCCGCGTGTTCGCGAGCTGGATATCCTGCGGGATGTCGAGCACCCCCGCCCCCTCGCGCGTTGCACGGATGCGCTCATCCACGCTGCGGATCCGCGCCATGGCCTGCTCATGCTCGGTCGCCAGCAGGCGGGCGCCGTCATCCCCGGCCAGCAGCGCGCGGCGGTCGAAATAGGCGGCGAGGATTGCTTCCAGCCCGCGCAGCGCCCGCGCGCGGTCGGGCAGCGTCAGCGTCACGCGCAGCAGGTTGGACCCGGGCTCCAGCTCCCAGCGCAGCGCCTCGCCCAGCTCTTCCACGGCGCGGTCGAACTCGGTGCCCTCGGTGGTGGTCTGCTCGGCCATGATGGCGCCGGGCGGCGCCGAGAGCAGCGCCGTGCGCAGCACTTGCGGGCTGCTGAGGATCTCCGCCTCGGCCCGCGTCACCTTCAGCACCTCGACGGAGACGACATTGGGGCCGATGCCCGTGATGTCGGCGGCGGAGGAGGCATCGCGCGCCGTCTGCACCAGCAGGATGGCGGTGGCGGGAAAGCGCGGGCTGACCGTGAAGGCGAGGCCGAGCCCCGCGAATGCCGGCAGCAGGGCCGCCAGAAGCAGCAACCGCCAGCGGAGTGCCGCCGTCACCAGCAGGTCCATGGCGTGGAAGCCGCCCCAGGCGGGCTCGTCGGGCGGAAGCTGGGCGCGGCGGGCGGGTGGGCCGGAAGGCGCCATGGTCAGCGCCCCGCCCATGCCGCCCTGATCCTCGCCCGAGCTCTCCACCGGCCCCCCAGCCATGCAAAGTACTTGTTTGTAGATGAACGCTTTCGACATTGCTAGGGAACGCTGATGTCCACCGTGCCCGCGCTGCGCCTGCTCGGCGTGCGCTTCGACGATCTCGACCTCGATGGCGCCCTGGCGCTGATTGCGGCGCGCGACCCATCGGCGCCCTTCGCCTATGTGGTGACGCCCAATGCAGACCACCTGCTGCGGCTGGAAGCGGGGGATGACGCGTTGCGCGCGCTGTATGACGGCGCCTGGCTTTCGCTGAATGACAGCCGCATCCTCCGCCTGCTGGCCGGCCGGCGCGGCGTGCGGCTGAACCTCGCTCCGGGCAGTGACCTCGCCGCTTCCCTCTTCGCCCGCGCGATCGAGCCCGGAACGCCGGTGACCGTGATCGGCGGCTCGCCCGCCATGGCGGAGGCGCTGCGCGCGCGCTTCGGCCTCACCGCGCTGTTCCACCACAACCCGCCCATGGGCTTCATCCGTGACGAGGCGGCGGTGCAGGCGGCCGTCGCTTTCGTCACGGCGCATCCGGCGCGCTTCGTCTTCCTCTGCGTGGGCTCGCCGCAGCAGGAGAAGCTCGCCGCGCGCATCCAGGCGGCGGGCGGCGCCACGGGGGTGGGGCTATGCCTCGGTGCCGCGCTGGAATTCGTGACCGGCGCCAAGGCCCGCGCGCCGGCCTGGATGCAGCGCGCGCATCTCGAATGGCTGCACCGCCTGGCGAGCGAACCGCGCCGCCTCTGGCGCCGCTACCTGCTGGAGGCGCCGCGCCTGCTGCGCGCGATGCGCAAGGTGCCCAAGGGTCAGTGACGCAGGCGGCGGCGCCAAAGCGCCATGGGCCGCTCCAGCCCCCAATACACCGCCGCCGTGGGCAGCAGCGTCGCGGCCAGGAACACCGCATACCAGGCGGCGCCATAGGGGCTCTCGCGCATCGCCTCGCCCGTCGCGGCGCAGGCGAGCCCCACGGCCAGCCAGTGAAACAGGTAGAGCACGTAGCTCATCCGCCCCACCAGCAGCGCCGGCGGCCAGCAGAGCGCGCTGCGCAGCCAGGCGGCGGCGGGCGCGAAGAGCAGCGGCCCGAGGGCGAGGGCGATCCCCGCCGATTGCAGCGAATGCCGCGCCGTCTCGCGGAAGGAGGGCTCGCGGATCACGAGGCTCGCCAGCACCATCGCCGCACCGAGCCAAAGCGGCCAGCGCGCCGTGATCCAGCCGGGCATGCCCCCCGGGCGGCAGAGCCAGCCCAGCGCGCAGCCATAGAGGATGGCGTCCAGCCGCGTGTCGGTGCCCACATGGATGCGATAGGCGGGGAAGGTGCCGCAGAGCGCGACCGGCCCGGCGCCGCCGTCGCAGGCCGCATGCACGACGATGCGCCAGCCGAGCGAGAGCGCGCAGCCCAGCGCCAGCGCCGGCAGGAACCAGCCACGCCGCGCCAGCGCCGCGAGGATGAGCGGGAAGATCAGGTAGAAATGCGCCTCCACCGCCAGCGACCACAGGATGCTGAAGGGATGCGGGGCGAGCGCCGGATGGTCCGGGAAGCCTTGCCACAGCGCGTGGAGATTGGCGGTGTAGAACAGCGCGGCCAGCCATTCCGCCAGCACGAAGGGCAGGCCCAGCGCCAGGAAGGTCAGCGCCACGCAGGCCAGATAGGCCAGCAGCGCGGGCAGCAGCCGGAGCGCGCGCCGCCCGTAGAAGGCGCCCACCGCGATGCGCCCGCGCGCCTCCCACTCGGCCAGCAGCAGCCGCGTGATGATGAAGCCGCTGATGGCGAAGAAGAGCGTGACGCCGAGGCCCCCCGGCACCAGCCGCCCGAACCCTGCATGCGAGACGATGACGATCAGGATGGAGACCGCGCGCAGCCCATCGAGCGCGGGCAGCGGGGCGGCGGGGTCATTCACGGGCATCGCATGCTGGGTAGGGCAGGGGCAGCGCGGTTGCAAATCCATCGCGCTTGCACCCGCCGGCGCTTCGGCGGAAAGCTGCGATCCATGCCGCGCACCACTGTCGTGATCTGCACCTTCAACCGCCCAGGGCCGCTCGCGCGCGCCATCGCCACCGCGCGCGCGCAGGCGCTGCCCGAGGGCGAGGCAGCCGAGGTGCTGGTGGTGGACAATTCCCCGGATTCCAACGCGCGCGCCGCGGTGGAGGCGATGATCGCCGACCCCGGCCTGCCGCTCCGCTACCTGGCCGCGCCCGATCCCAACATCTCGCTCGCCCGCAATGCGGGCGTGGCGGCGAGCGAGGGCGAGCGTGTGGTCTTCCTCGATGATGACGAACGCTGCGAGCCCGGCTGGCTGCACGCGCTCATCACCACGCAGGTGGCAACGGGCGCCGATCTCGTCTTCGGCGCCGTCATCCCCGAATTTCCCGGCGGCCCGCCCGATTGGGACCCCACGGGCCGCTCCTACGAGCGCAAGCTCTCCTGGCCCACGGGCAGCCAGCTCACGCTGCGGCATGACGAGAGCGTCTCCGGCCGCTGGATCGGCACGGGCAATTCGCTGCTGATGCGCGCCACCTGCCTCGATGAGGCCGCGCCCTTCGACGCCTTCCTCGGCCGCTGCGGCGGCGAGGATTTCGACCTCTTCCTCCGCCTCTTCGCGCGCGGGCGCCGCTTCGTCTGGTGCGCCGAGGCGGTGGTGCATGAACTCGTCCCGGCCGACCGCGCGACGCTGGCCTATATGCGCGGCCGCAATTTCCGCACCGGGCAGATCTACGGCACGGTGCTGCTGCGCCGCTCCACCGCACCCATGCGCGACGGGCTGCTGCTGATGGCCAAGGGCGTGGTGCAGCTGGGCGTGGTCGGCCTGCGCTGGGCGCTCGCGGCACTCAGCGGCGGTGGGCGCCCGGCCGCGCTGCAATCGGTGAAGTTCACCGAGGTGGCGGGCAAGATCACCTGGTGGCGCCTCGCGCGCGCATCCCGCGCATGAGGCTGCTGGTCGTCTCCACCCAGCCCTGGACGGTGGCTGCGCGCCTCGCCATGGCGCTGCGTGATTCGGGATGCGTGGTGGAGGCGGCCTCGCCGCGCGGCTCCCTGCTGGCACGCTGCGCGGCGCCCACGCGCCAGCATCTGCTGCGCCCCTGGTCCATGGGCGCTGACCTCGCCCGCGCGCTGCGCGCGGCCCGGCCGGACCGCGCCATCCCCGCCGATGATCGCGCCGCCGCCCTGCTGCGCGCGCTGCATGCCGAGGCGGATCTGAGCGCGCTGATCGAGGCCTCGCTCGGGGACCCTTCGGGCTATGCGGTCGCCGCCGCGAAATCGGCGCAGATGGCGCTGGCCGCGCGCCTCGGCCTGCCCATGCCCGCGACGCGCCCGGTGGAAAGCCTCGCCGCGCTGCAGGCCGCGCTGGCCGAGGGCGGCCTGCCGCGCGTGCTCAAGACCGACGGCAGCTGGGGCGGCGCCGGCGTGCAGGTGCTGCGCGCGATGAGCGACGCGGCGCCCGCCTTCGCCCGCGCCACCACCGCGCCCAGCCTGTTGCAGTCGCTCAAGCTCGCCGCCTGGGAGGGCAGCCTCAACCCGGTCTTCGCGCGGCGCGACTGGCAGCCGGGCATGCCCGATCTGCAGGATTTCGTGGACGGCCATCCCGCCAATCGCGCCGTCATCGCCGAGCGCGGCCGTGTGCTCGCCGGCCTCTCGGTGGAGGTGCTGCAGGCCGCGAGCCCGACCGCCCCCGCAACCGTGATCCGCGTCGTCGAGGATGCGGAGATGACGGCGAGCGCGGCCGCGATGACCGAGGCGCTCGGCCTCTCCGGCTTCCTCGGCTTCGACTTCGTGGTGGAGCCCGGCACCGGCCGCAAGCTCCTGATCGAGATGAACCCGCGCGCCACTCCCATCTGTCACCTGGGCGGTGGTCTCGCCGCCGCCTATGCCGCGCATCTCAAGGGGGAGGATGCCGCCGCCATCCCGCCGCCCGGCACCGAGGTCGCGCTCTTCCCCGGCGAATGGCTGCGCGACCCGCATTCGCCGCATCTGCACGGCGCCTGGCATGACGTGCCCTGGACGGACCCCGGCCTGCTCCGCGCCTATCTCGACGATGCCGCCGCGCTCGACCGCTTCGCCCGCCGCCAGCGCCTCTTTCGCCGGCTGACAGGGCGCGCATGAGGCTCGCCCGCCGCGCCCTTCTCGGAACGCCTCTCGCCGCCACCGCCTTGGCCCAGGAGCCGGGCCTGCGCGCGCTGGCCGAGGCGCGCGGCCTCGTCATCGGCAACATGGTCACGCGCGGGCAGCTGCGGGATCATCCCGCGCTGCAACCGCTGCTGCGCCGGGACGCGGCCCTCATCACGCCTGGCCTGGAACTGAAGTGGGACACGCTGCGCCCCGACCCGGAGAGCTTCAACTTCGCCCCCGCCGAGGAGGTCGCCGCCTTCACCCTCGCCGGCGGCATGGACCTGCGCGGCCACACGCTGGTCTGGCACGAGGCGCTGCCGCGCTGGTTCGACCCCGCCGCCATGCCCGCCCCCCAGCTGCGCGCGACCCTCGAGCGCCATATCCGCACCGTCGCCGGGCATTTCCAGGGCCGCATCGCGAGCTGGGACGTGGTGAACGAACCCATCGGCGAGAATGGGCTGCGCGACGGCCCACACTCCGACCCCGACCTCATCCGCCAGGCCTTCCTCTGGGCGCGCGAGGCCGATCCCGGCGCGCGCCTTGTCATCAACGACTACGACCTCGAACTCGGTGACCGCCGGCAGGATGGCCGCCGCACCGCCATGCTGCGCCTGCTGGAGCGCCTGCTGCGCGCGGGTGCGCCGGTCGGCGCGCTCGGCATCCAGGCGCATCTGGCCCCCCGCTCCGCGCCCTTCGACGCCGCGCGCCTCGCGCGCTTCCTGCGCGATGTGGCGGGGATGGGCCTCGCCATCGAGGTGACCGAGCTCGACATCGTGGACCGCCTGCTGCCCGCCGACATCGCGGCGCGCGATGCCGAAGGGGCCGCCATGGCCGCCGATTTCCTGCGCGTCGCGCTGGACCAGCCGGCCGTGCGCATGCTGGTCCTCTGGGGCCTGTCGGACGTGCAGGCCTGGCAGCAGGACAGCGCCTTCGCCCGGCGGCGGGATGGCCTGCCCTCGCGCTCCCACCCGCTCGACCGCGAGATGGCGAAGAAGCCGCTCTGGCACGCCATCGCCGGCGCGCTGCGCGCATGAAGGCGCGGCTCCTCGGCCTCTTGCCGGCCAAGGCCCTGGCCTTCGATGTCTCCGTGCTGTTCGGCGGCTTCGGGCTGCAATTGCTGACGCAGATCGGCTGGCTGCTGCTGGCGCTGCGCCTGCTGGGGCCCGAGGGCTACGGCCTCTTCGCCGCACTCACCGCCATCACGGTCGCCGCCGGCTGCTTCGCGGGCTGGGGCAGCGACCAGCTGCTGATCCGCGAGGTGGCGCGCGAGCCCTCCGCCATGCGGCGCTGGGTGGGGCATGGGCTGCTCTCCATCCTCGTCACCGCGCTGCCGCTCGGCCTGCTGCTCTTCCTGCTGCTGCCGCTGATCGAGGCGGGGCGCATCGGCGCGCTGGCGCTTGCATGCGTGCTGCTGGCCGATCTCTGGCTGGGGCGCTGGGCCAATCTCGCGATCGCCATCTACATGGCGGGCGGCCGCTCGGCGCGGCAATCCACCGTCACTGTCATCCCGGGCGCGCTGCGCCTTGCCGCGATCCTGCTGGCCGGCCTCGTCCATGCGCCGCTCACGCTCAGCGCCTTCGCCGCCTGGTATGCGGGTGCCGCCGCGCTCTCCGCGCTGATCTGCCTCGGCCTCGTCGTGCGCGACCATGGCTGGCCGCATGCCGGCTGGATCCCGGGCCTCTGGGGCGAGGGCCTGGCCTTCGCGGCGGAAAGCGCGCTGCAGGCCTCGGTGAAGGATCTCGACAAGCCCATCGTCCTGCAATTCCTCGGCGCCGAGGCCGCCGGCCTCTACGCCGCCGCGCTGCGCATCGTGGAGGTGCTGGCCCTGCCCATCCGCGCGCTCGGCTACGCGATCTATGCGCGCATGTTCAAGCTGGCGGCGGAGGACCTGGCCGAGTGCCGCCGCCTCGCGCGGCGCAGCCTCGGCCTCGCGGTGGCGCTGGGGCTGGCCGGCGGCCTCGGCCTGCTGGTCTTCGCCGGCCTGCTGCCCTGGGTCTTCGGCGCGGCCTACCAGGCGCTGCCCGCCCTGGTGCGCTGGCTCTCGCCCATGCCCGCGCTGTTCGGCGCCTTCGTGATCGGCGCGGACCTGCTGACCGCGGTCGGCCGGCAATCGCACCGCCTCGCCGTCGTCATCACCTCGCTCGCGCTGACACTCGGCACATGCTGGTGGCTTACGCCGCTGCTGGGGATGGAGGGCGCGATCCTCGCGCGGCTCGGCGTGCAGGCGGTGACGGCGGCGCTGGTCTGGGCGCTCGCCCTGCGCGGAGGGGCGCGATGATGCAGGAGACCACCGCCCGCGCCACGGCCCGGCCCGAGCTTTCCATCCTCGTGCCGACCTATGACCGCGACATCCGCCCGCTGGCGGCCGAATTGCTCGCCGACATGGCCGCACTCCCCGCGCCCGGCGCGGTGGAGCTGCTGGTGCTGGTGGATGGCAACCCGGCGCTGGAAGGGCAGGGGGAGGTGCTGGCCATGGCCGAGGCGCGGGGCCTCGCCGCCGGCTTCGCGCTCGCACCCCGCAATCTCGGCCGCTCGGGCGCGCGCAACGCGCTGGCCGAGGCGGCGCGCGGCGAGCACATCCTTTTCCTCGACGCGGATTCCCTGCCCGATGCGCCAGGCTTCGTGGCCCGAGCGCTGACCGCCGCGCGCGAGGCGCCCGGGGCCGTGACCTGCGGCGGGCGCACCGGCCAGCGCTGCCCGCCCGCGCCGCGCGACGCCCGCCTCTTCGAGGCGCATAGCCAGAAGCGCGAATGGATCCCCGCCGCCGAGCGCAACCGCGACCCGGAGGGCAATTTCCTCTCCGCCAATTTCCAGCTCCGGCGCGATCTCTTCCTGCGGGCGCCCTTCGACGCGCGCTTCACCGGCTGGGGCTGGGAGGACACGGATTGGGCGCTGCGCATCCGCCCGCTGGCGCAGGTGCGCCATGTGGAGAACAGCGTCTCCCACATGGAGCACCACACGGATGCCAGCTGGCTCGGCCGGCTGGATCGCTCGGTCGGCAATTACGCCCTGCTGGCGGCGGCGCATCCCGAAGCGGTGCGCCGCCATCGCCTCTGGCCCTTGATGCGCGTGCTGCGCCCGGTCAGCGGCTGGGGCTGGCTGAAGGCCCTGCTGCTGCGCGCGGCCCTCTGGCCGGCGCTGCCGGTGGGCCTTCGGCTCAACCTCGCCAAGCTGCGCCAGGCGATGGTCTATGCGGCGGTGATCAAGCCGTAGCGGCTAATCCCGCCAGGGATGCTGCGCCCACATCCGCTGATAGTTCTCGCGCATGGCAAACAGCACGGCGCGGTGCTGGTCGGGGTCGAGGAAGCGCAGCGGCAATTGCTGCTGGGTCGCGGCCGCCACGAAATCCGGATGCTCCATCACGCCGCGCACCACGGCGGCGAGGCGCTGCAGCACGGGCGCGGGCGTGCCGGCGGGCGCGGCCAGCCCGCGCAGCGAGCCATCCACCACGTCGAAGCCCTGCTCGCGGAAGGTGGGCACGTCATTCGTATTGGCCCAGCGCGTCTCCGCCATCTGGCCGAGCGGCCGCAGCACGCCCTGGCGGAAATCGCCCACCCCTTCGCCCATGTTCATGGCCGCGATCTGGATGTTCCGCCCAAGGATCGCGTTGCGCACCTGGGAAGAGCCGTTGAAGGGCACGTGCAGCAGCCGCGTGCCGGTCAGCCGCTCGAAGGCGAGCGTCGCCAGGTGGTCATCCGAGCCGACGCCCGTCGTGCCATAGCTGATGGTGCCCGGTGCGGCGCGCGCGGCGGCGGCCAGATCGGCCAGGTTGCGCCAGGGGCTGTCCGGCAGCACCCAGAAGCCGCCCGGATCATCCACCACATTGGCGATGGGCGCGAAATCCTCGAGCCGGTAGCGCGCCTGGCGCTCGATTGGGATGGTGACGAGATTGGGCGTGTTGATGAAGCCGATGGTCAGCCCATCCGGCCGCGCGCGGGCCAGCTCTGCCCAGCCCACCTCGCCGCCGGCCCCCGCGCGGTTGTGCACGACGACGGATTGGCCGAGTTCCCGCTCCATGAAGCGCGCCAGCGTGCGCGCGGCCACATCCGTGCCGCCGCCGGGCGCGAAGGCCACGATCATGGTGATGGCGCGCTCCGGCTGCCAATTCTGCGCGGCGGCGGGCATGGCCAGCAGGGCTGGGGAAGCGAGCAGCAGGCGACGCGTCGTCATGTCGGTTTCCTCCGTTGATTGCGGGGAAGCCTGCCACAGGGCGCGGCGGCATGCATCAGCGCAGGCGCGTCGAATCGCAAGCGCCGCCCCCCGCTGCGGGAGGGCGGCGCCACTGCGTACCGCCTCAGCCGATCCAGATATTGTCCAGCAGCAGCGTCGCGTGGCCGTCGCTGCTGCCCACATCCATCACGCCGATGCCGATCTCGTAGCTGCCAGCCTCATCCGCCTTGAAGGAGAAGCTCTGCCAGCCGCTGTTCTTGCCTTCGCCCACCGCCTTCACATCGGCCAGGCCGAACACCTCGTTCTCGCCGTCATGGCGCAGGGTGACGAAGGCGAAGTCATTGCCGCCGGACTTGGCGGCGGCGCCGAAGAGCCAGTCGAAGTTCAGCGTCTGGCCCTCCTCCAGCTCCACCTTGCCGCGGATGGCCGAGCCCTCGTCGGCATCGCCGTAGCCGAGCTTGTCGAGCGTGCCCTTGCCCAGCTGCAGCCAGCCCTCGACCTGCTTCTGGTCCTTGGCGTCGTCGGTGGAGAGGCGCGCGGCCATCTTGCCTTCCGTGCCGCCCTTCACCGTCTCCACATCGCCCGTGTCCTGCCAGCCCTTGCCCAGCCCATCCTCGAAGGAGGCGATGAGCTTGCCCGTGATCTCCTCCTTGTCGTCCAGCCCGCCCACCGTGATCGTCACGGTCTGCGTCACCTCGGCGCCATTCGCGTCGCGCACCGTGTAGGTGAAGCTGTCCGTCGCGGTCTCGCCCGCGCCCAGCGCCTGCAGCTTGGCCGAGGCCGTGGGGTCATAGACCACCGCGCCGCCGTCGATCTTGATGCTGGCGCCGTATTCGGAGGCCGAGACGCCCACCAGCGTCAGCGCATCGCCATCCACGTCGCTGTCATTGCCGAGCAGGTCGATCTTCGTCGCCGTGTCCTCGTCGGTCTTGCCCTCGTCGGCCACCGCCACCGGGCCGTCATTCTGACCCTGCACCGTGATGCTGGCCTCAGCCGTGCCCGTGTCGCCGTCGCTGTCCGTCACGCGGTAGGAGAAGGTGACGGCGCGGCTCTCGCCCGCCTTGAGCGCCTGGAAGGCGTCGCCGCCCGCCCAGGTGAAAGCGCCATTGGCGCCGAGGTTCAGCGTGCCTTCGCTGGCCGCGCCGATGATCTCGATCTTAGCCACCAGGTCGGCCACCGTGTCATTCGCCAGCAGGTTGCCCGAGAGGCTCGCCGCGTCTTCCGTCACCGAGAAGGCATCCGCACGGGCGGTCACCGCGTCATCGGCCGCCGTCAGGGTCTGGCCATCCACCTTGATGCCCACCGCCTCGAAGTTGGTGGCCTGCAGGCCCTGCGAGGTGAAGCTGTAGAGGCCGGTCTTGCCGGCGCCGAGGCGCGCCAGATAGCCCTGCAGCTCGGTCTGGAAGGCGCTGTCCTGCCAGTCGGCCAGCGTCATGTCGAAGGCCAGCGTGTCGAAGCCCGCGCCGCCGTTGAAGAAGTCGCCGCCGCCCGCGCTGCGGCTGTGCACCACCGTGTCGTTGCCGCCATCGGCCTGCACACGGTCGGCACCTTCGCCCGCGATGATCAGGTCATTGCCCTCGCCGCCGAAGAGGCTGTCATTGCCGGCGCCGCCGTTGATGCTGTCCTGGCCCATGTCGCCGGTGACGAAGTCATTGCCCTCGCCGGCGTCGATGCTGTCATTGCCGCCATTGCCATAGACGCGGTCATGGCCCGCGCCGGACTGGACCGTGTCGTTGCCCTCGTCCGTGCCGATCTCGTCATTCCCCGCGCCGGTGATGACGCTGTCATCGCCCTGGCCGGACCAGACCGTGTTGTCGCCCGCGCCGGCGTCGATCACGTCATTGCCCTGGTCGCCTGTGATGGTGTCGTTGCCCGTGCCGGCGGTGATGCGGTCCTGGCCCTCGCCGCCATGCACCAGGTTGTTGCCCTGGCCGGCGGCGATCACATCGTCGCCCTGGTCGCCTGTGATGGTGTCGTGGCCGCCGCCCGCGGTGATGCTGTCCTGGCCTTCGCCGCCGCTGACGATGTTGCGGCCTTCGCCGGCCAGGATCGTGTCGTTGCCGGCTTCGCCCGTCAGGCTGTCATCGCCCGCGCCGCCGTCGATGCTGTCATCGCCCTGGCCGGCCCAGACCGTGTCATTGCCGGTGCCGGTGGCGATGCGGTCATTCCCGTCCTCGCCCCAGGCCTGGTCGTTGCCCTCGCCCAGCGCCAGGGTGTCATTGCCCTGGCCGCCCCAGAGCATGTCGTTGCCCGCGCCACCATCGAGGCTGTCCTCGCCCTCGCCACCCCAGAGCTGGTCCTGGCCGGCGCCGCCGCGCAGCGTGTCGTTGCCCGCATCACCCCAGAGCAGGTCCTGGCCTTCGCCGCCATCCAGGCTGTCATTCCCATCGCCGCCCCAGGCCTGGTCATTGCCGGCCTCGCCCAGGATGGTGTCGTTGCCCGCATTGCCCCAGAGCAGGTCATTGCCCTCGCCGCCGCGCAGCAGGTCGTCGAAGGCGCCGGCGAAGATGCCGTCATCGCCCGCGCCGCTCGTCACCTCCATCGCGCTCGCCGCGGCCTGCAGGTGCAGCCAGTCGGCGTTGGCGGTACCGGTGATGATCGGACGAACCATGATGCAAGCCCCTTGAGACGGTGTTGTCCCTCCGGTGTGCATGCGCCGTGCCAGGGTTGGGCGGGCAGGGGCATCCGGTCAAAGTGCTGAAATATAATTCTTTTTCGGTCGCCCAGCATCGTTGCAAAATGCCTGGGAGGGCGCCTTCACGCCCGCCGGCCGCGAGGTGCATTGCAAAATGCAAGAGGGGCGGCTCAGCCCCGGGTCGGCGGCGCGAAGAGCCTGAGCAGCGGCGGCAGCACCAGCATCACGCAGAACAGCGAATAGACGAGGCTCACCGAGAGCACGACGCCCATGCTGGCCGTGCCGGGATGCGGCGAGAGGGCCAGCGCCCCGAAGGCCGCGGCATTGGTCACGGCGGAATAGATCACCGCCCGGTTCAGTGGGCTCGCCAGCAAATCGCGCCGCCCCTGCTGCCAGGCGGCGACGAAGTAGATGTCATACGCCACCCCCTGCCCGAAGAGCAGCGGCAGGGCGATGATGTTGGCGAGGTTGAGATCGGGCCCCAGCAGGGCGCAATGCGCCATGGTCATCAGCCCCGCCAGCGCGAGCGGGGCGAGGGCCAGCAACGAAAGCCGGAGCGAGCGCAGCGTCAGCCAGAGCAGCGCCAGCACGAAGACGAGCCCCAGCACGCCCGATTGCAGGAAGGCGCGCTGGATGGTGGCCGAGGATTCCTGCATCGAGACGGCAAGGCCCGTCGCCTCCGGTGCCACGGCGCGTACGGCGGCGGCGAAGCGCACGAGCAGGGTGGTCTCGTCCTCCGCGATGGGGTTGGGCACCGCTTCCACCCGTGCCCGGCCGTCCGGCGTCATCCATTCGGCGCGGATCTCGCGCGGCAGGCTCTCCACCGTCACCGGCTGCGCCGCCAGCATGTCCCGGATGCGGGCCAGCAACTCGTTCAGCCCCGGCACGGTGGCGGCCGTGAAATCCGCGCGTGCCTCGGCCCCGCCGCGCGAAAGCTGCCCGAGCGCCCGGCCCAGCCGCGCCGCCTCGCCCGGCAGCGGCGCCAGCTCGCTCGCCGCCGCGCGGAGTGCGGCCACCTCGGCCAGCGCATCGGGCGCGGGGCGGGGCTCGGCCGCGAATGCGGGGCCCAGCAGCATGGCCGCATCCTCGATGAGTGCCAGCTTCTCCGTCTGCTGCGCGGGGATGAAATCGGCCAGCGTCGTCGCGCGCGCCACCTCCGGCAGGGAAGCGAGCCGCCGCGCCAGCGCCTCGGCCGCCGCAAGGTCGGGGGCCAGCACCTCCAGCGTGTTCGGATTGGTCTCGGGGCTGCGCGCCAGGTCGCGCCAGGTCGCCACCGATTCCGCGCCGGCATCGCGCAGGTTGATCGGGTTGGTGTCGAAGCGCAGCCATTGCAGGCTGGCCACGCAGATGGCGGCCAAGGCGAGGGCCATCAGCCCGACGCCGCCGGCATTCACCGAAAGCCAGGCATCCACCGGCCGCAGCGCCGGGTAGCCCACCTCCCGCGCCTCGCCGCGCGGCCGCGCCACCACCAGCAGCGCGGGCAGCAGCGTCATCGCCAGGAACCAGCCGATCACCATGCCGAGCGCGGCGACCAGGCCGAGTTCCGCCACACCCCGGTAATCCGTGGGCCAGAAGGAAAGGAAGGAGAGCGTGACCGCCAGCGCCGCCAGCGTCATGCCCGGCCCGGCCACGCGCGCCGCCTGTTCCAGCGCGGGCCGGAGCTCGGGCAGATGCGCGCGCTCGGCCCGGTACTGCACCGCATATTGGATGCCGAAATCCACCCCGAGCCCGATGAAGAGCACGGCGAAGGCGATGGAGAGCGGGTTGTAGCTGCCCACCAGCAAGAGCCCGAACCCCGCCGTCCAGACCAGCCCCACCACGATCAGCACCAGCAGCGGCCAGATCAGCCGCCAGGAGCGCAAGGCCATCCAGAGCAGCACGCCCACCAGCACGAAGGAGAGGATGGAGTTCTCGACCGCGCCCGCGCTGACGGTCGCGAATTCCTCATCCGCCATGGGTACGGGGCCGGTGAGGCGGATCGGGATGGACAGCCGCGCCGCCTCGGCCCGGATCACCTCGGTCGCCGCCGCGCCGGCGGTGAGCTGCTCGTAGTCCAGCGCCGGCTGCACCAGGATCAGCCGGCGCAGCTCCAAGGGGCGCGGCTCACGCCCGGTCAGCAGCTTCTCCCAATCGGGCGCCGCCACGCGGCCCTGCAGCGCGGCCTCGGCGGCCTCGGCGAAGGCGGTGAGCGGGGCCCTGAGCCGTGCCGCATCCGCTTCGCCCCGCGCGAGGCCTTCGCCCATCAGGCGCAGCAATTCGGCCACACCGCGCAGGCTCGGATCGGCGGCGAAGGGGCCGAGCAGGCCTTGCGCCGCGATGATCTGCCCGGTGATGGACTGCACCTCGGGCAGGTCGAGATAAAGCAGGCCCTGCGTCGCCCAGAAGCGCCCCTCATCCGGCCGTCGCACACTGCGGAACAGGCCGGGATGCGCGCGCAAGGCGCCGGCCAGCGCCTCCGCCCGCCGCTCCGCCTCGCGCGCCTCGGCCGCGTCCAGCACGATGACGATGAGGTCCTGCCGCTGCGGAAAGGCGGCCTCGATCTGCCGCTCCGCCATCCGCCAGGGGAGGTCCTGCGGAAAGAGCTTCGTCACGTCGGAATCCAGTGCGAAGCGCGTCGCCGCCAGCCAGCCCGCGCCGCCCGTGCCGAGGGCCAACAGCAGCAGCATCAGGATCGTCCGCCGCAGCGAGAGCCGCACCAGCGCCACCACGATGCGGCCGAGCCCGGCCGCCGGATCAGACGTCATGCGCGAGCACCAGGACGAGGCCCAAGGCGCCCAGCGCGAAGGGCCAGGCAAAGGCGGTGACGGCACGATCCCGCGCATCGGGCAGCCGCAGCTCCGCCCAGCGGATCAGCAGCGCCAGCGTGGCCAGGAAACACGGCAGCAGCGCCCAGCGCGGCGGCGACCCCGCCAGCACGAGGATCACGCCCAGGATCACCGTGAAGGGCAGCACCATCCCCAGGCCCGCCGCATTCCCGCGGAACACCACCCAGGCCTCGGCGAGGCCCGCGACCATCACCAGCAGGGCCAGCGCCAGCGCCATCCCCGTGGCTCCCCAGGTGAGGCCAAGGCCCAGCGGCAGCAGCAAGAGCGGTGCGAAGCGCGCGAAGGGCGCCCCGCCCAGCCGGTTCAGCCAGGCCAGCAGCGCAATCAGCAGCAGCACGAGGCCACCCAGCTCCACCGGCCCCAGCCCGTGCAGCCCGAAATGCGGCACCAGCGCGCCAAGGTCGGGGGAGGCTGCCGGCTCCAGCCCCGCCGCGCCCAGGCGGAACAGCGCCACGATCGGCCCGCAGAGCGCGAGGGCGAGCAGCAGCTCCGCCTCCACCACGCAGCGCAGCCGCGGCAGCCAGAGGCTGGCCGGCGCGGCCCGGCCCGCATCCAGCAGCAGGGCCACGCGCAGCGCGGCCGCGATCTGCGCCAGCACCACAAAGCCCGCCGTGATCGCCAGCAGCGGAAACGCCTCCGCGCCGAACAGCAGCCCACGATGCGGCGCCGCGACGAAGAGCCCGCCCATCACCAGCGCCATGCCCGCCAGCATCAGCCCCGCATGCCGCATGCCGATCGCCTGCGGCACGGCGGCCGGCCAGGCGGGCCGCAGCAGCATCCAGAGCAGGGGCAGGTTGCCCATCCAGAGCGCGGCACCGCTCTCCCGCAGCAGGGTCGCCAGCGTCACGCTGCCCGGCTGCAACAGGCTGAGCCGCCCCTCGGTGACGCCCAGCACCATGGCGAGCGCGCTGAAGCCCAGAACGGCCAGCGCGAGCCGCGGCGCCGGCCCCTCACGCGGGGCGAGGGCCAGCGGCACCGCGGCCGCCAGAAGCACGCCGATCGCGCCGAACTGCCCGGCAAAGAGCTGCACGAGCGCGAGCCCCATCGTCGCCAGCGCCGAGAGCCGCAGGAAGAGCTGCGTCTGCGCCATCAGGATGGCGGCCTGGCCGGGCGGCAGGCGCCGCGCGAGCGGGCTTGCCACCAGCGCCAGGAAGGCCGCACCCCCCAGCAGCGCGCTGCGCGCCGCCAGCGCGCTCGCCTCCAGCAGGGCAGGGGCGAGCCCCGATTCCACTCAGCGGGCTTCCATCAGGCCGGCTTGGGCGCGCGCATGAAGCGCCGCGCGAGGCGCACCAGCCAGGGCATGGTGGTGGGCCGCAGCAGCCGCTCGTCATAGCCGGCGAAGCGGCGGTCATTCTCGGCGAGACACAGGTCCATGATCTCGGCCATGGTGTATTCCTTGGCCGTCATGGCCTTGCCGCCGGTGACGGTGAAGTTGTTGTCCTGCGTGCGCTCCTTGCCGTCCCCATCCACGGTCTTGGCGAGGCCGATGCGCTCCCAGCCGAGAAACACCCAGACCGCCCAGACCCGCATCTCGAACCAGGGCCGCCGCCAGAGCGGCATGGTGGCGCGATGCCAGGCCAGCCAATTGGCAAACAGCAGGATATGGCGGCATTCCTCCTGCATCACCGGCTCGAAGGTCTCGACCAGCTCTTCCGGGAAGAAGCCCGATTGCCGCGCCATCTCGAACAGGCCGAAGGCGAAGAAGCTGTCCACGCATTCGCTGAAGCCGGTGACGAGATAGGCCCACTCGGTATCCTTGGGCTTCACATATTCCGGCTCGGGCGCGAGCGGGATGCCATAGGCCTCGACCAGGCGGGAGAGCACCTCCTTGTGGCGATTCTCCTCCCAGCCATTGCGGGCGATGGTCTCGCGCAGCTCGGGATCCTTCAGCGTCTCGGCATAGGCCGACATGCGCAGCCGGGCCTTGCCTTCGGTCTGCACCGCGATGTCCCAGATCGGCAGGGAGGTGATGCGGTGCAGCGCCTCCTCATCGAGCTTGGGCCAGTTGATGACGCTCGGTTTGTAGGGGTTGAAGGTCTCGGCGAACATCGCGCACATCGCCTGCTTGTGCTCGGGCGAGCCGGGCTTCAGGCGGCCGGGCAGCGGGCTTTTCCAGTGCCGCGCGCGGGCATCGGCGGCGGCGACGGTGCCGGCATCGGGCAGCCGGCCGGCGAGATTGTCATCCAGGCTGCCGGAGAGGCGGGCTTCCAGCTCGTTCAGGATCTGGCTGGTGGCGGCGTGGCTCACGGGGGAGGGACTCCATCGGGGCGGGGCGCCGGCAGGATGGCCGGAGGGACTGATTATCCGCCAAGCCCGGCCAAGTCCACGCGCCGGCCGCATGCATGACATTCCGGAAAGGACAGCCCCGCAACGAGCGTCTAACGTTTCGCGGCGTTGAGGAGGCCTGCCCCCATGAACCATATGTCCCGCGCCGCCGGCGCGGCATTGACGCTTCTGTACCTGAGCATCGGCCCGGCCTCGGCCCAGTCCTACCGGGAGGAGCCGGTGCAGCGGATCGGCAGCGGCACCATCCTGCGCATCATCGACAACAACCAGTTCAACCGCTGCGCGGCGAGCTTCGGCCCCAATGCCAGCATGCTGCGCATCGCCTTCAACAAGGACCGCCTCTACCAGATCAGCGTGCCCTCGGCACCCACCGCGCGGCCGCCGATCCAGCTCGTCATCCAGCTCAACCCGGGCGGGCGGCGCGTCATCAACGGCACGCAGAACCACGCCCGCGCCGCCGGCAATCTCGACAATGCGACGACGAACGCGATCCTCGAGCATCGCGGCCCCTTCGTCGTGGGGCTCGGCGCCAATCGCTACGAATGGAACCTGGGTGCCGCCATGCCCGCGATCTTCGAGGCGCTGGAGAGCTGCACGAACCGCGCCAGCGGCTGGCGCTAGGATGAGGATGACGCGCATGCCCAAGCGCCTGGCCCTGCTGGCCGCCGCCCTGCTTCTCGCGGCCCCGGCCTTCGCCCAGGCCCCCGCCAGCACCAACCCCGCCACCGGCAACAGCGTGCTGCGCCAGGGCGAGACCCGCGCGGGCGACTGGATCATCGCCCGCTTCGAGGATGCCGGCACGAATCGCCTGATCCGCTGCGAGATGGAGCGCAGCTACCCCAATGGCAGCGTGCTGCGCGTCGAGGCGGCGCCCCGGCCCGCCGGCCAGGCCGCGCCGCAGCCCCCCATCGCCATCGGCTTCGTCACCGGCGGCGCCTCGCTCGACCGGCTAGGCCCAAGCTTCGAGGTGCGCTTCTGGGTGGATGACGAGAACGGCACCCAGACCACGACCGCCACCGCCGTCACCAACCGCTCGGCCCGCTTCGTCGAGCCCGATGCCGAGGCCGGCACGCTGGACAGCCTGGCCGGGGGGCGGGACCTCGCCATCATGGCGGGGGAGACGCTGCATTCCTATTCGCTGCGCGGCTCGGGGGCGGCGGTGCGCGCGCTCCAGGCCTGCCTGCGCCGATGAGCGCGCGGCACCCGATCGCGGCCGCCCTGCTGCTCGGCCTGGCCGCGCTGCCATGCCCGGCCGGGGCCCGGCCGGCCGATTGCCTCGTCCAGGTCGAGGGCCGCACCCTCATCAACGGCCCCTGCGACTTCGCCGCCGAGGCGGGCGGGGATTTCACCGTGACGCTGGGCCCCCGCAAGGCGCAGGTGATGGTGGATCCGGGCGCCCGCCAGGGCCGCGCCTTCTATGAGGACAGCGCCTCGGGCGAGCCGCCCGGCGTGGCCGATGTGCGGCGTGACGGCGCCTGCTGGGGTCAGCCCCGCGCCATCCGCGTCTGCGCCTGGCAGCCGGGCGAGCGCCCGGCCGCCTATCGCAACCTCCCCGCCGCGCGGTAGGGCCGCACCACGCGCATCCGATCGGCGTTGCATGCAAAAACCGATGAAGCCGGGCCGGATCGCTTCATGAAGATTGCGTCAGCCTTGGCCGGCACGCAACGAAAGGTGACGGGCCACCCGTCCGCCCGGCTTGCCTTCGCAGCGCCGCATTCCCCGTGCTAGAGGCTCGGGTTCGCAGCACTCCGGAGCGGATTCGGCATGGGTATTCCCCTCGCGCAACAGGCCAAGGTCGCGGCCTATGTGGTCAAGCAGCAATTGGCTGGCCGCAAGCGCTTTCCGCTCGTCCTGATGCTGGAGCCCCTGTTCCGCTGCAACCTGGCCTGCGCCGGCTGCGGCAAGATCGACTATCCGGATGAGATCCTGAACAAGCGCCTCTCCGTCGAGGACTGCCTGGGTGCGGCCGAGGAATGCGGCGCCCCCGTCGTCGCCATCGCGGGCGGCGAGCCGCTGCTGCACAAGGAAATGCCGCAGATCGTGGAAGGCCTGCTGAAGCAGGGCCGCATCGTCATCCTCTGCACCAATGCGCTGCTGCTGGAAAAGCGCATGGAGGCCTACAAGCCGCATCCGCGCTTCATCTGGGACATCCACCTGGATGGCGACAAGGCCCAGCATGACTGGGCGGTGAGCCAGGAGGGCGTCTATGACCGCGCCGTCGAGGCGCTGAAGAAGGTGCGCGACGCCGGCTTCCGCACCGCCATCAACTGCACCCTCTTCAACAATGCCGATGCCGAGCGCACCGCGAAGTTCTTCGACGACGTGACGGCGATGGGCGTGGACAACATCATGCTCTCGCCCGGCTATGCCTATGAGCGCGCGCCGGACCAGAAGCACTTCCTGAACCGCCAGGCGACGAAGAACCTCTTCCGCGACGTGTTCCGCCACAACACGGGCAAGGGGAAGCCCAAGTGGCGCATGGGCAACAGCCCGCTCTTCCTCGACTTCCTGGCCGGCAACCAGAGCTATCACTGCACGCCCTGGGGCAATCCCACGCGCAATGTCTTCGGCTGGCAGCGCCCCTGCTACCTGCTGGGCGAGGGCTACGCCAAGAGCTTCACGGAGCTCATGGAAACCACCGACTGGGACAAGTACGGCGTCGGCAATTACGAGAAATGCGCCGACTGCATGGTGCATTCCGGCTTCGAGGCGACGGCGGCCCTGGACGCGATCAAGCGCCCCTGGAAGGCCGTCACGGCGCAGCTCCGCGGCCCGCGCACCGAGGGTCCGATGGCGCCCGAGATTGATCTCTCCAAGCAGCGCCCGGCCGAATACGTCTTCTCCGCCCATGTGCAGAAGGCCATGAACGAGATGGCGCATGAGGCGCCCCGCAAGGGGGCCAAGCATGGCGACACGGCCAAGCCGGTTGCGGCGGCGGAATAGGCCCTCCGCGCACTGGCGGAACGGTCACGCTTCTGGGTAGCGTGATCCCTGGTTCATGCAACCAGGATGGTCGCCGCCTTTGTCCCTGCCACGCCTTCTTGCCGCGCTGCTGGCGACCACGGCCCTGATGCCCCTCGACGCCCGGCCGCAATCCGCGGGCGGCGGCGGCGGCGCGGGCCTGGGCGGTGCGGGCGGGCTTGGCAGCAATTTCTCCACAGGTGGCGCGGGCGCTGATGACCCGGCCTTCGGCGGCGGCGGCGGCGGCGCGGGCGATACGGGCGGCCCCGGCGGCGCGGGCGATGCGCCGGGGGGCGCGGGCGGCAGCAGCCCCGGCGCGGGCGGCAGCGGCGGGGCGGCCGGCACGCTCGCCGGTGGCGGCGGTGGCGGAGGCGCCCATGGCCTCGTCGACTCCATCCTGCCCGGCGGCCCGGTCACGGGCGGTGGCGGTGGCGGCGGCGGCGGCGGGGCCGATGCGGGCGGCGGCGGCGGCGCGGGCGGCACGGGCCTCGTCTTCATCGCCACCGGCAATGCCGGCACCCTCTTTGATCCCATCACGGGCGGCGCGGGCGGCGCGGGCGGCGATTCCCCCACCGGCCTGCCGGGCCAGGGCGGGCAGGGCGGCGCCGGCATCGTCTTCACCGCGCCCGATGTCGCCATCCAGATCCAGGCCAATGTCTCCGGCGGGGCCGGCGGCGGCCCCTTCGCCGAGGGCGGCGTGGGCATCCGGGGCGAGGGCCTCTCGATCACGCTCGGCGCCACGATCTCAGGCGGGTTGAGCGGCGATGGCGGCACCCGTGCCGCGGCCCTGGAGCTGACGGGCGGCACCAATCTTCTCTCCCTCGGTGCCAGCGCCGGGGTGCAGGGCGCCATCGCGCTCCAGGGCTTCGCCGCGCTGGAATTCGCGCAATCCACCGATGCCGCGCTCGCGGCCGGCATCACGGGGTTCGGCTCGATCAGCAAGACGGGCGCCGGCACGCTCACGCTGAATGGCGCGGGCAGCTTCGGCGCCGGCACCAGCATCCAGGCCGGCACGCTGGTGCTGGGCGAGGCCTCGGCGCTCGGCACCGGGCTCATCACCCTCGGCACCGCCACGCTGCGCGGCGCGGTGGATGCGACGCTCGCGCAGGATCTGCGCATCACCTCCGGCGCCAGCGCCACCATCGCCGCCGCCACCGGCACCACGCTGACGCTGACCGGCGGGCTGACGACGCTGGCCAATGCCACACTGACCCTGGGCGCGAGCGGCGCCACCGGGACCATCGAGGCGAATTTCGCGAGCGTCGAGCCGACCGACCTTGCCACCACCGCGCTCGTCATCGCGGCCGGGCGCGTGGCCTCGGGCGGCTTCGCCTTCAACGATCTGACATCCAACGCGGCCAGCACGACGATCCAGTCCGGCGCCACGCTCGACCTCAACGGCCATCTCAGCACCATCGCCAACCTCCAGGGCGCCGGCACGCTCACCAACACGGATCTCATCCGCATCCGCGAGGGCAGCTTCGCCGGCAGCATCACGGGGCTGGGCGGCAGCCTGGAGAAGACCGGCACGGGCACGCTCACGCTCAGCGGCACGAACACCTACACCGGCACCACCGAGATCAGCGGCGGCACGCTGCGCATCGGCGCGGGCGGCACCGGCGGCACGCTGGGTGCGGGCGCTGTCATCAATGACGGCGCGCTGGTCTTCGACCGCAGCGACGCGCTGACCGTCGCCAACAGCATCTCGGGCAGCGGCACGGTCACGCAGGCGGGCGGCGGCGTGCTGACGCTCTCCTCCGCCAACAGCTATTCGGGCGGCACCAGCATCAGCGCCGGCACCCTGGCGCTGGGCGATCTCGGCGCCATCGGCAGCGGCGCCGTCACCTTCACGGGCGGCGCGCTGCGCAGCAACGTCACCGGCGCCCTCGCCAATACCATCGCCATCACCGACAACGCCGCCGGGCGCCTGGCCGCCGCCACGGGCGAAACGCTGACGCTGACCGGCACGCTCTCGCTCCGGCCCGGCAGCACGCTCACCATCGGCTCCGCCACCGAGGCGGGGCGCGTGGTGGCGAGTTTCGGCACGGTGGATGTCTTCTCGCCCGCCACCATCGCGCTGACCATCGCGGGCGGCACGCTCGAGGCCGGCAATCTCGGGCTCAACCAGCTCACGCAGCTGGCCGGCAGCGTCACCATCGCCTCGGGCGCCACGCTGGATTTCGGCGCGCTGACCGGCACCATCGGCAATCTGCAGGGGGCGGGCACGCTCACCGGCAGCGCCACCACGCAGATCAGCGCCGGCAGCTTCGCGGGCGTGATCGCGGGCGCGGGCGGCTTCGAGAAGCTCGGCGCCGGCACCCTCATCCTCTCGGGGGCCAACACCTATGCGGGGACGACGACCATCACCGCGGGCACGCTGCGCATCGAGGGCGCGGGCGCGCTGAGCGGCGGCGGCATCACCAACAATGCGGCGCTGGTCTTCGCCCGCAATGACACGGTGACGCTCGCCAATGCCATCTCCGGCACGGGCACGCTGACCCAGGCGGGCAGCGGCACGCTGATCCTGACCGGTGCGAACACGCAGACAGGCCTCACCACCATCAACGCGGGCGGCACGATCCAGCTCGGCGATGGCGGCACCTCGGGGCAGATCAGCGGTGGCGCCGTCGTGAACAATGGCGCGCTGGTGGTGAACCGGGGCGATGCGGTGACGCTGGCCAACGCCATCTCGGGCAGTGGCACGCTGACCCAGGCGGGCCTGGGCACGCTGACGCTGACCGGCGCCAACACCTATTCGGGCCTGACCACGATCAACAGCGGCCGGACCTTGCGCGTGGAAGGCGCGGGCATGCTGGGCACGGGCGGTGTCGCGAATGAGGGCGCGCTGGTCTTCGCCCGCGTGGGCGACGTCACGCTCGCGGGCAACCTCTCCGGCGCGGGCAGCCTGGCGCAGGCGGGCAGCGGGGTGCTGACGCTGAGCGGGGCCGCGACGCATACGGGCGGCACCAGCATCGCGGCCGGTGGCACGCTGCGCGTCACGGGCAGCCTCGGCGGCGATGTGTCGAATGACGGCGCGCTGGTCTTCGCGCGTGCCACCGCGCTCACCTATGCCGGCGCCATTTCGGGCGCGGGGATGCTGACGCAGGCGGGGACAGGCACGCTGACGCTGACCGGCGCGAACACCCACACGGGCGGCACGACGATCAGCGCGGGAACGCTCAGGGTCGGTGATGGCGGCACCAGCGGTTCCATCACCGGCAACATCACGAACAACGCGGCGCTGGTCTTCAACCGCAGCGATGCCTTGACCTATGGCGGTGTCATCTCCGGCACGGGCAGCCTGACGCAGGCAGGCGCGGGGACGCTGACGCTGACGGGTGCGAACACCCACACGGGCGGCACCAGCATCGCGGCCGGCACGCTCAGCATCGCCGCGGGGGCCACGCTCTCCGGCAACTCCAGCGTGACGGTCGGTGAGGGCGGCACGCTGATCTATGAGAGCGGCGCCAATGCGGGGAACAACACGCATGTGGTTCAGGGCGCGGTGACGGGCGGCGTTCCCGGCGGCCTCCTGCGCTTCCTCGGCACGGCGAATGCCGGCAGCGGCACCTACACGAACACGGCCGGTGGCGTCCTCGTCTCCGCCGCGACGAACCAGATCAGCTTCGAGGGCAGCAGCTCGGCGGGAACGGCGACGCTGATCAACGAGCGCGCGCCGTCCTACTGGATCGCGATCCCGACCATCACCTTCCGGGACCAGGCGAGCATGGGTGCGGCGACCGTCATCAATCGCGGCGGACCGAGCTTCCAGCCGGCGGGCAGCCTGGTCGAACTGCGTGACGATGCGACCGCGGCGACGGCCAGCCTCACCATCGGCGGGTCCATCGGTGCCGACACGATCGGCGCGCGGCTCGTCTTCCAGGATCGCAGCACCGCGGCCGCTTCCACGATCCGGCTGCTGGGCGGGTCAGGCAATCCCGCGGCCGCGGGTACGGGCGGGGGCGGCGGGAGCCTGCAATTCCTTGGCGACGCGACAGCTGGCACGACACGCATGACCGCCGAGGGCGGCACCTTCGGCGGCAGGGGCGGCCATGTCGCTTTCCGTGGCACGCAGGACGCGCCGCAGGCCAGCCTCCGCCTGGAAGGCAACGCGACGCTCGACCTCAGCGCCTTCCAGGGCACCTCCTTCCGCCTTGGCACCCTCTCGGGCGATGGCCGGGTGGATCTCGGCGGCAAGGAAATCCGCCTCGGCGGCAACAACACCGACCAGTTCTCGGGCGCCGCCTTCGGCGCCGATGGCGCGGGCGGCACGCTGGCCAAGGAGGGCTCGGCCACGCTGACGCTGACCGGCGACAGCCGCCTCACCGCCGTGCAGGTGAGGCAAGGCGCGCTGCGCCTGGGCGAGGGCGGCTCGCTCGGCAGCACGCCCGTCACCGTGGCGGCCGGGACAGGCCTCGAGGTCGCGCGCAGCGACAGCTTCACCCTGGCAAGCCCCATCTCCGGCGGGGGCGCGCTGCGGCAGACCGGCACGGGCACCACCATCCTCACCGGCGCCAACACCTACACCGGCGGCACCACCATCAGCGCCGGCACGCTGCAACTCGGCCCCGGCGGCACGCTCGGCAGCGGCGCCGTGGTGAACGACGCGACACTCGCCATCAACCGCGCCGATGCCCTCACCATCGCCAACCCCATCTCGGGCAGCGGCGTGCTGCGCCAGCTTGGCACGGGCATGACGACGCTGACCGGCGCCAACAGCTACACCGGCGGCACGGTGATTTCCGCAGGCACGCTCTCGGTCTCTGCGGATGTGAATCTCGGGACGCCGGCCCGTGGCCTCATCACCCTGGCGGACGGCACGCTCGCCACCACCGCCAGCTTCACCCTGACGCGGCCCATGGCGCTGGAGGGCACCGGCGGCACCCTGGCCGTGGCCGGGGGCACGGCGCTGACCTTGCAGGAGACATCCAGGGTCAGCGGGCCGGGTGGACTGACGCTGACCGGCGGCGGCCAGCTGCTCGTCGCCGGCGACCTCGGCCATGCGGGGCCGACGCGGGTGATGGAGGGCAGCCTCATCCTCCGCGGCGGGGCATGGACGGGGGGCGGGCCGCTCTTCGTCGCGGCGGGCGCCATGGTGGACACCAGCTTCACCTTCGCGCGCGGCATTCTCGTCGCCTCGCTGGCCGGCGAGGGCCAGGTGCTGCTCGGCGGCGCCACGCTCGGCATCACCCAGGGTGGCACGAGCTTCGGCGGCACGCTGGCCGATGCCAATGCGTTGGCCCGCGGCACGCTCTCCATCCTGGGCGGCACCACGACCCTCGACGGCGCCTCGCGGATCGGCGGCCGCACGCTGATCCAGGGCGGCACGCTGATCGTGAACGGCACGATCGAGGGCGGCAGCGGGATCGTGGTCAGCGCGGGGTCGCTCATCGTGAACGGGACGGTGCGCGGGCCCTTGTCCGGCGTCACGCTCGATGGCGGCGCGCTGGTGGTGAATGGCAGCATCCGGGAGACCAGCGTCATCATCAATGGCGGGACGCTCGGCGGCACCGGCAGCCTGCCGGGCGTCACCGTCGCGAGCGGCGGCACGCTGGCGCCGGGCAATTCCATCGGCACGATCAACGTCGCGAACCTCGTGCTCTCGGCCGGCTCCACCACGGCGATCGAGGTGCAGGGCAGCGCCGCGGACCGCATCAACGTGACGGGCACCGCCACGCTCGGCGGCACGCTGCGCCTGCTGCCGCTGGGCGGCCCCTACAGCTTCAACACGCCCTATGTGCTGATCCAGGCGGGCAGCGTCAGCGGCAATTTCGCGCAGGTGAGCACGAGCGGCAGCTTCGGCGCGGGCGTCGAGGCGAATGTGACGGTCACGCCGACCGAGGTGCTGCTCGGCCTTACCCCGGCCGCGCTGACCGGCCCCGCCGGCCTGCCCAGCTTGATCACCTTCAACCAGCGTTCCACCGCGGGCGCGCTGGATGCGGCGGCCCGCGCGGGCGGCAATCTCTCCCCCTTCTTCAACGTCTACAACCAACCGGCCAGCACCATCGGCCTCGCGGTCAACCAGCTCTCAGGCGAGGTCGCGACCGGCACGGGCGCGATGGGCTTCGCCTCGGGCGACCAGTTTCTGGCGACGCTGCTCGACCCCTTGGGCGTCGGGCGCGAGAGCATGATGGGCGGGCGGCTGCGCCCGGAGGCCGGCAACACGAAGCGCCACGCCGTCTGGGGCACGGCGACCGGCGCCTATAACCGCACGGGCGGCGACGCGTCGGACGGCTCGGCCAGCCGCACGGCGCGGACCGCCGGCTTCGCGCTGGGCTTCGACCATCGGATCGGCGCGGCCGGCATGGCGGGTGCGGCGATCGCGGTGGGTGAGAGCAGCGCCTCTCTGGCGAGCGGGCAGGGCAGTGCCACGGCCAGTTTCGGCCAGATCGGCGCCTATGGCACGGCGCGCTTCGGCCGCTTCACGGTCTCCGGCGCGGGCGCCTTCACCTTCCTGGATGTGGACACCAAGCGCACGCTCTACTTCCTGAACAGCGATCAGCAGCGGGCGGGCTTCGGCGCGCAGGTCTATTCGCTGCGCGCCGAGGCGCGGCAGGACGGCGTGGCCCTCGGCGCAGGCTTGCGGATGCAGCCCATCGCGGCCCTGCAATGGCAGCAGGTGAACAACCAGGGCTACACCGAGAGCAGCATCATCACGGGCAGGACGAATGGCGTGACGGTCGGCGGGCAGAGCCAGGCCGCGCTGCGCAGCGAGCTGGGGGCGCAGCTGGATGGCGTGGTGCAGCTGGGTTCGGTGCCGGTGCAGGGCTATGTGCGGGCGTCCTGGGCCTACTACATGACGCGGGATGCCTCGATGGCTGTGGGCTTCGCCTCGTTGCCCAATGCGGGATTCACGGTGCGGGGTGCCAGGCCTGATGCCAATGCGGCGCTGCTGTCCGGGGGGCTGGAGGTGCCGATCGCGGACGGCCTCGCCCTCGGCGCGCGGGTGGATGGCGAATTCTCGGCCAACGTCACCCAGCTCGCCGGCACGGCGAGGCTGCGCTACCGGTTCTGACGCGCCGCCTCCCTCACGCGCGTGGCCTTTTGACCTGCTGCCCCGCCTGTGGGACGAGTGAGGCGTGAGCGATCCCTGGCAGCATTTCGACCCCGAGCCCGATCCCGGCCCGCCCTTCGCCACGCGCTACCCCGCGCGCATGCCCGACGGAAGCGTGCTGCACCTGCCGATCCGCCCCATCGGCGTCGCCGGCCTCATCGCCACCCAGGCGAGTTTCCCCGTCATCCACGCGCTGGTCGGCTGGATGGCCGAGGCCGCGCGCGCGCTGAGGCCGGAGATGGTCCTCGGCCTGCCCACCCTCGGCCATGTCTTCGCCCCGCTCCTGGCCGAGCGCCTGGGCCATGCCAACTGGGTGGCCGCGGGCTATTCGCGCAAGCTCTGGTACGAGGAGCGCCTGAGCGTGCCCATGCGCTCCATCACCACCACGGCAGAGCGCCGCCTCTGGCTCGATCCGCGCATGCTGCCGCGCCTCGAAGGCCGCCGCGTCCTGCTCGTGGATGACGTGGTCTCGACCGGCTCCTCCGCCCGCGCCGGCCTCGCCCTGCTGGCGGCGGCCGGGATGCGCCCCGTGGGCCTCTGCGTCGCGATGATCCAGACCCGGGCCTGGTCCGCCGACTGGCCGGCCGATATCCCCGTGGTCAGCGTCTGCGAGACGCCCCGTTTGCAGCAGGATGCCGCCGGATGGTGGCCCGCGCCCGGTTGATCAGCGCAGTGCCGAGAGCAGCGGTGCCAGCGCGAGCAGCCCCAGCAGGATCATCACGCCATAGGCGATGATGCTGCCCCAGTTGGGGCCGGTCTTCTTGCCGCCTTGAGGCGGCCGGGGAGGAGGGGCCATGACACATCCTATCCGGCGGTGGGTTGCGAGCCGGAGCAACTCCAGCCGCCTGCGCCGTGGGAAGCCGCCTCGCAAGGTGCATGCCAGAAAACTCATCTTCGGAAGAATGCGATGAAACCAGTTGCGTGATCGGCCGTTCCCCCCGCGCGGGAACCGGGTAAGCTCATCCCCTGCCTCCAGGAGAGCCATGATGCGCCCGAATTCCCTGCACGCCGCCGATATCGCGCACTTCATCCACCAGCAGACCGACCTCGCGGATCACCACGCGCACGGCGCCGTGCTCATGGCGCGCGGTGAGGGCGTGCATGTCTTCGACACGGAGGGGCGCGAATATATCGAGGCCATGGCCGGCCTCTGGTGCGCCTCGCTCGGCTTCTCCGAGAAGCGCCTGGCGGATGCCGCGCACAAGCAATTGCTGGCGCTGCCCTATTACCACACCTTCTTCCAGAAGGGGCACGAGCCCGCCGTCCGCCTCGCCGAGAAGCTCATCGAGATGGCGCCCGGCAACCTCACCCATGTGCTGTTCCAGTGCTCGGGCTCGGAGGCGAACGACGCCGCGATCAAGCTGATCTGGTACTACAACAACCAGCGCGGCAAGCCCTCGAAGAAGAAGCTGATCGGCCGCATCCGCGGCTATCACGGCAACACCGTCGCCACTGCCTCGCTCTCGGGCCAGCCGCACATGCAGGCGGATTTCGACCTGCCCTATGGCGACCGCTTCCTGCATGTCAGCAACCCGAACTACTACCGCGCCCACCAGCCGGGCGAGACGGAACTGCAATTCTCCGCGCGCATGGCCGCCGAACTCGAGGCGCTGATCGAGCGTGAGGGCGCGGACAACATCGCCGCCTTCTTCGCCGAGCCGGTGCAGGGCGGCGGCGGCGCCATCACCCCGCCCGAGGGCTATTTCCAGGCCATCCAGCCCATCCTGAAGAAGCACGACATCCTCTTCGTCGCCGATGAGGTGATCTGCGGCTTCGGCCGCACCGGGAACATGTGGGGCTGCGAGACCTACGGCATCACGCCCGACATCCTGACCTGCGCGAAGCAGCTGACGGCGGCCTACCAGCCGCTCTCGGCCACGCTGATCTCGGCGCCGATCCAGGAGGCGCTGATCCAGGGCTCCAGGAAGCACGGCAGCTTCGGCCATGGCTTCACCTATGGCGGGCACCCGGTGGCCTGCGCCGTCGGGCTCGAGACGCTCGCCATCTATGCCGAGCGCGACATGGTGGGCCATGTGCAGCGCGTCTCGCCGGCCTTCCTGAACGGCCTCGCCGCCTTCCGCGGCCACCCGCTGGTGGGCGATGTGCGCGGCGTGGGCCTCATCGCCGGCGTGGAACTCATGGAAGACAAGGCGACGCGCACGCCCTTCGACCCCGCGCGCAAGATCGGCATCCTCGTCCAGCAGAAATGCCATGAGGCGGGCCTCGTGGTGCGCGCCATCGGCGACCGCATCGCCTTCACGCCGCCGCTCATCATGACCGAGGCCGAGATCGCGCTGATGTGCCGCCGCTTCGGACAGGGGCTGGACGCGGCCTGGATGGCGATGCGCGAGGCGGCGGCGGTCCCCGCCTGATTTTTTCCGCCGGGATTCACGGGCCGGTAAGGGCTGGCCGTGAATCTCGGTGCATGAAGAACGTCCTCCCGCGCCTTGCCGCGCTCAGCCTCGCCACCCGCATCGCGGCCGTGGGGCTCCTTGCCGTCGCGCTCGCCGTGTTCGGTCTGCAGCTCTGGTCCTTCCAGCGCTTCCACGCGACGGAGACGGCGCGGCTGGAACAGCGGCTCGAGCGCGATCTCCAGCTGCTGGAAGCCGTGACGGCCCAGCTCTCCGGTGGCGCACCCTGGCGCCTGACCGAGACCGGGCAGCTGGCCCGCGGCGAGCTGGTGCTGGATGGCGCGAATGCCATCGTCGACATGGTCTCGCGCGCGGGCGGGGGGGTCGCCACCCTCTTCAAGGGCGATGAGCGCGTGGCGACCAGCGTGGTCCGGCCGGATGGCACGCGCGCCACCGGCACGCGCCTTGCCCCCGGTCCGGCCCATGCGGCCTCGATCGGCCAGGGCCGCACCTATCGCGGCGAGAACGTCATCCTCGGCACCAACCACCTCACGATCTACCAGCCCATCCGCGATGCGCAGGGCCGCCAGATCGGCCTGCTCTTCGCCGGGCAGTCGCTCGCCGCGCTCGCCGCGACCGAGGCCGCGATGATCCGCGACGGGCTGCTTGCCGGCCTCGTCGCGCTGCTCGTCGTGGGGCTCGCCGGAGGCTTGATGATCCGCCGCATGCTGCGCCCGATGGGAGAGCTGGGCGCCAGCGTCGGCCGCATCACGGCGGGTGAACTGGATGCGCCCGTGCCGCATCTCGCCCGCCGCGACGAGCTGGGCGCCATGGCGCAGGCCATCGAGACGCTGCGCCACTCCCGCATCGAGACCCGCGCCGCGCGCGAGGAGGGGGAGGCCGAGCGTGGCCGCATGGAACTCGCGCGGCGTGAGGCGGCGCACGCCAATGCCGCCGCCCTCGAAGCCGCGCTGGCCGAGGCCTCGGCCCGGCTGACCGAGCGCGCCTCCCTGACCCTGGCGGCCGCGAGCCGCCTCACCGATCTCGCCGAACGCGCGACGGGTGAGGCCCAGCGGCTCGGCCATGGCTCTGAAGAAGCCACGGCCAATGTCCAGGCGGTGGCGGCGGCCGCCGAGGAACTCGCCGGCTCCATCGCCGAGATCACCCGCCAGGTGACCGAGGCCTCCGCCATCGCCGACCGCGCGCTCACTCAGGCGCAGGAGACGGATGTGACGGTGCGCGGCCTCTCCAGCGCCGCCCAGCGCATCGGCGAGGTGGTGCGCCTGATCGAGACCATCGCGGCCCAGACCAACCTGCTCGCGCTGAACGCGACGATCGAGGCGGCGCGCGCGGGCGAGGCCGGCAAGGGCTTCGCCGTTGTCGCCGGCGAGGTGAAGAGCCTGGCACTTCAGACCGGCAAGGCGACGGAGGAGATCGCGAGCCAGATCGGCGCCATCCAGACGACGACGGAGGGCGCGGCCCAGGCCATCGCCGGCATTGGCCGCACCATCCAGGAGCTGCACGGCATTTCCGCCGCCATCGCCGACGGCATGGCCCAGCAGGGCGAGGCGACGCGCGAGATCGCCCGCGGCGTGGCGCATGCGGCCGCCGCGACCGATGTCGTCACCGGCGGCGCCCATGCGCTGAGCGGCGAGGTGGCCGAGACCGACGCCGCCGCCCGCGAATTGCGGGGCCTGGCCGGCGAGCTCGACGCCTCCGGCCGCTACCTGCGCGAGGAGGTCGCCGCACTCGCCGCCCGGCAGCGCCAGGGGTAGGTAACCTCTCCAGCCCCTTCACCGAACCCCCGGGCATTGCGCATCTTCTGCAAGCGCAGGGGGCACCCTATGTGTGGGCGCGGATGAGGGAGGACCGGATGATGGAATACGCGACGCTGGGTGGGGGCTGCTTCTGGTGCCTCGACGCCGCCTACCGGGATGTGGCCGGCGTGCAGGAGGTCGTCTCCGGCTATGCCGGCGGCCACACGGTGAACCCGACCTATGAGCAGGTCTGCGGCAAGAAGACCGGCCATGCCGAGGTGGTGCGCATCGGCTTCGACCCGGCCGTGGTCAGCTATGCCGACCTGCTGCGCATGTTCTTCACCCTGCATGACCCGACCACGAAGGACCGCCAGGGGGCCGATGTCGGCCCGCAATACCGCTCGATCATCCTGGCCGAGACGCCGGAGCAGATGGAGACGGCGCGCGCGGTGATGGCCGAGGTCACGGCCGCCGGCATCTGGGGCGCGCCCCTGGTGACCGAACTCGTCCCCGCCAGCACCTTCTACGCGGCCGAGCCCGAGCATCAGAACTACTTCGCGCTCAATCCCTGGTCCGGCTATTGCCGCGCCGTCATCGCGCCCAAGGTCAGCAAGTTCCGCAAGTCATTCGCATCCCGGCTGAGCCGGGTGGGGGCCTGAGCCATGTTCTTCGGCAAGAAGACCCACACGCAGGATTTCCCGATCCAGCGCAGCGAGGCGGAGTGGCGCGCCGCCCTCTCGCCCGCCGCCTACAAGGTGCTGCGCGAGCACGGCACGGAACGCGCGGGCACCTCGCCCCTCAATCACGAGAAGCGGCCCGGCGTCTTCCATTGCGCGGGCTGCGACACGCCGCTCTTCGACGCCGCGACGAAGTTCGAGAGCGGGACGGGCTGGCCCTCCTTCACCAGCCCCATCCCGGGCAATGTCGGCGAGAGCGAGGACAACAGCTTCTTCATGCGCCGCACCGAGGTGCATTGCGCCGCCTGCGGCGGCCATCTCGGCCATGTCTTCCCGGACGGGCCGGAGCCCACCGGCCTGCGCTACTGCATGAATGGTGTTTCGCTACATTTCAAGCCGGAGTAATTCTTGCCCCTCGGCGGGATTCCGGGCGTATCGTCTTGAAATCGTCTGATTTCGTGGGCTACATGGATCAGTAACCCGAAGGCTTGAAAAGACCCCCGCTCGATAGCCCGCACCCGAAAGCCCCGCTGCCATGTGGCGCGCCGCCCTGCTGCTTCTGCTGACCGCAACGCTTCCCGCGCGTGCCGATACGGTCTTCGTCATCAACTCCGCCGATGCCTCGATCTCGGTGCTCGACGCCACCACGCGCACCGAAACCCGCCGCATCCCGCTGCTGCGCGAGGGGCACCACCTCGTCGTCACGCCCGATGGGCGCGAGCTGGTGGTGGGGGACAGCGGCGGCAACGAGCTCTTCTTCCTCGACCCGCAGACGGGCGAGATCCGCCGGCGGGAGCGGATCAGCAACCCCTATCACCTCGAATACAGCCCGGACGGGCGCTACCTCGTCATCGCCTCGCTCCGGCGCGACCAGATCGACATCTATGACGCGGCGACGCTCTCGCTGATCCATCGCTTCCGCCAGCCCGACAAGCCGAGCCACGTGGCCTTCAGCCCGGACAGCCGCTTCGTCTTCGTCACGCTCCAGGGCACGGGGCAGGTGGCGGCGGTCGAGATGGCGACGCGCAGCACCCTCTGGATCCAGGATGTGGGGCCGGAGCCCGCCGGCATCATCTGGCATCGCGGCCGGCTGCTGATCGGCCTGATGGGCCGCACCGACTTCGTCTCGCTCGACCCCGAAACGCGGGAGGTCCGCCCCGCCTTCACCGTCGGCCGCGGCGCGCACAACGTCTTTCCCTCGCCCGATGGCCGCTTCCTCTACGCCACCTCGCGCGTGGACAGCCGCATCGCCGAGGTGGATGCCGCCACACTCGAGGTCCGCCGCATCTTCGAGGTGCCGGGCGGGCCGGACTGCATCGCCTTTGATTCCGACGGCCGCATCTATGCCACGCTGCGCTGGATCGGCCGCGTCCTCATGCTCGACCCCGCGACGGGCGAGCAGGCGCAGATCCGCGTGGGGCGCAGCCCGCATGGCATCTTCGTGATGCCACGCCGCCCCGGCCTGGGCGCTGATTTCGCCTTCGCGGCCCCTGGCGCCGTCAGCGGCCCGCGCCCCATGCCGCAGCCCGTGGTGGGCGGCGGCACCATCACCCGCGCGGCCCCCCCGCCCGTCGCGGCTTCCGTCCCCGCGCCCCCGGGCGAGATGGCGGTGCGCGTGAATGCGGGCCACCCGGCCAGCTACCCGACGCGCCCCTCGCTGCGCTGAGCATGCTGCCGCGCCGCGCGCTCGCCCTCGGCGCCCTGGGCCTGGGCGCGACACCCGCCGCCGCGCAGCTGGCGCGCCCGCCCATCACGCGCGGCTGCGCCGGCACGCTCTACCTGACCATCGACACCGGCTGGTCGCGCGAGGCGGAGCTGATCGCGGCCAGCATGGCGCGCCACGGCGTGCGCGCCACGCTCTTCATCGCGAATGAGCCGACCTTTCGCGGTGACCGCAACCTCGACGCTGGCTGGGCGCCCTTCTGGCGGGCGCGGGCCGCCGAGGGCCATGTCTTCGCCAGCCACACCTGGCGCCACTGGTATTTCCGCGGCGATCCCGCGCCCGGCCGCGTCACCTATGCCTCCCGCCGGAACGAGGGGCAGGAGGTGCTGGACCAGGCCGGCCTCTGCGCCGAACTCGCACGCCCGATCGAGGCGCTGCGCGCCATGGTGCCCGAGGCCACCGTCCTGCCGCTCTGGCGCGCACCCGGCGGCATCGTCACTCCCGGCGCGGTGCGCATGGCCGCCGCCTGCGGCCTCAGGCACCAGGGCTGGACGGCCAATGGCTTCCTCGGCGACGAACTGGCGTCCGACGCGCATCCCAATGCCGCCCTCCTGCGCCAGAACCTCGCCCGCATCCGCGCGGGCGAGGTGCTGGTGATGCATTGGGGCGTGCGCTCCCGCCGCGAGCCCTTCGGCCTCGTCTTCGATCAGCTCCTCACCGGCCTGATCGAGCGCGGCTTCTGCTTCGCGCCCCTGCCAGCCGAGGGCATCGCCCGATGATCAGTGACGCCTATGAACGCTTCACCGGCTGGCTCTTCGAGGCGCTGCTCCAGCCGCTGATGTATGAGCTGGGCCTGATGGACTGGGCCGACGAGGCCTTCCACTGGATGGACTTTTTCGTGTTTGGCGTGATCCAGGTGACGGTCGTGGCCCTGGTCTGCCTTCCCTTGGAAAAATGGCGCCCGGTCGAGCACTGGGAGAGCCAGCGCCGCGTCTGGACGGATGTGACCTACACGCTGCTCACGCGCCTCGGCATCCTGCCCATGCTGGGCTTCATCCTCTTCTTCGCCGCCTCGGCCCGCATCGAGGGCTGGATCGCCGATAGCGGCTTCGTGCCGCCGACGCTCGAGACCTTCCTGCCCTGGCTGCGCGAATGGCCGCTCATCGCACTCGCCTGCTACATCGTCATCCTGGATTTCGCCGAGTATTGGCGCCATCGCTTCCAGCATCGCTTCGGCTGGTGGTGGGCGCTGCATTCCATCCATCACGCCCAGACGCAGATGACCTTCTGGACGGATGACCGCAACCACGTGCTGGATGACGTGATCGCCGCCGCCTGGTTCGGCGTCATCGCGGTGCTGATCGGCGTGCCGCCCGGGCAGTTCCCCATCATCCTGCTGGTGCTGCGCCTCGCCGAAAGCCTGTCCCACGCCAATGTGCGCCTGGATTTCGGCCGCGTGGGCGAGCGGCTGATCGTCAGCCCGCGCTTCCACCGGCTGCATCACGGGGTGCTGAGCGTGGGCCAGGACGGCAAGAACTACGGCGTGCTGCTGCCGGTCTGGGACTGGATCTTCGGCACCGCCGATTTCAACCGCGCCGCCTATCCCCGCACGGGCGACCCCGGCGCGCCCAGCGCCTATGTCTCCGGCGGCTGGCTCGCGCAGCAGGCGGCCGGGCTGCGCGAGGTCTGGCGTGCGCTCCGGGCGAAAGGGCAGGGGTGAGGCGCGGGGCTTTCTTCCCCAAAACATCACATCGCCATATGTTGCCCCCGAGACAGAACCCCCACACAGAGCCCAGATGAACACCCCCGAGAGCCAAATCCCCTATGAGAGCTGGGCCGCCCGCGCATTGCGCGGCGTGGCGGTGGACGCGCTGGAATTCGCGGCCCGCGAGGGCCTGCCCGGCGAGCACCATTTCTACATCTCCTTCCGCACCGACCACCCCGGCACGAAGATCCCCGACCACCTCAAGTCGCGCTACCCGCATGAGATGACCATCGTGCTGCAGCACCGCTTCTGGGACCTGATGGTGGACCGCGCGGCGGAGCGCTTCTCGGTCGGGCTGTCCTTCTCCGGCGTGCCCTCCGTGCTCTCGGTGCCCTTTGGCGCGCTCACCGCCTTCCAGGACCCGCACGCGAATTTCGGCCTGCGCTTCGAGCCGGACGAGACCGACGCGGCAGGCCTGCCCGAGGTCGAGCCGGAGCCCGCACCGCCCCCGCCCGCGGCTTCCGAGACGCCGCAGGTGGTGAGCCTCGACGCCTTCCGCCGCAAGCGGGAATAGCTATTCGATCCGCGCGCCGCTGGCGCGGATGACCGCTCCCCAGCGCTCATGCTCGGCGCGGATCAGCGCCAGCATCTCGGCCGCGGGCAGCGGAGGCAGGGGCTCGAAGCCAAGTTCGCCGAGCCGCCGCTGCACCGCCGCATCCGCCAGCATCGCCCCCAGCACCGCCTCCATGCGCGCCAAAATGGGTGCGGGCGTGCCGGCGACGGTCGCGACGCCGATCCAGGTCGTCATCTCGTAATTCGGGAAGCCCAGTTCCCGCATCGTCGGCACCTCCGGCAGGAAGGGCGAGCGCGCGGCGGAGGTGACGGCCAGCGGGCGCAGCGCGCCGGAGCGGATGCCCGTCAGCAGCGTCGAGATGTTGTAATAGGCGAAATCCACCTCGCCCGTCTGCGCGGCGAGGATGCCCTGCGGCGCGCCGCGATAGGGCACATGGGTGAACTCCACCCCCGCCTGCTGCGCCAGCAGCGCCGAGGAGAGGTGATGCGTGCTGCCCACGCCGCCCGAGGAGTAGGTGAGCCGCCCCGGCTGCGCCCGCGCCGCCGCCAGGATGTCATTCAACGAACGGAAGGGCGAGGCGGCGCGCACCACCAGCGCGTTGGAGACGCCGGCGATGCGCCCGATATAGGCGAAGTCGCGGAAGGGGTCGTAGGGCAGCGAGGCATAGAGATGCGGGTTGAAGGCGACCGAGGTCTGCCCCGTGATGACGGCCGTATAGCCATCGGGTGCCGCGCGCGCGACCTGCCCGAGGGCCACGGTGCCATTGGCCGCCGGCCGGTTCTCCACCGGCACGGGCACGCCCAGGCGCTGCGACCATTGCTCGGCCAGCAGCCGCGCCATGATGTCCACCGAGGAACCGGCGGCCAGCGGTGCGACCAGCGTGATGGGCCGCGTCGGCCAGGCTTGCGCCTGCGCGGCGAAGGGCAGCAGCGCCGCCGCCGTGACGGCCGCGCGGCGCGTCAGCGCAAGAGGTAGATCGGACTGGTCCACAGCACACTCCCATCCTCGAAATTGGCGCGCAGATAGATCGCATTGTCGGCATCGCTGCGCAGCGCCACGCGGCGCTCGATGCGCATGGCGCGGGGCGCATCCTCCGGCATCAGCCAGGCGCGCATGCGCCGGCCCAGCCCGCCCGCCTCCCACACCGCCTCGCCCTGCAGCAGGTCGCGCAGCGGGATCTCGGCGGTGACGAGGTTGGTGCGGATCGAAAGCGTGCCGTCCAGGCTTTCGAGCGGCGCCTCCATCGCCTGGAAGCCGCCGGTCGTGACCCCCTGGAAGCGCAGCGTCGTCGCATCCGCCTCGAAGCGGTGGTCCAGGTTGAACTTGTTGATCGGCTTCACCGTGCCCCAGCTTGTGCCGCTGACGCCGATCTCGCCGGTCCAGATCGTCTCCCGCCCGCGGCCGCGATATTCGCTGCCCTCCCAGGCCACGCGCAGGCGCAGGCCGGGCGCCGCATCGGGGCGGATCACCTCCAGCAGCTCGGTGCGGTTGAAGAGCTGCACGCGCTCGATGGGCGAGCCCGCCAGGATGTCCGCGGTGAAGAGCGCCGTCTCATCCGCCACGCCGGCCAGAATGTCGCCCATCATGGCAGTCGCGGTTTGCGCGTCCGGCGCGCCGCCCAGCGCCGGGTCGTCCACATGCAGCGCGGCGGGTGTCGCGAGGCTCGCGCGCGCATCCGCATGCACCCGCGCCGCATTGGTGGTGGCGTAGTGGTGGCGCCGCCGCAGCGCCTCGAAGATGCCGGCGCGCGACAACTCCGGCGCCAGGAGGCAGGTGAGCCCGCCATAGCTGCCGAATTGCGAGCCACCCGGGTGGGAGGCGCCTTGCCGGCCCTTGTGCCCGTCCGAATTGGCGACGATGCCCACACGCGCGCCCACGTCGAAGGCGTCGTGCAGCAGCCAGTCGAAGGTGCCCCAGTCGGAATGCACCTCGACGGCGCGCTCCAGCATCCGGTCATGCGCGAAATGCAGGTTCGCATAGCGCCCGCCCACATGCGGGATGCAGAGCACCGGCCGCGCTTCGGCCTTCAGCGCCGCATGCAGCTCCCGCGCATCCAGCGCATCGGTCGCATGGTCCGTGAGGTTCTCCACCAGCGCGTGGCAGGAGCGGCGGATGGTGCGCCCCTCCTCCGGGAAGATCACGTTGCGGTCGCCGCCCAGCGCCGTGTTGCCCGACCATTCATAGCCGGGGAGGAAGACGAAGCGCCCGGGCTGATCGAACCCCGCGAAGGCGCGGTTGAAATCGGCCCAGCCCTCTTGCGTGATCTGGAAGTCATTGCCTTGGTGGCAGATGGCATCCACGCCCGCGAGATCGCGCGCATAGCTCGCCAGCGCGTCGATGCTGCCCGTGCCGACCGTCTCGCCCGACTGGCCGTGCAGGTCGGCCCAGTACGGGGTCAGCTCCCCCGACGCGACGCGCATGGGGTTGGAGGCCGTGTCGTTCCACCGGATCACCAGCGCCTCGGCCGCCTCGGCGCTCAGCCCCTCGATGCGATGGGCCCGCGCCCCCTCCGGCCAGTCGAAGCTCTCGGGCAGGCCCGCCACGGGCTGGCTGGCGCTCAGCCGGTGCCGGCCGGCGGGCAGGGGGGAAGGGTTGCCCCAGCGGTCATCGGAGCGCAGCAGCAGCGCGAAGCGCTCGCCCGGGCGCCGCCGCGTGGGCAGGATGGCGAGCGGCCGCACCGCGGGCCCGGGCACCACCGGCACCCAGGGCTGCACCGGCAGCAGCGCCCAGTTGCAGGTGGCGAAGACATCGGCCAGCACCAGGAAATGGAAGCGCGCCTCGCAATAGGTCTGCATGCGCAGCCCGGGCGAGCCGCCGCGCGTATCGCCCAGCCGGATGGTGATGGTGTCCCCCGGGCTCAGGAAGCCGCGCGCCACCGTCACCGTCAGCGTGCGGGACCAGGGCCGCATGGCGAGCTTCGGGTTGAATTCCAGCGTCAGCTTCGCCCCATTCGACGCCTCGGCCGTCACGTAGTTCGGCGCCTTGGGGTCGGTGAATTGCGGCTTGCCCACATCGCTCACCTGGCGCGTGCAGATGCGCAAAGATCCCGTGTCATCCATGCCGAAGCGCCCGGCGGTGAAGACCAGGGTGAAGCTGGCATAGGCGCCCGCCTCCACCGGCCCCTCGGGGGAGATCGTCACCTGGCCGATTTCGGCGGCGCGGTAATCGGTGAAATGGGCGGTATGGCCCGGATGGGCATTGGGCAGGTCGAGATGCAGCGGGCGTGTCATGCCAGGAGCGTGGCCCCAGGCGGCGTGTCCGTCCAGCCGGCCCGTCTGCCTGGGATGACGCGCCCGCCGATGCGGGTTACTTTCCTGGGAACCACAAATTGCCGAGGCCGCCATGCCGCTTGATGCTGATCACGCCACCCCCGCCCGCCCGCCGGGCTTCGCCTTCAGCACCATGTTCCCGCTGGCCGAGGACACGACCACCTACCGCAAGCTGGACATCCCGGGCGCCTCCACCATCGAGGTCGAGGGCAAGACCGTCCTCAAGGTGAAGCCCGAGGCGCTGGTCGAGCTGGCGCGGATCGCCTGCCATGACGTCTCGCACCTGCTGCGCCCCGCCCATCTCCAGCAGCTCGCCAATATCCTGAAGGACCCCGAAGCCAGCGCGAATGACCGCTTCGTGGCGCTGGACCTGCTGAAGAACGCCAATATCGCCGCCGGCGGCGTGCTGCCCATGTGCCAGGACACCGGCACCGCCATCGTCTTCGGCAAGAAGGGCCAGCGCGTCTGGGTCGAGGGCGATGAGGAGGAGGCGCTCTCCTACGGCGTCGCCCGCACCTACACCGAGACCAATCTGCGCTATTCGATGATGGCGCCCATCTCGATGTATGAGGAGGTGAACAGCGGCAACAACATGCCGGTGGAATTCTCCATCATGGCGGCACCCGGCGAGCATCACGCCGATGAGTTCCACCTGATGTTCATCCTCAAGGGCGGCGGCTCGGCCAACAAGACCTTCCTCTACCAGCAGACGCGCGCCGTGCTGAACAAGCAGAAGCTGCTCGCCTTCATCGAGGAGAAGGTGAAGACGCTCGGCACCTCCGCCTGCCCGCCCTACCACCTCTCGGTCGTCATCGGCGGCACGAGTGCCGAGCTGAACCTGAAGACGGTGAAGCTCGGCAGCACCAAGTGGCTGGATGGGCTGCCAGGCAAGGGCGACAAGTCCGGCCACGCCATCCGCGACCATGAGCTGGAGGCCGAGATCCACAAGCTCACGCAGTCGCTCGGCATCGGCGCGCAGTTCGGCGGCAAGTATTTCTGCCATGATGTGCGCGTGATCCGCATGGCGCGGCATGGCGCCTCGCTGCCCATCGGCATCGGCGTCTCCTGCTCCGCGGACCGCCAGATCAAGGCGAAGATCACGCCCGAGGGCATCTTCCTCGAGCAGCTCGAGACCGACCCCGCGCATTACCTGCCCGAACACACCGACGATATCCTGGGCGGCGAGGTGGTGAAGATCGACCTCAACCAGCCGATGGACCAGATCCGCGCGACGCTGACCAAGTACCCGGTGAAGACCCGCGTCTCGCTCACCGGCACCATCGTGGTGGGGCGTGACATCGCGCATGCCAAGCTGCAGGAGCGGCTGGATGCGGGGCAGGGGCTGCCGCAATATATCAAGGACCATCCGATCTATTACGCCGGCCCCGCCAAGACGCCGGATGGCATGGCCACCGGCAGCTTCGGCCCGACCACGGCGGGCCGGATGGACAGCTATGTCGAGGCCTTCCAGAAGGCGGGCGGTTCGCTGGTGATGCTGGCCAAGGGCAACCGCTCCAAGGCCGTCCTGAACGCCTGCAAGACCTATGGCGGCTTCTATCTCGGCTCCGTCGGCGGCCCCGCCGCGCGCCTCGCGCAGGACTGCATCAAGAAGGTCGAGGTGCTGGAATATCCGGAGCTCGGCATGGAGGCGATCTGGAAGATCGAGGTGGAAGACTTCCCGGCCTTCATCGTGGTCGATGATAAGGGCAATGATTTCTACGAGGGCCTCGAATAGTGCTGATCCTCCGGCCCAATTGCGAGTGCTGCGACCGCGATCTGCCGCCGGAGAGCCCGCACGCGCTCATCTGCTCCTATGAGTGCACCTGGTGCGACGAATGCGCGCGCGACAAGCTCGGCATGACGTGCCCGAACTGCCAGGGCAACCTTGTGCCGCGCCCCATCCGCCCCGCCGCCATGCTGGCCAAGCACCCCGCCAGCACCGAGCGCAAGCATCGCCCGGAACGCTGCGCTTGAACCCAACCCTCACCGCACAGGACGCCGCGCCATGACCCGCATCCGCCTCTCCTCCGGCTCCCGCTTCGAGGAGGAAATCGGCTATTCCCGCGCCGTCGTGGATGGCGATGACATCTGGGTCTCCGGCACCACCGGCTATGACTACAAGACCATGACCATCGTGGATGACGTGGCCGCGCAATGCGACCAGACCTTCCGCAACATCGCCGAAGCCCTGGCCAAGGCCGATGCCACGCTGGATGACGTGGTGCGCGTGATGTTCATCGTGCCCCGCCGCGAGGATTGGGAGCCCTGCTGGCCCGTCATCAAGAAATATCTCGGCAAGGCGCGGCCGACCTCGACCCTTATCCATGCCGGCCTGCAGACGGACGCCATGCGCATCGAGATCGAAGTCACCGCCCGCCGCCAGAAGAAGGCCTGAGCCCATGCGCTTTTCCGTGGACCGCCTGGATCACCTCGTCATCACCGTGAAGGATGTGGAAATCAGCGCCGCCTGGTACCAGCGCGTCCTCGGCATGGAACGCGCGGAATTCGGCCCGCATCGCCGCACCTCGCTGCGCTTCGGCGGGCAGAAGATCAATCTGCGCCCGGTCGAGGCCAGCCAGGCGGAATGGTGGTCCGGCCCCGCCACGGCGCCGGGCGGGCAGGATCTCTGCTTCATCGTCACCGTCAGCGCGCCGCAGGTGGTGGAGCATCTGCATCGCTGCGGTGTGGCGATCGAAGCCGGGCCCGTGCCGAAGGATGGCGCGCTCGGCCCCATCACCTCGGTCTATTGCCGCGACCCCGACCAGAACCTGATCGAGATCAGCACCTATAGCGATTGATCGCCGGGCCGGAATTCCAGCAGATCGCCCGGCTGGCATTCCAGCGCCTCGCAGAGCTTCTCCAGCGTCTCGAAGCGCACGCCGCGCACCTTGCCCGACTTCAGCAGGGAGAGGTTCTGCTCGGTGATGCCGATGCGCTGCGCGAGGTCCCGTCCGCGGATCTTGCGCCGCGCCATCATGACATCGAGGTTGACGATGATCGGCATGGTCAGACGAAGCCCAGGTTCTCCTCCAGCGCCGCTGCGGCATTGCGGAGCACCGGGCCCAGCGCCATCAGCACCGCGCCCAGCCCCACCAGCACCACCGTCTGCGCGGAGACGCCCAGCTCCAGCGTGAGGCGCCCGGGCTCCGCCGTCAGCGCCGCCATCAGCGCCATGCGGCAGAGCGGCTCCAGCACGCCCACCAGCAGCACGGCGAGGCCCAGGCGATGCAGCGCGAGCGCCACCTGCGGCAGCAGCGCGCCCTGGCCGATGGCGCGCAGCGCCGGCAGAAGGCCGAAGAGCCCCCAGCCCAGGATCGCCGCCGGCAGCAGCGCGGTGGCGAGCCCCGCGAGGCGGACCGGCATGGCGACCGGCAGGGCCGGGTTCAGCAGCACGCCATGGCCCAGCAGGGCGAGGCGGATCAGCCGGTCATCCAGCCAGAGCGCCGGCGGCGCCAGCACGGCCAGCAGCAGGGTCACCAGCACGGCGATTTGCGCGCGGCGGGCGGCGGGGGTGATCGGCTCGGACATCGGGGTGCTCCATTGACGCGATGAAGTTTTACTGTTTCACAATAAAAAATCAACCCCCGGAGACGATATGCCCCGCCTTGCCCCCCTCGCGCTCGCCCTGCTGCTCCCGGCCTGCAGCGCGACGCCCATCGCCTCGCTCCCCGCGCTCTCCCGCCTCGATCCCGCGACGCTGGAGGCCGGGAGCCTGCGCGCCGCCGTGCTCATGCCCGCCACGCTGCGGCCCTTGCCTGGCACCGCGCGCCTCGTGCTCAAGGCCGGCGGGCAGGAGGTGACGCTCCCGCTCGTGACCGACCCCGCCGCGGTGGCCGAGGCCGCGCGCGACGTGCCGCCCCCGCCGGGCCAGCACCTCATGGCCTTCCGCATCGCGCCCGAGGCGCTCTCCGCGCTCGAGGGCTTCCGCGCCGCGGCCATCCGCGACGGCGCGCGGCGCATGATGCTGGGCGTCGCCTCCGAGGCCTGCCGGATGGCCGATCCCGGCCCCGGCGCGCTTCCGGTCTCGACCCTGCTGCGCACGCGTGAGACCATCACCTTCGTGGTGCTCGCGCGTTTCGACCTGCGGCGCCTTCTGGGACCCGCCGCCCTGGCGGGCTTGCCCCCCTGCGCGCCCGAGGCGCCGCCACAGCAAGAGGAAGCCCATTCGTGACCCGCATCGAAACCGACAGCCTCGGCAGCATCGAGATCCCCGCCGAGCGCCTCTGGGGCCCGCAGACCGAGCGCGCCCGCGCCCTCTTCGCCATCGGCACCGAGCGTTTCCCGCCCTTGCTCATCCGCGCCATGGGCCAGCAGAAATGGGCGGCGGCCGAGGCCAATGCCCGCCTTGGCACCCTGCCGCTGCACCTGGCCGACCCCATCCGCCAGGCGGCCAACGAGATCATCCAGGGGCTTCGGGATGAGGATTTCCCGCTCACCATCTGGCAGACCGGCTCCGGGACGCAGACCAACATGAACGCCAACGAGGTGATCGCGAATCGCGCGAACCAGCTGCTCGGCCACCCGCTCGGCACGCGCGAGCCGGTGCATCCGAACGACCATGTGAATCTCGGGCAGTCCTCCAATGACAGTTTCCCGACGGTGATGCACCTCGCCGCCGCCCAGGCCGTGCAGTTCCGCCTGAAGCCCGCGCTGGAGACCTTGGCGACGGCGCTCAAGGCGCGCGCCGAGGAATGGGAGGGCATCCTCAAGATCGGCCGCACCCACCTGATGGACGCCGTGCCCGTCACGCTGGGCGGCGAATTCGCCACCTATGCGCGGCAGGTGATGAACGGTGTGGCGCGGATCGAGCTCTGCATGCCGCGCCTGCTGCAGCTGCCCCAGGGCGGCACGGCGGCCGGCACCGGCCTCAACCGCCACCCGGAATTCGACACGGTCTTCTGCGAGGTGGTGGCGACCCGCATCGGCCTCGCCTTCACGCCGAACCCTGACAAGTCCGAGGGCATGGCGGCGCATGACGCGCTGCTGGAACTGCATGGCGCGATGAACACCATCGCCGCCTCGCTGATGAAGATCGCCAATGACATCCGCCTGCTCGGCAGCGGCCCCCGCGCGGGCCTCGCCGAACTCATCCTGCCGGAGGAGGGCCTTTCCAGCAGCATCATGCCCGGCAAGACCAACCCGACGCAGTGCGAGGCGCTGGCCATGGTCTGCGCGCAGGTCATGGGCAACCAGATGACGGTGACGATCGGCGCGAGCCAGGGCCATCTGGAGCTCAACACCTACAAGCCGGTCATCATCCAGGCCGTGCTGCAATCGGCGCAGCTGTTGGCCGATGCGGCCGAGAGCTTCGCGCGCAACATGGTGGAGAAGCTGGCTCCCAACCTGCCGCGCCTCGCCGAGAACCTGGCGAAGTCGCTGATGCTGGCCACCGCGCTGAACCCGCATCTCGGCTATGACAAGGCGGTGGCCATCGCCAAGCTCGCCCTGCATGAGGACCTGACCCTGCGCGAGGCCGCGCTCCGCCAGGGTGTCGCGGCCGAGGATTTCGACGCCTGGGTGCGGCCCGAGGCGATGCTCCGCCCAAGGGAAGAATGAGGAGGGGGGGCATGCGCCACCTGATCAAGCGCAGCCTGCGCCTCGCCGGCCACGCCACCTCCATCGCGCTGGAGCCCGAATTCTGGGGCGTGCTGGAGGAGGAAGCCGCGCGGCGTGCCGTGCCGCTGGCGGTCCTGGTCGCGGAGCAGGACGCCGCCCGGACCGGGGCGGAGCAGCCGCTGGCCAGCCGCCTGCGCGTCTTCGCGCTGACCCTCAGCCGGGGCCCTGTCAGCCCAAACCCGTGAGCCGCAGGACCAACCCCGCGCTCGCCGTCACACCGAGCACCGGCACCACCCCGAGCTTGAGCCGGAACAGGCAGAAGCCCGCCAGGATCGAGAGCATCAGTGCCGCCGGCTGCAGGCTCCATGGGTCGGGCAGGATGCCCTCCATCCGCGCGAAGAGAACCCGCAGGGCGAACCACAAGGCGAGATTGGCGATGACGCCCACCACCGCTGCCGTCACACCCGCCAGCGCCCCCTTGAGGCGCGGCACGTCATGCAGCTTCTCGACGTAAGGCGCGCCCAGGAAGATCCAGGCGAAGCAGGGCAGGAAGGTGACCCAGAGCGTGAGCGCGGAGCCCGCCACCGCCCCCAGCGCCCCCGAATCCCGCCAGCCGGCCAGGAAGCCCACGAATTGCAGCACGAGGATGAGCGGGCCGGGCGTGGTCTCCGCCAGGCCCAGCCCCGCCAGCATCTCGGGCGCCGAGAGCCAGCGGTAATGCTCCACCGCCTCCTGCGCCACATAGGCCAGCACCGCATAGGCGCCGCCGAAGGTGACGACGGCCATCTTCGAGAAGAACCAGCCGATATCGGCGAAGACGCCACCCACCGGCATCAGAAGCGCGACCGGCCAGAGCCAGAGGGCCAAGGCCACCAGCCCCGCACGGCGGGCCAGCGGCGCCTGGGCTGCGATGCGCCCGGGATCGGCCGCCAGCGCCGCATCCAGCGCCGCCGGCGCGCCCTCGCGCGGCTTGCCATGCCCGCCCGCCGCGAAGGCCTGCGGCACCGCATAGCCGATGGCCGCCGCCGCCAGCACCACCACGGGGAAGGGCAGTTGCAGCACGAAGAGCGCCAGGAAGGCCGCCGCCGCCAGCGCCCAGGGCAGCGCGCCCTTCAGCGCGCGCTTCGCGACCTTGATCAGCGCCTCGACCACCAGGATCAGCACCGCGCATTTCAGCCCGAAGAAGAGCCCCGCGATCAGCGGCACATCGCCCAGAAGGGCATAGAGGAAGGAGAGCGCCAGCATCACCAGTGCCCCGGGCAGCACGAAGAGCAGCCCCGCCGCGATGCCGCCCTTCACCCCATGCATCAGCCAACCGAGATAGGTGGCGAGCTGCATGGCCTCCGGCCCCGGCAGCAGCATGCAGAAGTTCAGCGCATGCAGGAAACGCCGGTCGCTCACCCAATGGCGCTGGTCCACCACCTCGCGCTGCATCATCGCGATCTGTGCGGCCGGCCCCCCGAAGGAGAGGCAGCCGATCCGCGCCCAGACGCGCAGCGCCTCGGAGAAGCTTGGCAATTCGCTCATGCGGGGTGCCCTGTCGGCCGGTTGTGGGTTTGCCGGGTCGCATCGCGGCACCAGCGGAAGCAGGCGTCATACAGGGCAAGCCCGGCGTCAAGCTGGGCCAGGTCGTCCCGATCCATGCGCGAGAGGCCAAGCGAGGCGGCCAGCAGCCCGTCCGCATCGCGCGCTGGCGCATGTTCGGGCGAGACGAGCGGCCATCTGGCCTCGGCCCAGGCGGCGACATCGGTGTGGGTGGTGCGGCTTGCGGCGGGCAGCGCGCGCGGATTGGCGGCGAAATCCTCCGCCCTGCGGACGCCGATCAGCGCCGGGCTGTCGGGCAGGCCGACCCTGCGGGCGAACTGGGCGGTGGTGATGATGTCAGGCGCGGGCATGTCGGGGCATCCAGCAGGAAATGCGATGCTTGGGCCACAGCCTCACCGGGTGATCGCCGATTGCCCCTTGCGGCGAAGATGGGCGGGGGGAATGCTCCCGGTCAAGGACAGGGATTGGGGACTCGCATGAACCTTGCCGGACTGAGCCTGCGCGACCTGGAATATATCACCGCCGTCGCCGAGCACCTGCATTTCGGCCGCGCCGCGCAATCCTGCGGCGTCAGCCAGCCCACGCTGTCCGGCCAGCTCCGCAAGCTCGAGGAGTTCCTCGGCGTCGAGATCTTCGAGCGCAGCCCGCGCGGCGTCCTGGTGACGCGCCGCGGCGAGGAGGTGGTGGCCCAGGCGAAGCGGATCATCAGCGAGGCGCGCCGCCTGTTCGAGGTGGTGCGCATCGGCGCCGAGCCGCTGACCGGCACGCTGCGCCTGGGTGTGATCTCCACCCTCGGCCCCTATCTCGTGCCCTTCCTGCTGAAGCCGCTGCGCGCCCGCTACCCGGAGCTCAAGCTCCTGCTGACAGAGGGCCATACGCGCGTGCTGGTGCGCCAGCTGGAGGAAGGCGAGCTGGACGCGCTGCTCGCCACCAGCCCGATCGGCGAGAGCGATCTCGTCGAGCTGCCGCTCTTCCGCGAGGAGCTGGCGCTCGCCGTCCCGCGGGATCATCCGCTGGCGCAGGTCGAAGCGGTGAACCCGCAGGATATCCCGGTGCCCGAACTCATCCTGCTCGCCGAGGGCCATTGCCTGCGCGACCAGACGCTGGAGCTCTGCCCCTCGCGCCTGCGCGAGGGCTCGCCCGAGCTCCAGGCCGCGAGCCTCGAGACGCTGCGCCAGATGATCGCGGCGGGGTCCGGCGTCTCCTTCATGCCGCAGCTCGCCATCCAGGTGGGCGCGCTGCTGGATGACATGGTGGCCTATCGCCGCATCGCGGGCGGTCAGCACATGCGGGACGTGGCGCTCTTCCACCGCCCGAGCTTCGGCCGCATCCGCGACATCCGGCTGCTGCGGCAGAGCATTGGCGAAATCCTGGCCGAGCAGAGTGCGGTGAAGGTCCACAAGCCAGGCCGTGCGCGGGAGAGCGCCTGAGGGTCAGGCGGCAGCGAGGGGCCTTCCCGGCCTCAGGCGGCGGCGAGGATCTCGACCGGCCTCAAGCGGCGGCCAGGATCTCGACCGGCCTCAAGCGGCGGCCAGCCTGGGCGCCAGATGCTGGATCAGCGCCGTCGTGCAATCGGCCTGTTCGCGGCAGGCGCCCTCGGCCCGGATGAGCAGTTCGGGGAGCCGATCCGGATCCTGTCCGCCGGCAAGGCAGGCGGATGCCTCGCGGAGCGCCACCGTCGTCTCGCGCACGGCACCCGCCAGGCGCAGCACCAGATCCGCCAGCTCATCCGCTTCCTGCCGCGCGAGGCTGGTGCGGCTGTTCACCAGGGCATCGAAGAGCAGCGCATCGGGCGAGGCGGGCGGGGGGCGTAGGACCATGGGGCGAGACTGCGCCATCGCCGCTTGAGAAACCCTTAACGCCTACTCCGCAGCGGTCGCCAACAGGCTCTCGCCCGGCTTGAGGCGGGTGAAACGCACCTCGCGCCAATCGAGCTTCACGCGGCCGTCATCCAGCGTGACGACGGTGTGCCGGAGGCCCTTCGCATCCTCATCCGTCTGCGGGAAATCCTCGCGCCAATGGGCGCCGCGGCTCTCGCAGCGCGCCTCGGCGGCGGCGACGATGGCACGGCTGGTCAGCACCAGGCTCTCCAGGTTCAGCCAATCCGCCCAGGACATGTTGAAGCCCCGCGCGCCATCCGCCACACCCGAGGCGCGCAGCTCGGCCTCGATCGCATCGAGCCCCGAGGCGGCCTCGGCCAGGCCCTTCGCATCGCGCAGGATGCCCGCCTTGTCCCACATGAGATCGGCCAGCGCGTCGCGCAGCGCGTTCAGCGGCCGCACGGGCCGGCCGAAGGGGGACAGCGCCGCATCCTGCGCCGCGCGCAGCCGGTCCTCGTCGGGTGCCTCCAGTGCGCCTTCGCGCGGAACCCATGTGGCCATGGCATCGCCCGCAATGCCGCCAAAGACCGTGGAATTGGCCACGCCATTGCCGCCCAGGCGGTTCGCGCCATGCACGCCGCCGGTATCCTCGCCGGCCGCGAAAAGGCCCGGCAGCTCGGTGCTGCCATCGGCGCGGAAGACGACACCGCCCATCATGTAATGCGCCGTCGGCACCACCGGCACGCGGCCGCCCGCGAGGTCGAAGCCCATATCGGCGCAGCGTTCCACCATGCCCTTGAACTGCTTCGCGACATTGGCGGGGCCGAGATGCCCCATCTCGATCCAGAGCCCGCCCTCGGCATTCACGCGGCCCGCCTGGATCTCCCGCTCCATGGAGCGGGAGACGATGTCGCGCGTCGCACGCTCGCCGCGCGGGTCGTAATTGTGCATGAAGCGCTGACCATCGCCATTCAGCAGATAGCCGCCGGCGCCGCGCAGACCTTCCTCGATGATGGTGCCCGTCATCCGCGTGCCGGGGCCGGCGAGAACGCCCGTCGGGTGGAACTGCACCATCTCCATGTCGCGCAGCGCCAGGCCCGCGCGCAGCGCCATCGCCATGCCGTCGCAGGATTTGTCGCCCGAGGGCGTGTGGTACTTGTACATGGTGGGCCCACCGCCGGTGCCCAGCAGCACCGCCTTGGCCTGCACGAAGACGAAGCGCCCCTGGCGGATATCGAGCAGCAGCACGCCCGAGAGTCGTGATCCGTCCCGCGTGGGGATCAGCGCCAGCGCGCGATGCTCCTCCAGCCGTTCGATCCCGCGCGCCCAGGTCTGTTCGGCCAGGCGATTGATGATCTCGATGCCCGTCAGGTCGCCCTTATGGACCGTGCGGTCGAAGGTCTGCCCGGCAAAGGCCTTCTGGTGGATGGTGCCGTCCGGGTTGCGGTCGAAGAAGCAGCCCCAGCGGTTTTCCAGCTCACGGATGCGGCGCTGGGCGACGGTGACGAGCGTCCAGGCCAGATCCTGGTCATTCAGCCATTTCCCGCCATCCAGCGTGTCCATGAAATGCCGCTCGGCGGAATCCCCCGCGGCCAGCGCGACATTATAGCCGCCCTGCACCATGCGCGTGCAGCCCGACTTGCCGAGAAGCCCCTTCACCGCGACGGTGACGCGCAGCTCCGGGTTGGCGGATTTCGCATGCAGCGCGGCGAGAAGGCCCGCGCCGCCGGAGCCGAGGACGAGGATATCGGTAATGATGCGGTCCATCACGTCGCCTCCGATCGCAGGAGGGCGCGCGCCCGGAGGCGTGAATCGGCGGCGCGCATCATGCCGCCCCCAGCTTGGCCAGCACCGCCGCGCGGCGCGTTTCCACGCTCGCCTGCACATCGCGGTGGAGGCTGCCGCCATGGCTGTCCATGCCGACGATGAGCGGCCCGAAATCCTTGATCGCGAAGCGCCAGAGGCTCTCGGGGTTCAGGTCATCCATGTCCACATCCTCGATGGCCGCGATCCAGGTGGTCTCCAGCGCCGCCGCCCCGCCGATCACGGCCAGGTAGCAGCCGCCCAGTTCCTGGAAGGCGCGGGCGCTCTCCTCGCGCAGCCCGCCCTTGCCGATGATGATGCGCACGCCCTCGCGCTCCATCAGGGGCCGCGTGAAGCGCTCCATGCGGTCGCTCGTCGTGGTGCCGATGCAGACGGCCTCGTAGCCTGCCTGGTTGGTGCCCGTGGGCTCGATCTTGCGGACGTTCGGCGCGGTATGGATCACCGCATGGCCGTTCAGGTCGAAGCGCGTGCGGCGGCCGCGGTCGAACATATGGATCTGCGTGGCGTCGCGGATGCCAAAGAGCGTGTCCTGCAAGGTCACCGTATCGCCCGCGCGCAGCTTGCGAATCTCGGCCTCGGTGCAGGGCATGTGCAGAACATGGTGGGTCATGGGGCATCCTCCTCGACGGGGTCGGGCCAATCGCCGCGCCCGGCGCGCGGCAGCACATCCCCGCCCACGCGGTAGAGCAGCCGGGCCTCTGTGGGCACGCCCAGGCTCGCATAGAAGCGGCGGGCGCGCGCATTGTCGCGGTCCGTCGCCCATTCCAGCCGGGCATAGCCGCGCTCGGCCGCGAAGCCGGCGGCGGCCGAGATCAGCGCGCGGCCGAGGCCCGAGCGCCGATGCCGCGCGACGACGTAAAGATCCTCAAGGAACAACCCCCAGCTCAGGTTCGGCCCCGGAAACAGCCCGCCCAGGGTCGCGAAGCCCGCGGGCTCGCCCTCGATGCGCGCCAGCAGGCAGAAGGGCCCCGCGCGCTCATGCGGCGTCGAGAGGTGGCGCACCGCCTCGGCCAGCGCCGCTTCGGGCGCCGCCTGCTCGTAATGGTCCGAGAGGTCGCGCAGCAGCAGCGCGATGGCCTGTGCATCGGCCGAACCGGCCAGGGTGATGTCCATCATGCCCTCAGAACCCGATCACCAAGCCTTCCGGCGTGAAGGTGGCACTCGCACGCCGCGCCGAATGACACTGCACATTCACCGCGACGGGGTTCATGGTGATGTGCGTCGCCGCCACCTCGACATGCACGGCGAAGGCGGTGCTGTCCCCGCCCAGCCCCTGCGGCCCGATGCCGAGGCTGTTCACCGCCTCGCTCAGCTCCACCTCCAGCTTCGCCCCTTCCGCATCGGCGCAAACGCTGCCCAGCGGCCGCGTCGCCGCCACCTTCGCCAGATGCATGCAGAGGTCGCTCGTACCGCCCACGCCCACGCCCAGGATGGTCGGCGGGCAGACCTTGCCACCGGCCTTGATCGCCGCATCCACTACGAAGCGCTTCACGCCCGAAAGCCCATCCGCCGGGATCAGCATCTGCAGGAAGGAGCCATTCTCCGAGCCGCTGCCCTTCGGGATCATCTCGAGCCTGAGGGTGCGCGGCGCCTCCACGAAGTCGATATTGATCACCGGCACATGCGCCCCGCAGGAGGTATGCGCGTTCACCCGCGTGATGGGATGCACCACGGAGCTGCGCAGCGGGTGCTCGCGCGTCGCGCGTTCGGTGCCGCGCGCGATGGCCTGCTTCAGCGCCCAGCCATCCAGCTCCACATCGCGGCCGATCTGCACGTTGAAGATCGGGATGCCCGTATCCTGGCAGAGCAGGTTTTCCGTGCGCTCGGCGACGGCGATGTTCTCGATCATCGTGGCCAGCACGGATTTCGCGAGGCCATCCGTCTCGCTCGCATCCAGGCGGAAAAAGCCCTGCTTGATGTCGTCGGGCAGGATCTTCAGCGCGCGGATGTAGAGGAGCTTGGCCGCCTCCTCGATCGCATCCGGGGTCACGCGCAGCTTTTCGGGGGGCGGGATGACGGACATGGCGGTTCCTCAGATGAGCAAAGAGATGCCGGAGACGAGCAGCAGGCCCAGCAGCACCAGGCGGAAGCCCTGCGCCGGCAAATGCTTGCCAGCGCGCAGGCCGAGCCAGGTGCCGAGCAGCAGGGCAGGGACGGCGGTGGCGGTCAGGAAGATGGCCTCGGCCGTGAAGAAGCCGGTGAAGGCGAGGCCGATGATGGTCAGCGCCTGCATGATGGCGATGAAGGGCTGCATCAGGGCGCGCGTATCCTGCGGCGGCATGCCCTGCACATCGGCCCACATGCCCACCAGCGCGCCGACATAGCCGCCAATGCCGCCCAATATGCCCGAGGCGAAGCCGATGGCGGCGTCGGTCGCCGTCGTGGCGGCGCGTCGGGCGGGCGTCATGCGCAGCGCGATGCGCGCCAGCGTGTAGCTGGCATAGACGACGAGCAGCACGCCCACACCGGCGACGATGGCGCGCGCCGGGCCGAGGGCGAGGATGGCGAGGCCGAAGGGCACGCCCAGAGTCGCGGTGCCGACATAGAGCCAGAGGCGCCGCCAGGGGATATGATCGCGCACCGCATAGGTGCCGATGCCCTGCACGATCAGGCTGCCCATCACCAGCACCGGCGCCACCAGCGCGGGGGCCATGACCTGCAGCAGCACGGCCGCCCCCACCAGCACGAAGGCGAAGCCCGCGATGCTGGCGCAGAAGGCGGCGAGCAGGCTGCCCGCCGAGATGAGGAGAGCGTCAGCCCACATTGAGCAGGAACAGGATGGCGGCGGCGATGGCGACACCGGCCGAGGCCGCGACCATGTCCTTCTGCCGCGCCCGCCAGCCGAGGAACTCGAGCGCCATCACGCGCAACCCGCCGGCCAGGTGCACGGCCAGCAGCACGACCAGCCCCCATTCGGCGAATTTGAACAGCGCGTTGTCGGTCCAGCGCAGGAAGCCCTCCAGCGCCGCCTCGCCGGAGATGGCCTGGCCCAGCGCCCAGAAATGCAGCGGCAGGAATAGCGCGAGCAGCAGGCCCGAGACGCGATGGATCACGAAGGCGACATAGGTCGGGTGGCGGCGATCCCCGCCCGATCGCCGGAGCGTGGCTTCACGCGGAGGCGTGAATCGGTCGGCCAATGGTTCAGGCATGATACAGCCCCCAGGCCGCGCGGATGCCGAAGGCGGCGGTGGCGAGGCCGACCCCCATCCAGAGCGCATCCACCGTCCGTCCGCGCAGGCCCAGCCACTCGCCCGCGATGTTGCGCAGCCCGATCGCGCCATGCAGCCCGGCGCAGAGGGCGAAGAGGACATAGAAGCCGAACCAGAGCTCCGCGCCCCGCGTCCGCGCCAGGATTTCCGCCGCCGAAAGCCCGCCGCGAATGGCCAGCATGATCGTCACCAGATGCACGATGACGGCGAGGCCGAGAAACGCCGCCGTGATGCGCTGGACCGCCCACATCCGCGTTCCTGCCGCGCGCATCAGCGGCGCCCCAGCAGGCTGTCCCAGAAGATCGTCCGCTTCAGCCCGGCGATGGCCGAGGAGGGGTCGAGATTCTTCGGGCAGCGTTCCGTGCAGGATTGCGTGGAGTGGCAGGAATGGCAGCCCGCATCGCCGCTCACGGCGTCGAGCCGTTCCTTGTTGCCGCCATCGCGCACGTCATTCACCAGCGTCCAGGCGCGGTTCATCGCGGCGGGGCCGAGGTAGTCCTTGTTCCAGGCCACGATGTCGCAGGAGGCGTAGCAGACGCCGCAGCCGATGCACTCGATGCCGGCATCCGCGGCCTGGCGCTTCTTCGATTCAGGCGGCACCACCGCGAATTCGGCCGGCACCGCGCCATCCGGCGCATCCTTCGGCTGGAACTTGCCGCCCGCCCGCGCCCATTTGTCGAAGAAGGGCGCCATGTCGGTGGCGAGGTCACGGATCACCGGCAGATTGGCCAGCGGCCGGATCTCCAGCGTCTCGCCCGCACTCGCCACGCGCTTCACATGCGTCCGGCAGGTCCAGCGCGCGCGGCCATTCACCTCCATCGCGCAGGAGCCGCACATCCCCACCCGGCAGGCGAAGCGATAGGCGAGGTCCGGCTGCTGCTCGCGCTGGATCTGCGTCACCACGTCGAGGATGGTCTGGTTCTCGCGCGCCGGCACCGCGTATTCGGCGAATGCGCCGCCCTCGGCATCGCCGCGCCAGATGCGGACCTTCAGATCGGCCATCGCTGTTCCTCCCGATGGGCTGATCCTGCCCCGGTCTTGTATAAGACACAAGACCCGTGCAAGCTGATCCCCAAGAACAGGAGACGCATGATGCAGCACGAGATCCGCGGCGCCGACATCCTCTGGGGCGCTTTGAAGAAGGGCGGCGTGACGCGCGTCTTCAGCCTTTCGGGCAACCACATCATGCCGGTCTATGACGCGGCGTTTCAGCAGGGCATCGAGATCATCCATGTCCGGCACGAGGCGGCGGCCGTGCACATGGCCGATGCCTGGGCGCGGCTGACGGGCGAGGTGGGTGTGGCGCTCGTCACCGGCGGGCAGGGGCATTCCAACGCCGTGGCGGGCCTTCCCACCGCGCTCGCGGGCGAGGTGCCGATGCTGCTGCTCTCCGGCCATGCGCCGCTGAACGAGCTGGGCCTCGGCGCCTTCCAGGAGACGCCGCAGGTCGAGATGGCGGCCCCCCTCTGCAAGGCCGCCTGGCTGGCGCAGAGCACCGCGGGCCTCGCCGATGACATCGCGCGCGGCTTTGCCATCGCGCGTTCCGGCCGCCCGGGCCCCGTGCATATCTCGCTGCCGACCGATGTGGTGGAGGCCAAGGCCACGCCGAAGCTGCCGGACGAAGCGGCCTATCTCGCCAAGCCCATGCCGCTCGCCGCCGAAAGTGCCAACGCCATCCTTGCCGCCATCGCGCAGGCCGAGCGCCCCATCCTCGCCGCCGGCCCCGCGCTGAACACGCCGGAAGGCCGCCGCGCCCGTGCGGCGCTGGAAGCCGCCATCGGCCTGCCCGTGGCCCTCATGGAAAGCCCGCGCGGCCTGGGCGACCCCTCGCTCGGCGCCTTCGCCGAGATGCTGGCGCAATCCGATTGCGTGGTGCTGCTGGGCAAGCCGCTCGACTTCACGCTCCGCTTCGGCCGCGCGCCCTTCGTCAGCGAGAAGGCGCGCTGGGTCGTGATCGAACCCGACGCGAAGCTCATGACGCGCGCCGCGCAGGGCCTCGGCCAGCGCCTCGCGCTTTCCGCCATGGCCGCACCTCTGGAAGCCGTCGCAATGCTCGCGGCCCACGCGAAGCCGCACGCCAAAGCGGAATGGGCGGCGGCGGTCCGCGAGGCCATCGCCCATCGCCCGCCGGCCTGGGATGCGCTGGCCGGCAAGCCGGGCGGCCCCATCCACCCCGCCACCCTCGGCGCGGCGCTGCGCCCACATCTCGACGGCAACACCGTCCTCGTCGTGGATGGCGGCGAGATCGGCCAGTGGATGCAGGCTTGCCTCTCCGCGCCCGAGCGCGTGATCAATGGCGTCGCCGGCGCCATCGGCGCGGCGCTGCCCTTCGCCGCCGCCGCCCGCGCCGCGCGCCCGGCAGGCCGCGTGCTCGCCATCTGCGGCGATGGCACCTTCGGCTTCCACATGGCCGAATTCGACACCGCGCTGCGCCACGACCTGCCCTTCGTGCTGGTCGTCGGCAATGACGCGAAGTGGAACGCGGAATACCAGATCCAGGCGCGCGACTATGGCGCGAACCGCACCCATGGCTGCGAACTCGCCCCCGGCACGCGCTATGACCTGGTGGTGGCGGGCCTCGGCGGCCATGGCGAATTCGTCGAACGCGGCGAGGATCTGGCGCCCGCCTTGGAGCGCGCCTTCGCCAGCGGCAAGCCCGCCTGCGTGAACGTGCTGATCGAGGGCCTGCCCGCCCCCAACCTCCGCCGCGCATGACCACACTCGCGCGCGAGCCCCTCTACGCCCGCGCCGAGCAGGATCTGCGCGCCCGCATCGCCGCCGGCGAATGGAAGCCGGGCGAGGCGCTGCCGACCGAGAATGTCCTGGCCGCTGAGCTCGGCATCAGCCAGGGCACGCTCCGCCGCGCACTCGGCGTGCTCGAAGCCCAGCGCCTGATCGAGCGCCGCCAGGGCATCGGCACCTATGTCACGCAAGCCACCAGCGAGCGCGCGCTCTTCCACTTCTTCCGCGCCGAGGGCCTGGATGGCGCGCGTCTCGCCCCCACCAGCCGCCTGCACCGGCTGGACCGCGCCCCCGCCACGGCTGACGAAGCGCGCGCCCTCGTTTTGCCCCGCCGCGCCCACGTGCACCGCTTCACGCGCCAGCGCTTCATCGGCGGCACGTCCCCCATCGTCGAGGAGATCGCGCTGCCCGAGCCGCTGTTTCCCGGCTTCACCCTGCCCATCGGCGTGGAACTCACCGATGAGCTCTACGTCCACTACCAGCGCCACCACGGCATCACCGTGATGCGCGTGACCGAGAAGCTCTCCGCCATCGCCGCCCCGGAGGAGAAGGTGGCGCTGCTCGGCCTCACGCCCGGCGCGCCCGTGATGCATATCGAGCGCCTGGCCTTCGACGTGATGGACCGCCCGGTGGAGCGCCGTCTCTCCTGGATCGAGACCGGCGCGCTGCGCTACGCGATCGAACTGCGCTAGCCGGCAGCGGAAGAAGAAAAGGGCCTCCGGCGGCTGGGGCCGGGGCCCCAGACCCCATTCCATTTGTGGAGCAATCCCACGGCGTAGGGGGCGCCCCCAAGGATTGGGGTCTGGGGCCTCTCGGCCCCAGCCGCCGGAGGCCTTTTTCTCCTGCTGTTATCGTCCACAGGCAGCCTGTCAGCCCTCTCGTTCAGCGCGCCGTTTGCGCGTAGCCTCCGCGCCGATTCACCGAGGGGAGCCCGCCATGAAAGCCGCCGTCGTCACCGCCGAAGGCCTCAAGATCCAGGAGGTCCCGGTGCCCAAGCCCGGCCCCGAGCAGATCCTGATCAAGCTGCGCGCCATCGGCCTGAACCGCGCCGATCTCGGCGTGGCGGCCGGCCATGCACATGGCGCGGTGGGCGGCATCGGCGCCATCCCGGGCCTGGAAGCGGCAGGCGAGATCGTGGAATGCGGCAGCGCGGTGCCGGATCACCTCAAGCCCGGGATGCGCGTCATGGGCGGCATGGCCTCCAGCTATGCCGAATACGCGCTCGCCGATTGGGGCCGCGTCAGCCTGGTGCCGGACGCCAACATGTCCTGGGAGGTGGCGGCGACGCTGCCGGTGGCGCTGCAGACCATGCACAATGCCGTCGTCACCCACGGACTCTGCGCGCCTGGTTCCGCCATCATGATCCAGGGCGCCTCCTCGGGCGTGGGCCTGATGGGCCTGCAGATCGCGCGGCTGATGGGTGCCAGCGTGGTGGTGGGCAGCTCCACCAACCCCGAGAAGCGCGCCCGCCTCGCCGAATTCGGCGCCACACTGGCGGTGGACACGAACGACCCCGCCTGGGTGAAGCAGGTGCTGGACGCCACGGGCGGCCGCGGCGTGGATTCCGTGGTGGACCAGATCAGCGGCCCGCTCGTCTCCCAGACACTGGCGGCGACCCGCATCCTGGGCCGCATCATCAATGTGGGGCGCCTCGGCGGCGCCGTCGCGGATTTCGACTTCGACCTGCACGCCGCCCGCCGCATCTCCTATATCGGCGTCACCTTCCGCACCCGCAGCAATGAGGAGGTGCGCGAGATCGTCCGCCTCATGCGGCAGGATCTCTGGGCGGCGCTGGAGGCGGGCAAGCTCGCCCTCCCGCTCGACCGGACCTTCCACCTGGAGGAGGTGCATGCCGCGCTGGCGCACATGAAGGCCAATGCGCATTTCGGGAAGATCGCGATGGTGACGGGCTGACCATCGGCGCCGGTTTTCCCCAGCATCGAAGAAGCCGATTGGCAGAAGGCCCGCACAAAGGTTAACAAAGCTCGACACGCGGGAGTGAGACCATGCTGCGCCTTCTGCCCCTGTTGATCGTCCTGATCCTGCCGGCCACGGCGCAGGCGCAGCTGGCGCGCTTTTGCAACGGGCGGGTGACGGCGGAGCGCACCGATACGGACCGCTCCAGCACGACCATCACCTACTACGCCTTCATCCGCAGCCAGGCGCCGGCCAACATCACGCTCACCTATCGCGGCAACCTGCTGGACCGCCCGATGAACCGCAGCTTCCAGGTGAGCCCCTCCGGTCTTCGCGTGAAACTTGGCCATCAGGCGAACGGCGTGGGCCAGACCCTGATCAGCACCCAGCTCGTGGAAGCCATCGCCATCACCTGCTGACGGGCAGCCAGGCCTCGCTGCGGCGCAGGCCCGGGATGGTCCAGGGCGGATCGTAGAACCAGGCGCCCCCGGGGCCGGCTGGATGCCAGCCGCTGCCTGCGAGCGCAGCGATGAGTCGCGCCTGGGCGGCCGCCACCGCCTCCGGGCTTGGCAGGCCCGAAAAGCGCAGCACCGCCACCTCCACCTCGGGCAGCGTCACGATCTCGATGCGCGGATCGCGTGGGCGGGGCAGGGTGGCCCGGGTGTAGCGCGCGGGCATGAAGAAGCCGATGCGCCAGCTTCCCTCGGCCCCGCTCTGCGCCACCGGCGCCGTCATCCCGATCCGCTCGCCGGATTGGGCCACGGGCGCGGTCATTCCGATCCGCTCGGCCGCGTCATTCTCGCCGAAGATGAAGGCGGCGAGCGGCCGGAAAGCGGCGCTGCGGGCGCTCACCTCGTCGCCCTCCACCAGCATCTCGGCAACGAGGCGCGGGGCATAGCGGCGGATTTCCACATCGCCCAAGGGGGAGGGCAGGCGGGAAATCACGACGAAGGGCGGTTCCTCGGTGTCGCGCATGCCCAAGACTGAGCACGCGCCCAGCAGCGGCGCCAGCCCGAGCAGCAGAAGCCGCCGCCTCATCGCTCGAAGCGCAGCATGATGGCCACGCCCAGCTGCACCGAGCTGAAGGTCAAGGCGCAGAAGAACCAGAGCAGCAGCAGGGGCAGGGGGTGCTCGGAAGAGCGGACCAGCAGACCCCCAAGACCCATGGGATCGGCCCAGAGGATCGCCGCCATCAGCACGGTGGAGAGCGCCATGCCGATGCCGACATGCCAGAGGTAGAAGCGGAGTTTCGGTGCGTCATTCACGCCCCGGGATGTGGTCCGGGGCGCGCCGTCTTCAATCCGGCTGCATGCCGGTGCGGCGGATCAGCGGCGCCCAGCGCTCGGCATCCTCGCGCAGCTTGGCGGCCAAGGCTTCGGGGGGCGCATCCACCGGCTCGATGCCCAGCGCCGCCAGCCGCTCGCGCACCTCCGGGTTGCGCAGCACCTCGCCCACCGCCTGGTTGATGCGCGTGACGATGGCCGCATCCGTCCCGCGCGGCGCCACCAGCCCATGCCAGCCGGAGACCGCGATGTTGGACACACCCGCCTCGGCCAGCGTCGGCACCTCGGGCAGGGCCTGGGTGCGCGCGCCGGTGGAAACCGCGAGGCCGCGCAGGCGCCCGGCCTGCACATGTTGCGTGACGGCGCCGATATTGATCATGACCCCCTGGAGCGAACCGCCCATCAGGTCATTCACCGCGAGCGCGCCGCCGCGATAGGGCGCATGGGTCCAGCGCGTCTCGGTGGCCTGCTGCAGCAATTCCACCAGCAGGTGCGAGAGGCTGCCATTGCCCGGCGTGCCGACGGCGATGGGCTGCCGGCGGCTCAGCGCCACGAATTCGGCGAGGTTGGCCGCCGGAAAATCGGCCTTCACCACCAGGATCTGCGGCACGGAGGTGACCTGCGCCACGGCCGCGAAATCCTCCACCGGGTCGAAGGAGAGGCGGCGGAACAGGCCCTTGTTGATGGAGAGGCTGTCCGAGCCCGCGACCAGCGTCAGCCCATCCGGCCGGGCGCGGGCGCCCAGCTCATAGCCGATATTGCTGCCCGCACCCGGGTGGTTCTCCACCACGATATTCTGCCCCAGCACCGGCCCCAGGTGGCGGGCGATGAGGCGCGCCACGATGTCCTGGCTGCCGCCCGGCGCCACCGGGACGATGAGGCGGATGGGCCGGTCGGCCTGCGCCAGGGCGGGCGTGGCGAGGGCGAGCGGGGCGAGGGCGAGGATCTGGCGGCGGTTCATCGGGAGCTGCTCCAGGCCGGCGGAAAATAACCGGCAATGACGTGAATTAAACACGATGTATGATCGTGAGATATGGGCCAAATAAGCGAACGTCAACGTGAATTATCCGGCGTTCCTGCATGGAACCCCCGCGCCCCGCGCATTGCGTCAGGGGAATCCCTTGTTTCACGACAGGACCGTGCTGATATGCCCCCCATGAACGCCATCGCACCCGCCCCCGTCCGCGGCCTTCTCGGCGCCATCGGGAACACGCCCCTGATCCGCCTCGCTCGTGCCTCCGCCGCCACCGGCTGCGAGATCCTGGGCAAGGCCGAATTCATGAATCCGGGCGGCTCGGTGAAGGACCGCGCGGCACTTGCCATCATCCAGGGCGCGGAGGCGCGGGGCGAACTGCGCCCGGGTGGCGTCATCGTGGAGGGCACGGCGGGCAATACCGGCATCGGCCTGACCCTCGTCGGCAATGCGCGCGGCTATCGCAGCGTCATCGTGATGCCGGAGACCCAAAGCCAGGAGAAGATCGACTTCCTGCGCATGATCGGCGCCGACCTTCGCCTCATCCCCGCCAAGCCCTTCAAGGACCCCGGCAACTACGTGCATTATTCACGCCGGCTGGCCGAGGAATTGAACGCGGCCGACCCGGGCTCCGCCCTCTGGGCCAACCAGTTCGACAATCTGGACAACCGCGAGGGCCATCGCCGCACCACCGGCGCCGAAATCATCGCCCAGGCCGGCGGCCGCGTGGATGCCTTCACCTGCGCCTGCGGCACCGGCGGCACGCTGGCCGGCATCGCCATGGCCTTGAAGGAACACGACGCCACCACGCAGGTCGTGCTCGCCGACCCCATGGGCTCCGCCCTCTACGCCTGGCGCAAGACCGGCACGCCCGAAATGAGCGAGGGCGGCTCCATCACCGAGGGCATCGGCCAGTCCCGCGTCCCCGGCAACCTCGAAGGCGCGCCGATTGATGACGCGCTGCAGGTGACCGACGAGGAGGCGCTGGAGCAGGTCTTCGACCTCACCTTGCATGAGGGCCTCTGCATCGGCGGCTCCGCCGGCATCAATGTCGCCGCCGCCGTGAAGCTCGCCCGCCGCATGGGCCCGGGGCATCGCATCGTCACCATCCTCTGCGACGGCGGCGCGCGCTACCAGTCCAAGCTCTTCAATCCGGCGTTCCTGCGAGCCAAGGGCCTGCCCGTGCCGAGCTGGCTCGCATGACCCCCCCCGCGACGAAGGAGCGGCCGGTCCTGGAGATCATCGAGCTCGGCCGCTCCATTCGCGAGCGTGACCCGGCGCGCCCTTCCTGGCCCGAGGTCATCTTCTCCTATCCCGGGCTGCACGCCGTGCTCTGGCACCGCCTCGCGCACCGGCTCTGGACGCTCGGCCTGCGCGGCCTCGGCCGCTTCACCTCGCATCTGGGGCGCATGCTGACGGGCATCGAGATCCATCCGGGGGCGAAGATCGGCCGCCGGCTCTTCATTGACCATGGCATGGGCGTCGTGATCGGCGAGACGGCGACCATCGGCGACGACGTGACGATCTACCACGGCGTGACTTTGGGCGGCCTCTCGCTCAAGGCCGGCAAGCGGCACCCGGACGTGCTGGACGGTGCCATCCTCGGCGCCGGCGCCCAGGTGCTGGGGCCGATCACGGTGGGCCGGGGCGCCCGCGTCGGCGCCAATGCCGTGGCCGTCGCCTCCGTGCCGGACGGCACCACGGTGGTGGGCATCCCGGCGCGCTGTTCGGGCCCGGATTGTCCCGAGGTCGTGACGGTCGGCTATGGCCTCCCCGCCCAGGAGATCGACCCGGTGGGCGAGCGGCTGGCGGCGCTGGAGAGCGAAATGCGGGCATTGCGCGTGGCGCTTGAGCAGCGCCGCGCGAGTTGAGCGCGGCCGCGCGTGAATTTCGGGTAAACATCCCGCGGATCCCAGGCTATCGTCGCCTATCCAGCCCGGAGATTCCAAGCCCGTGACCACCCGCATCACCCGCCGCGCCGCCTTGGCCAGCGCCAGCCTCCTGCCCACCGGCCTCGCCCTGCCGGCCCTGGCCCAGCCGGCCTGGCCGTCGCGGCCCGTGCGCATCATCGTCCCCTTCGCCCCCGGCGGCTCGGTGGACACCATGGCGCGTGCCATCGCCGCCCGCATGGGCGAGCGCACCGGCCAGACGGTGACGGTCGAGAACCGCGCCGGCGCCAATGGCACGGTGGGCGGCATCGCCGTCTCGCAATCCGCGCCCGATGGCTACACGCTGCTGGTTTCCGCCTCGGTGCAGACCATCGCGCGCCTCGTCATGCGCGCGCCCGGCTATGACCCGCTGACCGACCTCAAGCCCATCGCCCGCGTGGGCGAGGGGCCCTGCCTCATGGCGATCAACCCGTCCCGCCCGCAGACCACCATGGCGGAGATGGCCGCCGCCATCCGCGCCAATCCGCGCGACTGGTCGGCCGGCGTCTCGGCGCTCGGCTCGGCCGGGCACCTCGCCTCGATCGAGTTCGTCCGGCAGATCGGCGCCGACGTCACTTTCGTGCCCTATCGCGGTACCTCGCCCATCCTGGTGGACCTGATGGGTGGCCGCCTCGGCTTCAACACGGACCCGATGCTGGCCATGCTGCCGCCGGTGCGCGCCGGCAGCCTGCGCGGCATCGCGCTGACCGCGCCGCAGCGCAGCGCCGCCGCACCCGACATCCCGACCACGGCCGAAGCCGGCTTCCCCTCGGTGGACGCGCATTCCTGGTGGGCCATCTGGGGCCCGCCCCGCATGCCGGATGGCATCATCGCCCGCATCAATGCCGAGGTGGGAGCGATCATGGGCGAGGAGGCGATCCGCTCCCGCCTCCAGGGCCTTGGCATCGTGCCCGCCTTCCAGACCGGCGCCGCGCTCGACGACTACATCGCGCGCGACTTCGACAAGGCGCAGACCCTGCTGCGCCTGGCGCGCGTCGAACCCGAGTAAGGCGCGGCGCGCCCCGCTTCGGCCCCTTGTCGAAACGATCCGCGGCCCTCAAGCTTCCCGAAAGGCAAGGTTGAGGCGCGGGGGCGCGTCGGGCGATGCGCCCGGCCACCCTCCGCCGGCGAAAGGATGGCGGGGCCATGCGACTGCGGATCGGACGGGCGGCGCTGGCTGCCGCCGCCTGGTTCATGCTGCTCACCCTGCCGGCGCTGGCGCAGCAATATGTCCATGTCTGCTTCATCGAGGGCGGCAAGCGCGAACCGGCGCATTTCGAGCCCAACGGCAATGTCTATGTCGGCCGCCACGCGACGACGGAGGGCGAGGCCTTCCGCGAGGCGATCGAGGCCTGCGAGCGGGGCGAGGGCAGCCGCAATGCCTGCCAGGGTTCGATGACGCCGGGCGCCATCTGCCGCGTGATGGACCCGCAGCGCGCCGCCGCCTACCAGCCCTTGTTCCGCCGCCCGATGAACGTGACGCCCGGCGACTACCAGTGCGAGGCCCGCGGCACCGCGCCGCTCGGCGTGCTGATGGGCTGGAACGGGCAGTTCCACTCCACCACCAATCCCGATTACCAGGCCGCGCGCCGCGCCATGGAGGCGCTCTGCACCTCCTCCACCTGCGATCCCATGCGTTGCTTCCGCCGCTCCGGCACGCCCGTGCAGCAGACCCAGACGCAGCCCCAGCCGGCGGCGGGCGGTGGTGGCACCGCGGCACAGAGCTTCCAGCCGGGCAATGTCCAGTATTACTGGCGCCAGATCGGCGGCAATTGGCGCGGCCCGGCGGCGCAGAACAACGTCCAGGCCTGCAACTACGCGAGCGCCCAGGCCTGCGATGCCGGCAACATCCGCGCCTATGCGCCCGGCGCCACGCAGATGCTGCATCTGAACGGCTGCAATGCCCCGCCCATCCAGATCCAATGTGTGGTCGAGGCGCGCAATGCCGGCCAAGGCCCTCCACCGGCCAATGCCAATGACCAGGCGCAGCGTGAACGATTCTGCCGCGACTATGCGGAGCACGGCGTGAACGCCGCATCCCGCGCCACGCAGGCGCGCTGCGCGCCGAACAACTGGTTCAACGGGACGCGGACCGGTCACTATGACTGGTGCATCCGCACGCCCGAGCAGACGGTGGCCGCCCATCGCCAATCCCGCCAGCAGGCGCTGGACAACTGCCTCGCCAATCCCGGCGCGAACAGCACCGGTGGCCGCCCGACCGGCCGCTATCCACCGGGCGAGCGCCTCATCCGCAATGTCGGCGGCTGGGATCTGCGCGAGCATGTCCGCGCCGATGGCAGCTTCGAGCGCTGCACGATCACCTATGAGCGCCACGCGCCGACCAACGTCCCGCGCATCTCGCTTCTCGACAACAATCTCTACATCCTCTCGCTCACGGCGCATGAAAGCCTGGCCGCGGGCTCGCGCATCCCGACGCGCTACTCCATCAACGGCCGTTCCTTCGACGGCGTGCTGGCGGTCCATCCGAACCGCCGCTCTTCGATGGACATCACGGCGGTGATCGCGAATTTCGCCGTGGCCTCCGATGCGCGCATCCCGGTGCGGGACCGCACCTATGCCTGGTTCATGTCGGGCATGCCCCAGGCGATGACGGCGCTGCGCGAATGCCGCGCCCGCTTCCGGTGAGCCGCGCGGTCAGCGGAAGCGCAGCCCCTCCGGCAAGGGCGAGGCGAAATAGCGGGCGTGGATATCGGCCAGCGTGCCGTCCAGCCCGCGCAGGAAGAGGAAGATGTTGAGGAAGCGCTGCAGGTCCGGCTGGCCCAGCTGTGTCGCGAGGCCGTAGGTCCAGGAATGCGCGGGCAGCTGCGGCAGGATGTCGATGTCCGGCCGGGCGAGGCGCAGGTCGCGCAGCTGCCAGTCATAGGTCACCGCCACATCGGCCTCGCCCAGCAGCAGGGCCTCCACCGTCTGCGCGGTGCCCGGCGTGAAGAGGGCGATGCTGCCCGGCGGCAGCATTGCATGCGCCATTTCGGCCGCCATGGTTCCGGCCGCCATCGCGATCCGCAGCCCGGCGAGGTCGCCGAGCGAACGCAGGTGCAAGCCCGGCGGCGCGGCGAAGACGGTGTTCACCCGGCCATGCGGCACGCTGAAGGCCACGCGCCCGGTATGGGGTTGGATCATCGGCAGGGCGGCGGCCAGCACGTCGCAGCGGTCCTGGAGCAGCGCCTCCACGCGCTCGCGCGCCGTCACCCGCACGAGGCGCAGGCCCACGCCCATGTCTCGTGCCAGCAGCCGCGCGATCGCGACCTCGGAGCCATCGGGTCGGCCATCGGCATCGAAGCCGCCCCAGGGCGGCGCCTCCAGCCAGACGCCGACGCGCACAACGCCCGCCTCCCGCACGCGCCGCAGGATGTCTCCCGGCGCGGTGGCCCGCGCGCCCGCGGTGGGCAGGGTCACCCCCGCGAGGGCCAGCACCTGCCGCCGCCCGAGGGCCGGATGCGTCGTCACAAGGTCCTCCTGCCGCCCGGGTCCTGCTCGAAGAAGGCGCGGTGCAGGGCGGGCAGCTGGCCCTCCTGCCGCAGCAGATGGAGCAGCACGTTCACCGCCCGCAGCAGGTCGTGCTCGCCCATCCGCAGCATGGCGCAATGCCAGAACTCGCCCAGGGTGAAGCGCATGGTCGCGCGGGGCACCACGCGCTGGATCTCTCTTGCGTGATAATTCGGGACGATCACCGCCTCCTCCCCGCCGCGCGTCAGCGCCACGGCCGCCTGTTCCCAACTGCGATAGGTCACGGTGCGCGCCTCCTCCACGCCCGCCTCGCGCAGCGCCTCGGCGAAGGAACGCCCATCGAGGATGCCGACGCGCCAGGTGGCGAGCTCCCCCATGCCGCTCACCGGCCGGTCGTGCGGCGTGAGCACGACGAGGTGAAAGCGCATGATCGGGTCGCTCAGCAGCGCCGTCATGGCGAGCCAGGTGCTGGCGATGGCCCCGCCCAGCCCCAGGTCGAAGGCGCGCTGCTGCGAGAGGCCCAGCATGTCGCCGCGCGGCACCGTCACGAATTCCGCCCGCACGCCGAGCCCCCGCGCGATGCGGTGGCCGATTTCGGGCAGGTAGCCGCGCAGGCTGCCATCCGTGCTGCGCGTGGCGGCGGCCGTCCCCTCCACCTGTACGCCGAGGCGGATCACCCCCGCATCCAGCACGCGCCGGAGCGAGCCATCGGGCGCAGCCTCTGCCGTGCCGGCCAGCAGCGGCAGGCCGGCCAGCAGGCTGCGACGGGCGAGCAGAGCGCGCGGCACGGCTCAGCCCCTTGAGCGCTTGAGGCCCGACCAGGCCTCGGCCGCCAGGGTGAGGCCGGCCCCAGGCGCTAGCGTGCCCTGGCAGATCGCCTGCCACAGCCGGTCGGTCAACGCCTGCCAATTGCCGAACCAGGGCGAGATCACGTCCTTGGTGCGCACCGCATCCATTTGCTGGCGCAGCACCATGTTCCCGCCCAGGCTCCATTGCGTGACGTAGTCGATCACCTGCGGGTCCTGGTAGAGCGGCGTCGCGCAGAAGGGCACGCCGACGCCGAAGAGCAGGCGCTTGGCCATGGCGTATTCGCCCGTATGGTCCCGCCCGCCGAAGGCCTCCATGAAGGCGACGGCATTGCGCAGCCGCCGGAGATTGCCCGCCGCGGCCGAGGTGAGCGCATACATCCGCACCCAGCCGCAGGTCTCATGCCGCGTCGCATCGGGGCCGTTGGGCATCAGCGCCACATGGAAGTTCCCGGCCGCGGCATAGCGCGCCGGGTTGTTGAGGAAGCGCATCCGGTAGGTGGGCAGGATGGCGAAGGCGTGCTGGCCCTGGCCGAAGGCCTCCAGCACGTCATCCTCGCTGGCGCTGACCGCCTCGGGCGAGATGATGCGCTCATGCAGGATCGCATGCGCGAGGAACTCGAGCGCGGCGCGGGTCTGCGGTCGTTCGGCCATCACCGGCTCGCCGCCCGCCACGAAATCCCCGCCGAAGCTGAAGACGAGGGTGGAGATGATCTCGATCAGCCAGGGATCGGCCGCGAGCGGCACGCCGAGCGGGGCCGCCGCCAGGCCCCGCCGGCGGATCACCTGCGCCTGGTTCACCACCTCGGTCCAGCTGCGGGGCGGGTCGCTGAAGCCCGCGAGCCTCAGCAGGCGCGCATTGTAAAGGAAGGCCATGTTGTCCCCGTAATAGGCGAGGCCGTATTGCTCGCCCCGGTGGCTCATCCCCTCCACGCAGGAGGCGCGGGTCTCGGGCGTGAAGCGCATCAGCGCCGCCACATCCGCAATCGGCCGCACCCAGCCGGCCTCGGCGAATTCCGGCAGCCACGCGTCGGAGAGCCAGATCACATCCGCCGGCCCGTCGGCCAGCATGCGCGAGAGCAGGGCGGTGCGGTAGGCGCTCCAGGGGAAATGCTGCTGCGCGACGCGCAGGCCGCTGGCCGACATGAAGCTCGTGATCTGCGCGCGCAGCGTGGCCTGCACGGCCTCGCCGCTGGTCCAGCTGATGAAGTTCACGGTCTGCGGCCCATCCGTCTGCGCCAGGGCCAGGGCGGGCGCCGCGAGCGTGGCTCCGGCGAGAAGCAGGCCGCGGCGCGGGAGGAGGGGGGGCGGCATCGGCGTCAGTCCGGATAGGGCGGGTTGAAGGGCAGGCCGGTCTCGCGGCGGAACAGGGCGGCCAGGCGGCCATCCATCAGGAGCTGATCGATGGCGAGGTTCACCGCCCGCCGCAGGTCATGCGCGCCATAGGCGACCGCGCCGGCGAAGGTCGCTGTGGCCAGCGACTGCTGCACGCGCAGGCCGAGCTCCGGCAACTGGCGCAGCGCCGAATCGGCGCTCACGCTGGTCAGGATGGCGCCGTCGAGCTGGCCTTCCAGCAGATGCTGCAGCAGCAGCCACGGGGTCGGCACCGGCATCACGCTGGCGAGGGTGCCGCGGTCGGCCAGGGACGTGGCGAGGACGGTCAGCGCGCCGAGGCGCATGCCCTGCAGCCTTTGGCGCCCGCGCTCCGGCCGCTCGCCCCCGCGCACCAGCACCACGAGGTCGAGGTGGAGATGCGGCGCGCAGAACATGATCTGCCGCAGCAGCCCGCGCGTGATCGGCGGCGCGAGCGCAAGGTCCACGTGGCCCTCGATCAGTCGCTTCGCGCCCTGGCCCGATTCGCGCGCCGGAAGCAGCTCCGCCCGCACGCCGAGCTGCTGCGCGATGAGCCGGGCGAGCGCATCGTGGAAGCTGTCGCGCAGCCCCGGTGGGTCGGGCTCGGGCTGCCGGACGAAGCTGGCGGTCCAGAAGGCGATGTTCACCCGCAGCACGCCGCGCCGGACGACGCCCGAGAGCGAATCATCCACCCCCTGGGCCTGGGCGATGACGGGCAGGAGGAAGGGGGCGGCCAGAAATCCGCGGCGGGTGGGTGGCGTCTTGGCTCCCCTGCTCATCGCTGTCCTGCCCTGGCCCCTCTTCACGATCGGGTTCTCTTGCCCTGGCCCGGGCCGCGTGGTCCGGACCGGATGCCTTGCTGCCGGCATGCTGGAAGGTTGGCGCGCCGCACGCCTTGATGCAACGCAAGCGTGAAGCGGCCGGGCCGGCCGGGGGGCGGTGCTCAGCGCACCAGGTAGAGCGTCAGCGCCGGGAAGATGCTGAGCAGCACCAGCACCACGGCCGTCGTGACGCAGTAGGGGATGGTCCAGAGGAAGATCTGCCCCGGCTTCATCTTCGTCACGGCGGCCGCGATGAAGAGCGCGATGCCGACCGGCGGCGAGACGAGGCCGAGCACCAGATTGATGCTGACGACCACGCCGAAATGCACGGGGTCGATGCCGTAGATGTCGGTCGCGATGGGCAGCAGGATGGGCACCACCATGATGAGGCCCGGGATGCCGTCGATCACGGTCCCGATCACGAGCAGGATGACGTTCACCAGCAGCATGAAGGAGACGGGGCCGGTCGCGATGGTCTGGATCCAGGCCGCGATGTCCTGCGGCACCTTGCCGAAGGTCAGCACCCAGCCGAACACGGCCGCCGTCGCCACCATGAAGAGCACGACGGCGGCATTCCGCCCGGCGGCCAGCAGCATGCCGGGCAGGTCCCGGTCGTGGAATTCGCGCGTCACGAAGCGGCCGATCAGATAGGCCGCGACGCAGGCCACGGCTGCGCTCTCGGTGGCGGTCGCCACGCCAGTGGTGATGCTGCCGATGATGACGAGCGGGATGGCGAGCGTGAGCGCGCCGTCGCGCAGCAGGCGGAAGCGGTCCCGCCAGCCGAGCGGCTGCGGCGTGGGGAAGGGGCGCAGCAGGCCGACGACGAAGATCACCAGGAAGAAGCCCAGCGTCATCATCAGCCCGGGGATGATGCCGGCCAGGAACATGTCGCCCGTCGCCACGCGCGCCAGCACCGCATAGACCACGAACATCATGGAAGGCGGGATGATCGGCGCCAGCAGCCCGGCCGACGCCGTGGTGGCGACCGAGAAGCGCCGGTCATAGCCCTCGCGGTCCATCTCGGGGACGATGACGCGGCTCATGATCGCGATCTGCGCCGCGGCCGAGCCCAGGATGCTCGCCATCAGCGCATTGGCGATGATGTTGATGTAGGCGAGGCCGCCGCGCACCGTGCCCACGAAGGCGCGGGCGAGACCGATGAGGCGCGTCGTGATGCCCGCCCCGTTCATGATCTCGCCCAGGATGAGAAAGAGCGGGATGGCAAGCAGCCCGTAATTCTCGACGCCCCCGAACATCTGGATCGGGTAGGAGCCGAGCAGCACCTGGTTGTTGCTCGCGAAGATGTAGGCCGCGGCCGAAAGCCCCAGCACGATGCCGATGGGCGCACCCACGAAGAGCAGGAACGCGAAGGCGAGGCCGGTGATCAAACCTCCGCCTCCTGCCGTTCCGCGAAGGCCTCGCCTGAGCGCAGCGCGGCCAGGTCCTCCAGCAGGTTCGCCGTGGCATGGATGGTGCTGGTGAGTGCGAACCAGGGCATGACCAGGAAGAAGGGCCATTTGGGCAGGTTCACCGTGGTCGGCCGGTCCATGTAGATCCCGTTGTAGTTCACCTCGAAGAAGGCCTGCAGGTTCCAGTTCTGCGCCACCAGCGTGGGCAGGTCGAACCACCACCAGCACAGCACGACCATCAGCGCGCCGAAACCCAGCACCAGCGCATCCACCAGCACGCGCGCGCCATGGCGCAGCCGGTCGGGCAGGGGGTCGGTCAGCAGGGTGACGGCGAAGTCCATGCGCTGGTGCACCAGCAGCGAGGCGCCGATGAAGCAGCCCCAGACCATGGCGAAGACCGCCGCCTCATCCACCCAGAACAGCGAGTAGTTGATGCTGCGCGTGACGACGTTGAGCAGCACCAGGCCCAGCACCAGCGCCATGCAGACGATGACCGCGCCCTTCTCGATGGCGGCGGTTGCGCGGCTGAGCCTGCGCATCAGACTTGCCCGGAGATGCAAGAACCTGAGGTTCTTGCTGGGGGAGTGCGAGGGGGCAAAGCCCCCTCGCAACCGATCGAGGCCACCTCAGCCGCGCGGAAACGCCGCGCGCAGCTGCGCCAGCGCCGGCGCCTTCGGCCCCCACATGCGGTCGAACTGCGCCACCGCATCGCCGAAGAATTCCGGGCCCGTGGGGCGGATCTGCATGTTGCTCGCGCGCAGCTGCGCCCCCTGGCGCGCCTCGCGCTCGGGCATGGAGTTGCAGAGCGCATCCAGCGCCTCGGTCAGCGTGCCGCGGATCAGCTCGCGGTCGGGCGGGGCCAGCGTGCCGAAGACGCGGGCGGACATCAGGCCCACGGCCGGGAAGATGAAGTGGTTGGTCAGCAGCATCGTCCGGCAGAGATCCTGGAACCGGTTGTTGATGATGCTCTCGAAATCCAGGTCCACGCCGTCGATCTGGCCGTTGGACAGCGCCTCGAAGATCTGCGGCAGGGGCAGGGGCGTGGGCGCCATGCCGATCAGGTTGAAGAAGTCGCGCGTGGGTGCCGCCGGCGTGATGCGGATCTTCTTGCCGCGCAGATCGGCCAGGGTGTTCGTCACGTCGCGCGTGCTGAGCTGGCGCATGCCGACCATGCCGTAGCGGAAGCCGACGCAGCCCGTCGCCTGCGGCAGGCCGTTGAGCAGGCCGAGCGCGATGGGATGGCGCAGCAGGCGCACCGCCTCCTCGATGTCCTTGGCGATGAAGGGGGCGAGCAGCGCGCCGAAGGCATCCACGCGGTTGCTGATCTCGGAGACGGTCAGCAGGCTGAGGTCGAGCGCGCCGGTCTGCAGCTGCTGCAGCATCGCCGCCTCGTTGCCGAGCTGGCCCGAGGGGAAGAGCGTGACCGTGAAGCGCCCGTTGGAGGCATCGCGCAGCCGCGTGCCCCAGGCCGTCAGCTGCTGGTTCCAGGTGTGCGGCGGCGGGGTGATCAGGCCCATGCGCAGCTCGCGCGGCGCCTGGGCGCGGGCATGATTGGCGGGCAGGGCGAGCGTCGCCGCGCCGCCACCGAGGGCGGTGAGGCTGGCGCGGCGGGTGAGGTTACGCGTCATCATGTCTCTCCGTCCGATGGGAATCTCTCGTGCCTGTGTGCGTCATGCATGGCAGCAATGCAAGAAGCCGCGAAGTCATTCCACCTTGATGACGAGCTTGCCGAAATTCTCGCCCTTGAGCAGGCCGATGAAGGCGCGCGGCGCGGCCTCCAGGCCATTCACGATGTCCTCGCGCCAGCTGAGCTGTCCGGAGCGGATCAGCCCCAGCATCACCGCGCGGAATTGCGGATAGCGTTGCCAGCCATGGTCGCTCACGATGAAGCCCTGGATGCGCAGCCGCTTGCGCACCACGGGGCCGAGATTGGGGCCAGGGGGCGCGCCCGCGGCATCGGCGCCCGGGGCGATGTTGTACTGCGCGATCATCCCGCACATCACCATGCGCGCGAAATCGCGCAGCCGCGGGAAGACCGCGGCCTGCACATGCCCACCCACATTCTCCCAATAGACGTCGATGCCATCGGGGCAGGCGCGCTCCAGCTGCGCGTTCAGGTCGCCGCGATGGTCCAGGCAGTCATCGAAGCCCAGTTCCTTCTTCACGAAGTCGCATTTCGCCGCCCCGCCCGCGATGCCGATGACGCGCGCGCCGCGCGCACGCGCGATCTGCCCCGCCACCTGGCCCACCGCGCCCGAGGCCGCGCTGATCACCACCGTCTCGCCCGGCTTGGGCTCGCCGATATCCTCAAGCCCCACCCAGGCCGTCAGCCCCGGCATGCCCAGCACGCCAAGATTGGCCGAGAGCGGCACCTCATTCACATCGACCTTGCGCAGCTTGGTGCCATCCATGGCGCAGAAGCGCTGCCAGCCCTGGCCGCCCATCACCGCATCGCCCGGCGCGAAGGCGGGGTCATTGGAGACGACGACCTCTCCCACCGTCGCCCCTTCCATCACGGCGCCGATCTCGACGGGCTTGGCGTAGCTCTTCGCGTCGCTCATCCGGCCGCGCATATAGGGATCGAGGCTGAGGAAGCGGTTGCGCACCAGCACCTGGCCATGGCCGGGCAGCGGCACCGGGCCCTCGATGATCTCGAAATCGGCTTCTACCGGCTCGCCGACCGGGCGGCGCTTCAGCAGGACCTGGAGGTTGTACTCGCTCATGGCTCGCAGCCTTCCTCGGTGAGGAGCGCGCGGACCATCGCCTCGGTCACGCCGCTCTCGGTGAACACGTCGCCCGGTGCCCGCAGCAGCACGAAGCGCATGGCGCCGTCGCGCGCCTTCTTGTCGGCGCGCATGCGCGCGATCAGGCGCTCCACGCTGAAGCGGCGGGGCAGGGAGGCGATGCGGTTGGGCAGCCCCACCTCGCGCAGATGCTCGCGGACGCGGCCCGGCATTTCCTGCGAGCAGAGGCCCATCCGCGCCGAAAGCTCGGTGGCGAGGCCCAATCCGATGGCGACGGCCTCGCCATGCAGCAATTCGCCGCCATAGCCGCACTCGGCCTCCAGCGCATGGCCGAAGGTGTGGCCGAGATTGAGCAGCGCGCGCCCGCCCTCGGGCTTCATCTCGAACTCGTCATCCACGACGACGGCGGATTTGAGCTTGCAGCTCTCCAGCACGGCATGGGCCAGTGCCTCGGGGTCGCCCTGCATGGCGCGCGGGCCCTCGGCCTCGCACCACTCCCAGAGCGGGCCCTGCAGCAGCCCGTGCTTGGCGACTTCGGCCCAGCCCGCGCGCAATTCGCGCGGCGGCAGGGTGCGCAGCGTGGCCGTATCGGCCAGCACCAGCTTGGGCTGATGGAAAGCGCCCACCAGGTTCTTGCCGTGCGCGGTGTTGATGCCGGTCTTGCCGCCCACCGAGCTGTCCACCTGGGCCAGCAGCGTGGTCGGGCATTGCACGAAGGGCAGGCCGCGCAGCACGGCGGCGGCGGCGAAGCCGGCCAGATCCCCCACCACGCCGCCGCCCAGCGCGATCACGGCGAGGCGCCGGTCCGCCTTGGCCGAGAGGATGCCATCCACCAGCCGTTCGAATTGCGCGAAGCATTTGCTGGCCTCGCCAGGGGGGACGAGGAATTCACCAGCCACGGTGAAGCCCGCATCGGCCAGAGATTCGCGCAGGGTGGGCAGGTGCAGCGGCGCCACGGACTGGTCGCTGACGATGACGGCGCGCCGCCCCTCCAGGCGCTGGGCCATCTCGGCGCCGGCGCGCCGCAGCACGCCCTCGCCGATCACGATGTCATAAGCGTTGCGCGAGAGCGCCACGTGCAGCCGCTCGGGCGCGCGATGCGCGGCCAGCGCCTCGGCCACGCGGCGCGTCGTCACATCGGGGTGTTCGTCGGTGCAGAGCAGGGTCACATCAGCCTCGGCATAGGCGGGGTGGCGGGCGGCCATCAGGCGCTCCAGCACCTCGCGCGGGTCCTGGCCCACGAACATGGGCCGGTGGTCGCGCCCGGCGACGCGGCGCAGCAGGGTGGAAAGGCGGCACTTCAGCCAGAGCGCCGTGGCCCCCGCCTCGCGGATCGCGGCGCGGGAGCGCGGGTCCACATAGGCGCCGCCGCCGGTCGCCAGCACGATGGGCTCGCCGGAGTTCAGCAGGCGGGAGATCACGCGCCGCTCGCCCTCGCGGAAATGCGCCTCGCCATAGCGGGCGAAGATCTCCGAGATCGGAATGCCGGCCGCCTGCTCGATCTCGGTGTCGGCGTCGCGGAAGGGCAGGCCGAAGCGCGCGGCGAGGCGGCGGCCGATGGAGGATTTGCCGGCCCCCGGCATGCCGACCAGCACGATGCTGTTCTGCGCATGGCGGACCACGGAGGCTGGGCCGGAATCGGGCTGGGCGAGGTTGCGTGACACTGGGCGCGACGCTAGCACAATCCCTGATGCCTGCGAGGGGACGCCCCAGATCTCATGTTTCGCCGCCCGGTGCTGACCCTGTTCCTCCTGCTGCTCTGCGCCGGCGCGCTGGGCCTGCTGGCGCTGGGCGCCTTCCCGCCCGCGGTCACCACCGCCCCGGTGGAGCGCGTGCTGCCCAATGACCGCTTCCAGGTGCGCTGAGGCGGCGTGAATCGTCATCTCGAGGCCTTCCTGGAGATGATGGCCGCCGAGCGCGGCGCGGCCCGCAACACGATAGAGGCCTATCGCGCCGACCTGGAGAGCGCGCTGTCGCACCTGGAGGGCGATCCGGTCCAGGCCACGCCCGAGGATCTGCGCGGCTGGCTGGGCAGCCAGTCCATCTATTCGGCCCGGACCCAGGCGCGGCGCCTCTCCTCGCTCCGGCAATTCTACCGCTTCCTGGCGCGCGAGGGCCTGCGCCCCGACGACCCGACCGAATTGCTGGACGCGCCCAAGGCCCCCGCACCCCTGCCCAAGGCGCTGAGCGAGGCCGAGGTGCAGCAGCTCATCGAGGGGGCGTCCAGGCTGCCCGCCGCCCAGGCGCCGGTGGCGACGGCGGCGATCGAGCTGCTTTACGCCTCTGGCCTGCGCGTGACCGAGCTGGTGACACTCCCCGCCGGCCTGATGCGGGAGGAGGAGCCGCTGGTGACCGTCATGGGCAAGGGGCGGAAGGAGCGGCTGGTCCCCATCTCCCGCCGCGCGCGGGAGGCGGCGATGGCGGCCCAGGCCGGCCTCGTGCCGCGCGGCAAGGGCCGGCTTTCGGCCCGCAAATGGCTGCTGCCCTCACGCGGGGCCAATGGGCACCTGACGCGTCAGGGGGTGGGGCTGCTGCTGAAGCAGGCGGCCATCGCCGGCGGGCTCGATCCGGCAAAGGTCAGCCCGCACGTGTTGCGGCACAGCTTCGCGACCCATCTGCTGGCCCGCGGCGCCGATTTGCGCGCCCTGCAGACCCTGCTCGGCCATGCCGACATCGCGACCACGCAGATCTACACCCGCGTCCTGGAAGAGCGGCTGCGGGCGGTGGTCGAGGAACACCACCCGCTGGCCCGGGGCTGAGCTTCAGCTCGGGCGCGTCGTCCGCGGCACGCAGACGGCGTTCGAGCCGACATGCGGCAGGAAGCACTCATCCGTCGGTCCGCGCAGGTAATAGCCATTGGCCAGGTACCAGGCCTGGCTGATCTGCACGAAGGGCAGGCCACGATTGTCATCGGTACGCGGGCAGGGGCCGCCGATGCTGAAGGCGGGCGTCACCGCGCCCGAGGGCGAGGAGACGGGCAGCGAGCGCGCCACGCGGCCCTGCTGCAGCACGCCACAAGCGGCCGCCCCAGGCAGCGACTGGATCACGCCGTATTCGCCGAAATTCGCGGCCGGGCGGATGCGGATGGGCCGGCCGGCGGCGATCTCGGCGTCGGTCGGGAAGGTGATGCGGCTGTTGGGCTGCACGGGGGCAGGGACCGCGCTGGGGACCGCGGCGTTGGGCGCGGGGCCTTCGGCGGCGCAGCCGGCAAGGGCCAGCGGCGCGAGGAGGGCGAGGGGGAGCAGGCGCATGTCAGGTTTCATCCCGGGGGCGAGCGGACCATCCGCTCGCATGGGGTGAAGCCTAAGCGGTGCGTGGCGCCTTTCTCAAGCCATTCAGCCACGCGCCTCGCGCACCAGCTGGCGCAGCCGGGCTGCGGCCTCGGCGCCCTTGCGGCAATCCCGCCACATCGCCTCCGCCACGCGCTGGTGCACGGAGACGGCCTCCTCGGCCGCGGTGATGCCGGCCACGCCCGCGGCGGCGCTGGGCGGCGCATCGGCCGGGATGGGGGAGGTGACGACATGGGCACGCTCCCGCCCGCGCAGCACCATGAAGGGGCCGGCCGGCTGGATCCCGGTAGCGAGGCCGAGCTGCAGGCCGATCGGCACCGTCTCCATGATCACGGCCATGGCCTCGCACTCGATCGCCGCCGCCTCTCGCGCGCGGGAGCGCGAAGCCTCGGGGATGGTCAGGCCGCCGGCCACGCCCTCGGTCAGGAAGGTGGTGATGGCCGATTCGCTCAGCACGGCGATCACGGAGGGGCGCTTCTGGACGTAGAGGCGCTTGCGCGCCGTCAGCGCACCCAGCGCCTGTTCGATGAGCGAGATGGCCACGGTGCGATCCGGCCCGGCCGGCACGGCCTGGGTCCAGGCTTCGGCCAGGGCGCCTTCCAGCGCCTCGCCCGTGATCTGCCAGCAGAAGGCGCCGCCCGCGAGCAGCACCTGGTCGGCCTGCTCTTCCAGGCCGCGCAGCCGCTCCTGGAAGGCGGCGGGCCGGGCGAAGTATTCGATGCCGATGCCCAGCAGCGAAAGCGGCGAGACCTTGAGCAGTTCGGCGAGACGGCGGATCGTCTCAAGCTTGATGACCTCGCCCTTCTCATAGCGATAGAGCGCGGCGCGTGAGACGCCGAGGCGGGCGGCGATCTCCTCGGCCCGCATGCCGGACTCCATCCGGTAGGCGCGGAGCTGTTGACCGATGTCAGCGAATTTCATGTGATTCTGCCCCGATGCTCAGCAAGCTGCAACCGCAAGGTGGTAAGGCTTTAAAGATACAACCTTTGGAAACGAGATCAAGCGTCATCGGTCAAGAATTGCCTCAAAAAACGTGACGGCACCGGAGTTACGCGCGATCCCGCTTTCTGGCTAGATTGTCGGGATGAACCCAGATCTCCAGTCCAAGCTCACCCTCTGGCGACGGCACCTGCACGCCAATCCCGGCCTGACCCTCGATGAGGGGGAGACGGCCGCCTTCGTGGTCGAGAAGCTGAGGGAGCTTGGCGTCACCGAGATCGAGACGGGCATCGGCGGGCATGGCGTGGTCGCCACCCTGCGGCGGGCGGCGAGCGGTGCCGGGGGCAACCGCAGCGTGGGCCTGCGGGCCGACATGGATGCGCTGCCGATCCAGGAGCTGGACGAGACGCTGCCGCATCGCAGCCGCAAGCCTGGCGTCATGCATGCCTGCGGGCATGACGGCCACACCACCGCCCTGCTGGGGGCCGCCGCCCTCCTGCTGGAGGACCAGGCCTGGTCCGGCACGGTGCGCCTGGTCTTCCAGCCGGCGGAGGAGGGCGGCGGCGGCGCACGCCACATGATCCGCGACGGCCTGTTCCAGCGCTTCCCGATGGACCGCATCTTCGGCTGGCACAATTGGCCCGGGCTCGCGGCCGGGCACATCGCCATCCATGACAAGGCCGTGATGGCTGCCGGCGCCCGCTTCGAGATCATTTTCGAGGGCCATGCCGGCCACGCCGCCCTGCCGCACATGACGCGCGATCCGATGCTGGGCGCGGGCCACGCCATCGTGGCGCTGCAATCCATCGTGGCGCGTGGGGTGGACCCGCTCGAATCGGCGGTCGTCTCCGTCACCATCGCGGAAGCCGGCTCGGCCGGGAACCAGATCTCGAGCCGCGCCCGGCTGCACGGCACCGCCCGCTGGCTGGACGAGGCTGTGGGCGACCTCATCGAGACCCGCATGCGCGAGATCGCGCACGGGATCGCCGCCGCCTTCGGCCTCACCGCCTCGGTCGAGTTCCGCCGCGGCGTGCCCGTCACCGCGAACCACCCGGCCGAGCGCGAGACGGCCGCCGCCGCGGCGGCCAGCGTCACCACCGCCAGGCGCGACCTGCCGCCCGCCATGACCGGCGAGGACTTCTCCTGGTTCCTCAACGAGGTGCCCGGTGCCTTCGTCTGGATCGGCAATGGCCCGGCCGATGGGGGCCGCGAGCTGCACCATCCCGCCTATGACTTCAACGATGACGTGCTGCCGGTGGCCTCCAGCTACCTCGCCGCCGTTGCAAAGCGTGCCCTCGGAGAGGATTGATGACCGACATTTCCCGCCTGCGCCGCTTCATCCAGGCGATGACGCGCCTCGCCGACCAGAACCCCTCCGAGGAGCGCTGGCTCTCCGAGGGACAGGCGCTGCTGGCCGACCTCATCGCCCAGGATGACTGGCTGCCCGAGGCGCTGGCCGAGCCGGGGCCTACCTACCGCCAATACCTGCTGCATTGCGACCCGCTGGAGCGCTTCTCCGTGGTCAGCTTCGTCTGGGGCATCGGCCAGCGCACGCCGATCCACAACCACAAGGTCTGGGGCCTGGTCGGCATGCTGCGCGGCGCCGAGGTCAGCGTGACCATGCACCCCGAGCCGGGCGCGCCGATGCGCGAGGGGCAGGTGGACCATCTGAGCCCCGGCCAGGTGGTGGGCGTGGGCTCGGGCGAGGAAGATGTGCACTGGGTGGAGAACGCCATCCCGGATCGCCCCTCCATCTCGATCCATGTCTATGGCGGCAATATCGGTGCGATCGAGCGCCACACCTTCGATCCGCAGACGAGTGCCAGGAAGCGCTTCGTCTCGGGCTACACGAACACGGTGGTGCCGAACCTCTGGGACCGCTCGATGGAGATGGCCTGAGGGTTCGGGCTGATTCTGAGAATTTCTGTAGAATCAGCGGATTATTTGTCGTTCTTGATGTGTTGGATCACATCGAAACCCTCGAAGCTTGGCGGGCCCAGCGTGAGGTTCCGGCTGCTGCCCGCCCCCGAATGCGCCCGGCGGAACTGCTCCGAGCGCGTCCAGGCTTCGAAATCCCCGCGCGAGGCCCAGAGCGTGGAGGAGGTGTAGAGGATGTGATCCTCCGCCTGTGGGCCGCGCAGCAGCTGGAAGCTCACGAAGCCCGGCAGCTCATGCAGCCGGCTCTCGCGGGTCAGCCAGACCTCCTCGAAGGCGGCGGCCTGCTCGGGAATGACTCGGAAGCGGTTGGCGGCGACGAACATGGAACCCTCCTGCAGGGACCAGCATGCCCCAATCGCGCGCCCCCGTCAGCGACCCCCGTCAGCAGCCTGGGTCAGCGGCCCCGCTTCAGCGGGACGGGCGGGCCTGGGCGACGCGGGTGGCGGGCGCCGGGCGGCTGGCCATGCGCTGCTGCGTATTCGCGGCGCGATGGCGCGGCGCGGCGCTGCGCCGGGTGTAGGAGACCGGGCGGATCATGTCGTCAGCCGCATCGGCCAGCGCCGTATTGGCAGGGCGGTTGTGGATGAAGCCGTAGGTCGGATACTCGCGGCCGAAATTCTCGTTGCTCCAGCCCACCTGGACGCGCACGCGGGTCCAGGAATTGTCGGACGAGACGTCCATCACCTGCACATTGCGCATGACGGTGCCACGGCGGATGCCCGGGCCGCCCCAATTGGCGTGGTCGATCTCGATCAGGCGCGCATTGAGCACGCGGGAGACGACGGCGACATGGCCGGAGCTCATGCCCCCCGAACCCGGCCAGGCGAGCACGGAGCCCACCTGCGGGCGCTGGCCGCGGGCATAGCGGCCGGCGGCATTGTGCCACCAGTCCCGCCCATTGCCGGAAATGTCCATGCCGGTGACCGAGCGCGCATAGGGCACGCAGGTCAGGCCCCCGCCATAGCCGCCGCGGCTCTGCCGGGTCCCGGCCTGGCGGTTGGCCTGGGCCGAGGCCTGGCGGGGCTGCGATGCGGAAGCCCGCACATCCGACCGTCCATCCCCGCGCGAGGCGGAGGCCTGGGGCGCGAAGGGCGCCGTGCCAAGCAGCAGGCACATGGTCATGGTCGCGAGCTTCAGACGCATGCAGAACCCCTCCTGGGCGGTTGGAATGTTTCGCTGTGTTTCGGGTATCGGGCGAGGGCGGCCCCGGCAACCCGGAATTGCGACACACGGCGTAACCCGGCGTGATTTGTCCACAGCCCCCCTGTCTGAGCGCAAAAATCAGGACGATCTTCCTGCAAATGCCATTGGCGGAGCTTTTTGCCACAGTGTTGCGGCCGAAATGCCACAGCTTGCCTGGAAGTCATGTCGGGAGCTTCGCAGCATCATCCTGCCGCGCCGCAGTCACGTCCGACGGCCCCTGACACGAAAAAGCGCGCCGGCCTGACCAGGCCAGCGCGCTTCTCGAAGTATTGCCGGGCAATGAATGCCCGCCCGCCGGAATTACTTGCAGGCGGTGATCATGATTTCCACGAGGTGGCGCGGATCGGCCATATTGGCCTGCACGCAGGCGCGGGCCGGGCGGCCGGCATCGCCCAGCCACTCCACCCAGACCTTGTTCATCGCGTCGCGGTCACGGATGTCCTTCAGCCAGATCTGCGCCTGCAGCAGGCGCGTCGTGTCCGTGCCGTTCGCCTCCAGCAGGGCGTTGATCTTGGCGACGACCTGGCGGGTCTGGCCCGTGATGTCCTGGCTCAGGTCATCGGCGGTGATACCGGCCAGATACACGAAATTGTGGTACTCGACGGCGCTGCTGAGGATCTGGTTGCTGCCGGTGCGGGTGATCTTGCTCATCTGGGGCGTTGCTCCTGGTGTTGCGAAGGCCGCCAAGACTTAACGCAGGGGGCGGCAGGGCGGAAGGCGGCGGCGGACGCAATCCCGCATTGCCGCGGAAGGACGGGCGGCGCAGAGTCACGCCGACGCTCTCGGAGGACGCCGCATGCGACGCAAGACCGGCCCCATTCTCACCGCCCTCGCTCTCTCGGCCTGCTCGGCGCCGACGCTGATGCCGCCGACGCCGACCCTGACACTGAGCGACGCCATGACGCAGGCGGTGGACGCCATGGCCACCACCCGTGCCCAGGCGGCACGTCAGGGCCTGCGCGCCTGCGGAGCGGAGGTCGTGCTGCAGGTCATGCCGGCGGTGGCGGGGCAGGGGGTGCAGCTCGTCCTCGCCCCGCCCGAGGCGCAGGAGGGGGCGCATTCCAGCAGTGTGACGCTGACGCTCGCCGGCGAGAATTGCGACGCGCCGGAGCCCGCGCCCCGCGCGCGCCGGTAAGCGGTCTTCAGGCCACCGCGTAGGCGCTGCCCGAGGCGGCGGCGAAGATCATCGTCTCGAAGACCGAAACGCCATGGACCGCCTCGTCCAGCGGCAGCGGATAGGCGGGGCCGCCTGCCACCGCCGCCGCGAAGGCTTCCAGTTCCGCATGCTCGATATCCGTCACGGGGAAGTCGCGCGTCCATTCCTTGCCGTCACGGGCGCGGAAAAACAGCTGCTCATGCCCGCGCTGCTCGACCAGGCCATCCGTGCCGAACAGCGCCACGCGCCAGTAGCGCGGTGCCAGCGCCAGGGTGGCGAAGGTCACGGTCGCGCCGCTCTCCAGCGTCGCCATCATCGCCGTCGTGTCATCGATGGTGGTGCTGACGCGGGCGTGGCTCAGCACGCGCACGTCGCGGAAGCGCCCGGCCAGGTTGATGATCATGTCCACCATGTGGATGCCCATGCCGCCCATGCCCCCCAGCGGGCTTTCGGCGCGGTCGGCCCGCCACATCCCCTCCTTGTAGGCGAAGGCGCCCGGCCCGCTGAACTGGCCTTCCACGTGCAGTAGCGTGCCGAGCGCCCCTTCGGCCAGGAGCTTCTTCATCTCCGCCACGGCGGGCAGGAAGCGGCGGTTATGGCCCAGCGCCAGCACCACGCCGGCCTTCTGGCAGGCGGCGACGGCGGCCTCCGCACTCGCCTTGCTGAGCGTGAAGGGCTTCTCGACGAAGACGTGCTTGCCCGCGGCGGCGGCGGCGATCACCTGCTCGGCATGGATGCCGTGCGGGCTGGCGAGCGCCACCGCCTGCACCTCGCGGTCAGCCAGCACTTCCTTATAGGTCGCGTGCAGGCGGATGCCCTTCTCGGCCGCGTAGTCGCGCGCCTTGTCCAGCGTGCCCGTCGTGCCGGCGACGAAGCGCAGCCCCGCGCCGTTCCTGCCCTGCACGGAGTTGACCAGCGTGCGGCCCCAATTGCCCATGCCGATGATCGCGGTGTTCAGCATCCAAACCAGTCCTATGTGGGATTCTCGAGATGTCTGGCCCAGGCACGCATGCGTGTCACGCCCCAGGCCGTCACCAGCAACGCGGCCCCCGCCGCGATCAGCGTGGGGAGCCGCATGCCGAAGGCTTCGCCCGCCGTGCCCAGCACCAGGGCGCCCAGGGCCGGGCAGGCGCGCGTGATGAGGCCCCAGAGGGCGAGCGTCCGCCCGCGCATCTTGGTCAGGGCGGCCGATTGCGCGAGCGTCTGCACCGAAATGCCGTGCATCGAGGCGCAGGCGCCGTAGAGCACGCCGCAGAGCACCGCGAAGGCGAACCAGCCCGTCGCCACGAAGCCCATGGCGCAAAGCGCCTGCACGCCGATCGCGACCACCGCGACCCGCGTCGTCCCCTGGAGCCGCCCGCGCGAGGCCACCCAGAGCCCCGCCACCAGCGCGCCCACGCCGATCGCCGCGGTCAGCAGCGCGAGCCCGGCCGCCCCCTGGTCGAACAGGCGCTCCACATAGGGCGGCAGCACCTCCTGGATGCCGCGCAGCAGGATGGCGCTGATGCCGGCAAAGAGCAGGATGGGCCCGATGCCCGGATGGTTGGCGGCATAGCGCACGCCCTCCACGGTTTCCGCCAGCAACGAGGCCTCGGGTGCGTGGCCCTGGATATGCGCGGGGTCCACCCGCATCAGCGGAAGGCTCGCCGTGGCGAGCACATAGGCGGCCACGTTGCAGAGGATGGCCGGCACCACGCCCCAGATCGCCACCATCGGGCCCGCGATGGCGGGCCCCAGGAAGCGCGCGACATTGTAGGTGAGCGAATTGCAGGCGACGGCCGCCGGCAGGTCCGCGCGCGGCACCAGCCCCGGCATCAGCGCCTGGCGGGCCGGCTGCGCGAAGCTCGCCGCGATCCCGCCGATCACCTCGAACAGCAGCAGCGAGCCGATGGAGATCACGCCCGTCCAGGTCAGGATGGCGATGCCCAGCGCCTGCGCGCCGATGACACCCTGCGCGATCATGGTCAGCTTTACGCGGTCCATGCGGTCCGCCACGGCGCCCGCGATGGGGCTGAAGACGACGGCGGGCGCCAGGTCGCAGAAGGCCACCATGCCGACCCAGAAGGAGGAGCGCGTCAGCTCCCAGGCCAGCCACATCACCGCGATGCGGTGCATCCAGAGCCCGGTCCAGGCGGTCAGGCTGGCCGAGAAGAAGATCCGGGCATCGCGGTGGGACAGGGCGCGGCCGAGCGCGCCGAAAGGACCCAGCTCAGGAGCTCGGCCGAGCGCCCCGGCGCGGCGGGGTGGGCGCGGGTGTCGCGGCCGGTGTCGCGGCCGGGGCCGGCTGCACCGAGGGGTCGTTCTGCGTGTTCAGGCGGATGCACTCATTGATGCGCCGCTCGAACAGGTATTGCCGCGCCAGCACATCGGTCTGGTTGGTCGAGGGCTGGCCGCCGAAGCCCGCACCGAGGCGCGAATTGCTCTCATCCTCGCGCAGCAGCATGCTGCGATCCTGCCGCTGCAGCTGCTGCGCCACCTGGGCGCGGCAGGCCTGGGCGACCGCCTCATTGGTGCGCGGGTCTCCCGGGCGTGGCGGCGACAGGGTGGGGGCGGAGAAATTCCCCGGGAAGTTGCCGGAGGGGCCGCAGGCGGCGAGGAAGAGGACGGGCAGGAGCCAGGCGGCGCGCGACATGCGGGGGCGTCTTTCGTCAGGGTGGGCGTCAGAAGGATCGTCAGGCGGAAGCATGCGAAATGCTCCGTCCCAGCATCGCACGCAATGGGCCATCCTCGAAACGCCCCGTCGCGTCGAGCGGCGCGCGGGCGGCGGCGGCGAGCAGGGCAGGGTGGAATTCGGCCCCTTCGGCCGTGATGGCAAACAGGCCGCGCAGCCATTTGGCGCGCCCCAGCACCTCCACCAGCGCCAGGAGGCGCAGGCAGAGCGCGAGGCCCGCCAGGGAATCGAGCCCATCGCGCCGTGCCATCGCCTCGGCCCAGCAGGCGGCATCCGTGTCGGTCAACGCGATCTCCACGCCGTCCTGGAAGGCGATCAGTCGCGCCGGACCCCAAAGCCCTGCCTCGGCCGAGGCGCGGGCCGCCTCCCAGGCGGATTCGAGGGCCGAGGGCCGCACCGGCGGCAGGGCCGAGGCGGCGACGCCGATCTCATGCCGCAACGCGCCGGAGGGCAGGGCGGTGGTGGTGACGGTCACGGGCAGGGGCGATCAGTTCGCGGCGAGCTGCGCCTCGCGCTGCCCGGCGGAGCGGAGCAGGGCGGCCGCCAGCGCCTCGGCGAGGCAGGCATAGCCGCGATCATTGTGGTGGAGGCCATCGGGCGCGATCACCTCGCCCTGCGGCAGCCCCGCCTCCTGCCAGCGGCGCATGAGGCGCGAGCGGGCGAAGAGGGGCACGCGCTCCTCCTCGGCGAGTGCGCGCATCGCCGCCTCGAAGCGGGCATGGGCCGGCGTGCCCAGGATGCGCGGCGCCTGCTGGTTGTCCATCAGCACCACCTCGACGCCGGCCTGGCGCAGGCGGCGCAGCCCCTGGCGCATCAGCGCGAGGAAGCCCTCCGGGTCGCGCCCCAGCAGCACCTCATTGCCGCCGGCCTGCCAGATGACGAGGTCCGGGTCATGCGCCAGAACATCGGCTTCGAGGCGCGCCAGCATCTCCTGGCTGGTTTCGCCCGACTTGCCGGCGTTGATGACGTTCAGCTCCACGCCCGGCAGCTTGCCGCGCAGCAGCGTCTCCAGCCGGTTCGGATAGGCCGCCTCGCGCGAGGAGGCGCCCGCACCCTCGGTCGAGGAGGAGCCGAGCGCGACGATGGTCAGCGGCTCGCCCGCATCCAGCTCGGCCTGGACGCCGAGCAGAGGGGCCAGCCGCTCGGTGACCGAGGGGCAGCCGGGGGCGGCCATTCCTGCGCCGGGGGCGAGGAGGAGGCTGAGCAGCAGGAAAGGGGGGACGCGGCGCAGCATTCACGTCATATAGGGCCTCATGACGCCCATGGCTACGCAAACCAGCAGTCCCAGCACCGCATCACTCCCGCGGCCGGGGCGGGACATGCGTGCCGACATCTGCCGGGGCCTCGCGCTCTGGATGATCGTGATCAACCACACGCCGGGCAATTGGGTGGGCGGCTTCACGCTCAAGAACTTCGCCTTCGCCGACGCGACCGAGGCCTTCGTGCTGCTGGCCGGCTATGCCGGCGCCTTCGCCTATGCCGGCCAGGCCGACCGCCAGGGCTGGGCGCCGGCGGCGGCGAGCCTCGTCCGCCGCATCGGCAAGCTCTATGTCGCGCACATCTTCCTGCTGGTGGTCTTCACCGCGCAGGTGGGGTTCTCGGCCGCGACGCTCGACCGCGCCACCTACCTGGACGAGCTGGCGCTCGACCCCTTCGCCGAGCAACCCTACCGGACGCTGCTGGAGGCGCTGCTGCTGCGCTTCCAGCCGCATTTCCTCGACATCCTGCCGCTCTACATCGTGCTGCTCGCGCTGCTCATCCCGGGGCTGCTGCTGCGCGGCCACCCCTGGGCGGTGCTGACGCTCTCCGTGGCGCTCTGGCTCGGCGTGCGGGCGGCGGGCTTCAACCTGCCGCGCTGGCAGGAGGGCGGCTGGTTCTTCAACCCGCTGGCCTGGCAGGTGCTCTTCGTCTGCGGCTTCCTGCTGGGGCAGGCGGCGCGGGGCGCGCCCTCCATCCCCCTGCCGCCCCGAAGCCCCTGGATCGCGGCGCTGGCCCTGCTGGTCCTTGGGCTCGGCGTGCTCGGCATGATCGTCTCCGAGCACCTGCCCGAGACGATGGAGGAGATGCCGCTCTGGTTCTCCGACTTCCTGGTGGGCATCGACAAGACCTCGCTCCATCCGGTGCGGCTGATCACGATGCTGGCGCTGACCTATCTCGTCGCTGCCTATGTCCCGCGTGATTGGGGCTTTCTCCGCTCGCGCTGGATCTGGCCCTTCGCCGCCATGGGACGGCACAGCCTGCCTGTCTTCTGCTTCGGCATCCTGCTCTCCTTCGCCGCGCGGCTGCTGCTGGAGCAGGATGACGGCTGGGGGATGCAACTCGCCGTCAACCTCTTCTGCTTCGCGGCCCTCGTCACCGTGGCCGTCATTGCCGACTGGGCGCGCGAGACGGTGCGCCCCAAGCCTGTCGCCAGCCCCGCCCCGACTTCCCCCCCCTTGCCGCTCCCCGGGATCGCCTGACCATGCCCTTCCCAGCCCTTGCCGCGCCCGTCTTTCCCAACCGGGCCCTTCCTGCCCTGGCCCTCGCCGCCATGGCCCTGGTGGCCGCCATCGGCGCCCCCAGGACGGCGCGCGCCGCGCTCTGCGACATCCCGCCCGAGGTGGTGAGTGCGGCCCGCCCGCTGCCAGCCACGGCCCGTGCCCTGCAGCAGGGCAATCTGCGCGTGCTGATCCTGGGCTCGGGCTCCATCACCGGCCCCGGCGCCTCGGGCCCCGACGCCGCCTGGCCCGCCCGGCTGCAGACGCTGCTTGCCGCGCGCTTCCCCGGCCGCTCGGTCGAGATCGCGCTGCGCGGCGGTCGGGGTGTCACCGTGCATGACCACCAGGCCCTGCTGCGCGAGAGCCTGGCCGCTGAGACGCCCGCCCTCGTGCTCTGGCAGGCCGGCACGGTGGAGGCGGTGCGCGGCCTCGACCCCGATGACATGGGCGAGGCGATGCGCCTCGGCCTCGAGCGCATCCGCCGCCGGGGCGCGGACATCATCATCCTCGACCAGCAATACTCCCGCTTCCTGCGCGCCAATGCGAATATCGACCCCTATCGAGACAAGCTGCGCCTCGTGGCCGCCGCCGCCGGCGCACCGCTCTTCCGCCGCTACGACCTGATGCAGCACTGGGTGGACACCGGCGCGCTCGACCTCGAGCGCACGGCGCGGGCGGATCGCGGGGCGGCGACCGACCGGCTGAATGACTGCCTGGCCCGCGCGCTGGTGGAACTCATCGCGCAGGGGGTGGCCGAGGCGCGGTGAGGGGGCGTTACTGCTCCCGGTGGCACCGGAAGTTGAAGGCGTTGCCGGTCACGACGACGCTGCCGCTCATTCCCGGTTCCATCGGGGCGCTGCCGCCGAAACAGTGACCCGGGCGCTCCCACCGGATGCCGTTGTGGAATTCCATCTCGATCGCCAGCGACTGGAGATCTTGGAGTGTCGCGCAATTCCGCTCCGCGAGCAGGCTCGTGACCCAGCGGCTGGTGTGGCGGGTTCCCTGCCAATCGGCATAGACGAAACGGCTCCGCATGACGAGGGCCGACTGGTTGATCGCGCAGACGCGGACGACCGTCTGCGCCTCGGCCGGCCCGGGGGCCATCATCGTGAAGCTGGCGGCCAGGGCGGCGGCGGCGATCAGGGGGTGGGTCAGGTGGCGCATCGGGCGGGCTCCCTCTTCTGCCGCGATGATGCACGCGGGGCTTGTGCCGTACCAATCGGTTCCGCCACCGATCCCCATCGGCCCGACCAAAGATCAGCGGGCGAGGGAGGTTCCGTGGCGCAGGATTCCGCTTTAGCGTCCGCTCCATGACCGATCCCGCCACGCTCCCCGCCGCCGAGGCCGCCGCCGCGATCGCCGCCGGCCGCCTTTCCGCCACCGAACTCGCCGAGGTCATGCTGGCCCGCATCGCGGCCCGCGAGCCCGTGCTGCGCGCCTTCACACATCACGACCCGGCGCTGGTGCGCAAGCAGGCCGCGCGGGTGGATGCGGCGCTGGCCGCGGGGGCGAAGCTGCCTCTCGCGGGCCTCTTCATGGGCGTGAAGGACGTGCTCGACACCGCCGACCAGCCCTCGCAATACGGCTCGCCCATCTGGGGCGGGCACCGGCCGCGCAGCGACGCCGCCTGCGTGGCGCTGGCCCGCCGCGCGGGCGCCATCATCGCGGGCAAGACCGTCACCACGGAATTCGCCACGCGCTTCCCGGGCCCCACCACCAACCCGCACAATCCGGGCCATACGCCGGGCGGCTCCTCCTCCGGCTCGGCGGCGGGTGTGGGCGCCGGCGTGCTGCACCTGGCCTTCGGCACGCAGACGGCCGGCTCCATCGTGCGCCCGGCCGCCTATTGTGGCGCGGTCGGCTTCAAGCCGAGCTACGGCACCTTCCACCGCGCCGGCATGAAGGTGATGAGCGAGAGCCTCGACACCATCGGCGTGATGGGCGCCAGCATCGCCGATGTCGCGCTGGGGATGACGGCGATGACCGGCTTCGACCACAGCGTGACGAAGCCCGGCCGCGCGCCGAAGCTCGCTTTGGTGCTGGCCCCCGGCCAGGCCGGCACGCCCGAGACGGCGGGGCTGATGGAGTGCGTGAGCGAGGCCGCGCGCAAGGCGGGGGCCACCGTCACGCTGATCGAGCTCGGCGCGCCCTTCACCGATGCGGTGGCGCTCCACCCGCATGTGATGAACATGGAATCCGCCGAGGCGCTGGGCTGGGAGATGGACCATGCCCGCGCCCAGCTCAGCCCCATCCTGCGCGAGAAGATGGAGTGGGGCCTCGCCGAGCCGCGCGCCAAGCTGGCCGAGGGCCGCGCCGCCTTCGCCGCCGCCCAGGCCGCCTTCAACGACGCCATCGCGGGCTATGACGCGGTGCTGACCCCCTCCGCCCCGGATGAGGCGCCGGCGGGCACCGACTACACCGGCGATCCCATGTTCAACACGCTCTGGACGCTGCTGCACACGCCCTGCGTGACGGTGCCGGTCGGCAAGGGCGCGAAGGGCCTGCCGCTGGGTGCCCAGATCGTGACGCGCCGTGGCGAAGACGCCGCCTGCCTGATGTGGGGCGAATGGCTGCATGGAGCCGTCCATGGTTGAGATTCTCGTCGCGGGTGGCGGCATTGGCGGCCTCGTCACCGCGCTCTCGCTGCAGGCGGCGGGCTTCACGCCGCGCGTCTTCGAGGCGGTGGCCGAGTACAAGCCGCTCGGCGTCGGCATCAACGTCCTGCCGCATGCGGTGCGCGAGCTGACCGAACTCGGTCTCGCGGACAAGCTGGCCGAAACCGGGATCGCGACGCGCGAGCTGCGCTATGTCAGCGCCCATGGCCAGGAGATCTGGCGCGAGGATCGCGGCCTCGCCGCCGGCTATCGCTGGCCGCAATACAGCATCCATCGCGGCCTCCTGCAGATGCTGCTGGTGGAGGAATGCCGCCTGCGCGGCATTCCGCTGCACACCGGCCATCGCGTGGCCAGCTTCGCGCAGGATGCGGATGGCGTGACCGCCCGCTTCGAGAATGGCGCGGAAGCCAAGGGCGCGGCCCTGATCGGTGCGGATGGCATCCATTCCGCGATCCGCAAGCATTTCGCGCCGGGCGAGGGCGCGCCCTCCTGGCAGGGCGCCATCCTCTGGCGGGCGACCACGGTCGCACCGCCCTTCCTGACCGGCGCCACCATGGTCCAGGCCGGCCATCACGACCAGAAATTCGTGGTCTACCCGATCCAGCGCCTGCCCGATGGCCGGATGCTGACGAACTGGATCGCGGAGATGAAGGTGGACCCCTCCAAGGGTTTCAACCGCGAGGATTGGAACCGGGGCGCCGACCGCAACGTCTTCCTGCCGCATTACGAGAGCTGGAACTGGGGCTGGCTCGACGTGCCCGGCCTGATCCGGGGCGCGGAGCAGGTGCTGGAATACCCGATGGTGGACCGGGACCCGCTCACGCGCTGGAGTGAAGGCCGCGTCACGCTGCTGGGCGATGCCGCCCACCCGATGTACCCGATCGGCTCCAATGGCGCCTCCCAGGCCATCCTCGATGCGCGGCAATTGGCGCTGCACCTGGCGCAGGCGGGTGACATCGCCGAGGGCCTGAAGCGCTACGAGGCCGCGCGCCTGCCGCCGACCGCGAAGCTGACGCTGGCCAACCGCGCCCTCGGCCCCGACCTGATCCTGGAGGAGGTGCATCGCCGCGCTCCCGGCGGCTTCACCGACCTGCATGCGGTGATCAGCCACCAGGAACTCGTGGACACGGCCGCAAACTACAAGCGCCTGGCCGGTTTCGACCCCGCTCTGCTCAATGAGCGCGAAAGCTGGAGCGTGATCCGGGGCTAGCAGGCTGCTGAAAAAGGCCAAAAGACGAAAGGGCTCCGCCCTCTCGTACTCTCCCGCCAAGAAACTCAGTTTCTTGGATCTTCGATTGTTAAATTAAATCAAATACTTATCGGAGATGCAAGAACCT